>NZ_JBZCNC010000002.1:0-698687 GCF_058269115.1 Arthrobacter sp. TJ-266
GGTGCGGGCCGCGACCGCCGCGATCGCCGCCCCAGCCGCCGACGTGGTGGACTCCGGACCGGCGATGGTGACGGTCGCCGCCTCGTTGCTCACGGAGTTGATGCGTACCTGGGTGCCACCGTGGGTCGTGAAGGTCTGACCCTGCTGCCAGGTGAGCGACGAGTTCCCCCACCCTGAGCGCGTGCTGTTCGGGGTCAGCACGATCGACGCATTGCCGCTCCATCCGAGGATGTCCTTCTTCGTGATCTTCACGCCCCGGTTGCCTCCGATTGCGGTCGCCGAGTCGAAGCCGACCGGTGCACGCAGTTCCAGGTAGTACACCTCGCCGCTCGTCGGATCGGTGAAGCGGGCGGCCCTGTTGGACGCGGTGCCCGACCACGGGCGGAGTGTCACGGTCCTTGTCGAAGAAACGGTTCCCATGTTGAGGATCTCGTCGCCGCGTCCGAAGCCTCCGTATTCCCAGAGGAAGGCGTTGATGGGCGGGGTGCTGGTCTGCGCGAACCCCATGAGGTCGGTGAGGTCGCTGTACTCGGAGGAGTAGCAGGCGGGGTCCGCCCACGAGCCCCCGGAGCGGGGGACGTCCGACCGCGCGTTGGAGCAGACGAGGGAGTTGGCGTGGTGCAGGCCGAGTACGTGGCCGAATTCGTGCGCCACGACATTGTTGGTGAGTGCCGAGGGGTAGGGCATGAGGATCCGGCCACTCGTGGGGCCGTCCGTGAAGCCACCGCCCAGGATTCCGCCCCCGTTGCCGTACTTGAGGTCCGCGTGCGGAACGAAGACGAAGAGTGATTCGTACGGTCGCGTCTGCCAGTTCAGTTCGCGCGTGACGGTCGCCATGATCGTGGTGTAGGAATCCGTCGATCGGGCGGCTGACTTGTGTCGTCGTTCGTCGACCTTCGTGAGGGACAGCCGCCCCGCGGACATCGTGTTCCAGAACTCGCTCGCCTTCGTGATGGAACCTCGCGCGGCGTTCATGTTGATGGCGTCCGTGTCCGCGACGGTCTTGTCGGCGAGCTGCACCGTCACGAGCGTGATCCTGAAGACGCCGGAGCGCGGAGCGATGGCGGCCAGACCGGCCGCGTCGTTGTTCAGCGTGGGTGCCTTGAGGGGCGTGATGGGCTCCGCGAAGTGCTCCCCGTAGCGGGCGTCGGAGTTCGGATCCGCCAGGGGGTTCCACGAGAGGTCGGGAACGAAGGACGTGATCTTGTCCTGGGAGGGTCCCGAGCCGGGAGCGGTCGTCGCCTGCCCGGCGGCCGGTGCCGGCCGGCCCGCGTCGGCAGGATCCGTGACGGTCGACGTCGGCGCCGCTGTCTGTGTGTCCGATACTTCGGCGACCGGAGTCTGGGACGGCGACGGCGACGGCGACGGTGCGGTTCCGCTCGTTCCGGTGGGCGCCGAGGTCGCCTGGGTCGGCGGTGGGGGCGCCGTCTGCAGCGCCACCGCGGGAACTGCACCGCCCAAGAGACCGATGGACAGGACCGCGGCGCACAGGAGCCGAACGGGGAAAGGCAAGGTCACGGGTTTCTCCAGCAGAATCCGGGCGTTAGCCAGCGTGTGAAATCCCGTGCAGCCTACATTCGTGTTACCAGTGTGACGAACGTTTCGGATGTGAAGGCGGAATACTAGGTAAAACCTGCGCGTGTCGCGGTATTTACAGCGGCGTGTCGTGGGTGTGCGGGGGTGGCGTGGGTCTCAGCGTCCGGTGCATGTGGTTATGCACACCCGACGAGCACGTCTGGGCAGGCGCGTGTGCGCTCTATATTGTGAGGGAGTCACGAGCCGATCGGCTCCGATCCGCCGTTGTCATGACCGCGGGAATGCACACGGGGGATACGTATGGATGCTGTGCGACTGGTCGAGGACGAGGTGCGTGAGCTCATCCGCCGGCGTGGCCTCGACCCTGCACGCCAGGTGGTCGAAGTGCAGTCGCTCGTGCGGGACGCCGTTGCCGACTACGAGGACAGGGCGCTCCTCGGCGTTCTGCCTCCGCTGGGCCGGGGAGATCTCGCCCGCAAGCAGGTGTATGACGCCGTCGCGGGCTTCGGGGCCTTGCAGCCTCTCCTCGATGATCCCACCGTCGAGGAGATCTGGATCAACGCGCCGTCCGAGGTGTACGTCGCCCGGAACGGGGAGTCGGAGCTCACTGCTCTCTCGCTCAGCGACCAGCAGGTCCGCGACCTCGTGGAGAAGATGCTTAAGTCCTCCGGCCGCCGCCTCGACCTCTCCTCGCCCTTCGTCGACGCGTCGCTGCCCGACGGCTCGCGTCTGCACGTCGTGATCCCCGATGTCACGAGGAACCACTGGTCCGTCAACATCAGGAAGTTCATCGCACGCGCGTCGAGACTCGAACACCTGGTCGAACTCGGTTCGCTCTCCCCCCAGGCCGCACGATTCCTGCACGCGGCGGTCGCGAGCGGCCTCAACATCCTCGTGTCGGGTGCCACGCAAGCCGGCAAGACCACCTTGCTCAATTGCCTGGGAGCATCGATCGGTCCCCGCGAACGCGTGATCACGGTCGAGGAGATCTTCGAACTGCAATTGCCCCTGCGGGATGTGGTCGGTCTCCAGTGTCGTCAGCCGAACCTCGAGGGACACGGCGAGATACCGCTGCGTCGGCTGGTGAAGGAGGCGCTACGCATGCGGCCGGACCGTCTCATCGTCGGTGAGGTCCGCGAAGCGGAGAGTCTGGACATGCTCATCGCCCTGAACAGCGGGCTGCCGGGGATGTGCAGTGTCCATGCGAACAACGCACACGACGCCATCACCAAGATCTGCACCCTGCCGCTTCTCGCGGGTGAGAACATCTCGAGCAGCTTCGTCGTGCCGACCGTGGCGTCATGCATCGATCTCGTCGTGCACTGCGCCCGGCTCTCCAGTGGCCAGCGGCGTGTCATGGAGATCATGGCCCTTGGCCGGAGGGTCGAGAACGGCGTCATCGAATCCTCGACCGTGTTCAAGCGTGTCGACGGTGTGCTCGAACTGACCGCCACCGGGATGCCGTCCGAGGAGAAGTTCGCCGCGGCCGGGGTGGACGTCTCGGCCCTCCTGGGGGCCAGGGCGTGAGCACCGCCCTCGGGATCGCGCTCGGAGCCGGCTTGTTTCTCATCTGGTGGTCCTTCTGGGAGCGCCCTGAACGTGCGCGGGCCGAGCAGGTGCGGCGACACCGCCTGGACGACCTCCTGTTGCGTGCAGGGATCGAACGCGTCTCGTCCACAGGTCTGATCGGATCGTGCATCGCGGTGGGCTCCTTCGTGCTGCTGGCCGGGTTCGTGCTCACCGCGTCGGTGCCGATCGCCCTGTGTTTCGCCCTCTTCGGCGGCTTCCTCCCCTTCACTGTCGTCCGGTGGCGGGCCGCGAAGCGCACGGCTTCCCTCCGCGAGCTGTGGCCCGACGTCGTGGATCATCTTCGTTCCGCCATCCGCGCGGGCCTGTCCCTCCCCGAGGCGCTGATGCAGCTCGGCGACAAGGGTCCCCTCGAGCTGCGGCCCGCCTTCCGCGCGTTCGGTGCGGACTACCGCGCAGGCGGACGGTTCGACGACGCCCTCACCCGGCTCAAGGAGCGCCTCGCCGACCCCGTTGCCGATCGCATCGTCGAGGCCCTCCGTATGACCAGGGAGGTTGGTGGGTCCGACCTCGGGCGCCTGCTCGGCACGCTGTCGGAGTTCCTCCGCGATGCCGCACGGACACGGAGTGAACTCGAGGCGCGTCAGTCCTGGACCGTCAACGCAGCTCGCCTGGCGGTCGCAGCTCCCTGGCTCGTGCTCATGCTCCTCGCGACCCGCCCCGAGGCCGTCCGTGCCTACAACTCCGCCGCAGGGGCTGCCGTCCTCCTCGGAGGTCTCCTCGTCTCGGTGGTCTGCTATCGCGTGATGCTGCGCATAGGGGCGCTGCCCGAGGACGAGCGGGTGTTGCGATGACCCCGGTGCTGGCCATCGCGGCCCTGTGCGGCGTGGTGCTCGGTGCAGGACTGTGGCTCGTCGTAGTGCGACTGCCTCCCATGCGTCCGGTGTCCCTGACCGAGCGGATCGCGCCACAGCTCCGCGCGGTGGACGTGCAGTCGCGTCTGCTCGCCGAGACGAATGCGGACGTCACGCCGTTCGGGCCGCTGGGTCGCATCGTCCGGCCCCTCCTGGTGGACCTCGTCACCTGGTCGCACCGCTTCAATCCTGCAGCGGCCACGCTGGCGCGTCGCCTCGCGCAGGCCGGACGGGGACAGAGCACCACGGACTTCCGCGCCCAGCAGCTGCTCTGGGCCGCGGCGGGCCTCGCGGCGTCCACGCTGGTGATGGTGCTTCTGGCGGCTGCGGGTTCCGTCAACGTGCCGCTGGCCGTCGTCATCATCCTCGGCTGCGCCGTCATGGGCTTCGTCGGACGCGACTACGTCCTGTCCGCCGACATCCGCCGCCGTGAGGCACGGATGCTCGCCGAGTTCCCCAGTCTGGCGGAGCTGATGGCGCTTGCCGTGTCCGCGGGCGAGAGCACCACGGGAGCACTCGAACGCATTTGCAGGACGGCGCACGGAGAGCTCGCGCGGGAATTCGGTCTGGTCCTGGCGGCGACCCGCGCCGGGAAGCCCCTGGTCGACGCACTGCAGGACTTCTCGCACCGCACCCGTCTGGCCCCGCTCGCGCGGTTCGTCGACGGGATCACGGTTGCCGTCCAACGCGGGACGCCGCTCGCCGACGTCCTTCGTGCCCAGGCTCAGGACGTCCGTGATCTCGCCAAGCGCGACCTCATGGAGTCCGCCGGGAAGAAGGAGATCGCGATGATGGTCCCACTCGTCTTCGGGGTCCTTCCACTGACCGTCCTGTTCGCCGTCTACCCCGGCATCGCTCTCATCAATCTGGGTTTCTGACCAATGCACGCTGTCCACAACAACCAGGGGGACCTTCCATGAAGATCCGAACCACCATCATCCGCATCGCCGTCCTGATCCTCGCCGTCCTGACCTCCCTCGTCAGAGGAGGGGAGGACCCGGAGCGCGGTGACGTCCCGGGATGGGTCATGATCACGCTCATGTCGGCGGTTCTCGTTGCTGCGCTGCTCGCGATAGCAGGGCCCGCCCTCGAAGGACTGTTCAACCAGGCGATCGACCAGGTCTCGCCCTAGGTGACACTCGCATCACGTGCCCGGGCCCAGCGGGCTGCTCCGCGCTCGGGGGATGACGGGGAACGAGGGGCGGCGGTGGTCGACTTCGCCTTGATCGGTGGTCTGCTCACGGTCATCTTCATCGCCATCATCCAGCTCACGCTGGTGCTCCACGTGCGGAACACGCTCATCGACGCCGCGGCGTCCGGCGCACGGTACGGGACGCTGGCGGACCGCACCCCGCAGGACGCCGTCGGACGGACGTCCGATCTGATCCGCGGGTCCCTCGCGGATGCGTACGGTTCCGACGTGACCGTCGGAACCAGTTCGGTCGGCGGGGTCGAGACCCTCGAAGTCATGGTCCGCGCACCCCTGCCCGTGATCGGGCTCGTCGGGCCCGGCGGTGTGATGGAGGTGCGAGGCCATGCTGCCCTCCCGTCGTGAGCGTTCCCGCGCGCGGAACCCGAGCGGGGCCGCTCCGGGTATCGACACAGCGACGCGCCGCAGGTCACTACGGCTCGCGGCGATCGCCGAGGAAGGCAGCGCCGTCGTCGAGTTCGTGTTCCTCGGCGTGCTGCTCCTCGTCCCGGTGGTCTACCTCGTGCTGACGGTGGGGCAGCTGCAGGGTGGCTCCTTCGCCGTCGTCGGCGCTGCCGATCAGGCTGCGAAAGTGTACGTCGATGCTTCCGGCCCGGAGGAGGCCGACGCCCGGGCACGCGAGGCGGTCGCCGTCGCCCTCGCCGATTTCGGATTCACGCAGGACCAGGTGGACGTCGCCATCAGCTGCAGCGACGAGTGTCTCGCACCGGGCTCGTCCGTGACCGTGACCGTGGCCCTCGAGGTTCCGCTGCCGCTCATCCCCGCGATCGCAGGATCGTATCCCTCGGCCGCCACGGTCGATTCGGCGGCGACGCAGATCGTCGAGCGCTTCGGGTGACGGCGGCCGGACGATGAAGGCGCGAAATTGTCCTGCCACGAGCTGCCCGGCCATACTGTGCGACCGCGATGACGCGGAGAGCGGACAGGTCGGTGTGCTGATCATCGGCTATCTGCTCGTCTCCCTGCTGGTCGTCACCGTGGTGCTCGCGGTGTCCGCCGTCTACATAGAGCACAAGAAGCTGTTGTCCGCGGCGGACGGCGCAGCCCTCGCGGCTGCTGACGAGTACAGCATCGGCGTGGGCACGGGTGACGGAGCCGCGACGCCCCTTCCGGCGCTGCAGGATTCCGGCGTCGAGCGCTCCACCGCCGGGTACCTCACAGCCGTCGGAGCGGACGCGCGGTTCGAGCAACTCGCCGTGGATCCGTCCACAGGAGCGCCTGACGGCCGGACCGCCCGCGTGGTCCTGACCGCCGTCGTGCGGCCGCCGATCGTCAACTTCCTCGTTCCCGATGGCATACCGATCGTCGCGCAGTCGGACGCCCGTGCCGAGCTGACCCGATGACACCACGATCGGGGCCTCGAAGGCCATGACGTAGGCTGGAACAACCATGGCAGCCACTGATTTTCCCGCTGAGATCCGCGCACTCCGCGCCAAGTACCAGTCCATCGAGCAGGTGTCGGACGTCGAAGGCATCCGTAAGGACATCGAGGAACTGAGCGAGGAAGCAGGCGCCCCCGACCTCTGGGACGATCCCGCCGCGGCCCAGAAGGTCACCTCGAAACTCTCGCACCGCCAGTCCGCGCTCGAGCGCCTAGAGACACTCGAGAGCCGGATCGACGACCTCGAGGTGCTCGTCGAACTCGGGCAGGACGAGCACGACGACGACTCCATGGCGGAGGCCGAGAAGGAGCTGATCTCGCTGGGGAAGTCCCTCGACGACCTCGAGGTCGTCACGCTGCTGGCCGGCGAATGGGACGAGCGTGAGGCGGTCGTGACCATCCGGTCGGGCGCGGGGGGAGTGGACGCCGCCGACTTCGCCGAGATGCTCCTGCGCATGTACCTGCGGTGGGCCGAGCGCCACGGGTACCCCACGCAGGTGCTGGACACCTCCTACGCGGAGGAGGCCGGCCTGAAGTCCGCGACGTTCGAGGTCAAGGCGCCCTACGCGTTCGGGACCCTCTCGGTCGAGGCGGGAACGCACCGCCTCGTCCGAATCAGTCCCTTCGACAACCAGGGCCGCCGCCAGACCTCCTTCGCCGCCGTCGAGGTCATCCCGCTGATCGAGCAGACGGACGTGATCGAGGTGCCGGACAACGAGATCCGCGTCGATGTGTTCCGCTCCTCGGGCCCAGGAGGGCAGTCGGTCAACACGACCGACTCCGCCGTCCGGCTGACACACCTCCCCACCGGCACGGTCGTCTCGATGCAGAACGAGAAGTCCCAGATCCAGAACAGGGCAGCGGCCATGCGGGTGCTGCAGTCGCGCCTGCTGCTGCTCAAGAAGGAGCAGGAGGACGCCGAGAAGAAGGCGTTCGCGGGCGACGTCAAGGCGTCCTGGGGGGACCAGATGCGGTCCTACGTGCTGAACCCGTACCAGATGGTGAAGGACCTCCGGACGAACCACGAGGTGGGGAACACCTCGTCGGTGTTCGACGGCGAGATCGACGACTTCATCGACGCGGGTATCCGGTGGCGGACCAACAACAGGAACGACACCGCCTAGGCATCACGCAGCGCATCACCAGCAATGACGGCGGACCACGGCGTGGGCGACCCCCGGCGCACGACGACACACCCCCCGACTACGGCCCTCGCCGTGACGCCGTCGTTATAGTCGGAACAGCCGCGGCTCCCTTTCCCCCATCAAATGCCCGTGCCCGGCGCAGTTCCATGGGCGCAGAGTGATCATGATCAGATTCGACAGCGTCACGAAGACCTACGACCAGAAATCGCAACCGGCCCTCGAGTCCGTCTCACTCGACGTAGACCGTGGCGAGTTCGTCTTTCTGGTCGGCGCCTCCGGCTCGGGAAAATCCACGTTCATCCGCCTGGTCCTCAAGGAGGACCGCGCGACGAGCGGTGCGGTGTACGTCGCCGGGCAGAACGTGGCCAACATCCCCAGCTGGCGCGTACCGCGCCTCCGCCGGGGGATCGGCGTCGTCTTCCAGGATTTCCGCCTCCTGCCCAACAAGACCGTGTTCGCGAACGTCGCCTTCGCCATGCAGGTCATCGGCAGGAGTCGGGCCGTCATCCGCGAGACCGTGCCCGACGTCCTCGCGACGGTGGGCCTCGAGGGTAAGAACAACCGCATGCCGCACGAACTCTCCGGCGGTGAGCAGCAGCGCGTCGCGATCGCTCGCGCCATCGTCAACCGCCCCGGGATCCTCCTGGCCGATGAACCGACCGGCAACCTCGACCCGACGACGTCGATGGGGATCATGAAGGTCCTCGACAGGATCAACCAGAACGGCACCACGGTGGTCATGGCCACGCACGACGACGACATCGTGAACACGATGCGCAAGCGCGTGGTGGAGCTGCGGGCCGGGTCGGTGGTGCGCGACGACGCGCAGGGAATCTACGTGGGCGAGCCCGGAGTGCTGGCCGAATGAGGCTCGCCTTCATCCTCTCGGAGATCGGCTCCGGTCTCCGACGCAACCTCTCCATGGTGACCTCGGTGATCCTGGTGACCTTCATCTCGCTCACCTTCGTGGGTGCCGCAGGCCTCTTCCAGTTGCAGATCAACCAGATGAAGGGGTACTGGTACGACCGCGTGCAGGTGACCATCTACCTCTGCGTCGACAACTCCTCGCAGACCAGCTGCGCTGCGGGTCCTGTGACGGACGAGCAGCGCGAGACGATCCGGACCACCCTCGAGTCCGAGCAGTTCGCCCCCTATGTCGACACCGTCACCTACGAATCGCAGGAGGAGGCCCTCGGCCACTTCCGCGACCAGTTCGCCAATTCCCCGATCGTCGATTCGGTGACGGCGGACCAGCTGCCGGAGTCCTTCCGCGTCAGTATGGTCGACGCCGAGAAGTACGAGGTGATCGACGAGGCCTTCTCGTCAGAGCCCGGCGTCGACGCCGTGAGCGACCAGCGCACCTTCCTCGAGGCCATCTTCCGGTACATGAACTGGGCCTCGGTGGTGGCTCTCGTGATCGCGGGCATCATGACGTTCTGCGCCATCCTGCTGATCGCCACGACCATCCGGCTGTCGGCCTTCAGCCGCCGCCGTGAGACGGGCATCATGCGACTGGTCGGGGCGTCGAAGGCCGTGATCCAGCTGCCGTTCGTGCTCGAGGGAGTGATCGCGGCCGTGATCGGGGCCGTCCTCGCGTCGGCGACGCTGTGGGGTGCATCCCGCTTCGTGATCGACGGCTGGCTGGTGAACACGTTCCCGCAGACCGCCTTCATCTCCTCGCAGCAGGTGCTGATCCTCGTCCCCGCCCTTATACTGCTCGGAGCCGTGCTCGCAGGACTCTCATCCCTGCTCACACTCCGACGATATGTAAAGGTCTAATGCCATGCCGCTCAGCGCCAGGGGACACGCGCGCTCGCCAGGAGACTGGTGGGCGCGGCAGGACAAACGGGCGTTGACCGTGCGGACGACGGCGGGAGGCTCGATCGCGCTCGTCGTCGCCCTGACGATGGGTCTCTCGACACCCGTTGCCGCTGACGAGCTCGACGACAAGCGCAATGCCCTCGAGAACGAGATCGCCCAGGTGCAGCAGTCGCTGGAGTACCTCGATTCCGACATCGCGGAGACCATCGGGCAGCTCAAGGCCTATCAGGGCCAGTTACCCGCGGCGCAGCAGTCGCTCGCGGACGCGCAGGGCAGGGTCGAGACCGCCGCCGGCGAGGTGAGTGCACTCTCGGTCCGCGTGGACCTGGCCCAGGAGACCAAGAACAAGATCACCGAGGAACTGCGCGTCGATCAGCAGCAGATGGAGGAGACCCGCGAGGTCATCGGCCAGATCGCCACGGAGGCCTACAAGAACGGCGGGGTCCCGACGAACGTCTCCCTGCTCCTCGGTGCCGAGGGCGTCGAGGACTTCACGGAGTCGATGGACATGGTGGACCAGGCGCTGCGGAGCCAGAACGCCGCGATGGAGCGCCTCTCGGAGCAGAACGCCACGAACGCGAACATCCAGGCCCGCCTGGTTGCCGTCGAGGCGGAGATCACCCGGCTGAAGGAACGGGCCGAGGAGGCGCTGGCCGCCGAGCAGTCCGCACGCGACGCCGCCGCAGGGGAAAAGGCCAAGGTGGACAAGCTCGTGGCCGACACCACGGCGCTGTCCGAGAAGCTGCAGGCGCAGAAGCCCGTGATCGAGGCGGAGCTCGCCGGCGTGGAGCAGGCCCAGCAGCAGAACAACGCGGACATCGCCGAGCGTCAGCGCCGCCTCATCGAGGAGGCGCGAAAGGCCGAGGAGGCGCGGAAGGCGGAGGAAGCCCGGAAGGCGGAGGAAGCGCGACAGGCAGCCGCAGCGGCTGCCGAGCAGAAGCGCGTCGCTGACGCAGCTGCAGCGGAGGAGCGCGCACGCCAGCAGGCCGAGAACGATCGCATCGCCGCAGCGGAGACGCAGCGCCTGGCCGACGAGGCAGCAGCGGCGAACAGACCTGCTCCGCCCGCGGTGGTCCCGGACGTCGAGCCGCCCTTCGTGCCCGCTCCGGCGCCGCCCCCCTTCGTTGCCCCGCCCGTCTCCCAGCCGTCGCCGCCCAGTTCCTTCGGCCTCCGCCCGCCGGTCAATGCGCCGATCAGCTCGGGATTCGGCTGGAGGCCCACGCCGATCGGGACGATCGACTTCAACGGTTCCGGCGGGTACATGCACACCGGCATCGACTACGGAGTGGGGTGCGGAACGGCCCTCTACGCGCCGGCGGCGGGCGAGGTCTGGTACGCGGACTCGAACGTGCTGCCCGGTGCGGGCAACAGGATCGTCATCAGCCACGGTGTCGTCGGCGGCAACGCGCTCGCCACGAACTACTACCACCTCACGAGCTACATCGTGTCGGTGGGCCAGCGCGTGAGCGCCGGTCAGCTCATCGGCTACACCGGCACCACGGGTAATTCCACCGGCTGCCACCTCCACTTCGAGACCATGCTCAACGGCACCCTGGTGGATCCGCTCGGTTTGCTCTAGGTCGTAGGATGGAAGGCACTGTCCACCAGCGGGCCGCCGTCCGCAGCAGTGTCGCGAGAAGGAGTTGTGCCGTGCCGAAGGAAAGTGGCCGGAAGGTTGTGGCCACCAATCGGAAGGCCTTCCACGACTACGCGGTCCTCGACACCTACGAGGCCGGCATCGCCCTGATGGGTACCGAGGTGAAGTCGCTGCGGGCCGGACGCGCCTCGCTGATCGACGGCTACGCCATCTTCTACGGGGACGAGCTGTGGCTCGAGGGTATTCACATCTCTGAGTACTCGCAGGGCAGCTGGACCAACCACGCTGCCCGTCGCCGGCGGAAGCTCCTGCTGCACCGCGAGGAGCTGACGAAGATCTCGCAGAAGATCCGCGAATCAGGGTTCACCCTGGTGCCTCTTCAGCTCTACTTCCTCAACGGCCGGGCGAAGGTCGAGATCGCCGTCGCACGTGGCAAGCGCGACTACGACAAGCGTCAGACGCTGCGGGAGAAGCAGGACAACCGGGAGGCGCTGCGCGCCATGCGCGAGAAGAACCTCGGGGCGTGAGTGATGTCTTCTGGGACGCCCAGGACGAGGACGACGAGGAGATCGAGCCCTCGGAGCTGACCTACGAGCGCCCGTGGTGGGTCACGGTCGGCGCCGTCGTGGACCTGGTCATGCTGCTCGTCGTGGTGCCGGTCGGCATCCTGTCGCTGATCCCGTTCGTCTTCCTCGTCTACATCTACTTCGCGCAGGTGCTCGTGTGGATCTCGCCCGTCATGCTCCTGCTCAACGTAGCGATCTTCTGGTGGAGCTTCCGGCGGCGGCAGGCGGCCACCACGGCACTCGCCGGCCTCGGGATTGCCTTCGTCACGCTGGCGTTCGTCGTCGTACGCCTCTGGCAGGCACCCGTCGTGGTCCTGGGGATCACCTTCGGTCAGCAGGGATGACGGCGGGGAGCAGCGACGTGCGTCGCCAGGTGCCGGCATGAACGTCGTGGAGCAAGTGCGCTAGACTTGTCGAGTGGCGTTCGCGTCGCAGCACCACCTTGATAACTGAACACGGGGATGACAGGTTTCGACGATGTTAGTCGCGACAGGGGAAGCGGGCCGAGGATACAGGGTTATCTCGTAAACGCTCCTTGTAAAACAATAAGTGCCGAACAAAAGCGCACTGACTTCGCTCTCGCTGCCTAAGCAGCCTGACTAGTCCGTCAGACCGGGTGTGCTCTCGCCCCGGATCCTGGCGTCATTTAGAGGGCCACTGCTCCCGATCCTCGTTGTAGGGATCGGGGGGACTCTTATACAACTGGGCTTGGCAGCCACTCGTTCGCACGATGGCTGAAGCCGAGAAAAACCGACGCGAACTGCGCCCGGAGAAGCCCTGACAACACTGCATCGGACGCGGGTTCAATTCCCGCCATCTCCACCCACTCGAAGCGCCTCACCGGTCACCGGTGGGGCGCTTCGTCATGGGAGGACGGGTCGGCCTGCGGGTGGCCCGCTCCCTTGTGCCTTCTCCTGCGCCCACCTAGCCTGTGAGCACACGCTCCAATGCTTGAGGGGACCCCTGTGCGCAGATCACTCGCCCATCTGCTGGCCGTGCTTGCCTGCGCGCTGATGGTCGCCGTGGGGCTCGTGACCGCTCAGCACGCCGCGGCAGCCAGCCCCATCGACACGAGGTACGGCGAACTGGGCGGCAGCGCCGGCCGTCTCGGCGCACCGACGGGTCCGGAGGTGTGCGGCATCCGCGACGGCGGCTGCTACAAGAACTACCAGCGCGGAGCGATCGTCTGGTCGCGGGCCACCGGAGCGCAGCCTTCCTGGGGAGCCATCCGCGACGTCTGGCGTGTCACGGGCTTCGAGAACGGCGGCCTGGGTTATCCGACCAGCACGGAGGTGTGCGGGATCCGCGACGGCGGCTGCTACCAGAACTTCCAGGGCGGCGCGATCGTCTGGTCTCCCGCGACGGGCGCGAAGGTCTCAGTGGGTGCCATCCGGGGGAGCTGGGCGGCAACGGGTTACGAGCGTGGACGGTTGGGGTATCCGACGTCCGACGAGGTCTGCGGACTGCGTGGTGGCGGCTGCTATCAGAACTACCAGGGTGGGGCCATCATCTGGTCGCCGACCACGGGCGCCCGCACCTCCTGGGGCGCGATCAGGGCGGCCTGGCAATCCACCAGCTTCGAGAACGGCGCACTCGGGTACCCCGTGAGCGACGAGGCCTGCACGGCCAACGGCTGTGACCAGGTCTTCCAACGCGGGAGGATCTCGTGGACGCCATCGGCCGGTACGCGGGTGTCCCGAGACATCGACGTCGCCGCCTCGCCCGTGGTCGTGGTCAACAAGAGGCGGGCACTCAACCCGGCGGGGTACGTGCCGGGTCCACTCGTGGGCGTCGAGGGTCCGCTGCTCCGCAGCGACGCCGCGCAGCAGTTCTCGAGGCTCCTGGCGGACGCGCGGGCGGCCGGGATCGCCATGGTGCCGGTCAGCGGGTACCGGTCCTACGACACCCAGGCCTCGCTCTACGCCTCCTACGTGAGCCAGTACGGCCAGGCGCAGGCGGACCTCATCTCCGCCCGGCCCGGACACAGTGAGCACCAGACCGGACTCGCCATCGACATCGGTAACGCAAACGGGGCCTGTGGTCTCCAGTCGTGTTTCGCCGGGACCCCGGCGGGAAACTGGGCCGCGCAGAACGCCTGGCGGTACGGCTTCATCGTCCGGTACCCGTCCGGACTCACCTCCGTGACGGGCTACTCCTACGAACCATGGCACCTCCGCTACGTCGGCACCGCCATCGCCGGGGAGATGCGCGTCCACGGTGTGCCCACCCTCGAGCAGTACATGGGTCTTCCGGCGGCGCCGTCGTACTGATCTGGCAGCCGCGAGATTCACCGGGAGCACAACCGCGCGGGCGAACTACACTGGGGCGATGAGCTGGACTGACAGGCCGCCGTCGTGGCTCCCGCCACTGCCGCCGCCGAACAGGGGCCGTGCTCTGATCGTCCTGGGCTGGTTGCTCGTCGGGGGCACGTTCATCTACATCTTCGTGATGAGCTACCTCGGGGGCACCCACACCCTCTACACGCTGCTGCCCCTGCTCGTGGGCCTGCTCTGCCTCATCCTCGGTCTGCTGCGCCGCGACAGCCGGGAACGCTGACGCTGGACCGTCGCGGCATTTGGCCCTGCGCGGGGCCGCGCGGTACAAAGAACCAATGAGTGATCAGGTCGTCCACCTCGTCCGCGGCGGTACCAGTGTGGTCCTCGAGCAGCATCCCCATGGCTTGCCCGTCCTGACCTACTGGGGCCCCTCACTCGGCGATCCCGGCCCCGCGGAACTCACGGCGCTGGCCACGGCGCAGCAACCGCAGCGCGTGTCCGGCGGCATCGACGTGCCGGCCAGGCTGAACCTCGTCCCGCTCGAGTCGAGCGGCTGGCAGGGCACGCCGGGGCTCGTCGGGGACCGCACGGGAACCCACCTCTACCCCCGCTTCACCCTCCGGTCGCTGGAGGTCACAGCGGACGGATCCGCCGCCGTCGTCGTCGGGCACGACGCCGACGCCGGGCTGACGGTCACGGCCCGCCTGCGCGTGACCGACGTCGGTCTCCTCACGCAGCAGCTCGAGCTGACGAACGACGCCACCACGGAGTACGAGGTGCGATCGCTCTCCGTCGTGTTCCCCCTCGCCGCCACGGCCGCCGAGGTGCTCGATACCACCGGCAGGCACCTGCGCGAGCGGTCCCCGCAACGCCACGACCTGACGACGGGTACGTACGTGCGCGCCAGCCGGCGCGGCCGCCCCGGTGCGGATGCGACGGTGGTGCTCGCGGTGGGGCAGCGGTCCTTCGGCTTCGAGCGGGGTCACGTCCAGGGCGTGCACCTGGCTTGGAGCGGCAACCAGCAGGTCCTCGTGGAGAGGACTCCCGCCGGCGTCGCCTTCCTCGCCACCGGGGAGGTCCTCGCACCCCGCGAGGTGGTGCTCGGGCCCGGGGAGAGCTACGCGACGCCGATGGCCGTGGCCTCCTGGGGCGAGGGTCTGAACGAGCTCTCCGGGCGCTACCACCGCGAGCTCCGTGCACGCCCGACCCACCCGCGGCGTCCGCGTCCCGTCACCCTCAACACGTGGGAGGCGGTGTACTTCGACATGCAGCTGCCGCGCCTGAAAGCACTTGCGGACCGGGCAGCGAGCCTCGGCGTCGAACGCTTCGTGCTCGACGACGGCTGGTTCAGGGGCCGCCGGGACGACACCTCGAGCCTGGGGGACTGGTTCGTCGACGAGACGGTGTGGCCCGACGGCCTCGCGCCGATCGTCGATCACGTCCGGGGGCTCGGCATGGAGTTCGGCCTGTGGTTCGAGCCCGAGATGGTCAATACCGACTCCGACCTCGCGCGCGCCCATCCGGACTGGATCCTCGGACCCGTCGGGCGGCTGCCCCTTCCCGGGCGGCAGCAGCAGGTGCTCGATCTCGGCAACCCCGACGCCTACGCCTACATCCTCGAGCGACTCGACGACATCCTCTCCTCGACGGACATCGCCTACGTGAAGTGGGACCACAACCGTGACATCCTCGAAGCCGCCGACCCCGTCACGGGACGCGCTGCGGTGCACCGTCACGTCGAGGCGCTGTACCGGCTGCTCGACGAGATCCGCAGCCGGCATCCGGAGCTCGAGATCGAGAGCTGCGCATCCGGGGGAGCCCGCGTGGACCTCGGGATCCTCGCGAGGACGGACCGGGTGTGGACGAGCGACTGCATCGATCCCATCGAGCGGCTCGTGAACCAGAAGTACACCGGCCTGCTGGTCCCGTCCGAGCTCCTCGGCATGCACATCGGCGGCCCGGTCTCGCACTCGACGGGCCGCGCGCACACCCTGCCGTTCAGGGCGGCGACCGCGATCTTCGGCCATTACGGCATCGAGTGGGACATCTCGGCCCTGACCGAGGAGGAGTACGAGGTGCTCCGCCGCTACATCGACCTCCACAAGGAGTGGCGTGACGACCTCCACCGCGGTGTCCTGGTCCACGCGGACCTCCTCGACCCCGCCATGGACCTTCGCGGCGTGATCGCCCCGGACGGTCGGCGTGCCCTGTTCGCCTACTCGCTCACGGCGTCGAGCGCGAGCTACCCGCCCGGGCCCCTCACGTTCCCGGGCCTCGACCCGGACGGCCTGTACGAGGTACGCCTCGCTGTTCCCGAGGAAGGGCACCCCGGCAACGGACAATCGCCGCTGGGCTGGCTCCAGGCGGCTCTCGAAGGCCAGCCCCTCCGCTTCACCGGCCGCACCCTCGCCCTGTCCGGACTGCAGGCACCCGTCCTGCTGCCCGAGCAGTCGCTCCTCATCACGTTGGACGCCGTGCAGCGGTAGCCACGGCCGACGGCGGCGTACCGCCTGGTGCCCCGGCAACCGGTAGTGCGTCCCGGCTTCGGTTCGTCGTTCGCCCGGCCTGATGCCGTTGCGCGTGGTGTCAGCTCTGGACGAGGCTCCGCCCGTACAGGTCGAGGAGGCCCTGCTGACCGCCGTCGCGCATCGCGTCCCGCTGTCGGTCCGCGCCCGATCCGCGCTCGCGCAGCCGCGCGAGGCCCTCGGACACCCACGCGGTGTCACCCTCCGACTCCAGGGCGTCCCCGACGAGCTCGAGGAACGTGGCGAGGAGCTGGGATGCGGGGACCGGTGTGGCCGAGACGGGATCCACGAGGTGGCCGGTCATGCCGTCGCGTGCCGCCTGCCACAGGGCGGCGTCGAGCAGCTCGGGGTCGGGTACGAGCGGCTGCGTGTCCCTCTCGGCGTCGCGGAGCGTCGTGACCACGAGGGCCCGGGTGAGTGCCCCGAGGAGCACCGACTCGCGGGCCTCGAGCTGGACGTCGCCGGCGCGGAGCTCGAGCGTCGGGTACGTGTCGGAGAGCCGCGCCACCCAGGTCAGGACGCCGCGGTCGAGGATCGCCCCTGTGGCCCCGAGCCGGGTGATGCGCCGATCGTAGTCCGCTGCGCCCGCGAAGAACGGCGCGATGCCCTGGACGGCCCATCGGCGGTAGTGGATCACGCGCCAGCTGCCGAAGCCACTGTCCCGGCCCATCCAGAACGGCGAGTTGACGCTCAGGGCGGTGAGCAGGGGAATCCATGGCCTGATGCGGTTGAGGGCCTGCACGCCGAGCTCGGGGTCCGGCACGGCGACGTGGACGTGCAACCCGTTCACGAACTGGTCCCCGACGATTCCCGGGGCGCTGGCCCGCAGGTCCTCGTAGCGCTGTTTGTCCGTGAGCTCCGGATAGGACTGACGGATCGTCGGCGCCGTGCCGGTGGCCGCACCGAGCGAACCCGCGCGGCGCGCAGCGTCGTCGAAGGAGCGCCGGAAGGTGAGGAGCGACTGCTCGGCCTGCTCGAGCGTCTCGCACACGGGCGTGGCCGTCTCGATCTGGCACGAGAGCAGCTCGCGCTGGATCTCGTCGTCGCCGATCCCGGGCGTCGCCTCGAGATGCCCCTGCACCTCGGCGGCGCGGTGATCGGGCAGCCCCGACTCCGGGTCGAACAGCAGGTATTCCTCCTCGAGTCCGAGGGTCGTCATGGGTGCGTCCGTTCAGCAGGGGGTCGGGGAGTCGGGGTGAGTGACGGGCGGTGCGGCGGGCCGGGCATCGGCGCGTCCGGTCACGCGCTCGGGCTCCCAGTCTAGGAGCGCGACGCCGGCGGGAGCACGACGATCCTCCAGGTCGACGGGAGCGTCGGATGTCGGGCAGCTGCGATGCTCGGGAGGGATGAACCAGCGTGCAGGGTCAGGACACCGCCATCGAACAACCTGCGTGCGGACTCGTGGTCGCGATCCACAGGGCGCGGGCCACCGGTGGGTCGGCGACCAGCGATGGAGCGGTGGACCGGTCGATGAGGCGAATCCGAACCGCCGCCCCCGCTGGCCGCGCGACCACCACGTGCTCGTCCAGCGAGACACCGTGTCGGTCGAGGAAGCGCAGGACCTCCGGGTCGTCATCGCTGACGCGCACCAGCGCACCCGCATGGCCGTCGTCGAGCGCGTCCAGCCGGTGGGCGTCCGGGTAGCGCACGGAGCCGTCGGCAGCCGGGATGGGATCGCCGTGCGGGTCGCGGGTGGGGCGCTCGAGCTTCCGGTCGAGGCGCTCCACGAAGGCGTCGGAGACGGTGTGTTCGAGCAGTTCTGCCTCGTCGTGGACCTCCTCCCAGCCGTACCCGAGTTCGGTCGTGAGGAAGGTCTCGATCAGCCGGTGCCTGCGCACCATCGCGAGCGCGAGGTTGCGGCCCGGAGACGTGAGCGTGATCGGTCCGTACTTGCGGTGGTTCGCGAGCCCGAGGTCCACGAGTTTCGCGACCATCCCGGTGACCGAGGAATTGGCCACGCCCAGGCGCGCGGCGAGGTATCCGGCGGTGACGGGGTCGTCCTGCCATTCCGTGGCCGCATAGATGGTCTTCACGTAGTCCTGCACGCTCGTCGACTCGATCCTGAGGACGGCGCTCCTCCGCCCGGTCACGCGGCGCCGCCCGGCGCTGACGACGCTGACGGCGTCGGCGAATCCCCGGGCACCGCGGGCGCTGGGGTCGGCTGCACGTCGGGGGACCCTGCGGTCCGGCGAGCGCCCCGCCGTCGTCGTACCTGCCACAGCAGACCGTCCGGGCGCCCCACGAGATACACGGCAGCGAACACGAGGGCCTGGCACAGCACCACGGAGGCGCCGGTGGAGATGTCGAGGTAGTAGCTCGCGTAGATGCCGCCCACGGAGGCGGCCACGGTGAGGGCCACGGAGATCACCAGCATCCGGTCGAAGCTCCTGGTGAGCAGGAACGCGGTCGCGCCGGGCGTGATGAGCATCGCCACGACCAGGATGATGCCGACGGCCTGCAGGCCCACCACCACGGTCAGGGCGAGGAGCCCGAGCAGCAGCACGGAGAGGAAGCGCGTGTTGAGCCCGATCACGTGGGCGTGCGTGCGGTCGAAGGCGAGCAGCGTCAGGTCGCGTCGCTTGACGAGCAGGACGGCGAGGGTGATAGCGCCGAGGACGAGCACCTGCCAGACCTCGGCGGCCGTGACCCCGAGCACGTTACCGAACAGGATGTGCATGAGGTCCACCTGCGACGGCGTGGCGGAGACGATCGCGAGTCCCACCGCGAAGAGAGCGGTGAACACGACGCCGATCACGGTGTCCGGTTTCAGCCGCGTGGTGGACCGGACGCCGCCGATCAGGGCCACGGCGAGCGCCCCGAACACGAACGCGCCGATGGAGATGGGGATGCCGATGATGTAGGAGAGGGCGACGCCCGGCAGCACCGCGTGGGAGACGGCGTCGCCCATCAGCGACCACCCCATGAGGATGAGCCAGCAGGAGAGCACCGCAGCGACCACCGCCGCGGCGACCGTCACCGCGAGCGCACGCGTGAGGAACCCGTACTGCAGGGGTTCGAGGATGAGGGCGAGGATGTCCATGGCTCAGGCCTCCCGGCTCGTGGCTGCGACCTGCGGGCCGGTGGCCGGCCCGAAGGCGAGCGCCAGGTTCGCATTCGTGAGGACGTCCACCGGTGCGCCCTGCGCGAGCACGCGCCGGTGCAGCAGGACGGCGTCGTCGCACAGGTCGGGTACCCCGGCGAGGTCGTGGGTGGAGACGAGCACCGACCGGCCCTCGCCCCGGAGTTCCTTGAGGAGGGCGGACATGCTCTCCTGGCTGGTCCGGTCCACACCCGCGAACGGCTCGTCGAGCAGCAGCAGACGTGCGTCCTGCGCGATGCTGCGGGCGATGAACACGCGCTTGCGCTGTCCGCCGGAGAGCTGCCCGATCTGGCGTCTCCTCAGCGTGGCCAGTCCCACGCGCTCCAGGGCCTCGTCGACGGCCGCGCGGTCGGCGGCGCGGAGCCGGCGCGCCGAGCCGAGGCGGCCGTACAGCCCCATGCCCACGACGTCCGCGACGGACACCGGGAACGTCCAGTCCACGCCCTCGGCCTGCGGCATGTAGGCGACGAGCCCCTGCTTCCGTGCTGCGGCCTCGGTGCCACCGAAGAGGCGGACCGACCCGTGATCCGGCACGAGCAGACCCATGATGGCCGTGAACAGGGTGGACTTGCCCGATCCGTTGACGCCGATGAGTCCGCAGATGCTCCCGGCGCGTACGCCGAGGGTGACGTCGTCGAGCGCCTGGACGTCGTCGTAGCGGACACTCAGGTGCTCCACGTCGAGCGCGTGGTCCGCGCGGTCGTCCCGGGGCAGGGGAGCGGTGGCCGTCATCGGGTCAGTCCTTCCGAGATGGTGTCGAGGTCGTGGCGGAGGAGATCCAGGAAGGTGGGGACGGGGCCGTCCGCATCCGACAGCGAGTCGACGTACAGGGTGCCGCCGAGGCTCGCGCCCGTGGCCGCTACCACCTGCTCCTGGGCCGAGGGATTGACGGTCGACTCGCAGAAGACCGTGGGCACGCCGTTCGCCTCGACGAAGTCGATGACGCCGCGGATCTGCCGTGGCGTACCCTCGGCGTCGGCGTTGACCGGCCAGATGAACGCCTCCTGGAGTCCCGCGTCGCGGGCCAGGTAGGAGAAGGCACCCTCGCAGGTCACGAGGGCGGCCGCGTCCGCACCGGAGAGCTCCTCGCGGAAGTCCTCGAGGAGCTCGTCCAGGGAGGCCTTGAGGCCCTCACCATTCGCCTCGAACTCGGTGCTGTGTTCCGGTGCGAGACGCGAGAGGGCCGCAACGGTGTTGTCGACATAGGTTCGGGCGGCGAGCGGTGACATCCACGCATGCGGATTGGCGGAACCCGAGTAGTCGCCCGAGCGGATGGGTACGGGCTCCACGCCGTCGGACAGCACGGCGCGGGGAGCGTCGACGCTCTGCAGGAAGCGTTCGAACCAGCGTTCCAGGCCGAGCCCGTTGTCGAGGATCAGATCCGCGTCCTGGGCCCGTACGAGGTCGGACGGCGTCGGCTCGTACCCGTGGATCTCGGCGCCGACCTTCGTGATCGACTCCACCCGGACATGACCGCCACCCACCGTGTCGACGAGGTCCGCCAGGACGGTGAACGTAGTGAGCACGAGAGGGCGGGAGTCGTCCGGCGGCGGGACGGCTCGAGCGGAACATCCCCCGAGGAGGAGAGCGACGACGACGAGCCCGGCGGAGACTGGGAGGGCCGGAGCGACCGAGGACGTGGGCATACACCACCGTAACTTTTAGGCATGCCGAAAACTAGCCGGTCGGCAGATCCGCCCGCCACGCGTGGGTGTAGTAGGGCAACCGCAGGAGAGCCTCGGGGGAGAAGGCGAGGTAGTCGGTGAGGTACCAGGACAGGTTCGCCTCCATGCGTCCCTGGACGGCCTGCGAGGCCCTGCGGTAGTAGCTCCTGGACCGCATGAGATCGGCGACGTCCCCCACCACGAGGTCCTCCGTCCAGTGCACGACGAGTTCCTCCGGCGGACCGAAGGCCGGGCCGACGTCGGGTCGGTAGGACGGCCCGAACACGTCACCGGCGTGCATGATGCGCGAGAGCCGGTGCACCCAGGGGATCGAGACGTCCAGCTGGTTCCAGAGCAGCGCGAGCCGTCCCCCGGGCTCGAGGATCCGGGCGGCCTCGCGGAGCGCGGCCGGCTGATCCAGCCAATGCCACGCCTGGGCGACCGTGAGCAACTCGACGGAGCGGTCCGGCAGACGCGTGTCCTCGGCCGTCGCGACGATGCAGCGGGCCTCCGGCAGGCGGGTCGCGAGGACGGCGAGCATGTCCGCCGAGGGGTCGACGGCGATGACCTCGAGCCCCCGTGCGGCCAGCAGGACCGTGAAGAGCCCCGTACCCGCTCCGACGTCCGCGGCGCGGCCGGTCCCCGGTGGCACGAGCCAGTCGGCCACCGCTCCCGGGTAGCCGGGGCGCACGCGGTCGTAGCGCCCGGCACCCTGCAGGTACGCATCCGCAAGGGCACGACGACGGTCCGGGTCGAGGCGCGGTGCGGACATCACGGCCGGGACGCTCCTGGACGCTGCTAGAGCAGGTCGTCGACGTCCGGGTTCAGTGTTCGGAGGACCTCGCTGTGGAGGGTGCCGTTGGTCGCGAGGGCGTTGCCGCCGAACGGCCCATCCGCACCGTCGAGGGAGGTGAAGCGCCCCCCGGCCTCCGTGACGATCGGCACGAGAGCCGCCATGTCGTGGAGATTGAGTTCCGGTTCGCAGGCGATGTCCACGGCGCCCTCCGCAACGAGGCAGTAGGACCAGAAGTCACCGTAGGCGCGGGTCCGCCAGACCCGCTCGGTCAGGTTCACGAACTCGGCGAGGGCGCCGCGCTGGCGCCACCCGGAGAGGCTGGAGTAGGACAGGGAGGCATCCTCGAGTCGTGAGACGTTCGAGACCCGCAGGCGCTGCGCGGCCGCGAGGGACTTGCCCGTGTAGGCGCCGGTGCCCTCGGCCGCCCACCACCGTTTGCCGAGCGCCGGCGCGCTCACGAGGCCGACCACGGGCCGGCCGTCATCGATCAGCGCGATGAGGGTGGCCCACACCGGCACCCCCCGCACGAAGTTCTTCGTGCCGTCGATGGGGTCGATCACCCATTGCCGGGAACCGGAACCGGTGCTGCCGAACTCCTCGCCCAGCACGGCGTCGCGGGGCCGTGCCCGGGACAGCTGGCCGCGGATGGCCTCCTCGGCGCCGCGGTCGGCGTCCGTCACGGGGGTGAGGTCGGGCTTGGTCTCGACGCGCAGGTCCAGTGCCTTGAAACGGGACATCGTCCGGTCGTCCACGGAGTCGGCCATGATGTGGGCGAGGCGGAGGTCGTCGTTGTAGCCCTGGGTGAAACTCATACCGCCCAACCTATCGTCTCGTTCGCTGCACCCCGGGCAGACCCGTCGGCAGGCCGGGGGATGGGCTGGGCGAGCGGCGAGGTAGGAGGCCGGACGATCGTCCCCGGACACGGGAAAGCCACCGCCGGCTTGCGCCGTGCGGTGGCTCTCGGTCCGTTCCCGCGTGAGCGGAACGGGGAGGATCAGAGGACGTTGATGTTCTCCGCCTGGGGGCCCTTGGGGCCCTGCGTGGTCTCGAAGGAGACCTTCTGGTTCTCTTCGAGCGAGCGGTAGCCGTTCGAGTTGATCGCGGAGAAGTGGGCGAACACGTCAGCGCCGCCGTCCTCGGGAGCGATGAAGCCGAAGCCCTTTTCGGCGTTGAACCATTTCACTGTGCCAGTAGCCATGTTGTACATCCTTACCCTGTCGCAGACCCGACGTTCGGGCTGCCTCGTGGTGTTCGTTACTCGCTTATCAGAGAAGCTGTCGAACTCCGGACGGAGGGTCAAGGCTCAGAAATCAAATGCGCAAACAACAACGGGCTCAACACTACCAGCCCGGCGGCCGGTCACTGCTGGCCGAGCTCCTTCGCGTCGTGTGAGTTACCTCGCGCGTCGGCGATGCCCGCGCTCAGGAGGCGCCGGAGGGAGGCGAGCCGCACGGGTCCGGAGTCACCGGCGAGCCCCTCCTCCACGAAGCCGTCCAGGCCGCACCCCACGGCGTCGTCGTCGTGCCGGCAGCCGCGCTCGCAGCGCTCGGTGCCCGGCTCGAGGTCGGGGAAGGCCTTGAGGATGCGGTCGGCGTCCACGTGGGCCAGCCCGAAGGACCTGATGCCCGGGGTGTCGATGATCCAGGTACCCGGAGAGGCGTCCGTGGCCTTGAGGGCGAGGGCGGAGGAGGACGTGTGGCGTCCGCGACCCGTGACGGCATTCACGCCTCCCGTGGCGCGCGTCGAACCCGTCAGTGCGTTCACCATGGTGGACTTGCCGACGCCGGAGTGGCCGAGCAGCACGCTCACCTGCCCGTCGAGTTCCTCCCGCAGGGCGTCCACGGCGCCGTGCTGCAGGAGCGCGGAGTGGCCGTCGTCCGAGGTGGCGTCGATCCCGACGGCGTCGTCGGTCCGGCTGATGATGACGCGGAGGTCGAGGTGCTCGTAGTTGGCGAGGAGGGCGGCGGGGTCCCGGAGGTCGGCTTTCGTGATGCAGAGCAGCGGTTCGATCCCGGCGTCGTAGGCGGCCACGAGTGCGCGATCGATGAAGCCGGTCCGCGGTTCAGGATGGGCCGCCGCCACGACGATCACGAGCTGGTCCGCGTTCGCGACCACCACGCGCTCCACGGGATCTGTGTCGTCCGCGCTGCGTCGCAGTACTGTACGCCGCTCCTCGATCCTGACCAGCCGTGCGAGCGAATCGGGACCGCCGGTGAGGTCACCCACGAGCGCCACCAGATCACCGGCGACGACGGCGTTGCGCCGTAGTTCACGTGCCCGTGCGGCGACGACGATCCGCTCGTCGGGCGTGTCCTCGTCGACGACGGCGGTGTAGCGACCGCGATCGACGGTCACCACGCGACCCGTGACGGCGTCGTCGTGGGCGGGGCGCGTCTTCGTCCTGGGGCGCGTCCCCTTCTTGTTCGGGCGGATGCGGACGTCGGACTCGTCCCAGGACCTCGATCCGCGGCGGTTGCCGGCGTCGGTCATGCGCGGGCCGCCCGGGCGTCCTGCTCGGACTGCCGCGCGGGCTCCGAAGATCCTGAAGCCTGGTAGGGCACTGGAGCCTCGGGCGGCGACGACACGGGCGCATCTGTCCCCGAGTCCGCCGACGTCTGCGCCATCGCCGCCCAGAGGTCCGGGAACTCGGGCAGGGTCTTCGCCGTCGTACCGATGTTCTGGACCCGCACGCCGTCCACGGCGAGGCCGATGATGGCTCCCGCGGTCGCCATCCGGTGGTCGTCGTAGGTGTGGAAGAGGCCGCCGTGCAGGGTTCTCGGCCGGACGACCAGGCCGTCGGCGGTCTCCTCGGCGTCCCCGCCGAGCGCGTTGATCTCCGTGACGAGAGCCGCCAGGCGGTCGGTCTCGTGGCCGCGGAGGTGGGCGATGCCCGTGAGGGTCGACGGCGTCGTCGCGAGCGCACACAGGGCGGCGACCGTGGGCGCCAGCTCGGACGTGTCCGCGAAGACGCCGCCGGTGATGGCTCCACCTCCGCGCACGGTCAGGACGTCGTCGTCGAGGGTCACCGAGGCTCCCATGCGGGGGAGGATGCTCCGCCACTGGTCGCCCACCTGGGTGGTGGTTCGCGGCCAGTTGCGGATGCGCACGGTGCCGCCGGTCACGAGCGCGGCCGCGAGGAAGGGGCCGGCGTTGGAGAGGTCGGGTTCCACGGCGACGTCGAACGCCGCGATGGGGCCGGGGGAGACGCGCCAGTGATCAGGCACGGTGTCGTCGACCGCCACGCCGAGGGATCGCAGGGTCTCCACGGTCATCCGGACGTGATCGAGGCTCGGGACAGGCTTCCCCACGTGCTCGAGGGCGAGGCCGTCACGGAAGCGGGCTCCGACGAGCAGGAGGGCGGAGACGAACTGCGAGGAAGCCGAGGCGTCGATGACGAGCCGGCCGCCCGGGACGGACCCGGTGCCGTGGACCGTGAACGGCAGCGTGCCTGTCCCGTCGTCGTCGACCACCATCCCGAGGCCGCGCAGCGCGTCGATGATGCTGGCCATCGGCCTGCGGCGCGCATGCGGGTCGCCGTCGAACGCCGTTGCCCCGGTGGCGAGGCCCGCGAGGGGAGGCACGAACCGCATGACGGTCCCGGCGAGGCCGCACTCCACGGCCCGATCCCCGGGCACCGCGTCCGCGCGCAGTGGGGTGACCAGGAGGTCGGGGCCGAAGCCGCCGTCGCCGGAGATCTCCTCGACACCCACACCGAGCGCCCGCAGGGCTTCGATCATGAGCGCCGAGTCACGCGAGTGCAGCGGACGGCGAATCCTGCTGGGGCCCTCCGCGAGCGCGGCGAGGACCAGGTAGCGGTTCGTCAGCGACTTGCTGGCCGGCACCGTGAGCTCCGCGTCCACCGGACGCGTCAGACGGGGCGCCGGCCACTCGTGCTGGTTGGGCGCCCCGCCTGACGTCGCTGCCACGGAGTCAGGAACCGACGACGTCGGCGGCGGTCTTGCGCACGGCCTTGTCGGCCTTCTTCAGCTTCTTCTTCGCGTCCCTGCCGAGCCCGGTGGCGTTGCGCCGCGCGTCGATGGCGAGGTGCTCGGCGCGCCAGGCGATCCCGGGACGGCCGTTCGTGTCCACGGCGGCCAGCAGGACGGCACCGATCAGCGAGAGGTTCTTGAGCAGTGTGGTGCGGCGCTGCTTCTTCCCCTCCGGTGTCGTGGCGTCCGCCGAGCGGTAGTCCACGAGCGTGTTGACGGTGGCGGTCACGGTCAGGAGCAGGGCCGCGACGCGCGAGAAGCGTCCGATGCCGAGCAGGAGCGCTGCTCCCACCTGGGTGGCGCCGAGCACCTGACCCACGAGCTTCTCGTTGTTCGTGACGGCGGCCGCGGAGGGGATCACCCTGGTCACCCCCGCGAGCACGGGCTTCAGCTGGGGAGCGGTGGCGCCGGCGTTCCGGAGTCGGTCCACCCCGGAGAACACGAAACTGCTGGCGATCAGGGGTCGGGCTACTACGCGGACAAGGGTCACTACTGCCTCCTGGTGGTCGGCGCTCTGCGCCGGACGTCAATGAAGTCGATGGATACGAAGCACGCTGAGTCTAGTTTCACACGTGGCGGGTGCGCACGCCGTCGGCGGACCGCTGATCGGTGGTGGTCGGCGGGGAGGAATAAGGGGTAGGGGAGTGCGGTTGAACCCTGCATGACACACGACCACGAGGACCGCACATGACGGGCGTGAGTACGGCGCACCCCCGGGTGGTGACGGAGTCCGCGGACTTCCAGCTGTCGACGTCGGTGCGACGTCCGGCGTCCCCGGCCGTGCGGCGACCGGGCCGCGTAGACTTCAGCACGATGAATACAACAGCCCCCTCAGGCAGCGCGCAGGCCGAAGACGCAGATCTCGACGTCTCGACGGAGTCGGAGGCGGACCGCAAGGCTCGCTTCGAGCGTGACGCCATGCAGTACGTCGACCAGCTGTACTCGGCCGCCATGCGCATGGCCAGGAACCCGAGCGACGCCGAGGACCTGGTGCAGGAGGCGTACACGAAGGCGTTCTCCGCCTTCCACCAGTACCGGCCGGGCACCAACCTGAAGGCATGGCTGTACCGGATCCTGACGAACACGTACATCAACCTCTACCGCAAGCGTCAGCGTGAGCCCCTGCAGTCCCACTCGGACACCATCGAGGACTGGCAGCTCGCGAAGGCCGCGGAGCACACCTCCAGCGGGCTCAAGTCCGCCGAGGCGGAGGCACTGGACCACCTGCCGGATTCCGACGTGAAGAGCGCACTGCAGGCGATCCCCGAGGAGTTCAGGTTGGCCGTCTACTTCTCGGACGTCGAGGGCTTCGCCTATAAGGAGATCTCGGAAATCATGAACACCCCGATCGGGACGGTGATGTCCCGTCTGCACCGCGGCCGCAAGCTGCTGCGCGAGCTCCTGGCGGAGTACGCGTACGAGCGCGGACTGGGTCCGGCGGCCGCGGAGGCGCGGGCCAGGGCACAGGTGTCGGCAGGATCGGCAGAGAAGGAGATGACCACATGAGTGACTGCGAAAGCATGGGCGACTGCGCCGACACGAGGATCGAGAGGCTCTACGAGTACCTCGACGGTGCGCTCTCGCACCAGGACCTCGTCGACATCAAGAACCACCTGGACGGCTGCCCCCAGTGCGCCGACGAACATGACCTCGAGTGCGTGATCCGCTCGGTGGTGAAGCGCTCCTGCACCGAAGTGGCGCCCTCGACCCTGAAGGCGAGCATCCTCGATCGGATCAGCCAGCTGAAGACGGTGGATCACTGACCCGTCGATTCCCCACGGAATCCTGACCCCGATCACGACGAAGCCCCCGGCACCTTCAGGTGCCGGGGGCTTCGTCGTCGGTGGTGCAGTCAACGCCTGGTGTCAGGTGTTGGGGCGCTTACCGTGGTTGGTGCCTCCGCGCTTGCGGTCGCGACGCTTGCGTGCTCGCTTGCTCATGGCAGCCTCCTTCTTGATCAGGCACTGTAGACGTGCAGAACTGACCCAAGTCTCCCATACGGTCGGGAGGCCACCTAAACAGCCGGGCTGCGGGCCCCGCCCCGACGAGGGCCAAGCCTAGGATGGGGACACCCGCCGTCAGCGAAGGAGCTCGAATGCGTGCCGTGTACGCCGCCAGTCAATCAGCGGAAGATCCGCTCGCCGGTCTGACGATCGGCGATCTCGCCGTCCCTGCCCCCCGCGACGGCGACGTCCGCGTCAGGGTCATGGCCTCCAGCCTCAACCACCACGACCTGTGGTCGCTCAAGGGCGTGGGGCTTCCTGCCGAGCGGCTCCCGATGATCCTCGGGTGCGACGCGGCGGGGATCGACGACGACGGCAACGAGGTCATCGTCCACGGCGTGATCTCGAGCGCCGACTGGCGTGGCGACGAGACCCTCGACCCGCGGCGGTCCCTGCTCTCCGAACGGAGCCCGGGCACCATGGCCGACCACGTCTGGGTGCCCGAGCGGAATCTCGTGCCCAAGCCGGCGGAACTCAGCTTCGAGGAAGCGGCGTGCCTGCCCACCGCCTGGCTCACCGCCTACCGCATGCTGTTCACGGTGTCGCCCGCGGCGCCCGGCTCCACCGTCCTGGTCCAGGGGGCCGGCGGCGGCGTCGCGACCGCACTCATCGCCCTCGCCTCGGCCGCCGGGTTCCGCGTCTGGGCGACGAGCCGGAGCGAGGAGAAGCGGCAGCGCGCCCTCGACCTCGGGGCGCACGAGGTGTTCGCGACGAACGCCCGCCTGCCCGAGCGCGTCGACGTCGTGTTCGAGAGCGTGGGGGAGGCGACGTGGGCGCACTCGATGAAGTCCCTTGTCCAGGGAGGGACCATCGTCACCTGCGGTGCGACGACCGGCCCCGCTCCCTCCGCTGACCTCAACCGCCTGTTCTTCCTGCAGCTGCGGGTCCTGGGATCCACGATGGGCACGCGTGAGGAGCTCGTCCGCCTGACGCGCTTCCTCGTGGCGACGGGGGTGCGGCCGGTGATCGACAGCATCCTCCCGTTCGACGAGGCGGCGACCGGCTTCGCGCGGATGCTGGAGGGCGACGTCGTCGGGAAGATCGTCCTCCGCCACTGACCGAGGCGATCCCGGCGCCGCCCGTCGCCGGACCACGAAGGGAGCTCTCCGTCGCCGGAGGGCTCCCTTCGTCGTCGCGCGTGGCCGGCCTGTGCTTCCGGCCGGCATGGTCCTGTGCGCCTAGTCGGTGACTCCCGCGGCGAGGATCGCCGAGCGCTGCTCGCGGCGCCTCGACTGCTCACCCGGATCCGGCACGGGGGCGGCCGCGAGGAGCCTCCGCGTGTACGGGTCACGGGGGTACTTGAGGATCTGCTCGGTGGTCCCCAGCTCGACGAGGCTCCCCTTGTTGAGCACGGCGATATGGCTGGCGAGCAGTTCGACGACCGCGAGGTCGTGGCTGACGAACAGGCATGCGAAGCCGCGCTCACGCTGCAGGTCCTGCAGCAGGTCCAGGACCTTCGCCTGCACAGAGACGTCGAGGGCCGACGTCGGTTCGTCGGCGACCAGCAGATCCGGCTGGAGGGACAGCGCGCGGGCGATCCCCACGCGCTGGCGCTGCCCGCCCGAGAGCTCGTGGGGGTACCGGTTGCGGAACGCGACCGGCAGCTGGACGTCCTCGAGGAGCGAGGCGACCCGCGTGTCGAGCTCCTTGCGGCCCAGCTTCTCGTGCAGCAGGAGAGGCTCACCGATGCTGTCGCCGATGGAGAGCCTCGGGTTCAGTGATGCGGCCGGGTCCTGGAACACGATGGCGAACTTCTTCCGCAGCGGCAGCAGCTGCCGGGCGCTGAGCTTCGTGATGTCGGTCCCGCCGATGCTCACGCGGCCACCGGCGGTGCCGATGAGCCCCGTGACGGCACGCGCGATGGTCGACTTGCCGGAGCCGGATTCGCCGACGAGCCCCAGGACCTCCCCGGGATTGATGGTGAACGAGACACCGTTGACGGCCTTGAACGGCGGCTGGCGGAATCGGCCCGGGTACTCGATGTCGACGTCCTGCAGTTCCAGCGCGGGAACCACGCCGGCTGCCGTGTGCGTCTCGCGGGACCGCAGCGCCTGCTCCGCGTACTCCTCGTGGATGCTGACGTGCCCGTCCACGACCTCGACGTCGGTGAGCACCCCGCCCACCTTCGAGCCCAGGTGGGGTACGGCGCCGAGCAGTTGACGCGTGTAGGCCTCGGCAGGAGCAGAGAACAGCTGAGCCGTGGGAGCCGCCTCGACGATCCGCCCCTTCTCCATGACGATCACGTGATCGGCCAGATCCGCGACCACGCCCATGTCGTGCGTGATGAGCAGCACCGCGCTGTTCAGCCGCTTGTTGAGCTTCCGCAGCAGGTCGAGCACCTCGGCCTGCACCGTCACATCCAGCGCCGTGGTGGGCTCGTCGGCGATGAGCAGCATCGGATCGTTGGAGAGCGCGATCGCGATCATGGCGCGCTGGCGCTGCCCACCGGAGAACTGGTGCGGGAAGGAGTCGTAGCGGCGTTCCGGTTCGGGGATCTCCACCATCCGCAGGAGCTCGATGGCACGCTGCTTCGCCTGCGCGGGTGAGAGCTCCGTGTGCTGTTCCACGGCCTCGCGGATCTGCTCACCGACGGTCAGCACGGGATTCAGTGCCGTCATCGGCTCCTGGAAGATCATGGCGATCTCCTTGCCGCGGACCTTCCGCAGCGTGCCCTGCGAGGCGCCGATGAGTTCCGTGCCGCGCATCGTCGCACTGCCCGTGGAGCGACCGTTGCGGGGGAGCAGGCCGAGCAGGGCCATGGAGCTCATGCTCTTGCCGGAGCCCGATTCGCCCACGATCGCGAGGATCTCGCCGGGGTGGATCTCGTAGGAGACCTCCTCGGCGGCCATGACCCACTCGTTGTCGACGTTGAACTCCACGCCGAGGTTCTTCACGGCGAGGATCGCGCCGGTGCCGACCGGCTGCTGCTCGTCGGAGATGACGACCGAATGTGCCATTACTGCTTCACCCTTGTCTGCTTGGGGTCGAAGGCGTCGCGCAGGCCGTCACCGATGAAGTTGACGGCGAGAGCGATACCGATGATGAACGCGCCGGGCCAGAGGAACAGCCAGGGGCGCACGGTGAGTGCGGAACGGTTGTCGTTGATGGCCTTCCCGAGCGAGGTGTCCGGAGCGACGACGCCCAGGCCGAGATAGCTCAGCGCGGTCTCGAGCAGGATCGCGCTCGAGATGGCGAGTGTGGTGGACACGATGATGACGCCGACCGTGTTGGGCAGGATGTGCCTGAAGATGATGCGGAACGAACTGGCGCCCACCGATTTCGCCGACTCCACGAACTCCTTCTCGCGCAGGGACAGGAACTCACCGCGCACGAGCCGCGCGAGACTGGTCCAGGTCACGGCCCCGAGGAAGAGCGCGAACGGTATGACGCCCGCCTTCGCGACGATTCCTGCGACGGCCGCCGCGATCACGACGGTCGGGATGGTGATGACGACGTCCGTGATGCGCATGAGGAAGGCCTCGGTCCACCCCCGGAAGTACCCGGCGACGGCGCCGACGGCCGTACCGATGACCATGGCCACGAGCCCGACGATGAACGCGATGATGAGCGAGGTCTGGGTGCCGCGCATGGTCAGGGCGAAGTAATCACGACCGAGGACGTCCTGACCGAAGGGGTGCTCGCCGAGGCTGAACGGCCAGAGGGTGAGCGTCGGACGGCCCTCGTTGAAACGGTCCGCGAGGACGTCGTACTCCTTGTCCCACCACCCGGGAATGCCCGCGAAGCCGATGGAGCTGAAGGCCAGCAGGACGATCACGGCCAGCAGCCCGATGCCGGCGAGAGCACCCTTGTGGCGGAGGAAGCGCTCCCGGATGAGGCGTCCCTGGCTCTTGGCCTCCGTGGTTCGGATCTGGTCCGTCTGCAGGCGCGTGGGCGTAGCCGTCGCGATGTCGGTGTCCTGGCTCTGCAGTGTCAGCTCGGACAGTTCGACCGAGGGCCTGGCGTCGTCCTGCGGGTTCTGATGTTTGCTCATGGGAGTGTCCTAGCTCAGGGTGATGCGCGGGTCGAGGAACGCGTAGGCGATGTCGGCCAGCATGTTGAACAGCACGGCTGCGGTACCGACCACGAGGAAGAATCCCATGACGGGTCCGGGATCCACGTTGGCGATCCCGTCGACGAACATCTTGCCCATGCCGTTCCAGCCGAACACCTGCTCCGTGATCACGGCGCCGCCGAGGATGCCGGCGAAGTCGAAGGCCATCAGCGTGGTGATCGGGATCATGGCGTTACGGAAGGCGTGCTTGACGAGGACCGTGCGCTCGCTCAGCCCCTTGGCCCGTGCCGTGCGGATGTAGTCCTGGTTCATGACGTCCAACTGGCTGGCTCTCGTGTACCGCGTGTACAGCGCGAAGGAGATCAGCGTCAGCGCGATGGTCGGCAGGATGAGGTGCAGCGCGTAGTCGAGGTTGATCTCCCAGAACGTGCCCTCGAGGTTCGCGGACTGCGAGCCGGTGGTCGGGATGGGCCGCCCGCCGGATTTCGCCGACAGCGTCGGGTACGCCTGGAGGAGTCGGTCGACCAGGATCATCAGGGTCATGGACACGGCGATCAGGGCACCGATCTTCGCGGCCTGCGCCCTGAAGGGTCCGGCGACGATGCCGGCGACCACATATGCGACCACCGCGAGCACCACGACGAATCCCAGGATGAGCAGCCAGTTCGGCGACTCGAGCAGCGGGATCGAGACGAGGTAGCCGATGAAGGCGACCGCTCCCGCAGCGAGGGCGGCGTGCAGGACGCGACGGCGCCGGAATCCGGCCAGCAGTGCGGTCCAGAGCACGGCGATGCCTGCTGCGGAGATCAGCATGCCCACGACTCCGAACCCTGGATCGACGAACCAGCCCGTGACGAGGAGCAGGTAGAGCGCGAGCGCGGTGGCAACAGCGGCGACCCCGAACGTGATGAGTCTCCGACGCCGGTCGCCCCCGACGATCACCGCCCAGATGACGCCGGCGACCACCCCGACCAGCGCGATCGTCAGATACGACGCCTGCGGATTCGACAGCCAGGTGTTGAGGTCGATTGCGAGGTACTGCTTGAGGAGCGTCGAGAGCCAGAACAGCGGCAGGGAGAACAGCAGGAAGGAGATGAAGGTCACGGAGTAGTCGAAGGCGCTGTACTGCCGGATGGCGGTGACGATGCCCACGACGACGCCCAAAACCAGAGCGAGCACCGTGGCGACCACGACGAGTCGCAGGGTCGAGCCGATGGCGTTCTCGAGTTGCGGGAGGATGGCCGCTCCGGAACGGTCCTGGCCGAGGGTGCAACTCACGCCACCGGGAACGAGGCAGTGGCCGACGTCCTGCAGCCACAGGAAGTACCGGGGGATCGGGGGGACGTCGAGGTTCATGGCGGCCCGGCGTGCCGCCTCGGTTGCTGCTCTTTCCGGGCCGCTCTGTTCACCCAGATCCTCCATCGGGTCGCCCGAGGAGATGGTGAGGAAGTACATCAGCGTTGTGGCCGCGAGCATGATGAAGAACGAGATGAACGTCCGTTTGGCGATGAAGTAGAACACGGGGAGCTCCTAGGAGGCGTGCAGATGATGGTCGGAGCCGGGCACAGGGACGGGCAGGCCCGAGGGCCTGCCCGTCCTCATGCGGTTCCGGCTGGGATGATCAGTTCTGCTTCGTCCAGCGGTAGGCATTCCAGGTGATACCGGTCTGCGTCGGGTTAAGTTCGACGCCCTCGAGCTTCGAGGAGTAACCGATGATGTCCGCGTTCGAGTAGAGCACCACGTTGTACTGGGTCTCCGCGAGACGCTGCTCGAGTTCCGTCTTGAGCGGGACGACCTGCTCGGCGTCGGTGCTCGTGGCGATCTCCGTCCACAGGCGATCGACCTCCGCGTCGCTGTAGCCGCCGAAGTTCTGCTCACCGTCGGTCACGTAGATCGACTGACCCGAGGCGACCAGTCCGGAGCCGGACCAGCCGAAGATGACCGCGTCCCAGGTGCCGGGCTGGGAGAGCTTGGCGCTCCACTCTGCCTCGGGCTGGGGAGTGATCTCGAAGCCGGCCTGGTCGCAGGAATCCTTGATGAGTGCAACCTGATCGGCGCGCAGCTGGCTCGTCGAGGCGAACATCAGCGAGACGCTGACAGGCTCGGTCTTGCCGGCCTCTGCGAGGAGGGTCTTGGCGCGCTCGATGTCGGCAACGCCGTCGCCCTGGGCAGCCGGAGCGCCCTCGAGAACGGTTTCGTAGTCGGTCTGCGAGGTCTGGTACTCGTGCAGGTTCAACACGGAGCCGGACGGATCGATCGGCGTCACGAACTTGTCGACCATGTCGGCGCGCGGCATGCAGGCGGCGAAGGCCTGGCGGACCTTGACGTCCTCGAAGACCGCGCCGGGGCGCTGGTCGAGGTCCACGTGGGAGAACGTGAGCGACTGCCCGGTGTCCACGGTGACGGTCTCGCCGATCTGCTCGAGAGCAGCCTTGGTGTCGACCGTGGGGCTGGAGGGATCGATGACGTCGACGTCGCCGTTCTGCAGAGCCTGGACGGCTTCCTCGTCGACGATCGTCTTGAAGACGATCATGTCGGTCTGGCCGGCGCGGTCCTCGCCCCAGTACTGGTCGTTCTTGACGAGCGTCAGGGTGCCGTTCGTGGCGTTGTCCAGCTTGTAGGGACCGGAGGAGGGGAGGATCGCGGTGTCGGGGAGCGTGGGCAGGTCGACCTCGTAGTTCCAGCCCGTGTTCCAGAATTCCGCCACCGGGGTCAGTGCCGCGATGTCCTTCGCCTTGATGGCCTCGACCAGTTCGGCACCGTCACCCTCGACGGACATGCCGCCCTGCTCCGCGGCGATGTGCGCTGGCATGAAGACACCCGTGGTGAAGAGGGCTTCCCAGTCCGCGTAGGGCTCGCTGAAGACGACCTCGAACTCCTTGTCGCCCGGCTCACCCTCGATCATCTCCATCTGGGCGAAGCCGTTGGTGGACGCAGCCAGGAACAGATCCGCCTCGGCGCCGGTCTCGGCGTCGGTGACGCCGCTCGGGTGCGTGCCGGAGGACGCGGCCCACGTGAGCAGCGCGTCGTCGTAGTCGATCGGCACGCCATCGGACCACACGGCATCTTCGTTGATGGTGTAGCTGATGGTCAGGGGATCGTCACTCGTCTTCTCGAAGGTCCCGAAATCCGTGTTCTGCTCGAGCTCCGCAGTGGGACTGTACGAGACGAAGGAACTCGACGTCAGGTTGTCCACGTAGGTGTTGTAGACGGCGTTGGTCGCGGCGGTGTTGCCGTTGTAGCCGGTGGGCGCCTGGCTGATGGCGATGTTGATGGTCGTGGCCAGGTTCTCCTCGGCACCTTCCGATGCCGGGGTCTCGGCGGTGCCGCCCGCTGATCCACAGGCGCTCAGCAGGAGAGCTCCGATGGACAGTGCGGCGAGCGTCGTAGCGCGCTTATTACGCATTGGATAGTCCTTACTCTGCTTGGTGCGAGGGACGCAGGGCGGCCCCTCGAGGCGGATTGCGGCAGTGACGGCAATCACACGGGGAAAGCATAGCGAACAAAAGTTGCCCCGGATACTCAGTGAGGAAGTGATAACCCAGTCGTTACCTCAGCGAAACATCAGGGCCCTGAAAACCCGCGAACGCCCCGGGACCAGTAGGGTCTCGGGGCGTTCTGGAGGTTCTCGGCGCGTTCGCGGGAAGTCACCCAGGGCCGCGAGGGCGGCCTCGGACGTGCCAGATGATGGACCTGCGGCTACTCGGGCGTCGGCAGGTCCAGCCACTGGAACCAGCCGCGGTGCAGCACGAGCCATGCCATGAGGCCATGACCCGCCTGGCCGGGTGCCCCGCCGTTGGCCGCGAGATCGTGTCGCCACTGCTCGTGCGCGAGGAGCGGCGTGAAGGTGTCCACGAAGACGTGCTTGCGGCGCGTGGTGACGTCGCCGAACGCGGCGGAGAGATCGGCGAGGCGGCGGTTCCGCTCCGCGTCCAGGCCCGGCGGGGGCCCGACGACGAGCACGCGCACGCTCATCTGCGCGGCGCCGTCGAGGATGTTCGCGAGATTCAGTCGACTCCGGGCGGTGGAGAGCTCGAGGTCCAGATCCCGGTCGGAGAGACCGATGACGAGGCGGTTCTCGTGGCCGTCCGCGAAGCGTCGTCCCACCTCCTGCAGCCACCTGTTGGCCAGGGCCTCCGTGCCCTCGCCGGGAGCCGCGAGACTGTAGGCCTCGACCGGTACGCCGTCGGGCCGCGTCCGGGCCATCACACGCCCGAACCATCCGAGAGCACGGGGGTCACCGAGCCCTGCGAGGAGTTCGTCGCCCACTGCTGCTAATCGGATTCTGCGTTGTTCCACGGGTCCCTCGGTGTGCTGGTCGGTGCGCTGAGACGCGACGGGTACGGGCTGCGTTCGCGCCCTTAAAGACGATGGGTGGGGCCGCTGGCCCCACCCATCATCATACTGACGGCTTACTGCTGGCGACCGAAGGCCTTCTTGATGAGGAGTTCCTGCTCGATCGCGTGGTTCTTCGCGGACCCCGTGGCCGTCGCTGCCGAAGCCGGCCGGCTGGCCAGACGCACGGGCCGGTCGAGTTCCTGCGGCAGGTTCAGCCCGATGAACGGCCACGGCCCCTGGTTCGCGGGCTCGTCCTGCGCCCAGACGACCTCCGCGTTGGGGTACTGCCGCAGCGCAGACGTGATCTCGTCGACGGGCAGCGGATAGAGCTGCTCCACCCGGACGATCGCCGTCCGCTCGTCGTCCAGCTTCTGCCTGGACGCGAGGAGGTCGTAGTACAGGCGACCGGACACCAGGATCACGCGTTCGACGTCCTTCACCGGCGTCCCGAGCGTGTCCGTGATGACGGGGCGGAACGTGCCCTCCGTGAACTCCTCGACGGGGCTCGCCGCTCCCTTGAGCCTCAGCAGCTGCTTCGGCGTGAAGACGACCAGCGGCTTCCGCGGACGCGTGTAGGCGTGCCGGCGCAGGAGGTGGAAGTGCGACGCCGCCGAGCTGGGGTTCGCCACGACCATGTTCTGCTCGGCGCACATCTGCAGGAAGCGCTCGATCCGGGCCGAGGAGTGGTCGGGGCCCTGACCCTCGTAGCCGTGGGGCAGCATGAGCACGAGCGAGGACCGCTGGCCCCACTTCTGCTCGGCCGAGCTGATGAACTCGTCGATGATGGTCTGCGCGCCGTTGACGAAGTCGCCGAACTGCGCCTCCCAGATCACGAGGGCGTCCGGGCGCTCCACCGAGTAGCCGTACTCGAAGCCCATGGCCGCGTATTCGCTGAGCAGCGAGTCGTAGACCCAGAACTTCGCCTGGTCCTCGCTGAGATCGTCCAGGGGTAGCCATTCGTGGCCGGTCGCGCGGTCGTGGAACACCGCGTGGCGCTGAACGAAGGTCCCGCGGCGGGAGTCCTGGCCCGCGAGCCGCACGGGCACGCCCTCCATGAGCAGCGAGCCGAAGGCCACGATCTCGCCGAAGCCCCAGTCGATGCCGCCCTCGCGGGACATCTGCTCGCGCTTGTCGAGCAGTGCCTTCAGCTTCGGGTGGACCGTGAAGCCGTCCGGGATCGCGGTGTGCGCCGCACCGATGTGCGCGAGGGTCTCCGCGCTGACGGCGGTCCTCGGTGCGTCACCGTCGGCACCGTCGGCCTGCTGGGCGAGGGGCCGCTCGAGGTCCGAGACGGCCTGGGGATCCTTCGTGATGACGGGGATCGGCGAGGTCTGCGCGGCATGGGTCTCGGCGAAGACGCGCTCGAGGCGCTCCTGGTAGTCACGCAGCGCCTGCTCGGCCTCCTCCTGCGTGATGTCGCCCCGCCCGATCAGCGCCTCGGTGTAGAGCTTCCGGACGGAACGCTTGGCCTCGATGAGGTTGTACATCATGGGCTGCGTCATCGAGGGGTCGTCGCCCTCGTTGTGCCCGCGGCGGCGGTAGCAGACCATGTCGATGACGACGTCCTTGTTGAACCGCTGGCGGAACTGGTAGGCCATCTGCGCGACGCGCACCACGGCCTCGGGGTCGTCGCCGTTCACGTGGAAGATCGGCGCCTGGACCATCTTCGCGACGTCCGTCGAGTACACGGAGGAGCGCGAGGACGTGGGGCTCGTGGTGAAGCCCACCTGATTGTTCACGATCACGTGGATGGTGCCGCCGGTGCGGTACCCGCGCAGCTGCGACAGGTTGAGGGTCTCGGCCACGACACCCTGACCCGCGAATGCGGCGTCGCCGTGGATGAGGATCGGCAGCACGGGGAAGCTGTCGCCCTGGTCGAGGAGGTCCTGCTTGGCGCGGACGATGCCCTCGAGCACGGGGTCCACGGCCTCGAGGTGGGACGGGTTCGCCGCGAGGTAGACCTTCGTCTGGTTGCCGGCGTCGGACGTGAACGTTCCCTCGGTGCCGAGGTGGTACTTCACGTCACCCGAGCCCTGCACCGAGCGGGGGTCCTGGGTGCCCTCGAACTCGCGGAACACCTGCGCGTAGGTCTTACCGGCGATGTTCGTGAGGACGTTGAGGCGGCCGCGGTGGGCCATGCCGATCGCCACTTCGTCCAGACCGTCGTCGGCCGCTCCGGAGATGACGGCGTCGAGCAGCGGGATCAGCGATTCGCCGCCCTCGAGGGAGAAGCGCTTCTGACCCACGAACTTCGTCTGGAGGAACGTCTCGAAGGCCTCCGCCGAGTTCAGCTTGTGCAGGATGCGCAGCTGCTCCTCGCGGCCCGGCTTCGAGTAGGGATGCTCCAGCTCGTCCTGGAACCACTGGCGCTCCACCGGATCCTGCAGATGCATGTACTCGATGCCCGTGGTGCGGCAGTAGGCGTCACGGAGCACACCGAGCATGTCGCGGAACTTGAGCATCTGCTTGCCGCCGAAGCCGCCCGTGGGCCATTCGCGGTCGAGGTCCCACAGGGTGAGCCCGTGCGTGCGGATGTCGAGGTCCGCGTGCTTGCGCTGCACGTACTCGAGCGGGTTGGTGTCCGCCATGAGGTGACCGCGGACGCGGTAGGCGTGGATGAGCTGCTGGATCCGGGCGACCTTGTTGATCTGGTCCACCGGGTCCACCTGGATGTCGGCACTCCAGCGCACGGGCTCGTAGGGGATCCGGAGCGATTCGAAGATCTCGTCGTAGAAGCCCTGCTCGCCGAGGAGCAGCTGGTGGATGATCCGCAGGAACTCGCCGCTGCCCGCACCCTGGATGACCCTGTGGTCGTAGGTCGAGGTCAGCGTGATGGTCTTGCTGATGGCGTTCTTCGCGAGGGTCTTCTCGCTCGATCCCTGGAACTCGGCGGGGTACTCGAGGGCGCCGGCGCCGATGATGCAGGCCTGGCCCTTGGAGAGGCGGGGGACGGAGTGCACCGTGCCGATGCCGCCCGGGTTGGTGAGGGAGACCGTGGTCCCGGCGTAGTCGTCGGCGCCGAGCTTGCCGGCGCGCGCCTTCTTCACCAGGTCCTCGTAGGCGTGCCAGAACTCCGAGAAGTTCATGGTCTCGGCCTTCTTGATGTTCGGCACGACGAGGGAGCGGGTGCCGTCCGGCTTCGGCATGTCGATGGCGAGGCCGAAGTTGACGTGCGCGGGCTGAACGGCCGAGGGCTTGCCGTCGATGACGTCGTAGTACACGTTCTGCGACGGGAACTGGGCGAGTGCGCGGATGATCGCGTACCCGATGAGGTGCGTGAAGGAGACCTTGCCGCCGCGGGCGCGCGCCAGGTTGCTGTTGATGACCACGCGGTTGTCGATCAGGAGTTTGGCGGGGATGGCGCGGACGCTCGTCGCCGTGGGGACGCTGAGGCTCGCCTCCATGTTCGTGGCGATCGCCTTCGCGGGACCGCGCAGCACGTTGACCTTGTTCTCGTCCATCTCGGCGTTCCTGGCCGAGGCGGGGAGCTGGGCCGGGATGGGCTTGCCGGCCGGCTTGTCCTCGCGGGAGGTCTCGGGCTTCTTCGCGGCTTCCTCGGCGGGTTCCTTCGCGACGGGTGGCTTGCCGCTCTGCTGTGTGCTGGCCGGGCTCTCGCCCGAGGCCTTCGGCGCGGGCGCCTCCGCCTTCACGACGGGCAGTTCACGCGTGGTCGGATGGGCCGTCGGGGACGGCGCCTGGGGGGCTGGGGCCTCGGCGGGCTTGGCCGCGGCGTGGCGTCCGTTCTCCTCGGTGGAGTTCTCCGCGTCGAAGGAGTCGAAGAGATCCCACCATTTGCGGTCGACCGACTGCCTGTCCTCGCGGAACTGCTCGTACAGCTCGTCAACAAGCCACTCGTTTCCGCCGAACTCTTCAGGTAGACGGTGGCTGGTCTGTTCTGGCACTTGGTATACGCCTCTTCCGTAAGTTGCCCTGAGCGCGGTGGGTCGGCAGGCATCGCAACGACGCGACCAGACCTCTGTCAAGTGTAGTGACAGGGGTGACCAACAGGCCAATCAGCCGGGCCGTGACGGGGCGGGGACATCGCGGGGGGATCGCTGGGGAGACGGCGGACACGGCGGACACGGCGGAGAGGCGGGCGCAGTCCCGTACGGCGTCGGCGGCGCGCGTGCCGGGGGGGCAGGCACTAGACTCTTCGCGGCCGATCATCCGCCCGTCGAGGGCGCGGGGACACGCGCGACACAGGGAGAACCATGCGCTTCATCAACCCACCCACCACCGATCTCACCTACTCCGACGTGTTCCTCGTTCCCAGCGCGTCCGAGGTGATCTCCCGCTTCGACGTCGACCTCTCCTCGGAGGACGGCTCGGGCACCACCATCCCGCTGGTCGTGGCCAACATGACGGCCGTGACCGGGCGGCGCATGGTGGAGACGGTGGCGCGCCGGGGCGGTATCGGGGTCCTGCCGCAGGACGTGCCCGTCGAGGTCATCGCCGAGGTGACGGGCTGGGTCAAGGCCCGGCACCCGATCTTCGAGACCCCGCTCAAGCTCCAGCCGCGCAACACGGTCATCGATGCGCTGCACCTGATGCACAAGCGTGCGCACGGCGCGGTGCTCGTGATCGACGACGCCGGAACCTGCGTCGGCGTGGTCAACGCGTCGGACTGCGAGGGGGTGGACCGCTTCGCGTCCCTCGAGGCCGTCATGCGGCCCGCTCCCGCCGCCTTCGAGGCGTCGCTGTTCGACGACGAGCCCGCCACGGCGCTCCAGAAGGCCTTCGAGGACCTGGACGGTGCCCGCACCTCGCTCGCCCCGGTGGTGCGTGACGGCGTCCTGCAGGGCGTGATCACCCGCACGGGTGCGCTCCGCTCCACCATCTACGATCCCGCGCTCGACGGCGCGGGGCGGCTGCGCGTCGCCGCGGCGGTGGGCATCAACGGCGACGTCGAGGCGAAGGCGGCCGCCCTGATCGATGCCGGCGTCGACGTGCTCGTGGTCGACACGGCGCACGGTCACCAGCGGAAGATGCTCGACGCCCTCGCCGTCGTGCGCGGGCTGGACCCGAAGGTCCCCATCGTGGCCGGCAACGTGGTCAGCGCCGACGGGGTCCGCGATCTCGTCGCCGCGGGCGCGTCCATCGTCAAGGTCGGCGTGGGCCCCGGCGCCATGTGCACCACGCGCATGATGACCGCCGTCGGACGCCCGCAGTTCTCCGCCGTGCAGGAGTGCGCGCAGGCCGCGGCCGAGCTGGGCGCCCACGTGTGGGCCGACGGCGGTGTCCGCTACCCCCGCGACGTCGCCCTCGCCCTCGCCGCGGGCGCGAGCCAGGTCATGATCGGCTCCTGGTTCGCCGGGACCTACGAGAGCCCGGGCGACCTGCAGACCGACAGCGACGGCCGCCGCTACAAGGAGAGTTTCGGCATGGCGTCGGCCCGCGCGGTGCAGAACCGGACGCGGCGCGACGACGTCTTCGCGCGCGCCCGGAAGGGACTGTTCGAGGAGGGCATCTCCACCTCGAAGATGTACCTGGACCCGGCGCGCCCCGGCGTCGAGGACCTGATCGACATGATCACCGCAGGCGTCCGCAGCTCCATGACGTACGCCGGTGCGGCATCCCTGGCCGAGTTCCGGGAGCGGGCCGTGGTCGGCGTGCAGTCCGCTGCGGGGTACGAGGAGGGCCGCCCGCTCCAGCAGAGCTGGTAGCGGCGGGGCCCTTCCGGTGACGGACGCTGGCGCGTCGTCGTCGAGCCGGTAAACTGGCCTCCTTATGGACAGTCCTTCTAGGGGCCGGCTATCGGCCGGCAGCCCCTCATTTCTCGACCATCCGCCGCACGAGCCCGGGTCCGGGCGTCCCGTCGGCTCCGGTGAGGACGCGGCTCCCGAGCCCGCCGACGCCGCCGACCCCCTCAGACGCGGACCGCTGCACCCCTCCGATCGGGCGAACCGACGGACCTCCGTCACGGAGGGGATGTAGCGGTGGAATGGATCTATCTCGCGGCGGGACTGCTCCTCGTCCTCGGCACGGGCTTCTTCGTCGCCGTGGAGTTCGCGCTCGTGGCGCTGGACCAGACCTACGTGCAGCGCGCGGTCGACGACGGCGACACCAAGGCCGAGCCGCTCCTTCGCTGCCTGAAGTCCCTCTCGACACAGCTCTCGAGCTGCCAGCTCGGCATCACCCTCACCACGCTGCTGACCGGATACGTGATGGAGCCCTCGGTGGGTCGGCTGCTGGAGACCCCGCTGGCCGCACTCGGGCTCTCCGAGGCGCTGATCGCGTCCTCATCGATCATCATCGCCATGGTCCTCGCCACCCTCCTCTCGATGCTCATCGGGGAGCTGGTCCCGAAGAACCTCAGCATCTCGCTGCCGTTCCAGGTGGGACGCGCCCTCGCCCGCCCGCAGCTCATGTTCACGGCCGTGTTCAAGCCGGCCATCGTGGTGCTCAACGGGTTCTCGAACCGCATCCTCCACATCGTGGGACTCGAGGCGAAGGAGGAGATCTCCGGCGCGAGGACACCCTCCGAACTGTCCTCCCTGGTGCGGCGCTCGGCGGAGATGGGCACCCTGGACCAGGGCACCGCCACCTTCCTCGCGCGCACCTTCAGCTTCTCCGAGCGCACCGCGGCGGATGTCATGACGCCCCGTATCCGGATGGAGACCATCGACTCGGACCAGACCGTCGCGGACGTCGTCGAGGCCGCCCGACGGACCGGCTTCTCCCGGTTCCCCCTGATCGGCGATTCCGCCGATGACATCCGGGGTCTCGTCCACGTCAAGAAGGCCGTGTCCGTACCCCGCCACAAGCGCGCCGACCTTCCCGCGGGCACCATCATGACCGAGGTGCTGCGCGTCCCGGAGACCGTGCACCTCGACTCCCTCCTCAGTGAGCTCCGCGAGGCCAACCTGCAACTCGCCGTCGTCCTCGACGAGTACGGCGGGACGGCGGGTGTGGTCACGCTCGAGGACCTGGTCGAGGAGATCGTGGGCGAGGTCGCCGACGAGCACGACAAGCTCAAGCCCGGCGTGCTGCAGAGTGCCACGGGGGACTGGTACTTCCCGGGGATCCTGCGCCCCGACGAGGTCAGCACCCTGGTGCCCGGTCTCGTGGTGCCCGACGACGCAGGCTACGAGACCGTGGCCGGTTTCCTGATGGCGGAACTCGGCCGGGTCGCCGAGAGCGGGGACCGCGTGGAGGTGCCCGCCGGGTCGCTGACGGTCGAGCGCATGGACGGTCGCCGGATCGACCGCGTCCAGTTCCGGCCTGCGCCCGTCCCGTCGGATGGTGCCGAGGGTGCCGAGGGTGCCGAGGGTGCCGAGGGTGTGGAGGGCGACGACCATCGCGGCCGCGGGTCAGTCGATCGTGCGCCGGCTCGTCCCGATCCAGCCGTCGTCCCGGAGCGCCGGGCGACATCCGGAACCGGCGCGGAGCCGCGCCCCGCGCTCGCCGGCAGCACCGCCGTCCGGAGGAGTGAGCGATGAGCGACTGGGCGGGAATCGTCTGGCTCGTCGTCCTGCTGGCGGGCAACGCCTTCTTCGTGGGCGCGGAGTTCGCCGTGATGTCCGCGCGCCGCAGCCAGATCGAGCCGCTGGCGGAAGCAGGCTCCAAGCGCGCCCGCACCACCATCTGGGCCATGGAGCACGTCTCCCTCATGCTCGCCTGCGCCCAGCTGGGCATCACGGTGTGCTCCCTGCTGATCCTGCAGGTCGCGGAGCCGGCCATCCACCACCTGCTGGTGGTACCGCTGGAGGCCCTCGGTGTCCCGGGCGGTCTCGCCGACGGGATCGCCTTCGCGATCGCGCTGCTGCTGGTGACCTTCCTCCACGTCACGTTCGGCGAGATGGTGCCGAAGAACATCTCGGTATCGGTCGCTGACCGCGCGGCGCTGCTGTTGGCGCCGCCCCTGGTCATGATCGCCCGGGTGGTCAATCCGGTCATCTCCTCGCTGAACTGGGCCGCCAACCACATCCTCCGTGCACTCAAGGTGGAGCCGAAGGACGAGGTGTCCTCGACCTACACGCTCGAGGAGGTGCAGTCGATCGTCGAGGAGTCCACCAAGAGCGGGCTCGTCGACGACGAATCCGGGCTGATCACCAGTGCCCTCGAGTTCTCGGGCCAGACGGCGGCGACCACCATGGTGGCCCTGGACGAGCTCGTGACGGTGCGCACGGACGCCACTCCGGAGGACTTCGAGCGCGCGGTCGGCAGGACCGGTTTCTCCCGCTTCGTGATGGTCGACGACGCCGGGAACCTCACCGGCTACATGCACATCAAGGACGTCATGTCGATGCCGGAGTCCATGTACCGGCGGCCCATCACGGAGAACAAGGTGCGCACCCTGGCCAACATCTCGGTGGACGACGAGATCGAGGACGCCCTCACCGTCATGCAGCGCACGGGCTCGCACCTGGCCCGCGTGCTCGGCCCGGACGGAGCGACGCGCGGTGTCCTGTTCCTCGAGGACGTCATCGAGCAGCTCGTCGGGGAGATCCGCGACGTCACGCAGAACCAGGGCGTCCGCCGGACGGGTGAGGGGCTCGGGGCCGAGGCGCCCTCCCGCCGATCGTGACCTGATCGATCCGACCGCAATGCGAACCGTTCGCGTTCTGCGCTATGCTCGGGACCTAACGTAAACAGTTCTCATTAGTTCGAAGAGGTCACCCCATGCCGCTGCGCCGCCGTCTCCTGCTTCCCGGTCTCCTCACGGTGACCGCCCTCTCGGTGGCGGCGTGCGGGGACGGCGGAGCGGCCGACGCGGGAGCCGCGACCGAGGGTGGGCCGCTCCGCGTGGTGACGGCCACGAACGTCTACGGCGACATCGCCGCGGCCGTCGGGGGCGACGACGTCGAGGTCACCTCCCTCGTGAACAGCCTCAGTCAGGACCCCCACTCCTACGAGGCGACGGTGCAGGACAAACTGTCGGTGTCCGGCGCCGACCTCGTGATCGAGAACGGCGGCGGGTACGACGCGTTCCTGACCCGTCTGGCCGAGGAGACGGGCGTGGAGTCGGTCCTCACGGCCGTGGACATCGCCGGGCTGGACACCGAGGAGCCCGAGGGCTCCGAGGCGTCGGGCGAGCCCGGGGCGTCCGGAGAGGCCCCGGCATCCGGTGCTGCACCGGACGAGGCGGAGCACGCCGACGAGGCCGCGCACTCCGAGGAGGCCGAGCACTCCGAGGACGACGGCCATGGCCACGGCGCCTTCAACGAGCACGTCTGGTACGACCTCGCCGCCATGGCGGACCTCGCCGATGCCGTCGCGGAGGAGCTCGGCCGCCTCGACACCGCGAACGCCGACGCCTACCGCGAACGGGCCGACTCCTTCACCGCGGAGCTCGCGCCGCTGCAGGACCGGCTCGCCATGCTCTCGGGGTCGTCGGGCCATGCCGACGTGGCCGTGACCGAGCCCGTTCCCCTCCACCTGCTGGAGGACGCGGGACTGCACAACGTGACCCCCGAGGAGTTCACCGAGGCGATCGAGGAGGAGACCGACGCCCCGATCGCGGTGCTCGAGGAGATGAAGGAGCTCGTCTCGAACGGCTCGCTGACCTTCCTGGCGTACAACGACCAGACGCAGGGGTCCCAGACGGAGGCGGTGCGCGCCTCCGCCGAGAAGGCGGGCCTCCCGGTGCTCGATTTCACGGAGACCCTTCCCGAGGGCGAGGATTACATCTCGTGGATGACCTCGAACACCGAGAGCGTCGAGGCGGTCCTCGGGTCCTGACCCCACGAGCAATCCGTCCCTGAGCTTCTGCGCTGTATCGGCGCTATCCTCAGGAGCTACCGCACCCGACAGACTGGACACCCCTGCACATGGCTTCGCTCACGTCCCCGCGCCCGGATGCGCGCGGTGATGCGGGCAGCGTACCCGCCGTCAGCTTGCGCGACGCATCGTTGTCCTTCGGCTCCCGCACCCTGTGGCAGGGTCTCGACCTCGACATCATGCCCGGCGAGTTCTTCGCCGTCCTCGGGCCCAACGGCTCCGGGAAGACCAGTCTCCTGAAAGTGCTGCTCGGCCTGCAGCCGCTCGACGGCGGGACGGCAACCGTCGGTGGGCAACCGATCCGGCGTGGGAGCCGCGCGCTCGGGTACATCCCGCAGCAGAAATCCTTCCCGCCCGAGACTCCGCTGCGTGCACGTGACCTCGTGGGGCTCGGGATCGACGGTCATCGCTGGGGGCTGCGGGTGAAGGGCAGGGAGTACCGCCGCCAGGTGGACCGGCTGCTGACAGACGTCGGCGCGGACTCCTACGCCGATGCGCCGGTGGGACGCCTGTCCGGCGGGGAGCAGCAGCGGCTCCGCGCAGCGCAGGCGCTCGCCACCGACCCCGAGGTGCTCCTGTGCGACGAGCCGCTGCTCTCGCTGGACCTGCATCACCAGCAGGCGGTGAGCGCGCTCATCAGCAGGCAGAGCCGCGAGCGGAACAGTGCCGTGGTCTTCGTGACGCACGAGATCAATCCGATCATCGACTACGTGGACCGCGTGCTCTACCTCGCCGACGGCAGGTTCCGTGTGGGTCCGCCGTCGGAGGTCATGACCAGCGAGGTCCTCTCGGACCTCTACGGCAGCCCGGTGGAGGTCCTCCACAGCAACGGGCGGATCGTCGTCGTCGGGCTACCCGATGCCACCACGCACCACCACGAGAGCGTGTAGCCATGGACTTCCAGGAAGCCTTCAGCGCGATCTTCACGTTCGACAACTACGCCCAGCTCCTCCCGCTGGTGCGGAACTCGCTCATCGCCGGAGCAGTGCTCGGCCTGCTCGGCGGCCTGATCGGCACCTTCGTGATGATGCGTGACCTCGCCTTCGCCGTCCACGGCATCGCCGAGCTGTCCTTCGCGGGCGCCGCCTTCGCCCTGCTCGTCGGGGCGAACGTCGTCGGCGGTTCGCTCGTGGGGTCGGTGCTGGCTGCGATGGTCCTCGGGCTCATGGGGATCCGTGCGCGCGACCGCAACTCCATCATCGGCGTGGTCATGCCGTTCGGTCTGGGGCTCGGCATCCTCTTCCTCGCGCTGTACGAGGGGCGCGCGGCCAACAAGTTCGGCCTCCTCACGGGGCAGATCGTCTCCGTGGACGCCGTCCAGCTGAACCTGCTCGTCGGGTGCGCGGCGGCGGTGATCATCGCCCTGGCCGCCATCTGGCGCCCGCTCACCTTCGCGAGCGCGGACGCCGATCTCGCCGAGGCACGCGGGGTGCCGGTGCGCGGGCTGTCGATCCTGTTCATGCTCCTGCTGGGCGTCTCCGTGGCCCTGTCCATCCAGGTGGTGGGAGCACTGCTCGTGCTCGCCCTGCTCATCACGCCCGCGGCGGCCGCGCTCAAGGTGACCTCCGCACCGGGGCTCGTCGTCCTGCTCAGCGTCCTGTTCGCCTGCACCTCGGTGGTGGGGGGCATCCTGCTCGCGCTCGGCGGCCGCATCCCGATCAGCCCCTACGTCACCACGATCTCGTTCGTCATCTACCTGGTGTGCCGGTTCGTGGGGAGCAGGAGGGCGAGCGGGGGACGGACCCTTGCCCGTCCGGAGTCAGCGGGTACGGCCTGATTCCCGACCCTCGATGGCAGCGGCGCGGTGAGGGGCGCCACGACGTCGTCAGGACGCTGTGGGCTTGTCCTGCGAGCCGACGGCGTCCGAGATGGTCTGCTCCATCGAGCGGAGGAATCGCGTGACGGTCTCGGTCTCCTCCGAGGTGAGCGCGTCAGCCGCCGCCATGACGCCACGCTTCTCGACGTCGAAGGCGTCGCGGAACTCGTCGGTGGCCTTCTCGCCCGGTTCGAGGATGACCGCGCGGCGGTCCACGGGGTGCCTGCGGCGCCGGATGTAGTGGCCGCTCTCCAACCGGTCGATCACCAGGGTGGTCGACGCGCTCGAGATGCCGAGGGCGAGCGCCAGGTCCTTCGGGCTCGCCGTCTTGTCCGACTGCCAGACGCCGAGCAGGTAGCGGAGGGCCGAGAGGTCCGTCTCGTTGATGCTCAGTCTCTGGCTCAGACGCCGGCGGAGGCCGCTCTCGATCGAGCGGTAGGCCCGCAGGGCGTTCAGCACGTCGACGCCGGTGGCCGCGGGACGGTCCCGGGAGTCGTCGGGTGAAGCGGAGGCAGCGTGATCCGACGCTTCGGCGGGTGGGTACCAGTACCCGGATCCCTGCCGTGCGTCGGATGGCTTCATGCCATTACCTTAGACCATCTAGTAGCCAAGTTCTCTAGGTACCCGTTCGTGACGGCGGCTCGGGCCTACGCGGACGGCCCGCTCCGTCCACACGGATGTAATGCCTCCGACGACAGGGCGTACGGGAGATCCACACCATCGAGGGCAGTGCCGAGATCCTCGAGGAAGCGGCGGACGACGACCGCCTCCTCCGGGAGCAGCCGGGCAGCGACCTCCATCATGCGTTCGTGCAGCTCGCCCATCGTCGAGCGCACGTCGTCGTGGGACGCGGCGGTGGCGCGGACCTCCACGGAACGCGCATCCTTCGGGTTGCGACGGCGCTCGGCGTGACCGCTCCGCTCGAGGCGGTCGATGAGGACCGTCGTGGCCGCCGTCGAGATCTGAAGATCCCGGGCGAGTGCCGCCGCGTTGAGCGGGCTGCCGGCTCGGTCGGCATACAGCAGGAGGCGCAGGGCCGTCATGTCGGTGCGTCCGAGGTTCATCGAGTCGCGGCTGCGGGCGCGCATCGCGCTCTCCGCATCGCGGTAGCGGCGAACGGCGGTGACCAGGTCGTCGAGCGGGGCGGAGGCGTCTCCGGGTCCGTCCGAGGTGTCGCGGTCCGCCGGCCCCGTCGTCCCTGAACCCGCACCTGTGTCACCGGTGTCGGGGGAGAAGGACGTCACGCCACGATCCTAGGTGCGCGCACCGCCGCTGTGGCCGGGTAGATCCGGTCTCCCGCGAGCGTCGGGACGCGTGCGATCATGGGCGCGATCATGGGCGGGATCATGAGCGCCGTCACGGGGACGGGGGCGCCACCGCACCCTGCCGCGCCGAGCACTCCGGGCACAGCCCCTGGATCTCGACGGTGTGCGCGGCGTCGGTGAACCCGTGGGCCGCGGCCGTTCGGACGGCCCACTGCTCCACCGCGGGTGCCTCGATCTCGACGGCCCGCCCGCAGTTCCTGCACAGCAGGTGGTGATGATGGTGCTCGACGGCGCAGCGGCGGTAGACGGCTTCGTTGTCGGCGTTGCGCAGCACGTCCACGAGACCGTCGTCGGCCATGGACTGGAGGATCCGGTAGGTGGTCGCGAGCGACACCGAGGCGCCGTCGTCCTGGAGGAGACGATGCAGTTCCTGGGTGCTCACGAAGTCGTCGATCGCATCCAGGGCTGCGCTGACGGCGCGGCGCTGGCGCGTCACACGCTGTTCGGAGCCCTTCCGTGAAGCCGGCATGGCCGCCTCTGTCCCGGCCGGTGCCACTGCCGGGGGTGTCGCCTTCGGCGTCATGTCCTACCCTTCTCGCAGGCGCTCGCAGCCGCGGATCAGCTCCAAGATTATCAGCGTGGCCGCGGGTAGTCTGGGCGCATGCTGATGACCAAGTACTCCCACTCCTGCGTGCGCCTCGAGCTGGACGGCACCGTCGTCGTCCTGGACCCGGGGACGTTCTCCGAGGTCGAACAGGCGCTCGAGGGCGCACACGCGGTCCTCGTGACGCATGAGCACCCCGACCACATCGCCGTCGATCGCGTCGTCGCGGCGCTGACGGCCGATCCCTCACTCGGGCTGTGGGCGCCCCGGGGTGTCGCGGACACCGTCACCGAGGCCCTCGGCGACGCGGCGGGAGGCCGGGTGCACGCCGTCGCGAGTGGCGAGAGCTTCGCCGTGGCCGGTCAGCAGATCCGCACCTTCGGAGGTCAGCACGCCCTCATCCACGCGCTCATCCCCGTGGTCGCGAACGTCGGATTCCTCGTCGGCGACGTCTATCACCCGGGAGATTCCTTCATCGTCCCCGAGGGCGTCGAGGTGGGCACGCTCCTGGTGCCCGTGCACGCGCCGTGGTCGAAGCTCGGCGAGGTGGTCGACTTCGTGGCCTCCGTGCGCGCGCCACGCGCCTTCCAGATCCACGACGCCCTGCTCAACGAGGTGGGACTCGGCATGGTCGAGGGGCACGTGACCCGACTCGGCGCGCGCTACGGCTCCACGTTCCGGCACCTCGCGGTGGGGGAGAGCACCGAGGTCTGACCGGACGCCGGCCGCCGGTCGACAGCCGTCCCGGGAGCACCGCTCGCGCCGCAGCACGTTCGGCATGGCATCGACGATCTCCGTGTGGTGGACTGACCTGCATCAGGACCGGGCGCGGTCACCTCCGCGTCCCGGTCGCCACTTCCGACAGGAGATCTCGATGAAGACTCTGATGGATGTGCAGGAACTGCAGGACCGGATGACCTCCGGCGCGCAGACGATCCTGCTCGACGTGCGCTGGTCCCTCGGCGACCCGCACGGTCATGAGCACTACCGCGCAGCCCACCTACCCGGAGCCGTGTACGTGGACATGGAGTCGCAGCTCTGCGCTCCGGGCGGCCCCGGCCTGGGCAGGCACCCGCTCCCCGACGCCGAAGCACTGCAGGAGGCAGCGCGGCAGTGGGGCATCAACGACGGCGACACCGTGGTCGCCTACGACGATTCCGGGAACCTGGCGGCGGCCCGCCTCTGGTGGCTGCTGCGTGACGCCGGCTTCGAAGGCGTCCGGCTGCTCGACGGCGGCCTCGCGGCCTGGCGTGCGGCCGGCCACGAGGTGGAACGCGGCGAGGAGCAGCACTGCGTGGGGAACGTGCACCTGTCCGCGGGTCACATGCCCGTGGTGTCCGTCCCCGACCTGCTCGAGCCGGCGGGCCTGCTGCTGGATGCACGCGCCGCAGAGCGCTTCCGCGGCGAGCACGAGCCGGTGGACCCCCGAGCGGGTCACATCCCTGGTGCGATCAGCGCCCCGACCTCCGAGAACCTCGCCGAGGACCGGCGTTTCCGTTCGCCGGACGAGCTCCGCCGCCGGTTCGCGGCCTTCGGAGCGGACTCCCGGCCGGTAGCGGTCTACTGCGGCTCCGGGATCACCGCGGCGCACGAGATCGCCGCGCTCGACATCGCGGGCATCGATGCGGCGCTCTTTCCGGGGTCATGGTCCCAGTGGTCGACGACGGAGGGCCTCCCTGTCGCGACGGGTGCCTGAACCCGCCCTGTGATACCCCTCCGACTCGGCACGGGGTCATCGACGGGTATCGGAGGGTGGGACGCACGGTGTCCCGCCCTCCGTGCGCGTCCGGCCCTCCGTGCGTCCCCTGTGATGTGCTGGTCGGGCTGGTCGATATGCTGGTCGGGCGGAGGAGCGGCGCGGTAGCGTCGTAGCCATGAACCCAGGACGCCCGGCACCACCACCGCTGCGCGGCGCGGTGCCGCTGCCCCCGGCCGCCGTTCGCCCGAGCCCGGATCCAGAACCAGCACCCGCCGCAGAACAAGGAGTCCCGATGACCACGCTGTTCACCAAGATCATCAACGGCGAGATCCCGGGGCGGTTCGTCTGGAAGGACGACGACGTCGTCGCCTTCCTCACGATCGCGCCGCTCACGCCGGGTCACACGCTCGTGGTGCCGCGGCAGGAGATCGAGCACTGGCTCCGGGCCGACGAGGGAACGCTGGCCAAGGTCATGGCCGTCGCGCAGACGATCGGCACGGCCCAGGAGAAGGCGTTCGACGCCGAGCGGGTGGGACTCCTCCTCGAGGGCTACGAGGTACCGCATCTCCACGTGCACGTGTGGCCCACGCAGTCACCCGCCGACTTCGACGTCAAGCGCGTGGACCTGGCCCCGGACCCCGCCGCGATGGACGAGGCGGCCGAGATGCTGCGGTCGGCACTGCGCGATGCCGGTCACGGCGCCTTCGTTCCCGCCTGACCGGTCCGGGCAGCACGGACAGCACGGACAGCACGGACAGCGAAGGCGGTGACCGGCCATGCCGGACGAGGGCTGCTCGGACCGCGGCGGGGAGAGCCTGGAGAGGATGCTGTCCGGCGGCCACCCGAACTCGCTGGGCCGGACCGAGGAGGTGGCGGCGCTGCTGCTCGGGGACAGGGGGCGGCTCGACGAACTGTTCTGCTGCTACGACAGTCCCGACCCGACGGTGCGCCTCAGGACATCGAGCGTCCTCGTCCGGATCGAGGCCGCTCGTCACGCCTGGCTCGTGCCGTTCGTCGACCGGCTGATCGATGACGTCGGCGCGCTCGAGCAGGCGTCGGCGCGCTGGACGCTCGCGAAGCTCCTGCTGCGTCTCACCCCGGACCTGACGCCCGCTCAGCGCGGGCGGGCGGAGACGCTCCTGAAGGCCACGCTGACCGATGGCACGGACTGGATCGTCCTGATCAATGCCCTGGAGACCCTCGCCGCGTGGTCCTCCGAGAACTCCGCCCTCCAGGCGTGGCTCGGACCGCACCTCGCACGGCTGTCGCAGGACACCCGCAGGTCGGTGGCTGCCAGGGCCCGGAGGCTCGCGGAGCGGGTGCAGCAGGCGGCCGGGACGGCGGCAGCTCCTACCGCGCCGAGGCCATCGCCTCGTTCAGCGCCGTCCTGATCCGCTTCTCCGACACCGAGTACGCCGTCCCGAGGTCCTGGGCGAAGAGGCTGACGCGCAGTTCCTCGATCATCCAGCGCACTCGCCGCAGGCTCTCCGGCCGGTGCCGCCCGGCCGCCAGCGAGGCGACGGCGTCGTCGTACTCGTCCTCCAGGCGCTGCACCGCCGCCATGCCGACGCCGTCGCGCTGCACGTTCGTGGGCAGCTTCTCCAACCGGACCTCGATGGCCCGCAGGTAGCGCGGCAGATGCGCCAGCTGGGCGTATCCCGTCGCCGCGACGAAGCCCGGGTACACGAGGTGCTCCAGCTGGCTGCGGATGTCGTTGAGCGCGGAGATCAGCGCGAGGCTCGTGGTGCCCTTGAGCTGCTTCTGGATGCGGCGCGTACTGGCGAGCACCTTCTCCACCGTGGCGGTGACCGTGAAGACCGTGTCGATCAGTTCGGCGCGGACCTCCTCGTACAGCCGGGAGAACGCCTCCTCGGTCCAGGGCAGCTCCTCGGGGACGAGCTTGTCGATCGCGGCCAGCGAGCAGTCACGGATGAGCTCCGCGACGCTCCCGTGCGGATTCTGGCTGAAGGTGAGCTTCTCGGTGTTGCTGAGGTGCTCCAGCACGTACTTCGCGGGGCTGGGGATGCGCAGGGACAGGAGCCGGATGATCCCGGCGCGCATCACGGTGGCCTGCTGGCCGGCGTCGGGAAACACCTTCAGGCCGACGGCGGTGCCTTCGTCGACGAGGGCCGGGAAGCCCGTGACACGGTGGCCGCCCACCGTGCGGGAGACCTCGCGCTCGATGGCGCCGAACACCCACGCCTTCTCGCCTGTACGCTCGGCGACCGCGGGAGCCTCGGCGACGGCGATCCCGCCGCTGCGCGTCATCGCGGCAGCACCGGCTGCCTGCCGGTTCCCGGAGCCACCTCCTCCGGCGGCGACGGGCTCACGGTGGGCATCGTTCCGCCCCGCTGGGCCGGTGGCGCCCGCCCCGCTGCCGTTCCTGCCGCCGCGTCCCGAACCACCCGCTGAACCACCCGCTGAACCACCCGCTGAACCACTGGACGACCCACGCGATGACCCACCCGGGCGCGTGCTGCCGGGGCTCGCGCCGAGCGACTGGGCGATCGCCCGGCTGACGGCCGGCGCCAGGGACTCCTTCAGCGCCTCGAGATCGCGTGACTCGTCGAGCACGCGCCCGTCCGCATCCACGATTCGGAACATCATGAGCAGATGCTGCGGGACGGCGGACCAGTTCCAGGAGCCGGGCGGGATGATGTGTCCGCGCAGCCGCCGCAGGGCCAGCTCCAAGGAGGCCTCGAGGTCGTCCGTGCTCGGGTCGAAGTCGGTGGCGAGCGTCGCGACGGTGGTGCGCGCGACGTCGGGCGCGGGGACGAAGTTCTTCCGTACCTGCTTGGGTAAGGACTTGATCAGGGCCGTGACCAGTTCCACGCGCTGTCCCGGGATCTGCCAGCGGAACGGCCTGGGGTCGAGCTGGTTCAGGAACAGCACCGGGATGGTGACGGTGACGCCGTCGTGCGCGCCCGGTGTCAACGGCGAGAACTCGTAGGCCAGCGGCAGCTCGAAGCCCGCCTGCCTCCAGGTGCTGGGGAAGGCGTTCTCGTCGAGCTCCGCCGCGTCCTCGCTGAGCAACTGCTCGGGATCGAAGTCGAGCAGGTCGGGGGACTCGTGGCGCGCCTTCTTCCACCAGATGTCGAAGTGCCGTTCGGACACCACCTCGGGGCCGATCCGCTGGTCGTAGAACTCGAACAGGGTCTCGTCGTCGACCCTCAGGTCCCGACGCCTCAGGCGGTTCTCGAGTTCGTCGACCTCGGCGAGACGTGCCTGGTTGCGGCTGAAGAACGTGTGGTGCGTCTTCCAGTCGCCCTCGACCAGCGCGTGCCGGATGAACAGCTCGCGGGCCACCTCGCGATCGATCCGCCCGTAGTTGATGCGGCGCTGCGGCACGATCGGCACGCCGTACAGCGTGACCTTCTCGTAGGCCATGACCGAGCCCATCTTCTTCGACCAGTGCGGCTCGCTGTAGGTGCGCTTCACGAGGTGCGGCGCCACCTGCTCGGCCCACAGGGGGTCGATGCGGGCGACCACCCGGGCCCAGAGCCGTGAGGTCTCGACCAGCTCGGCGGCCATGACCCAGTCGGGTGACTTCTTGAAGAGCGCCGACCCGGGGAAGACGGCGAATCGGGTGCCGCGGGCGCCGGCGTACTCGCGCTTGCGCTGGTCGTAGAGACCGATGTTGCTGAGCAGGCCCGAGAGCAGGCTCACGTGGATCTGCTCGTGCAGGCCCACGGGGTCCACGGGCCCGGCGGGCAGGGTGATGCCGAGCGGCTTCGCGAGCTGGCGCAGTTGCTGGAAGAGGTCCTGCCACTCCCTGACGCGGAGGTAGTTGATGAACTCGGCCTTGCAGAGCTTCCGGAACTGCGTGGAGGACAGCTCGTCCTGCTTCTCCTGCAGGTACCGCCACAGGTTGAGGTAGGCGGTGAAATCCGAGTTCTCGTCGACGAAGCGCTTGTGCTTCTCCGCGGCCTGCTGCTGTTTCGCCGGCTGGTCGGCCGAGGGCCGTTCGCGGGGGTCCTGGATGGTCAGTGCGGCCGCGAGGACCATGACCTCCTTGACGGAGCCGCGTGCGCCGGCCTCGACGATCATGCGGCCGAGGCGCGGATCCACGGGGAGCTGCGCGAGCTTCCGACCCACGCCGGACAGACTGCCGTCGTCCTTGAGCGCCCCCAGTTCACGCAGCAGTGCGACGCCGTCGTTGATCGCCTTGGTCTCCGGCGGTTCGACGAACGGGAACTCCGCGATGTCCTTCGGGCTCCGCGTGACGCCCATGGCCGCCATCTGCAGGATGACCGCGGCGAGGCTGGTGCGCAGGATCTCCGGTTCGGTGAAGGGGCGGCGCGAGGCGTAGTCCTCCTCGGAGTAGAGCCGGATGGCGATGCCGTCGGAGACACGGCCGCTACGGCCCGAGCGCTGGTTCGCCGACGCCTGGGACACACGCTCGATGGGCAGGCGCTGCACCTTCGTGCGGTGGGAGTACCGCGAGATGCGGGCGGTCCCGGTGTCGATCACGTACTTGATCCCGGGCACCGTCAGGGACGTCTCCGCGACGTTGGTGGCGAGGATGATCCTCCGGTGGTTGCCGGTGGGGCGGAAGACGCGGTGCTGTTCCTCGAGGGACAGCCGTGCGAAGAGGGGGAGCACTTCCGTGCCCCGCAGCCGGTGCGTCGACTGGATACGTGCGCGCAGGGCGTCGGCGGCGTCGCGGATCTCGCGCTCGCCGGAGAAGAAGACGAGGATGTCGCCCGGCGCCTCGAGGGCGAGCTCGTCGACGGCATCGCACACGGCATCGAGGGGGTCGCGCTCCTCCTCGAGTTCGGTGTCCGCACCGCCGTCGCCGTCGTCGAGCCCACCGGGTGGCTGGTCGAGCGGCCGGTACCTGATCTCCACCGGGTAGGTGCGCCCGGAGACCTCGATGATCGGTGCGGGGGAGGTGTTCTCGACGGCGGCGTCGGCGGCGAAGTGCGCGGCGAACCGCTCGGGGTCGATCGTGGCCGAGGTGATGATGACCTTGAGGTCGGGACGCTGCGGGAGGATCCGCTTGAGGTACCCGAGGATGAAGTCGATGTTGAGGCTGCGCTCGTGCGCCTCGTCGATGATGATCGTGCTGTACTTCCGCAGCATGCGGTCGTGCTGGATCTCGGCGACCAGGATGCCGTCCGTCATCAGCTTGATCTTCGTGTTTCGGCCCACGGATCCGGTGAAGCGGACCTGGTAGCCGACCTCTTCGCCGAGGGGCACCTGCAGTTCCTCGGCGATGCGCTCGGCGACGGTGCGGGCGGCCAGCCGGCGCGGCTGCGTGTGACCGATCAGCCCGCGTTCGGCGAGGCCGAGTTCGAGGCACATCTTCGGGATCTGCGTCGTCTTCCCGGAGCCGGTCTCGCCGGCGATGATGGTGACCTGGTTGGCGGCGATCGCCGCCATGATGTCTGCCCGGCGTTCCGAGACAGGAAGGTCCGCGGGGTAGGAGAGTGTCAGTGCCATGGTTGCCTGCCAGTCTAGTTGCTCCCGGCAGGGTGGTCCCGGTGCTCAGTCGGAGCCGGGCGCCTGCAAAGGTGTCCCCGCCCCGGACCGTCGGAGGCGATCGGCGAGGACGACGGCACGCTCCCGCATCTCGGGCGGCTCGAGCACCTCGAAGTCGATGTCCCAGGCGGCGACGTACGCCAGCGGGAAGTCGAGGGAGTCGAACCCCGCCCTCAGCACGGTGTGGTTCTCGCCGTCGGCCTCGAGTGTGCCCGTGTTCGGCGGCACCCGGGCCTGCAACTCCTCGAGCGGGGCGTGGAAGCGGATCACGGCGTCGTACCCGTAGGGCGAGCGCGTGATGGACCTCTGCACGTAGGCGGCGAGGTCCGCCGCCGGGAGCGGCCGCGGTAGGAAGCGCTCGCGGGCCACCGGCACGCTCTGGCAGCGGTCCACCCGGAAGGTGCGCCAGTCCTCGCGCGAGCGGTCGTAGGCCACGAGGTACCAGCGCCTGCCGGTGTCCACGAGGCGGTACGGCTCCACGACCCTGCGGGAGGACTCGCCGTCGTGGCGGTCGTAGCGGAAGGCGACGCAGCGCCGCTCCGTGATGGCCGCCGAGAAACCGGTCAGGATCTCGGGGTTGACCGGCGTGCTCGCCGCCGCCATGCGCGTCACGGCGGATCGCAACCCGGAGAAGCGCGGCCGCAGCCTGGGCGGCAGCACCTGCTCGAGCTTCGTGAGGGCGCGGACCGATGCCTCACCCACGCCGGAGACGGGACTCGCGGTGACGGCCGTCAGGCCGATGGCTACGGCGAGCGCCTCGTCGTCGTCCAGCAGGAGCGGGGGGAGCTGGGCGCCCGCGCCCAGCTGGTAGCCGCCGGCGATCCCGGGGGAGGCGTTGATGGGGTAGCCAAGCGTCCGGAGCTTGCCGATGTCACGCCGCACGGTCCGCTCGGTGACCCCCATGCGCTGCGCGAGCCCCGGCCCCGTCCACTCCCGCCGCATCTGCAGGAGCGAGAGGAGATGCAGCAGGCGCGCCGAGGTCTCGATCATGCCGCCAGCGTACGGCCGCATGCGGACAGGACCGGTCCGCAGTGCCCGGTCCTGCGTCAGGTCCGCGGGGTGCGCCCCGCACCCACCAGCCACAGCGCCCACCCCGCGAGCGATGCGACGCCGACGATCACCGCGGCCAGGCTCGACCCGGCGTCGTCGACGAGGAGCGCGAGCAGCGCCACGGGCTGCGCGACGAGCTGGATGCGCAGGAAGCTGCGCGCGAGTTCCACCAGGGCCGCGACGCTGACCCAGCCCCTCATCGGCAGGTGCAGCAGGAGCAGGTACAGCACGAAGACCGCGTGCAGCCCTGCCACGAAGGCGAGCAGCCAAAAGGATCCGGCCGGCATGTTGACCGCGTAGGAGACCACCAGGAGCAGCAGGGCGAGCGTCACCAGACCGAGCGAGGGGAGGAAGGCGGCGGCCATCACGAGGAGGAGGGGGGCTGCGATCCATGCCGACCCGTTCCAGACGATCACCCCGAGCAGGAGGGCGACGAGCGCGGCCAGAAGGCGGAGCACGATCAGCGGGACGAGTCCGCTCCGGTCCGGGCGCACCCGGTGCACGGCATCCTCCACGGGCCGCGCGGCAGGCAGCCGCCCACGGAGCCAGGCGATCCGGTGGCCGGAACGTGAGGTCATGGCGTGCCCTTCCCCGCAGGGCGGACCGTGCCGGTCGAGGCAGGGCGGGCTCTACCCTGACCGGCCCGACGTCGAGCCGTCCGGGTGAGGAGCAGCAGGCCCTCCACGAGGTCCCCGCCCACGCGCGCAGGGTGGTCCGCCGAAGCGCCGGGCCCCGCGTCGTCGGCCCCGGTGATGCCAGGCGACCCAGTACCCGTTCCACTGCCCGCTTCGCCGCCGCCCGCTCCACGACCGCCCGCCGTGAGCACGGCGACGCCGTCGCGACGCAGGGCCTCGAGTCCCAGCGATCTGCGGAGCAGCGTGAGGCGCACCGCTCCGGCCTGCGCCGGCGAGGACTCCGAGCGCACCAGGGCCGGCAGGCAGTCGACGCCCACCACGAGGAAGCCCTGCGCGTGCCACAGGTGGAGCAGCCGCGCGGCCTCATCGTCGAGGAACGCGGAGAACACGAGCACCACGGCACCTGGCGGGGGCACGGGATCGCGGCGCCGGCCGGCCCGTCGGGTCACCGCCGTCCCGGTCAAGCGCGCTCTGATCTGTTCCAGGTGCCGCGTCCCGGAGGCGGTGCGGAGGGCCCTGCGGGTTCCGGAGAGGTCGTCGAGACCCACGCGATCGCCCACCGAGAGATAGGAGGCCGCCACCGCCGTCGCCGCCACGCGGGCGAGGTGCAGCGAACCGGCCGCCCAGGGGCGCGGCGTGCCCGCGAACCAGTCGTCGGTGGCCGACGGGACATCCTGCCCGGAGTCGACGACGAGGAACACGGAGGCTTCCGCGTCGGCGAACTGTCGGCGCACCATCAGGCGGTCCTGATCCGTGGAGCGCCGTGCCGTGGCACGCCAGTCGATGCGCCGCAGCGGATCGCCGGGCTGTCGCGGTGACACCGACCGCAGCTCCCCGCCCTCACCCGGGCGGTGCGAGACGTGGCTCCCGGTGACGCCGGCCAGCCGCTGCGACACCGGGCGGGCGAGCCGTGCGCGGACGGGCGGGAGGATGCCGACCCGCACGGGCGGGGCCTGCACGAAGGGCGTGGGGTCGGAGAAGTCGGCGCCGAGCGCGGCGGTGCCGTAGGCGAGGACGGCCACCTCCCCCGACGGCGGGGCCTCCACGAGCAGCGGGCACTCCTCGTCGTCGCGCAGGAGGAGCCCGTCGGCAGGGCCCCGGAGGCCGGGCGTGGCGAGGGTCGTGGCCACGAGGCGGCGCGCTGTCGGCGTCGTGCCCTCGGCTGGGGCGAGGACCAGACGGACGTCCCCCTCCGCGGTGGTACCGCCCTCGGCACCGATCACCGGGGGCGCACCGAGGTGCCTCCCCGACGGCACCTGGGCGGCGAGGGCGAGGAGGGCCAGCGGGGTGGCGAGGGCCGCCACGTCCGGCCGGCCCGCGGCCAGCCCGACGACGAGGCAGAGCAACGCGAGGATGGCGGCGAGGGCCTGCGCTGCCGGCCACCGCGTGGCGCCGTGCTCAGGCACGGGGAGCAGTGGACGGCACGGGCACCTTGCCGAGGGCGTCGCGCACCACCTGCTCGGTCGCAACCCCCTGCGCCCAGGCCGACGGCGTGAGCATGAGCCGGTGCGCCAGCACGGGCACGGCGCCTTCCACGGCGTCCTCCGGGAGCACGAAGTCCCGGCCGTCGAGCACGGCCAGCGCGCGCCCGAGCAGCACCAGCGCCTGGGACCCGCGCGGTGACGCACCCACCTCGACGGCGGGGTGCTCGCGCGTGGCCGCAGCGAGCCGCACCGCGTAGTCGATGACGTCGGCGTCGACGTCGACCGTCTCCACCGCGGCCTGGAGTGCCAGCACGCCCTCCACGGTCGTCACGCTCTCCACCTGCGTCGCGTCCCGACGGCGGGCGATCCGGCGTCGGATGATGTCCTCCTCGCCGCCGGGGCCCGGGTAGCCGAATCGCAGCCGCACCATGAAGCGGTCCAGCTGAGCTTCCGGCAGGGGATAGGTACCTTCGAACTCGAGCGGGTTGGAGGTCGCGAACACGTGGAAGGGCTGCGGCAGCGGCAGGGTGGTGCCCTCGGCGGTGACCTGCGATTCGGCCATGGCCTCGAGCAGCGCGGACTGCGTCTTCGGGGACGTCCTGTTGATCTCGTCCGCGAGGAACAGGTTGGCGAAGACGGGCCCGGGCTTGAACTCGAACTCACGCGTGGCGGGGTTGAAGATCGAACTCCCGGTGACGTCGCTCGGCAAGAGGTCCGGCGTGAACTGGAGGCGGCTGAACTGCAGGCCGAGTGCCTGGGCGAGCGTCTTGGCGGCCAGGGTCTTCCCCAGTCCGGGCAGGTCCTCGAACAGGACGTGGCCGCCCGCCAGCACGGCCGCCAGTGCGAGGCGCAGCGGGCCCTCCACCCCGACGACGACGGTGCCGGTGCGGTCGAGGACCTCCCGGCCCGCCCGAGCGGTATCGGCGTGGTGCTGTGGGGTGGTCATCGTGACTCCTGGAGATCCGGGGTGGGTGTCTGTCGAGCGGGTCGCCGGTCGGAGCGCTGGATGCCCTCCGGGCGGTCCGTCCAGTGGTTCGTGCGGCGTCACGGCCGCCCCACCCGCTCGCCGCCCGAACCGGCGGCGGAGAGTTCGCGGAGGAATCCCTCCAGCTCCCGGTGTGTGAGCGTGGGCGGCCGGGCCGCCGCGAGGAAGGACACCAGTGGGTCGCTCAGCTCCGCGTCAGGTCTCGCTGCCACGAGGAGCCTGCCCACGGTGTGCAGCTCGAGCAGGGCGCGGGCGCCGGGCTCTCCGGACGTGAGGGAGAACTCGAGCGCCTGGACGTCGGCGAGGCCGCGGGCCGGCGCCGGGACCGCCGCGAGGACAGGGCGCCGCAGGTCCACGGATTCGAGCAGGCCGTTGGCGACGCCGGCGGCGACCGCGGCACCCACGAGGACCACGGCGTGCGGGGCACCGAGACCGAAGAACCAGACGGCGACGAGCGCGAGCAGCACGGCCGCCCCGGTGATCGCCCACGCGGAGCGCTTCACGGCCGCTCCCGGGACGGGTGTCCGCCCGACGTGGCACGCCGGGCATCCAGCGCCGCGGACAGTGCCGTCACGCAGGCGAGGGCCGCGTCACGATCATCGGTGGTCAGGCGTTCACCGGCGCCGGTACGCCCGAATCTCGCCCGCTGGTAGAGGACGGTGAGGGTCGCGAGGGGCTGCTCGGGTACGGCGAGAGCCGCTGACACGGACGCCGCGAAGTCCGACGTCGTCTGCGTGGGCCGCCTCGCCGCGCCCGCTGCGGCGCAGGACCGCTCGAGCTCGAGCCAGCAGCGGATGACGGCGTCCGAGGTGTCGACGTCGTCCTCGAGGGCCGTGCGTGCGGTGACGGTCCAGGCCGGCAGCCGTTCCTCCAGCCGAGCCGCCACACCGTCCGGCTGGAGGTCCGCCCGCTCGACGTCCCGCCGTCGGTCACCCGCGCCCCGGCGCAGGCTCAGGATCACGCGGACCAGGAGGGCGAGGAGGGCCAGGACGATCACCAGGGCGGTCGCCACGAGCGTTCCGCCGTCGATCTCCAGACGGTCCTGCGCTTCCGCGGGTTGTTCGGTCGTCGGAGTCGCCGAGGGGAGTGGAGCAACCGTGCGCTCGGTCACGGGTACGGGTCCGTCGAGCACGGGGTCGGCGGTGAACTCACCGAGCAGGCCTGCCGCGAGGATCGTGGTGATCACCACGAGGATCGTCAGCAGGGCGGGCAGGCCGACCGCACGGCGATCATGCCGGCGCGAGCCGTCCATCCCCACGTGTCCCCCGTCGGTAGGTCGTGGCCACCCGGTGGGGGCCGCATGGCGTGGAGCCTACCAAACACGAAACCGCCGCCGGCCTGATGGCCGACGGCGGTCTACCCGATGGGTGGATCTGTGCCCTCGATAGGATTCGAACCTACGACCTTCTGCTCCGGAGGCAGACGCTCTATCCCCTGAGCTACGAAGGCAGACACGGCTCGGCCGTGCCCTTGCGGGACGTCAAGAGCTTAGCAGGTGGCGCCGGTCAGGAAGAACCCGGGAGAGCCGCGCGACGGGCACGCGACCGGCGGTCGACGGGCACGAGACGCTTCGTCGGGGCGTGGCCGCAGGCCCGCCGACGGCTGGACAGCCCGACGGTCAGTAGCCCAGGAACGCGTCCGTGAGCACCCGCGAGACACCGGCCTTCCGCACCGTCGCGCGGATCCCCGCGATGAAGGAGGGCGAGCCGGAGACGAGCACCTTGCGTCGTTTCAGGTCGGGGACGGCCGCGAGCAGTTCGTCCGCCCCTGCCACGGTGCCGCCGAACGTCCAGGCGACCGGCAGGGCCGCAGCGTCGGCTGCGTCGTCGCCGGTCACGAACAGCACCACGCGGGTCCCGAGTGCCACCAGCTCGTCGCGGAAGGCGATCTCCTCGCCGCTGCGCACCACGTAGACGAGGACGACGTCGCGCTCCTCCGCGCGGTTGGCGAGGTCACGGAGCTGGCTGATGAACGGGGTCACGCCGATGCCGCCCGCGGCCAGCAGCAGGGGAGCGGAGGCGTCCCGCGGCAGCCGGAAGTCGCCGCCCACGAGCGTGCCGGTAATGCGTGCGTTCTCCGGGAGCGCGAGCAGCGCCTTCTTGAACGAGCTCCCCGAGTCCGAGGTGCGCAGGCCGAAGGTGACGGCGTCGGTCCGCTGTGGCGCGGAGGTGATGCTGAAGACGCGGCGCCGGCCGCGGCGGTCCGCACCCCCGTGCGGGAGGTCGAGCTCCATGTACTGGCCCGAGTGGAAGCGCACGGGGCGGGAGGGCTCGAAGACCAGTTCGGTACTCGTGGGTGTGAGCTGCCGGGACCCGGCGAAGTTCAGCTTCACGCCGCGCCGCTGACCCATGAGGAACGCCACGGCGTTGCCGATCACGAGCGCGAACTCGGGACCGAGGAACACCGGGCCGATCGAGATCTGGAGGGCGAACACGACGGCCACGATCACCGCGAACAGCCACTGCTGCCACCGCAGCGGCGGGAGCGTGAGCGGCTCCGTCATCATGAAGCCGATGAGGAACAGCACGGGGTAGGACGTCAGCACCAGCTGCAGGGCGGGGCCCACGGTCATCCCGCTCTGCAGGAGGTTGACGACCAGGATGCCGACGGCCACTGCAATGAAGACGATTCCCATGGACACCTTGCGCGTCCGGTAGAGCAGGAGCGCGGCGCCCACAGCGACCACCGGCAGCATGTAGGCGTTGGCGACCCACCAGCCGGCCACGCCGACGCCGAGCAGCGTGGCGACCACGGCACCGGTGGAGGCGGGGTTGAAGATGTGGCGACCCCGGACGGCCAGGACGTACTTCGACGCACCCGCTGCGAGTCCGGCGACGAGGATACCGCCGAGGCCGGCGGCGGTCCCCTGCGGGAACATGATCAGGAAGAGGATCAGTCCGGTGATGAGCGAGGAGTCGCCGTGGGGCCGGAGCCTGAGGATCAGCGCCATCAGCCGTGTTCCCACGAAGGTGCCGGCCACGGCTGCCACGAGGGCCACGGCGAGCACGGTGGGCGTGTAGGCGAAGAGGCCGGCGAAGGAAAGCACGAACGCCTCCACCGTGAGGGTCAGGAGCAGCACCAGGGTCAACCGGTACATGGTCATGCGGCCCAGCAGGCCGTCGAGTACAGCGGTCATGGGAACAGTGCTCCTGAGAGGGGTGCGGAATAGCGGGCTCGCCCGTCCGAGTAGACGAGGACGTAGTCGAAGGCGAAGTCGGCGGCGAGGTCGCCGGGGTCCGCGAGGAAGAGGGCCGTGCAGAGTCCGTCCGCGGTCATGGCGTCCTCCGCCAGGACCCAGGTGGCCACCACGGTGTCCACACAGTGGCCGGTGCGGGCGTCGAGCACGTGGTGCAGCCCATCTCCCCAGACGCGGCGGTTCGACGCCGACGCGCAGAGAGCGCCGGTGCCCAGGCGCACGGTGCCGATCGCCGACGTCGGGTCGTACGGATGCTCCAGCGCGACCGAGATGCTCCCTGGCCCCACGCGCCGCATGTCGCCGCTGGCGTCGACGATCACGTCGTCGTGCCCGGCGTCGACGAGCTGCTGGAGCATCAGATCCACCAGCTGCCCCTTGCCGGCCGCCCCGACATCCAGGATGGCCGGCTCGCGCAGCGTGACGCCGTCCTCCGTCCAGTCGAGGACGTCCGTCCAGGCGCGCGCCGGAGCAGGAGCCTTCGTGGCGACGAAGGAGTAGTCGGCGTCGTAGCCCTGCGCCGCCAGGCCGTCCCCGACGAGGGGGGAGACCCCACCCCCGGTCGCGTCGTGCAGCGAGCGCAGCAGGCGTCCGAGGTCGGCGCCGTGTCCGGGGAGGGCGAGTGTCCCGCCCGACGCCGCGAGCGCCGTGACCCCCGAATCGGGCCGGAAGCGCGAATAGAGGACGTCGTACTCCTCGGCCAGGCGCAACAGATCCTCCCGCTGCGACCTCGGCAACTCGTCGCGCGTGTCCACGCGCCAGCGGGTGCCGATGGCCTCGAAGCTGAAGGAATCCGCCACGCCCCTACCTCCTACATCTGCGCTTCGCTCTTGATCTTGCCGAGGGCCTCGTTGAAGCCGCCGCTGGTCAGTGAGGAGCCGGCCACCTTGTCGACCGTGATGTCGTCGAGCTTCTGCCCCACGATCGCGTCCGAGATGCCCCCGGCGAACTGGCCCTGGTACTGCTCGGTGGTGGGGTTGTCCGGCATCGGCTCCACGGTGACGGCGGTGACGACGTCGGCGGCGAGCGTCACGGTGACGCCCACCTCCTCCGGGCCGGCGGGGGACTGGTAGGCGCCCGTCTGCGTGTAGTCGCCGTCGGTGTAGGTCTGGTCGGCCGCGGCTGCCTCGGTGGTCGGAGCGGCAGCGTCGCTCGATGCGGCGGCGCCGGGTGCGGCGGAGGTCTCGGGCGCAGCCGCGCTGGTCTCCGCCGCAGGGGCGTCGGCGGACGTCTCGGTGGCGGGCGCTTCCGCTTCGGCGCCGGCGCACCCGGCCGCTCCGAGGATCGAGACGGCCGCGAGTGCCGTCAGCACCCGCTTGTGAAGGGGGAAGGAGCTGGTGGTCGCGGAATCGGTGGTCCGGCGCGTGGCCGTCCGTGTAGTCGTCCGTGTGGTCGTCATCGGTTCTCCTGGTGCGTCGCGGGAAATGATCGGGCGAGGAACACGCTCCGACGGGCTGGCGGGTCCAACGTATCGTGGGTGATCGCCGTTCCACCCTCGATTCGTTCCCCGAGGGGCTCCGGACGGTCGCGCAGCCCCTCGGGTGTGACCTGGCCCTCCCCTCGAGGGAACGCGACCAGGAGGCGAGTGCCCGGCGGTCGCCCGAATCGGGGCCTGAGGGGCCCCGCGGCTATGCTTGACGGGTGACTCCCGAAGAACTCTCCGCCGCTATTTCCGCATGCCTGCAGGACGCCCTCGACGCCGGTGACATCAGCATCGAGCTCCCCTCCGAGGTGCGCGTGGAGCGGCCGAAGAACAGGGAGCACGGGGACTGGGCCACCAACATCGCCCTGCAGCTCGGCAAGAAGGCCGGCATGAACCCCCGCGACTTCGCGCAGATCCTGAGCGACCGCCTGGCGGGCATCGACGGCGTCAAGAGCGTGGACATCGCCGGTCCCGGCTTCCTCAACATCACGCTCGACGCCGGTGCCGCCGGCGAGCTGGCCCGCACCATCGTCGAGGCCGGCCCCGCCTACGGCGGCAGCGAGGCGCTCGCCGGACAGAAGATCAACCTGGAGTTCGTCTCGGCGAACCCGACCGGCCCCATCCACATCGGCGGTACCCGCTGGGCCGCCGTCGGTGACGCCCTCGCGCGCATCCTGCAGTCGCAGGGTGCGTCGGTGGTCCGGGAGTACTACTTCAACGACCACGGCGCGCAGATCGATCGCTTCGCGCGCTCGCTGTACGCGAGCGCCGCAGGCCGTCCCGCTCCCGAGGACGGCTACGGCGGACAGTACATCGAGGACATCGCGCAGCGCGTCGTCAGCGCGGAGCCCGACGTCCTGGCGCTCACGGAGGCCGACGCCGTCGAGCGGTTCCGAGCCGTCGGCGTCGATTTCATGTTCACCGACATCAAGAAGTCGCTGCACGACTTCGGCGTGGACTTCGACGTCTACTTCCACGAGCACTCGCTCTTCGAGGACGACTTCGTGGGCGGGCTCCTGGAGCAGCTGAAGACCTCCGGCAACCTGTTCTTCGAGGACGGCGCATGGTGGCTGAGGTCCACCGACTTCGGGGACGACCGCGACCGCGTGGTCATCAAGTCCGACGGCACGCCCGCCTACATCGCCGGGGACATCGGGTACTTCGTCAACAAGCGTCGCCGTGGCTTCGACCTGAACATCATCATGCTGGGCGCCGACCACCACGGGTACGTGGCGCGACTGAAGGCCGCCGCCGCGGCGCTCGGTGACGATCCCGCCACCGTTGAGGTGCTGATCGGACAGATGGTGAACCTCATGAAGGACGGCGCGCCCGTCCGCATGTCCAAGCGCGCCGGCACCGTGGTGACCCTCGAGGACCTGGTGGACGCCGTGGGTGTGGACGCCGCCCGTTACACGCTCGGCCGGTTCTCGGCGGATTCGAACATCGACATCGATCTCGATCTGCTGACGCGCCGCACCAACGAGAACCCGGTGTTCTACGTGCAGTACGCCCACGCCCGCACGCACGCCGTCGCCCGCAACGCGGTCGCGGCGGGAGTCGACACCGGCCTCTTCGACGCCGCGTCGCTCGGTCACCCCACGGAGGGCGAGCTGCTGGCCGCCCTCGGCCAATTCCCCGGCGTCGTGGCGCAGGCCGCCTCGTTCCGCGAGCCACACCGGGTGGCGCGCCACCTCGAGGTGGTCGCGGGTACCTACCACCGCTGGTACGACGCCTGCCGGGTGTCCCCGATCGGCGATGCCCCGGTCGAGGACGTCCACCGTTCACGCCTGTGGTTGAACAACGCCACGCAGCAGGTCCTCGCCAACGGCCTCCGGCTGCTCGGTGTCTCGGCCCCGGAGAGGATGTGACCGTGCACGAGACAGCGACGCGGCGGGGGAGCTCGCCCCTGGCGCCCTCCTGGTTGACGGTGCCCGAGCACCCGGCAGAGCTCGAGCGGAAGCTGTGGGCGGAGGACGTCGAGCGGAGGAGCGACGGCGTCCTGACGATCGACGGCGTCTCCGTGGAGGACCTGGCCGCCCAGTACGGCACGCCGCTCTTCGTCATGTCCGAGCGGGACTTCCGCTCCCGCGCCGCCACCTTCCGCGACGCGTTCAACGATGCCTTCCGTGAGCTGTGCGGGGGAGTCGACGTCTTCTACGCAGGTAAATCCTTCATCTGCACCGAGGTGGCCCACTGGGTGCGGGAAGAGGGCCTCGGCCTCGACACCTGCTCCGGCGGCGAACTCGCCGTCGGCCTGCGCGCAGGCATGCCCGGGAACCGCCTGGGACTCCACGGGAACAACAAGTCCGCAGCGGAGATCACGCGGGCCATCGACGCGGACCTCGGCCGCATCGTCGTCGACAGCCTGCAGGAGGTGGCGCTGGTCGGCGACCTCGCCGTCGAGCGCGGACGCCGCGCCAACGTCATGATCCGACTGACCCCGGGTGTCCACGCGCACACGCACGAGTTCATCGCCACGGCTCACGAGGACCAGAAGTTCGGACTCTCGCTCAGCACGGAGCAGGGTCCCGGACACGACCTCTCAGGCGGGAATGACGACGGCGGCTCCTCGCCCGCCGCCCGCGCGGTCGCGGACGCCCTGGCCCACCCGGGCATCAACCTCCTCGGCGTGCACTGCCACATCGGGTCCCAGATCTTCGAGTCCGAGGGCTTCGAGCTCGCCGCGAAGCGGCTCCTCGGGTTCCTCGCGGAGGTCCGCGACCGGCACGGCGTCGAGCTCCCGGAGCTGGACCTCGGGGGAGGCTACGGGATCGCCTACACCGAGGCGGACGAGCCGCGCCCCGCGGCGGAGATCGCCCGGGCGATGGCGGCGGTCGTCGGGGACACCTGCCGCGACCTCGACCTGCGGGTGCCGCGCATCTCGATCGAGCCCGGCCGCGCGATCGTCGGTCCCACCACGTTCACGCTCTACACGACCGGCACCACCAAGACCGTGCGCGTGGACGCCTCGGCCAACGGCTCCGAGACCGTGCACGACACCTCCGTGACGCATCCGCGACGCTATGTGTCGGTGGACGGCGGGATGAGCGACAACGCCCGTCCGGTGCTCTACGGCGCGGATTACTCCGCCGTCCTGGCCTCGCGGACGCCCGACGCCCAGCCCGTCCTCTCGCGCGTGGTTGGGAAACATTGCGAGAGCGGTGACATCGTGGTGCGTGACGTCTACCTCCCGGAGGACACCGGCGCCGGCGATCTCCTCGCCGTCCCGGGGACCGGAGCGTACTGCTGGGTGCTCTCGAGCAACTACAACTACCTGACGCGCCCGCCCGTGGTGGCGGTCGCCGACGGCCGTGCGCGGCTCATCGTCCGCGGTGAGACCGAGGAGGACCTGTTCCGCAGGGACGTCCAGCGCGAGCCCGCCCCGGGCGCGCCGGAAGCGACCGCCTCGGAACAAGCCCCGGAACAAGGAGCCTCACGGACAGCATGAATGTGCCAGCAACGCCCTCGTCCCAGCCGCTGCGTGTGGCCCTGCTCGGCTGCGGGAACGTCGGTTCCCAGGTGGCCCGGATCCTCCTCGAGGACGCCGAGAACCTCGGCCGCCGCGCCGGGGCGCCGCTCGACCTCGTGGGCGTGGCCGTTCGCACCCTCGACGCCGAGCGCGAGGTGGACCTCCCTGCAGGGCTCCTGACCACCGACGCCGAGGCGCTCGTCGAGCGGGCGGACATCGTGATCGAGCTGATGGGCGGCATCGAACCGGCGAAATCGCTGATCCTCCGTGCCATCGAGCACGGGGCCACGGTCGTCAGCGGTAACAAGGCTCTGCTGGCGCAGGACGGGCCCGAACTCTACGAGCAGGCGGACAAGGCGGGCGTGCAGCTCTCCTACGAGGCCGCGGTCGCCGGAGCCATCCCGATCCTCCGGCCCATCCGGGACAGCCTCTCCGGGGACCGCATCACGCGCGTGCTGGGGATCGTCAACGGCACCACGAACTACATCCTGGACCAGATGGACTCCACGGGCGCCTCCTTCGCCGACGCCCTGAAGGCCGCACAGGACCTCGGCTACGCGGAGGCGGATCCCACGGCCGACGTCGAGGGCCATGACGCCGCCGCGAAGGCCGCGATCCTCGCCTCCCTGTCCTTCCACACGCGCTTCGCCCTCGAGAACGTGCACTGCGAGGGCATCACCTCGGTCACGGCGGACGACATCAGGGCCGCCGCCGAGGACGGCTACGTCATCAAGCTGCTGGCCATCGCCGAGATCCTGACGGGCGAGGACGGCGCCGCGGGCGTCGGAGTCCGCGTGCACCCGACCCTGCTGCCCCGTACCCACCCCCTCGCGGCCGTCCGCGGCGCGTTCAACGCCGTCTTCATCGAGGCGGAGAACGCGGGCGAGCTGATGTTCTACGGTCAGGGCGCGGGCGGCACGCCCACCGCGTCGGCCGTCCTGGGCGACGTCGTCAGTGCGGCGCGCCGCATGGTGCTCGGCGGCCCCGGCCGTACCGAGACCACCACCGGCCACGTACCCCCGCTCAGCATCGACACCGTGCGCACCAGCTACTGCATCGGGCTGCAGGTCGCTGATCAGCCCGGCGTGCTCGCGCGGATCGCGCAGATCTTCGCAGAGAATGACGTCTCCATCGAGACCATGCGCCAGCGCATCCACCAGGGCGGGCCCGACGGCGGCACCACCGCCGAGCTGCGCATCGTCACCCACCGCGCACCCGAGGCGTCCCTGGCCGCGACGGTGAAGCAGGTCGCCGCGCTCGACGTCATCACCGCCGTCTCATCCGTCCTCCGAGTAGAGGGAATCTAAGTGGCACACCAGTGGCGCGGAGTCATCCGCGAGTACGCCGAACGCCTGCCCGTCAGCGACTCCACCGAGGTCATCACCCTCGGTGAGGGCGGTACGCCGCTGGTCCTCGCGCAGCACCTGTCCGAACTCACGGGGTGCACCGTGTACCTGAAGGTCGAGGGCATGAACCCCACGGGGTCCTTCAAGGACCGCGGCATGACCATGGCGATGACCGCCGCAGTGGCCGCCGGGGCCAAGGCCGTGGTGTGTGCCTCCACCGGCAACACCTCGGCGTCCGCGGCGGCGTACGCCACGCAGGCCGGGATCACGTGCGCCGTCCTCGTCCCCGACGGCAAGATCTCCATGGGCAAGCTCAGCCAGGCGATCGCCCACGGGGCGCAGCTGCTCCAGGTGAACGGCAACTTCGACAACTGCCTGGATGTCGCTCGGAAGCTCGCGGAGTCCTACCCCGTGTTCCTCGTGAACTCGGTCAACCCCGCGCGCCTCGAGGGCCAGAAGACGGCCGCGTTCGAGGTCGTGGACACGCTCGGCGACGCTCCCGACTACCACCTCATGCCGGTGGGGAACGCGGGCAACATCAGCGCGTACTGGAAGGGCTACACGGAGTACGCGGCGCCCTACGCCTCGATGCACCACGGCGAACTGCCGGCCGTCGCCACGCGGACCCCGATCATGTGGGGGTTCCAGGCCGAGGGCGCCTCGCCCCTGGTCAAGGGCCACCCGATCACCGAGCCGGACACCATCGCGACCGCCATCCGCATCGGCAATCCGGCGTCCTGGGACTTCGCCGTGGCTGCACGCGACGAGTCCGGCGGGCTCATCGAGGCGGTGACGGACGAGGAGATCCTCGACGCCCACCGCTGGCTGTCCTCCCGCGAGGGCGTGTTCGTGGAGCCCGCCTCCGCCGCCGGTGTGGCCGGACTCATCAAGAAGCATGCCGAGGGCGCCGTGCCCACGGGCAAGACCATCGTCATCACCGTGACGGGCCACGGCCTGAAGGACCCCCAGTGGGCCCTCCGCACCGCCGACGGTTCCGACGTCGAGCCCACGAAGGTGGAGTTCGACGTCGTCAGCGTCGCCGCGGCCCTCGGTCTCGAGGACTGAGATGGCAGGCCTCCACGTGACGCCCGTTCCGGCCGACGTGCTGGACCTGCCGGTCGTCGCGACGGGCCAGGAGGTCGAGGTCACCGTCCCCGCCACGAGCGCGAACCTCGGGCCGGGCTTCGACACCCTCGGACTCGCGCTCTCGCTCCACGACGTGGTGCGGGTCAGGACCACGGACGCGGGCACGACGACGGTGCGCGCCACCGGTGAGGGCGTGGGGAACCTCCCCACCGACGAGCGCCACCTCGTGGCGCGAGCCCTGATCAGCACGCTCCACCATGCCGGACGGCGTGCTCCGGGCCTCGAGCTCGAGACGGTCAACGTCATTCCCCACGCACGCGGCCTCGGCTCCTCCGCCGCCGCGATCGTGGCCGGGGTCCTCGCCGCCAACGCGCTGCTGCCCGCCGGCGAGCGCCTGGACGCCGAGGCCCTGCTGCAGTGGGCCGCGGCGATCGAGGGGCACCCCGACAACGTGGCACCCTCGCTCGCGGGTTCGCTCGCCATCTCCTGGGAGAGCGGGCGTGCCTATCGCAGCGCACGCGCGGAGGTGCATCCCGACGTCGTGCCCGTGCTGGCGGTGCCCGTCGCCTCGCTCGCGACGGACAGTGCCCGTGCCCTCCTGCCGCCGTCGGTCCCGCACCGCAGCGCGGCGGCGAACGCGGGCCGCGCGGCGCTCCTGGTCCACGCGCTGACCACCGATCCGTCCCTGCTGCTGCCCGCCACGCAGGACGCCCTGCACCAGGACTACCGCGCGCAGGCGATGCTCCCGAGTGCCACCCTGCTGCGCGCCCTCCGGGCCGCCGGTCTCGCGAGCACCATCTCCGGAGCGGGGCCGAGCGTCCTGACCCTGGCGGTCGGGCAGCACCGTGCCGAGGAGGCCGAGGAGCTCATCAGGACCTTCGTGGCGCAGGGCGACACGCCGGGCGGATGGCGGATTCTCCGGCTGTCAGTCGAGCGGGAAGGTGCTAAAGTGAGAGTGCATCAAGGGTAGGAACCGCTCAGGCGGATCTGCCGTGTCTCGCGGAGTTGGCGTCCATCGAAGGTTCCAGCCCCCGTCGCAGGCATCGGGTGCTTCTGTTGAGCCGGCCGTCCTGATCTACGGACCGCCGCACAAGCTGCAGGTTCATCAGCAGTAGTACATCCTCCGGTGTAGCCTCCGAACTTTTCTGCGTGCGCCTCGCGGCCTGACGCAGCGACATCCTCAGGCTCCAGTTCGCCCAGCCACTGCCACCCAGCACCCGGCACGGCTGGACCCCGCCTGCTTCCAATGCAGCACGGGGCAAACCACCGCGGACCACTCATCGAGTGGCCGCCCGACGAGGGGGAAGGATCCTTCGTGACTGAAACCACCGACCTGTTACCAGGTGTGGCAACCCAGGACGCCGACGCTAACGGCGCATCTTCAGCAGCTACTTCCAAGAGCAGCGGTCTCGCAGGCCTGAAGCTCGCGCAGCTCCAGGCGCTGGCGGGCCAGCTCGGCATCACCGGTGGATCCCGGATGCGCAAGGGCGATCTTGTCTCGGCCATCTCCGACCACCAGCGCGGCTCGGCCGTCGCGGACCGTCAGCGGCCCGTCGTCCGCAGCGAGCGCACCACCGACACCGCCGATGTTCCGGCACAGTCGGCATCGCCGGCCGCGAGCGAGCAGCCCGCCGCCCCGACGCAGGACGAGCAGTCCGCCCCGGCAGAGCGCCAGCCCCGGACCCGCAACCGCAACCGGCGTGCGGGCAGCGACGGAGTGGTCGCCGCTCCCGTGGCCGACGACGTCGTCGTCGCGGACACGCGCACCGACACCCAGACCGGCCGGGACGCCGCGGGCGACAGCTCGCGCACCTCGACCGTCGATCCGTCCGACGCAACGGACGAGCAGCAGGAGCGCGGCGAACGCCAGGAAGGCCGCGGGCAGCGCAACCGCCGCAGCCGCCGGGGCGAGGACCGCTCCGACGCACAGAACCAGGGCGACCAGCAGGGCGAGCTCCGCACGTCCGGTCAGCAGGACGCGCAGAACGACGGCCAGCAGACCGGTCAGGGCGAGACCCGCGGCGAGCGCAACGAGCGTCGCAACAGGTCGCGCAACGGCCGCGACGAGAGTGTCGGCAACGGCTCGAACAACGGCTCGAACAACGGCTCGAACAACGGCTCGAACACCGGCTCGAACAACGGATCAGCCAACGGCTCCGGCAACGGCTCGGCCAACGACTTCCAGAACGACGGCGGACGCAACGGCACCGAGCGCAGCGACAACCGCGGCAACGGAGCGAACGACGACGAGGGTCGCGGACGCAACCGCCGCAACCGCGCGGGCCGCAACGGTACCGCCGGCCCCGAGGACCGCAACAGCCGCTTCCGCGACCGCAACGAGCGCAACGACCGTCGTCGTGGGCGCAACCAGCCGGACGTCGACGACGTCGAGGTCACCGAGGACGACGTCCTGCTGCCCGTCGCGGGCATCCTGGACGTGCTGGAGAACTACGCCTTCGTGCGCACCAGCGGCTACCTGCCGGGCCCGAACGACGTGTACGTGTCCCTGGCGCAGGTCAAGAAGCACAACCTCCGCAAGGGCGACGCCGTGGTCGGCGCCATCCGGGCACCCCGCGAGGGGGAGACCGCCGCGAGCGCACGCCAGAAGTTCAACGCGCTGGTCCGCATCACCACGGTCAACGGCAAGCCCGCCGAGGATCTCAAGGACCGCGTCGAGTTCGCGAAGCTCGTGCCGCTGTACCCCTCGGACCGCCTGCGCCTCGAGACGGACGCGAAGAAGATCGGACCGCGTGTCATCGACCTCGTGGCACCGATCGGCAAGGGCCAGCGTGGCCTGATCGTCTCGCCGCCCAAGGCCGGCAAGACGCTCATTCTGCAGGCGATCGCGAACGCCATCACGATCAACAACCCTGAGGTCCACCTCATGATGGTCCTCGTGGACGAGCGTCCCGAGGAAGTCACCGACATGCAGCGGACCGTGAAGGGCGAGGTCATCGCCTCGACCTTCGACCGCCCCGCCGATGACCACACCACGGTCGCGGAACTGTCGATCGAGCGCGCCAAGCGCCTCGTGGAGATGGGCATGGACGTCGTCGTGCTCCTCGACTCCATGACGCGACTGGGCCGTGCCTACAACCTGGCCGCCCCGGCGTCGGGCCGCATCCTCTCCGGCGGTGTCGACTCGGCTGCGCTCTACCCGCCGAAGCGCTTCTTCGGTGCGGCACGCAACATCGAGAACGGTGGCTCGCTCACCATCCTCGCGACCGCACTCGTGGAGACCGGTTCGAAGATGGACGAGGTCATCTTCGAGGAGTTCAAGGGCACCGGCAACATGGAGCTCCGCCTCTCGCGCCATCTGGCCGACAAGCGGATCTTCCCCGCCGTGGACGTCAACGCCTCCGGTACGCGCCGCGAGGAGAACCTCCTCTCGCCGGACGAGGTCAAGATCATGTGGAAGCTGCGCCGCGTGCTGTCGGGTCTCGAGACCCAGCAGGCACTCGAGCTGCTCACCAACAAGATCCGGGAGACGCAGTCCAACGTCGAGTTCCTGATGCAGGTCCAGAAGACCACGCTGGGTTCCAAGGACTCCGACTAGCACCCTGACCAGCCGTTCGAGACAAGCCGGCCCCGCCCCTTCGCGCGGAGGCATCGTCCTGTCGGACGCGCACTCCGCGCTCCGACAGGCCCGATGCCACTCCCTGGCCGGCTTGTCCCGAACGGCTTCGGTGGTTAAGCGGCACTTCCCCTCTCGAGGGAGCAGCTTCGACCGGTGACCACGCCGGTCGTGGCCTTGTTGGGCTCCCGATCTTCGTAGACTGGCCGGACAGGCCGAAAGAGGTACACCCCCATGTTCGAATCCATCCAGGGACTGCTCGACGAGCACTCCGAGCTGCAGGATCAGCTCGCCGATCCCGCGGTGCACACCGACCAGCCGCTCGCGCGGAGGCTCGGACGCCGCTACGCGGAACTCGGGCGCATCGTGGATGCGCACAACCGGTGGACGGCCCTCGACGACGACCTCGCGGCAGCCCGCGAGATGGCGTCCGAGGATCCCGAGTTCGCGGCCGAGGTGCCCGTGCTCGAGGAGCAGCTCGCTGCGGCGCAGGAGCGCCTGCGACGGCTGCTGATCCCGCGGGATCCCAATGACAGCCGCAACGTCATCATCGAGGTCAAGGGCGGCGAGGGCGGGGACGAGGCAGCTCTCTTCGCCGGTGACCTGCTGCGCATGTACGCGCGGTACGCGGAGTCCCGGGGCTGGAAGACCGAACTCCTCTCCGCCAACGAGTCCGATCTCGGCGGGTACAAGGACGTCCAGATGGCCATCAAGGGATCCTCGAACGATCCCGCGGAGGGCGTGTACGCGCGCCTCAAGTTCGAGGGCGGCGTGCACCGCGTGCAGCGCGTCCCCGTGACCGAGTCGCAGGGCCGCATCCACACCTCCGCCGCCGGCGTGCTCGTTCTCCCCGAGGTCGACGAGCCCGAGGAGGTGGAGATCAGCCAGAACGATCTCAAGATCGACGTCTACCGCTCCTCGGGGCCGGGTGGCCAGTCGGTCAACACCACCGACTCCGCCGTCCGCATCACCCACCTGCCCACCGGCATCGTGGTCGCGATGCAGAACGAGAAGTCGCAGCTCCAGAACCGTGAGGCCGCGATGCGCGTGCTCCGCTCGCGCATCCTCGCCCACGAGCAGGAGAAGATCGACGCCGCGAACTCCGACATCCGCAAGTCGCAGATCCGCACGATGGACCGCTCCGAGCGCATCCGCACCTACAACTACCCCGAGAACCGGATCGCCGACCACCGCACCGGGTACAAGGCGTACAACCTCGACGCCGTCATGAACGGGGATCTGGAGCCCGTGGTGCAGTCGGCCATCGAGATGGACGAGCAAGCGCGTCTCGACGCCATCGGCACGGAAGAGTAGGCGTGGAGGACGCCCTGCGCCGGGCTGTCCGTCTGCTCGGCGAGGCAGGGGTGCCGAGCCCCGAGGTGGACGCCGAATTGCTGGCGGCGCACCTGCTCGGCGTCTCGCGCGGACGTGTGCGCGCCCTGGCCCTCACGGGGACCGCCGCGCCCGAGGGCTTCGAGGAGCTGGTGGCCGAGCGGGCGCGCCGCGTACCGCTGCAGCACCTCACGGGCACCGCCACCTTCCGTCACGTGGACCTCGCCGTCGGGCCCGGGGTCTTCGTTCCGCGCCCGGAGACCGAGACCGTGGCCCAGCTCGTCATCGACCACGCCGCGCGTCTGACCGCGCCGAGGGTCGTCGATCTGGGCACGGGTTCCGGCGCGATCGCCGCGGCCGTCGCGAACGAGGTGCCTCACGCGGAGGTCGTGGCGGTCGAACTGAGCGACCTCGCCCTCGCGTGGGCCGAGGCCAACCTGCGGCCGTTCGGCGTAACCCTCGTGCAGGGGGACCTCGCGACGGCACTGGCGGAGCAGAACGGCACGTTCGACGTCGTCGTCTCCAATCCGCCGTACATCCCCGCCGAGGCCGTACCCATCGAGCCGGAGGTGGCGGAGCACGATCCCCACATGGCGCTCTACGGCGGCGGAGCGGACGGCATGGCGCTGCCCCGTGCAGCGGCCCGGTCAGCGGCGAGGCTCCTCGTCCCCGGCGGGCTCTTCGTGATGGAGCACGCCGAGGTGCAGGCTCCCTGGGTCGCCGCCGTCCTCACCCAGGCCGGGGTCTGGACGGACATCACCACGCATCAGGACCTGAGCGGACGGGACCGCTCCACGAGCGCCGTGCTCTCGCGCCATCCACGAGCCACAGGGGAGTCACGAGCATGACCGATCACGCACGAGAGCCGGTAGGGCCCGGACGGGCGGCAGCGACGGCACCGACGGAGCGCGTCGCCGTCGCGGCAGTCACCTACGACCGCCACGAGGAGCTCGCGCAGCTCCTGGTGTCACTCGAGGTGCAAAGCGTCCCGATCACGACGATCGCCCTGGTTGACTCGGGCACCCGACCCGCGGGCGCCGTCGTCGACGCCGCCGTGGAACGCGGCGCGTCCGTGCACTACCTCCGCTCCGAGGCGAACCTGGGCGGTGCCGGCGGCTTCGCGTACGCCATCCTCGCGGCGGTCGCGAGTGGCGCCGAGTGGGTCTGGCTGATGGACGACGACGGCCACCCCGAGGACGAGCACTGTCTCGCCGCACTCCTCGAGGCCGCGCGGGAGCACCGCCTCGACGTCGTCAGTCCGCTGGTGGTGGCGACGTCGGACCCGACGCGGCTGTCCTTCAACTTCCGCATCAACGGTCTGCTGACGAACGACCGCGCCACGCTGGAGCCGATGGGCTACCTGCCCGGCATGGTGCACTTCTTCAACGGCGCCCTCATCCGCGCTGACGTGTTCTCGACGATCGGTGTGCCGGACATGAAGTACTTCATCCGCGGCGACGAGGTGGACTTCCTGGCGCGCGTGCGCAAGGCCGGCCTCACGTACGGCACGGTGGCGACCGTCGCCGTCCGGCACCCGGCCACCTGGTCCGAGATGAAGCCGATCTTCGGCGGCTTCATCACGCCGGTCATCCCCGAGGGCGAGTTCAAACGGTTCTCCTACTTCCGGAACCGCGCGTACAACGCGCGCAAGTACCGCAACCTGCGCTGGTTCGGAGCGGACATCATCGGCTTCCCGTACTACTTCCTCTCCCGGGGCGACATCCGCGGGCTCCGCGCCTGGGCCGCGGCCTACGGGGCGGGGCTGCGCGGGAAGGGCTTCGGTCCGCCGCCGGCGCCCTGAGCGATGTGCGGCACCGGGCGGACTGATGGAAGGATGACAGCGTGACCACGACGTATGACTGCTCCGATCCCGCTCAGCGCGCCGAGGGCCTCACCCAGGCCCAACGCGCCGTCTCGCTCAAGCAGTGCGTGGTGCTGCCGACCGACACCGTCTACGGCATCGGCGCCGACGCCTTCTCGCCGCAGGCGGTGGCGACGCTCCTGGCCTCGAAGGGGCGCGGCAGGAGCATGCCCCCGCCCGTCCTGATCCCGCGGATCCAGACGCTCGACGGTCTCGCGACGGATGTGTCCGTGGACGCCCGACGCCTTGCGGAGGCCTTCTGGCCCGGGGCGCTGACCCTGATCCTCCACGCGCAGCCGTCGCTGACCTGGGATCTCGGCGACACCCTGGGAACGGTGGCGCTGCGCATGCCGGACGACGAGATCGCCCTCGAACTCCTCACCCTCACCGGGCCGCTCGCGGTCTCCTCGGCGAACCGCACGGGGCAGCCGGCGGCGACGACGGCGGCGGACGCCGCCGCGCAGCTCGCGGAGTCCGTGGCCGTGTACCTCGAGGCAGGCCCGCGGCTGGACGCCAATGGCTCCGGCTCCACGATCGTCGACGCGACCGGTGAGGTCCTCCGCGTGGTGCGGCAGGGCACCCTTCCCCTCGACCGGCTGCGTCAGGTGGTCCCGGGGCTGGTCGGGATCGACGGGTCCACAGGCCCGGACGCGACCGAACCCGACGCGACCGAGCCCGACCCCGCCGCCCCCGACGCGACGGGTACGGACGCCACCGCCGCCGGCGCGACGGAGACGGACGCCACGACCGAGGACGTCGACGGGTCCGACACACGCTCGCCGTCGGGCGGCGCCTCGCTCCAGTAGATCTCAGCCGGCGCGAGATCCCAGTCAGCGCGCTCCACGCCGACGGAGACGGGCCCCGCATCAGGCCTGCGGCGCCGGGCAGCTCCACATCTACACCTGCGGTCCGTCAGCGATGCCGAGTCACCCTGCGATCCGTCAGCGATCCCGGTTCGCGTGCGGTGCGTCGCGTCAGCGGTCCCCGGCGGCGAGGGCCAACACCTCGCGGACCCGCGGCGCAGGCACCATCCCGTGGTACCGCGCCCACCCCGGCACCTGGTCCTGACCGAACCACAAAAGTTCGGCCCTGCGGACGCTGCCATCGAGCCGACCCCGTACCGCCGACGAGAGGGCGTAGCCGGACCGGACGAGGCCGGTACAGAGCGCTCGCGGCAGCACGCGGGGCCGTCCGCCCGCGGCCTCGAGCACCGAGCGCACCGTCAGGCCCTCCCACGGCTGCAGCACCCGGGCCGGGAGGTCGCCGGGGAAGGATCCGAGGGCGACGACGAACTCCGCGAGCGCGTCCACCGACGTCACGGGAGTGGGTGCGGTCCCGGGTGATGCCACCGAGGCCAGAGGCGAGCGGGCGAGGCGCGCGAGCGTCGCCGTCGTCGTCCTGCCCGGGCCCTGGACGGATGTGGCCCGGACCGTCACCGTCTCCGGGCGCTGCCCGCGGGTGGCGAGGTCCAGCGTCTGCTCGCCCAGGGCCTTGCTGAGCGAGTAGGCGGAGAACGGACGGACGTCCGGGCTCTCGTCGAGCACGGCGGCCCTACCCTGGACGGCCGCACTGCTCAGGTGTACCAGCCGGGCGGTCCCCGCCTCCGCGGCCGCGAGTGCGACGACGGCGGGCAGAAGGGCGTTCGCGCCGAAGAGCTCCGGGGTGTCGGGCGCGGACGGTGTCGCGAGGCCGGCGGCGTTGACCACGACGTCGTGGTCCGCGAGCAGTGCCCGGAGCCCTTCGCGGTCGGTCCGTCCGGCCTCGACGAGCAGATCCCGGGGAGTCCTGGCCGCGGTGACGAGGCGGGGTGCCAGGGCCGAGCGCGCCGGAATGCCGGCCTCCCGCAGGGCCTCGAGCACGGCGGCTCCGACGAACCCTGACCCCCCGAGGACGAGCCAGCTCACGCTGATCCCGCGCCCGGGATGCGGTGCGCACCGGACCCCGCCGGTGACAGCGGTGGTTCGGGCAACCAGTGCGGGTCGCGCAGGATCACGCGGGCAGCCCACCACCCGCGCCACACGGCGCCGACACCCGAGAGAGAGTGCTCGACGGCGACCAGGCGCAGCACCTCCTTGGCGGCCGAGAGCACGGTCCCCACACCGAAACCGAGGGGACTGTACCTGCCGTGCAGACGGAGGTACTGCGCCACGTGGCCCCGGTTCCGCATACCGCAGAACCGTGAGAGGTCGCTCGAGTCGTTGAGGTGCCGAACACCGAGGTCCACCTGACGCTGCGCGCGGGTCTTCCGCAGCACGAACGCGTTCACATAGGCCACGGGGTAGCTCTGCGAGACGAGCCAGCCGTACGTCGTGTCGTCCCCGTTGAGGAAGAAACGCGCGTCCGGCAGACCGATCTCGCGTACCACGTCGGCGGAGACCAGCATGCCCTCGAAGCACCCGACGTTGGTATGGAAGACGGAGGAGTCGGCGAAGACGTCCCCGCGGACCGGCAGGTGCACGCCGAGGCTCTCGTGCAGCCGGTGCTGCCAGAAGAACGGCTCGCCCGCGTGGTCGTAGCGCCGCCCGTGGATGCAGGAGTACCGCGCCATCCACGGCGCGAAGGAGGTGAGTGCGTCGGGGAGGGCCACCACGTCGTCGTCCATGAGCCAGAGCCAGTCCGCGCCCTCGCGGAGGGCGCGCGCCACACCCGCCGCGAATCCGCCTGCGCCACCCACGTTCACCGGGAGGCGTTCGACGACGACCGGGACGGGCAGGTCGAGTGCGGAGAGCACGCCGGGAGTCCCGTCGGTGCTCGCGTTGTCCACCACGACGACGCCGGCGGGCGCGGGGGAGAGGTCGGCGACGGAGGCGAGCAGTTCCTGCAGGTGCCCTGCCCTGTTGAAGGTCGTGATGACGATGAACACGCGGGGCGCGCCGTGGTCAGGAGCGGGCAACGGGGTCCTTCCGGGCCGCGCCAGGGCGGCGGCCGACGGCTCGGGCGCACAGGGGGCGGTTACTATTCTCGGGTAGCAGCAGTCTATACACCGTGCCCTCCGGGGCCTTCCGGACCTGAAGCCGCCGTCCGGGCCGAAAGCCTGACGCAGTGGACGCCGTCCGGGCCGAAGGCCTGACGCAGGATGCGTCGATGGTCGCGGTGCCTGCCTGCGTGACAATCGTTAGGAATCATGGGACTCACCGAAGGCCGGGCCTCCGCCCGGACATCCACCTCGGCCGGGGCGACAGCCGCCGACAAGCCGGCCATCTGGCTCTGGTCGCAGTACCTCCTGGATGCGGCCGCCTGGATCGTCGCCATCCTCCTCGCGCTGATCCTCCGCTACGAGCTCCTCGTGAAGGAGGTCAACGTCCCCGGCATCGCCGTCTTCTGCGCGGTCGCCGTCGTGGCCCAGCTGGGCGTGGGGCTGAGCTTCGCGCTGTACCGCGGGCGGTACAGCTTCGGGAGCTTCCACGAGGCGAAGCTGCTGGTGATCGTCGCGGTGCTCGTCGGCGTGATCCTGGTCCTCGTGAGCGTCGCCTTCTTCACGGTCCTCGAGGTGCCGCGCAGCATCGGGATCATCGCGTTCCCCTTCGCCTGCATGTTCCTCGCCGCCACGCGGTACCTGAAGCGCATGTACGTGGAGAGCAAGGCGAAACCGGGTGAGGACGCCCAGCGCACCCTCATCTACGGTGCCGGATTCCTCGGCAACTCGCTGGTGAGCCGGATGATGCAGGACCCGGATTCGCCCTACTTCCCGGTCGGCCTGATCGACGACGATCCGGCCAAGAAACATCTCAGGTTGTCCTCCGTGCCGGTGCTCGGCCGCATCGACGACCTGCGGGAGGTCGCCTCGAGGACGCAGGCCTCGCTCCTCGTCATCGCCTTCGCCGAGGTGGAGGCCGCCCAGGTGCGGCGTGTCTCCGATCTCGTGGCCGGCCTCGGGATCAAGGTGCTCGTGCTCCCGCCCCTGCGCGACATGCTGGGTGCCGGCGGAGCAGCCATCGCCGACTTCCGCGAGGTCGCCGTCGAGGACCTCATCGGACGCCGTCCGGTGGACATCCACCCGGACGAGGTGGCCGGCTACATCACGGGGAAACGGGTCCTGGTGACCGGGGCGGGCGGGTCCATCGGGTCCGAACTCTGCCGCCAGCTCTCGGCCTTCGCGCCGGCGGAGCTCATCATGCTCGACCGCGACGAGACGGGTCTGCAGTCCACCCAGATCTCCCTCACGGGCAGGGGCCTGCTGACGGGCCGGGACACCGTGCTCGCGGACATCCGCGATGCGGACGCACTGCTCGACATCTTCGAGGACCGCAAGCCCGAGGTCGTCTTCCACGCCGCCGCCCTGAAGCACGTCTCGCTCCTCGAGCAGTACCCCGAGGAGGCCTGGAAGACGAACGTCCAGGGCTCGCTGAACGTCCTGCGGGCCTCGGCCGCGGTGGGCGTGACCAACTTCGTGAACATCTCCACGGACAAGGCGGCGGATCCCACCAGCGTGCTCGGACACTCCAAGCGCGTCGCGGAGAAGCTGACCTCCTGGCAGGCCGGGGCCACAGGACAGAAGTACGTCTCCGTGCGCTTCGGCAACGTGATCGGCAGCCGCGGGTCCATGCTGCCGCTCTTCACCGAGCAGATCCGCAACGGCGGGCCCATCACGGTCACCGACCCCGAGGTGACCCGCTTCTTCATGACCATCCCGGAAGCGTGCCAGCTCGTGGTGCAGGCCGGCGCGATCGGCAGGAAGGGCGAGGTGCTGATCCTCGACATGGGGGAGCCGGTCCGGATCCTCGACGTCGCCCAGCGGATGATCGCGATGTCGGGCAAGGACATCGACATCGTCTTCACCGGACTGAGGCCCGGCGAGAAAATGCACGAGGACCTCATGGGCGTGGGCGAGGCCGATTCCCGGCCCCTCCATCCGAAGATCTCGCACACCTCGGTGGCCCCGCTGGATCCGCAGCAGCTCAGCCTGCAGCAGTGGAAGTCCGACGGCGGTTTCGACCCCTCGCAGCGCAGCATCGGCACCGCCTCGTGAACGCCCTGCTCTTTGTGATCGGCGCCCTGGCGCTCGTCCTCTCTCTCGCGCTCCCGGTGGTGGTCAAGCCCGTGCTCCGACGACTCGGCGTCATCGACATCCCGAACAGCCGCTCCTCCCACACCACCGAGGTGATCCGCGGCATGGGCGTCGCCGTCGCCGTGGCCATCCTCGTCGCCCTGACGGTGTCGCTCGCCACGGGACTCGTGGCCGTCGACCGCTCGCTGGTGCTCGTCATCATCGGCATGATCGCGGCGGCCGCCTCGCTCGGCTGGCTCGAGGACCTCCGCGGGGTGTCCATCCGCGTCCGGGCCTCCGCGCAGCTGGTGATCGGGGCAGTCGGCACCGCCGTCCTCGCCACCACCATCGACGACAGCAGCTACTGGTGGGTACCCGTGGGTGCCGTGGCCTTCGCGACGTACGTCAATGCGGCCAACTTCATGGATGGCATCAACGGCATCTCGGGCCTGCACGGTGTGGTGGTCGGGGCGTTCTACTCCTACGCCGGCGTCCTGAGCGACCAGGTGTGGCTGACGGTCTCCGGCCTCGTCGTGGCGGCGGCGTTCGCGGGATTCCTGCCCTGGAACCTCGGTCGCGGCTTCGTGTTCCTCGGCGACGTGGGAAGCTACCTCCTCGGCGCCTCGATCGCGGCCATCGCCGTCACGGGCCTGCTGGCGGGCGTGTACCTCGAATACCTGCTCTCGCCGGTGCTCATCTACCTGGCCGACACCTTCACGACGTTCCTGCGGCGCGCGCGCCGGGGTGAGCGTCTCTACACCGCGCACCGGCAGCACGTGTACCAGAGGCTCACCGACGCCGGCCTCTCCCACGTCCAGGTCTCCCTCCTCGTGGGGGTGTTCTCGGCCCTGACGGCGGCGGCCGGCTTCGTGCTCGCCACGGCTCCGGCGCCGCTGGCCGTCACGGCCTCGCTGGTCGCCGCTGCGGTCGTCGCGCTGTACCTGTATTCCCCGCGGATCGTCCGGAGGCTCGCTGCCCGGCGCGCGGCCGCCAGGGCCTGAGCGGGGCGGTGCGCTAGAATTCTGGCGCCGGGCACGAGGCGCACCACGCCTGCGGGGTGCAGTGCCCACGGAGTCCGCTCGGGGCCACCGAAACCCGACACACCGCCATCAGCGGGACTGAGCCGGAACAGAAGCAGACATCATGACGCAGTCGACAGAGCGGACGGAACGTGCGACGACGGGACGAGATCCCCACCCCTGACGGGAGCGCGGGGCACGTGACGGCCTCCGGCCCGACCGAATCGCCCTGGCTCCGGATCCTCGGCGTCAGCGCGACGTCCGCCGGCGCGATCGCGGTGGTCCTGGCGGTCGCAGCACTACTCACCACGTCCCCGGCAGCGGCACTGAGCGCGACGGCGGGGGCTGCGCTCGTGGTGGTCTTCTTCGGGATCAGCCTGCTGATCGGGCACTACACCGGCAGGACGAACCCGTCCGGTGCCCTGGGCCTGTTCGCCGTCACCTACGCCATCAAGGTGGTGGGTTTCGCGGCGGTGCTGTTCTTCGTCGGCACTCCGGACTGGCTGGACCGCACATGGTTCTTCGTCGGCGCCGTGGCCGCAGTCATTGCCTGGCAGCTCGCCGAGGTGGTGGCCTTCGGACGCCTGAGGACCCCCCTCTACGGCACCGATGACACACCCGCGACCGTGGTTAGCCCTGCTCCGCAGAGCACCGTGACCCGTGACGCGGCCGCCCACCCGACAGTCCCCACCGAGCAGGACGGAGCGCAGCGATGACACCCTCGACGCCCGAACGATCGACGCCTGATCCTCGCAGCGAGGGACGGTCCTCGAGCGTGCGCGAACAGGGCGGCGACGCCGACCCGAACGGCGGCTACAACGCCGGGATGGCCGTCTTCAGCTACATGATTGGCGGGATCTTGGTATGGAGTTTGATAGGCTTTGGGCTGGATAATCTCCTCGACACGCGCTGGTTGGTGCTGGCGGGAGCGTTCGTAGGTGCAGCGGGAGGTTTCTACCTCTCCCACAAGCACAACCTCACCAAGGGCCGCACGCCGGATCCGCAGAGCGGATCACGGTCGTCGTCCGGCGCCGAGGGTGGACCGGAGTGACTCCCCACAACTGAATGAGTCGGACCAGTAACGCTGCGACCGAACAGATCTTGCCCAACGATGGACACTGCAGAGAGGAAACGCGTTGATCGCGCTTGCGCTCCCGGCCGCAACTACTGAAGAGGGCTTCGTCGCCCCCACTATCGACGACACCCACTACCTGGACATCTACCCCTGGCAGGGCTCCTACGGTGTCTGGTTCGACCCCGGCTTCGGCAAGCAGATGCTCCTCATGATCCTGTCGGTCGTGCTCATCGCGACGTTCTTCCTCGTCGCCTCCAAGCGCGGGCAGCTCGTTCCCGGCAAGCTCCAGTTCCTCGGTGAGTCGGCCTACGGCTTCGTCCGGAACTCGATCGGCAAGGACATCATCGGCGCGAAGGACTACATGAAGTACGTCCCGTGGCTCTTCACGGCGTTCTTCTTCGTCCTCGTGAACAACATCTTCGGGGCCATCCCGCTGCTGCAGATCCCCACCTTCTCCCACCCGGGCAGCGCGTACGGGATCGCGGCGATCTTCTACCTCCTGTGGGTCGGGATCGGCATCAAGAAGCACGGGCTCCGCTATTTCAAGCTCGCTGTCGTGCCGTCGGGTGTGCCCTGGTACATCCTGCCGATCGTGGTGCCGATCGAGATCATCTCGAACTTCATCGTCCGACCGGTCACGCACTCGCTCCGACTCTTCGCCACCATGCTGGCCGGCCACCTCATCGTGACCCTCGCGGGAAGCGCCATCGAGTACATGGTCTCCACCGGCAACATCCTCCTGCAGGGCACCAGCGTGCTCGTGCTCGTCGGCGCCATCGCGATGTACATGCTCGAGGCCCTGATCATGATCCTGCAGGCCTACGTGTTCACGCTGCTGGCCGCGATCTACATCGAAGGCGCTCTGCACGCCGACGCCCACTGATTTTTACACGTCTTCCCCGTCGGGGATGATCCCAAACAACCTGTCGCACGAAGCGGCATCTTGAAAGGAACACAATGGAAGTTCAGGGTAGCCTCAACCTCATCGGATACGGTCTCTCCGCAATCGGCGGTGGTATCGGTGTGGGTCTCGTCTTCGCCGCGTACATCAACGGCGTTGCTCGCCAGCCCGAGGCGCAGCGCGTCCTCCAGCCCATCGCCTTCCTCGGTCTCGCACTGACCGAAGCCCTCGCGATCCTGGGTCTCGTCTTCGCCTTCGTCATCGGCGCCTGATTCATCCGCTCCGACCGACCGAAGATTAGTTGAAGAAAGACGGGTGAAACATGCTTAACGCAGCGATCATGGCGGCGGAGGAGGGCTCGAGCCCGCTCGCACCCAATCTCTGGGAACTGTTGGTGACCGTCGTCGGCTTCGCCTTGCTGATGTTCATCGTCATCAAGTACGTCATGCCGGCGTTCGAGAAGACGTTCGCAGAACGCACGGAGGCCATCGAGGGCGGTATCGCGAAGGCGGAGGCCGCTCAGGCCCAGGCCAACGCGGCGCTCGACGAGTACAAGCAGCAGCTCGTGGACGCCCGCACCGAGGCCAACCGCATCCGTGAGGAAGCGCGCGCCGAGGGAGCGCAGATCCTCGCGGACCTGAAGGAGAAGGCCGCAGCGGAGTCCGCACGCATCACGGAGCAGGCCCACGTGCAGATCCAGGCCGAACGTCAGGCGGCCGTGGTGTCCCTGCGCGCGGAGGTCGGCACGCTCGCGACCGATCTCGCGAGCCGCATCGTCGGGGAGTCCCTGGCGGATGACGCCCGCTCGGCCCGCGTGGTCGATCGTTTCCTCGCCGATCTCGAGACCTCCGCCCAGGGCGCAGGCTCGCGTAGCGCAGGTGCAGCGACCTAATGGCAGGTGTATCGAGCGTCTCCCTGGCGACGGTCCGTGAAGGACTCGAGTCGCGCTTGCCCGGCGCCACGCTGGCGCTCGCCGAGGACCTCTTCGGGGTCCTGTCCATCCTCGACAGCAACGCCGGCCTGCGCCGCGCGCTGACCGATCCGTCGCGTACCGGGAAGGACAAGGCCGTCCTGGTCGATCAGCTGATCGCCGGCCGGATCTCGCCGGACGCCGCCGCCGTCGCCAAGGAGTTGGTCCAGGAACGCTGGGCCGGCGCCCGTGACATCGGGGACGCGTTGGAAACCCTCGCCGCAACGGTGGTCATCTCCGTCGCGGAGCAGGGCAGTGGCGTCGAGGGCCTGGAGCGTCTCGAGAGCGAGCTGCACTCGTTCATCGAGGTCGTCGCGTCGAACCACGCGCTGCAGAGGGCGCTCTCCGAGGCTCAGGCCACGCCTGAGTCGAGGGTCGCGCTCGGGCTGAAGCTCGTGCCGCAGGCCGGACCCGCGGGTCGGCTGCTCATCACCCAGGCCGTGCGGTCACCGCGCGGACTGAAGCCCGCAGCTCTCGTGGAGCGTTTCCTGGAACTCGTCGCTGCACGCCAGCAGCGCTGGATCGCGAACGTCAGCGTCACCCGTCCGCTGACGGAGAGCCAACTGCAGCGGCTCGAGTCCGGGCTGAACGCGATGTACGGCCGCGAGCTGAAGGTCAACGTGAAGGTCGACCCCACCCTCATCGGCGGCGTTCGTGTCAGCATCGGGGACGAGATGGTGGATTCCACCGTCATCACCCGGTTGTCCGAACTCCGACGCAAACTGGCGGGATAGGCCAGCGCCTGTCCGTACGCGAGTTCCACCCACTGATACACACCCCGGTCGCCACGCACCCCACGGAGACCACAACACAGGAGAGCAGGGACTGAGATGGCCGAATTGACCATCAACGCCGAAGATGTCCGCAGTGCGTTGAACGACTTCGCCGCGTCCTACGAGCCCGGTAACGCCGAGCGCGTCGAGGTAGGCCGCGTCACCACCGCCAGCGACGGCATCGCCCGTGTCGAGGGTCTGCCCTCGGTCATGGCCAACGAGCTGCTGCGGTTCGAGGACGGAACCCTCGGGCTCGCGCAGAACCTCGACACCCGCGAGATCGGTGTCGTGGTCCTCGGCGACTACAACGGCATCGAAGAAGGCCAGGAAGTCCACCGCACGGGCGAGATCCTCTCGGTACCCGTGGGCGACGCCTTCCTCGGTCGCGTCGTCGATCCGCTCGGACAGCCCATCGACGACCTCGGAGAGATCGTCGCCGAGGGTCGCCGTGCCCTGGAGACCCAGGCACCCGGCGTGACCCAGCGCAAGTCGGTGCACGAGCCCATGCAGACCGGGCTCAAGGCCATCGACGCGATGATCCCGATCGGACGCGGTCAGCGTCAGCTGATCATCGGCGACCGCCAGACCGGCAAGACCGCCATCGCGGTGGACACCATCATCAACCAGAAGGCCAACTGGGCCTCGGGCGACGTCCAGAAGCAGGTCCGCTGCATCTACGTGGCGATCGGCCAGAAGGCGTCGACCATCGCCGCCGTGCGCCAGACCCTCGAGGACAAGGGTGCGCTGGAGTACACGACCATCGTCGCGTCCCCCGCCTCCGACCCCGCGGGCTTCAAGTACCTCGCCCCCTACGCCGGTTCCGCCATCGGGCAGCACTGGATGTACGGCGGCAAGCACGTCCTGATCGTGTTCGACGACCTGTCCAAGCAGGCCGAGGCCTACCGTGCGGTGTCCCTCCTGCTGCGCCGGCCGCCGGGACGCGAGGCCTACCCGGGTGACGTGTTCTACCTGCACTCCCGTCTCCTCGAGCGTTGTGCGAAGCTCTCGGACGAGCTCGGTGCGGGTTCGATGACCGGTCTCCCGCTCATCGAGACGAAGGCGAACGACGTCTCGGCGTACATCCCGACCAACGTCATCTCCATCACCGACGGCCAGATCTTCCTGCAGTCGGACCTCTTCAACGCCAACCAGCGTCCCGCCGTGGACGTCGGCGTGTCGGTGTCCCGCGTGGGCGGCGCCGCCCAGGTGAAGTCGATGAAGAAGGTCTCGGGCACCTTGAAGCTGGATCTCGCGCAGTACCGCGACATGCAGGCCTTCGCGATGTTCGCCTCCGACCTCGACGCGGCGTCCCGCCAGCAGCTGACCCGTGGGGCGCGCCTCATGGAGCTGCTCAAGCAGGGACAGTACTCACCGATGCCGGTGGAGCAGCAGGTCGTGTCGATCTGGGCCGGGACCAACGGGTACCTGGATGACGTCCCGGTCGAGGACATCAACCGCTTCGAGACGGAGTTCCTGGAGTACCTCGGCCACAAGACGCAGATCTTCACCACGCTCGCCCAGACGGGCAAGCTCGAGGATTCGACGGCCGACGAACTGAAGACCCAGATCACGGACTTCAAGCAGGGCTTCTTCGGAGCCGGCGCGAACGGTTTCGGTGCGGGTACCGAGCAGCACGAAGCGATCGACGCCGATTCGGTCGAGCAGGAAAAGATCGTTCGACAGAAGCGTTAGAGACCCTGCAGCCGGGAGCACGTCTCCCGGCTGAGGGGCTCTGGCCCGATCGCTTCCGGTACGGAGGCGAAGGAAAGGACAAGAATGGGAGCCCAGATCCGGGTCTACCGCCAGAAGATCGCGTCGACGACGTCGACGCGGAAGATCTTCAAGGCGATGGAGCTGATCGCGACGTCTCGCATCGGCAAGGCGCGTACGCGCGTCGCCGCGGCACTGCCGTACGCCAATGCAATCACCCGCGCGGTGTCGGCGGTGTCTTCGCAGTCGGAGATCGACCACCCGCTGACCACCGAGCGTGGCGAGGTGCGGCGTGCCGCCGTGCTGGTGCTGACCTCGGACCGCGGGCTCGCAGGTTCGTACTCGGCCAGCGCCCTGAAGCAGGCCGAGGGCCTGTTCGAGACGCTGCGTTCGGAGGGCAAGGAGATCTCCTCCTACCTGATCGGGCGCAAGGGTCAGTCCTACTTCGATTTCCGCGGACGCCCCTACGAGAGGGTGTGGACCGGCAACACGGACGCCCCCGAGTTCGAGACGGCCCGCGAGGTCGGCGAGGCCCTCCTCTCGACGTTCCTCACGGACTACGAGGACGGCGGCGTCGACGAGATCCACGTCGTCTACACGAAGTTCCGCTCTATGGTGGTCCAGGAGCCCTCGGTCATGCGCCTGCTGCCGCTCGAGGTCGTCGACGAGGAAGTCACCCACGAGGGTGACCTCCTGCCGCTCTACGAGTACGAGCCCGAGCCCGAGCAGGTCCTCGACGCACTGCTGCCGAGGTACATCGAATCGCGGATCTTCGCCGCGATGCTCCAGGCATCGGCGAGTGAGCTCGCCGCGCGTCAGCGGGCCATGAAGTCGGCCGGGGACAACGCCACCGAGCTCATCAAGAAGTACACCCGCCTGCGCAACACCGCCCGCCAGGCGGAGATCACCCAGGAGCTCTCGGAGATCGTCGCCGGCGCGGACGCGCTGAACGCGTCCTGACCGGCCCCGGCCCGGACCGAGAGGCTCCGGGCGCCCAGCTAGACTTGTTTGCACGCCCTCTACGTAAATGAAGTGAGAGAGATGACTGCCCAGACTGTTGAACGCGGAGCGGACTCCGTCGTCCCCGGCGCCACCGGCCGTATTGCACGTGTCATCGGCCCGGTTGTCGACGTCGAGTTCCCTGCCGACGCCATCCCCGCCATGTACAACGCCCTCACCACCGAGATCACACTCAACGGTGAGACCCGCCTGATCACCTTCGAGACCTCGCAGCACCTCGGCGACAACCTCGTGCGTGCCATCTCGCTGCAGGCCACCGACGGACTCGTGCGCGGCACGGTCGTCCAGGACACCGGCGCGGCGATCTCCGTCCCCGTCGGCGACGGCGTCAAGGGCCACATCTTCAACGTCCTGGGCAAGCCGCTCGACGTCGCCGAGTCCGAGCTCCAGATCACCGAGCGCTGGCCCATCCACCGCAAGGCCCCCAGCTTCGCCTCCCTCGAGGGCTCCACGGAGATGCTCGAGACCGGCATCAAGGTCATCGACCTCCTCACCCCGTACATCAAGGGTGGCAAGATCGGCCTCTTCGGCGGCGCTGGCGTGGGCAAGACCGTGCTCATTCAGGAGATGATCACGCGTGTTGCGCGTAACTTCGGTGGCACCTCGGTGTTCGCAGGCGTCGGAGAGCGTACCCGCGAGGGCAACGACCTCTGGGTCGAGATGGAGGAGGCGGGCGTCCTCAAGGACACCGCCCTCGTGTTCGGCCAGATGGACGAGCCGCCGGGAACGCGCCTCCGCGTGGCCCTCTCGGCCCTGACCATGGCGGAGTACTTCCGCGATGTGCAGAACCAGGACGTGCTGCTCTTCATCGACAACATCTTCCGCTTCACGCAGGCCGGTTCCGAGGTGTCGACCCTCCTGGGCCGCATGCCGTCCGCAGTGGGCTACCAGCCGAACCTTGCCGACGAGATGGGCCTCCTGCAGGAGCGCATCACGTCGACGAAGGGCCACTCCATCACGTCGATGCAGGCCATCTACGTCCCCGCCGACGACTACACCGACCCGGCACCGGCGACCACGTTCGCGCACCTCGACGCGACCACCGAGCTCTCCCGCGAGATCGCGTCCCGTGGCCTCTACCCGGCCGTGGACCCGCTCGCGTCGACCTCGCGCATCCTGGACCCGCAGTACATCGGGCACGACCACTACAACACGGCCGTGCGCGTGAAGCAGATCCTCCAGAAGAACAAGGAACTGCAGGACATCATCGCGATCCTCGGCATCGACGAGCTCAGCGAGGAGGACAAGGTGGTCGTGGCGCGTGCGCGTCGCATCCAGCAGTTCCTCTCGCAGAACACCTACACCGCCAAGCAGTTCACCGGCGTCGAGGGTTCGACGGTCTCCATCAAGGACACCATCGAGGGCTTCTCGGCGATCTGCAACGGCGATCTCGACCACATCGCGGAGCAGGCCTTCTTCAACATCGGCGGGCTCGACGACGTCGAGCGCCAGTGGGCCAAGATCCAAGAGCAGACTGGTAAGTAAGCGCTGATGGCATCGCACGGCGAACTCGAGGTCGAAATCGTCGCGGCCGACCACTTCGTGTGGTCGGGCGCGGCGCGCAGCGTCAACGCGCGGACGGCCAACGGTCAGATCGGAATCCTCCCCGGACACGCGCCCATCCTGGCGATCCTGGAAGCAGGAGAGCTGTCGGTGGAACCGGTCAACGGTGAGCGCCTGGTGGTCGGGGTGGACGGCGGGTTCTTCTCCGTCGACTCCAACCGCGTGGTCATCGTTGCGGACAACGCGAAGGTCGGCGGCTCGGTGACCTCGGAATCCGTCTAGGTTCCATGGAGGCACTCGGTGTGACGTTCATCGTCCTGGCGGCCGTCTTCGGCCTGCTCGTCCTGATGATCGGCGCCTTCCTCCACCGGCGCTTCCGGCTCTCCCGCGCTCTCGGTACGTTCGACGCCTCCATCCGCCTCCCGTCCTCGGGGTGGCGGGTGGGGGTTTGTCGTTACACGGACCGGAACCTCGAGTGGCTCAGCCTGCTGTCGCTGAGCCCGTTACCGCGGTTCCGTTTCCTGCGGAGCTCGCTCGAGGTGGACGGCTGGCGGGTGGCGACGGAGGCCGAGAAGGTCCGGATCCAGCCTGGGGCCATCATCGTCCAGCTCACGCACGAGGGGGAGTCCTTCGACCTCGCGATGAGGTACGACGTCTACGCCGGGCTGTCGTCGTGGATCGAGGCGGGTCCCGTGATCGGTGTCGGTACCTGGCGCTGACCGGCCGATCGGCCCCGTGTGGCCCCTCAGAGCTCCAGCGGCCTGATCCAGGATCCGCCGCGCAGCACGCCCCTGACCTCGAAGTCCTCCGACACCACGACGGCATCGGCCCGCAGGCCGAGGCGCAACGCACCCAACTCGTCCGCCAGTCCCAGCACGGACGCGGGGACGGCGGTCGCCGATCGCACCGCGTCCGCGACGGCGACGCCCGCCGACACGGTGCACCTCACGACGTCGAGCAGGCTTCCCGCCCCGCCTGCGAGGGCGCCCGAGGACGTGAGCACCGCTGACCCGTCGACGACGGTGATCTCGGCCGCGCCGAGCCGGTACACGCCCGCCGCGCACCCTGCGGCGGCCGTCGAGTCGCTCACGAGGCAGACGTTCTCCGACCCCGCGATGGTGAAGGCCATGCGGACCGTCTCCGGGTGCAGGTGCACGTTGTCCGCGATGAGTTCGACGGCGATCTCTCCGGCGCGGGCCCGCTGCAGCAGCAGGGGTACGGGTCCGGGGGAGCGGTGGTGGATGGCGGGCATCGCGTTGAACAGGTGGGTGGCGGTGGGTCTGCCGCTGAACCCCGCGAACCCCGTCGAGGCGAGTTCCTCGTTGATCAGGTCCAGGGCGGCCACGGTCTGCTCGGTGGAGCTGTCCGTGTGGCCGATCGAGGGAATGACCCCGTGCGTCACGAGTTCGTACACGAGGACGTCACTGCCGGGCAGCTCCGGCGCGTAGGTCATCGAGGCGAGGTGGCCCCCGCCTGCGGCGATGAGGCGGGCGGCGGCTTCCTGCGTGGGGAGGATCAGGAAGGCGGGGTCATGTGCGCCGCGCCGTTCCCCGGACAGGAACGGACCCTCGGCGTGGATGCCGGCGATGACACCGGATTCGGCAGCCGCGGCGAGCCGTCCGAAGGCCGCCTCCAGGTCGTCGAGCGGCGCCGCGCAGGTGCTGGCGAGCAGGGTCGTCGTCCCACTGCGGTGGAGATGGGCGGCGGCGGCGGCGATCTCGTCCGCGGAACCGGAGGTGAAATCGCCACCGCCCGCGCCGTGGCAGTGCAGGTCGATCAGCCCGGGGAGGATCAGGTGGCCGTCGGGGAGGCGCTGCACCGAGGCGGGTCCGGAGTCGGCGCCGGAGGAGGTGATGCGCGAGCCCTCCCAGCGGAGCGTGCCGTCCTCGATGATGCCCCCCTCGGTGACGAGCCGTCCGGACACTGCTGTGGGCGTGCTGCTCGCGAGGTCCATGCGTCGAGTGTAGGCGGTGGCGTCCGGCGTCCGGAGGGTTCAGAAAAGCCGCGAGGCGCTGTCGTCGACGCCGCGCATGGCGTCGTAGTCGAGGGTCAGGCAGTCGATGCCGCGGTCGGTCGCCAGCACGCGGGCCTGGGGCTTGATCTGCTGCGCCGCGAACACGCCGCGCACCGGTGACATGAGCGGATCGCGGTTGAGCAGTTCGAGGTATCGGGTGAGCTGCTCGACGCCGTCGATGTCGCCGCGGCGCTTCAGTTCGATCGCCACCGTGCGTCCCTGTGCGTCCCGCGCGAGGATGTCCACCGGGCCGATCGCCGTCATGTACTCGCGCCGGATGAGCGAGTAGCCGGCTCCGAGGAGTTCGATCTGTTCGGCGAGGAGGCGCTGGAGGTCGGCTTCGACGCCGTCCTTGACGAGACCCGGATCCACCCCGAGATCGTGCGAGGAATCGTGCAGGTGCTCACGGATGCCGATGACGAGGCGGTCGTCGCTCTTGGCATGCTGCACGGTCCACACCTCGATGATGCCTTCCGCGCGGTCGGCGTCGTCCGGCTCGGTCACGCGCAGCGCGGCGGGCGGGCTCATCCAGTTCAGCGGCTTGTAGGAGCCGCCGTCCGAATGCACCAGGACGGAGCCGTCCGACTTCACCATGAGGAGGCGGGTGGCGAGCGGGAGGTGAGCTCGGAGACGGCCGATGTAGTCGACGGAGCAGCGGGCAATGACGAGACGCACGACGACGAGCCTACCGGCCGGAGGCGCCGGACGGGGGCCGGCGACGTGCCCCGCGCGTGGCCCGACCGGAGTGGACATCGGACCGGGCACGGCACCGGGCACGGGTTCGGGCACGGGTTCGGGCACGGGATCGGGCAGACTGGGACGGTGCCCCGATCCAATCGCCCGAACCGCCCCCGCGGCTCGACCCGTGCAGTGCGCGGCAAGGCGACTGCTCCGCCCGAGTTCGACCTCGAGCGGGCCCGCGCCGGGCTTCCGCAGCGTGAATCGGCGCCCGACGGCGAGTGGGCCGTCCGCCGGATCACGGAGCGGAACGCTGCCAAGACCTACACGTGTCCGGGCTGCAGTTCGTCGATCGTTCCCGGCCTGGCCCATCTCGTGGTGTGGCGCGAGGACTCCCTCCTGGGCTCCGAGGCGGCCCTCGCCGACCGGCGCCACTGGCACGTCCGCTGCTGGCAGATCCGCAGCTTCCGCTACTGACCGGGCCCGCGCCCTCCCTGGCCCGAGGACTTCGGTTCGCGGCTGCCGGAGTCCCTAGACTGGACCGATGCCCACCGACACCCCCGACTACACCTTCACGACCACCCCGGAACCCGTCGAGATCCGGGCCTCCACCGTGCTGCCCGCCGATCGGCGGAACATCGAGCTGCGCACCGCGGACGGGCTGACGCTCGTCGGGGAGTTCGCCGCTCCGGAGTCGGGGACGCCGAAGGCGACGCTCGTGACCCTCCACCCGCTGCCGACTCACGGCGGCTTCATGGACTCGCACGTCTACCGTAAGGCGTCCTTCCGGTTGCCGGCGCTCGCCGACATCGCCGTCCTGCGCTTCAACACGCGCGGCACCTGTTCGCCGCGTGGCTGCAGCGAGGGGACGTTCGACGGCGGCGTGTCGGAGCGCCTGGATCTCCAGGCCGCGGTGGACTGGGCGGTGGCGCAGGGGCTCGAGCACATCTGGCTGGTCGGCTGGTCCTTCGGCACCGAGCTGTGCCTCAAGTACGGCGCCCAGGACCCGGTGGCGGAACTCATCGAGGGTGCCATCCTGCTCTCTCCGCCGCTGCATCGTGCGGTGGATGCAGATCTCGACACGTGGGGGGCGAGCGGACTGCCCCTGAAGGTCCTCGTGCCCGAGTTCGACGACTACCTGGTGCCGGGTGATGCCGTGGAGCGTTTCTCCCGGGTGCCGCAGGCCGACGTGACGGGCGTGGACGGCGCCAAGCACCTGTGGGTGGGGGAGAAGTACGCGGCCCGCGCCCTCGACGAGATCGTCGGCGTCGTCCGCCCTGATCTGGTGCTCCCGCTGCCGTCACGGTGGTCGGGTCCGCACGCCGTCGCCCCGTCTCCGGCCGCCGGCTGAACCGGACGCTCGCGACGAACGACAGAACTGCTCCGCCGCGAGCCGGCGCTCTCGGTGCGCTGTGCGCAGGAGGAGTCGTCGACGGAGCGTGGCCCTACTGGCCGTCCTGCCGGGCGATGAACACTTCCTTGAGCAGCAGCATGACGGCGGCGGCCGTCGGGATGGCGATCAGTGCGCCGAGGACGCCGAGCAGGCTTCCGCCGGCGATCACCGCGATCACCGCGACGGCGCCCGGCACGGCCACCGCGCGCTGCATGATGCGGGGCGAGATGAAGTAGGCCTCGAACTGGAGGTACGCGACGTAGGGGATGGCGAAGAACAGCGCCGTCTGCCACCCGACGGTCAGGCTGATGAGGGTCACGATCACGGCCGCGATGGTGCCGCCGACCAGCGGGATGAAGGCCAGGAGGGCGACGACGAAGGCCAGCAGGACCGAGAACGGGACGCCGACGATGCTCATCACGATGAAGGCGAAGGACCCGTTGAGCAGCGCGACGCAGGCCTGCCCGATCACGTACATGCCGACGCTCCGCGTGATCTCCTCGGAGAGGACCTCCACCCGGGGCCTGCGTGACCGGGGTGCCAGGCGGTAGGCCCACTTCTTCATGGCGGGGAGGGAGGCGAGGAAGTAGAGGGCGAGGACCAGTACCACCAGCGTGCCGAAGAGGCCGTTCAGGATGACCGTGCCGACGCCCAGCACGCCGCCGAAGATCCCGCCGACCGCCTCGCCGTCCGCGAAGAACTTGTCGATCTCGGAGGAGACGCGGTCACGGAGGTGGAACTGGGCGTCGAGGGTGGTGAAGAACTCGGAACTCAGGAAGTCGTCGGCGTACCCGGGCGCGCGGGCCACGATCTGCGACGTCTGGTTCACGATCGTGGGGATGAGGAGGGCGAAGAAGCCCGCGACGATCCCGACGAGCACGAGGAGGGAGAGGGCGATACCGGCCGGTCGCGGGACCCGCTTCGTCTCGAGCCAGCGCACGATCGGGTCCAGGCCCAGGGCGATGAACAGCGCGCCGCCGATCCACACCAGGAGCTCGCCCACGTTCGTGATGATGAAGAACGCGAGGAGGGCGAGGCCCACACCGACGCTCATCATGAACCCGAAGTGGATGGGATGCGCGCGCATGCTCCGGGGGTAGGCGCCGCCGAACTTGAGCCGCTCGTCCGAGAGACTGACGCTCGGATCGACGGAGACCGGTGCCGGCTCCCGTTCGGGCGGGAACTCGAAGCGCGGGCGGGGCCGCGCGGAGGGGAGGATCCTGCGGAGACCCGTGACGAGCGAGCGCGTGGCGGAAGGACCGGCGGGTGTTCCTGCAGCGTCGGCGGCGGCCTGCGGACCCACCACGACGACGGGGGCGCCGGGTGCGCTGGGGTTCATCCCCGGCCCGGCGGTCCCGCCGCCGGTGCCCGCCGCATCCGGCCTCGGGAGTGGCTGATCGAGAGGGACGTCCTGGTGGTCGGTCAACGAAGGCTCTACTTTCACGTGTGCAACGCCGCCAGCGCGGCGATCAGCTAGCGAAACCCTAACAGTCGGGCCACGGGCGGGCTCTGCTTGACGGGCCCGCGGCAGAGCCGAACTTCGTTACCATTGGGTGATCATTCCCGGGTCGGGCTCCGACGCGGCCGGACGGCCGGAGCACGACGGCGGTCGCTGCCGTACGGGCGGCGTCCGGCGGGCAGGGAAGAACAACGACCGGCAGACGATAGGTATCCAGTGCGCGTGAAGACAGCAGTACCGATCATCGTCCTGGGCCTCCTGCTGATGCTCCTCGGGATCGGGCAGCGTACGGTCTGGGCGCCAGCCGAGACCGTGACCGCGAGCCTCGCGCAGGACGTCGGGGCCGCGCCCGTCACCGTCATAGAGCCCGGCGCCCGTGGCGGCGGGGAAGGGTCCGTCGAGGTCACCGTGCGTGCCGACGGTCCGTTCGTCCTCGCGGTCGGGCGTACCTCGGACGTCGAGGCGTGGGTGGGGGACGCCGCGCACCTCAGCGTCACCGGTATCGCCGACACCACGCTCGCCTCCGAGTACACCGAGGGCGAGGACACCGTGCCCGACCCCCGCGGCAGCGACCTCTGGACCAGCGAGGAGCCGGGCGACGGCACCCTGACCTATCGCTGGAGCGAGCCCGTGGAGGGCGACTGGTCCATCCTGCTCGCAGCGGACGGGGCCTCGACCGCGCCGGCGGACGTGTCCGTCACCCGGCCCAACGACCAGAGCACCCCCCTCGCGCTCCCACTGATCATCGGGGGTGCCCTGGTGGTCGTGCTCGGGATCGCCCTGCTCTTCATCGCCCCGCGCGGGCGCCGCGGACCACGCGGGCGCGATGCGGTGGAGGGCACGCGTGCCCACGCCCGCCGACGGGCGAGTTCCGGCGCGGTGTCCATGGCCACGGCCGCGTCCGCGCTCGCCGTCGCCGGGCTGGTCGCGGCGGGAACGCTGGCCGGAGTGACGCCCGGGCAGGCCACCACGGCGTCCACCCCGCCGGTCACGCCGTCGCCGTCGTCCTCAGGGGCGAGCACCTCTTCCACAGCGGCCGCCCCGGGCGCGCCGTCCGCGGGCAGCGATGCCAGCGGCCCACCGGTGATCCTCGACAACCAGTTGGAGCGCATCCTCGGCTCGGTGGCGTCCGCCGTGTCCGAGGGTGATGCCGCGTTCGACGTCGGGCCCCTCTCGGCCCGCGTGGCCGACGCCGCGCTGGAGCTCCGCACGGGTGCCTACGCGGTCCATGCGAAGGACGAGCAGGCGACGATGCCCGCTCCCGTGGCCGCCGATCAGATCATGCTCAAGATGGTGCCGACGGACACCGAGTGGCCGCGCACCGTCGTCGCCCTGACCCAGGGCGAGGACAATCCCGTGCCCCAGGCGCTCGTGCTGGTGCAGCAGTCGCCACGGGAGAACTACCGCCTCACGTCCGCGGTGCAGATGCTGCCCGCCAGTACGTTCCCGTCGCCGCCCGCTCCGGGTGCCACGGGCCCCGTCCCGCTCGAGGAACCCGGCGCGCTCTCCACCGCCCCGCAGGCGGCGGTCGCGGCGATCGCCGACTTCCTGACCACGCCCGCCGGCGGTAACGCGGCGACTTTCGAGGAGAACTCCTTCGCGGCGGCCATCACCGAGTTCCAGGCGGGTGTCGTGGCCGATCCCGGCAACGGCGCCGCGAACATCACCTTCGCCCACACCGCTCAGCCCGAGCGCACCGATGCCCTGCTCACGGGCGACGGCGGCGCGATGGTCTTCGGGTACCTCACCCACACCTACTCGAGCGTGCCGAAGGCCGAGGGTGACACGATCGACCTGCGGGGTACGGTCTACGAGGCACTGACCGGTGAGGACACCACCGGTCGGGGCATCGACGTCACCTATGGGGAGGCGGTCATGATGTACGTGCCGCCCGCCGGGAGCGACGAGAGGATCCGGGTGATCGGCGCAGCACAGCAACTGCTCGGGGCGACCCTGCGCTGACGCGTTCCCGCGTCGGATCCGGTCGCACCGCGGACGACCGCACGTACCGCGCGAGGCACGAGCTACCAGCCACGAGTCACCAGCCGTTCAGCACCACGTCAGAGAGAGGCAGAGCATTGTCCACACCAGCGCAGCGCGGCGGCATGCCGCCGTCGAGCATGAATCTCCGGGGGGCGGTCGACCTGTCCGCCCTCAAGGCGCGCGCGGACGCGGCGTCCCGACCACCGGCCGCCCGGCAGTCGCCGCCGCAGCAGAGCCCCTACATCGTCGAGGTGACGGAGCAGACCTTCCCCCAGCTGGTGCAGCTCTCCTCCGAGGTGCCGGTGGTCGTCAACATGCGGGCTCCGTGGAGCGAGCAGTCGAACCAGGTGACCGAGGCGCTCGAGGCCATCGCCGTCGCCTTCGACGGCCGCATGCTCCTGGCGAACGTGGACCTGCAGGCCCAGCCGCAGATCGCGCAGGCGTTCCAGGCGCAGGGCGCGCCGACGGTCGTCGCCGTCGTCAAGGGTCAACCCGTACCCCTGTTCGAGGGAGTGCTCCCCGAACCGCAGATCCGTGCCTACCTCGACGAGCTCATGAAGGTGGCCGAGGCCAACGGCGTGACCGGGACGCTCAACGACGGCACGCAGGCTGCACCCGACGCGCCGGAGGAGCCGCCTCTGCCGCCGCTGCACCAAGCGGCCTTCGATGCCATCGAGCGGGGTGACTACGCAGCGGCAGCGGATGCCTACCGCCGGGCTCTCGCCGAGCAGCCGGCGGATGCCGATGCGAAGGCCGGCCTCGCCCAGGTGGAGCTCATGCAGCGCGTGCAGCACCTCGACGCGGTGGAGGTGCGGCAGCGCGCCGCGGACGCGCCCGAGACTCTCGAGGCCCAGCTCGCCGTCGCCGATCTCGATGTCACCGGCGGTCACGTCGAGGACGCCTTCGCGCGTGTGGTCTCGTTCATCGGCAGGAGCGCGGGGGAGGACAGGGAGACGGCGCGCAAGCGGCTGCTCGAGCTGTTCGACGTCGTGGGAGTGTCCGATCCACGCGTGACGAAGGCGCGCGGCGCTCTCGCCCGCGCGCTCTTCTAGCCGGAGCCGATTGCGCGATGACACCGACCCCTGACGTCCCCACGGGACTCCGCCCCGACGCTCCGGACACTCCCGGGCTCCTCGACCCGATCACGCTGCGGTCGCTCGTCCTTCCCCATCGGGGCTGGGTGGCGGCGATGTGCCAGTACTCGTGCGAGCCCGACGTCGCCCCCGGCGTCCCGACGGACTGGCACCTGGTGCACCTCGGGCAGTTCGCCGTCGGCGGGGCCGCGCTGATCATCACCGAGGCCGCCGCGGTGAGTCCGGAGGGCATGATCAGCCCGCGAGACGCCGGGATCTACTCCCGGGAGCAGGCGGAGGCGTGGCGTCGCATCAACGACTTCGTCCATGAGCACGGCACCGTGGGGACCCGGACCGCCGTCCAGCTCGCGCACGCCGGACGCAAGGCCTCGACCTACTGGCCGTTCAGCGGGAGGAAGGGATCCGTGCCCGTGGAGGACGGCGGCTGGACGACGCTCGGCCCAACGAATGAGCCGTTCGGCCGCTACGCCGCGCCACGCGCCATGACCGAGGAGGACATCGCGGCCGTGGTGCGGGACTTCGCGGCGGCCGCTGCGCTCGCCGTCGAGGCGGGGTTCGACGCCGTCGAGATCCACGCCGCCCACGGGTACCTCCTGCACCAGTTCCTCTCGCCGCTCGTCAACACGCGCCAGGACACCTGGGGAGGCTCCGAGGAGGGGCGTTTCCGCCTCACCCTCGAGGTGATCCGCTCCGTGCGCCGCGTGCTGCCCGCGGGGATGCCCCTGCTCCTGCGCATCTCGGCCACCGACTGGACCGAGGGCGGGCTCGACGCCGCGACGTCGACCCGTCTGGCCTCGGCCGCCGCGGAGGAGGGCGTGGACTTCGTCGACGTGTCCTCCGGGGGAGCCGTGCCCGATGCCGACATCCCGGTGGGGCCCGGCTACCAGGTGGCGCTCGCCGAGGAGGTCCGCGGCTCGGGAGTGCCCACGGGTGCCGTGGGGATGATCAGTGAGGCCGCGCAGGCGGACGCCGTGATCCGCGAGGGCCGGGCGGACGCCGTCCTCATCGCACGGGCGGCGCTCCGCGACCCGCAGTGGTGGATGCGGGCGGCCCAGGAGATCGATCACGAGCTGGAGCGGACGCCCCAGTACCAGCGGGCCGGGCGCTACTGAGCGGCGGACGTTCCCCAGCGTCCTTCCTCCTTCTTTGTCCTCCTTTCGGATGACGATCGGCGTATCGGCCCGTTGCTAGCGTGAAGCCATGAGTTCCCTCCTGCCACCACCGTCCGACGAGAACAATCCCCAGGCGAGAGCAGGGACCGCAGCCCTCAGCATCCGGGGGTTGGCGAAGCGATTCGGCGAGAAGATCGCCGTCAACGGGGTGGACCTCGAGGTTCCACCGGGATCGTTCTACGGCCTCGTCGGTCCGAACGGGGCAGGGAAGACCACCACCCTCTCGATGGCCACCGGCCTCCTGCGGCCCGACCACGGTCACGCCCTCGTGCACGGCGTCGACGTCTGGACCCAGCCGCTCGAGGCCAAGAAACTCATGGGGATCCTGCCGGACGGTGTGCGGCTCTTCGACAGGCTGACGGGCGAGCAGCTGGTCACCTACGCCGGCCTGCTCCGCGGGATGGACCGCGAGACCGTGGTGGAGCGCACGGGCGACCTGCTGCGGGCACTGGACCTGACGAACGACGCCGGGACGCTCGTGGTGGACTACTCCGCCGGCATGACCAAGAAGATCGCCCTCGCCTCGGCCCTCATCCACGCGCCCAAGCTGCTGGTGCTCGACGAGCCGTTCGAGTCGGTCGATCCCGTCTCGGCGGCGAACATCCGCGACATCCTGACCGGCTACGTGGAGTCCGGCGGCTCCGTGATCGTCTCGAGCCACGTCATGGACCTCGTCCAGCGTATGTGCGACCACGTCGCCGTGATCGCCGCGGGCACGGTGCTGGCGGCGGGGTCCGTCGACGAGGTCCGCGGCGACGCGACGCTCGAGGACCGCTTCGTCGAGCTCGTCGGCGGGCGCAACACCTCGGAGGGCCTGTCATGGTTGCGGACCTCCTGAGGCTGAAGCTCGTCCTGCTCCGGAACTCCTTCAAGAGGAGCACGGCGCAGCTCGTCGGAGTGATCTTCGGCGGCCTGTACGGGCTCGGACTGCTCGGGACCGTCGTCGTGGGCCTGGCGTTCCTCGGTCAGGCGGATCTCGACCTGATCCGCACCGTCCTGGTGATCGCGGGCTCCGCAACCGTTCTCGGCTGGATCGTCATCCCGATCGCCGCCACCGGGATCGACATGACGCTCGACCCGGCGCGCTTCGTGACCTTCGCGATCCCGCTGCGGCAGCTGCTCACGGGGCTCGTCCTCGGGGGGATCGTGGGGATCCCCGGCATCGTCACGCTGATCGCCGCCCTTGCGCAGGTCCTGGCGTGGATCCGCTACCCGGGTGCGGCCGTCACGGCGCTCGTGTGCGGTGTCCTCGCCGTCGTGCTCTGCGTGGTGGCGTCCCGGCTGGTGACGACGGCGGTCTCCTCGATGACCGGGTCCCGGCGCTTCAAGGACATCAACGGTGTGGTGGCGTTCATCCCGCTGCTGTTCCTCGGGCCGATCATCGGCGGCGTCACGGCCGGGTTCCAGAACTCACCGGGCTTCGCCACCTCACTCGCCGAGGTCCTCGCCTGGACGCCGCTCGGCGCGCTGTGGGCCGCACCGGCGGACGTCGCCGCGGGAAACATCGGACTCGCCCTGGTGCGTGTGCTCATCGGCGTCGTCACGCTCGTCCTGTTCGTGGCCCTGTGGAGCCGTAGCCTGAGCCACGCCCTCGTCACCCCGCCCTACAACGCGGTCACGAAGCGCTCCGGTGGCAACCTCGGATGGTTCGGGCGCTTCCCGGCGACGCCGGCGGGTGCCGTGGGAGCGCGGGCGCTCACCTACTGGCTCCGGGACCCCCGGTACTCGGCCTCGCTCATCGTCATCCCCTTCATCGCGGTGCTCCTCTACTTCTCGGGCGGACTGAGCGGCGGCGCCTTCGCGTTCCTCGGGCCCATCACCGCGTTCCTGCTCGCATGGTCCATCTCCGCCGACATCTCCTACGACAACACCGCCTTCAGTCTCCACGTCTCCACGGGCGTCAGCGGCCGGGACGACAGGCTGGGGCGCGCGGCGGCCCTCCTGGTCTTCGGCGTGCCCGTGGCCCTGGTGTTCACGGTGGCCCCGCTCCTGATCGCGGGGCGGCTCGAGGACCTGCCGGCCCTCCTCGGGCTCTCCCTCGGTCTGCTCCTGACGGGTGCGGGGCTCTCGAGCGTCGTCTCCGCCCGCTACACGTACAACGTCCCGCTGCCCGGCGAGAGCGCCTTCAAGACACCTCCGGGCACCAACTTCCTGATGTTCGCGGTGCAGTTCATCGGCTGGTTCGTCATGCTCCTGCTGGCGTCGCCCGAGATCGTCCTGACCGTCGTGTACTTCGTCACCGGCGACGCGCTCTTCGGCTGGCTGTCCCTGCTGGTGGGCCTGGTGCTCGGGGCCGTCCTCCTGGTGGTGGGCATCCGCGTGGGCGGGCGCTGGTACGAGCGCCGTGCGCCCGAGCTGCTGCTGGCGGTGTCGGCGAACCGCTGAGACCGTCCGCGGGAATCCTCGGGAGTCGTCGTGCGGTGCGGCTCGGTGGGCCTCCGGGCCCCGGACCCGGAGCCGCACCTGACGATAGACTGCCACCATGACGATGCCTGCTGATCCCTTCGAACGAGAGCCCCTCGACGGCGGTGGCTCCACCGCGACGATCGAACGCGAGGAGGTGCGCCAGGAGGTCGAGCCGGGCGACGCCGAGCGCTTCGCGCACTACGTGCGCAAGGAGAAGATTATGGAGTCCGCCTTCACGGGCGAACCCGTGATCGCTCTCTGCGGCAAGGTGTGGACGCCCGGGCGTGACCCCGAGAAGTTCCCGGTCTGCCCGGAGTGCAAGGAGATCTACAACGGCCTGCGACCCGGCAAGGACGGCAAGGACGGCAAGGACTGACCGGGCTCGACAGTATGAGTACCTGACCGCACGAGACGACCACCGGGAGGCATGGTGCAGACCGTGAGCCCCGGAGCCGGAGCCATGTCCGCGGAGCTGCGTCCGCTCACCCTCGGCATCCTCGCCATCATCACCTGCGCCGCCTTCGAGGCCATGGCGGTCGTCACCGCGATGCCGGCCGTCGCGAGCGAGCTCTCGGGGACGTCCAGCTACGGCCTCGCCTTCTCGATGTACCTCACCGCCTCCCTGCTCGGGACCGTGGTGGCCGGCTCGTGGTGCGACCGCAGCGGGCCGCGGCCCGCCCTCGCCGTGGGCATGACCCTCATGATCCTCGGGTTGCTCGCCGCCGGCGCGGCGCCGGAGTTCTGGCTCGTCACCGCGGGCCGGGCCGTCTCGGGACTGGGTGGCGGCTTCATGATCGTCGCCGTCTACGTGGTGATCGGCCGTTCGTTCCCGCAATCGGCGCAGCCCGTGGTCTTCGGCTGGCTCTCCGCCGCGTGGGTCCTCCCCGCGCTGATCGGCCCCGTGGTCGCCGGGTTCGTCACGGAACAGGTCGGGTGGCGCTGGGTGTTCCTCGGCGTCGCGCCGATCGTCCTCGCGGCCGTCCTGGTCGTCTGGCCGAGGACGCGCGCACTCGGACCCATCGCGTCACCGGACAGCGGGTCCGCGAAGGCCAGGACCGTCCGGGGCTTCGCCCTCGCGGGCGGCGTGTTCGCCGCTCAGTGGTCCCTCGTGCATCTCGCGGATCTGGCAGACCCGGGCGCCGGTACCGTCCTGGGGCTCCTGGGCATCGCTGCCGCCGGGGTCGTCGTCGTGCTCCTCGCCCTCCCGCCCCTGCTGCCGCCGGGTACGCTGCGGCTGGCGCGTGGCCTGCCGAGCATCATCGCCACGCGCGGTCTCGTGACCGTGTCCTTCTTCGGCACCGAGGCGTTCATCCCGCTGATGCTCGTGACCTCCCGCGGCCTCGATCCGGGGATCGCCGGCCTGACCCTGAGCGCCGGGGCCCTCGGCTGGAGCGGCGGCTCGTTCGTGCAGGCCCGCGTGAGGATCGGGCGGCAGTGGCTCCTCGTGATCGGCCCGTCCATCCTGTCGGCGTCCCTGGGCGGGTTCGCGCTGGCCACGGCCACGGAAGCGCCCCTCTGGCTGCTCGCCGTCGTCTGGGCCGCCTCGGGCTTCGCCATGGGCATGACGCTCTCGAGCACGTCGGTCCTGGTGCTGAAGCTCTCCGCCACGCGGGAGCAGGGACGCAACTCGGCCGCACTGCAGATCTCCGACCAGCTGGGAGGCGTGGTGGGAACCGCAGGCGCGGGCGCCCTCTACGCGCTCCTGCTCGACGAGGCCGACCCGGGACACATACCCACCTTCGTTGCGATCTGGCTGGCTCTCTGGGCGTTCACGGCAGCAGGTATAGTTTCGGGTTCGAGAGGGGCGGGCACAGCCCACACCACCCACCTCACCCCCAGCACGTCGATGGAAGGTACTGTCCGGCAGTGAGTAGTGACACCCTGTTCGGAGCCGGCGCAGCACTGCCTCCCGCCTACCCTGAACGCGCTGCCTGGGGCACGGCGCCGAAGCTCCGCCAGTGGCAGAGCGAGGCGCTCGAGAAGTACTTCGACGAGTCGCCGAGCGACTTCCTCGCGGTCGCGACGCCGGGCGCCGGGAAGACCACCTTCGCGCTCCGCGTGGCCACCCAGCTCGTGGACCGCGGCGTGGTCAACCGCATCACCATCGTGGCGCCCACGGACCACCTCAAGCGCCAGTGGGCGGACGCCGCCGCGAAGGTCGGTCTGGCGATCGACCCCAACTTCAAGAACGCCGACGGGCGGCACGGAGGCGCGTTCATCGGCGTCGCGGTGACCTACGCGCAGGTGGCGAGCAAGCCGATGCTGCACCGCGCGAAGACCGAGGCGGCCCGCACGCTCGTGATCCTCGACGAGATCCACCACGGCGGCGACGCCCTGTCCTGGGGCGACGGCATCCGCGAGGCCTTCGAGCCGGCCACGCGCCGGCTCGCCCTGACCGGTACGCCGTTCCGCTCGGACACGGCCGCCATCCCGTTCGTGGAGTACGTCGAGGATCGCGACGGGATCCGTCGCTCCCGGGCGGACTACACCTACGGCTACGGCCAGGCGCTGAGGGACCACGTGGTGCGGCCCGTCATGTTCATGGCGTACTCCGGTCAGATGCGGTGGCGTACCAGTGCGGGCGAGGAGATGGCGGCATCGCTCGGCGAATCGGCCGTCACGAAGGACATCACGGCCCAGGCGTGGCGGACGGCGCTCAACCCCGCCGGTGAGTGGATCCCCTCGGTCCTCGCGGCGGCGGACAAGCGCCTCACCGAGGTGCGGAGGACGGTGCACGACGCCGGGGGCCTCGTGATCGCCACGGACCACGACGACGCCCGCGCGTACGCGGGCCAGCTCAAGCGCATCACGGGGGAGTCCCCGACCGTGATCCTCTCCGACGACGCGAAGGCCTCGGGCAAGATCGAGGAGTTCTCCGCGGGCGAGAAGCGCTGGATGGTGGCGGTGCGCATGGTGTCGGAGGGCGTCGACGTGCCGCGGCTCGCGGTCGGCGTCTACGCGACCTCCACCGCCACGCCCCTGTTCTTCGCCCAGGCGGTGGGCCGCTACGTCCGTGCACGACGCCGCGGTGAGACGGCGTCGATCTTCCTGCCCTCGGTCCCCAACCTCATGGCGCTCGCCAACCAGCTCGAGCTGGAGCGTGACCACGCGCTCGACCGCCCGGACAAGGACGACGAGGGCTTCGGCCTCGAGGACGGCCTGATGGAGGCCGCGAACCGCGAGGACAAGGCCTCCGACTCCCTCACGAAGCAGAAGTTCGAGGCGTTGGAGTCACAGGCGTCCTTCGACCGCGTGCTGTTCGACGGCGGCGAGTTCGGGACCGGCGGGGAGCTGGGGAGCGAGGACGAGCAGGACTTCCTCGGCATCCCTGGCCTGCTCGACGCCGACCAGGTGGGCCAGCTGCTGCGCCAGCGCCAGCACGAGCAGCAGTCACGCCGGAAGGCGAGGGGCGGCGCCGTGGCCCCCGCGGCCGAGCCGCTCGTCGTCGACCACCGCCAGCTCACCGAACTGCGCGGCCAGCTGGCCAAGAACGTCTCGGCGTGGGCGGCCCGCACGGGTATGCCGCACGGCCAGGTGCACACCGAACTGCGGCGTCAGTGCGGGGGCCCGGCCGTCGCCCAGGCCAACGAGGATCAGCTGCAGCGCCGGTTGCAGAAGCTGCAGGACTGGTTCATCGGCAAGAAGTAGGGCTTCGCGCGCGGGCCACGCTGGAGTGGGCGCGGCGCCGACGCGCGGGTCCAGAGGGTCCTGCGGGGTCCGGCGGCGTCTAGCGGCGGAGTTCGATCCCCGCGGACTCGAGTTCGTCGAGGGCGTCCTCGGAGCCGTCCGCATGCACCCCGCGCGTGAGATCCGCGATGACGGAGACCCCGTACCCCGCCTGCAGCGCGTCGAGGGCGGTGGCCCGCACGCAGTAGTCGGTCGCGAGGCCCACCACCACGACGTCGTCCACCTCGTGGTCCCGGAGCCAGTCGTCGAGCGTCAAGGGATCCTCGTCGGTCTCGACCGAGCCCCCGCCGAGCTTCTGCTCTCCCGTGGGCACTTCGTCCTCCGGGGCCTTGACCCCCTCGAAGCCCGAGTACGCGGCCTCGAACTGTCCCTTCCGGAACACGGCGTCGATGCTCTCGGTGTCGAGGTCCGGGTGGAAGTCCGAGCCCTTGGTGTCTGCGACGCAGTGGACGGGCCACGAGTCCACGAAGTCGGGGGTCTCGCTGAAGTGGGCCCCCGGATCGATGTGCCAGTCCTGGGTCGCGACGATGTAGTCGTAGGACCCGGTCTGCTCGTCGATGTGGTCGCTGATGTCCGCGGCCACGCGTGCGCCGCCGTCGACGGCGAGGGAACCGCCCTCGCAGAAGTCGTTCTGCACGTCCACGATGATGAGTGCGCGTGTCATGGTGCTGCCTCCTCGTACTCGGTGGGGATGACGGGCTCGCCGCGCTGCAGGCGCCGCACGGCGCCCGGGAGTTCGGCGATCGAGAGCGTGTGCCGTTCGGCCGCGCGGGTGACGGCCTCAGCGCCCGTCCACCCGGGGAGGAGGACGCCGTCGCGGACGAAGTGCTGGACGAGCGGGCGGTCGTTGCCGTCGTCGGCCGGGCTGATGCCGATCCCCACCACTTCCGCCTGCGCGACGCCGCGTTCGTCGAGGCGGCGGAGGGCGTCCTTGTGGCCGCCGAGGGACGCCTTGTTCTTGGAGGCCTTCGCCACGGACACGTAGGCGCCGTCGTCCCCCTCCCGGCTCACGAGCTTGTAGACCATCCCGGCCGTGGGGGCACCGGACCCGGTGACGAGGGAGGTGCCCACGCCGTAGGAGTCCACCGGCGCGGAGGCGAGGAGACCGATCGCGAACTCGTCGAGGTCCGAGGTGACGACGATCTTCGTGGAGGTGTTGCCGAGGTCGTCCAGGAGGTGGCGCACCCATCGCGCCTGCGCCACGAGGTCCCCGGAGTCGAGCCGGACGGCACCGAGTTCGGGTCCTGCGACGTCCACGGCGGTGCGGACGCCCTGTTCGACGTCGTACGTGTCCACGAGCAGCGACGTGCCGCGGCCGAGCGAGGCGACCTGCGCCTCGAAGGCCGCCCGCTCGGAGTCGTGGAGGAGGGTGAAGGAGTGCGCCGCGGTCCCGACCGTCGGGAGACCGTACCGGCGGCCGGCCTCCAGGTTCGAGGTGCTCGCGAAGCCACCGATCACGGCGGCGCGGGCCGCGGCGACGGCCGCTTCCTCGTGCGTGCGGCGCGAGCCCATCTCGATGCACGGCCGACCGGCTGCCGCGCCTGTCATGCGCGAGGCCGCCGAGGCGATGGCGCTGTCGTGGTTGAGGATCGAGAGGACGAGGGTCTCGAGGATGCACGCCTCGGCGAACGAGGACTCGACGGTGAGGATGGGCGACCCGGGGAAGTAGGCCTCGCCCTCCGCGTACCCGGAGATCGATCCGCGGAAACGGAAGTCGGCGAGCCAGGCGAGCGTGGTGTCGTCGACGATCCTGTGGTCGGCGAGGAAGCCGAGCTGCACGTCGTCGAACGTGAAGGTCTCGAGCGCCTCCAGCAGACGCCCGGTCCCGGCGACGACGCCGTAGCGGCGGCCCGCCGGCAGGCGCCGGGCGAAGGCCTCGAACACGGAGCGGCGGTGCGCCGCCCCCGAGTGCAGCGACGCCTGGAGCATCGTGAGTTCGTACTGGTCGGTGAAGAGCGCGCTGTTCTGCGCGATCACCGGGGCGGGGGGCGTACGGGACGCGTGAGCGCCGGTCACGGGGATGGTCACCCTCAGAACGATAGCGGGGCGCCTGTCCTCCTGCGTACCCGGCGGCGGCACCCGGCCGTGCGACCTAGAATGGGCGGTATGACAGTAGGCTTCGCAACCGGCACGGACACGCTGGAGGAGGTGCGCTCCGCCGAGCGCACGGACCTCGACCAGCCCTGGGTGGTGGTGGTCTGGAACGACCCCGTGAACCTCATGAGCTACGTCAGCTACGTCTTCCAGACCTACTTCGGCTACAGCGAGGCCAGGGCCCGCACGCTCATGCTCGAGGTCCACGAGCAGGGGCGCTCCGCCGTCGTCTCCGGTACACGGGAGAAGGTGGAGCAGGACACCGTCGCGCTCCACTCCTACGGACTCTGGGCCACCTTCGAAAAAGCCGGAAGCGAGTAGTCCGCCCCATGGCGAAACCCTTCAAGTCAACGCGTCGCGGCATCACCGGGGCGCTCGAGCCCGGCGAGGCGCGCCTGCTGCGTGCACTGCTCGACGACGTCGTCTCCATGCTCGAGCCCGACACCGCACCGAGCGAGGACCCGCTGGCGGCGCTCGTGGGCATGTCCGGGGCGGACGCCGACGCGAGCGCCCCGGATGACTCCGCCGTGCGGCGGCTCCTGCCCGACGCCGTCCGCGGGGACGACGACGAGGCCCTCGCCTTCCGCCGTCTCACCGAGCGCTCCCTGCGCGAGCAGAAGATCGGGGCCCTGCGCAGTACCGCCCTGCTGACGGAGTCGAGTCCCATGACCCTCGGGGACGACCAGGCGCGCCTGTTCGCGCAGGCCCTCAACGACGTGCGGCTGGTCCTCGCGGACCGCCTGAGCATCGAGACGGAGGAGGACGCCGAGCGCCTGCACGACATCGCCGACTCGAAGGACGTGGACGACGTCGAGTCCTACCTGGCGCTCGTCTACAACTTCGTCACGTGGCTCCAGGAGTCGCTCGTGCAGGCGATGCTGAAAGCCGCGAAGCTCGAGCGCTGACGGCCGCGGAAGGCCCTCCGCGGGCGGGACGCACGTCCGGAGACGGGACACCTGCCGCGATGTCCCCCATGACACGCGCTGTGACACATCGCACGGACCGACGGATAGTTTTCGTCGGTGGCACACCATATTCTCGAGGGATCATGAGTCAACAGCCCCTGCCCGCTGACCGTGCGGAAGCGCCCATCGGCATCTTCGACTCCGGTGTCGGGGGATTGACGGTGGCCCGGGCGGTCATCGACCAGCTGCCCCACGAATCGATCATGTATGTGGGCGACACCGCGAACGGACCCTACGGGCCGCTGCCCATCGCCCGCGTGCGGGCGCACGCCCTGGGTGTCATGGACGAACTCGTGGACTCCGGCGTGAAGCTGCTCGTGATCGCCTGCAACTCGGCGTCGGCCGCCGTCCTCCGGGACGCCCGCGAGCGCTACACCGCGCGCTACGGCATCCCCGTGATCGAGGTCATCCAGCCGGCCGTCCGCCGGGCGGTCGCGGCCACGCGCACGGGCCGGATCGGCGTCATCGGGACGTCCGCGACCATCGGCTCGCGGGCCTATGACGACACGTTCGCCGCCGCACCGCACCTCGAGGTCACCTCGGTCGCGTGCCCCGCCTTCGTCGAGTTCGTCGAGGCCGGCATCACCGGCGGGCCGGAGCTGCTGCGCACGGCCGAGGAGTACCTCGCGCCGCTGCAGGCCGCCGACGTGGACACCCTCGTGCTCGGCTGCACCCATTACCCGCTCCTCACCGGGGTCATCTCCTACGTGATGGGCGACGCCGTCACCCTCGTCTCCAGCGCCGAGGAGACCGCGAAGGACGTCTACCGCGCCCTCGTCTCCCACGGTCTCGAACGGCGCGGCGATGCGCCGGGCGAGCACCGCTTCGTCGCGACCGGGGACTCGACGAGCTTCGAGGTCCTGGCGCGCCGATTCCTCGGGCCGGAGGTGGTGAGCGTGCAGCACGTGGATCACGTGGCCGCGCAGTACCCCACCGGCAGCCTGGCCCGGATCACGCCGGAGATGATCGCGGCCGCCGGGTTCCCGCGCACATGAAACTCACGATCGTCGGCTGCAGCGGATCCTTCCCCGGACCGCAGTCCCCGGCGTCCTGCTACCTGCTGAGTGCGGAGTGGGAGGGGCGCACCTGGCGGATCCTGCTCGATCTCGGCAACGGGTCCCTCGGTGCCCTCCAGCGCTACATGGATCTGCGGGAGATCGACGGTGTGTTCCTCTCGCACCTGCACCCCGACCACTGCATGGACCTCTGTGGTCTCCACGTGGCCGTGCACTGGGACCCCTCCGGCTGGGGACTGCCCCGCATCCCCGTCTGGGGTCCGGCCGCGACCGCGGACCGCATGGCGAGCGCCTACGGCCTTGATCCCGACCCCGGGATGCACGAGGACTTCGACTTCCGGTCCTGGGCGGACCGCGGGCCCGTGAGCATCGGGCCGTTCACCGTCACGCCGTACCGCGTGCTGCACCCCATCGAGGAGGCCTATGCGCTCCGGGTGGAGGTGGCGGAAGCCGACGCGTCCGGCGTCGTGCGCCCGCACGTGCTGACCTACTCGGGTGACACGGACGCATGCGACGGTCTCGTCGACGCGGCCCGCGACGCCGACATCTTCCTCTGCGAGGCGGCGTTCCACGAGGGGCGCGACGACGCCATCACGGGTGTGCACCTCACGGGCAAGCGCGCGGGTGCCGTGGCGACGGAAGCCTCGGCGCGACGGCTGCTCCTGACGCACCTGCCGGTCTGGAACGACGCCAACCTCGCCGTGAGCGAGGCGAGGGAGAGCTACGACGGCCACCTCGCCGTCGCGGTGGCCGGCGTCTCCTACTCCGTCTGACCGGTTGCTCAACCTGAGCGTCCGGCGCCGTGACGCGTCGTTGTGGAGACGTCGCGCGAAGGTCCAGCTGTTCACGTCGTGCCTTCAGGCCCCCGTCTAGACTGGGGACCATGACCCCCCCGAACCAGAGCTCCGAGCTCCCTGCTGCCGCACACGGCTCCCCCGCGCTCCGAGCCGACGGCCGCACGCCGGACCAGCTCCGCGCCATCAGCATCACGCGCGGCTGGTCGAAGCAGGCCGAGGGGTCCGCGCTCATCGAGTTCGGCAATACGCGCGTGCTCTGCACCGCATCCCTGACCAGCGGTGTTCCCCGGTGGCTGAAGGGCGAGGGGAGGGGCTGGGTCACCGCGGAGTACGCGATGCTGCCACGGGCCACCAACACGCGCTCGGACCGTGAGTCGGTCAAGGGGAAGATCGGCGGCCGTACCCACGAGATCTCGCGTCTGATCGGCCGTTCGCTGCGGTCCATCATCGACACCAAGGCGCTCGGCGAGAACACGATCGTGCTGGATTGCGACGTGCTGCAGGCCGACGGCGGAACCCGCACGGCGGCGATCACGGGAGCCTACGTGGCGCTCGCCGACGCCATCCGGTACGCCAAGGAGAACAAACTGATCCCCGCGTCGGCGTCCCCGCTGACCGACACCGTCGCCGCGATCAGCGTGGGCATCATCGACGGCGTGCCCATGCTCGACCTGCCCTACGTGGAGGACGTGCGCGCGGAGACGGACATGAACGTCGTCGTCACGGGATCCGGCAAGTTCGTCGAGGTGCAGGGCACTGCGGAGGGCGCACCCTTCGACCGCGCGGAACTCGATGCTCTCCTCGACCTCGCGCTGCTCGGCACGGCGCAGCTCGCCCGCATCCAGGTGGACACCCTGCGGGAATCGCACGGTGGGTGAGGCACCCGCGCCGCGTCTCGTCCTCGCCACGCGGAACGCCGGCAAGCTCCGTGAGCTCCGGGAGTTGCTCCGCGGTCGGGTGCCGGGACTCGACGTCGACACGCAGGTGATCGACGCGGCGACGGCCGGCGCGCCGGACGTGATCGAGAGCGGGGTGACGTTCGAGGAGAACGCACTCCTCAAGGCCGAGCAGACGGCCGCGGCCACCGGCCTGATCGCCGTCGCGGACGACTCGGGTCTCGCCGTGGACGTGCTCGGGGGAGCACCCGGGATCTTCTCCGCCCGCTGGGCGGGCACCCACGGGGACGACGACGCGAACATGCGCCTCCTCCTGGCGCAACTGTCCGATCTCCCCGACGGGCGGCGGGGCGCAGCGTTCGTCTGCGCGGCGGCGCTCGCCGGCCCCCCGGACAGCACCGTGACGGCGCACACGGAGCGTGGCGAGCTGAGGGGGATCCTCCTGCACGCGCCGCGGGGCAAGGGCGGATTCGGGTACGACCCGATCCTCGTCCCCGCCGGAACCGAGCGCACGTGCGGCGAACTGAGCGCCGACGAGAAGAACGCCATCAGTCACCGCGGGATCGCCTTCCGTGCCCTCCTGCCGTATCTGATCGATGCGTTGGCCTGAGCCGTGACGCCCGAGCGTCAGCCCCCTGCGCGATCGGTCCATCCGAAGCGCGGACCACGAACCACCGAAGAGACGGGAACACCGTGAGTATCATCCACACAGTCGAGGCCGTGCAGGTCACCGCGGCCACCACCTCCTCGGACGGCTCGGCCCTCGGCAGCGTGACCGACTGGGCCGTGAACCTGATGGAGACGATCGGGGCTCCGGGTGCGGGCCTCGCGATCGCCCTCGAGAACCTGTTCCCACCGCTGCCCAGCGAGGTCATCCTGCCCCTGGCCGGATTCACCGCGAGCCGCGGGAACTTCTCGCTCTTCGAGGCCATCCTCTGGACCACGCTCGGTTCCGTGGTGGGCGCCTACGCGCTGTACGCGCTCGGGGCCTGGCTGGGGCGCGACAGGATGCGCCGTCTCGTGTCCAAGGTGCCGCTGATCGACATCGAGGACGTCGACCGCGTCGAGGCGTGGTTCGCCCGCCACGGGTACCGCGCGGTCTTCTTCGGGCGCATGATCCCGCTGTTCAGGAGCCTCGTGTCCATCCCGGCGGGAATCGAACGCATGCCCGTCGGCATCTTCCTCCTGCTCACGACCGCGGGGAGCCTCATCTGGAACTCGATCTTCGTGCTCGCGGGCTTCTACCTCGGCGAGAATTGGCACGTCGTGGAGCAGTACGCGGAGATCTTCCAGCGGATCGTGATCGTCGGGATCATCCTCTTCGCCGTCTGGTTCGTGGTCACGAAGATCCGCAAGCACCGGCTCAGGAAGCGGGTGCAGTGACCGGAGCGGTGCCAGAGCCGGCGTCGCCTTCGGGTGGCGACCAGCCGGCCGCGGCTCCGCTCGCCGCGGTCTGGCCGCTCTTCGGGCTCGTCATCACGACCCCGCGCCTGGTCCTGACGCCCCTGCGCGACGAGCACCTGCCCGGACTCGTCGATGCCGCGCTCGCAGGTATCCACGATCCGGCGGTGATGCCGTTCAGCGTCCCGTGGACGGATGCCCCCCGCGACGTGCTCGTGACCGAGACCCTGAAGTACCAGTGGCGGACCCGGGCGCAGACCGGACCGGACGAGTGGACCGTGTCCTTCGCCGTCCTCCGCGACCGGCAGGTCATCGGCGTGCAGGATCTCATGGCGCGGCGGTTCCGCACGCTGCGGCAGGTCGAATCCGGCTCGTGGTTGACCGCGTCCTCGCAGGGTCAGGGCCTCGGTACCGAGATGCGGGCGGCCGTGCTGCAGTTCGCCTTCGACCGCCTCGGGGCGACGTCCGCCGTCTCGGCCGCCGCCGAGTGGAACCACGCGTCCCTCGGCGTCTCGCGTCGCCTCGGGTACGTCCCGAACGGCACCGCCCTCGTGGAGGCGCGCGCCGGCGAGCCGGGTCACGAGCAGAGGCTCCTGCTGCAGCGCGACCAGTTCGTCCGGCCCTCCTGGTCCGCGAGCATCGCGGGTGATGAGGCTGTCGGGGCGTTCCTGCTGGGTGGGTCAGGTGAGGTCCGGGACCATCGGCGCGACGCGGGCGGGCCGGGCGAGCTCCCGGGACAGATCAGCGGCCGGATCGAACAGTCGCGCGTCCAGCCCGAGTGAGAGGGCCGTGTCGATGTTCGCCGGGGCGTCGTCGATGAAGGTCACCTCGTGCGGCTGGACCCCGAGCTCGGACAGGACGAACCGGAAGATCTCCGCCGACGGCTTCACGAGGCCCAGCGAGGAACTGAAGAAGCGGTGGGGGAAGAGTCCCGTCCAGGGCGCGTGCGCCAGCTGCGTCACCATGGCGGCGGGCATGTTCGACAGCAGCGCCAGGCGCTCACCGTGGGCGTCCAGGTCCTGGAGCACGTCCAGCGTCTCGAGGTTGGGGTGCGACCACTGGTTGCCGTCGAGGACGTCGAGCCAGGACGCCCTCGCGGACTCGACCCGCTCGCCGCACACGAGCGACCAGTACTCGATCGAGGTGAGCGAACCGGCGTCGTACGCGAACCGGTGCTGCCAGTAGGACGACGTCGATTCCTGCGGGGACGGCACTCCGGTCGCCTCGGACATGAGTTCCCAGTCCTCGGGCGTGGGCGACGTCGAGATCACGTTCCCGTAGTCGAAGAGGAAGAGGCGGCGGGGGCGGTCGGAGCGAGCCATGGTCAAGAGTAGGACGGCGACATCCCGGACGCGCCGCGCCGGGAGTGAACGTTGCATGAACGGGAAGTGGGGGAGGGCGGCGGTAAACTCATGGACGTGGGAATCGCGTTCACGGCCATCGACTTCGAGACGGCCAACGGCTTCCGCGGGTCTCCCTGTGCGGTAGGTCTCACGAAGGTGCGCAACGGCCGCGTGGTCGAGGAGGCCTCGTGGTTGATGCGCCCACCCGCCGGGCACGACCACTTCGATGCACGCAACATCGCCATCCACGGCATCACCTCGGGCATGGTGGCGGACGAGCCCCGCTTCGGGGAGCTTTTCCCCGAGATCGGGGGCTTCATCGGCTCCGACGTGATCGTGGCCCACAACGCGGCGTTCGACCTCGGTGTGATCCGGTCCGCCCTCGAGGTGTCCGCGCTCGCCGGCCCCGCCTGGGAGTACGCCTGCACCGTCATGCTGTCGCGGAAGAGCTACTTGCTGCCGTCCTACTCCCTGCCCTTCGTGGCCGAGGCCGCCGGCGTGCCGCTCGTCAACCATCACGACGCCGTGGAGGACGCCCGGGCGTGCGCGGGCATCATGATCGACATCGCCCGGCGGAACGAGGCCGTGACCGTCGAGGAGGTGCTCGGCCGCCACGACCTCGCACTCTCCCGCGCGGAGCCGTACGCCCCCGGCGTCGACGACTTCTCCAAGGCCACGCGCAACGCCCTGCAGCAGCGGACGACGCCGGCGGGGTGGGGCGGCTGGCCGGAGGAGGGCGCCAACCCGCACGCCAACGCGCAGGCGGACCCACGGCATCCGCTGTACGGGCAGACCGTGGTGTTCACGGGCAACCTGGGGATCTCGCGGCCGCTCGCGAAGGAACGGGCGGCGAGGCTCGGGGCCCAGCCGGCGAGCGCCGTCACGCGCCGCACCACGGTACTCGTGGTCGGCGACGGGTTCGTCGCCTCGGACCTGCGGAACGGGCGCGTGACCGGCAAGGCGCGGCGTGTCCTGGAACTGCACGAGCGCGGGCAGTCCATCGAGGTGCTCTCCGAGGCGGAGTTCCTGCAGATGACGGGCGGGCGCTGGCCCGTCGGGAGCCAGTAGCCACACCTGTGCGGGAGCAGTTCCGCAGCGGAGCAGGAGTTGCAGGAGCAGTTCAGGCGCTGAAGAGGCGGATGACCGGCTTGGCCGATATACCCGTCAGAGGCGCAGCTCGATGCCCGTCAATCCTGCGGAGAGATCGATCAGGCGCGACGCGGCGTTGCTCTCCCGGGCACGCGGCTCGGCATTTACCAGGGCGGGCTGCCCTGCGAGCTGGAACCATCCGTCCGGTCCGCAGTACGCGCATTTCGGGATGTTGCGGTCGACCGCCGCGCGCACGAGCGGCCAGGCGCCCGCGTCCTTCCCCTGCGCCACGTGCCGCATGATGCTCCTCCGCCACGGCGCGGCCTCGCTGTGCGCGTCGACGCCCGGCCGCTCGGGGGTGAACATCCGGAGCGCGAAGCCGGGGTGCGCCACGACGCTCGTGGCCGGGCTCAGCGTGAGATCGAGCCGCCGCGCGAGCTCGAACCCGAAGGCCATGACGGCGAGCTTCGACGTCGCGTAGGCGCGCGCATTGCGGTACCCGGCGGGCTGGAGGCTCGAGGGCGTCAACCGGGCCCACCGGTGGCTGATGCTCCCGAGGTGCACGATCCGCGCGCCCGCCGTGGAGAGCGCGGGCAGCAGGAGTGCGATCAGCGCGTAATGCCCCAGGTGGTTCGTCCCGAACTGCAGCTCGAACCCGTCCGCCGTCGTTCGACGTGCCGGGGACCCGACCACGCCGGCATTGGCGAGGAGAGCGGTCAGCGGTAGGCCCGCGGCCACGGCCTCCGCCGCCGCTCGCACGGACGTCAGGTCCGCGAGATCCAGGGGCTGGAAGGCGACGTCGGCATCCGGGTACCTCCCACGGATGGCGGCGATGGCACGCATCGCCTTGTCCTCGCTCCGCGAGGCCATGACGACGGCGGCCCCCGCCGCGGCGAGCTGCTCGCAGGCGAAGTAGCCGAGACCGGCGTTGCCGCCGGTGACCATCACCCTGTGCTGCGAGAGATCGGGGAGCGCCTCCGGGTTCCACATGGGATCAGCGTAGACGGTCGTTCTCACCGTCGGATGTCCGCCGACGCGGGCGCGACCGGGCGCCGCGTCGCGGGTCAGCTGCCCGTGGTCGCGGCGATCAACGACTGCGCCACGGTGCGCACGACGCCGGTGAGACCCTCCGCGGAGAGGTACGCGGGAGGGAGGGCGGCCGTGCCGTGCAGCGCCCCGATGATCCCACCGGCCAGCGACGCTGCAACGCCACCGGCGGCGTCGGGCCGACCCGCGTCCGCCGCGTGCGCGAGGGCGGCGTCGAGGTGGTCCCGGGGGGACACGGCATGCGCCGTCTCCGCCACGGCCTGGAGTGCGGCGTCGAGGGTCGCGTCCGCCGTGGTGCTGCCCGGGGCGCCCACGGCCATGCTCCCGCTCGCGGTGCGGGGTGCGTCCTCGTGCGTGGCCCCGACCAGCGCCGGGTCCTCGCCGCCTGCTCCGGCGGCGACACCGTTCGGGTGCCCTGCGCGCCGGGGGCGGGCGTCGCCGTCGTGCGCCGCTGCGGCGAGGCGCTGTTCGACGCCACGGTCAGCCTCGAGGGCCGCCAGGAGGTCGCGATGCTCGACGACGAGGGAACGGATGAGGCTGCTGTAGCGCGCGGCCGCCCCCTTGGCGGCGGCCGAACCGTGCGTCAGCGCCGCGGCGTCGAACGTGAGCCGCTCCACCATCGAGTCGGGGATGCGCGGTACCAGGCCGAACGGTGCCGAGCGCATCAGCGCTCCGGGGCCGGTCGCGAGCGGGTTCAGCGGCCGGGCCCGGGTTCCCATCTCGCCCGTCAGGAGGGCCCGGACCGTGTCCTCGTCCGGTCGGTCCACCACCAGGAGGTCCTCCTGCCGGTCCAGCCACCGGCCGGGCTGCACCGGCAGATTGCTGGGCAGGTGCTCGCCCTGTCGCGTCAGCCACCGCAGGTACGCGAGCCACACGCAGGCGATCTCGTCCGCCGCGATGCCGTCGTTGGCCCACTCCAAAGCCTCCGTCAGGGCGTCGACGGTGGAGAGCGTGAGCTGCGTGGCGTCGGTGACGACGGCGGAGGCCGGGTCCGTGAACGCGGCGCGCGGATCATCGCCGGCGGAGTGGAGGACACCGAAGGCGTCACCCGCGGCGGTGCCCAGCAGGCAGCCGAGGACGCGGTCTTCATAGGACGGGGAGGGGGTGATTGTCACGCGTCCAGTCTAGGGAGGCACAGGGATCCGTACGCGCGGCCTGAGCGGGCGCGTGCGCACGGCGCCCAGCTACCGTGCAGACTACGATGGAACGCTTGTCGGCGGCCCTCACGGACGCCACACTGCCGGGCCAGATCTCCCGACGCCAACCGAAGGACTCCTCACCATGACCGACCACCCGTCGTCGTCCGCGCCACCGCGCCCCTCCGCCCCTCGGGAGCAGGCCGCCCGGGCCGCTGCCGAGCAGTATCCTGCCGCCTCGAACTCCTCACCCCACCGCAGTGGGGTCGCGGCCCGGTCCCTCGCGGAGGGCGTCGGGTCCTTCCTCGTGATCGTGGCCGGTCTCGGAGCCACCATCACCGCGTCCGACACGGCGCTGGAACCTACGCTCGTCTTCGGGCTCGCCGTCGTCGCCGCGATGATCGCGTTCGGTTACGTCTCGGGTGGACACTTCAACCCGGCGATCACGCTGGGGTCCCTCGTGGCCGGTCGCACGTCGGCCAAGGACGCGGGCCTCTACGTCCTCGCGCAGCTCCTCGGTGCGGTGGCCGCCTCAGGACTCGTGTGGCTCGTGTTGAGCGCGAACCCGCAGCTCACCGACATCCGCGTGTTCTTCAGCACCGCGTCCAACGGGTTCGCGGAGCACTCGCCGATCCAGTTCCCGCTCGCCAGCGCCTTCCTCCTCGAGGTGGTCGCGACGGCGCTCCTCGTCGCGGTGTTCCTCGGCGCCGGGTCAGCCCGCGCCCGGCGCGACCTCGCGCCCTTCGCCGTCGGGCTGGCCTACGCCGGTCTCCTCACCTTCCTGCTTCCCGTCACGAACGGCGGCCTCAACCCGGCGCGCTCGACGGCGTCCGCGGTGTTCGCCGAGCCGTGGGCGATCGAGCAGCTGTGGCTCTTCTGGGCAGCGCCCGTGGTCGGCGCGCTCGTCGCCGGGCTCGCCTACCGTTCCGTCGGTTCGCCCCATGCCGGTTCGCCCGATGCCGGGACGTCCGACGGCGCGATGCGCGACGGCGCGACGACCGGCGCACCGGGAGCCCTCGCGACCGATGCTGCGCCCGGGCCGACGCCTGCTAGCACGGGCGTGTCGATCATGGACACGGACGCCGGGCGCCTGTCTGCCGGGCCCGGTTCTGCCGCCTACCCGTGGCCCGCGGCACCGGCCGATCGAGTGGACGAGCAGCAGGCGGGACGTGCTGTCGACGGATCCGCAGCCTCGCCCCGTCCCGGCCTCTCGGATGATCGTGGCGACGATGCCGCGGCCTTCTTCGACGATGCCCCGGAGGATCCCCGCCGCTGACCGGGTGGGCTGCCGTCTCCTGCCCGTGCTCCCCGTCCGGGTCCTCCATCCGGTCCCTCGGCCGGCGGGTCGCCGGACCGACCCGTGCGGGTGCCGGGATGCCCTGCGGGGCGCCTCGATGGTGGACTGGAAGGGCCCGCCGAGGTCTTGAACGGGGCTCGCCGCGAGCTCGGGCGTCGAATGTCGGAGAGCAGCGGTAGCGTGAAAATCATGAAGATCCTGCACACGTCCGACTGGCACCTGGGCCGTTCCTTCCACGGCACAGGCACCCTCGACGCCCAGCGGATCTTCATCGACAACCTCGAGAAGACGGTGCGGGAGGAGGGCGTGCGGCTCGTCCTCGTCGCGGGTGACGTCTACGATCGGGCGCTTCCCGCCGTGGACGTCGTCGCTCTCTTCGACGACGCGCTGGAGCGGCTCACGGTCGCCGGTGCCCAGGTGGTCGTGACAAGCGGCAACCACGACTCGGCCACGAGGCTCGGTTTCGGTGGGCGCATCCTCGCGCGGGGCGGGGTCCACCTGCGCACGCGCCTCGAGGACATCGGCACACCCGTCATCGAGCCGCTGGGTGAGGACACCCATCTCGCGGTCTACGGCATCCCCTACCTCGAGCCGCGCGTCGTGGCCGGAGCGCTCGAGGCGGAAGCGGGGACGCACACCGCGGTCACGCGAGCCGCGCTCGCCAGGGTGCGCGAGGACATCGCCCGCCGGAGCACGGAGGGTCGGGTCGTCTCGATCGTCATGGCCCACACCTTCGCCGCCGGGGGCGCGAGCACGGACAGCGAGCGCGATCTCGCCATCGGGGGCCTCGGATCGGTGCCGCTCGGCCTCTTCGACGGCTTCGACTACAGCGCACTCGGGCACCTGCACGGCAAGCAGAAACTGTCCGAGACGGTGCGGTACTCCGGGTCGCCCCTCGCGTACTCGTTCTCGGAGGCACGGCAGAACAAGGGCGCCTGGCTGCTCGACGTCACCGCGGACGGCATCGGTGAGATCCTGAGCGTCGACTGGCCCGCGCCCCGTGAGCTGGCGGTGATCAGCGGAGCGCTGGAGGACCTCCTGGCGCGCGAGGACCTCGCCTGGGCGGAATCCGCGTACTGCCATGTCACGCTCACGGATGCGGAGCGGCCGGCACGAGCCATGGAGCGGTTGCGCACGCGTTTCCCCGATACCCTCGTCCTCGCGTTCGCGCCCGAGGGCGGCGCGCGCGAGGACCAGCGCACCTACAGTCAGCGCATCGCCGAAGCACGCGATGATGCCGAGATCTGCTGCGGATTCCTCGATCACGTCAGGGGGCGCACCACCTCCGAGGAGGAGGAGACCGTCATCCGGTCCGCGGTCGACGCCGTCCTGAGCCTCGCGCACGAGAGGTAGAAGCGGCATGCGACTCCACCGTCTCGAGATCCAGGCGTTCGGTCCCTTCGCGGACAGGCAGAGCGTCGATTTCGACGTGCTCTCGAGTCAGGGACTCTTCCTCCTCAACGGCCCCACGGGAGCGGGCAAGTCCAGCGTGCTCGACGCCGTCTGCTTCGCCCTCTACGGTTCGGTGCCGGGTGCCAGGCACGCCGCCAAGAGGCTCCGCAGCGACCATGCCGCGGATGGGGTCGCGCCGGAGGTCTCCCTGGAGTTCTCGGCGGGGGGCCGCCGCTACCGCGTGGTGCGCTCGCCCTCCTGGGAGCGGCCCGCGAAGCGCGGCGGCGGAACGACGAGTGAGCAGGCACGGACCCTCCTGAGCGAGTACGTGGCGGGCGAGTGGGTGCGGAAATCGGCTCGGAACGACGAGGCGGGGTTGGAACTGCAGACCCTGCTGGGGATGGACAAGGATCAGTTCACGAAGGTCGTCATGCTGCCGCAGGGCGAGTTCGCCGCCTTCCTCCGTGCCGACGCGAAGCCACGCCGGGAGCTCCTCCAGCGCCTGTTCTCGACGGCGCGCTTCGAGGACCTCGAGAGCCACCTCACCGAGCAGGGTCACCGTGCGGCGCGGGAGGTGTCGGAGCACGAGGAACGCCAGCGCAACCTCCTGCTCAGGGCCGTCGAGGAGGCGGAGCGCCATGACGTCGCGGCCCTCGAGCTCGGCGTGGACCCGGAGACGGTGAGCGATCGTGCCGGGGCGGTGCAGACGCTCACCGAGGCGCTGGCGGAACGGCGGGAGGCCGCGGAGGCACAGAGTACTGATCTGGCCGAGCGGAGCGCGCTCGCCGACGGCGCCCTGAGCGCGCTCCGGCGACGACGCGAGCGCCGGGATGCCCTGCAGCGCCTGCAGCGCCAGCGCGCCGAGCACGAGGCACTCGGGAACGATGTCGGGCCGGCCACGGAGCTCCTCCGGCGTCACGACGAGGCGCTCGGCCTGTCCACACTGCTCCACCTGGAGGACGAGGCGCGGGCTACCGCCGACGAGGCTACCGGGTCCCACCGGCTCGCCGTCGCTCGTCTCGGGCAGAATGCCGTGGTGTCCGCCTTCATGGGGGGCGACGCGCAAGCACCGACCGAGCAGTCGGGCTCCGTGCTCACGACCGCGTGCGCGGCAGCCACCGCGGCGCTCACTATGCTGCGCGCTGCTCTCCCGGACGAGGAGCGGCTCCTCGCCCTCCGCTCCGAACTCTCCACGGCCGACGCACGGCTCGTGCAGATCGCCGACCGGACGATCGAGATCGACGTCGAGCTCGAGCGGCTTAGGACCGCCCGGACTGCCGCCACTCGTGACCTCGCCGCCGCCCGCGTGGCGGCCGAGGGGATCGAACACCTGCGCGCCGAACTCACGGCCGCGGAGGCGGCGGAAGCCCTCGTCGTGCAGTACGAGGACGCCCGACGGCGGCTCGACACGACGGAGGACACGCACCGTGACGCTGCGGCACGGTTCCTCGAGCTGAAGGAGCACTGGCTCGCGCTGCTGCAGCGGCGGCTCGAGGAAGCGGCCGTCGAACTCGCCGATCGGCTCCAGCCGGGCCAGCCCTGCGCGGTGTGCGGCAGCATCGACCACCCCCGGCCCGCCTCCTCAGGAGGAACCGGACGCATCACGCTCGATGAGGAACAGTCCGCACGGGACGTCCAGGCCGCCGCCGAGGAGGCACTGCACGAGGTGCGTGACCTGCGGGACGCGACGCGCCTCGAGGTCGCAGATCTCGGAGCCCGGGGCGGCGCCGTCGGCAGGCAGGAGGCCGCCGCGCGGACGCGCACCGCCAGGGGAGCGGTGGACGGCGCGCACGCCGCGGAAGTGCGTATCCGATCGCTGGACCGGCAGATCGAGCAGATGGTGCGGGAGGAGGACGCCTCCTTGGCTACCCGGGAGGCCCTGCGCGACGAACAGTCCACCGTGGCGTCCCGTCGTGTCTCCTGGCTCGAGCAGGAGGCCTCACTCGTGGACCGCCTCGCAGAGCTGCAGCGGGACGCGCCGTCCCTCTCGGCACGGCTGGAGGCGGTGGAGTCCGCCGCCGCCGATCTCGATGCCGCCCGCAGCGCGCTGGACGCACTCCTCGGGGCCCAGGACGCCCTGACGCGCAGTCGGCACCGATTGCAGGACGCACTGAAGGACACGGCGTTCGCCACCGGGGACGCGGCGCGGGGCGCGCTGCTCCCCGAGACCGAGCGGATCCACCTGACCACCCTCGTCAAGGACCATGAAGCGCAGGGCCACCGGCTCGAGGCCGCGTGGTCGGAGGCCGTGGTCCAGGAGAGCCTGCGGGAGGAGCAAAGCGGCGTTCCTGCCCCCACGGATGACGACGAGGCCCGGGCACGCACCGAGGCGGAATCACTGCGGGCGCGGGCGCACACGGCGGGTATCGGCGCGGAAGTCCTCGCCCAGTCGGTGACGCAGCTCAGGACGTACGCGCGGCGGCTGGCGGAACTGGAGGCCGTGGCCGGACCGCTGCGCTCGCGCGCCCGGATGATCACGGGCCTGGCCGAGACGGCGCGCGGGGGAGGGGAGAACCTGTACAAGATGCCGCTGGCCACCTACGTCCTCGCCTCCCGGCTCGAACAGGTCGCGGCTGCAGCCACGGAGAGACTGCTGCAGATGTCGGACGGTCGGTACGCGCTGGTGCACAGCGATGCCACGTCGGGGAACAGGCGGTCGGGGCTCGGGCTGAACGTGATCGACGGGTGGACGGGCAACCGCCGTGACACGGCGACGCTGTCCGGAGGGGAGTCCTTCATGGCCTCTCTCGCCCTCGCGCTCGGCCTCGCCGATGTGGTGCAGCAGGAATCGGGCGGCCTCGACATCGAGACGCTCTTCGTCGACGAGGGGTTCGGGTCGCTCGACGACCAGGCGCTCGAACAGGTCATGGACGCACTCGAAGGGTTGAGGAGCGGTGGGCGCGTGGTGGGCCTCGTCAGTCACGTCCCGGAACTGAAGCAGCGCGTCGGTGCCCAGCTGCAGGTCGTGAAGGGTCGGCAGGGCTCGACACTGCACTTCGTGGAGCAGCCCGTCAGCGTGTAAAATCGGCGTGTTGACGGGTTGGGCGCATCGGGAGGGGGGACGATGCGCGATCCAAGCACCCGGAAAGCACATGCGATCTTCCTCTTCCCCGGCGGCAACGTCACACAGTCCCGACGCGGTCACCTCGAGTTCGACCGCCCAGCCGACGTCGGCCCCTCGCGCCAGACTCGATAGCAGCGCCAAGAGCAGCGCCGCCAGCCGCATGGACACGAGCTCCGAGAGACGATCGCGTCTCGGCAGGTTCGGCGTCCTCCCGCGGCTCGCAGGGCGCTCCTTCCTCGTCATCGGCCTCTTCGCACGGCTACCGTTGGCGATGCTCACGGTCGGAGCCCTGACCCTCGTGACCACCCAGAGCTCGTCCTACGCCGCGGGAGGCTTCGCGGCCGGCGCCGTCGGCGTCGGCTCCGCGCTCGGTGCGCCGCTGCTCGGCTTCCTCGCCGACAGGCGCGGCCAGCGGATCGTCCTCCTCGTCTCCGCGGTGCTGAACACGGCGGTCACGCTCGCGCTCCTCGCCGCCGCGCTCCTCGTCGACGACTTCAGCGGCAGCGCCCTCGCCGTCGTGCTGGTCGCCTCCTTCGCCGTCGGTTTCACCTGCCCGCAGATCGGGCCGCTCGCACGTGTTCGCTGGATGGCGATGACGCAGCGCGGGCCGAGGTCGGATCTCGACACCGCACTCTCGTACGAGGGCACGGCGGACGAGCTCACGTTCGTGCTCGGCCCCGCGCTGGTCGGCCTTCTCGCCAGCCTCATCGCGCCGTGGCTGCCCCTCGCCCTGGCCGCCGCCCTGACCATCACCCTCGTGACGGCGTTCGCCGTCCACCGCACCGTGGCCGAGAGCGACGCCGCGTCGCAGCGTGCGAGGACGCCGTCGCCGGCGGAGAACGTCCCCGCCGGTTCACCCGATACCCATACCGCGGACGGTGAGGACGCGTCGTCGGACGGGCCGTCGAGCACCACCGCACTCGTGCTGCTCCCCGTCCTCGGGATGATCGCGATCGGGACGTTCTTCGGCTCCACCCAGACCTTCCTCACCGCTTTCGCGGGTGAGTTCGGCGCCGCCGAGACGTCCGGGCTCCTGTATGCCGTGATGGGCCTCAGCTCGGCTGTCGCAGCGTTGTCCGTCGCCTACTGGTCGCCGCGCTTCGCGCATGCGGGCAGGTGGACGGCGTCGGCCGCGGGTATGGTCCTGGCCGCCACAGCACTCGCCCTCCCGGCGACCATCGTGTCGATGTTGCTGGTGCTGTTCGTCCTCGGTGTCTTCGTGGGCCCCACCATGGTCACGATCTTCTCGATCGGCGCGGACGTCGCTCCCGCTCATCGTCTCGGGACGGTCATGACCCTGCTCGCGAGCGGGATCGTCACGGGTACGGCGATCGGCTCCGCCGTCGCCGGGACACTGGCGGAATCGGCGGCTGCCGGCGCCGCAGCGGTGGTGCCGGCGGCGGCATCGGTGGTGCTGCTGGTGCTCGGCGTCGTGTCCGCGGCGGTCCTCCGCCGTCGTCCGTAGCCGCTCAGCCCAGGAACGTGACCGCGGCGTCCTTGAAGCTGCGCGCCGTGATCGTGCTCGCGTGGTTGCGGCCCGGGATCCTCAGAACGTCCGCGCCGGACCACCGCGCAAGATCGTCGATGCCTCCCGCGTAGTCGTCGTCGTCGCCCGCGACCAGCAGGACGGGCATGCGGGGTACGGCCGCCTCCGGGTCGAAGGGTTCCGTCCCGACGGCGGAGGCCATGGCGAGCAGGGACGGCAGGTCGTTGTCCGGAACCGCGCGCGCCATGCGGAGAAGATCCGCGGTCGTCGGGTCGGACGGTGGCGGGCCGCCGGCGATGGAGCGCTCGGCGCCCTCGAGATCGAAGGTGGCGAGCGGGTCGGCGGTGCCCGGTCCGCCGAGAACCATGCGACGGACCAGTTCCGGCTGGGTGGCGCCGAACTCCCAGGCGAGGCGCGCTCCCAGCGAGTACCCCACGACATCCACGCCCGAGCGCGGATGATCCGTGTGGAGGGGGACCACCCGCTCGTCGAACAGGGCCTGCAGGATGTCGGCGCGCATCCGGCTGGGCGTGTATGCCCCTGCATCCCCAGGAGCGGCACTGTCCCCGTGCGCCGGAAGATCGATCATGATCACCGAACGCCCGGCCTCGTTCAGGACCCGGACCCAGCCCGTGTCCACCCAGTTCCTCCGCGACGACGAACCGAAGCCGTGCAGCAGGAGCACCGGAGGTAGCTCGAGCGGAGCGGCCGCGTCGCTGCGGGTGATGGTGAGCCGGGGGTCGATGCCCTCGACGTCGGTCACTGCGTGATGATCCATGCTCACACTGTAGGTGAGCGCCCGGGTCACCACGGGCGCGCCCTCGTGTTCCGGGGACCTTGCGCCCTGCCGAACCGTCGGCGGTGTGGGACGCCGAGGTGCCCGGCCGGGCTGGGCCGGCTTGGTCGGGTCCGCCGGACTCCACCTGACTCCACCTGGCGCACGGCACGCGGCCGCCGCGCCGACCGGCACGGCACCGCCCGGCTCGTAGCGCCCTAGACTGGCCGCACCGGGCACGGCTGAGGGAGGGACGCCATGGACAGGGTCATCAGCGCGACTACGAGAACGACGGCGGGGAGCCGTGGTGCAGTGCGTTCCCGGCGGACCGCCCTCATCCGTCCGCGGCTTGCCGTCGTCGCCCTCGCGGCGTCCCTGCTCCTGACCGGCTGCACCGGCGGCGGGCAGCCCGAGGCGGACAGTACGCCGACGGCCTCCGGTGCTCCGGCGGCGACGCCCACCGCTGAGGAACCGACCGTGCCCGTCCGTGAAGCGCGCGAGGGGTGGAAGGTGTTCTCGGACCCCTCGCGGCAGCTGAGCTTCGAGCTGCCCGAGGCCTGGGTGGTCCAGCCCCTGCAGCCCGAGCCAGGCGTGTACGCACCCGACTCGCTCCACTACGCCGTCCGGACTCCCGAGGGTGCCACCGTTGCGGAGGTCCACTCGGGCATCCTCACGCAGGAGGAGCCCTGCCCGGACGCGCAGCGTGCCGAGTACTTCGTGATCGGGAGCGAGCCGCTCGCGCTGACGGAGGTCCCTCCGGCATCGACCGACATCGAGCCGCGCTTCGTGGTCCGCCTCATCACGGGCTTCCGGTTCTTCGGTGCCTACGGCGTCACGGACCAGGTGGGCGGCGCCGACGGACTGGCGTGCTCACTGACGAACACGGTCGACGGCGGTGGGACGCTGGGGCGCGTGAGCTTCGGGGATCTGGAGGTGCTCGCACCCAAGGCACCCGCGAACACGGGGCCGCAGACGGTGTCGTTCGGCACCATCGGCGAGGCCGAGGCCTACTACGAGACCCCGGAGTTCACGACCATCCGCGAGATGATCAGCTCGCTCCAGCTGGCGACCGCTCCGGCGCAGTGACAGGGGAGCGGCCGCGTCGATCCGGGTGGGTTCAGCCTGCGGGTCGCAGCGCCGAGTAGTCGACGCCGGTGAGCTCCATGCTCCGGTTCCAGAGCCTCACGGCGATGTCGCGGTCGAGCACGCGCGGGACCGGAGCCACGAGCCGTGGAGCGCCGCGGGTCTCGCCGGGGCCGGAGGGTCCGTAGTAGTCACCGCCCTGGACATCGGGCATGGTCGCCGCGTAGAGGGTGGGCAGCGCGCCGGCGGCGTCCGACTGGGCCATGACGCTGACGAAGCCGCTCAGGAGGTCCAGGACCGGGGTCTTCATGCCCGCTGTGAGGTTCGTCTTCGCGAGGCCGGGATGGGCGGCCGTCGAGATGACATCCCATCCGGCGGCGCGGACGCGGCGGTCGAGCTCGACCATGAAGTACAGGTTCGCGATCTTGCTCTGCCCGTAGGCAGCCCAGCGCCGGTACCGCCGTTCGGACTGCAGGTCTCCGAAGTCGATGCGTCCGCGCTTGTGGGCGAGGCTGGAGAGCGTGACCACGCGCGCCGAGCCGGCTGCGTGGAGCAGCGGGAGGAGCAGGCCGGTCAGGGCGAAGTGCCCGAGGTGGTTGGTGCCGAACTGGAGCTCGAACCCGTCCGCCGTCGAGGCCTTCGGGGTGGCCATGACGCCGGCGTTGTTGACCAGGATGTCCACCGGATCCGACAGCCCGGCCGCGAAGGACCGCACCGACGTGAGGCTCGCGAGGTCCAGCAGGCGCAGCTCGGCGGAGTCGTCGCCCACGAGCGACCGGACGCGCCGCTCGGCATCCCGCCCCCGCTGTTCGTCACGGCACGCCAGTACCACCCTGGCTCCCTTGCGTGCCAGGGCGACCGCCGTCTGCAGGCCCAGCCCGCTGTTGGCGCCGGTGACGACGGCGTGCTTTCCTGTCAGGTCGCCGATCATGTCCGCTGTGAAGTCGCTCACGAGATACCTCTCCTGCTGCTGCGCCGCCGGATGAGCGGCGCCCGGTGTTGTCCGATCCCCAGCATAGAGTTGGAACGACCTCGCTCATCCACGCCTGATCGGTCTGCGGAGGAGCGCAACGGACGCGTCGATCAGGGGCGCCGACCATCAGGAGCGCCGATCACATGCAACGCACCGTCACCGCCGACCTCACGGGCACCACGATCGCCGGCACCCGCTCGGTCCTCGCTGTCGCGGTCGCGCGGCCCGAGGACTACGACGACGTCGACGAGCGCCTGACCGTCCTCGTGGACGGTCGCGAGACCGCGCCGCGCGAGCACCGCGACGCGAACGGCGCCCGGCTGCACATCGTGGACACACCGCGGGCCGTGGAACTCCGCGTGCACTACCGCGCCGTGGTCACGGGGACCGCCGATCAGCCACCGACGGACGACGTCGATCTCGTGACGTACGTGCGCCCCAGCCGCTACTGCGAATCCGACGTCGTGCTGCCGACGGCCTACGCCCTGTTCCCGGGTGTCCAGGGGCTCGAGCTCATCCAGCAGGTCAGGGACTGGGTGGCCGACGAGCTCTCCTACGTGCCGGGGTCCTCCCGCTTCACCGACGGCGCGGTGGACACGCTGCTCTCCCGTCGGGGGGTGTGCCGCGACTACGCGCACCTCGTCATCGCGCTGCTGCGCGCTCGGGACGTCCCGGCGCGGCTCGCGTCCGTCTACGCGCCGGGTCTCGATCCGATGGACTTCCACGCCGTCGTCGAGGCGTGGGTCGACGGCTCGTGGCACCTCGTCGATGCGACGGGTCTCGCACCCCGGGCCTCGATGCTGCGCATCGCCACCGGCCGGGACGCGACGGATACGGCCTTCCTCTCGACGGTGGGAGGATCTCTGCAGCTCTCCTCACTGACCGTCACGGCGACGGTGGATCACCTGCCGGTGGATCGGACGGGCGAACCGGTGACCATGCGCTGACCATGCGCTGAGTCGTCGTCTGTCGGGGCCGCGCTAGCCGAGGTGCGCGTTGATCTTGTCGGTCAGCGCCTTCAGCTGCTCCATCTCGGCGGCGTCGAGCACGGGCGCCAGCACCTCCTGGATGCGGACCACGTGCGTGGCGCCGATACGCCGCTGGAGAGCACGCCCCTCATCGGTCAGCGCGAGCTCGACGCCACGGTGGTCACCCTCTGCGGGTCGCCTCCGCACGAGGTTCTTCGCCTCGAGCCGGTCCACCATCCGACTGAGGCTCGGCTGGCTGATCAGCAGGTGGTGATTGAGTTCGTTGAGGCGCGTCCACCCCGTGGGGCACCGGGTCAGGTTGAAGAGGACGTCGTACTCGCCGATGGCCAGTTCGCGGAACACGGGATCCTGGCGGATCCGGCGCATGACGCCCACCTGCGCACGGAACAGCGACTCCCACGTCTCCGAGGCCTGCCGCACCCCGGGCCTTCCGGTTGCCGCGGCACCACCCGCCGATTGCGTGGGAGAGGAATCCGTCGGTGCGTGGCCCGCGCTCGCGGGGGCCACGTGCGGAGCCTCGCGCGGTGCGGGATGCACTGTCTGGTGCTCCGTCATGACGACCGTCCACCTTCCGTCGTCGCAGGTCGATACTTTTGCATCTAGTCTACGCCGATTGTCTGCCCGTCGGTGCCGCGATGCCTGACGTCAGCCAGCGGCACGTCGTCGGTCGGCGCGCTCCTCCCGGCGTCCCTCCACCAGCCGGTAGAGCACGGGAACGAGGACGAGCGTCAGCGCCGTCGAGGACACCAGACCCCCGATGACCACGACGGCAAGCGGCTGCGAGATGAAGCCGCCCTTGCCGGTGAGCCCCAGCGCCAGGGGCGTCAGGGCGAAGATCGTGGCGAGCGCCGTCATGAGGATGGGCCGGAGGCGCTGGCGAGCGCCCTCGCGTATGGCGTCCGGCACCTTGAGCCCCGGCCGACCCTGATGCGGCAGCCTGTACTGGTTGATGAGGTCGATCAGGACGATCGCGTTGGTGACGACGATCCCGACGAGCATCAGCATGCCGATCAGGGACGGCAGGCCGAGCGGAATGCCCGTGACCAGCAGGAGCGCGATGGCGCCGGTGGCCGCGAACGGGATCGAGACGAGCAGGATCAGCGGTTGGACGAGACTCTTGAAGGTCGCGACCATGATCACGTAGACGATCGCGACCGCCGCCCACAGGGCCAGGAACAGCTGGTCGAAGGACTCTGCCTGCTGCGCCGACGCGCCGCCCACCGTAGCCATGGCGCCGGGCGGCAGGTCAATACCCTCGAGCCGCTCGGTGACCGCCGTCGTCAGCGTCCCGAGGTCGTTGCCAGAGGGCGTGATGGTCACCTGGGCGGTGCGCTCGCCGTTGGAACTTGTGACGGTGAGGGGAACCTGCACCTCCTCGACGGACGCGACGGCGGTGAGGGGAACGGGCCCCTGCGCCGTCGGGATCTGCAGGTTCCGCAGCTGGTCGAGACTCGTGATCTCCGTTCCCTCACCGATCAGGACGGGGAAGTCCTCGGCCCCGAAGCGGACGGACCCGGCGGGGACGGGACTGATGCTCCCGCCGAGCAGCCCGGCGATCTGACCCTCGGTCAGCCCCGAGGCGACGGCCGCCGCGCGGTCCACGTCGATCTGCACCTGGGGCTGCGCGGACGAGAGGTTGCTGCTGATCTCACCGGCGCCGTCGACTCCCTGGAGGCCGTCGAGGACGGCGGTGTTCGCTGCCTCGAGGTCCTCGGGGAGGGGTGCTGTGATGTCCACGTCGATCGTGCTCGAGGTCCCGAAGCCACTCTGCTGCGACGAGACGGAGAAGGTTCCGGCGTCCTGCAGGCCCTCGAGGTCCGCGCGCACCGACTCCTGAAGGGAGTCCTGGTCGGCGTCCTCGTCCGTGATGACGGTGAAGGTGGCCACCGACGCACCCCCGGAGAACTGGGCGGCGAAGGCACCCTCGGCGTTGCCCACCGTCAGTTGGACGTCACGGATCTCGGGTGTTCCGGAGAGGAGGTCCTCGGTGCGCTCGGCAGCGGCCGCGGTGGTCTGCAGGCTGGATCCCGGCGCCAGGGTCTGCGTGACCGTGAAGCTGTTCTGACCCGAACCGCTGAGCAGGTTGGTGGGGAGGAAGGGCACCATCGCCGCCGTCGCCCCGAGGACGATCAGCCCGCTGATCAGCGTGATCACGGGGTGCCGCTGCGTGACGGTGAGGATGGGCAGGTACCCGCGCTGCAGCAGCGGGAGCCGCTCGCGCCCGGCCGGCGCAGCATGCGCTCCGTCCGCACCCCGGACGGCGGGAAGGCCCGCAGTCGTGCCGCCCGAGGTGGCTGCGTCGGCGGCAACGGAATTAGGGGACGACGCGTCACCCGCGGCGGCGTGACGGGCCGACCCACGCCCGGAGGTCGCGGTGCGCGGCAGGATCCAGTACGCGAGGACGGGGATGATGGTGAGCGACACCGCGAGCGAGGCGAGGAGCGCGATACCCGTGGTGATGGCGAACGGACGGAAGAGCTCGCCGGCGAGACCGCCGACGAAGCCGATCGGCGCGAAGACCGCCACCGTGGTGAGGGTCGACGCGGTGATGGCTCCGGCGACCTCGCGGACGGCGGTCAGGATGGCCTCCCGCTTCTCCTCGCCGTAGCCGAGATGCCGCTTGATGTTCTCGATGACCACGATGGAATCGTCGACCACGCGGCCGATGGCGATGGTCAGCGCACCGAGGGTCAGCAGGTTCAGCGAGTACCCGGCGGCATAGAGCCCGATGAACGTGATCAGGAGCGAGAGGGGGATCGAGATCGCGGTGACGAGCGTGGACCGGACCGAGAGCAGGAACACGAGGATGATGAGCACCGCGAAGCCGAGGCCGAGGACGCCCTCGGTGGTGAGGTCGTCGATCGACCGTTCGATGAAGGGCGCCTGGTCGAAGACGACGGTGATGTCGGCGCCGTTCCCGAGTTCCGCCTCGAGTTCGGGAACGAGGGCCACGACCTGCTGCGAGATCTCGACGGTGTCCGCGTCCGGCACCTTCGTCACCGTCAGCGCGAGCGTCTCGACGCCGTTGGTGCGCGCGATGGACGTGGGCTCGTCGTCGGCGAGACCCACCTCGGCGACGTCGCCGATGGTGAGGGCGGGGCCCGACGGCGGCCCCTCCTGGTTCGCCGGCAGGACGGGGAGCGCGGCGATGTCCTCGAGGGAGCCGACCTGGCTGCCGGCCTGGATGGTGAGTGAACGCGGGGCCTCGTCCAGGGTGCCGACGGGGAACAGCGCGCCGTTGTCCTCGAGCGTGCTGGTGAGGTCACCGACCGTGAGCCCCGCCGCGTCGAGGGCTTCCGGTCGCGGGAGGATGGAGACGTGCTGCGTGGTGCCGCCCGAGATGTCGGCCGTCCGCACACCCTCGATCTTCTGCAGCCGGGGCACGGTCAGCCGCGCGAGATCACCGTTGAGCTCGCTGAGCGGCTGGTCCGAGGACACCGCCATGAAGACGATCGGCAGGTCGCTGATGCTCCCCGCCAGCGCCTGCGGCTCGACGTCCTCGGGCAGGGTCGGCCGCACCGTCGAGATCGCGCGGTCCACCTGCGCCCGTGCCCTGTCGAGGTTGGTGCCGTACACGAAGGTGAGGCTGACGGTGGAGACGCCGGTCCGGGACGTCGAGGACGACGACTCGAGCCCCTCCACGCCCGTGAGGGCCGCCTCGAGCGGTTCGCTGACCTGCTGGTCCAGGTAGTCGGGGGAGGCACCGGGCACCGTCGAGAGCACCGTGATCTGCGGGAACTCCAGGGACGGGATGAGCTCCTGCTTGAGCGACCCGAGGGTGATCACACCGAACACCGACGCGAAGACGGTGATCAGGGCGATGAGCGCGCGGTTGCCCAGGGAGAGATGCGCCAGACGGAACACGAGACCTGCCTTCGATGCAGACGGCCGCCCGGTGACTGGCTCCGCCGTTCTTTACGTGAGTTTGAGGACCTGATCGGTGAGCGACTGCACCTCGGCGGCGAGTGACGGGTTCTCGTTGAGTTTCGCGCCGTACCCGGGGAGCATCTCCTTGAGCTTCGGCTCCCAGCCGGACATGCGGCTCGGGAAACAGCGCTCGAGGAGCTCGATCATGATGGGTGCGGCGGTCGAAGCTCCCGGTGATGCGCCGAGCAGCGCGCCGACGGTGCCGTCCGAGGACGTGATGACCTCCGTGCCGAACTGCAGCACCCCGCCCTTCTTCGGTGCCTTCTTGATGACCTGAACACGCTGGCCGGCGGAGATCAGTTCCCAGGTGCCGCCTTCTGCGGTCGGCAGGAAATCGGTCAGGGCCTCGTTCTTCGCGTCACGGTTCTTCAGGACCTCGGTGATGAGGTACTTGGTCAGCGACATGTTGTCCTTGGCGACCGCCAGCATTGGTACCAGGTTCGACGACCTGATCGAGGTGGGGAGGTCGAGGTACGAGCCGCGCTTGAGGAACTTGGTGGAGAAGCCGGCGTAGGGGCCGAACAGGAGGGAGCGTTCGCCCTTGACGAAGCGTGTGTCGAGGTGAGGCACGGACATGGGCGGCGCGCCCACCGACGCCTGGCCGTACACCTTCGCGTTGTGGCGTCCGACGATCTCCGGATCGGTGCAGCGGAGGAACTGTCCCGAGACCGGGAAGCCGGCGAACCCCCGGCCCTCAGGGATGCCGCTGCGCTGCAGGAGGTGGAGTGCTCCACCGCCGGCGCCGATGAAGACGAACTTCGTGGTGACGGTGCTCGAGGCGCCGGTCGCCGTGTTCTTGACCTTCACGTCCCAGCGACCGTCGGTCGCTCGGGCGACGTCGAGGACGTCGAAGCCGTAGTTCAGTTCAGCGCCCGTCCCCTCGAGGTAGGTGGTGAGCTGGCGCGTCAGCGAGCCGAAGTCGACGTCGGTCCCGCCTGCCACGCGGGAGGCGGCGACGGGCTGCGACCGAGCGCGGCCGTCCATGACCAGGGGCGTCCAGCCCGCGATGGTGTCGTGGTCCTCGCTGTGTTCCATGGTGCTGAAGAGCGGCTGGGCGCTGAGCGCCTCGTAGCGGCGTCGCAGGTACTCCGCATTGGCCTGGCCCCACACGAAGCTCATGTGCGGGACCGGGTTGATGAAGGTGCGGGGATCGCCGATCAGTCCTTCGGACACCATGTGGGACCAGAACTGGCGCGAGACCTGGAACTGCTCATTGATGGCGACGGCCTTCGCCGGATCCACCGAGCCGTCCTTGCCCGCGGGGGAGTAGTTCAACTCGCACAGGGCGGAGTGGCCGGTACCGGCGTTGTTCCAGGGATCGGAGCTCTCGAGGCCCGCGACGTCCAGCCGCTCGAAGAGCGAGATGGACCACTCCGGCTGGAGTTGGCGGAGGAAGGCACCGAGCGTGGCGCTCATGATGCCTCCGCCGATGAGGACGACGTCGGTTGTTGCAGCGGGGGTGCCCTGGCTCATAGCGGTCAACCTTGTCTCCAGTCGCGAGGTCCTAGCAGCCAAAGCCTAGCCGCTGGCAGTGACCTTACTTAAATCCGGGAGTCGACCGCAGCCATCCCCCGCGACCGCCCGACGGCGTGCCGGGGCGGCCCGTCGGGACGTCGTCCCGGGAGAGCTGCGGGTCAGTCGGAGGGCTCCGGGAGAGGCTCCACCCCGGCCAGGTCGATGCGGTTGAAGACCTCGTTCATCACCGGGCTCACGGGGTAGGAGGTGACGCGTGCGCTCATCGCGAGGGCCGAGATCGGGAAGGCGAGCGGCACCGCCGGGAGACGGTCCGCGATCTGCGAGCTGATGTCGGCGTAGGCGGCCGTGCGCTCCTCGCCGTTCGGGAGACTCCGGGCCCGGTTGATCTTGCTGAACAGCTGCGGGTCCTCGTAGCCGAACTCCTCGCCGTACGCGCCGAAGAGGGGGCCCACGAAGTTGTCGGGGTCCTGGTAGCTGCCACTCCACCCCAGCAGGTGGAAGGCGCGGTCGCCCGATTGCTGCACGGCGGCCACGTACCCGTCGCTCCAGGCGATCGGGACGGGCTTGAGGACGAATCCCGCCTCGGTCAGCTGGCGGCTCAGCTCGGCGTACGCCTTCTCCGGCGCGGGCAGGTAGGCGCGCGAGACGTTCCGCGGGTAGTAGAAAGGCAGTTCCCGTCCGTCGTACCCGGATTCCGCCAGCAGTTCCTGCGCGAGTTCGGGGTCGTAGCCGTAGTCGGGCACCGACCCGTCGCCGACCCCGAGCTTCTCCGGGATGAAGTGACGCGCGGGTGCGGTGCCGTTGAGGAAGCGTCCCTCGATCAGGGCACTCTTGTCGATGGCATGGGCGACTGCCTGCCGGAACAGGACGTCGTCGATCCCCGGGAAGTCCTCGTTCATGCCCAGGTACAGCACGGAGTACGGGTCGCGCTGCAGGAACTGCAGTCCGTTACGTGCGAGATCCACCGCGCTGTCGACGGCGACGAAGTCGTACCCGTCGATCCGCCCCGACGTCAGCGCCCTCGCCCTCGACTCCGGGCTGGAGATGGTGGTGAACATCACGCGCTCCACCTCGCCGCGCTCACCCCAGTACCCGTCGAAGGACGCGAGTTCGACGTCGCTCTCTCCCCAGGCCGTCAGGCGGAAGGGCCCGGTGCCCACGGGCGCCTGCCCGTAGCGCGAGAGCGTGATGCCCTCGCGCGTCTCGCTCAGGACGTTCGCGGCACCTGACGCGAGCGCCGCAGGGGAGGAGAGGGCGAACGACGGCGAGGCGAGGGCGGGGATCAGCCCGGTGATCCTTGTCGCCAGCCGGAGCTCGACGGTGTAGTCGTCCGCCGCGGTGCAGCCACGGTAGAGGGAGAGTTCCGGGTCGTCGGAGAAGGCCTTGAACACGTTCTCGAACGGCAGTTTCGACGCTCCGACGCGAGCCTCCTCGGGGAGCGTGTACCACCGCTCGAAGTTGGCACAGACGGCGGCGGCGTCCAACGTCTGCCCGTCGTGGAAGACGACGTCCTCGCGCAGCGTGAACTCGTACGTGCGCCCGCTGTCCTGTTCTTCCCACGACTCCGCCAGCAGCGGCGTGGGCTCGGACGTCAGGGGATCGACACCGACCAGGCCCTCGAGGATCTGCTGGGTGACGCGGTAGGACTCGGTGTCGCTGGCGAGCGCGGGATCCAGGGTGCGGGGGTCGGCCGCGGTGCCGAAGGTGAAGGTGGATTGCTCGACCACCGCCGGCGTCGTGCTGGGGGCCGGGGCGGGAGGGGCCACCTCACCCGCGGTGCAGGCCGTGAGGGCGAGCAGCGAGACGGCCAGACCCACTGCTGCACGGCCGCCCACTGGACGCCGGCCGCGGGCGGGACGGTGCACGGCGGGAGGATTCACAGGTGGGAACTTTCAGGACGTCTGGTGTCCCGGTCCGAGGGGACCGGGGGCGCGGGCCTCCAGTCTAGGTGATGAGGCGTTCGATGAGCCGCTCACCGCGGATCGGCGCAGACAAGAACGGACCCCCTCGCCGAGGGGCGAGGGGGTCCGTCCGTGATCCCTGGAACACGTTAGAGGTTTGTACCAGGGAGGTCATTCATGATCAGCCGGCGGCCGGCGGCGTCAGGACGGCGTCGATCAGGTACACGACGGCGTTCTGGGTCTGCACGCCACCACAGATGACGTTGGCGTCGTTGACCATCAGCGCGTCACCGGTACCGGTGACCTCGAGGGTCGCACCCTGCGCGGTGGTCTGCGTGGTGCCCTCGAGCTCGGCCGGCTGGATCTTGCCGGGGACGACGTGGTACGTGAGGATGCTGGTGAGGCCCTCGGTGTCGGTCTTCAGGCTCTCGACCGTCTCCGGGGGAAGGGCTGCGAAGGCGTCGTCGACGGGTGCGAAGACCGTGAAGTCGCCGCTGTTCAGCGTGTCGACCAGGTCGACGTCCGGGTTCAGGCCACCCGTGACGGCAGCGGTGAGCTGGGTCAGGATCGGGTTGGCGGCAGCGGCACCGGTGACGGGCAGGAGTGCCATTCCGGCAACGGAGCCGTCGCCCTCGGGGACCTGCTCGGCGTATCCGGCGCAACCGGGCCCGACGAGGTTCGCGGCGGGGTCCATCATCTCGTCAGCCGAAGCCGAGGCCGAGGGCGCCATGCTGGCTTCCTCGGTTGCCTCCATGGTCGCCTCGGTGGTCTCTGCTGCACTGCTCGGGGTGGCCTCGGCTGCCGGCTCGTCGCCGCCGCCGCAGGCCGCGAGGCCGAACATGGAAACGGCTGCGATGCCGAGGATCGAAAGATTCCTGCGCTTGGTGATGCCCATGACAATTCCTCCATAAATGAGACCCGGCGGGTGCCTGTGGTCACTGGTTCGTGCGGGGGTTCTTGCGGTGAAACACATCGTGTCGATGTCTCGGGGGTACTTCGGGCGTCCGTAGAAGATGGATGGGTCGCACCGGAAAGAAATTCGCGGGGCCATGATCGTGACCTGCCCGTGACCTGCGGTGATACCCCATATGCCATGGCCGGATCAGTCGCGCAGGACGGCCAGGACAGGGGAAAGCCCCGCCGGTCCGTGGTCCGACGGGGCTTACTGTCCTGGGTCGAGCGAGCGCTGTCCGACCAGATGGCCGACCGGGTGGCCGTCCTCGCGGACCGTCGTGTCGGGAGGGCATGCCGACGGTTCACAGGTGGTGCGCAAGAGGGGACTTGAACCCCTACGTCCGAAGACACTGGAACCTAAATCCAGCGCGTCTACCAATTCCGCCACTCGCGCGTGGGTGTCGCTCCGTCGAGCGACCCCTCCAACTCTATCCCGGCCTCGACAGGGCCGGCGTGGTGGCCGGGAGGGGAACTCCTACCGCCCGGCCGACTCTCGGACAGCCGTCCGGAGCCGGTCCGGGCGTTGCTCCTGGTGGTGATTCAGGCGTCTATGCCGAGGTCACGGCGCAGCTTGGCGACGTGGCCCGTGGCTCGCACGTTGTACTGGGCGAGAGCGACGTTGCCCTCGGGGTCCACGACGACCGTCGAGCGGATGAGGCCCTCGTACGTCTTCCCGTAGTTCTTCTTCTCGCCCCAGGCGCCGTAGGCATCGGCGACCGCGTGGTCCTCGTCCGAGAGGAGGGGGAAGTTCAGGGCTTCCTTCTCGGCGAACGGAGCGAGTTTCGCCACCGGATCGGGTGAGATCCCGAGGACGGTGTAGCCGGCTGCCTTGAGGGAGGCGAGGCTGTCGCGGAAATCGCAGGCCTCCGTGGTGCACCCGGGGGTCGCCGCGGCCGGGTAGAAGTACACCACCACACTCGACCCTCGCAGGGCTGACAGCGTGACGGGCCGCCCGTCCGAGTCCTGCAGTGTGAAATCGGGGGCACTTTCGCCGATGACGAGTCGTTGCGACATCAATACTCCTGGTTCGTGATGCGGGCCGCTTGCGTGTGAGGGGCCTCCTGTCAAGGCCCGGGCGTGCGCGGAGGAACGTTTGACGGACAGGCCTAGTTATCATAGGTGGGAAGTCACAGCCGACGACGAGCGCCGGTCACCGAGCGAGAGGAAGTGCGCAGACACATGCCCGATCTGGAGCAATGGCCCACCGGTCGCCTGCTGACGACAGCGGCGCGGCTCGTCGAGCACGCCTGGAACGAGCGGCTGGTCGACATCGGTGTGACGCATGCCGGCGTGATCGCCCTCGGCGTCCTCGCCGACCAGGGTGCCATGACACAGGCGGGGCTCGCGCAGATCGTCCGTGTGCAGGCCCAGACGATGGGCAAGACCCTGTCGCGCCTGGAGACCCGCGGCCACGTGACGCGCGTGCGGAACGACCTCGACCGGCGTTCACATCTGGTCTCGATCTCGCCTGCGGGCCGCACGGTGCTCGAGGCTGCCGACAACATCGAGCGCACGCTCGTGGCGGGCGGCGGGCTGGTCTCGGACGAGCTCCGCAGCCACCTGCAGACCGTCATCCGGGAGCTCGGCGCCCCTCGCTGGAACGTGCCGCAGACCGCCGCCGCCCTCGATGCCGGCTCGGCGCTCGGTGACCCGAGCCCGTCCGGCCCCGCTGCCCCGATCCCGGGCTGAGGCCCGTTCCTCCAGCCCATACACTGCTTCGCCGCGAAGCGGAAGGCCCTCGGCGAAGCACCCCGTTCTCCAGATATCGCTTGCGTACTAAGCAGGCTGATGTTGTGTTTGGGAAGCACCAGTGCCCCCACGCCGGACGGAGAACACAGCATGCCGAGTACGCCCGCACCCCAGGCCGCTCCCCAGGACCTCGTCGACGGCGAGCGCACCGACACGGGAGACCCGGCGAAGGGCGCCGACGACGGGCAGCTCGAGCAGCACGAGGTCCTCACGCCGTACACGGAGGGGCCGCTGAAGGCCGCACTCCAGGACGACATCGCGCTTCGTCACCTCGATGTGGCGGAGTCCGTGGCCCGCTCCTTCGGCACCATGGGCCCTGAGGCCTCTGACATCCGCCAGGTGGCGTACCTCGGCCTGATCAAGGCCGTGAAGAGGTACAACCCGGCGAGGGGCGTCCCGTTCACCGCGTTCGCCGTGCCCACCATCTCGGGCGAGATCAAGAGATACCTGCGGGATTCCTGCTGGGTGGTCCGGCCCCCTCGCGAGGTGCAGGATCTCCGCACTGAGATCGCGCGCACCGGACCGGTCATGGCCCAGCGGCTGGGCAGGGAGGCGACCGCCCGGGAGCTGGGCGAGGAGCTCGGGTGGCCCGAGCACAAGGTGCTCGAGGCGCAGGCGTCCCAGACGAGCCTCCGGCCGGACTCCCTGGACGCCCCTTTCGAGGGACGCAGCTGGGCCGACACCCTGGCTGCCGACGGTTCCGGCACGGACCGCAGTGATGACCTGATCTCCCTCAGGGGCGCCGTCAACGAACTCGAGCCCTCCGAGAAGGAACTGCTGTACCGCCGGTACTTCATGGAGCAGACGCAGCAGGGGATCGGTGACGAGCTCGGGATGTCCCAGATGCAGGTCTCGAGGTCGCTCGCCCGCATCCTGGTGAAGCTGCAGAAGAGACTGCTCGGCGCTCCGGCCTCCCAGGACTCGGCCGCGCCACGCTCGCGTTTCGCCTGAGGCCTGTCCTCGAGGCCTGTACCTGAGGCTTGAGCGTCACCTCCGAGGCGCCGATTCCAGGCTCCGCGGTGGCGGGGCTAGGCGATCCCGTGAGCCACCGCGGCCTCGAGCACCTGCTCCACCGTCACCGCCATGATCGCGGGGTCGGGGGTGGCCGAGAATGTGTCGCCCACCCGCACGGACCCGTCCGTCAGCACGGTGTGCGGTCCGGGGGGCGGGCCCCACTCCGACGGCGGAGCCGGTCCGAACAGCACCACGGAAGGTCGGGCGTAGGCCGAGGCGAGATGCGCGGCTCCCGTGTCCGCGGAGACGACGAGCGACGCCTCGGAGATCAGCCCAGCGAACACGTCGAGCGGCAGTTCGCCCGCCGCCACGGTGCTCGTGCCCAGCCCGGCGGCATCCGCGACGGCGAGGGCCCGCGGCCGCTCCTTCGCGCTGCCGGTGAACAGCACCTGGTGCCCGGCCGCCGCCAGCGTCCGTGCCACCGCCGCGAACCGCTCGACGGGCCAGAGCCGGCTGCCGTAAGCCGCGCCCACGTGCACCACCACGGCGCCCGGTGCGGGGCTGCCGGCGTCGGGCCGCAGAAGGCCGACGTCGAGCGGGTCCGCGGGCACGCCGTGCCAGCTCACGAGGGATGCCCAGCGTTCGCGTTCGAGAATGCCGTCGCGCCACTCGGGTCCGTCCCAGCCGGGGGAGCGGTGACCCATCCGGCGTCGCGCGCCGATCTCCTGCAGGCGGCCCCGGCTCTCGCCGCCGCTCCCGTGGAGGTTCACCGCGAGGTCGATGCGCCCGTGCTCGATGGGCAGGGGATCGTCCAGTCCGTGCGTCGGAAGGAGGTCGTCGATGGCGCCCGTGAGGGCGACGATCGGCCGCAACCATTCCTGGGCCGCGTAGAGGATGCGGTGCTCCGGGAAGGCCCTGCGCAGCCCCTTGAGCGCAGGCACTGCGACGAGCAGGTCGCCGAGTTTGAGGGCGCGGAGCGCGAGGATCTCGGGCCGTCCGTCAGGGGGTGGTGTGGTGGCGGGGGCCACGGTCCGGGTGATCTGGGGGGCGTTCACGGCGCCGGTGCCCTCGGAAGTCATGCGTTTCATCCTGCCAGAGGATCCGTACGGGCCGGGCGGCCACGGGGTCCGGGAGAAGAAGTTCGAGGAGAAGTGTTTAGTCCTGCTGCTTCTCGGGAACTAAGCCTGTATGGATGACTTGGTCGGACCGACGCACGCTGCCCCGCGGGCGGTCCTGTTCGACCGCGACGGCACCATCGTTGTGGACGTCCCCTACAACGGTGACCCGGCGCTCGTGCAGCCCATGCGCGGCGCCCTCGACGTCCTGGACGGGCTCCGCTCGCGCGGCGTGCCCGTCGGCGTGGTCACCAACCAGTCCGGCATCGCCCGCGGGTACGTGACGCGGGAGCAGGTGGACGCCGTCAACGCGCGCGTCGAGGAACTCCTCGGCCCGTTCGACGTGTGGGAGGTGTGTCCGCACGGGAACGACGACGGCTGCTCCTGCCGGAAGCCCGGCCCCGGCATGGTCCTCTCCGCGTGCTCGCGACTGGGTCTCGACCCGGCGGAGGTCGTCGTCATCGGCGACATCGGGGCGGACATGGGAGCCGCCGCCGCGGCCGGCGCGCGGGGGGTCCTCGTGCCCACCGACGTGACCCTCGACGACGAGATCGACGATGCTCCGGCCGTGGCCCGCGATCTCGCCGAGGCCGTCGGGCTGCTCTGGGCCGGCACCCCGTGAGGCGCCGCGTCCTCGTCGCCCGCCTCGACAGCGCCGGCGACGTGCTGCTGGCCGGGCCGGCCGTCCGCGCGATCGCCGCAGGTGACCACGGGGATTCACCCAACGACGTCGTCATGCTCTGCGGGCCGCAGGGCGCCGCCGCGGCGCGCCTGCTGCCCGGCGTCGTCGATGTGATCACGTGGCGCGCTCCCTGGATCGTGGACCCGGCACCCGAGCCGACGGCCGAGCTGATGGCCGAACTGCACGATGCCGTGCTCGACCTCGACGTCGACGAGGCCGTGATCCTGACCTCCTTCCACCAGTCACCCCTGCCGCTCGCGCTGCTGCTGCGCCTGGCGGGCGTTCAGCGGATCGCCGGAGCGTCCGTGGACTACGCGGGCTCGCTCCTGGACGTCCGGCTGAAGCCCGGCGAGGACTTCCCCGAGGACCAGCCCGAGGCGGAGCGGGCGCTCGGGATCGCTGAGGCGGCGGGGTACGCACTGCCGTCCGACGACGACGGCCGCCTGCGGGTCGCCAACCTGGTGGACGCCGTCGGGTTGGTGGGCGACGGCCCGTACGTGGTGGTGCATCCCGGTGCGTCCGTCCCTGCCCGGGCCTGGCCGCCGCTGCACCACGCGGCCGCCGTCGGACTCCTGACCGCGGCGGGCTTCCGCGTCGTCGTCACGGGCGGACCGGACGAGAAGGACCTCACCGCGACGGTCGCCGGGCCCGAGGCCCTCGATCTCGGCGGGAGGACGGACCTGCCCACCCTGGGCTCCGTGCTGGCGGGCGCCACCGTGGTGATCACGGGCAACACCGGGCCGGCCCACCTCGCCGCCGCCGTCGGGACGCCCGTCGTCTGCCTGTTCTCCCCGGTGGTGCCCGCCGTGCGCTGGGCGCCGTACCGGGTACCGGTCGAGCTCCTCGGCGACCAGGACGCGGCCTGCGCGCTCAGCCGCGCGCGCATCTGCCCCGTGCAGGGCCACCCGTGCCTCTCGACCGTCTCCCCGGAGGACGTCGTCGACGCCGCCCTGCGCCTCAGTTCCGGAATATCGTCACTCGGCTCACGCCGCTCCATCCGCCGTTCCGACGGCCGCAGAACCACGAGGGGAAACCGATGAGGATCCTGCTATGGCACGTGCACGGAGGATGGACCGACGCCTTCGTGCGGGGCTCCCACACCTACGTGCTGCCCACCACGCCCGAGGGCGGAGCCTGGGGGCTCGGCCGGGCCGGGCGGGACTGGCCCGCGTCCGTCGTCGAACTGGCCCCGCACGAGCTGGCAGGAGCCGACATCGACGTCGTCGTCCTGCAGCGGGTGGAGGAGATCGCCGAGTGCGAGCGGCTGCTCGGCCGGACGCCGGGGCGGGACCTGCCCGCGGTGTTCCTCGAGCACAACACGCCGCGGAAGGACATCGTGGGGACGGTGCATCCCCTGGCCGACCGCACGGACATCCCGATCGTCCACGTGACCCACTTCAACGAGCTGTTCTGGGACAACGGGTCTGCACGGACGCGCGTGATCGAGCACGGGATCGCCGATCCGGGCTACCTGTACACCGGCGACCTCGCGCAGCTCGCCGCCGTGATCAACGAGCCGGTGCGGCGCGGACGCATCACGGGGACGGACCTGTTGCCGCGCTTCGCCGGGATCGCGCCGCTCGAGGTGTTCGGCATGGGGACGGATCTGCTCGCCGACAGCCTCGACCTCGGTCCGGCAGAACTGCGCATCGGCGGTGACCTCCGGACCGCCGAGCTGCACGCGCGGCTCGGCCGGTCGCGGGCGTACGTCCACCCGATGCGCTGGACGTCGCTGGGGCTCTCGCTGCTCGAGGCGATGCACGTGGGACTGCCCGTGCTGGCGCTCGCGACCACCGAGGCGGCGCGGGCCGTCCCTCCGGGTGCCGGAGCCGTCTCGACCGACGTCGAGGACCTCGTGCGCATGGCGGCGCGGCTCATCGACGATCCGGACGAGGCGCGGGCGCGCGGGCTGGTGGCGCGTGAAGCGGCGCTCGAACGGTACGGCCTCGCCCGGTTCCTCACGGACTGGGACGGCGTACTGGCGGATGTGACGGAATCGGTACGGTCCGGGGGCACAGTGGTCACCGCGGTCAAGGAAAGGAAGGCGCTATGAGGATCTCCATGGTGTCCGAGCACGCGAGTCCGCTCGCTGCCCTCGGGGGAGTCGATGCCGGCGGGCAGAACGTGCACGTGGCCGAACTCTCCCTCGCACTGGCCCATCGGGGCCACGACGTCACCGTGTACACGCGGCGCGACGACCCGGCCCTGCCCGAACGGGTTCGCACCCACCCGCGCCTCGAGGTGGTGCACGTGACCGCGGGCCCGGCGCGCAGCGTCCCGAAGGACATGCTGCTGCCCTATATGGGCGAGCTGGCCGAGGGCATCATGGCCGACTGGGACGTGGAGCCGCCGGACATCGTCCATGGCCACTTCTGGATGTCGGGGCTCGCAGCTCTCGACGCCGCGGGCCGGTCGCGCGCGGCCGGCAGGCCGGTCCAGGTGGTGCAGACGTTCCACGCGCTCGGAACGGTCAAGCGGCGCCACCAGGGCGCCGAGGACACGAGCCCCTCCGAGCGGCTCATGCTCGAGGCCATGGTGGGCCGCAGCGCCGACCGCATTGTCGCGACGTGCTCCGACGAGGTGTTCGAACTCAAGGCCATGGGTGTGCCCGGCAGCCGTGTCTCCATAGCCCCCTGCGGCGTGGATCTCGGGTTGTTCTCACCGAACGGACCCGTTGAGGAACGCGGCCGCGCGCACCGCATCGTCAGCGTGGGGCGGTTGGTGCCCCGCAAGGGCATGGACCTCGTGATCCGCGCGCTGCGCGAACTCGCGACGCTCGGCCAGGACGACGTCGAACTCGTGATCGTGGGCGGCGCGGGAGGATCGGCGACGCTCGACGAGGACCCGGAGGCGCAGCGCCTCCTCGCGCTCGCCGTGGACCTCGGGATCGCGGACCGCGTGGTCCTCCGGGGCCAGGTGTCCCGGGCCGAGATGCCCGCCGTCCTCCGCAGTGCGAACGCCGTGGTGTGCGCGCCCTGGTACGAACCGTTCGGGATCGTGCCCCTCGAGGCCATGGCCTGCGGCGTGCCGGTCGTCGCGGCGGCCGTGGGAGGGCTCGTGGACACCGTGGTCGACGGCACCACGGGACTGCACGTCCCGCCGCAGGACCCTCCGGCGATCGCGGCGGCCGTCGCGGAGATGCTCCTCGACCCCGAGTGGGCCCGGGAGCTCGGCGACAACGGGTACCGCCGCGTCAAGGCGCGGTACTCCTGGAGCCGGATCGCCGCCGACACCGAGAAGGCCTACACGACGGCGCTGGGCGCAGCAGCGACCACCGCACCCACCACAGCGCGGCGGAGTTCCGCGCGTCGACTCGAAAGCACGGGAGGCAGGGCACTGTGACCACGCATCTTTCCGATGTCCAGACGGGCATCCGCACCGCGACGGGGAGCGCCGGACCGGCCGCGGACACCGCGGCCGCCCCCGCCGCTTCTGCCGCGACGGCTACGGCCCCGCATTCCCTGACGCGGACCGATCCGCGGGGGGACGACGTCCAGGCGGCGTCGCGACGCCTCGTGATGGATCACCTCCGCGCGGTGACACCCGCCGTCGAGTCCCTGGCGCGCAACGCCGGGACCCTCGCGGGCTGGGGCGTCGAGCTCGCCGACCGGCTCCTCGCCGGACACCGGCTCCTCGCGGCCGGCAACGGCGGGTCCGCGGCGGAGGCGCAGCACCTGACGGCCGAGCTCGTGGGCCGGTTCGACGGCGAGCGCGAGCCGTTCTCCGCGATCTCCCTGCACGCCGAGAGTTCGGCGGTGACCGCGATCGGGAACGACTACGGTTTCGAGCACCTGTACGCACGCCAGGTGACGGCGCACGGCCGGCCCGGGGACCTCCTGGTGCTGCTGAGCACCAGTGGCCGGAGCCCCAACCTCCTGCACGCCGTCGACGCCGCCCGCGCCGCCGGCGTCACCACCTGGGCCCTCACGGGTGTGGGCCCGAACCCGCTGACCGAGCGGGTGGACGACTACGTGGCGGTGGACGCCGCGTCCGCCAACGCGCAGGAGGGCCACCTGATTGCGCTCCACGCGATCTGCCGGGCCTTCGACGCGGAAGTGCGGCGCCGCCGTCAGGAGGAGCAGCGATGAGGATCGTGGTGATCGGGGACGTCCTGCTGGACACCGACCTCTCCGGCGGCGCCGGCCGCCTCTCCCCGGACGCGCCCGTCCCCGTGGTGGACGTCGACGCCGTGGAGCGCCGTGCCGGGGGTGCAGGCCTCGTGGCACGCATGCTGCAGGCGGACGGCCACGAGACCGTGCTGGTCACGGTCCTCGGTGACGACGACGCCGCGGGACTGCTGCGCTCGGAGCTCGACGGCGTGACGGTCGTGGCCGGCCCGTCCGGTGCTCCGACGCCCGTCAAGACGAGGGTGCGTGCCTCCGGCCAGCCGGTGGTCCGCTTCGACGAGGGGTGCGCCGTCCCGCCGGTCCCCGCGTGCGACGACGCGATGCTGGCCGCACTCGACGGCACGGACGCCATCATCGCTGCCGACTACGGCAGGGGCCTGCTCGCGAACGAGCGCATCCGTGCGCGTCTCACCGAACTCACACGCTCCGTCCCCGTGGTCTGGGACCCGCACCCGGCGGGAGCCACACCGGTCCCCGACGTCGCCGCGGTGACGCCGAACCTCGGCGAGGCACTGCGCTTCGCGGGGGTGCCCGGATCCGGGACCCAGGCGGCGGCCGAAGCCGCCGACGCCCTGCTGGAGACCTGGCGGAGCCGCGCGGTGATCGTCACGATGGGCGAGCACGGTGCGCTCGTAGGTGCGGCCGGGCTCCTGCCGCAGGTGGTACCGGCACCCCGCGTCACCTCGACGGATCCCTGCGGGGCCGGCGATCGCTTCGCCTCCGCACTCGCGGTGGCCCTCGCGGGTGGTGCGGCCATCGACGCCGCCGCGCAGCAGGCAGTCGAGGCGGCCGCCGCGTTCCTCGCCTCCGGAGGGGTCGGTGCACTTAGCCGACGCCGGGAGGACGCACCGCGCCGGCTTCCCGTGGACGGTCTCGACGCCCTCGAGGTGGCCCGCAGGACGCGGGAGGCGGGCGGCACGGTCGTGGCCACGGGCGGCTGCTTCGACCTGCTGCACGCAGGTCACGCGCGCACCCTCGCCGCGGCACGCCAACTCGGCGACTGCCTCATCGTGTGCCTCAACTCGGACGAGTCCGTCCGCGGGCTGAAGGGGGAGAGCCGGCCCATCATCAAGCAGGAGGACCGCGCCGAACTGCTCGCCGCCCTCGAATGCGTGGACGCCGTGCTCGTGTTCGGGGAATCGACGCCGGAGAACGCCATCGCCCGGCTGCAGCCGGACATCTGGGTCAAGGGCGGCGACTACGCCGCAGAGGACCTCCCCGAGGCGGCGCTCGTGCGCACCTGGGGCGGCCGCACCGTCACCGTCCCCTACATCCCCGCCCGCTCCACCACGAAGCTCGCCGCCGCGCTCGCGCGCGTCGGCTGAGCGACCAAGACCATCACGCCCGCCGAACCCCGCGGCGTGGAGCCCGTCCCGACGGACATCGTCACGGACGGACATCGTGACTGACGCAGCCCGTCAGGAACCGAAAGGAACAGCATGAGCGAGAACACAGCAGCACCCACTCCCTACAACCCGGGGCGCGTCCTCGTCACCGGCGGAGGCTCGGGCCTCGGCGCGGCGATCGTGCAGGGCGTCATCGCCGCCGGGGGCACCCCGGTGGTCCTCGACCGCGACATCAGCCGCGTCACGGGCGTCAAGGCGTTCGAGGTGGACGTCGCCGACCGCGAGGCCGTGGAGAAGGCGGTCCGCGAGGCCGCCGAGATGATGGACGGGCTCGACGCCGTCGTGACGGCGGCCGGCATCGATCGCTGCGGCGCCCTCGACACCGTCCCCGCGGACCAGTGGGAGAAGGTGATCGGCGTGAACCTGATGGGAACGGCGTCGACCGCCCGCGCGGCACTGCCGTACCTGAAGCAGTCGCACGGTCGCGTGGTCACCATCGCCTCCACACTCGGCATCAAGGCCGTGGGTGACGCCACCGCCTACTGCGCGTCGAAGTTCGGCGTCATGGGCTTCTCGCAGGCCCTGGCCGCCGAGACCACCGGCCAGATCGGCGTCACGACGATCATCCCGGGCGGCATGAAGACCCGGTTCTTCGACGACCGCGACGAGCAGTACAAGCCGCAGGACGACTCACGGCTGAACGACCCCGAGCGCGTGGCGGAAGCCATCCTGTTCGCCCTCTCGCAGCCCAAGAGCTGCGAGATCCGCGAGATGGTCATCGCCCACGCAGAAGAAGGCTCCTGGCCCTGAGTTCCGATACGTCCGCGTAGACGTCCTCGGGCTGGACGGTCGCAACGAACGAGTCATCGTGCTCGCAGCGTTCGGCCGTCCAGCCCACTTGCCTGACGTCCGCGCCGCACACCGGGCATTCGGACACCCACGAGAAGAGCACGCGGTGGAGTGATCGGCCGATCGCTCCCGCGTTGATGACGTTGCCGATCCAGTAGACGCCGACCGTCGGGGTGCCGACCGCCTGCGCGAGGTGGCGCGGTCCGCTGTCATTGCCCACCATGACCGCGCTGCGATCGAGGACCCCGGTCAGTTCGCCGAGGGTGAGCCGGCCGGCGAAGGAGCGGACGTCCGCGTCCGGCGCCGTCGCGTGTACGAGCCGCACGATCTCCTCCGCCGTCGCCGCGTCCGACGCGTCGCCGACCACCACCACCTCGCACCCGTCCGCCGCGGCGCGCACCGCGACGTCCGCGAAGGACGACGACGGCCAGCGCCTCCGCGGGTCGGTGGCGCCCGGGTGCAGCGCGACGACGGGTCCGTCGCCGGTCAGCTCCTTCGCCCGGGCGATCTCCGCTGCGGTGACCTCCACCCGCGGTTCCAGGTCCACCGGCACGGCGCCCGCGAGGCCCACCACCTCGAGGGCGCGGAAGACCTCGTGCTGGTAATAGACGTAGGGGATGGAGCGCTCCAGCTCGGCGGCGTCCGCGGTGCGCGTCCCGATGGTGTGCCGGGCGCCGAGCCGCAGCAGGAACGGGTTCGAGTTGCGGCCGCCGCCGTGCAGCTGGACCGCCAGGTCGAAGGTTCCCTCGAGGGCCTCGAAGAAGCGCTCCACGCCTGCGGGGTCCACCTCGCCCGGGCGCACGCCCGGGGAGAACGGGAGCTCCACGACACGATCCACGGGCCCGGGCCTGCCCCCCAGCAGCGCGGCGTGGCCGGGCATGCCGAGCAGCGTGATCTCCGCTTCCGGATAGCGCGCCTCGAGCGCGGCGATGGCGGGCAGCGCGAACATCAGGTCACCGAGACCGCCGCCACGCAGGACGGCGATGCTCCGGATGTCCTCGAAGGGTGCCATCACGGGTCCTACGGACCGTGCGGTCCCGGCGTGTGCGTCCATCTCCGCTGTCCTCGTGCTCTGCTCCACGTCCCTGATCCCGTCCGTCCGCTTCTCCCGCCCGATCGCCGGGCGCTGCCAGATCCACCGTCACATCCACAGCACATCCACCGTCACACCCACTGCGCTGTCCGACGCCACATCCACCGCCACATCTTCTGCCAGATCCACCGTCACATCGGTGTCGCGAACACAGCTGTGCCGCCGCTGTCCATGCCACGTGGGAGGACACCGGGGGTGCCGCAGGACCTGCTGCCACACTATGCTAAGCGTGCTGATCGTTGCGGCGCGCAGCACAGAATTCACGCGGGTTGCCGTGTGAAGCGGGGCCATCCGGGTACAGGGCCAGTAGCCGTTCCGGGAGGTCCGGCACCCGACGGCCCGCGAGGCCGCCGGTCCCCGAAGCCAAGGAGCAGAATGTCGATCCAGTCCCACGCACAGATGCCGCTTCCCGTCCCGGGCACCGCATCGTCCGGTGGACCGTCCTCGGGCGGAGGGGCGCCGTTCGAGGTGGAGGGCGGCCAGACCGTCACGATCATCGACCCGCGCGATGGCACCGAGATGGGCACCGTGGTCTCGGCCGTCCGTGAGCAGGTCTCCCTCGCCGTCTCCCTGGCGCGCGCGGTGCAGCCCGAGTGGGCGGCGACGAGCCCCGCCGACAGGGGCGCCGCCCTCCGCCGGGCGGCGGGTGCCCTGCGCGGCGGCCTGCAGGAGCTGGCCGAACTGAACACCCGCGAGACCGGCAAGCCGCCGCAGGACGCCCTGGGCGGGGTCGAGGCCGCCATCTCCACGCTCGAGCAGTACGCCGAACTCGGTCCGGTGCACCGCGGGCTCAGCCTCCGCGGAGCCGTGACCGCCACCGACTACACGGTCGCCGAACCGCGCGGCGTCGCAGCCCTCCTTACACCGTGGAACGATCCGGTGGCGGTGGCCGCAGGCCTCATCGGCGCAGCGCTCGTCACCGGCAACACCGTGATCCACAAGCCGAGCGAGCGCTGCCCCCACACCGGCGAACTGCTCGGCAGGCTGCTGCAGCCGGCGTTTCCCGACGGCGTCCTCACCACGCTGACCGGCGGGGCCGAGGTCGGTCAGATCCTCACGCAGGAGACCGACGTCGACGTCTTCGCGCACGTCGGGTCGAGCGTCACCGGCGAGAGGATCGCCCGCGCGGCAGCCCTCGGCGGAGCGCACGTGATCCGTGAGAACGGGGGCAACGACCCGCTGGTCGTGGACGCCGACGTCGACCCGGCCTGGGCTGCTGGGCAGGCAGCTCTCGGCGCCTTCGCGAACGCCGGGCAGATCTGCACGTCGGTCGAGCGCATCTACGTGCACCGCGCCATCGCAGAGCCCTTCCTCGCCGCGCTGGTCGACGAAGCGCGGACCCGCAACGCGAGTACGCAGCCCCAGCCGCTCGTCGACCGCCGGATGCGGCAGGCCGTGCACGAGCAGGTTGCCGAGGCCGTCAGGCTCGGTGCCACGTGCCTCGAGGGCGGGAACCTGCCCGAGGGCCCCGGCGCGCACTACCCGGCGACGGTCCTCACCGATTGCACCGACGCGATGACCGTCATGGCGGAGGAGACGTTCGGGCCCGTGGCCCCGGTGACCGTCGTCGAGAGCTTCGAGGAGGGCCTCCGCCTCGCCGCCTCCGGACCCTACGGCCTCGCCGCGACGGTCCTCACGGCGGGCATCGCGCACGCGCAGCAGGCCATCGCCTCGCTGAAGGTCGGCACGCTCAAGATCAACGCCGTCTTCGGCGGCGCACCCGGCGGGTCGGCGCAACCGCGCGGGATCAGCGGCGCGGGCTTCGGCTACGGCCCGGAGCTGCTGGACGAGTTCTCGCTCGTCAAGGTGATCCACATCAGCACCCCGCCCGCGGCGGGCGCGTGATGGACGTCTCGGGGGCGGACCGGCCCGAGACCGGCCTGCCGGAAGCCGATCGGTCCGGCGCGGGTGGCTCGGAGCTCGACGGCGTCCAGGGCCTCGCGGCCTGGTTACCGGCCGCGATCGCCGACCACGCCCCCTGCGTGACGGTCATCGGCGACGCCATGCTGGACGGCTGGTGGAGCGGCAGCATCGAACGCTTCTGCCGGGAGGCGCCGGCTCCTGTGGTGGACGTCAGACGCCGTGACTACGCGGCCGGTGGCGCTGCCAACACGGCCGTGAACCTGGCCGCCCTCGGTGCGCGCGTCCGCATGTGCGGTCTCATCGGCGCGGACGACGCCGGGCGTCGCCTGCGCACCATCCTCGAGGACGCCGGCGTGGACACCACCCACCTCCTGGAGGACGAGGGCGTGGGGACCACCACGAAGTACCGCATCCTCGGCAACGACCAGGTGATGCTGCGCATCGACGACGCTCCGGAGGAGCTTCCCGCGGCGGCGATCACCGCGCTCGCCGAGCGCGTTCCGTCGGCCGTGGACGGCGCCGAGGCGGTCGTGGTGTGCGACTACGACTCCGGGGCCCTGGGGGACGAGGTGCGCGCCGCACTGGGTGCGGCCGCCGGTCTCGACCCGTCGCTGCTCGTGGTGGTCGACGCGCACGACACCGCCGCATGGGCGGGCGTGGGGCCGGACCTCGTGACGCCCAACGCGCAGGAGGCCGCCCGCATGCTCGATGCGCGGCTGGATCCCCGCAGCGATCGTGCGCGCACGGTCTCCGCGCGCCGCGACGAGCTGCTGGCGGCGACCAACGCCGGCGCCGTCGTCGTCACCCTCGACCGCGACGGCACGGTGCTGCTGGGCCGCGACGGCGAGGATCACCGCACCTGGGCGAAGCCGGCCACCGAGAAGCAGGCCTCCGGTGCCGGGGACACCTTCGTGGCGAGCCTCACCGCGGCCCGTGCCGCCGGCCTGCCGCTGGGCACCAGCCTCGATTTCGCGCAGGCCGCCGCCGACGTCGTGGTGCACCGCCCGGGGACGTCCGTGTGCACGACGGCGGACCTCACCGCGCATCTCCAGCAGGTCGCCGACACCGCGATCGCCACCGAGGACCTGGTCCGGCGGGTCGCGGAGCACCGGGCCGCGGGGAAGCGGATCGTGCTGACCAACGGGTGCTTCGACGTGCTGCACCGCGGCCACACGCGCTACCTCGACCAGGCCAAGCAGCTCGGCGACGTGCTGGTGGTGGCCCTGAACGACGACGACGGCGTACGCCGGCTGAAGGGCCCGGACCGGCCCATCAATCCGCTGGCGGACCGCGTGGGGATCATCGCGTCGCTCAGCTGCGTGGACTACGTCACCGTGTTCTCCACCGACACGCTGGTGCCGCTGATCGAACTCCTCCGCCCCGACGTCTACGCCAAGGGCGGCGACTACACCGCGCAGATGCTGGAGGAGACGCCGGCCGTCGAGGCCTGCGGGGGGCGGGTCAGCATCCTCGACTACGTGCCGGAGCGCTCCACGGCGGCAGTGGTGCGGCGCATCCGATCATCACGCCTGGCCGGTGAGGCGTCATGACGCCGCGGTGGTCAGGGGAGTGGGCGGTGCACGGCGAGGACGAGGAGCCTCTGGTCGACGTGCTCATCCCGTCCTTCGACCGGCCGGCCGAGCTCGCGGTCACACTGTCCGGTCTCGCCGCGCAGGAGGGCGTCCCCTTCCGTGTGGTGGTCAGCGACCAGTCCGAGGGTGAGGCCGCAGGCTTCACCCAGCCGGCGGTGCGGGCGATGGTGCGGGTGCTCGAGGCGCAGGGCAGGCAGGTACGGCTGGAGAGGCACCTGCCCCGCCGCGGCCTCGCCGAGCACCGGGAGTTCCTCCTCGGCCTGGCCCGCGCGCCGTTCGTCCTCTTCCTCGACAACGACGTCTGGCTGGAACCGGGGACGCTGCACCGCATGACCGACGCCCTGCGCACCGCGAAGTGCGGTTTCGTGGGGTCCGCCGTGCAGGGGCTCTCCTACCTCGACGACGACCGCCCGCACGAGCGCACCGAGCTGGCCTTCTGGCCCGACAACCAGGTGCGGCCCGAGCGCATCAGGCCAGGCAGCGAGGGCTTCGCCCGATGGCCCCTCCACAACGCGGCGAACCTCGCGCACGCGGCCGCGGAGCGCGGGATCCCCGCGGGCGGCTGGGACCTCTACCGCGTGGCGTGGGTGGGCGGATGCGTGCTCTTCGACCGCGCCGCGCTCGTGGAGTGCGGGGGTTTCGACTTCTGGGACCAGCTCCCCGCCGAGCACGCGGGGGAGGACGTCGCCGCCCAATGGCGCGTCATGGAACGGTACGGCGGCGCGGGGATCATGCCGTCCGGAGCCGTGCACCTCGAGGCGCCCACCACGGTCGTGAACCGTGACACAGACGCTGCCCACGCGATTCTGGGCCAGTGACGGCGCCTTCCGAGGCGCCGTGAGCAGTACCCGAGCACCACACCTGATCGACCGACGAAGGAGCATCACCATGGCAGATCCGAGCCCCATCGACATCCAGAAGGCCCTCGGCGGTATGGACTACCCCGCCTCGAAGGAGGACCTCGTCAAGCACGCGAAGGACAAGGGCGCGGACGGCGACGTCCTGGAGACGCTGGAGAACCTGCCCGACCGCGAGTTCGATTCCCCGACCGACGTGAACAAGGAAGCCTCGAAGTAGGCACCGGACGGCGGCGCTCCCATCGGGGGCGCCGCCGTCGTCATGTCCGCGGACGTCCGGTCGGGCGGCACTGCCCGCTCAGACGCCCGTCGCGTCGCCCGATGTCTCGACCGGCGCGGTCGACGGCGCCGCGTCCTGCTGCGGTCCGGCGATGTTCACCATCCACGTGACGCCGAAGCGGTCCGTGCACATCCCGAAGCTGTCACCCCACGGGGACGCCGCGAGGGGCATGATCTCGGTGCCGCTCCCGGCGAGCGCCTCCCAGTAGCCGCGGAGCTCCTGCTCGTCGTCGCCGCTGATGGACAGGGCATGCCCGGCGGGGGAGGTGCTCCCCATGCTGTTCGGCGTGTCCGCCGCCATGAGCACCTGCCCGCTCGGGGTGGTCAGCATCGAGTGCATGATCTTGTCCTTCTCCGCAGGGTCCTCACTGACCTGGAACTCGGCGAAGGTGCTGCGCTGCAACTCACCGCCGAACACCGACTGGTAGAAGTCCATGGCGTCCCGCGCCGTGTCCGTGAAGTTGAGGTAGGTGTTGATGGTGGCGGCCATGATGAGTTGCTCCCTACGTCCTGTGGCCCGTGCCACGCGAGTGTGCTGACGGAAGCGATTATGGAGCACCGGGGCGGCCGGAGGAAGGGCCGGGGGAGAGGCAGGGGAGGGCGCGTGGGTGTGTTCACCACCGGCCCCGGACGTACGAAACCCCGCCCCCCAGGCGGCGAGACCTGGAGAACGGGGAATCGATGTGCACCCCTCGGGACTTGAACCCGAAACCCATTGATTAAGAGTCAATTGCTCTGCCAATTGAGCTAGAGGTGCGAGGCGGTTCGCGTCCCGGTTTTCCCGGTCCGGCTCATCCGCAACAGCATTGAACTCTACCAGCACTTCGGCGCAAAGGAGAAACCGGAACGGCTCCCCGCACCCCTGCCCGGACCCGGGGAGCGCGGGGATACCCGGGATTCCGGGAAGCGCCGGCAGCACATGGACGGCGTACCTCTCGCCGGAGTCGTGGAACCCGGGACCCCGACCGCCCTACGCGGTTAGGCTGGCGCCATGACCAGTCCCGCCGTGCAACCCGCCGTGAATCCCGCTGCCACCCCCGCTCCGGAGGCCTCGCCGGAGTCCCGCACCGACGCACCGCAGCGGGTTCGCGTCCTGAGCGTGCCGTCCGCGGACCTGCGCGACGCCCTCGCCGACGTCTCACCCGCCGTCAGGGTGGTCCTGTGGGACTTCGAGGGTGCTCCGGAGGGCGCGGATCCGGCGGAGCTGGACGCCGTCGTCCTCCCGTACACCGGCCGCGCCCACCTCGAGGGTGCGCTCGACGCCGCGGTGAACCTCGCACTGGTGCACACGCAGTCCACGGGGTACGACGGCGTCGCCGACCTGGTGGCACCCGGCGTGGCGATCGCGACCGCGGCGGGCGTGCACGCGGCCGCCACGGCGGAGCTCGCCGTAGGCCTCGCGCTCGCCTCGCTCCGCGGGCTCGACGACGCGGTGCGGCAGCAGGGTCAGGGCCTGTGGCGCAGCGCGCGGTACCCGGGGCTCACCGACCGCCGGGTGCTCCTGGTCGGGGTGGGCGGGATCGGCGAGGAGATCCGGCGCAGGCTCGTCACGTTCGAGGCGGAGGTCACCCGCGTGGGGAGTTCCGCGCGGGACGACGACCTCGGGCACGTCCACGGCAGCGACGAGCTGGTGGCGCTGGCACCCCGGCACGACGTCGTGATCGTGATCACCCCGCTCAGCGACTCGACGCGCGGACTCATCGGGCGTGAGGTCCTCGCCGCCCTGCCGGACGGCGCGCTGGTGGTGAACGTGGCGCGCGGCCCCGTGGTGGACACCGACGCCCTGACACGCGAGGTGATGGCGGGTCGCCTGAAGGCAGCGCTCGACGTGGTGGATCCGGAACCGCTGCCGGAGGGGCACCCGCTCTGGCACGCCCCCGGCGTCATCATCACCCCGCACGTGGGCGGGAACACCGGGGCCTTCCCGCCGCGCATCCTCGAGCTGCTGCGCGGGCAGGTCGAGCGACTGGGGGAGGGCAGGGAGCCGCTCAACCTGGTGCGGCGCGGACCCTGGGGGTAACAGCGGCTCGGCGGAGCGGTCGGGGCAGCCCGGAGGTCAGGCCAGGTCGATGAACGCGTCCATGAACGCGTCGAAGTCCACGGCGTCGTCGGACTGATCGAGGCGCAGGGGCGTCCCGGGGCCGATGTCGAGCACAGCGTGGGGTGTCACGGAGAAGCGGAACACGCGGCCGGTACTCGTGCCCACCTCGTAGGTGCCGTCCTCCTGCCACTGCAGGGCGTGCGCGAGGTTGGTCATGTTGACCTCGACGGGTACACCGGCTCCGGTGATCGCGGCGAGATCGAGCGGAGCGATCATGAGCTCGGCGGGCTTCCAGCGGTACCCGACCACGAACGATGCCGAAGTGCCGGCCGGCCTGCCCGGCACGGCCGGACCAGCCTGTCCGGGAGACCCGGCCGGCGTGCGGTCGGCGTAGACCAGGTTGTAGTCACCGTAGTTGGGGATCTGGCCGTCGAAGACGCGGCGGAGGGCTGCCTTGAGGCTCTGCCCGCCGTCGAGCGGTGGTGATGATGCGGCACGTTCAGGGGTCATGGGGGGCCGATGCGCTAGGAGTCGGTGCGGTCGCCGCGGGGCGATCCGACAGGACGGGCCGTGCACGGGCGCCGGCGACGGAGGGAACGCCCTCCGCGTCCGGGCCTGCCGTCGAGTCGAGGACGCCCCGCGGGAGCCACACGTTACCGGAGCGGCGGCGCACGCCACGAGGGCCGCGCGGGCCGAAACGCGGGCTTTACCGGAGCGATACGTCACCTGTAACAGGACGGTCACATGGCGGAACGCGCCGACGGCGCAGGCCTAGACTCGATGCCATGAGTGTCGACACCCCCGCTGGAGCGCCCCTGAAGACCACACCGGACATCAAGCCCCGCAGCCGGGTCGTCACCGACGGCATCCATGCAGCGCCCTCTCGCGGCATGCTGCGTGCGGTCGGCATGGGCGACGACGACTTCGCCAAGCCGCAGGTCGGTGTCGCGAGTTCCTGGAACGAGATCACCCCGTGCAACCTCTCCCTCAACCGCCTGGCGCAGGGCGCGAAGGAGGGTGTCACGGCGGCCGGCGGCTTCCCCATGCAGTTCGGCACCATTTCCGTCTCCGACGGCATCTCGATGGGCCACGAGGGCATGCACTTCTCCCTCGTCTCCCGTGAGGTCATCGCGGACTCGGTCGAGACCGTCATGCAGGCCGAGCGCATCGACGGGTCCGTGCTCCTCGCGGGCTGCGACAAGTCCCTGCCGGGCATGCTCATGGCGGCGGCCCGCCTCGATCTCGCCTCCGTGTTCCTGTACGCGGGCACCATCATGCCGGGCTTCGCCAAGCTCGAGGACGGCACGGAGAAGGAAGTCACCCTGATCGACGCCTTCGAGGCGGTGGGTGCCTGCGCCGCCGGCACCATGAGCCTGAAGGACCTCGACAGCATCGAGCGTGCCGTCTGTCCCGGGGAGGGCGCCTGCGGCGGCATGTACACCGCCAACACCATGGCGTGCATCGGCGAGGCCCTCGGGATGTCACTGCCCGGGTCCGCCGCCCCTCCCTCGGTGGACCGCCGCCGCGACGCGTTCGCCCAGAAGTCCGGCGAGGCCGTGGTGAACCTCCTGCGCCTCGGCATCACGGCGCGCGACATCATGACGAAGAAGGCCTTCGAGAACGCCATCGCAGTCACCATGGCCTTCGGTGGTTCGACCAACGCCGTACTGCACCTCCTGGCGATCGCCCGCGAGGCCGAGGTGGAGCTCACGCTCGACGACTTCAGCCGCATCGGCGACACCATCCCGCACCTCGGCGACCTCAAGCCCTTCGGCCGCTACGTCATGTACGACGTCGACAAGGTGGGCGGCGTCCCGGTGATCATGAAGGCACTGCTCGACGCCGGGCTGCTGCACGGCGACTGCCTCACCGTCACGGGCAAGACCCTCGCGGAGAACCTCGCGGACATCGCGCCGCCGGACCTCGACGGCAAGATCCTGCGCGCACTCGACAACCCCATGCACAAGACCGGCGGCATCACCATCCTCCACGGGTCCCTCGCCCCGGAGGGCGCCGTCGTGAAGAGCGCCGGGTTCGACGCCGACGTCTTCGAGGGCACCGCGCGCGTCTTCGAACGTGAGCAGGGTGCGCTCGACGCCCTGGACGCCGGGGCCATCCACGCGGGTGACGTCGTCGTGATCCGCTACGAGGGCCCGAAGGGCGGGCCGGGGATGCGCGAGATGCTCGCCATCACCGGCGCCATCAAGGGTGCCGGGCTCGGCAAGGACGTCCTCCTGCTGACCGACGGCCGGTTCTCCGGCGGCACCACGGGCCTGTGCATCGGGCACGTGGCCCCGGAGGCGGTCGACGGCGGTCCCATCGCCTTCGTGCAGGACGGCGACCGCATCCGCGTCGACATCGCGGCGAAGAGCTTCGACCTCCTCGTGGACGAGGCCGAGCTCGGGCAGCGCAAGGTCGGCTGGGCGCCGCTTCCGGCGCGGTACACGAAGGGTGTCCTCGGCAAGTACGCGAAGCTCGTCCACTCGGCGTCGACGGGTGCGTACTGCGGCTGACATACGGCCGGCCCGGTTGGGTTAGTGTCCACTCACTGGACACTGTGTCCACCATGTGAGACTCGACCGGGGCCGGTTGACACTGTTCCGAGGGCGCGAGGAAACTACAGGGTATGCAGCTCATCCCCGTGGTCGTCCTTACACAGCGCGTGGCCTGAAGCCCGTCACACGACGACTCCAGTCACGCGCAACCCCTCGCAGAGCCTCACCGGCTGAGGGGTTTTTTTGTTGACACGACCTGTCGACGAAGGACGCGCGGTAGCCGTACGAAGTCACCCGCTGCACCCGTGCAGCGAACGTTCCGAAGGAAGTCCAGACATGTCCAAGGGATCGCCCATCAGCCCCGCGCTGCTGGCAGCACGGCCGGCTCCGCCCGCAGCGCCCACCCGGGACGCCGTACCCGTCCTTCCGGTGAGCGCGGTCCGGGGATCGAACACCGTGATCCGCCCCGTCGAGATGCTCGGTTCCGCCGCGATCGTCAGGTCGCTCGAGGAGCTGGGGGTCGACGACGTCTTCGGTCTCCCGGGCGGAGCGATCCTCCCGACGTACGACCCCCTCATGGCATCGACGAAGCTGCGCCACGTGCTCGTCCGGCACGAGCAGGGCGCGGGCCACGCGGCTCAGGGCTACGCCATGGTGACCGGCCGCCCCGGCGTCTGCATCGTGACCTCGGGCCCCGGCGCCACCAACCTCGTGACGGCGATCGCCGACGCACACATGGACTCGGTGCCCATGGTGGCCATCACCGGCCAGGTCTCCAGCGCGTTCATCGGCTCGGACGCCTTCCAGGAGGCGGACATCGTGGGGATCACGATGCCCATCACGAAGCACTCCTACCTCGTGACCAACGCACAGGACATCCCGCGCGTCCTCGCCGAGGCCTTCCACATCGCGACCACAGGCCGCCCGGGGCCGGTGCTGGTCGACATCTCCAAGGACGCCCAGCAGGCCAGCATGAGCTTCTCCTGGCCGCCCAAGGTGGACATCCCCGGGTACCGGCCCGTGCTGCGCGGCCACTCCAAGCAGGTGCGCGAGGCAGCCCGCCTGATCGCGGCAGCCGAGCGCCCCGTGTTCTACGTCGGGGGCGGCGTGGTCAAGGGCCACGCGTCCATGGAACTGAAGGAGCTCGCCGAACTCGTCGGAGCGCCCGTGGTCACCACGCTCATGGCCCGCGGCGTCTTCCCCGACTCCCACGAGCAGCACGTGGGCATGCCCGGCATGCACGGCTCGGTCTCGGCCGTCACCGCCCTGCAGCAGTCGGATCTGCTCATCACCCTCGGCGCGAGGTTCGACGACCGCGTGACCGGTGTGCTCTCCAGCTTCGCCCCGCACGCGAAGGTCATCCACGCGGACATCGACCCGGCAGAGATCTCCAAGAACCGCACGGCCGACGTGCCGATCGTCGGCTCGGTGAAGGAGATCATCCCCGAACTGACGTCCGCGGTCCGCGAGGCCTTCGCCGACCAGCGCCCCGACATCTCCGCCTGGTGGAAGACCATCAACCACCTCCGCGAGACCTACCCGGTCGGCTTCACGCAGCCCGACGACGGCCTCTCGGCGCCGCAGCAGGTCATCAAGCGCATCGGGGAGCTCACCGGACCGGAGGGCGTGTTCGTCTCCGGCGTGGGCCAGCACCAGATGTGGGCGGCCCAGTTCATCCAGTACGAGCGGCCGCACGCGTGGCTGAACTCCGGCGGGCTCGGCACCATGGGCTACTCGGTGCCCGCCGCGATGGGCGCGAAGGTGGGCAACCCGGACCGCGTGGTGTGGGCCATCGACGGTGACGGCTGTTTCCAGATGACCAACCAGGAGCTCGCCACCTGCGTCATCAACAACATCCCGATCAAGGTGGCGATCATCAACAACTCCTCGCTCGGGATGGTGCGGCAGTGGCAGACCCTCTTCTACGAGGGCCGCTACTCGAACACCGACCTCAACACCGGGCACGACACCGTGAGGGTTCCCGACTTCGTGAAGCTCGCCGACGCCTACGGGTGCGTGGGCCTGCGCTGCGAGCGTGACGAGGACATCGACGCCACGATCCAGCAGGCACTCGCGATCAACGACCGCCCGGTCGTCGTCGACTTCGTGGTGAGCCGCGACTCGATGGTCTGGCCCATGGTGCCCTCGGGCGTGAGCAACGACCTCATCCAGATTGCCCGGAACATGACCCCAACCTGGGAACAGGAGGACTGAGCATGGCACGCCACACCCTCTCCGTACTCGTGGAGGACGTCCCCGGCGTCCTGACCCGCGTGGCCAGTTTGTTCGCGCGGCGCGCGTTCAACATCAACTCGCTCGCCGTGGGACCCACGGAGGTCGCCGGCATGTCCCGGATCACCGTGGTGGTCGAGGCCGAGGGAGATCTCCTCGAGCAGGTGACGAAGCAGCTCAACAAGCTCATCAACGTCATCAAGATCGTCGAGCTGACCAGCGACCAGTCCGTGCAGCGCGACCACATCCTGATCAAGGTCAGGGCCGACGCCGCGACCCGGCTGCAGGTCACCCAGGCGGCGGACCTGTTCCGCGCGGCCGTGGTGGACGTCGCCACGGACTCCCTGATCATCGAGGCCACCGGCACCCCCGAGAAGCTCTCGGCGCTCCTGTCCGTCCTCGAGCCGTTCGGGGTGCGCGAGATCGTGCAGTCCGGGACGCTCGCGATCGGCCGCGGTGCGAAGTCCATGAGCGATCGCGCCCTGCGCAGCGCCTGATTCCCACCCCGGGGCGCGTGCAGCCGCCGTCGACGACGGCGGCACGACGCCGCGCGCATCCCGACCCGCAGCACCACCCCCAAGCCCACCACCGCTCAACCAACTCCAAGGAGAACCACCCGTGACCGAGATGTTCTACGACGACGACGCCGACCTTTCGATCATCCAGGGCCGCACCGTGGCCGTCATCGGGTACGGCAGCCAGGGCCACGCCCACGCGCTGAGCCTCCGTGACTCCGGGGTGGACGTGCGAGTCGGCCTGAAGGAGGGATCGGCGTCGCGCGCCAAGGCCGAGGCCGAGGGCCTGCGGGTGCTGTCCGTCGCCGACGCCACCGCGGAAGCCGACCTCATCATGGTGCTCACGCCGGACCAGGTGCAGCGCCACGTGTACAAGGACGACATCGCGCCGAACCTGCAGGCGGGAGACGCCCTGTTCTTCGGCCACGGCTTCAACATCCGCTTCGGCTACATCCAGCCGCCGGCCGACGTCGACGTCGCCCTCGTGGCGCCCAAGGGACCGGGCCACATCGTGCGCCGCGAGTTCGAGGCGGGGCGCGGCGTGCCCGACCTCATCGCCGTCGAGCAGGACGCCTCCGGGAACGCCCGTGACCTCGCGCTGTCCTACGCGAAGGCGATCGGAGGAACGCGTGCCGGCGTCATCGAGACCACGTTCACCGAGGAGACCGAGACCGATCTCTTCGGCGAGCAGGCGGTCCTCTGCGGCGGCGCCTCGCAGCTCATCCAGTACGGCTTCGAGACCCTCACGGAGGCCGGGTACAAGCCCGAGGTCGCCTACTTCGAGGTGCTGCACGAGCTCAAGCTCATCGTGGACCTCATGGTGGAGGGCGGCATCGCCAAGCAGCGCTGGAGCGTCTCCGACACCGCCGAGTACGGCGACTACGTCTCCGGCCCGCGCGTCATCACGCCCGAGGTGAAGGAGAACATGAAGGCCGTGCTCGCGGATATTCAGAGCGGTGCCTTCGCGCAGCGTTTCATCGACGACCAGGACGCCGGGGGCCCCGAGTTCGCCGAGCTGCGGAAGAAGGGCGAGGACCACCCGATCGAGAGCACGGGCCGCGAGCTCCGCAAGCTCTTCTCCTGGATCACGACGAACGACGACTACACCGAGGGCTCGGTAGCCCGCTAGGCCTGCCCGCTCGTTCGACCCTCCGCCTCCCGGCAGGACACACGATCATCGCTCGACGAGTGAACCGGTGTCCTGCCGGTGGCGTGTCCGGCACCCACCCCCGTCGGCCCTGATCCGGGCCCCCACCAGCTGAAGGAACCTCACCCGTGACCACCAAGCCCGTCGTCCTGCTCGCCGAGGAACTCTCACCCGCCACCGTGGAGGCCCTCGGTCCCGACTTCGAGATCCGCTCGACCGACGGCGCCGACCGCTCGCAGCTCCTCGCCGCCCTGGCCGACGTCGACGCCGTGCTGGTGCGCTCGGCGACGCAGATGGACGAGGAGGCGATCCGCGCCGCGCCGAAGCTCAAGGTCATCGCGCGCGCCGGTGTGGGTCTCGACAACGTCGACATCAAGGCCGCCACCCAGGCGGGCGTCATGGTGGTCAACGCGCCGACCTCGAACATCATCTCGGCCGCGGAACTGACCGTCGGTCACATCCTGAGCCTCGCCCGGAACATTCCCCAGGCCAGCGCCGCGCTCAAGGCGGGCGAGTGGAAGCGCTCGAAGTACTCCGGCACGGAGCTGTACGAGAAGAACATCGGCATCATCGGGCTCGGCCGGATCGGTGCCCTCGTCGCGGCGCGCCTGCAGGGTTTCGGCACCCAGATCCTCGCCTACGACCCCTACGTCACCTCCGCCCGCGCCGCGCAGCTGAACGTCCGGCTGGTGACGCTCGACGAGCTGCTCCGCGAGTCGGACTTCGTGACCATCCACATGCCGAAGACCCCCGAGACCGTCGGCATGCTGGGAGCGGAGGCGTTCGCCCTCATGAAGGACACCGCCTACGTGGTCAACGTGGCCCGCGGCGGGCTGGTCGACGAGGCGGCCCTGCACACCGCGCTCGAGCGAGGTGAGATCGCCGGCGCCGGGGTGGACGTCTTCGTGGCCGAGCCCAGCACCGACCTGCCCTTCTTCGCTCACGAGAGCGTGGTGGTCACCCCCCACCTCGGCGCGTCGACCGAGGAAGCCCAGGAGAAGGCAGGCATCTCGGTGGCGAAGTCGGTCCGGCTGGCCCTCGCGGGTGAGCTCGTACCGGACGCCGTCAATGTCGCCGGCGGCGTGATCGACCCCGCCGTCCGCCCCGGCATCCCGCTCATGGAGAAGCTCGGGCGGATCTTCACGGCCCTGACGCACGCCTCGCTGACGCAGATCGACATCGAGGTGGCAGGGGAGATCGCAGCCCTGGACGTCAAGGCGCTCGAACTCGCGGCGCTCAAGGGCGTCTTCACGGACGTCGTCTCCGAGCAGGTCTCCTACGTCAACGCGCCCGTCCTCGCCGAGCAGCGCGGCATCACCTCGCGGCTCATCACCACGCCGGAGTCCGAGGAGTACCGGAACGTGCTGCGGCTGCGCGGCGCGCTGTCCGACGGCTCGCAGATCTCGGTGGCCGGCACGCTCACGGGCCCCAAGCAGGTGGAGAAGCTCGTGGGCGTCAACGGCTACGAGCTCGAGATCCCCATCAGCGACCACCTGCTCGTGCTGCTCTACACCGACCGCCCCGGCGTGATCGGCGCCCTCGGCCGCCTCCTCGGCGAGCGCGGCATCAACATCGCCGGCATGCAGGTGGCCCGTAACAAGGAGGGTGGCCAGGCGCTCTCCCTCCTCACCGTGGACAGCTCGGTGCCGCAGGACGTCCTGGACGCCATCCGCGCGGAGATCGGCGCCACGGTGGCTCGCGAGGTGGACCTCCAGGACTGAGGGACGGAACCGACGACGGACGCCGCGGAAGGACACCGATGACCACGCACCACTTACCCGCCGAGCCGCGCACCGCGACCGAGGTGTTCTCCCGCGACACCCCGGCCGTCCTGAGCATCGCGCCGGGTGACCGCCTCGTGGTGGACTCCCTCGACGCCTGGGGCCACCTCGAGCGGCAGGCCTCGCCCGGTGCCGCCACGCCCTACCGCTTCCCGGACCGCCGCGGGCACGCCCTGACGGGTCCCGTCGAGGTCTCGGGGACGGTCCCGGGGGACGTGCTGGCACTCCGCCTCGAGAGGTTCGAGCCCGCGACGTGGGGCTGGACGGCCGCCGGGCGGCGCGCCGACGCCTTCGCGCGCAGCCTCGGCCTCGAGGGGGAGGAGCCCGCCTGGCTGCTCTGGGATCTGGACAGCCATGCGGGGACCGGTACGGACCAGTACGGTCACGTGGTGGATCTGGCACCGTTCCTCGGTGTGATCGGCCTGCCGCCGACCGAGCCGGGCGAGCACTCGACGACGCCGCCGCGCGCCGAGGGCGGCGGCAACATCGACTGCCGCGAACTCACCGCGGGCTCCACGCTGTTCCTGCCCGTCACGGTGCCCGGCGCCCTGCTGCATCTCGGGGACGGCCATGCGGCCCAGGGCGACGGCGAAGTGGGCGGGACCGCGATCGAGTGCGGCATGACGACCACGCTGACGGTCGACGTCGTCCGCGACACCCCGGTGCCGGGCATCCACGCCATCACCCCGACCGCCAGGATCACCTTCGGTTTCGACGCCGACCTCAACCGGGCGACGTCGGACGCCCTCGGCGCGATGCTCACCTGGCTCCAGCAGCTGCACGGCCTGGAACGGAAGACCGCGCTGGCGCTTGCGAGCTCCGTCGTCGACCTCCGGGTCACGCAGATCGTGAACCGGACCTGGGGCGTACACGCCGTCGTAGCGCTCGACGCCGTCCGCCGGGTGGAACCGGACGAGCGCTCCTGACCGACCCGAGTATCCCGGGGTCCATTCAGGTATCGGCGAACGGCTGCAGACCTCGAGGCCGCTCCTCGCCTTGGCGATGTTCGACGAGCAGGGCTTCGAGGAGACGACCGTCGATCAGATCGCCGCAGCGGTCGGCATACCGCCCCGGAGCTTCTTCCGATACTTCGCCTCGAAGGAGGACGTCGTCCTGGGTGACCCGATGCTCTACGGCGAACCTGTTCGTCAGCGTGTTGCTCAGAGCATGGAATCGATGCGGGTCTGGGACGCTCTGCGGGCAGGTTTCGAGGTGGTTGTGGAAGCATTCGAGGCCGAACCCGACCGGGCATTGACGACGATGCGGGTGATGATCAGCACCACGTCTCTGCGGGCTCGGAACACGGAGAAGCATTTCGCCTGGATGAATGTGTTGGTTCCGCTGATCGCTGACGTCCTGACGGGCAGCGAAGCCAAGCGTGAGTTTCACGCCCGCGCGGTCACCATGTGTGCCCTGACCTGCCTGGATATCTCCTCAGCGGAGCTCGTGCACAGTGGGGGCGCGACGACTACGAGGATACTTCTCGACGAAGCCTTCCGGCTTCTGGAACCTACGGCGCTCACCAAGTAACCCTGCTCTCGAGGGCCCCCGAAAGCCAGCCAGCTACTGAGCGCACATTGTGCTGACCACGTCGGCTCACCGGCCGAGCACAGCCGGCGACTAGCTCGTCAGGCCCTCTGGAGATGTCACCCGGCGCCAGCCTCTGGCCCCGAGGAGGAAGGCGAGAGCAGCGATGACCGTGGGGACGATAAGCCAGGCCCAGTCGCTGGTCCAGCCGATGCCGAAGGCTTCGTCGCTGGAGAATGCAGTGACCTTGATGGTGAAGAACGTGGCGTCTGCTTCGGCGGAGCCGGTGGACTCTACCGCGGCGAGCATCCCGAACACATAAGACAGGAACACCGTCCAGTAGACGAGCAGGGCCGCGCCGGCGGAGATGACGCCGATGGACCACAGGGGTCTGCGGCGCGCATCGGCGCCGTACTGGTCAGCGAGTGCTTTCGGCGAGCCTAGGTCGCGAAGGCTGGTGGTCATGTCCCGGGGATCGCTGGCCAAGCTCTGTCGGAGCTCTTTGACCGTTGATCTGCGTTCCTTGCCCGGCATGACTGCTTCCAGGTGCCAGTCGAGTCGAGTCAGGTATGCCTCGGCCTGCAGCCGGTCACTGATCGAACGGGGTCGCGTTCTCGTCGTTCCGGACGTGGTGTCAGACATGAGATGTGTGCTCCTTCTCGGTAGCGGCGTGAACGGCGGCAAGAACGACCTGCCACTGGTGCTTCACGGATTCCGTTGCCGGATGGCCGGCCGGCGTCAGGGCGAAGTATTTCCGAGGTGGTCCGCTCGTCGACGGAACCATCCGGGTACTGACCAGACCATCCCGTTCAAGCCTGCTCAGCAGCGGGTACATCAGCCCGGTCGTCACCTCGAGACCGAGATCCGCCAGACGTTCGATGAGCTGATAGCCGTAGGACTCCTCGTCCGCAATCAGGGTGAGCGTCAGCAGGGGCAAAAGCTGCCCGCGTGAGCTGCGCATCCTGCTGCGCTTGTCACGTCTCTAGCGTCGACACGAACGAAGCCTTCGAGCACCTTCGAGCACCTTCGTGCGCACGCCCGCGCACACAAGACGAGTCTGCGCGACGCAGCAGAAGCGGTCCTCAACCACACCCCTCACCATCCAAGAATCGCTTGAGGATCTCGCGGTCGCGGAGCCTATTCATCGAGGTGAGGACGTCAGGAGGAAACGGCCGAATCGGGTAGACGCAAAGGTGAGGACTTCCGAGACGAAACACGACGAGACAAGTTTCCAGGACAACGAAAGCGTTGGAATCACGGCGGAGTGGTCGCCCGACGACGGACCTCTGCAGGTGTCTCGGGAAGGTTTGGTTCTTCTAGACGCCTGGTACGGGTCGTGGTTGGAGTCGGACAAGCTGTCGTGACGTCCCTTCTACGTTTGGGATGTTGTGCTGGTTCTTGACGGTGTTCCTGTTCTTGGTGCGCTTCGCATGAGAAGGGCTGCGATGAGGGCGCTTGAACCGAAGAGGACTGCCGCGCCGATGAAGACGGCACGGTAGCCGGACAAGACGTCTGTACTAGTTGTGACTGTAGCGATGGTCATCGCGAAGACTGTGCTGAGCAATGCCGTGCCTAGGGCGCCGCCTAGCTGCTGGGTCGTGTTGACGATGGCGCTGGTGATACCTACGTCGTCGGAGTGAACTCGGTTGAGGGCGACAGCGTTGAGTGGAACGAAGACGAGACCGAGGCCGAGGCCGGTGACGATCTCCCCGGGGAGGACGCCTGAGAGCCAGGTGGACTCTTCGTTGATGAGGGTGAGGAGGATGGTGCCGATGGTGGCGATGATCGCTCCGCCTACGAGCAGAGGTTTGGCTCCGACTCGGGGAAGCAGCGTCGAGGAGACCATGGCGCTGATGATGATGCCGGCGCTGAAGGGTAGGAAAGCCAGTCCGGTCTGCAGGGGCGTCATGCCGAGCGTTGTCTGTAAGTAGTAGGCGAGGAAAAGAAGCAGCCCGAACATCCCTGCTCCGACGAGGGAGGACAGGGCGAACGCGCCCCCACGATCGCGGTCGAGGAGGAGTCGTAGGGGGAGCAGTGGGGCGGTGACTCGTCGTTCGACGACCACGAAGGCTACGAAGAGAGCGAGTGAGAGAACGATGGGAATCAGCGTCTGTGGGGCGGCCCATTCCTGGTCTTCGGCAGCGGAGGTGAAGCCCAGGACGAGTGCGCTGGCTCCGAGGGTGACCAGCACGGCGCCGGGGATGTCATAGGTACGCGTGCCTGTTGCTTTGCTTTCTCGCAGCGTTGGGATGGCGGCGAGGAGCGTGGTCACAGCGATGGGGATGTTGATGAACAGGCACCATCTCCAGCCCAGGTACTCGGTGAGGAGACCGCCGAGGATGAGGCCGATGGCGCCACCAGCTCCCTGGATGGCTCCGTAGACGCCGAATGCTTTGGCCAGTTCTCGCGGGTTGGTGAAGGTTGTCGCGATCAGCGATAGGGCTGCGGGGGCGAGGGCTGCGGCGAAGAGACCCTGTAGTGCGCGGGCGGCGAACAACGTGAGGTCGGTTGCGGCGAGCCCGCCGAGTGCTGACGCGAGAGTGAATCCGATGAGGGCCCCGAGGAACACGCGTTTATGTCCGACGAAGTCCGCGACGCGCCCACCGAGGAGCAACAGACCGCCGAAGGTGAGGGTGTAGGCGGTGATCACCCAGTGCCGGTTAGCCGTTGTCAGGTTGAGGTCCTCCTGCGCCTGCGGAAGAGCAATGTTCACGACGGAGGCGTCCAGAACGACCATCAAGGACGCCATGGAGATCACAGCTAGTGCAATCCAGCGGCGCGGGTGTGTGACGTCGTCGATGTGAGGGGGTGCGGTGGTGCTCACAGTGTGTGTTCCGTTCGCTGAAGTGCTGAAGCAGGTTGGGTGCACGCAGTACGACAGGTTGCGTGCTTCCCTGCTGCCATGGGGGACGAGCAGGGGGAAGTGCCTTGAGAGAGGGGTCAAGCAGGGGACGATGCCCGACGAGATGTGTGTCCGGTCGTTGGGGAGCCCGCTCCTGACGGTGGTTTCCATGTGAGGGGAGATCTGCTGATACGAAGGGCGCTCCGTGGCCCGGGCATCCGGCGGGACGCTGGGCCACGGAGTGACGTGAATGCGTATGGAATCTGATGCGCTGACGAACCGGGCTGTGCGGCTCTGCGTTTCGTGACGTCACCAGTTCAGGCTTCATCCACGAGTGACCCTGCAGAGCGCGGCGATCATCAAGGCGCTTGTACTGCAGAGTGCTTTTACTGCTGGGTATCGTTTTGGGTGCTTGATGCTCCGAAGAAGGTCAGCAGTTCCTCTGTGACGAAGTCCGGGTTCTCTTCGGGGAGCCAGTGACCGGATCCGGGTACTTCGACGGCTCGGACGAGTTGCGTCATGAGCGGCTCAACAGTTGCACGAGTTGAGGGCAGGACCCCTTCGGCTGTGAGGAGCATCGTGGGCATGTTGATCGGGGTCGAGGCTGTGTTGTCGCGTTCGTCCTGTTCCAGCGTCCTGTACAACTCGAAGCCGCCGGTGAGCGCTTCGGGCGTGGTGTAGGTCCGGGCGAACTCGTCCAACTGTTGATCGGTGAAGGGCGATGGTGCGCCCGTGCCGCCGAAGCTCTCTCCGCCGTAAGCCACGTATCCGGTGAAGAGTTCGATGTAGTCGCGCACGTCGTTGCCGACGACAGCTTCCGGAATCTCTTTCTGGTCGTGGAAGGACAAGTGCCAACTGAAGGACCGGAAGTCCTGTGCGCTGAGGGCCGGGCCGGGGAGTGGGTAGTCCAGGTGCGCGTATCGCATGACGTCGTCGGGGAACTGTGCGGCGTACTGGTATCCCACGCCGGCACCGAGGTCGTGCCCTGCCAGGTGAACCTTCTCCAGGCCAAGCTCATCAGTGATGAGGCCGTGAACGTACTTCGCGAGGGTCGCCTTGTCGTAGCTCGGGGGCGATCCCTCACTGTCACCGAGCCCTGGCAGATCGACGGCATACACGGTGTAGTGCTCCGCCAGGGCCGGCATGATCGTGTGCCACGCGTACCAGGACTGCGGCCACCCGTGCAGCAGGACCAGTGGTTCCCCTGTTCCGCCAGTGACGTAGTGCATGTTCACATCCTCAACCTGAGCTGTTCCATGACGGAAGGTCCGGTTGAACTCTTCATCGTCCTTCGTCGCAGAATCAGAACCTGCCGGTGAGGATCCGGTCGGGTTCGCCGACTGCGACTGCGACGAGGATGTCGACGTGGCAGCGGATTCGGGTGATGTGTTGGTAGTTGAGCATCCTGCAGATGTGAGAGCGAGGGCTACGAGCAGCGCCTGGATCTTACATATGCGGTAGGAACGGACAGCTGATGGTGGAACCGATGTGGTCATGTTTACCTCCGTGTCACAGCGTCAGTCGAGAGCATCCGTACTTGCAAATTTATTTGCTGATCCGCATTATGAGGTGGTGACCAGCGATGAGATGGACGTACTGTCAGCAGTCGGACCGAGGTTGCGAGAGCTGAGGAAAGCGCACCGGTTCACGCTTGTCGCGCTGGCGGAGGAGTCAGGGCTTGCGACGAGTACTTTGTCCCGGCTCGAGACCGGGAAGCTACGGCCGACGTTGGAGCAGTTGCTTCCGTTGGCGAGGGCGTTCAATTTGCCATTGGATGATCTTGTCGCGGCTCCTCTGACGGGGGATCCGCGGATTCACCTACGTCCTGTGCGGCACTCCGGCCTGACCTTCATTCCCCTGGCCCGACGTCCCGGCGGTATCCAGGCATACAAGATCGTGTACCCGCCGTTAGGCAAGGAATCGACGCTGAAGCGTCAGACCCACGAGGGCTACGAATGGCTGTATGTGCTCAACGGAAAGGTCAGGCTATTTCTCGGCGCCGAGGAGTTCCTGCTCGGGCCCGGTGAGGCGGCACAGTTCGATACACGGACCCCGCACTGGATCGGTAGCGCGACGAAGCAACCGGCCGAAGTCATCACCCTGATGGGTGCACAGGGAGAACGCACCCACCTGGCCGTTACTTCGAAGTGAATCCAAGCCGTGCAGTCGCCGGTAACGACAGAGCACGTGCCTTTCTGCTCTGTCATTGCGGACAAGGCATGACTCAAGCTTCGCGGCGCAGGACCACGATGTTTTCCGTGACCGCCGCCTGCGTCACTCCATCAGCGGGTGAGAGCGCGGTGCGGGTCCGGGCGGTGACAGTCAGGGACTGCCAGCCTTGATCCAGGCCTATCCCGGCATGGGTCTGCTCCACGGTTGGGTATGTGGCGTCCTGATTCCATGACCAGGGCGCTGAGGAGGCGTGGTCGATGATGATGAGCAGTCCGCCACGGCGGATCTGCTGCGCTGCGCGGCCAATGATGGCGTTGCGGTCAATGTTGACCGGTGACTGGAAATAGCAGCCAAAGACGAGATCGAACTCGCCGGCGGGTATGACTGACGCCAGATCGGCCTGGACCGCGTTCACGGAACCAGCGGTAAGCGTCCGCTGGGCAAGATCATTGAGGCGGCGAGCAGCAGTGGCTGATGCGTCAGTCGCTGTTACGGCCCACCCTTGTCCGGCCAGCCACAGCGCATCGCCCCCGCGTCCGGAGCCCAGCTCCAATGCGTGCCTCTGCCCGTGGTCAGGCGCGAATTCATTGATGATCGTGACGAAAGCGTCGTTGGGGTCAGGAGTCCCCGATGGTGGGTTGCTTCGTGCGTAGTGTGTTTCCCAGAAGCGTTCGCTCTCGGATCCGTTCGTGGTGTTCATACCCGGACATCCTGTGTCTGCCGCGCGGCCGCAATGTCGTCGAGGACAAGACTGTGGTTGATTGCCCCGGCCGCAGCGGCAGCTGCCCCGATCGAGATGGGGACATTCGCATAAGGGTTGGCGACGTTCCCTGCAGCCCAGATCCCCGGGATGCTCGTCTGCCCAGTGCCGTCGAGCTGCAGGAATTCCCCGCCGGGCATGGGGACCTTCGCCGGCTGCAGTTCCTGCAGGAAGTGATCGGCGGGAATGAGTCGGGGTGCGGTGAAGATGGCCGCCGCACTGATGTGTCGACCATCGACCATGTTCACCCCGGACAGCGTTCCATCATTGCCCGCACTCACATGCGCGACAGCACCTTCAACGATGTCGATGCCGCGTGCCTCGAAGTCCTTCCGATCCTCGTCCATCGGCGCTTCGAGTCCGTTCGTCAGGTAGACGATCTTCTCGCTCCACTGTCTGAGCAGCTGGGCCTGGAAGACACTTCCAGGCCCAGTAGCGAGGATGCCGATCGCCTGATCACGCACCTCATAGGCGTCGCAATAAGGGCACATCGCTACACCGCGTCCCCAGAACCGCTCGAGGCCCTCTACGTCAGGAAGCTCGTCCCGCCCACCGGTGGCGACGAGCACCCGGCGAGCTGTCTCCATACCGTTATCGGTGCTGATCTGGAAATCCACTGCAAGGCTGCTGATGCTATGAACGACACCGGAACGGATCACGCCACCGTATTGCTCGACCTCGCGGCGCCCATCGGCCAGCAACACGGCAGGAGATGTGCCATCCCGACCGAGAACGGCATGCATGTGATGCGTGAACCTATTCCGCGGTTGCCCAGTATCAAGAACAAGTACACGGCGACGAGCCCGTACGAGAGTGAGCGCACCGCTCAATCCTGCCGATCCGCCGCCGACAACGATCACGTCCCATACCTGGTTGCTTGTCATGCCGTAAGAATGGAGCTCACTCATCCTGAGAGTGAAAGATTTTTGCAGTCTCGCAAATCAGGACCCATCGAGGATCAGGGTTCGGTCCCCCTGATGCATTCAAGACCAGCCGAGGCCGACTCCAACCCTCGTGGCTCTATTCCCACTGTTGGTCCTACTAGCCCTAAGCCGGACCGGCTCCTGCTGTGCGCGACCACTCTGGGAGGAGGCTGTGCATAGCCACCGCCCGCCCTAGGTGAGCTACCGGTTCGGTGACGAATCGGGTGTGTGCGGACGGGCTCTCTGGTTCCTGCTGTCCAGATGTGTGCGGACCGAGCAGCGAAGCCTCGGACCTGGTGCCGTGCACATGTGGTCAGGAGCCGCACCACCGTTCCATGCCATTGGTCAGCTCCGACCGTTTGTGTGCCTATGCGTTTGCTACACAGCCGCTTCAAGCGCGTTGGTGGCTTATCGACGGTTGAAATGTCGGAAAACGTGGTCGTACAAAACACCGGTTGCTGTGGCCTGCACATATTTGTTGATGGTATCCACGGCCCAGTCCTGTGTGGTCCAGGTGCCGGGTTTGTAGATTCCCAGGGCGGTGTTGAGCAGTACATCCCCGGTGTAGACCACTGGGAACACGACCGCGACGGCTTTGGCACCACGAAGGCCCGCGTGAGCTGCGATTCCATACGCTGATCCCCACATGGTGCCGAGGCCGAAGTGGGTACACCAGTTCAGCTGGTCGCGTCCCCGTTGCGTCTGAGGGTGGACGGGCAGGATGTGCTCGGCGAGATCCGCGGGCGCGTAGCTGGTCTTCCGTTCAGTGAGAGGCATCTCGACGAATTTTTGGAAGGCGGCCATGACCACCGTTCCGGCAACGCCTGCCGCTAGCCCCCGTGTGATGGAACTGATCAGTGAGGGTTCCCGAGGGCTAGGCATGCTGCCGAGTATTGATTCGTCACGGGCGTGTTCGCAATGCTTGTTGCTCACGATGCTCTGGGTTGCTGGGTGAGTCCGCACGTGATGCGGCAGTGATGCAGTAGAAGGGCCTGCCTTGACAAGCTCAAGCAGGCGGTGTCGGTGGTGGTGAGCAGCTTCGGTGTGATGTACATCGGTTGGTGGGTTTGCCTGACTGTCGCGCTTCGCCTCAGGCGCCGGTAGCGTGATCGTTCAGGTCGGCCATCGGTGACCATCGGTGGCCGGGGTGGAAGGTGGAGTGTTCTGAGCGATCAAGTTGTTCTCGAGGAACTGTCTCTTCCAGGGCTGTTGCAGGACATGGTGCCAGAGAGCTCTGATGTGAACGAGTTCCTCGATGGGCTTGTGAAGCTAGCCGGTGACACTCTCTCCTCTCCCGGCCAGGAGACCCTGTGCGGGATCACGCTCTTGCGCGCACGAACCAAGGCAACGGTCGCGAGCAGCAATGAGCAAGCTCAACTCATGGACGAGATCCGGTACCCGTTCGACGACGGACCGTGCCTGCGCGCCGCGCGTGAGGGACAGGTGTACAGCGCCGGACCCTCACCTAGTGCCTGGTCGGACGCCGGCGGGAGTCGAGGGGGGCGGGTGACGCTTGGGCAAATGCGCGCCCGCCGGGGTAATTTCGTAGGGTGACTCCCGCCCCCGACGCAGCGCCGTCGTTCTACATCACCACCGCCATCTCCTACCCGAACGGTGAGCCGCACATCGGGCATGCCTACGAGACGCTCGCCGTGGACGCGATGGCGCGCTTCAAGCGCCTCGACGGGTACGACGTCATGTACCTCACGGGAACCGACGAGCACGGGCTCAAGATGCAGCAGGCGGCGGACCGCGAGGGCATCCCCGTGCGGGAGCTGGCGACCCGCAACGCGCGGGCGTTCCAGGAGATGAACGACGTCGTCGGGACCTCCTACGACCGCTTCATCCGCACCACCGACGAGGACCACTACGCCGCCGCGACCGAGATCTGGAAGCGCATGGAGGCCAACGGGGACATCTACCTCGACAAGTACGCGGGCTGGTACTCGGTGCGGGACGAGGCGTTCTGGGGCGAGGACGAGACCGAGGTGCGCGACGACGGCGTGCGCTATGCGAAGGAGACCGACACCGAGGTCACCTGGACGGAGGAGGAGAGCTACTTCTTCCGCCTGTCCGCCTACCAGCAGAGACTGCTCGACCTCTACGAGGCGCACCCGGAGTTCGGTGCGCCGCAATCGCGGTTCAACGAGGTCATCTCGTTCGTCACGCGGGGCCTCGAGGACCTCTCGATCAGCCGCACCACCTTCGACTGGGGCGTCCCGGTTCCGGGGAATCCGAAGCACGTGATGTACGTCTGGGTGGATGCGCTGACCAACTACCTGACCGGCGTCGGCTACCCCGACACCGCGTCCGAGCGCTTCCGGAGGTTCTGGCCCGCCGACGTGCACGTCATCGGGAAGGACATCTCCCGGTTCCACGCCATCTACTGGCCGGCCTTCCTCATGTCCGCCGGGCTCGAGGTACCGAAGCGCGTCATGATCCACGGCTTCCTGCACAACCGTGGCGTGAAGATGTCGAAGTCGCTGGGCAACACCGTGGCACCGGCGGACTGGGTGGACCAGTACGGCCTCGACCAGGTGCGGTTCTTCCTCCTCCGCGAGGTGCCCTTCGGCGCGGACGGCTCGTACAGCCACGAGGCCGTGGTGGGCCGCATGAACGCGGACCTCGCGAACAACTTCGGCAACCTGGCACAGCGCTCGCTGTCCATGGTGGCCAAGAACTGCGACGGGGCGGTCCCGCGGCCGGGGGAGTACGCCGCGGCGGACACGCAGATCCTCGACCAGGCGCACGCGCTCCTCGAGCTCAGCCGGGCAGCCTACGACCGCCAGGAGTTCTCCCGTGCGCTCGAGGCGGTATGGACGGTCCTCGGGGACACCAACGCCTACTTCGCGGACCAACAGCCCTGGGTGCTCCGCAAGACGGACCCGGAACGCATGAACACGGTGCTGTACATCACGCTCGAGGTCCTGCGGGTGGTCGCGGTCCTCGCCCAGCCGGTCATGCCGACCAGCTCCGGCGAGATCCTCTCCGCACTCGGTCAGGGCACGGGGCCCGACGACGCCCGCCGCCTCTTCAGCGCGCTCGGCGTCGCGATCGAGCCCGGCACGCCCCTGCCCGCGCCGACGCCGGTGTTCCCGAAGTACGAGGAGCCGACGGAGGCCTGACCCCGGCACCGCGCGGGCTCTCAGCGGCGCAGGAAGCGGGCGCCCGCCGTCTCCGTCATGACACGCGCCACGGTGTCCTGCTGCTGTTTGGACGCGTCGAGCAGCCGCACGAGGGCTGTACGGTTCAGCACGGCGTCCTGCGGGCCCACCGACGACGACGGCACGAGCGCCAGCAGGGTGGACCACAGTGCCTCCTTGCCCTTGAGGAGCGACTGCAGGGCCTCGAGCTCGAGCTGCGCCCCTCCCGTGGTCCTGCGCCGCGCCGGATTGAGCGGATCGAACCGCGCGACCACGGACGCGCCGTGGGCGAGGGTCATCTTCAGCAGGCTCGGTCGGTGGCCGAGGGCTTTGATGAGGCCCTTGAGGAACGCGCGTTCCTCGCCGATCTCGTGTGCAAGCCGGTCGAAGTCCTGCTCGTGGGGCGTCCCGGCCCAGGATCCACGTGCGGCCTCGAACAGCCGGACCCCGTTGGTGGCGCCCACGAGGTGTACGTCCAGGTACGGCAGCAGGGTGTCGAGGTCCAGCTGGGCGACCGGGATGAGGGAGGGGTGCGGCGAGGCATCCGTCATGGTGTCTCCGTCCAAGGGGCTTCGGGCGGTCCGACGGCCGCGTGGTCGAGCAGGGGCAGTGTGATGGCGACGGTCGTGCCTTCGCCGAGTTCGGAGGTGATGGAGATGGTGCCATGGTGCGCCTCGAGGGTCCGGCGTGCCACCGCGAGGCCCACGCCCGCACCGGGCAGCACCTGCTGGGTGTTGGCCGCACGCTCGAACGGGTCGAAGAGGCGGGGGAGGTCGTCCGGCGGGATCCCGATCCCGGTGTCCGTGACGAGCAGCGTGACGCCGGAGCCGGCGGGCTCCACGGCGAGCTCGGTGATGATCTCGCCGTCGGGCCGGCTGAACTTCAGGGCGTTCGAGAGGACGATCCCGAGAGCTGCTGCGAGCTCCTCCCGGCTCCCGGCCACCACGACGGCGCGGTCCGGTACGGAGCACGCGAGACGGACGCCGGCGTCGGCGGCCTCCGTCTCGAGGGAGCGCGTCATGTCCGCCACGAGGTGCGCGAGGTCCACGGGACCGTGCTCCGACGTGTCCGTCCGCTCCGTGGAGAGCGATGAGATGTTCTCGATCAACTGGTTCAGCTTGGCCGTGTTGCGCTCCACGGCCCGCAGCATGGTCTGCGCCTCCGCCGGCAGCTCACCGCCGAGCCCGTCGAGGATCATCTCCAGGTACCCGGTGATCGAGGCCAGCGGCGTCCTCAGCTCGTGGTTCACGCTGCCCACGAAGTCGGTCTTCGCCTGATTGAGCGCGCGCAGCTTCCGCACCGCCTGCTGCTGCCGGGAGATGAGCTGCGCCTGGATGAGGCCGTGGGCGAGGTTGCCGAGCACGTGCTGGGTCAGCGACGCCTCGACCGCCGACCAGCCGAGGGTCGAGGGCGCCTCGCTGACCAGCCAGAGGAGGCCGAACGGCGTGTCGCCCTCACCGAGCGCGAGGACCACACCGCTGACGCCCCCGGAGCCCGCGAGAGAGTCCGTGATCCAGGGTGGTACCGCCACCTTGCTCGACGCGCCTTCGACGGAGATCGCCTCCGTCTCATCCGGGTCCGCGCTGCTGAACGCGGCGACGATCGACCGCTCCCACAGGCCGAGGGCCAGCGCGAGGTCCTCCGGTCGGTGATCCTTCCGGGGGACGCCGAGCCCTGCGTGCCCTGACGCTGCGGTCCAGGCGCTGCCGCGCGCGGCGACCCGCTCGTCCTCGAACACCTCGAGCGCTGCGTGGTGTGCTCCGAGCGTCCTGCCCACCCCCGAGAGGAACTGCTCCGTCATCACCGTCGGGTCGTTGGTCGCGCGGATACCGGCGGAGATGTCGCGCATGGAACCCCGCAGCACGGCCGTTGCGTCGCGCTGCGCCCGGTGGCGGCGTCGTCGGCTGATGGCGGCCAGGGTGCGGTGGAGCAGCTCCGCGTCCCTGACGGGTCGGAAGACGACGTCGGAGACGTACGGGGCCATGGAGGGCGGGAGGGGCCCCACGCCGCCCTCGGGGAGCACCAGCAGCACGGGCAGGCTTGCGAGCTCGGGGTGATCGGCGATCATGCCCGCCGCCGACGCGGCGTAACCCCGGGCCAGGTCCAGATCCACGATCAGGACGTCCGGCCGGGAAGCCAGGACGTCCTCGAGCAGGGCGGGCGTGTCCGCCGCGGGCAGGGTCTGGAGTCCGCCCGCTGTCAAAGGAGCCGCGAGCGTGGCGCGGTCGCGCGCGGAAGCGCACGCGATGACCGCGAGTGCGCCCCCGGGCGTTCCTGCTGCTTCGTCCTCCGCCACGGCGTCCTCTCCGGCCTCGAGCTGCGAAGCCCATGATAACTGCCGGGCGCCCGACCGATCCTGACCCGCCGCGCGCATTCCCGCGCTTGTCAGGGCGACTCGGCGGTCGTGTGCACGCCCGTCGAACGTCAGTCGCTCGCCAGGCCGGCGACCGGCGAGAGCCGCGCCGCCCTGCGGGCCGGGAGCACCGAGGCGAGGAGCCCGGCTGCGACGGCCACCGCCAGCACGGCGCCCACCTGCCCCAGAGGGACCGACGGCGTGACCGCCGCGATGCCGCCCAGGGCCGACTGCGCCCCGAGCCACCCGTACAGGACACCGAGGACCGAGCCGAGCAGCGCGGCGACGCCCGAGATGAGCACCGCCTCCACGGCCAGCGTGCCCCGCAACTGCCCCCGGGTGAGGCCGAGGGCCCGCAGCAGCGAATTCTCGCGGCGTCGCTCGAGCACGGACAGCGAGAGCGTGTTGGCCACCCCGATGAGGGCGATGAGGACGGCCACGGCGAGCAGCGCGACCACGATCAGCAGCATCACGTCGATGATCTGGTTGTAGGCCACGCGCTCGATGGCCGCACCGGTGACCTGGTACTCCGAGAGTCCCGTCGCGTCGACGATGCGCGACTGCACGTCCACGACGGCTGCGGCATCCAGGCCGTCGTCGAGCTGCAGCCAGAAGGTGGGGCCCACGTAGGCGGCCAGCGTGGTGCCCTCGAGACCGTCGAGTACACCGGCGTCGGCGGATCCGGCAGGCGCGGCCGGGTCTGCACCGAGGTAGGTGCCGAGCGCGTCCGCGGGCGTCCCGCCGAGATCCGCAGCCGTGGCCTCGGTGATGAGCGGCCGGAAGAACGCGGCATCGGTCACCGTCACCGGCACCGTGGCCGGTCCGTCCGCACCCTCGAGGGTGACCTCCTCGTCGGTCCAGGTCTGCGGCGCCAGCACCATGCCGTCCACGAGCTCGACGCCCTGCGAGCGCAGCACGCCCGCCACCTCGTCGGGATCCACGGCGAACACGAGCTGCCCGCCGTCGTCCGCGCTCGTGAGCATCACCGGGGTGAGTTCCACGGCCTTCAGGACGCCGTCCACCGCCAGCAGGGTGGGAGCGTCGACCGTCGTGGCGGGTGCCCCGGACGCGGCTGCCGCCGAACCCGTACCCGCCACCTCGAGATCCACGGCGTAGTTCTCGGCCAGCTCGCGGTCGAAGGTGGTGCGCGCGGTCTGCGCGCCGACCATCATCATCGTCACCAGCGTGACCCCGACGATCAGCGCGGCCGACGACGCCGTGGTGCGCGCGGGGTTCCGCACGGCATTGACGGACGCGAGGTTTCCGGGAACGCCGAGGGGGCGCGCGAGGCGTCCCACGAAGGCGACGCTCGCGGGCACGAAGAACGGTGCCAGCAGCACGACGCCGAGGAAGGAGACCGCGCCGCCGGCCATCGCCGGCAGGATCGACACGGTGGCCGCGCCGAACGCGAGCAGTCCGCCGCCGAGCACGAGGGCGGCCAGCCCTGCGACGAGGCGGACACGGCCGCTCCTGCTGCCTGCCGCGACCGGGTCCGCGGGACGGAGGGCCGCCAGCGGCGCCACCCGTGTCGCGGCCCGAGCGGGCACGAGCGCCGCGAGGAGCGTCATGCCCACACCCACGGCGATGCCCGTGACGACGGCGGAGGCCGGGACGGCGAGCACCGCGAAGCTGCCGAACGAGGTCTGCCGCGCGAGGGCGACGAGGCCCGTCATGAGGCCCACCGCGAGCAGAACGCCCACGGCGGCGGACACGAGCCCCACGATCGCCGCCTCCACGAGGACCGAGGTGCGGATCTGGCGCCGGTCGGCGCCGATGCACCGCAGCAGGGCGAGTTCGCGGGTGCGCTGGGCCACGAGGACCGCGAAGGTGTTGGAGATGACCAGACCGGCGACGATCACGGCCACGGCGGCGAACGCCAGCAGGATCCCGGTCAGGACGTCGGTGCCGCCGGAGAGCCGTGCCACGTCGTCGACGGTCTGCTCGGCGGGGGTCCGCACCGAGAGTGCCACCTCGGACGCGTCGGCGCCGTCCGTGCTCGCGGCGTCACCGGAGGCATCTTGCGCGGACGCATCGGCCGAGGCGGCCGGACTCCCCAGCGCCGAGGCGACCTCGGCCGTGACGGCGGCGATGTCCGCGCCCGGCGAGAGCACCAGCTGCACGTTCACGGAACCGTTACCGGTTCCGGTTCCGGTTCCGGCGAGCGTCTGCACGAGCGCGGGCGATGCGAGGACCTGGACGGACGCGGACAGCGACGGGTCGGCGTTCGGCTCGAACACCCCGGTGACGGTCAGTGCGTCCGTGGGGGAGCCGGCCCCCGCGTCGGGCGTCGACGTGCCGGACGGGCCGAATCCGCCGTCGTCGATCGCGACGGTGTCACCGGGCGCGACGCCCAGCCGGGCCGCCGAGTCCTCGTCGAGGGCCACGTCGGAGGGGCCGGTGGGGTAGGACCCGCCGGTGACGACGGCCGTCTCCAGTTCCGACGGGGCGGTGGACGTGAGCACCGCCATCGAGGTCTCGGATCCGCTGGTGAGCTGCGTGTAGACGCGGTCGTACGGATGGGCGGTGGAGACGCCGGGAACGGCACGCAGCCGTTCGACGGCGTCGGACGGGACGTACTGGCCTCCCTCGCCGGTGACCACGAGGTCCGCCTTCGCGTAGGAGGACCCTATGCTCGCGCCGAGGCTCGCACGTGTGGTGGCGTTGACCATCAGGGTGGCGGAGAGGAAGGCCACGCCGAGCATCACGGCGAGGCCGACGGCGACGAACCGCCGGGAGTGGACGCGGACCTGCGCCAGGGCGACCTGCAGCACGTCAGGCTCCCAGCTGCGCGAGTGCGCCGGCGATGGCGTCGGGGGAGGACTGCGGGAGCGCGCCGACGAGCGCGCCGTCCTTGAGGAGCACCACGCGGTCGGCGTAGGACGCCGCCACGGGATCGTGCGTGACCATGATGATGCTCTGGCCCATCTCGCGGCTGCTGCGGCGCAGGAGCGAGAGGACCTCGGCCCCCGTGGCGGTGTCGAGGTTGCCCGTGGGTTCGTCACCGAAGACGACGTCGGGGCGGGTCAGGAGGGCGCGGGCGACGGCGACGCGCTGCTGCTGCCCGCCGGAGAGCTCGTGGGGGCGGTGCGAGAGGCGGTCCGTGAGTCCGAGCGTGGTGCAGATCTGCTGCAGCCAGTCCCGGTCCACCGTTGCTCCGGCCAGGGCCACGGGGAGGGTGATGTTCTGCTCCGCGGTCAGGGTCGGCACCAGGTTGAAGCCCTGGAAGACGAAGCCGACGCGCTCGCGCCGCAGCCGGGTGAGGGCGGCGTCGCCGAGGCCCGTGATGTCGGTGCCGCCGATCCGCACGGAGCCGGAATCGACGCCGTCGAGCCCTGCGAGGCAGTGCATGAGGGTGGACTTCCCCGAACCGGACGGACCCATGATGGCGGTGAAGCGTCCGCGCTCGAACTCCACGGACACGTTCGCGAGCGCCCGGACGGCCGTGCCGCCGTGTCCGTAGGTCTTCGAGATGGCGATGGCGGCGACGGCCGGCTCCGAGGCCCTGCCGTCGGTGCCGGTGCCGGAGGGGGTGTCAGAGGGGGTGTCAGAGGCGGTGCCGGTGCCGGTGTCGAGCGGCTGGAAGCCGCCGGAGTGCGAGCCGCGCGGCTCGGGGGTGAGGTTCGTGGTGGTCATATCTCGACGGTATCCACGCGCCGCGTTCCACGGATCAGCGCCTGGTCCGGGGTTCCCGGCAAGCACCTCATACCGGGGGATGAGCTCGTCTCATCCCCCGCAGGCGGTCAAGGACGGACGACGCCGGTCTCGTAGGCCATCACCACGGCCTGCACCCGGTCCCGTGCCTCGAGCTTCGCGAGGATGTGGCTGACGTGCGTCTTGATCGTCGCCTCGGACAGGAACAGCGTCACGGCGATCTCCGGGTTGGAGAGCCCCTGGGCGATCAGCTCGAACACCTCGCGCTCGCGCACGGTCAGCCGCTGCACGGCGGCGGCGTGGATGCTCTGGGTCTCGGACGGTTGGCGGAGCAGCGGTGCCACGTGATCCAGCAGGCGCCGGGTGGTCGAGGGGGCGATCACGGCGTCCCCGCGGTGCACCGTCCGGATGGCGTCGAGCAGTTCCTCGGGCGGAGCGTCCTTCAGCAGGAATCCGCTCGCGCCCGCGTGAATGGCGGACAGCGCGTACTCGTCCAGGTCGAAGGTGGTCAGCACCACGATGCGCGGACCGGCCGCCCCCGCGCCGGTGCCCGAGGTGAAGGGCGCCAGGATGCGCCGGGTCGCCTCGATGCCGTCCATGCCCGGCATGCGGACGTCCATCATGACGACGTCGGCCCGTGTGGCCGCGAGCGCCCGTACGGCCTCCTCGCCGTTCGAGGCCTCGCACACCACGTCGAGGTCCGGCTGGGACGTGATGAGCATGGCGAACCCGCTGCGCACGAGGTGCTGGTCGTCCACGATGGCGACACGGATCGGCCGGTCGCCCGCCGGAGCTTCCGCCGGCCGATCCGTCCGCGGGTCGCTGATGCCCGTGCCGCTGCTGTCCCCGGGTGTGCTCACGTGGTTCTGCTCCTGTCCCCGGTCGCGCGACCGGCGTGTGCGTTCCTGCTGGTGGTCTGGGTGTCGTGCTGCTGCAGATGATGCTGCGGAGTCGGTGTTACGCCTGCGTGTACGGGATGAAGGCCTTCACCTGGTAGCCACCGCCCGCACGTGGTGCGGCGGTGACGGTACCGTCGTACAGCCGCACGCGCTCCATCATTCCGGTGATGCCCTGACCCGCTCCGGCGGTCGCGGGATCCGGCGCTGCACCGCGGCCGTCGTCGTCGATCATGATGGTGAGGCCCCTTGCACCGTAGTCGAGCGTCACCTCCGTGGTGGTGTCCGCACCCGCGTGCTTGAGGACGTTCGTCAGCGACTCCTGGACCACGCGGTAGGCGGTGAGTTCGGCGCCGAGCGGCAGGGCCCGCCGGGGTGCCCCGATCCTGTGGCACGCGACCCTGACGCCGGACCTGCGGACCGACTGGATGAGGCCGTCGACGTCCGCGAGCGTGGGGAGCGGGCGCGTGGAGGCGGTCTCGTCGCCCCGCAGCACGCCGAGCAGCCGCCGCATCTCGCGCAGCGACCCCCGCCCGGTGTCGGCGATGGTGCCGAGGGTCTGCACGGCGACCTCCGGTGCGCGCGCGCTGGCGTACCGCGCGCCGTCGGCCTGCGTGATGATCACCGAGAGCGAGTGCGCCACGATGTCGTGCATCTCCCGGGCGATATGGCTGCGCTCGTCGGCTGCGGCGAGATCCCGCTCCTGCTGCCGCTCCACCTCGAGACGCCGCGTCCTGTCCTCGAGCGCCTGGTAGGTCAGACGGCGGGAGCGAGCGAGGTCCCCCGTGGTCCAGGCGAGGAGCACGAGCGCCTCGACGAGGAAGAGCAGGATGAGGAACACCGGCACCACGGTGAGCACCGAACCCTCGCCCACTCCGAGCAGGCTGCCGAAGCGCACGAGGCCCACGGCCCCACCGACGGCCGCGAGGGTGAGCCCACCGAGGCTGGCCCAGCGGGGACCGTGCGCGGCGAGCGTGTAGAGCGTGATGAGGATGACGAACTGGGCCGGCACGGGGTCGATCCCGAGGACCAGCTGGAGGACGGAGAACCCTGCGACGACACCCGCGGACGGGAGGACGTGCGACCGGCGCCACGCGAGAGGGGCGACGAGCACGGCCGAGACGATGAAGGCCGTCGCGTCCGAGGAGACGGCGAGGAAGACGTAGGGAAGGACGAGCGCGACGGCGAGCGCGACGGCCAGCCCCGCGTCGATGGAACTCGGATGCGCGCGGAACCAGTGCGCCAGACGCAGGTGGAGGTCCATGTGTACCAACTCTAGGACCGCGGCTCAGCGCGGCACATCCGACCGCGGGTGGAGATGTCTCACTCCTCGGACCGATTGTCGCGCCGTCGGGCCCGCTTCCTACGCTGGCTCCATGACCGCTGCTCCCCGCCACCTCGATCTCGCCGTCATCCCCGGAGACGGAGTCGGCCCCGAAGTCACCGCCGAAGCCGTGAAGGTCCTCCGGGCCGTCGTCGGGGAGGCCGTGGACCTCGCCCTCACGCACTACGACCTCGGCGCAGAGCACTGGCTCACCACCGGCGAGACCCTCCCGGACGAGACGCTCGCGCGTCTCCGCCGCCACGACGCCATCCTGTTCGGCGCCGTCGGGGCGGCCCCGGGGGACACGCGGATCCCCTCGGGCCTGATCGAGCGCGAGTTCCTGCTCAAGCTCCGCTTCTCCCTCGACCACTACGTCAACCTCCGCCCCTCGAAGCTCTACCCCGGGGTGCCGAGCCCGCTCGGCGACCCCGGCACCATCGACTTCCTGGTGGTGCGCGAGGGTACGGAGGGTCCGTACACGGGGAACGGCGGTACCCTGCGCGCGGGCACGCCCCACGAGGTGGCCACCGAGGTGTCGCTGAACACGGCGCACGGCGTGGAGCGCGTCGTCCGCGACGCCTTCGTCCGAGCAGCTGCGCGCCGGAAGAAGCTCACGCTCGTCCACAAGCACAACGTCCTCGTGTACGCGGGGCACCTGTGGAAGCGGACGGTGGAGGCCGTCGCGCTCGAGTTCCCGGACGTCGTGCACGACTACCTCCACGTGGACGCCGCCATGATCTTCCTCGTCACGGACCCCTCCCGCTTCGACGTGATCGTGACCGACAACCTCTTCGGGGACATCGTCACCGACCTCGCCGCCGCCGTCAGCGGGGGCATCGGCCTCGCGGCGTCGGCCAACCTGAACATGGACCGCACGGCGCCCTCGATGTTCGAACCCGTGCACGGCTCGGCACCGGACATCGCGGGCCGGCAGATCGCGGACCCCACGGCGGCCATCCTCTCGGCGGCGCTCCTCCTGCAGCACCTGGGGCTCGACGCCGAGGCACGGCGCATAGAGACCGCGGTCGAGGCGGACATCGCGGCCCGCGCGACGCTCATCGACGCGCCGCGCAGCACCTCCGCGGTGGGCGATGCCATCGCCGCCGCCGTGTCCTAAGGTGGTGACAGTTCACTGATCCGGCGCCCTGGCGGCGGCGGATCACCATTTCCACCACCTTTCACCAGCGGGACGACGGCGGCTGCCGGCGCGGCCCGGACCACCGCGGAGGACCCATGACAGCGACCGACACCCACTTCGCCCAGCACCTCTCGACGCAGCGGGCCACCGCCGAGCACCGGGCTGCCGTGCTGGCCGATCCGGGTTTCGGTAACTTCTTCACCGACCACACCGCGATCGTCGACTTCAGCGTCGACGAGTCCGGGGTGGGGGGTTGGCACAGCGCCCGGCTGGAACCCTACGGCCCCATCGCCCTCGACCCCGCCGCCGCCGTGCTGCACTACGGCCAGGAGATCTTCGAGGGGATGAAGGCCTACCGGCACGCCGACGGTTCGGTGTGGACGTTCCGCGCGACGGCCAACGCCGCGCGGCTCAACCGCTCGGCGGCGCGCCTGGCCCTGCCGCAGCTCCCCGAGGAGCTCTTCCTCGAGTCCCTCCGGCAGCTCGTGGTGGCGGACCAGGAGTGGATCCCCTCAGGCGACGGCGAGAGCCTGTACCTCCGGCCGTTCATGATCGCGACCGAGGCGTTCCTCGGGGTGCGCCCGGCACGGGAGGTCTCCTACCGCGTCATCGCCTCACCCGCGGGCAACTACTTCGGCGGTGCCGTCCGGCCCGTGGACATCTGGGTGTCGCGCACCTACGCCCGCGCGGGTCGCGGTGGCACGGGAGCTGCGAAGGCGGGCGGCAATTACGCATCCTCCCTCGCCGCGCAGCTCGAGGCGGAGGCGCACGGGTGCAAGCAGGTCCTGTTCCTCGACCAGTTCAACGACAACGCCGTCGAGGAGCTCGGCGGCATGAACGTCTTCTTCGTGTTCCGCGACGGGTCGCTCGTGACCCCTGCACTGTCCGGGACCATCCTCGAGGGCATCACGCGGTCCTCCATCATCCAGCTCGGGCAGGATCGCGGACTGCGTGTCAGCGAGCGGAAGATCACCCTCGACGAATGGCGCGAGGGCGTGGCGAGCGGCGACATCACCGAGGTGTTCGCCTGCGGCACCGCTGCGGTCATCACCCCCATCGGCAGGCTGCGCGACGGCGATGAGTTCATCGGTGCGGCCGACGCGCCGGTGGGTGAGGTCACCATGGGGATCCGGAGTCAGCTGCTCGGGATCCAGACCGGCACGGTCGAGGACACCCATGGCTGGCTGACGCGCCTCGCCTGATCGTCCGCGGGCAGTGGGGCCGGGCCGTGCCGAGCCCCTGTGCCAGTGAGCCCGGCTCTCCCGGCCGTGCGAGGCGGTCCGGACAGGGCTGACAGGACGAGCCGGTCCGGATCGAGCGGCTCGGCTGCATCGAGCAGGGGTCAGGGGGCGATGGCCCCGGCGGTCGTGCCCTCCGCGTCGGCACTTCCCCCGGGGATCTCCTCGACGCGGAGGAAGCGGGTGGTCGCGAGGAGTGCCCCGATCTCCTCCGCGGGCAGCGGGCGGCTGAAGTAGTAGCCCTGACCGCTCGCGCAGCCGAGAGCGCGCAGCTGGTCGGCCTGCTCACGGGTCTCGATGCCCTCGAACACGGCCTCGAGTCCGGCGGCGCGGATCAGTTGGAGGATCGCGGCGACGAAGTCGAGTTGACCGGGCTTGCTGTTGAGCTCCACGAGTAGTGAACGGTCCACCTTGACCATGCTCACGGGCAGTTCGCGCAGATAGCTGATCGAGGAGTATCCCGTCCCGAAATCGTCGATCTCGATCCCGACGCCCAACTGCTTGAGGCTGAGCAGCGAATACATCTCCACCTCACCCCGCGTCACGATCGCGGTCTCCGTGATCTCGACCACCAGGTTCTGCGCGGGAAGGTCGAGTTCCCTCAGGAGCGTCCGGATGTGGTCCACGAGGTCGAGCTGCTTCAGTTCGACCGCCGAGAGGTTCACGCGTAACTGGAAGTCCTGATCGAGCGGGTGCGACTTGCGCCACCGAGCGAGCTGCCGGAGGGACGCCGACATCACCCACCGGTCGAGGTCATGGATGACACCGATCTCTTCAGCCAGGGGGATGAAGGTGTCGGGCGGGATGAGCCCCCGGAGCGGGTGCTGCCAGCGCACCAGCACCTCGACCCCGAGGATCCGGTTGGTCGCGAGGTCCACGACCGGCTGGTAATGGAGTACCAGCTCGTCGGAGCTGATGGCGCCGCGCAGCTCGGTCGCCATCTGGCTACGGAGCTGCCGCGAGTACAGCATGACGGGCTCGAACACCTTGATGATGCTCCGCCCCTCGCGCTTGGCGGCATACATGGCGGTGTCGGCATCGAGGAGCAGCTCCTCGGCGGTCTGGCCGGCGGCGCCGAGCCGCACGCCGATACTCGCCCGCGAGTGCACGTAGAGCGAGTCGAGCCGTATCTGCTCGCCGAGGACCTCCAGGGCGCGGCGGGCCACCTGCATGGCAACGTCCATCGTCGCCTCGGGCAGGAGGATCGCGAACTCGTCGCCACCCAGTCGTGCCACGAGGTCGCTCTCGCGCACCACGCTGTTCAGGCGCGTCGCGACCTCCTGCAGCACCCGGTCCCCGGCGTCGTGCCCGAAGCGGTCGTTCACGTTCTTGAAGCTGTCGAGATCCAGCAGGAGCAGCGCTGGGGGAGCGGCCCCTGCTCCTGCCTGAGCGAGGGCTTCCTCGATGCCGTCCATGAGTGCAACCCTGTTGGCCAGTCCTGTCAGGGCATCGGACATGGCCATCTTCATCATGTCGAGGTGTGCCTGTCTCAGCATCGCGGTCCGGCTCTCCACGCGCTTCTCGAACTGCTCGTAGACCTGCTCGAGCTCCTCGGCGAGAAGGTTGACGCCGGTGATCACCGCGTCGACCTCGTCGCGAGCGCTGGAGGGCTCGATGCGGCTGCTCAGTTCACCGCGCGACAACCGCACGATGCTCTCCACGAGCAGAGCGAGGCGGGGATCCTTGTGGTCGGTGCTCATCGCTCTCAGAGTACATTCCGGGTGTCCGCGAGCCGGGCGGACGGGCCACGACCGGCGAAGCTCGTCGCGGCGACGATGGCGCGGGCCCGGCATGTCGACAACGGCAGTACTCGCGCCATGGATCCCCCTCCGAGCGTTCGCCGACGAAGACGTGGTGTGGGCCCAGTGGCGAGATGGACTCAGTAGATCATCGGAGGGATGCGCGGCGTTGTACGCCATCGGTTCCCTGACGGGAAAAACAGTAGCACCGGGTGCGAGGGTGGACGACGGCCTGGCTGCGCAGGATCTGCTCAAGGTAGGCATAGGTGCAGGCAGCCCGTGACCGCGGATCGGTCACCACCCGGCCGGGCTCCGTGGACCGCGCACGAAGGAGCCCCGGTCGGGGCGGGAGTAATGGGGGAAAACGCCCGGCCCGACCGGGGCCTGCTCACGATTCTACGTCAGGATCGTCGCCGCAACCGATCGAACCGCTCTCGCCCTACCCTTGACGATCCGTTCGGGGGCCGGGATCCGTCGAGTCAGACCCGTTCGATGCTGCGGATGAGGGTCCTGGCCGTGGAGGCCCTGTCCTCGGCCCCCGACTCGACGAACAGTTCCTCACTTCTGGCCAGCTGCGCGACGGCCTCAAGGTCGCGGTGCGTCGACATCAAAGCCTGCCCGAGGAGGAAATGGGCCTGCGCGGCGGTGTGCAGGGCGAGCAGGTCCTCCTGGCGGACGATGTCCTCGAGGCTGGGGAGGGCGGAGTCGAATTGTCCTGTGAGGACCAGCCAGTGGGCCCTGATGAGACGCAGCTCGACCTGGTCCCTCGCTGTTCCTCCCACGATCGAGCTCGCCATCTCCGCCCGCTCGATACACTCGAGGGTCTCGGGATCAAGCACACCAGCAGCGAGGCGAAAGTCTGCCGATCCGCGATTGAACCGTGCCCACAGGTCCAGATCATTGCTGGGTGACAATCTTTCTGCCGCACGGCGATGATACGAGACTGCGTCGTCGATTCGCTTGAGAAGAAAGGCCACGTTGCCGATGGCCCAGTAGGACTGACCTGCGTAGGTGTTCTCCGGGTCCCCCGCGAGGTGCTCGTCGAGGACGAGGCACTCCTGCCAGGCATCTTCGAGGGACCCGCTCTCGGCCAGGGCGGCGATCAGGGCATTCTGAGCTTCGATCGCGATCTCACGATGATCAGGCAGTTGCTGGGTCTCGCCGACGGCCGACCGAGCTTCCCGGATGGCCTGCTTCAGGTCACCGCTTCCCTGCAGAGCGAACGCGCGCAAGGTGAGGACGCGAGCCCGGAGTGCTGTGGAGTGTTGAGTCAGAGCGTGCATCGCGAGTTCATCGGCCCCGTCCTTGGACTCCAGCATCTTTCCTTGCTTCCTCAGCGCTTCTGCCCGCAGGTAGGACGCATTCCACCAGCTCTCCTCCTCCTGGTCGGCGAGCGAGGATGCTGCCCAAAGTTCTGCCAGTTCCTGCGCCGCCGAGTAGTTTCGCTGGGCCCACGCTTCGCGAGCGCGGAACTCAAGCATCATCCGTTCTCCGGAATTACCACCGCGAGTCATGTGCATGTGCCGCTTTCGCTGGGAGACCCTGACCCGAACATCCTCTGTCCTTTGCCACGCGCCCACAACGACGCACAGAAGATCTTTAAAGTTTTTCCGAAGAATGTTACCAAAGTGACTGGTGTGGCTTACGATGAATTCCGAGCCGCTTGTGATAGAGCGGCGGTCTCAACCACTGTCGACACACCCACCGAAGGACCCACCATGAAGCGCTTCACCTCCGCCCTCCTGCTCGCCGGCCTCCTCGTCTCCGGCGGCGCTGCTGCTGCCCAGGCCGCACCGGCCAAGGCCGGTGTCACGGCTCCCGTCTCATCGACCGATCGCGTCGGCTCCTGGCCGTTCTAGTCGTCGACGCAGGATCCCTCGGTCCTGCTGCTCGTGTGACTGCTCTGCACTGAACTGCGGGTCCCGCTGAAGAGTGGGGCCCGCAGTGCCGTTTAACCACTGTCTTCAAAGACTGCTCTGCCGGCCCTTCCATCGGGCCGGGAACGCCGGAAGCCGCCACGGCCGATCAGGCTAGGCTTGGCGGCATGCGTATTGCTCGGTTCGTTGTCAGTGATGATCCCCTCTTCGGCATCGTGGAAGGAACACCCGGTGAGGAGGAGGTCGCCGTCATCCAGGGTGACCCCTTCTACGCCGGGATCCAGTTGACGGGAGCCCGCCACGCGCTCGAGGACGTCCGGCTGCTGGCCCCCGTCATCCCGCGGAGCAAGGTCGTCGGGATCGGCCGTAACTACGCCGACCACATCCAGGAGATGGGGAGCGAGACACCGGCCGCCCCCCTGATGTTCCTGAAGCCGAACACGTCCGTGATCGGCCCCGGTGACCCGATCATGCTGCCCTCCTTCTCCGACCAGATCTCCTACGAGGCCGAACTTGCCGTGGTCATCGGCCGGATCTGCAAGGACGTCCCTCTGGAGCGCGTGGACGACGTCGTGTTCGGCTACACGTGTGCCAACGACCTCACCGCGCGTGATGTGCAGAAGACGGACGACCAGTGGGCGCGGGCGAAGGGTTTCGACACCTCGTGCCCCATCGGGCCGTGGATCGAGACGGACCTCGATCCGGAGAACCTGAGCGTCAGGGGAACCCTCGACGGCGACCTGCGGCAGGACGGCTCGACGAGCGACATGATCTGGGGTGCGCGGGAACTCGTCGCGTACGTCTCCCAGGCCTTCACGCTGCTCCCCGGGGACATCATCCTCACGGGCACGCCGGCCGGTGTCGGGATGATCACCGACGGGCAGCGGTTCGACGTCGACATCGAGGGGATCGGCCGACTCTCCAACCCGGCACGGCGCTAGGCCGGGCACCGGCGCATTCGCTCCTACGGGCGGTGCGCACGCGGCTCCGCGCGGCAGCATCACGGGGGGTCCCGCCTAGACTGGGGGCACCATGACTACTGCCGCAGATCTCCCCACCGTCACCGATTCCACTCCCGTCAGGGTCCGCTTCTGCCCGTCACCGACCGGCACGCCGCATGTCGGCCTCATCCGGACGGCGCTCTTCAACTGGGCCTACGCGAGGCACCGTGGCGGCAAGCTGGTGTTCCGCATCGAGGACACGGATGCTGCACGTGACAGCGAGGAGAGCTACCACCAGCTCCTCGAGGCGATGACCTGGCTCGGGATCGACTGGGACGAGGGCGTGGAGGTGGGCGGTCCGCACGCGCCGTACCGCCAGTCCGAGCGTGGCGACCTCTACCGCGACGTGATCGACCGGCTGACCGCAGCCGGGCACCTCTACGAATCCTTCTCCACGCCCGAGGAGGTCGAGGAGCGGCACCGCGCCGCGGGTCGCGACGTGAAGCTCGGGTACGACAACCACGACCGTCACCTCAGCGACGAGCAGAAGGACGCCTTCCGCGCGGGCGGCCGTCCCGCCGTCCTGCGCCTGCGGATGCCCGACGAGGACATCACGTTCACCGACCTGGTGCGGGGTGAGATCACCTTCCGGGCCGGCAGTGTCCCGGACTTCGCCGTGGTGCGCGCGAACGGCGCCCCGCTCTACACGCTGGTCAACCCGGTCGACGACGCCCTCATGGGCATCACGCACGTGCTGCGGGGCGAGGACCTGCTCTCGTCGACCCCCCGGCAGGTCGCGCTGTACCGCGCACTGATCGACATCGGCGTGGCGAAGTACATGCCGCTCTTCGGCCACCTGCCGTACGTCATGGGGCAGGGCAACAAGAAGCTGTCCAAGCGGGACCCGGAGTCGAACCTCTTCCTGCACCGCGAACGCGGCTTCATCCGCGAAGGGCTGCTCAACTACCTCTCCCTGCTGGGCTGGAGCCTGTCCGCGGACGAGGACATCTTCTCCGTGGAGCAGCTCGTCGAGGCGTTCGACGTCCGGGACGTCCTCGCGAACCCGGCACGCTTCGACCTCAAGAAAGCGGAGGCGATCAACGGGACCCACGTGCGCCTGCTGGACCCCGCCGAATTCCGCAGCCGCCTCCTGCCGTACCTCGCAGCTGCCAGCCTGATCGGGGCCGATCCGACCGACGCGGACCTGCGGCTCGTGGCTGCCGCCGCACCGCTCATCCAGGAACGCATCACGCTGCTCGGCGAGGCACCGGAGATGCTCTCGTTCCTCTTCAAGGCCGACGACGCCGTCGACGTCGCGGACGACGCTCGGAAGGGCCTCCCCGAGAACCTCGGTGAGGTGCTCGACGCCGCGCTCGCCGCCCTCGAGGAGTGCGAGCCCTGGGAGACGGAAGCGCTCCAGGCCGCCCTCCGGTCCGCGCTCGTTGACACCCTCGGACTGAAACCCCGCCTCGCGTTCGGGCCGGTGCGGACCGCCATCACGGGGCGCCGGGTCTCACCACCGCTCTTCGAATCGATGGTCATCCTCGGCCGCGAGTCCTCGCTCGCACGGCTGAGGGCCTTCCGCTCCTCGGTCGACGACGCGTGACGCAGGAGCGAAGCGCGCCGGGCGCGCAGGATACGGGCGCGCAGGTTTCGGGCGGGTCCGCGGTCCTGTTCGACATCGACGACACGCTCGTGGACCTCGCGCAGGCGATGGGCACCACGCTGCAGGCCATCCCCGACCCCGCGCTCGACCATCTCGGTGATGACGACTGGGTGCGGTACAAGGCCCTTTACGCCACGGATCCGCAGCGACACTACGACCGCTTCCTGGCCGGTGAGCTGACCTTCGAGGAGCAGCGCGTCCATCGGGTGCGTCACGCACGCGCCGTCTTCACTCCCGAGCCCTTCCTCGGCCGGATGGCCGAGGACTGGGTGCGCGAGTACGAGCGGACGCTGCCGCTGCACTTCAGGGCGTACGACGACGTCGTGCCCCTGCTCGACGCCCTTGACGCCCGTGGGATCCCCTACGGGGCGGTGAGCAACAACGTCGAGGCCTACCAACGGGCAAAGCTGGACCGCGCGGGCCTCCAGCGGATCGTGGTCCTCGTGGGCATCGACACCGTGGGGGTCGCGAAACCGGATCCCGGAATCTTCCTCGAGGGTGTCCGGCAGCTCGGGTCCGACGCGGCCCGGACGGTGTACGTGGGCGACAACCGGATGGTCGACGGCATCGGAGCGCGGGCGGCCGGCCTGATCGGTGTCTGGCTCGACCGGTCGGGAGCGGGGTACGTCCCACGAGCGGGGAGCACGGGTGTGACGGGCATGCCTCCGGAGGTGCCAGCCGATGACGTGCACAGCATCCCCACGCTCGACGCCGTTTTGCAGTTCGTCCCCTCGGTCCGGTAAAGTCGATTCTCGGCGCGGAGCAGTTATGCGGCCGGAGCACAGCACGATCAGGGCTCCGGAACGTGCCATTGGGGTATGGTGTAATTGGCAACACACTGGTTTCTGGTACCAACATTCTAGGTTCGAGTCCTGGTACCCCAGCGCACTTCGGTCCACGGATCGGATGGCACGAGCAGTACAGCAGCAGTAGTAATATGGAGAGTACTGGCCCCATCGTATAGCGGCCTAGTACGCTGCCCTCTCACGGCGGTAACGCGGGTTCGAATCCCGCTGGGGTCACAACGTCCTCGTGGACACACGAAGCAAGTCCCGGTCACCATCACGGTGGCCGGGACTTTCTCGTTTCCGGAGGCCCGCCTTCCCGGTTCCTGTCCCGGTTCCACTCCCGTCCCCGGTCGTCGTGAGCACCGATGCACCGTTGCGCCGGTGAAGACTACCCGGCGACGACGCAGATCGGTCCCCGCGGGCGCGCGGTGACGGCTGGCATGATGGAGCAATGAGCGCACCCTCCTCGGCCGGCGGACCCCGCGGACTCGCCCCGCTGCTGCGGGAGGTCCACACGGCCCTCGAGCGACTCTCCTTCCCCCTGGCCCTCCCGACGTCGATCCGCGCACGCACGGAGACGACGGCCGCCCGCGAACAGCTGACGGACTACATCCTTCCCCGGCTCGCCCACCTCGACGCGCCGCTCCTCGCCGTCGTCGGAGGCTCCACGGGCGCGGGGAAGTCGACGCTCGTGAACGCACTGATCGGGCGGCCGGTGTCCGTCACCGGGGCGGTGCGCCCCACGACACGGCAGCCCATCCTCCTGCACCACGCCTCCGACGCCGGCTGGTTCGACGACGCGCGCATCCTCCCCGGGCTCAGCCGCGTCCGCCTCGCGGACGACGGCGCTGCCTCCGAGCACTCCGGGGAGCAGGCGGTGCGCGGCCCGGGCGGCACGACCGGTAGGGTCCGTGACGCGGTGGAAGATGGCTCCGCGACCGGCCGTACCCGGCAGCAGGTGCCTCCGGGGTACCTGCCGCAGCAGGCGTCCTCGACTTCCCCGAACACCCTGCTGCTCAGGCCGACAGCTGCTCTCCCCGCCGGCCTCGCCCTGCTCGATGCCCCCGACGTCGATTCGATCGCCGACGAGAACCGGCGCCTGGCCGGACAGTTGCTCGCGGCCGCCGATCTGTGGATCTTCGTGACGACCGCGAACCGGTACGCGGACGCCGTCCCCTGGGCGCTGCTCGCCGAGGCAGGGCGCCGGGACGTGCTGGTCGCCGTCGTCCTGGACCGCGTGCCACCCGGTGTGGAGGAGGAGATCCGCGGAGATCTGATGACACTGCTCAGCGCGGAGAACCTCGGGCACGCGCCCATCTTCGTGGTCCCGGAGCTCCCGCTAGGCGGGGACAGGATGCTGCCCCCGAGCGCGGTGGAGCCGATCGCCCGGTGGCTCCGTGCTTTGGCCGCGGACGCCGAGGGCCGCCGCGACATCGCCCGGCGTACGGTCGCCGGAGCCACGCGCGCCCTCGCCGGCAGGATCGACACGATCGGCACCGCGGTGGCTCAGGAGCAGTCGGCCGGGGACGCCCTTCGAGCGGCAGCGGACCAGGCCTACGGGGACGCCCTCGACGCCGTCATGGCCACGACCGAGGACGGCACGCTGCTGCGGGGGGAAGTGCTGGCGCGCTGGCAGGACTTCGTGGGGACCGGCGAGTTCATGCGCGGTATCGAATCGAGGATCGGACGCGCGAGAGACCGCATCGGCGCCTTCTTCACCGGCCGTCCCGCGCCCGCGGAGACCGTGGCGGAAGCGATCGGCAGCGGGCTGCAGACCGTCGTCGTCGAGGAGGCGGCGCGTGCGGACGAGACGACGCGCAGGCGCTGGCGGACGGAGCAGGCCGGCGAGGTTCTGCTCGCCGACGTACCGGCCTGGCGGTCGGAGCAGGTCTCGGAGGACATCGCACGGGAGATCCGCGCCTGGCAGCAGTCGATCCTGGAACTCGTGCAGGCCGAGGCCGGTGACAAGCGATTCACCGCGCGCATGCTGTCCTTCGGGGTGAACGGCGTCGCCGTCGCCCTGATGGTCGTCGTCTTCGCGTCCACCGGAGGGCTCACGGGAGGTGAGGTGGGCATCGCGGGCGCCTCCGCGATCGCCGGCCAGAAGCTCCTCGAGGCGATCTTCGGCGACGACGCCGTGCGGCGCCTCGCCGCCCGCGCCCGGAAGGACCTCGCGGAACGCGTCGGAACGCTGCTCCGGCGGGAGCGCGAGGGCTTCGACCGGGTGCTCGAACCGCTCTCCGGGCAGACGGCCGCGGAGACGCTCCGCGTGCTCGCCCACGAACTCAGGACCGCGCTGCCCGCGGACCAGCGCTCCACGGAGGGTCCGGCGTGAGCCGACACAGGGGAGCGGTCGTCGAGTCCTCGCTCGCGGCCTCGCTGACCTCCACCCTCGACCAGCTGCGCCATGTTCTCGAGCTCGGGGAAGGACGGATTCCCGAGGAGGTGCTCGCACGTGTGCACGCCACCCTCGATCGCGCGGGAAGCCGGCGATCGCTGTCCGGCGACCACACCGTGGTGGGGATCTTCGGCGCGACGGGGAGCGGCAAGTCGTCCCTCGTGAACGCTCTCAGCGGCACGGACGCGGCGCGGGTGGCCGTCCGCCGACCGACGACCTCCGAACCGCTCGCCCTCATCTGGCGGTCAGCAGGCAGCGGGGAGCTCCTCGACTGGCTCGGCGTCACGCAGCGCTTCGAGCTGCCCGAGGGTACGCCCCTCCTCCCCGGTCGGGCGGTGCCGGGCGTCACGACGGAGAGCCCGGCCGGCTCCGTGTCCGGAGGCGGGGGCGGTGCGGGCGATCAGCAGTTCGACGCGGTTTCCGACAACGCCCCCGCGGGGCCGTCGGCGCCTGCTTCGGAGGTGCGCGGCACAGGAGGCGTGCTCGCCCGCCTCCTCCGACGACGTCGGAACCCGGGTACCGGTGCTGCGGGTCCTGATCCCATGGGTAGGTCGCAGGGCGGCGCAGAGGCCGGTTCGTCACCGGTCCGTCACCGCGATGACCGAGGATCCTCCGACGGAGCCCAGAGGACCCGGACCGCTCCGATGCTGTCCACGCCGGCTGTGAGGGCCGACGACAGGGGTGTCCGGGCCGGCGATCGGGCCGACGCGGCAGGCGACCGGACCGCCCCCGAGAGCGATCAGGCCGGCCTGATCCTGCTCGATCTGCCCGACTTCGACTCCACGGCGCTCGCCCACCGGGAGATCGTGGAGCGCCTCGCCGGCCAGGTGGACGTCCTCGTGTGGGTCGTGGATCCGCAGAAGTACGCGGACGCGGCGCTGCACCACGGCTTCCTCCGCGGGTTGACCTCGCACGCGACGGTGACCCTCGTTGCCCTCAACCAGGTCGATCGGCTCGCACCCGCGGATGTGGCCCCCGTTCTGGACTCACTCACGGGCATTCTCGCGGAGGAAGGGCTCGCCGGGGTGACGGTGCTCGCGGTGTCGGCGCGGACAGGCGCCGGCCTCGAGGAGCTCGCCGCCCAGATCCGGACGCTTGCGGAGACCCGCGCGGCAGCCACCAGGCGGCTCGCAGCCGACGCCTCGCGTGCGGCGTCGGAGCTCAACCCCCTCGCCGTCCGGCACCCTGTCGCGATGCCGTCGCGGGAGGCGCAGCAGGCGCTCACCGCACGGCTCGGTGCGGCCGCCGGCGTGCCGACCGTCGTCGACGCCGTGCGCAGTGCCTACCGACGGGACGCCCACGCCATCACGGGCTGGCCCGGCACCCGCTGGCTCGCGCGGTTCCGCCCCGATCCGCTCCGACGGCTCAACCTCCGCCGGCAGGAGGTGCTGCCTGATCACAGGAGATCCTCACTCGCCCTCACCCTGCCCGCGCAGGGCGCCACCGTGGATCAGGCCCTGCGCGTGTTCGGGGACGCGACCGCCGGGGACGTCGTCGAGCCCTGGCGCTCCTCGCTCCGCGATGCGGCGCGCTCGACTGCGCCCCGGTTGACGGACGCGCTCGACGCGGCGGTGACCGGTACCGACCTCGAGACGGGCCGCCGCGCGTGGTGGGGGCTGTTCGGCGTCCTGCAGTGGATCGCGTTCGCCGCGTTCGTCGCCGGCCTCGCCTGGCTGGGTGTCCTCGCCGTCCTCGGCTTCCTGCAGCTGCCCGCCGTCGACGTGCCGCGCGTGGGAGGGTTCCCCGTGCCGACACTCCTGATCGTCGGCGGCGTGGCCGGAGGGATCCTGCTGGCCGTGATCGCGGCGCTGCTCGCCCGCGTGGGAGCGGCGCGGCGGGCACGGCGCGTCCGACGGCGGTTGCTCGAAGCGTGCGGGCGCGTGGCCACAGACGTGGTGCTCGCGCCGGTCGGTGCGGAGGTGGAGCGCTGCAACGCGTTCCGCGCGGCCGTCACGGCAGCGATGCATCACGCCTGAGCTGCTCGCTCCTGACCGGCTCCCGGCACGCCCGCCCGGGGTCTGCTCTCGGGCGTGCCGGAACGTCAGGGTGTGCCGGCGGTCCTCCTGGCAACGCGGTTGTGTCCAGAGCACACCCAGTCGACGCCGCCGGTCCGGATGTGTTCGGCCAGGAGCTGCACGGTGCGCGCGGCAACCGGTTTGTCGTTGATGGTGATCGCGTAGAAGTCGCTCACGGTGCCGTCGGGCGAGACCTTCGCCGCGTCGCCGGTGAACAGCACACCGCCCCACTGCAGTGCATAGTGCCCGGGTGTGTGGCCCGGGGTGGGGAAGAACGAGAGTCCTGTGAAGATCTCACCGGAGCCCACCAGCTCCCGGGCGCCCTGCGGCAGCGTCACCTTCGCGACGCGCTTCAGCAGTTTCCGGAACAGCGTCTTCGGCCTGGTGCGGCCGCGGAGCACCTCGGCATCCGCGGAACCGATCCACACCGTCGCTCCCAGCGCCTTCCGGAGGCGCTCGGCGACCTGCGCGTGATCGGCGTCGTAGTGCGTGAGCACGATGTCCGTGACCGTCCCGATGGTGGTCTCGGCCGCACGCAGCTCCGCGAGGAGACCCTCGTAGCCCGAGGACATACCGGGATCGATCACCGCGGTGCGGCTGACGCCGCTGACCACGTAGCCGTTGGAACCCTTCTGCTGCTCGAGCTGGTAGCAGTCCTGGGCGATGAGTCGCATGGTGTCCTCCGGGGTGGGTGAGCGTGGGCTGAACATTACCAATCGGGCCGGGAGGCGCCTGTCACGGGTCAGGGCATCTGCCGCAGGATCTTCCGGACGGTCGCCACGTTCCGCGTGGTGGTCGTGGACGCGTAGCGGCGGCGGGCGAGCAGCTTCGCGAGCGGAACCTCGGTGGACCGTCCCTTGGGCGAGAACCAGGCGACCGCCGGAGCGCCCTCGAGCACGGCGGGCCGGTCCTCGAGATCCCGTGCGTCCTCGAGGAGCGCGTCCAGCGCGTCGGCGTCGCTGAAGAACGTCACGTAGGTGTGGACGTCGTCCTGCGCGGCCGGTCCGGCCGGGGGCGCGGCCGGCACGGAGTCCGCGACGGTGCGGAGGTGGTCGGCGGGGACGACGACGACCCACGCCTCGTACCCGTAGTGGCGCCGCAGGGCGTCCTCGGTCAGGCGCTTCACCTCGACGGCGGGCAACACCGTGCGGCAGACGACGTTGCCGCTCGCGAGGACCGTGCCGACGTCCTGGAGGGGAAGCCGGCCGAGGACGTCGCGGAGTTCGGCCATGCGCATCGTGACGCCGCCGACGTTCACCCCTCGCAGGAGGATCGCGTAGGCCATGGCCGGCGCCCGCCTCACTCGGCGGTCTTGGCGACGGCGAGGGTCAGTGTCCGGGCGGCATCGGAGACCACCTCGGCGTGGATGCGCCCGGGCTGGCGGGTCAGCCGCTCCATGGGACCCGAGATCGAGACGGCCGCGATGACCCGACCCGACGGCCCGCGGACCGGCGCGGACACGGACGCCACCCCGGCTTCACGCTCGCCGAGGCTCTGGGCCCAGCCGCGTCGTCGGACGCCGGCCAGGACGGTGGGGGTGAAGCGCGCGTTCTGCAGTCCGGTGAGAAGGCGGTCGTGGTCCTCCCAGGCGAGGAGGCACTGCGCGGCGGAGCCGGCCTTCATGGACAGCTGCGTCCCGACGGGGATGGTGTCCCGTAGCCCCACCGGCCGTTCGGCGGAGGCGACGCAGATGCGCCAGTCGCCCTGGCGGCGGAACAGCTGGGCACTCTCGCCCGTCGCATCGCGCAGCCCCAGCAGCACGGGGCCGGCCGCGGCGATCAGGCGGTCCTCTCCTGCTGCCGATGCCAGCTCCACGAGCCGGCTCCCCAGCACGAACCGGCCCTGCATGTCGCGGCCCACGAGCCGGTGGTGCGCGAGGGCCAGCGCGAGGCGGTGGACCGTCGGCCGGGCGAGGCCGGTGGAGGCCACCAGCTGGGCGAGCGTGGTGGGTCCGGCCTCGAGTGCGTCGAGGACGAGGGATGCCTTGTCGATGACGCCGACGCCACTGGAAGTGTCCATGGAGTGATATTGCCGTCTCACCATCTGAGACGCAACCCCGAGGAGTGGCGGAGGTGCGGGCGGCGCTGGTTGAGTTGTCCCACGGACCGTGGGCACCCCCGCGACACCGCGGACCGATTGTGCACCACTGAGGGCAATCAGCAGCATCTGGAGGCGAAGGTCATGGGCAGGACACTGGCGGAGAAGGTGTGGGACGCGCATGTCGTCCGCAAGGGAGAGGTCGTCGGCGAGGAGGCCCAGCCGGACCTCCTCTACATCGACCTGCACCTCATCCACGAGGTCACCTCCCCGCAGGCCTTCGAGGGCCTCCGCCTCGCGGGCCGGCCGCTGAGGCGGCCCGACCTCACGATCGCCACGGAGGACCACAACACCCCGACGCTCGACATCGACAAGCCGATCGCCGACCTCACCAGCCGCACGCAGATCGAGACGCTGCGCTCCAACTGCCGCGAGTTCGGCGTCCGGCTGCACTCGCTGGGCGACGCCGAGCAGGGGATCGTGCACGTGGTGGGCCCGCAGCTGGGGCTGACGCAGCCCGGCCTCACCGTGGTCTGCGGCGACTCCCACACCTCCACCCACGGTGCCTTCGGCGCGCTCGCCATGGGCATCGGCACCTCCGAGGTGGAGCACGTGATGGCCACCCAGACGCTGTCCCTGAAGTCCTTCAAGACCATGGGCATCACGGTGGAGGGCACGCTGAAGCCCGGCGTCACGTCGAAGGACATCATTCTCGCGGTGATCGCGAAGATCGGCACCGGTGGCGGCCAGGGGTACGTGCTCGAGTACCGCGGATCTGCCATCCGCGCGCTGTCCATGGAGGCGCGCATGACCATCTGCAACATGTCCATCGAGGCGGGAGCCCGCGCGGGAATGGTGGCGCCGGACGAGACGACCTTCGCCTACCTGAAAGGCCGCCCGCACGCACCCGAGGGTGCGGACTGGGATGCCGCCGTCGCGGAGTGGCGGGAACTGCGGACGGACGACGACGCCGTGTTCGACGCCGAGGTGTTCCTCGACGCGAACGAGCTCGAGCCCTTCGTGACCTGGGGGACCAACCCGGGCCAGGGTGTCTCGCTCTCGCAGTCCGTGCCGTCACCCGACGACTTCGCCGACGAGAACGACAAGGCGGCGTGCACCCGCGCCCTGGAGTACATGGCGCTGGAGCCCGGCACGCCGATGAAGGACATCCGCGTGGACACCGTGTTCCTCGGTTCCTGCACCAACAGCCGCATCGAGGACCTGCGCGTGGCCGCAGACATCATCCGCGGCCGCGAGAAGGACCCGGCGATCCGCATGATGGTGGTCCCCGGTTCGGCGCGCGTCCGCCTGCAGGCCGAGGCCGAGGGCCTCGACCGCGTGTTCACCGACTTCGGAGCGGAATGGCGGTTCGCCGGCTGCTCCATGTGCCTCGGCATGAACCCCGACCAGCTGGCTCCGGGGGAGCGTTGCGCCTCCACCTCCAACCGCAACTTCGAGGGACGCCAGGGCAAGGGCGGGCGCACGCACCTCGTCTCTCCCGTGGTCGCCGCGGCCACCGCGGTGCGCGGCACCCTCAGCTCGCCGTCGGACCTGGACCCGCTGCCCGGTGGATCGCACGCCGCCCCGCCCTCGACGACGTCGTCCACCACGTCCGGCACGCCGGTCACCTCGACCGCCGCCTCGACAGCCGCCTAGGAGCCGCCGCCATGGAGAAGATCACCACGCACACCGGCATCGGCGTCCCGCTGCGCCAGAGCAACATCGACACCGACCAGATCATCCCGGCCGTGTACCTCAAGCGGATCACGCGCACGGGCTTCGAGGACGCCCTGTTCGCGGGGTGGCGCAAGGACGAGGAGTTCATCCTCAACCGGGAGCCCTACACGCGTGGCTCCGTGCTCGTCGCCGGGCCCGACTTCGGCACCGGCTCGTCGCGGGAGCACGCCGTCTGGGCCCTCAAGGACTACGGCTTCCGGGCCGTGCTGTCCTCACGGTTCGCGGACATCTTCCGCGGTAACTCCGGCAAGCAGGGCCTCGTCGCGGCGCAAGTGGCACAGGATGACATCGAGCTGATCTGGAAGGTCCTCGAGAACGAGCCCGGCGCCACGGTGACGGTGGACCTCGAGGCGCGCCAGGTGCAGTGCGGGGCCGTGAGTGCGCCCTTCCAGCTCGACGACTACACGCGCTGGCGCCTGCTCGAAGGGCTGGACGACATCGGGCTGACCCTGCGGCAGGAGGAGCACATCACCGAGTTCGAGACCCGCCGCCCCTCGTTCAAGCCGACTACGCTGCCCGCGCGCACCTGATCCGCAGGACCTCGCCCGCGTGCGCGGCGGGGCCGGGCGGCGTGCCATCGACGCCCTTGTGGCGGCCGGTCCGCGGGTGCGAGGAATCACTGAGCGCCGTGACGGGTTGCTACCTGCGTGCAGGGGCGACTCACAGTACCCTTGTATTTCTGTCCGCTCCGTGGCGCTCCTATGCTTGATCCGAGCAATGTCGACCCCGCGGTGATTCAACGTACGAGGAAATCAGGTATTCATGGGTAGCGTTCTGACCATTCGCGGCGGCATTCCGTTGAGCGGCAAGGTGTCCGTCCGCGGGGCGAAGAACCTCGTACCCAAGGCCATGGTGGCCTCCCTTCTCGGCAACACGCCGTCCGTGCTGCGGAACGTGCCCGAGATCAAGGACGTCGACGTCGTCACCAGCCTCCTGCAGCTCCACGGGGTGACCGTCACGAAGGACCCGGTGACGGGCGACCTCACGATGGACCCGAGCGACGCGAAGATGGCGCGCTCGAAGGACATCGACGCCCACGCCGGCGACTCCCGGATCCCCATCCTGTTCTGCGGCCCGCTCATGCACAGCATCGGCGAGGCATTCATCCCCGACCTCGGGGGCTGCAAGATCGGCGACCGGCCGATCGACTACCACCTGGAAGTGCTCCGCAACTTCGGCGCCGTGGTGGACAAGCGGCCCGGCGGTATCTCCATCTCCGCCCCGAAGGGACTGCACGGCGCGAAGCTCGCCCTGCCGTACCCGAGCGTCGGGGCGACGGAGCAGGTGCTGCTCACGGCCATCCGCGCCGAGGGCATCACCGAGCTCTCCGGTGCCGCGGTGGAGCCCGAGATCATGGACCTCATCGCGGTGCTGCAGAAGATGGGTGCCATCATCACGGTGCAGACGGACCGCGTGATCCGCATCGAGGGCGTCCGCGAGCTCACCGGCTACAACCACAAGGCCATCTCCGACCGCAACGAGACGGCGTCCTGGGCGTCGGCCGCCCTCGTCACCAAGGGCGACATCTACGTGGAGGGCGCCCGGCAGCTGGACCTGACGGCGTTCCTCAACACCTACCGCAAGGTGGGAGGCGCGTTCGACGTCGACGACGACGGCATCCGCTTCTACCACCCCGGCGGACCGCTCTCGCCCCTGGTCCTCGAGACCGACGTGCATCCCGGCTTCATGACCGACTGGCAGCAGCCGCTCGTCGTCGCCCTCACGCAGGCCTCCGGCGTGTCGATCGTGCACGAGACCGTGTACGAGAACCGTTTCGGCTTCACCGAGGCGCTGATCCGCATGGGCGCGAACATCCAGGTGCACCGCGAGTGCCTCGGCAGCGTTCCCTGCCGCTTCGGCCAGCGGAACTTCCTCCACTCCGCGGTGATCTCCGGCCCCACGCAGCTGCGCGGCGCGGACATCGACATCCCGGACCTCCGCGGCGGGTTCAGCCACCTCATCGCCGCCTTCGCGGCGGAGGGCGTCTCCCGCGTCACGGGGATCGAACTCATCAACCGCGGCTACGAGAGGTTCCAGGACAAGCTCGAGGGACTCGGCGCCGACTTCGACATCACGGAGGATGGCCCGGCCGCCGCCGTGGCGTCCGCGTAGGCCGCCTGATGGGGGAATCCCGCGGCTCACGCGCCATGTTCACGTTCCTCGCCACCTGGGTGAGGCCGGTGATGAACGCGCTCCTGGCCAAGGAGTGGCACGGCCAGGAGAAGCTGCCGAGGAACACGGGCATGATCGTGTGCCCCAATCACGTCACGGAGATCGATCCCGTGGTGGTGGGTCACTTCCTGTACAACCAGGGCGTGATGCCGCACTTCCTCGCGAAGGCCTCGATCTTCGGCGTCCCGGTGATCGGGTGGATCCTCCGGGTCATCAAGCAGATCCCCGTGGAGCGGAGTTCTGCCGGTGCGAACCGTTCGCTGGAGGCGGCGCGCGAGGCACTCGCGGACGGCGGGGGGATCATCATCTACCCCGAGGGGACGCTCACGCGTGACCCGGACATGTGGCCCATGAAGGGACGGACCGGCGCGGCCCGCCTGGCCCTCCAGACCGGCGCTCCCGTGGTGCCCCTGGCCCACTGGGGCGCGCAGGACGTCTTCCCCCGGTACGCCAGGCGCTTCCACCTCCTCCCGCGCAAGCGGGTCCGCGTGCTGGTCGGCGAGCCGGTGGACCTCAGCGACTTCCGGGACGCACCGCTCACCCGCACCACCCTCGACGCCGCGACCGAGCGGATCGTCGACGCCATCACGGCGCTCGTGGCAGAACTGCGGGACGAGCAGCCCCCCGCCACCCGGTGGGACCCCGCGCAGAAGCCGGCGTCCGGCCGGACCCCCGAGGGAAGCGATCCGACGACGGACGACGGCGGGAAGGCCGACGGCACGACGGGTACGACGGACACCACGGGCACGAGCGGAACGGACGACGGCGGCACGCCCGGTCCGTCCTCGGTCGGGGGAGCGGCATGACCGCGCCGGGTCACACCGCGGCCGCGCCGGGGAGGATCGCCGTCCTCGGGTCAGGCAGCTGGGGCACCACGTTCGCGAAGGTCCTGGCCGACTCCTCGCCCGCCACCGTCGTCGCACTCTGGTCACGGCGTCCCGAGGTCGCGGAGGAGATCCGCACCACGCACCGCAACCCCCGGTACCTCGGTGACACGCTCCTGCCGGGGAACGTCACGGCGTCCGCCGACGTCGCCGAGGTCCTGGCCGGGAGCGATCTCGTGGTGCTCGCCGTCCCCGCGCAGACGCTGCGTGCGCAGCTCCCCGCGTGGCGCCCGCTCATCCCCGGACACGCCGTCGTCGTCTCCCTCATGAAGGGGCTCGAGGTGGGCACGGACGCCCGCATGAGCGAGGTCATCGCGGAGGAGCTCGGCCTGCCCGCGGAGCGCATCGCCGTGGTCTCCGGGCCCAACCTCGCACTGGAGATCGCCCGTGAGGAGCCGACGGCGTCGGTGGTCGCGTGCCCGGACCACGGCACCGCCACCTGGATCGCCGCCGCCTGCACGGCGTCCTACTTCCGGCCCTACACCTCCACGGACGTCATCGGCGTGGAGATCGGCGGGATCGTCAAGAACGTGATCGCCCTCGCCGTCGGCATCTGTGAGGGGCGCCGCATGGGGGACAACACGAAGGCCTCGGTGATCACCCGTGGGCTCGCCGAGACGACCCGCCTCGCCGTCGCGCTCGGGGGCAGGCCGGAGACCATGGCCGGACTCGCGGGCATGGGTGACCTGATCGCCACCTGCTCCTCGGCGCTCTCACGCAATCACACCGCGGGTCAGCTGCTCGGGCAGGGGCTCACCCTCGAGCAGGTGACGGTGCGGATGAACCAGACCGCCGAGGGCATCAAGTCGGCGCAGGCGGTGCTGGAGTCCGCCCGGAAGCTCGGCGTGGACATGCCCATCACGGAGAGCGTGGTGGCCGTCCTGCAGGGCAGGCTGTCCGTGAACGACCTGGGGCCGCGCCTGCTGTCCCGCAACCTCAAGCCGGAAGGCGACACCCCCGCGTGAACGACAGCACGACCGCTCCTGCCACCACCGCTCCTGCCACCTCCCCTCACACCACAGCACGCAAGCCGCGCGTCCTCGTCCTGTTCGGCGGACGCTCCAGCGAGCACTCCGTGAGCTGCGTGACGGCTGCCGGCGTCCTCGAGGCGATCGATCGCACGCGGTACGACGTGGTGCCCGTGGGCATCACGAAGAGCGGCCAGTGGTCGCTGGTCTCCGCCGACCCGTCGGCGTGGTCGCTACGCTCCGACGTCCTGCCGGAAGTCACCATGACCGAGCAGGCGGTGGTCATGGGAACGGCCGTGGACGGCAGCGCCGGTCAGGAGCTGCTCCTTGCCGCGCCCGGAGCCGTGCCCGAGAGTCTCGGCGGGGTGGACGTCGTCCTGCCGCTGCTGCATGGTCCGTTCGGCGAGGACGGCACGGTGCAGGGGCTGCTCGAGCTCGCCGACATGCGCTACGTGGGCGCAGGCGTGCTGGCCTCCGCCGTGGGCATGGACAAGCACTACATGAAGGTGGTGTTCGCCGCGGCCGGGCTCGAGGTGGGCCCGTACGAGGTCATCACCGACCGGCAGTGGCGCCGCGACCCCGAGGGCTCGGCACACCGGGCGGCGACGCTCGGCTTCCCCGTGTTCGTGAAGCCCGCCCGCGCCGGTTCGTCGATGGGCATCAGTCGCGTCGAGGACGCCGACGCCCTGCCCGCGGCCATCGAGGCCGCGCGCGTGTTCGACCCCAAGGTCGTCGTCGAGGCAGGAATCGTGGGCCGCGAGATCGAGGTGGCGGTGCTGCAGGGCCGCGGGCTCGACGCGCCCCGCACCTCGCTGCCGGGCGAGATCGCGATGCAGCCGGGCGACCACGCCTGGTACGACTTCGAGGCGAAGTACGTGGACGGTGGAGCCGCCGAACTCTCCTGCCCCGCCGATCTCCCCGCCGGGATCCAGGACACGGTGCGCGCCCTCGCGGCCACGGCGTTCGACGCGATCGGTGCCGAAGGGCTCTCACGCGTGGACTTCTTCTACACCCCGGACAGCAGACTCGTGATCAACGAGATCAACACGATGCCCGGCTTCACGCCCATCAGCATGTACCCGCAGATGTGGGCCAAGTCCGGTCTGGGCTACACGGAACTGATCGACGAGCTGATCGGTCTCGCGCTCGAGCGGACCACCGGACTGCGCTGACCCCGTCGCTCCCTGCAGTAGGTCCTGCAGGTTCGCGTCGCGGCGCCGGGCACGTCCTGCGGCGCTCCGGCCGGCCGGGACCGTGCGACCCCTAGGTGAGGACGAGGATCCCGAGTAGGGACACGACGGCCAGGAACGCCGTCGACACCGCGCCCACCGCCGCGAACCGGCCCCCCGTGCGCAGGAGACGCCGGACGTCGATGCCCGCCCCGAGACCGAACATGCCTGCCGCCAGCAGCACCGTGGTCAGCGTGCGCCCGAGATCGAGCACGGGCTCCGGCAGCACGCCGAGCGACCTCAGGGCCACCATGGCGAGGAACCCGACGACGAAGAGGGGCACGAGCGGGGTGCCGCCGGCACTGCGGGCCGCGTCCACCGGTGCCGCCATGCCGGCGGTCCGGGCCGAAACAGCGGCCCGGCGTCGCTCCCCGAGACCCGCTGCGGCCGCGACCGGCGCGAGCATGAGGACGCGCCCCAGCTTGACCACCGTGGCCGAGGCGAGTGCCACCGAACCGGCGGTGCTGGCCACCGCCACCACCTGTGCCACTTCGTGCACCGCGAGGCCCGACCACACCCCGAAGCGCGCCGGGTCGAGCCCGATGACCGCGTTGAGCAGGGGCAGCGCCACGATCATGAGGGAGCCGTAGAGGGTGACCATCGCGACGGCGGAGGCCACCTCGTCGTCGTCGGCGTCGACGATGCCCTGCATACCGGCGACGGCCGACGCCCCGCAGATGGAGAACCCGGCGGCCATGAGGAGGGAAGCCTTCCTGCTGAGGCCGAACCTCCCGCCGATCCAGAGGGTGCCGTAGAAGCTGAGGGTGACGCAGGCGACGATCAGCAGGATCACCCCGGGGCCGAGCGCGAGGATGTCCGGCAGGGCGAGCTGCAGCCCGAGCAGCACCACACCCGAGCGGAGCAGGCGCTTCGTCCCCCCGCCGATCCCGGTCTTCAGCACCGGCGTGTAGAGCCCCGAGTTGCCGAGAAGGATCCCGAGGACGAGCGCGATGACCAGGGCGCCGATGACCGACTGGAGACCGGCGAGGACCAGCGCGAGCGTCACACCCGCAGCCATGACGAGCAGCCCCGGCAACCAGGCCCTGAGCCCTGCGAGCCTCGTCCGGGGCGTCGCAGGGCGGGCGTCATGGCTGCTCATGGTCGGGATCGGTCCTTCCGGGGCAGCGCGGGGAGCGCGTCGGTGTGCGTCGGTGTGCGAGGGATCGGGCGACCCCGGGCCAGTCTAGGACGGGCTCGGGGGCGTCCGATGCTCCGCACCGATCAGAGGATGCCCTCGGTCAACCCGTTGGGAGTGCCGAAGCGGTGGGCCGTGATGCTGATGGCCTGCTCCTGCAGGAACGGCAGCAGTTCGACCCGCCCGGACTCCGTGACCGGCTGCGCGTAGATCGCCAGGTCGGGGCGCCCGCCCGTGGCCGCGGCGAGCGCGCTCGCGTCCCCGCCGATCAGGCGCACCCGCCGGGCCGTCAGCCGGTCCGCGCCCGCGAGCCACGCGGCGTCATCCTCCACCGTCCAGCGCACGGCGAGGGATCCGACGGCGGACCGCACGCCGGCCGGCAGGTCGACGGCGGTGGAGATCTCCACCGGCGCTCCGGCAGTACGGGCCGCGAGGAGCACGCGGAGGAGGTCGGCGAGCGTGCCGGCCTCCCCGAGGCGGACGGTCACCGGGTGCGCGAGATACCGGAACAGGTTCCGCTCCGCCGAGAGCGCCGACACGTCGGACACGCATCCGTAGGTCGCCACCCAGGCAGCGGCGTCCGACGACGCAGCGCGTGCGAGGCGGGCGACGTCGTCCCCGGTCAGGCCCGCTGACCGCGCGGGCGCGAGCAGGGGCGTGACGACGGGCAGCGGCGGCTGGTCCGCGGTGGACGGACGGGAGCTCCATGAGCCGAGACCCACGAGGTAGTTGGGGCCGCCCGCCTTCGTGCCGGCGCCGACGGCGGACTTCTTCCACCCGCCGAACGGCTGGCGCCGGACGATCGCACCGGTGATGCTGCGGTTCACGTAGAGGTTGCCCGCCTGCACGCCGTCGATCCAGGCGGCGATCTCCCGGCTGTCCAGCGAGTGGATGCCCGAGGTGAGCCCGTAGTCGATGTCGTTCTGCAGGGCGATGGCCTCGTCGAGGGTCGCGGCCGTCATGATGCCGAGGATCGGCCCGAAGTACTCGGTGAGGTGGTAGGTGGAGCCGCGCGTCACGCCGTCGCGGATCCCCGGGCTCCACAGGCGGCCCGTGTCGTCGAGCGGCCGGGGCTCCACGAGCCACGACTCGCCCTCGCCGAGCGTGGCCAGGCCGTCGAGGAGCTTGCCGGCGGCGGGCTCGATCACGGGGCCCATCTGGGTGCCGGGGTCCGAGGGGTAGCCGACGGTGAGGGAGGTGACGGCGTCGAGCAGCTGGTGGCGGAAGCGCTGGGAGGTGGCCGCGCTGCCCACGAGGATCACGAGCGAGGCGGCGGAGCACTTCTGGCCGGCGTGGCCGAACGCCGACTGCGCCACGTCCTTCGCAGCGAGGTCCAGGTCCGCGCTCGGCGTCACGATGATGGCGTTCTTACCCGACGTCTCCGCGAGCAGCGGCAGGTCCGAGCGGAAGCTGCGGAACAGTTCCGCAGTCTCGTACCCGCCGGTCAGGATCACGCGGTCCACGCGGGGATCGGCGATGAGCTGCCGGCCGAGATCGTTCTCCTCGACCTGCACGAGGCGGAGGACCTCACGTGGTACGCCGGCCGACCACAGGGCGTCCACCATGACGGAGCCGGAGCGGCGGGCCTGGGAGGCGGGCTTGATGATCACCGAGGAGCCGGCGGCGAGGGCCGCGAGCGTGGACCCGGCGGGGATGGCGACGGGGAAGTTCCACGGGGGAGTGACCACGGTGAGCCGCACGGGCGAGAACGCCGCTCCGTCGACGTCGTCGAGCTCCCGCGCCCGCTCCGCGTAGTAGTGGGCGAAGTCGACGGCCTCGGAGATCTCGGGGTCCGCCTGGTCGAGCGTCTTGCCCGTCTCGGCCGCCATGACCTCCATGAGCTCGGCGCGCCGGGCCTCGAGGGCGTCGCCTGCGCGGTGCAGGACGACGGCCCGCTCGGCGCCCGTCATGGCTCCCCAGGCGTTCGAGGCGGTGACGGCGCCGGCGATGGTGTCCTCGAGGTCCTCGGCCCGAGTGAGCGTGGTCTCCGCCACGAGGTCCTCGCCGAGCCGCGAGGTGGGGACCCGATCGAGGATGGCCCGGCCCCAGGCCCGGTTCGCGGGCAGCGAGGGGTCGGTGTCCGGCGTGTTCACGAAGCCGGAGCCGGCGTGCGACGGCGCCGGGACGGTGCGGTCCTGCGTCCGGCGGGGCGAGGGCACCGAGTCGTCGAGGTCGGCGAGGGAGGCGAGGAAACGGTTCTTCTCGCGCTCGAACAGTGCCTCGTTCTCGCTGAGCTCGAACACGGCGGACATGAAGTTGTCCTGGCTCGCGCCCTCCTCGAGGCGGCGGATCAGGTAGGCGATGGCGACGTCGAACTCACCCGGGTGCACCACCGGCGTGTACAGGAGCAGGGACCCGACGTCGCGCTTGACGGCCTCGGCCTGGCCCTGGGCCATGCCGAGGAGCATCTCGAACTCGATGCCCCCGCTGACGCCGCGCTCGCCGGCGAGGAGCCAGGCGAAGGCGAGGTCGAACAGGTTGTGGCCGGCGACGCCGATCCTGACGTTGTCCACGCGCCCGGGCTGCAGGGCGTAGTTCAGCACGCGCTTGTAGTGCGTGTCCGATTCCCGCTTCGACCCCCAGGTGGCGAGCGGCCAGTCGTGCAGGGAGGCTTCCACCTGCTCCATCGGCAGGTTGGCGCCCTTGACCACGCGCACCTTGATGGCGGCGCCACCGCGTGCCCTCCGCGCGGCCGACCACTCCTGCAGCCGGATCATCGCCGCGAGCGAGTCGGGGAGATAGGCCTGGAGGACGATCCCGGCCTCGAGGTCGAGGAACTCGGGTCGGTCGAGGATCTCCATGAACACCGCGAGCGTGAGGTCGAGGTCCTTGTACTCCTCCATGTCGAGGTTGATGAACGTCCGAGCCCGGGGCCGCGCGGCGAGCGTGTAGAGCGGCGCGAGCTTCTCGGCGACGTGCTGCACCGCCTCCTCGAACGCCCAGACGGGGTGCGGGGCGACCGTCGAGGAGACCTTGATGGACACGTAGTCGACGTCGTCGCGCTCGAGGAGGCGGACGGTGCCGTCGAGGCGACGCTGGGCCTCGCGCTCGCCGAGCACCGCCTCGCCCAGCAGGTTGACGTTGAGCCGGACGCCGTCGCGCCTGATCTTCGCGATCGACCGACCCAGCCGGGCATCGGTCGCGTCGATGATGAGGTGTCCCACCATCTCCCGCAGGACGCGGCGGGCGATGGGGATGACCACGCGGGGCAGGACCGGCGCGACGGCGGCACCCACCGTGACGGCCGAGCGCATGTACCAGGGGAGGAACGCGGGTACGCGGGGCGCGAGAGCCCGGAGGTTGCGAGCCGCGACGGAGAGGTCCTCGGGGCGGATGACGCCGTCCACGAAGCCGACGGTGAAGGCGAGGCCGTCCGGGTCCTTGAGGACGCCGGCGAGCTGCCGCGCCGAGGAGTCCACCGGTACGGAGGAGGCCTCGGTCAGCCACCGCCGCACCAGGGCGACCGCCTCGGTCGGCAGCGCTGCCGGGATGTCCGTGGTGCCGCCGGGGGAGGCACCGAAGCTGGAGGACGTCACTGCCGGGTCGGCCAACGGGGTGATCGGGCGGTCCGGGGCGGCGGTGTGGTCACGCGGCGGGATCTGTGTGGTCACGGCTCGGCTTTCGATCGGACGGCGGTGGCCGTGCGCACGGGTCATGCTTCGGTCCCGTCAGTATCCGCCCGCCCCTATGATGAGGAAAAGCGATGAATACCGAAGAGTATTCGTCGAGTTCACCGAAGGATCAGTGGATACTCCTCGGGACAGGGCGGGCTTCTACGGCTCGAGGAAGGCGGGGGACGGTGCTCGATCTGCGCAGACTCCGGCTCCTGCGCGAGCTGAAGCTCAGGGGAACGCTCGGCGCCGTGGCCGCCGCGCTGAACTACAGCCCGTCCTCGGTGTCCCAGCAGCTCGCCCTCCTCGAGCAGGAGGCGGGCGTCGAACTGCTGCGGAAGAACGGCCGGCGCGTGGTGCTGACGCCCCAGGCGGAGGTCCTCGTGGCGCACACCGCGGAACTCCTCGAGACGCTCGAGCGGGCCGAGGCCGATCTCGCCTCCTCGCTCACCACCGTCTCGGGGACGGTGCGCGTCGCCGTCTTCCAGTCCGCCGCACTGGCGCTCATGCCGGATGCCCTGACCGCGATGACGCGCGACTACCCGGATGTCCGCGTCGAGATGGTGCAGCGGGAGCCGGAAGCCGCACTCTACGAGACGTTCGCGCGCGACTTCGACCTCGTGATCGCCGAGCAGTACCCGGGTCACGCGGCTCCCCGCCACCCCGAGCTCGACCACGTGGCGCTCACCGAGGATGCCATCCGCCTCGCCGTCCCGCCGTCGCAGTCCTCGGACCACGCGCCCGCCTCGATCGCCGAGGCCGCCGGCGCCGCCTGGGTGATGGAGCCGCGAGGCGCGGCGTCGAGGCACTGGGCCGAACAGGCGTGCCGCCGGGCAGGCTTCGAGCCGGACGTGCGCTACGAGACGGCGGACCTCCAGGCGCAGATCCGGCTGATCGCCTCCGGGAACGCCGTGGCCCTCATGCCCGACCTCGTCTGGACCGGTCGGGACACGCCCGTCGTGCTTCACGGGCTCGACGACGACCCCCGGCGCTCCATCTTCACGTCCGTGCGGCGCGCAGGTGCACGCAGGCCGGCGGTCCTCGCGTTCCGGGCCGTGCTGGGGCAGGCGGCGGAGGCCGTGCGCCTGGCCGCGGCGGACTGACACCACGACGCTCCTGCGCGCTGGCCGGTCCAACCCTGCCGTGAGACTTCTGTGTCCTCGCCGGTCGAGCCCTGCCGCGAACCACGCTGCGAGTGCCGTCGCCACCCGCTGAGCTCGTCCGGACGCCGGGCACGGTGTCCGCAGCGTGTGTGTCGGCCGTTTACCGCTGAGCGCACCCGCCCTCCTAGAGTTGTGCCATGTCCGCCCAGCCCGTCCGATCCCCGGACGACCCCCGCCCGCTGCCCCGCCCTGCGCGGGCCGAGAGGGTCGACGGGGCGACCGACGCCCGACGCGAGCCCGCAGGAGTGTCCGCGAGCGTCGAGCGTGTCGTCGAGACGGTCCTTCCGACGAGGCACGGCGTGTTCCGTCTGCTCGGCTACCGGGACGGAGCCGGCACCGAGCACGTGGCGCTCGCCCTGGGCATCGCCGACGGTGTCTCCGAGGGGATCGCCGACCGCACCCCGGCCGCTGTCATCGACGGGATCGCCGACAGCAGCACAGGTACCGGCGCAGGTATCCGGTCGGAACAGGCACCGCTCGTCCGCGTTCACAGCGAGTGCCTGACGGGGGACGCCCTCGGGTCGCGGCGATGCGACTGCGGCGAACAGCTCGACGCGGCGCTCGCGGCCATCGCGACCGAGGGGCGCGGGGTGGTGGTGTACGTGCGCGGCCACGAGGGACGCGGCATCGGGCTGCTGGCGAAGCTGAAGGCCTACGCGCTCCAGGACCGCGGGATCGACACCGTCGATGCGAACACGGCTCTCGGCCTGCCCGTCGACGCCCGCCGGTACGACTCGGCGGCGGAGATCCTGCAGGATCTCGGGATCGGCGCCATCAGGCTGCTCTCGGGCAACCCGGCCAAGCAGGAGGCCCTCGAGCGGCTCGGTATCGACGTCGTCGAGCGGCAGGGGCTCGCCGTGCCCGAGCACGCGGAGAACGCGGGCTACCTCGCGACGAAGCGGGCGCGCATGCGCCACGACCCGGCGCCCTCGGCGGGCGTGTGGGGTGACCTGCTCGACGGCGTGATCCCCCCGGCGCCCGCGCAGGGGGAGGGCGAGGAATTGACGCACCGCTACGGTTTCCTCGCGGGGGCCGCCGGGCCGATGGTGGTCGCACGACTGCGGCAGAGCCTCGACGGGTTCATCGCCTCACGATCGGGTGATCCGGCGTTCCACGAGGACGGCGGAGACCGGGAGCACCTCCAGCGGTTGCGTGCCCTGGTCGACGCCGTGGTGGTGGGCGCTTCGACGGTCCTGGGGGAGGACTGCTCGCTCGCTGTGGTCGACGTTCCGGGTGCCCACCCCGTCCGGGTGGTCCTCGACGCCGCGGCGAAGGTGCCGCTCGGAGCCCGCGTGCTCGCGGACGACGGCGTGCCGACGCTGTGGATCGTGGGCCGTGACGCCGTGGTGCCCGGGACGCCTCCGGCGACGGTCGACGTGGTGAGGCTGCCGCAGGAGGACTTCGCGCCCGAACGCGTGCTGGCGGTGCTGCAGGCGAGGGGCCTGGACCGCGTGCTCGTCGAGGGCGGCGGGAACACCGTCTCGCGCTTCCTCGAGGCCGGCGTCCTCGACCGGCTCTACCTGACCACCTCGCCGGTCCTCGTGGGCGACGGCGTGCCGGGTATCAGGTTCAGTGGATCGGACGTCCTGGCCGAGGCGCGCACGGCACCGGTGCGCCGTTTCGTCTTCGGCCAGGACATCTGCACCGAGTTCAACTTCGCAGCCGTCCGTTGACGCGATCCTGCGAGGACGCCCGGGCGGACGGCTGCGACGCCGCAGCGGTCAGTCGTCCGTGAGGCGCTTGCTCTTGCCCTGCAGGCGGTCGATGTGCTCGGACGCCTCCGCCTTGTTGATGTCCGCGGGGATCTCCTCGCCGGCTTCCCGGGCGAGGGTGTCGAGGTAGCTGCGCTGGGCTGCGGTCATGGGCTCGTCGCCGGTCACCCAGTCGGACGGATCGCGTTCGAAGCCGCCGTCGGGCTCGGAGTTCGGGCTACCCAGTGTGTCTGCCATGTGTGTTCCTTCGCGTGATGGTGCTGCGTGGACGTGCGGAACCATCAGCATACTGAGCGTCACCGACACCCTTGTAGGGTGGCCCCATGATCACTGTCGAAGGCACCGTCAGCAGCATCCTGCCCCCGGACCAGGCTTTCGCCTTCCTGTCCGAGTTCGAGAACACGAGTTCCTGGGATCCGGGCACACCGGTGGTCGAGAAGCTCACGGCCGGTCCTGCGGCCCTGGGGCACCGCTACCACGCGGAGGCCGATTTCCGCGGCAAGCGGTCCTCACTCGAGTACCGCATCATCGATCTGTTGCCTGCGCACATCACGCTGCGGGGGGAGAACAAGACCGTCGTCGCGTTCGACTCGATCGACGTCGCCCCGTCGTCGTCCATCCCGGGCGGCAGCGACGTGACGTACACCGCCCGGTTCAGCATCAAGGGCATCCTGAAGGTGGCGCAGCCGTTCCTGAAACCCGCGTTCGACTCGCTGCGCGACCCGGCCCTCAACGGACTCAAGGCGAAGCTCGACTCGCTCGCCGGAGGGCAAGGCGCCGCCTGATCTGGTGGTCCGGTCGCCGCCTGCAGGATTCACCGGCCGCCCGACGACGGCGACGACGGGGACGGTGACGGCGACGGCAGCGACGACGGCGCGCCGCCCGCTGCGATCCGCGCGCGCAGCTGCCTGACGGAGTGCGCGGCGAGCCGCATCCGGCCGCCCGCGTAGCGCACACCGCCGCGCGCCCGGCTGACCACGGCCAGCCCGCTCGCCACCGCCCGCTCGAGCACCCACAGCGGAGCCCAGAGACAGGTGCCCGGAGGGAACACGGCGGTACCGTCTCGCCGTCGTCGTCCGCTCTCCGCGACGAGAACGACGGCGAGGGCCGCGAGCGCCGCGGTGCGCGGTGGCCGAGCAGTCCGCCCCACGAGGAGCAGGGCGGGCAGGAGTCCGAGTTCGATGGCGCGGCGCCCTGGCTGGGCGAAGCTGTCGTAGGCCTGACGGACGCGCTGGCGGGCGAAGTGGCGGAACGAACAGGAGATGCGGCGGATGACGAGATCGTCGGCGCGCACCTGGCGACCGCCCGCGGCGAGACCTCCTACCGGGGCTCCGGGCGACTGGAGGGCAAGAAGGCCGTGATCACCGGTGGCGACAGCGGGATCGGCCGCGCGGTCGCGATCGCCTACGCACGGGAGGGCGCGGACGTGGTGATCAGCTACCTGGACGAGGACGACGACGCCCGCGAGACCGCGCGCTGGGTGGAGGAGGCGGGCCGCAAGGCCGTCCTGTTTCCCGGGGAGCTCGCGGACCCGGCCACCTGCCGCGCGCTGACCGACGCGGCGGTCGCAGAACTCGGCAGGGTGGACATCCTGGTCAGCAACGCCGCGTTCCAGATGACGCACGAGACCATCGAGGAGATCCTCGACGAGGAGTGGGACCACACGCTCGCGACCAACCTCAGCGCGTTCTTCCACCTCACAAAGGCGGTGCTCCCGCACATGGGCCCGGGCGGTTCGATCATTGGCTCCAGTTCGGTGAACTCGGACAACCCCGTGCCCACCCTGATGCCCTATTCGGCCACGAAGGCGGGCATCGCCAACATGGCCGCGCCCATGGCCCAGCTCCTCGCCGGGCGCGGGACCCGCGTCGACTCCGTGGCCCCCGGGCCCATCTGGACTCCGCTCATCCCGGCGACCATGCCCACGGAGCAGGTGGAGAGCTTCGGCCAGCAGGTGCCGATGCAGCGCGCGGGCCGGCCCGCCGAACTCGCACCGGTGTACGTGCTCCTGGCATCGGACGAGGCCAGCTACGTCTCGGGCGCGCGGATCGCCGTCACGGGAGGGCAGCCGATCCTCTGACGGGTCCCGTCCCACCGACAGGGTGTCGGTGGCCCGATCGGCACCCATCCACCTCGAGCGTTGGTCCGAATGCTGGTGGGCATCCCTCCTGCGGGCGCATGACAGTGGTCGTTCGCAGGAGGGTGCACCCCTTCCCGTGCGGGTTCCCGACGGAGACCCGGGCCGCTCAGGCCCTCGGCGTCAGCTGGGGACATCGACCCCCGGACATCAGCTCCCAGAGGTCAGCCTTCGAACATCAGGCCGCGGTCCATCGACGCGCGGACGTCAGCCCTCGAACATCGGCAGCGCCGCACCGACGACACCCGGCGTGACCGCGAACAGGGCCCCGGCGTGTGGCTCCGACCCCTCGGGGATGTTCTCCCGCGTGGTCGTGATGAACAGCGTCGAGAGGTCCGGCCCGCCGAAGGCGCAGGCCGTGATGTTGGTGACGGGCAGCGGGATGTGCTCCGACAGCCTGCCGTGGGCGTCGAACCGTGCCACCGCCCCACCGCCGTAGAGCGCGGTCCAGATGCCGCCCTCCGCGTCGATCGCCATGCCGTCGGGCATGCCGAGCGCGGGTTCGACGACGGCGAAGGTGCGACGGTCGGTGAAGCGGCCCGCCTCGATGTCGTAGCCGAGGGCGTCGATGCGGCCCGTCGGGGTGTCGCTGAAGTACGCGGTGCCGCCGTCGGGGGAGAAGTGCAGGCCGTTCGAGATGGTGATGCCGGTGAGCACGGTCGACACCGCGTGGTCGGGTCCCAACGAATAGAGGGTGCCGGCCCCGAAGCCGCCCTCCCAGCCCATGGAGCCGCAGAGGAAGCGCCCGCGGGGGTCGCAGCCGCCGTCGTTCATCCGCACCGAGGTGTCGGTGAAGGCCTCGGGCCCTGCATCGAGCACCGAGAAGTCGTCGTCGGCGAAGAGGAAGCCGCGCTCCACGCCGATCACGTACCCGCCCGAGGATCGCCCCCGGATCACGCCGGCGAGGCTCGGGTGGACGTCGTGGCGGTCGATCGAGCCGTCGTCGTGCCGCACCAGCACATCGCCCTCCATCATGTCCACGAGCATCAGCTCGCTGCGCCGCGGGTCCCAGTAGGGCCCTTCGCCGTGGAAGGTGACGACGTCGGAGATCTGCTCGGCTTTCACGGTGCCTCCCGGCGGTGGTGGGGTGGTCCTGACGGATGTCTGTCGTCCAGCCTGCGGGGAAGGGGGCGCACACGCCAGTGGTCGTGCGGGGTTGCGGCGGGCAGCACGCGTGGTCAGCCGCCCTCGGGGACCGGGGTGGCCTCGGCGAGTCCCACGCAGGCGCGGGTCTGCTCCACCCGCGAGACGGCGTCGCCGAGTTCCACCAGCACGGTGCTGGAGGCCACCTCGTCCGGATCGAACAGGACCTCCACGGCGGGCTCACGCCCGTAGGTGGTCGCAGTCCAGGCGGGGTCACCCTCGCGGACCACCCAGTCGACGTCGTTCACCGTGACGCACGGGTCCGTCGTGGGGCCCGGGGCGGTGACGCCGCAGCGCAGCACCACTTTCGAGGGGTCGCCCCAGGCGGAGGTCGCCTGGCTGTTCGTCTCCCGCTGGTCGTTCTCGGCGACCAGCGGCGGCAGGGCGATCATCACGTCGGCGCATCGGGCGTCGTCGGCGTCCTCCGCGGCGTCGACGTCAACCACGGAGGCGCAGCCGGTCAGTGCGGTCAGGAGGGCGGCGGACATCAGTGCCAGCGCCGCGCGGGAGGGGGCACGCATGGGCTCAGCCTAGTAGGTGGTGCGGCCGCGACAGGGTGGAGGCGCCCTGGACCTGCCCCAATCCTGCCCCAGCTCTGTCCCGGACCGGCCCCGGACCGCCCCGCCTGGCCGGGGCCGGAACTTCGCCGCCGGTCCGCAGCCGATCCAGCGCCGATCCCGCCGCGCGCGACACGACCGGCGCGGTGGCGTCCGGGCCGTGATCCGGTGCCTGGCGCCGGTACGATTCAGGTGCCGCGGCGGTCTCAGGCCGCGGCCCACCACCCGCGGCCGGCGTCCGACGCCGTCGCGAGAGCCCGATCGAGGACGAATGACAGCCCCGCACCGCAGCACCCCGACCGCATCGATGACGCTCAAGTCCCGCCGCCTCCCCGTCGCCGCCGCGCTGGCAGCGGCCGGATTGCTGGTCGGAGGCTCCTCGGCGTCCGGGGCCCTGCTGGCGGTACCCGCCGTCGTGGAGCAGCCGGCCGTCGTCGAGCAGCCCCAACCCGGCGCCACCTTCGGCGAGCCCGCTCCTCCGGCCGTCGATCCGCTGGCCACGGACGGGATCGACCCGGCCACGGGCTTCGCGATCAACGCGCGCACCCGGTTCCTCGTGCATCCCGGAACGGGCCACCTCATCGAGCCGGGCACCGGGAACCTCGTGTTCGCGGACACCCTGATCTACACCAATCTGCGCTACGACCCGGTCACCGGGGAGGTCGTGCCGATCGAGGGCGAGGAGCCCGCACCCGCGCCCGGTCCGGCCGAACCGACAGCATCCTCCTCGCCGGGCACGACGGCGACGGCCTCCGCGACCGCCGCGACCAGCGCTCCTGCGACACCATCCACGCCCGCCCCGGACGTCGCGACCCCGACGCCTGCAGCGCCCATGGCACCCTCCGTCGGCCCCACGGGCGCCGACGTCACCACCAGCGCCACGCCTCGTGCAACCCGGACAGCCACGGTGTCCGGTGACCCGGTGGTGGCGGAGGAGGAACGGGCGTCCTCGCCCCTGCCGGTGGTCCTCGTCGGTGCAGGAGTCCTCGCGGCCCTGGTCGCCGCAGGCGTCGTCTACGCGGTCCGCCGGCGGGGCCTCCACCAGTAGGCAGCCCGGCAGGACGAATCGGGGGTCCGGGCGTCGCGGAGGGCCCGGCCGGCACTCGACCGGTAAAGTGCAGGGCGTGAAGAATCTTCTGGTGACCGGCGGCGCCGGCTTTATAGGGTCCAACTTCGTGCACTACCTCATGGAGCACACCGACGCCTCCGTGACCGTGCTGGACAAGATGACCTACGCCGGCAACCACGCCTCCCTGGAGGGGCTGCCCGCCGACCGCTTCGAGCTCGTGGTCGGGGACATCGCGGATGCCGCCGTCGTGGACCCCCTCGTGAGGCGTGCCGACGCCGTCGTTCACTACGCGGCGGAATCGCACAACGACAACTCGCTGCACGACCCCCGGCCGTTCCTCGACACCAACATCATCGGCACCTACACCCTGATCGAGGCGGCCCGCCGTGACGGCGTGCGCTTCCACCACATCAGCACCGACGAGGTGTACGGCGACCTCGAGCTGGACGACCCCGCCCGGTTCACCGAAAAGACCCCCTACAACCCGTCGAGCCCGTACTCCTCGACGAAGGCCGGTTCCGACCTCCTGGTGCGCGCGTGGGTGCGCTCCTTCGGCCTCCAGGCCACCATCAGCAACTGCTCCAACAACTACGGCCCGTACCAGCACGTCGAGAAGTTCATCCCGCGCCAGATCACCAACGTGATCGACGGCGTCCGCCCCAAGCTCTACGGCGAGGGCCTCAACGTGCGGGACTGGATCCACGCCAACGACCACTCCTCGGCCGTGTGGACCATCCTGAACAAGGGTGCGATCGGCCAGACCTACCTGATCGGCGCTGACGGCGAGCGGAACAACAAGGACGTCGTCGAACTCATCCTGACCGAGATGGGCCAGGCTGCCGACGCCTACGACCACGTGGTGGACCGTGCCGGGCACGATCTCCGCTACGCGATCGACTCCACCAAGCTGCGCACCGAGCTCGGCTGGGAGCCCGAGTTCGACCACTTCGAGCAGGGCCTCCGCGACACCATCGCCTGGTACCGCGTCAACGAGGCGTGGTGGCGGCCGCAGAAGGCCGTGACCGAGACCAAGTACACCGAGCTGGGGCAGTAGAGCGTGGGCCCCACCTTCTCCAAGCCCCTCGGTTCCCGCGAGACGCCGATCCCCGGCGTCGTCCTCTTCGACCTCCCGGTGCACGGCGACAACCGCGGCTGGTTCAAGGAGAACTGGCAGCGGGCCAAGATGACGGCTGCCGGACTCGAGGACTTCGGACCCGTGCAGAACAACATCTCGTTCAACGAGACCGCCGGCACCACGCGCGGCATCCACGCCGAGCCCTGGGACAAGTTCATCTCGGTGGCCACGGGGCGCGTCTTCGGAGCATGGGTGGACCTCCGCGAAGGGCCCTCCTTCGGTGCCGTCTTCACGGCCGAGCTCGATCCCTCCACCGCCATCTTCATCCCGCGCGGCGTGGGCAACGCCTTCCAGACGCTCGAGGACGGCACGGCCTACACCTACCTCGTCAACGACCACTGGTCGGCCGACGCACAGGGGCAGTACGTCTTCCTGAACCTCGCCGACGAGACGGCGGACATCCCGTGGCCCATCCCGCTCGCCGACGCGGAACTCTCCGAGAAGGACCGGCAGCACCCCCGCCTCGCCGACGTCACCCCCCTCGCACCCCGGACCACCCTGGTGGTGGGTGCGGACGGCCAGCTCGGGAAGGCCCTGCGGACGGCCCTCGCGGGTCACCCCTCGGTCGAGTTCGCCTCCCGCGCGGACCTCGACCTGCTCTCCGGCACCCTCGACACGGCCCGGGCATGGTCCGGATACGGCACCATCATCAACGCCGCCGCCTACACCGCGGTGGACGCCGCCGAGACCCCCGAGGGCCGCGCTGCCGCCTGGGCCGTCAACGTCACGGGAGTCGCTGCCCTCGCCCGCGTGGCGACGGCGCACCGCCTGACCCTCGTGCATGTCTCCAGCGACTACGTCTTCGACGGCTCGAAGGCGCTGCACCACGAGGACGAGCCGTTCAGCCCGCTCGGGGTGTACGGCCAGACGAAGGCGGCGGGAGACGCGATCGTCGCCACGGTTCCGCGCCACTACGTCCTCCGCACCAGCTGGGTCATCGGCGAGGGCGCGAACTTCGTCCGCACCATGGCGAACCTCGCGGGCCGCGGCATCTCGCCGAGCGTCGTGGACGACCAGATCGGTCGCTTGAGCTTCACCGAGGACATCGCCGCCGCCGCGCTCCACCTGTTGCAGATGGGGGCCCCGTTCGGGACGTACAACGTCACCAACGAGGGCGAGCCCGAGAGCTGGGCGGACATCGCCGCGGAGGTCTTCGCGCTCAGCGGTCGGGAGCGCCGGGACGTCACCGGCGTCAGCACGGCCGAGTACTTCGCGGGCAAGGAGGCTGCGCCGCGCCCGCTGCAGAGCGCGCTCGACCTGTCCAGGATCCGTGCCACGGGCTTCTCGCCCGCTCCGGCCGCCGAGCGGCTCGCGGCCTACGTCGCCGCGCTGACGCCGTCGTCGTGACCGGTCGCCGTCCGGCCGGTGGACGGTCCGGTCGGTACCGGGCCGTACGGTAGGACGCATGTCCCCGATCCCGCGCAACTCCCGCGGCTCCGGCGGCTCCGACGGCCCAGCCCACGCACCGACCGTCGCGGAGCTCAGCGAGGGTGAACTGCTCGCGCGGATCCTGCCGCTCCTCGGCGCTCCGCACAGTGCCGTGGTGGGACCGGGCGACGACGCCGCCGTGCTCGTGCCGACGCCGGGTCCGGTGGTCATCTCCATGGACACTCTGACGGAGGACCACGACTTCCGGCTCCTGCGCGCCAACGGCTTCGTGACCACGGGGTACGACGTCGGGTGGAAGTCCGCGGCGCAGAACCTCAGCGACATCAACGCCATGGGCGGGAGAGCCACGGCGCTCGTCGTGAGCCTCACCCTCCCGCGGCACACGCCCGTCCCCTGGGTGGAGGACTGCGCCCGGGGTCTCGCCGCGGCCCTCCTCGGGCTCGGGGCGCACGAGTGCTCCGTGGTGGGCGGTGACCTCGGGGGAGGGGCGCAGCTCGTCGTCACGGCGGCCGTGACAGGAGTGCTCGACGGGCCCGCCGTCGTGCGATCCGGAGCGAGGGTCGGCGACGTCGTCGCGGTCGCGGGAACGCTCGGCCGGGCCGCCGCTGGGCTCGCCATCCTCGAGGACGGTGGAGCTCCCGCCCGGTTCGGCGCCCTCGGCGAGGCGCTGGTCGCCGCGCAACTCCGCCCGTCGCCCCCGCTGGATGCGGGACCCGCCGCCGCCCGCGCGGGAGCCACGGCCATGCTGGACATCTCCGACGGGCTCGTGCGCGACGCCGGGCGGATCGCCGCGGCGAGCACCGTGCGGCTGGACCTCGACGCAGACGCACTACAGCCCTTCACGAGCGCCCTCGCGCCCGCCGCGGAGCAGCTGGGAACGGACGCGATGGACTGGGTGCTCGGGGGTGGGGAGGACCACGGACTGCTGGCGACGTTCCCGGGAAACACCCCCCTGCCACCGGGTTTCACTGCGGTAGGCTCGATCGTGCCGGGCACGCCGCAGGTGACACTGGCGTCACGGGCGACAGCTCTCAGGGGATGGGATCACTTTGCACACTAAGGTCACCGCGAACGCCGCGGCGATGAAGCGCTGGTTGAGCAAGGCCGAAGAATCCCTCGGTAACCACAGCGACCGCCTGAACGCCATCAACATCTTCCCGGTCGCGGACGGCGACACCGGTACCAACCTCTACCAGACCGTACGGGCCGCGGCCCGGGCCGTGCACGGCGATCCGACCACGGATCTGGGGGACCTCCTCACCATCGCGGGGCGCGCAGCCATGGAGGACGCCCGCGGCAACTCCGGGACGCTGTTCGCCGTGTTCCTCGCGGCCTTCGCGGAACCGCTGCACGGCGTCACCCGCCTGACGTGCACGCTCCTCACGGCATCCCTGCACCGCGCGCAGATCCGCAGCTGGTCCGCCCTCAGCGACCCCGTACCCGGCACCATGCTCTCCGTGCTCGAGGCGAGCGCCCGGGCAGCGGGCACGACCTCCGCGGCGCACGCCTCGGACGACAGCAACCATGCGCTCGCGCTGACCCTCGAATCCGCCGTCCAGGACGCCCTGCGGGCGGTCGTGGACACCGAGAGCCAGCTGGGCGCCCTCACCGCCGCGAAGGTCGTCGACGCCGGCGGCGTCGGCTTCCTCCTCATCCTCGATGCCCTGAGGGCCGCGGCGCTCGGGGAGGAACTGCAGGACGAACTGCTGGACGGGCTGCACGGCTACGCCGTCCAGGCGCCCCACATCCACGCGGGCGGCGACGCCGAGGGCGTGGAGGTCATGTGCACCATCAACCTCAGCCCCCTGGACGCCGCAACCCTCCGCCTGCACCTCGACGAGCTCGGTGACTCCGTGATCATGAGTGCGGTCACCGAGGCACCCGAGGGGTACCGCTGGAGGGTCCACGTGCACGTACCGGACCCCGAGCCCGCGCTCGCGCTCATCCACCAGGCGGGCGAACCGGTGAACATCAGCGTCACGCAGCTCGCCGCACCCCACGCCACGGACGTCGGAGCCGAGGCCCGTGACACCTGACGCCCTCCCGGCAGCGCGCGTCCCGGAGCTCGACGCCCCGCTCGAGAGGCGCCTCGGCGCGGTGGCGAAACCGCTCGAGAAGCACTTCGGCATCACCACCGTGGGCGAGCTGCTCAACCACTTCCCGCGCACCTACCTCAAACGAGGCGAGCTGACACCCATCGCCGACGTCCCCGTGGACGAGGAGGTGACGCTGATCGCCCGGGTGCAGTCCGCTGCCTCGCGGAGGATGCGCACACGCAAGGGCATGCTGCTCGAGGTCACCATCACCGACGACGCCGAGGGCGGCCTCGGCGGGATGAACCTCACCTACTTCAACGGCTACGCCGCGGAGCGCGAGCTCCGCCCGGGCGTGCGCGCCATGTTCTCCGGCAAGGTCACCGTCTACCGCGGCAAGCTCTCGCTGACCAACCCCCGGTACTCCCTCCTCGACGAGGGCGACGCCCCCGAGGACATCAACCGCCCCATCCCGGTGTACCCGGCGGTGGAGAAGCTGGACAGCGAGAAGATCGCCAAGGCGGTCGCCACCGTGCTGGACACGCTGCAGCTGACCGAGCTGGACGATCCCGTGCCGGCGTCGATCGCCCGCCGCGACAAGCTCATGAGCATCACGTCGGCGTACGAGCTGGTGCACCGCCCGCAGCAGGTCGAGGACGCCTACCGCGCCCAGCACCGGCTCCGCTACCAGGAGGCGTTCGTGCTGCAGGCGGCGCTCGCCCGGCGTCGTGCGCTCGCGGCACGTGAGGAGGCCACGGCCCGCCCGCCGCGCACCGACGGCCTCCTCGCGCAGTTCGACGCCCGCCTGCCCTTCACGCTGACCCAGGGGCAGCTCGACGTCGGCGCGACGCTCGCGGAGGATCTCGCGCGGGACCACCCGATGAACCGCCTGCTCCAGGGCGAGGTGGGGTCGGGCAAGACCCTCGTGGCCCTACGCGCCATGCTCCAGGTCATCGACGCCGGCGGGCAGGCCGCGCTCCTCGCGCCCACCGAGGTCCTCGCGGCCCAGCACCTGCAGTCCATCACGCGCACGCTCGGTCCCCTCGCCGAAGGCGGGATGCTCGGTGGAGCGACGGACGGCACGCGCGTGGTGCTGCTCACCGGCTCCATGTCGACGGCGCAGCGCAAGAGGTCCCTCCTCGACGCCGCGTCCGGCGACGCAGGCATCGTGATCGGTACGCACGCCCTTCTCTCGGACAACGTCACCTTCTTCGACCTCGGCCTGATCGTGGTGGACGAGCAGCACCGGTTCGGTGTGGAGCAGCGCGACGCGCTCCGCACCAAGGCGCGCACCTCGCCCCACGTCCTCGTCATGACGGCGACGCCGATCCCGCGGACCGTCGCCATGACCGTCTTCGGTGACCTCGAGACCTCCACCCTGTCCGAACTGCCGGCGGGCAGGTCGCCCATCGCGACCCACGAGGTGGGGCTCACCGAGCACCCCGCATGGATGCAAAGGGTGTGGTCGCGGGCGCGCGAGGAGATCGACGCCGGCCGGCAGGTCTACGTGGTGTGCCCCAAGATCGGTGACGACGCGAAGGGCGACGACGACGCCCCCGAGGTGCTCTACGGTGACCAGCCGACGGAGGCCAAGGCGGCCCAGCCCCTCACGAGCGTGGTGGGCCTCGCGGCGTCGCTCGCGGACGTCCCGCAGCTCGACGGCGTGGTGACGGGCATCCTGCACGGACGCATGGATCCCCAGGACAAGGCCGACGTCATGGCCCGCTTCGCGGACGGCGCCGTGGACCTCCTGGTGGCGACGACGGTGATCGAGGTGGGCGTCGACGTCCCCAATGCCACGCTCATGGTGATCATGGACGCGGACCGCTTCGGCATCTCGCAGCTTCACCAGCTCCGCGGCCGGATCGGACGCGGAGGGCACGCGGGGACCTGCCTGCTGGTGACGTCCCTCGAGCCCGAGCACCCCAGCAGGGAGCGCCTCGCCGCCGTGGCGGCCACGACCGATGGCTTCGAGCTCTCGCAGAAGGACCTCGAGCTGCGGCGGGAGGGCAACATCCTCGGGGCGTCGCAGTCGGGCGGGCGGTCCGCGCTGCGGTTCCTCAAGATCACGCAGCACGGCAAGGTCATCGAGAAGGCCCGGACGGACGCGCAGGAGATCGTCGCGGAGGACCCGGACCTGCGGGAGTACCCGGGGCTGATCCTCGCCATCGAGCTCTACCTGAATCCCGAGAAGGAAGCGTTCCTCGAGAAGGGCTGACGCACCTCGCTTCCGCGTCTGAGGGAGTAGCATCCGTTCCATGACGCAATTACGGATCGCGGACGCGGCCCGCTATCTCGCCGTCAGCGACGACACCGTGCGCCGCTGGATCGACGGCGGCGCCCTCGGGAGTTCGAAGGACGCCTCGGGCAGGACCGTCGTCGAAGCCCTGGACCTCGCGCGGCTCGCGCAGCGCACCGCCGTGCTGCCCGGTGACCCCTCGGACGTGGGGCGCTCGGCCCGCAACCGATTCGTGGGGATCGTCACGGCCATCACGATGGACACCGTGATGGCGCAGGTGGAACTCCAGTGCGGTCCCCACCGGGTGGTCTCGCTCATGAGCAGCGAGGCGGTCCGTGATCTCGGTCTGGAAGAGGGCTCCGTGGCGATCGCCGTCGTCAAGGCGACGACCGTCATCGTCGAGACCCCCGGGGGCAGGGCGTGACCGGCGCACAGGGTTCGAGCGGAGGCCCGGAGCCGGAGGCCTCTGCGCGCACGTCCAGTTCCGGCCCTGCCAGTTCCGGCCCTGCCGCGGAGGCCCCTGCGCGCACGGCCCGTTCCGGCCCTGCCCGTTTCAGCCTGATGCTTGCGCCCGTAATGCCTCATCGTCCGCGGCCCAGGCACGTCACGGTCCTCGCAGCCCTCGCGGCGGCCGGGCTGGTCCTCGCCGGCTGCGGAGGACCCGCGGACCAGGGACCGGGCGCTGATGGCTCAACGGACGCGACGGGTGCGGTCGACGGCAGCATCACGGTGTTCGCCGCCGCCTCGCTGAGCGACGCCTTCACCGAGATCGCAGCGCGCTTCGAGGACGCTCATCCCGGCAGCGCGGTCACGCTGAACGTCGGGGGTTCCTCGGACCTCGTCACGCAGATCCTCGAGGGCGCGCCCGCCGACGTCCTCGCCTCCGCCGATGAGCGGAACATGGGCAAGGTGCACGAGGCCGGCCTGCTCGCGGGCTACGCACGCACCTTCGCCACGAACACCCTGCAGCTCGTGGTGCCCGCCGACAACCCCGCGGATATCACGACCCTCGCGGATGCCGCGGAGCCGGACGTGAAGATGGTCGTCTGCGCCGAGCAGGTTCCGTGCGGGGCGGCCGCAGCCCTCGTGACGGAGGCAGCAGGCGTCAAGCTCACCCCGGTCAGCGAGGAATCATCGGTGACGGACGTCCTCGGCAAGGTCGTCTCGGGGGAGGCCGACGCCGGGCTGGTCTACGTGACCGACGTGCGGGCCGCGGGGGATGCCGTCCTCGGGATCGGGATCCCCGAGGCGGCGGACGCCGTCAACGTGTACCCGATCGCTGCGCTCGCGGACAGCGACGAGGCACGGACCGCGCAGGCATTCGTCGAGTTCGTGGCGGGGCTGGACGGCCGTGCCGTGCTCGAGGAAGCAGGGTTCGGTGCTCCGTGACGACGCGGTGGAGCACCGACTGCGGAAGCTGACGCGGGTGTCGACGCGGCTAGTGGCGCGGGGGCGGCTCCTCCTGTGAACCCTGCCGTCAGCTCCGCCGCGCCTCCCACTGCTGCTCCCGCCGGGCCTTCCGTGCCTTCCGTGCGGAGGTCGGGGAACCGTGCCCCCGACGGCGCACGGCTTCCGCGCTGGGTCCCGGCCGTCGCCGTCGTGGGTGGTCTGTTCGTCGTGCTGCCGCTGGTGGCCATGGCCCTCCGGGTCGACTGGCCGCGGTTCGTCCCCCTCGTCACGTCCGAGGGTGCCACGGCGGCACTGCTCCTCAGCCTGCGGACGTCCGTGACCGCCACCGCGCTCTGCGTGCTCTTCGGGGTACCGATGGCGCTGGTGCTCGCGCGGACGAGGTTCCGTGGTCAGCAGATCCTCCGCTCCCTCGTCCTGCTCCCGCTGGTCCTGCCGCCCGTGGTCGGCGGTATCGCGCTGCTCTACACGTTCGGGCGCCGGGGGCTCCTCGGCGAAAGTCTTGCCACGCTGGGTATCGACGTCGCGTTCTCGACCACCGCGGTGGTGATGTCGCAGACCTTCGTGGCGCTGCCGTTCCTCGTCCTCAGCCTCGAGGGTGCGCTCCGTACGGTCGGGACGCGCTACGAGGCGGTGGGAGCCACGCTCGGGGCCGGGCGGTGGACGGTGCTCCGGCGCATCACCCTGCCCCTCGTGCTGCCGGCGCTGGTCTCCGGCGCCGTGCTGTCCTTCGCGCGGGCGCTGGGCGAGTTCGGCGCCACGCTCACCTTCGCCGGCAGCCTCCAGGGCACCACGAGGACGCTGCCGCTCGAGGTGTACCTCCAGCGCGAGACCGATCCGGACGCCGCCGTGGCGCTGTCCCTCGTGCTCGTGGTCGTCGCGATCGCCGTCGTAGGGGTGGCGCACCGGGTGCGGCCGCTCGGCGGGGCGAGGGCGGGATTCCCTCGATGACCGGCCTCCGCTTCACGGCCGCCCTCCCCGACCGCGGATTCGACGTCTCCTTCGAGCTCGCGCCGGGCGAGACCCTCGCGGTCCTCGGACCGAACGGGGCCGGGAAGTCGACGCTGCTCGCACTCGTCGCGGGGCTCCTCGCCCCCCGCGAGGGCCAGGCGGAGCTCGACGGACGCGTGCTCTTCGACGTCGGGCCGGATCGGAGAAGGCTCACCGAAGCGAGACGGCGCGGTGTGGCGCTGCTCGCGCAGGAGGCCCTCCTGTTCCCGCACCTCAGCGTGCTCGAGAACGTGGCGTTCGGCCCGCGCAGCCGCGGCGTGGGGCGGGCGGACGCGCGGTCGACGGCGCTCGGCTGGCTCGAGCGCGCCGGCGCGAAGGATCTCGCGGAGCGGCGGCCCGGTCAGCTCTCCGGCGGGCAGGCGCAGCGGGTCGCGGTCGCCCGCGCGCTCGCGGCGGAGCCGTCGCTGCTCCTGCTCGACGAACCGCTCTCCGCGCTCGACGTGACGGTCGCCCCGGCTCTCCGTGCCCTGCTCCGGGAGGTCCTCGCCGAGCGCATGGCCATCATCGTGACGCACGACCCCCTCGATGCGTACCTCCTCGCCGACCGCGTGCTGCTCCTCGACGCGGGACGGGTGGTCGAAGCCGGACCCACCGGAGAGGTGCTCACACACCCTGTCAGCGAGTTCGGCGCGCGGCTCGCAGGGCTCAACCTGCTGCGGGGGCGGCGCACGAGCGAGGGTTTCGTCGCCGAGAACGGGCTGACGGTGCCCATGCGCGCCGAGCACGACGCGTCCGGGAGTCAGGCCGGGCAGGACCACCCCGCCGACACCGGCCGACCGGCCCCGGGGGCCCTGCCGTCGGCGGGCGCCGCCGATTCCTCCGGTGCCGCGTCGCTCCGCCTCGTGGTCCGTCCGGGGCGGGTGGGTGTGTCGCGCGTGCCGGTGTCCTCGCCGGGGACGGCATGCATCCCAGTGATCGTCAGCGACGTCGAGCACCGCGGTGACCTGGTGAGGGTCCACGCAGCGGGCATGGCCGCGGACGTGGCGCCGACGGACGTCGTCGCCCTGGGGCTCGAGCCGGGCCTCCCGGTCTTCCTGACGGTCCACCATGCGCATGCGGACGTCTACGCGGTACCCGGGAACGGTGGAGCGCGCCCTGACACCGGGCGATAGAGTCGGAGCATGACGCGCATCATCGCCGGAGCGGCGGGCGGTTCCACTCTCACCAGCGTCGACGGGAACGGCACGCGACCCACCACGGACAGGGTCAAGGAGGCATTGTTCTCCCGCCTCGAGTCCTACGGCATCCTCCACGGGGCACACGTCCTGGACCTCTACGCGGGCTCGGGATCGCTCGGCGTGGAGAGCGCCAGCCGCGGCGCAGCCACCGTGGACCTCGTGGAATCCGCGGAGCGGGCCGCCGCGGTGGCACAGCGCAACGCGGACCTCGTGAACCGTGTGCTGGGCTGGACCGCCGTCCGCGTGCACCGCTCGAAGGTGGAGACCTACCTCGAGCGGGTGGCCCCGGAGCTCACCTGGGATCTCGTCCTCATGGATCCGCCCTACACGGTCGACGCCGAGGGGGTGCTCGCCGTGCTGGCGGCGCTCGAGACCCGGCTCGCGGACGGCGCGGTGGTGGTGGTCGAGCGGTCCGCCCGGACCCCGGAACCAGCGTGGCCCGCATGGCTCGAGAGATTCTCGGACAAGAAGTACGGCGAGACGCGCCTGTGGTTCCTCGAACCTGCCGTCGACTGACGGCTGGAGCGGGTCAGGGCTCTCGCGGGGGCGCGGTGCCGGCTCGCACACCGGCACCGCGCCGGTATCGCGGGAGCTACGCCGTGGGTCGCGTCCGGGCCAGGGCGACGACGCCGGCCACGAGGCCGAGCAGCCCGGCGATCAGCCCGGCCCAGCCCGCGGCCGAGGACGAGCCGGTGTCCGTAGCCGTGGCCGCCTGCTCGGCGTCGATCGCCTCGGGGGTCTCGGCGGCGGTGTGCGAGCCCCCGTGGGAGTCCTCACCCTCGACGGCCGCGGTGGTCACGAACGACGGCGCGGGCTTGTCCGGCTCCTCGGCGCCCTCGACGGTCTCCTGGTCCCAGGCGACAACCTCGCCGTCGGTGTAGGACTGCGTCGCGGGGAGCATGACGGTCGCGCCGGCCTCGGGGAGGCGGCCCACGCTGATCGAGAACGTCTGGTACTCCTGCTGCGAGATCTCCGACCCCGCCTCGGCGGTCCAGACGACCGAGAGGGGTCCCTCGGTGAGCGTGGCGCCGTCGGCCGTCGTGACGGGCTCCGGGAAGGTGCCGGTGACGACCTCCGCCGTCCAGCCGTCCACGGGCTTGACCCGCACGGAGGTGAAGGGCTGCTCGATGGGGAGTTGCACCTCGAGCTTGTTGGTGGCGGCCGTCTCCGACTCGTTGGGGACGCTGAACGTGAGCTGCGAGTACCCGTTCTCGGTGGTGGACGCGGGCGCCACGGTGACGTGGGCGCTGGCCGCTCCGAGTCCGAGGCCCATCAGGCCGGCGGTGGTGAGGGCGACTGCGCCCGTGGTGAGGGCGTGCTTGCGGTGGAACGAGGTCATGGGAATGCCTTTCAGGGTGCTCCGCCCGCGGTGCGGGACGTCAGGGAGCAGGGGGTGTCGGTCATGAGGTTCGTGATCGCCGGGCGGCGAGGGGACCGTTCCGCACGGACCCGCCCCTGGAAGGAGTGCGGGTCAGGCGGGCAGCAGGAGGAGCTGCGGCGGACCGCGGAGTGTCGGGACGACGGCGTGGACCGACACCGGCGCTGCCGGAGCGGGTACCGCGACGACGGTGCGCCGGGGGGATGCCGGGAGGGTCACGGCGACGGGCAGGGAGACGAGAGGGGCCAGCCAGGCCCGCAGGAGAGCTCCGGCTTCCTCGCTCTTCGCCACCATCGCGGCGAGGAGCAGTGTGGCCAGCGTGTGGAGGAGGACCATCGCGAGGCCACCCGTCGCCGCTCCCATGGGCTCCTGGGCCACCGGTGAGCAGGCGAGCTCGAAGGCCGCGTGATGTCCGGGCATCGCGGACGAGCTCTGGCAGACGGCGGGCACGGCCGTGAGCTCGAACAGGGAGTGCATCGCGATCTGGCCCGCTCCCATCAGGGCGACGGCGGAGCGGAACGTCACCCGCCGGCGTCCGAGGAGCACCATCGGCGCGAGCAGGAGGACACCCAGCAGGAGTATCACGCCGAGGTGAGGCAGGTGACCGGCGGCGAGGACGTGCGAGGCGGATGAGACCGAGAGGACGAGGGACACGAGCACGATCGACCGCAGGTACGGCAGACAGGGGAGCCCTGACCGTGTCATGACCCTCCTTCTGTGCTGTCGTGGCCCGCGCGGCGCCGGGTCCGAGCCGTGATCCCAGGTGGCCCGGAGGCGCTGGGCCCGCAGGGACCCGGGGACTGTCGACGACGTCACGGCCGGTGCCCCGCACCGGCGACGCGTGGTGGTGTCGCTGGTGTCAGGGTACAGCGCGGGCAGCGCTCGCCGCCTGCCCGTAGTTCGGGCTGCATACCCTCCCGGATGGGCGCTGCCGCCGACGAGCGTACCGGACTGCGCCGCCCGTCAGCCGATCACCCTCCTGCCCCGCCGTCGGGCGTGGAGGCTCGCCACGAGGGCGACGGCCACGGCCGCGACGATCAGGCACCGTAGGCCCCGTGGAGGTCGATGTCCAGCCGGACGATGACGTGCAGTGTGTGGTTCATGGTGGGTGTCCCCCGGGGAATGACGAGTGTCCTTGCCCGACTTCTCAAGCTCTCTCAGGCCAGGAGCGCCCGGAACCCCATCGGTCAGCGAGAAGCCCTTGGCCCTTGCCTGGAATCTGTGATCGGGGACGGTTGCGCGCGCAGCCCTGCCCGATGGAACCGAGCGCCCAGCCCCGCGGTTCAGCCCTGCTCGGTGCTCGCGAACCGTTCGAAGGCCACGCGGTCCGCGCCGACGAGAACGGCCGCCGGGTGCGGCCCGGCGAGTTCCAGAGCGCCGGTCCACGCCTCGGGCCACGGCTGCCGGCGGGCGACGACGATCACGTTGCCGGCGTGCCCGCCGTTGACCATGCCCGCCTCCGTCAGGACGGCGGTCGACGCGGCGAGCGAGGAGAAGCGGCGGCTCTGCTCCCGTGCGAAGAGCAGCGGCGGGTCATCGCCCACGTTGACCAGGACCACGCCGTCCTCGGCGCAGACCCGCAGGAGATGTGCCGCGAAGTCCGGGGAGGTCAGGTGGGCGGGCGCGTCCGCTCCGGCGAAGATGTCCAGCACCACGACGTCGAAGGAGCCGTCGGGCTGCTCGAGTACGGCGTCGGCGGCATCCGCGGCGATGAGCTCGCAGAGGGTCCCCGCCGGCAGCGGCATGGTCTCGAGGACGAAGGAGAGGAGGTCGGCCTCGAGGTCGACGGCGACCTGACGGGAGCGGGGCCGGGTGGCTTCGATGTACCGCACGAGCGTGAGCGCTCCCGCCCCGAGGTGCAGGGCACGCAGCGGGGCCCCCGGTTCACCGACCAGGTCGACGACGTTCGCGACGCGCTGCAGGTACTCGTAGAACACCCGCTCGGGGTGCAGCACGTCGACGTGCGACTGCTGACTGCCGCCGATGCTGAGGATCAGGGCGCCGTCGATGAACGCGTCCTCGTCGAGTTCCGCGTAGGCCCCCGTGAAGGGGAGCCACCGCGTGGGGACGCCGGCGTCCTCGCCGTCGGGCTCGGGATACCGCCCGTCCGGCCCCGGGGCCGAGCCGTCCCTTGCACCGTCCGTGGCATCCTCCATGGCACCGTCCGTGCCGCCGTTCACGTGGACGCCGGTGTGGTCGTCGGTGGTCGAGTCCTGGTCACCGTCCATGGTCGCCCCGCTCATACCCGCTGCCGCAGCATGGAGAGCCGTCGGGCGCCCTCCTCGATGACGTCGAACTTCTTGCAGAAGGCGAAGCGGAGCAGGGAGCGCGTGCGTTCGGCGCCGTCGGCGTGGCAGAACATGGCGACGGGGATCGCCGCCACCCCGATGAGTTCCGGCAGACGCCGCGCCAGGTCCGTGGCGTCATCGATCCCGAGGGGTGCGGCATCCACCATCGTGAAGAAGGTTCCCCGGGGCTCGACGACGTCGAAGCCCGCGGCGCGCAGTCCCTCACCGAGGAGATCCCGCTTGCGGCGCAGGGTCTCCGCCGCTGAGGCGAAGAAGGAGTCCGGCAGCCCCAGCCCGAGTGCGACGGCGTGCTGGAAGGGGGTACCCGAGGTGTAGGTGAGGAAGGTCTTGACGGTGCGCACCTGCGCCACGAGATCTGCCGGCCCGGTCAGCCAGCCGACCTTCCACCCCGTGACGGAGAACGTCTTCCCCGCCGAACTGGCGGTGAGGGTCCTCGCGGCGGCTCCGGGGAGTGAGGCGAGGGGAAGGTGTGCCTGCCCGAACGTCTGGTGCTCGTACACCTCGTCCGTCACGATGACGGCGCCGTACCGCTCCGCGAGCGTGACGATCAGCTCCAGTGCGCTGCGGTCGAACACGGTGCCGGTGGGATTGTGCGGGTTGTTGACCACCACGATCCGCGTGCGCTCGCTGAACGCGGCCTCGAGGAGCGCGGCGTCGGGCTGGTAGTCGGGCGCGAGCAGCGGAGCGGTGGTGTGCGTGGCACCCGAGAGGCCGATCACCGCGCCGTAGGAGTCGTAGAACGGCTCGAAGGTGAGCACCTCGTCGCCGGGGCCCGCGAAGGCGAGGATCGCCGACGCGATCGCCTCGGTGGCACCGGTGCTGACGATCACCTCGGTCTGCGGGTCCACGTCGAGGCCGTAGAAGCGTTGCTGGTGGGCGGCGATCGCGTGCCGGAGCACCGCGAGCCCCTGACCGGGGGCGTACTGGTTGGCGCCGTCGGCGATGGCCGCGCGGGCGGCGTCGAGGATCTCCTGCGGGCCGTCCTCGTCCGGGAAGCCCTGGCCCAGGTTGATCGCCGAGTGGCGCTGCGCGAGTGCGGTGACCTCCTCGAAGATGGTGATCCCGAGCCCTCCGTCGGGGCCAAGCAGGTTCGCGCCTGCTGCCGTCCTCGCCCAGGGGGCGCTTCCTGCCTGCGTCGTCATCCCCCCAGTATCGCGGGCCGATCGCTCACGTGTCGCGGCGCGGACACTGGGTACCGTAGGGGCATGAACCGCGTCGTCTGCCCCGGATCCTTCGACCCGCTCCACAACGGGCACGTCGACATCATCACGAGGGCCTCCACCCTGTTCGACGAGGTGATCGTCGCGGTGTCCACGAATCCGGCGAAGACCTACCGGTTCGACCTCGACACGCGCCTGGGGCTCTGCCGGGAGAGCCTCGCCCATCTCGGCAACGCAAGGGTCCTCCCGATGGGCGGTGGCCTCCTCGCCGAGTTCTGCAGGCAGCACGGCGCGAGCGCACTGGTCAAGGGCCTCCGGTCCGGGCCCGACCTCGAGTACGAGCTGCCCATGGCCACCATGAACCGTCACCTCACCGGTGTGGACACCGTGTTCCTGCCGACGGCGGCGGCCTCGGGGCACGTCTCCTCCTCGCTGCTGAAGGAGGTCTTCGCCCTCGGCGGGGACATCGATCAGTTGGTGCCGGAGCCCGTGCTGCGGGCGCTCGCGGCCGGTGGGGGCCGGCCCGTTTTGGGGGAGGAACCCGCTTCGGGCTAAGATGGCACGTCGGTCACATGTTCTACAGGAGTCACCATCACCAGCGATCTCAGCGCGCCCCTGACGTTCAGTGTCAGGGACCTCGGACGAAGTCCGGGGAGTATGCGGGTACTCGAGGAGAACGTACCGGCGCCGAAGGATTTCGGTGTCGCCCTCGTCGGAGTGCAGGAGGGTTCGCCACTCGAACTCGACCTGCGGCTCGAATCGGTCCACGAGGGAATCCTCGTGTCCGGGACGGCCGGCATGGAAGTGACCGGTGAATGCGGCCGGTGCCTGGAGCCCCTGCGGTTCGACCGCGAGGTCGACATCCAGGAGCTGTTCTTCTACGACGACGCGGAATCGCTGTCGGAGGAGGACGAAGAAGTGCACAGGGTGGAGAACGAGACGATCGACCTGGAGCCCGTTCTGCGGGATGCAGTGGTCACCTCGCTGCCCTTCCAGCCGGTGTGCCGGGAGGATTGCCTGGGATTGTGCTCCGAATGCGGAGCACGCCTGAACGACGATCCCGATCACCACCACGAAGTTCTGGACCCCCGCTGGTCAGCCCTTGCCGGGTTGACGGGCACCGCCGCCGAGCATGACGCGGCACCCAAGTCAGAGTCAGACGAGAGAGAAAAGAGTTAGCCGTGGCTGTCCCGAAGCGGAAAATGTCCCGCGCGAATACCCGCGCACGCCGGTCCCAGTGGAAGGCAACCGCCCCCAAGCTGGTCAAGACCCTCGAGAACGGTCGCGTCACCTACAGCCTCGCCCACCAGGCCAAGGTCGTCACCGACTCGGCCGGCACGCCGCTGTTCCTCGAGTACAAGGGCCGGAAGGTCGCCGACGTCTGATGTCGGATCCGGTCCCTGCCTGGCGAAGGTCCGGCGGGGTCGGCTGAAGCTTTCATGAAGAACACCGCAGAACTCACGAAGCGTCTCGGGGTCGACATCGACTCCGAGACGCTTCGTCTTGCCCTGACACACAGGTCCTACGCCTACGAGCGCGGCGGCATCCCCACGAACGAACGCCTCGAGTTCCTCGGCGACTCCGTGCTCGGGCTGTCGGTCACCGATGCCCTCTACCGGGACAACCCCGACCTGTCCGAGGGTGAGCTCGCCAAGCGCCGCTCGGCGGTCGTGAGCACGAAGGCCCTCGCCGGAGTGGCCCGCAGCCTGGACCTCGGCAGCCACGTGCTGCTCGGGCAGGGCGAGAAACTGACGAACGGCCGTGACAAGGCCTCCATCCTCGCGGACACCATGGAGGCCGTGATCGGCGCCGCGTACCTCACGCACGGCATCGAGACGGCCCGCGCCATGGTCATGCGGCTGATCGCCCCCCTCCTCGCCGACTCCGCCGTCCTGGGTGGCGGCACCGATTGGAAGACACGCATCCAGGAGGCGGCTGCAAGCCGACGCCTGGGGCTCATCGACTACCGGGTCGCAGGCGTGGGCCCCGATCACGCGCGCACCTTCACCGCGCGTCTGGTGATCGGTGGCGTCGAGTACGGCTCCGGTACAGGGCCGTCCAAGAAGGAGGCGGAACAGGCCGCCGCCGCGGAGACCTGGGTGCTGCTGTCGGGCGGCGCGACCGACCCCGACGCGCCGCAGCCCGTCCTGCCGTCGGGCGCCCCGGAAGCCTCGCACCCCTCGGATTCCCACGCACCCCCGTCACTGCCCGGGGCCGTGATGTCCCGCACGCACGACAACGGTTCCTGAGTGCCTGAACTCCCGGAGGTCGAGGTCGTCCGGCGCGGGCTCGCGCGATGGGTGACGGGCCGGACGATCCAGGACGTGGAGGTCGTGGACCCCCGCTCCCTGCGCAGGCACCTCCTGGGCGCCGAGGACTTCCGACAGAACCTCGAGGGTGTCACGGTGCGGGACGTGGTGCGCCGCGGCAAGTTCCTGTGGATGCCCCTCGAGGAGGCGGCCGGCAGCGAGCAGGCGCCGACCGTCGCGCTCATGGCCCATCTCGGCATGAGCGGCCAGCTGCTCATCGAGGAGCCCGGGGCGGCACGGGAGAAGCACCTCAAGGTCCGGCTCGGACTGTCCCCGGCGACCGGACCGGACGGCGAGCGTCTGCCCACGGACCTCCGGTTCGTCGACCAGCGGATCTTCGGCGGCATGTTCCTCGCCGATCTCGACCCCACGGGCGACGGCGGTGCAGGCGGCCTCGGCGCCGAGCAGCTGACGCTGATCCCGAGGCAGGCCGCGCACATCGCCCGCGATCCGCTGGACCCGATCTTCTCCACCGCGACCTTCCACCAGCGGCTGCGTGCCCGCAGGACGGGGCTGAAGCGTGCGCTCCTCGATCAGGGCCTCATCTCCGGCATCGGGAACATCTACGCGGACGAGGCCCTCTGGGCGGCCCGGCTGCACTACGCCCGGCCGACCGACACCATGCGCCGCCCCGACACCGATCGGGTCGTCGACGCCGTGCGTGGGGTCATGGAGCGTGCGCTGGAAGCCGGCGGCACGAGTTTCGACTCGCTCTACGTCAACGTTAACGGTACCTCCGGCTACTTCGCCCGCGAACTGGAGGCCTACGGGCGCGAGGGTGAGCCCTGCCGCCGGTGTGCCGCGGCAGGCCGTGTCACCCTGATGCGACGAGAGTCCTTCATGAACCGTTCGTCCTTCTTCTGCCCCGTCTGCCAGCCGCGTCCGCGGTCGGCGAGATTATAGTCATCAGCGCCGCCGAGGCCAGACTGCGAGGCAGGCGTGATCCGAACGTGACAGGAACGTGATCGCCGCGTACCGTTGTTCCAGCGTCCGCCCACCTCGGGGGGTCGCCCTTCCTCTCTTTGCCTAACCCTGTCGATGAGGACGGACCGTTCGAACAACACATTCGACAGGGGCGGGGGAACCGAAAGCGGGCTTTCTCACAAGTCCTAGGGGTAAAGGCACGCATTGACCGGCACTGGGGCGGCGGTCGATGACATGACGTGTCCGGATGTCCCATCCGAACCCGACAGCTAACTTCGTAGGCATCGGGAAAGGCAACAACATGTCACAGAACCGTCATATCGCGCGCCACCGGGCCGTTCCGTCGCGCACCAACCCTCTCGTCACCGCCTCACGCGCCGTCGGCGCAAGCGCCTCGGCCGCAGGTAAGCCCGCCGTCGTCGTCGTCGCCGCCTCCGGCATCCTCTTGGGAGCAGCGCTCCCGGCCAGTGCCGCGGGCGAGGTGACCGTCGGCACCGCCGCCGCCACCACCGCACCGGTCACCACCGTCGCGGCTCCCGCGGCAGGGACCTACACGGTCCGGTCCGGCGACACGCTCGGCGGCATCGCAGCGGCCCACGGCGTCAGCCTGGACACGCTCTTCGCGGCCAACGGTCTCGGACACGGCTCCGTGATCTACCCGGGGCAGACGATCGCCCTGGGCGGCGCACCGGTTGCGCAGCAGTCGGCGGTCGCGGCTCCCGCAGCCGCTCCTGCTGTCTTCTCGGCGTCCACGTCGACGCAGGGCGCGGGCAACACGACCGGCCTCACCACGCAGTCCGCATCCTCCATCACTCCGATGTCCGGCATCGTCGGAACGGCGATGAGCGGCGAGGGTTCCGGTTACGTCTACGGGGGCACGTCCTTCGGCGCCTGGGACTGCTCCGGCTTCGTGCAGTGGGTGTACGCCCAGCACGGCGTACAGCTGCCCCGTGTGACCTACGCGCAGTTCGACGCGCTGCAGCCGACGACCACCCCGCAGCCGGGAGACCTCGTCAGCCAGAACGGCGGCAGCCACGTGGGAATCTACCTGGGCAACGGGCAGATGATCAGCGCGCTGAACCCCTCGCAGGGAACGCAGGTCCACCCCGTCACGGCGATGGCCGTGGATGGGTACTACACGCGCTAGGCCATTGGCCTGCAGCGCCGGGTACAGCGAAACGAAGGACGGGATGCAGAGCATCCCGTCCTTCGTCATTCCCAGCCGCTACGCGTCATGGCTGTTCTGCAGCGCGGCCGTAGTGCCGGATGATCCGCCGTCCGATGACCGGGGAGCAGACCCGAATGGCCGCGGTCCTCAGACGCCGCCGTAGTGGGCAGCGAGCCTCCGGAAGCCCTCGTCGATACTGACGGACGGGCTCCAGTCGAGCACCTGCCGCGTCCGCCGCTGGTCGAACCAGTGGGCGGTGGAGAGCTGTTCGGCAAGGAACCGGGTCATCGGTGGCTCGTCCTCGCGTCCCAGGCGCATCCACGCGCGTTCGATCACGGCGCCGGCCCCGCGGGCCACACTGCCGGGGATCGACCAGCGTGGAGGTTCCACGCCCCCCGCCCTGCAGATACCTGTGAGGAGTTCGGCGATGGGTCGGGGTTCGCCGTTGGTGACCACGACGGCCCGACCGGCGGCGGCGTCCATCCTGGCGAGGCACGCGACGATCGCCGACGCCGCGTTGTCCACATACGTGGTGTCGATCAGGGATGTGCCGTGGCCGAGCAGCGGGAGCCGCCCACGCCGGGCGCGTTCGATCACCCGCTCCACGAGCTGGGTGTCGCCGGGGCCCCAGACGACGTGCGGCCGGACCGCCGCCACGCGGAGGTCGGTCCCGGACCGACTGAGCGCCAGGACTTCGGCTGCGGCCTTCGTCCGTGCGTAGGTGCCCCGCGCCCGCTCGGGATCGGCGGGTCCGGCGGGTGCGCCCACCAGTGAGGCCCCGAGGTGCGCAACGGAGGGGGAGGAGACGTGGACGACGTCGGCGACACCATGCCGGACCGCGGCGTCGAGGACGTACCGCGTGCCATCGACGTTGATGCGCCGGAAGTCCTCGAGTGCACCCGTGAAGGAGACCTTGGCCGCGAGGTGGATGATCGCGCTGCATCCGCGTGCGGCGTCCTCCACCGCGCCGGCGTCGTCGACGGAACCCAGGACGTCCGTGGCCCCGACCACGTTCGAGGGCCTGCGCTGGAAGCACCGGACGTCCTCGCCGGCCGAGACGAGATGCTCGGCGACGGATCGGCCGAGCATCCCGCTCGCACCCGTGACGAGGACGGTCACGGCGTGCCGGCCCGCCGGCCCGCGAGGAACGTGGCGCTCCAGGCGGCCACCCGGGTGCGGTCGATCTTCGCGTTGTGCCGGACATCCACGGGAAGCGCGGGCACCGTGAGCACGGCGGCCAGCTCGATTCCGCGGGTACGCGCTGCAGCACGGGCAGCCTCGGCCAGGCTCGGTTCAGCCAGTGCGGGGCGCTTCGGGGTGGCGTCCGGCTCGACGACGGCGACGACCGCCTGGGTGCCGACCGGACCCACACCGACGACGGCCGCGAGCCGCACGCCGTCGAGCAGTTCCAGGGCCAGCTCGAGACCCACCGGGGTCACGACACCTCCCGGTGCGGTGATGACGTGCCCGAGACGGCCCTCGACCCAGAGGCGGCCCTCCGCGTCGAGGTGACCGACGTCCCCCGTGCGGTGCCAGGGGCGGGTACGGGAGGACTCCTGCTCCGTCCGCCAGAGCCGGAAGTACCGGTCCTTGACGTGCGGAGCGGCGACGAGGATCTCGCCGGTCACGCCGGGCGCGGTCGCCGGGTCGCCCGTGGCCGTCCCGTCGGCGGCCAGCGCGCTCACGGCCACCCGTGCGCCGCGTACGGGCCGGCCCACGCAGACGCCGTTCCCGGTGCCCTCTGCGCCGGCCTCGGCAGCTGCGGCAGCGCTCCGGATCCCGTCCAGATCGATGTCCGCGACGAGCAGTGATTCCGTCATGCCGTACGGGGTGTGCAGCGACGCCGAGGGTACGAGCTCCTGCACCGCCTCCAGGAGCGGCCGGGGGACGGGAGCGCCGGCGGAGAGCATGAGGGTGATCCGGCCGAGCGCGACCCTCCCGGCATCGTTCAGCCCGTTCGCTGATGCGACGACGTTGCGGAGGGCTGCCGGTGAGGCGAACACCACGGTGGCGTCGATCGCGGCGGCCGCCTGTGCGAGGGCCGTAGCCGTGAGAGTCCTCGGTGCCGTGACGTCCATCGCCGGGGTGACGGACGTCGCGCCCAGAGCCGGTCCCAGCAGTGCGAAGGGCGCGAAGCCCGCGACGAGCGCGCCGCCGGGCCCGAGGCCGATGGTTGATTCGACGGCGTCACGCATGGCGGCGAGTCGGCGATGCGTGTACACGACGCCCTTCGCCGGTCCCGTGCTGCCGGAGGTGAACAGGATGGCGGCGTCGTCGTCGGGCGCGGGCTCATCCACTGTGGACGGACCGGTCGACTCCCGCGCCGCGTCGGGGGAGGAGGCGGCCGGGAGCGAGGGGACGCGCGCCGCGCGCAGATCGCCGAGCGAGGCGTCCACCCCGAGGGCTCGCCGCAGTGTTGGCGTGAGCCGGGTCGCGCTGATGCGCCGTCCGGGCCAGCCGAGGGCTCGCGCGGCGACGAGCGCGCGCTGGATGCCGATCACGACGTCCGGCGAGGAGCCCTTGACGGCGCGGCTCAGACCGCGCGTGCCGAGGCCGGCGTCGGCGACGACGATCACCGCGCCGATGCGGAGGCACGCGTAGATCAGGACGGTCAGGTCCACTCCGGGTGGTACGAGGAGGCTCACCCTGCTGCCACGCCCGTAGCCGAGCGCGGTCAGGCCCGCGGCGACAGCCGTCACGTCGTCATCGAGCTCACGCCAGGTGAGACCGCGAACGCCGCCGTCCTCCAGCATCTCCGCCACGGCTCGTCGCGAGGCCTCGGGGCCGGCAGCCAGCTCGGAGATGCGCCGACCGAGGGGGACATACCCGGCGTCCGTGTCAGCCGGACCGCTCGCGTCGGGTGCGTCGGGTGCGTCGGCAGCGTCGTCGGGCAGGCCGACCCCGCGGACCTCCAGCCACTGGAATGCCGTGGCGGCCGTGTCCGCGTCCTCCTGAACCAGGTGGCCGGCTCGCTCGAAGCGATGGATGTCGGCCTGGGGGAGCCGCCGGGCCAGATCCTCGAGGTACGGGTCCGAGAAGATGGGATCGTGCGGGCCCCACATCATCAGGACGGGCACGTCGAGGGAGCGGATGCCCTCGGCCGTCGCCGTGAGGGTGGCATGGCTCGGATGGCCGGGCTCCGCCGGGATGTCGGAGACGAAGTTCGCGATGCCCTGGCGGTCCGAGGCGGTGCGGTAGGGCAGCCGGAACGCCGCGCGGACGTCGCGGTCGAGCGCCGGTCGCGCGAGGGCCAGGGTGACGTCGAGGAAGGCGCTGGTGGTCCGGGTGCCGAGCGCATGGACCCCGGGCGCCAACGCGAGCCGCAGCGGGGCCGGGATGTGCCGCTCGGGGTCCTGGTGGATCGCGGTGTTCGTCAGGATGACGCCGATGAGCTGCTCTCTGTTCCGTGTGGCGAAGCCCATGCTGACGACTCCGCCCCAGTCGTGCCCGACCGTGACGAGCGGACCGGTGAGGCCGGCCGCCGCCGCGAAGTCCTCGAGATCCGTGATCCGGTGCTCCAGCCGCCGGAAGACACCGGTGCGCGCCGAGAGGCCCATGTCGAGCTGGTCCACCGCGATGACCCTCCAGCCCGCCGCGAGCCCCGCCGCCAGGAAGCCACGCCAGAGGTAGGACCACGTGGGATTCCCGTGCACGCACAGGAGCGTGCCGGTCACAGTGCCGCCGTCCAGTCCCGCCCCGTTGTCGAGGTAGTGCCAGCGGTGCGTGGTCCCCGGTGTGTCGGCGGCACTGGTGGAGGGCACGTCGAGGAACGTCGACCACGAGGGATCGACGCCGGGGAGTGCTACCACGCAATCTCCATCATCGAGGTGTTGAGGCCGGACCCGACGCCGAGGCACAGGACGCGGTCGCCGGGCGCCAGTGACTGGGCCTCCTGCGCGAGCGTCATGGGGAGGGACGCCGGCCCCACGTTGCCCCAGTGAGGGAACGTGATGGGAACGCGCTCGCGCTCCAGGTCCACGGCCTTGATGATCGCGTTCGTGTAGCTGTTGGAGACCTGATGGGTGACGTAGCGGTCCATGGCGTCCCACTTCCAGCCGTCCGTCTGGGCCTCGTGCCAGGCGGTCACCACGAGTTCGAGGCCGCCGTCGAGCAGTCCCTTGGTGTCCGTGTACATGCCGTCGATCCCGCCGACGCACAACTCGTGGTGCTGCGTCCCGGCGCGGGACACGCCCCCGAGGATGCGGTGCGAACCGGGGTGGAGGTCTGCCGGACCGATCACCGCGGCAGCGGCGCCGGACCCGAGTGTCAGCGTCGCGAACTCGCTCAGGAAGTCCTCGCGGGTGGAGTCCTCACGGTTCAGCCGCGTGAAGGTCGCCTCCTGCGTGCGCTGGGCATCCTCGCCCGCGACGATCAGGGCGTACTTGATCTGGCCCGAGTCGATCATGTTCGCCGCGAGGGTCATGCCGTTGACGAAGCCGAGGCAGGCGTTGGCGAGGTCGAAGTTCATGGCGGAGGACGGCAAACCGAGGGAGTGGTGGATCTTGACGGCCACCGAGGGTTCGAGGTTGCGCCGCGTCACCGAGGTGTTGATGAGCAGGCCCACGTCACCCGGCTCGATGCCGGCTTCTGCCATAGCCTTCGCGCCGGCCTCGATGGCGGCGTCGTCGAAATCGGAGCCGGGTGACCACCAGCGCCGCTCCGTCACTCCGGCGACCCGCTCGAGGAGGCGCTTCGAGAGGCGGAGCCTCTTCAGGCTGGGCGCCAGCCGTTCGTCGAACTCTGCGGAACTGACGACGACCGGCGCCTCCACACTCGTGACGGCGAGCAATGCCGTGTTGTCATGTCGGAACGTCGCGTTACCGGTCAAATTTCCTGCCTCGTCAACTGGTCAGCGCCGGTGGGTGGCTGTGAAGGACCCACGGATGGATCGGCCTGGACGCCTCTGGATACTGCTGGATGGTGCTCAAACTTCGGTAAGCCTACTTGGTAGCAAGGAGGCTGGTCACTGCCGACTCCGAGCGGGCGCCGCGGTTCCCCTGCTGCTACGCGAGCGCCGCCCGTCCTGGTGACACGGGCACCGCGGAGGTCCTGGGTGCGTGGTGCCGAGCGGCGACCGGGAAACAGGTGCAGCCGGGACGGTCCAGTAGATTGAGGTCATTCCAACCCATCTGGAGAGCCTGACACCGTGCATCTGAAGAGTCTAACCGTGCGCGGGTTCAAGTCTTTCGCCTCGGCGACCACCTTCGACTTCGAGCCCGGCGTGACCGCCGTCGTCGGCCCCAACGGCTCGGGCAAGTCCAATGTGGTGGACGCCCTCGCCTGGGTGATGGGGGAGCAGGGCGCAAAGACGCTCCGCGGCGGCAAGATGGAGGACGTCATCTTCGCGGGTACCTCGGGGCGTCCGCCGCTCGGTCGGGCGCAGGTGTCGCTGACCATCGACAACGCGGACGGCGCCCTGCCGATCGAGTACACCGAGGTCACCATCTCCCGGACACTGTTCCGCGCGGGTGGCTCCGAGTACGCCATCAACGGCAAGAGCTGTCGCCTGTTGGACATCCAGGAGCTCCTCTCGGACTCCGGGCTCGGCCGCGAGATGCACGTGATCGTCGGCCAGGGGCAACTCGACAAGGTGCTGCACGCCACCCCCGAGGACCGGCGCGGGTTCATCGAGGAGGCCGCGGGCATCCTGAAGCACCGCCGCCGCCGGGAGAAGACCGTGCGGAAGCTCGAGTCGATGCAGGCCAACCTCGCCCGCCTGTCCGACCTCACCGCCGAGCTGCGCCGGCAGCTCACGCCACTCGGGAAACAGGCCGAGGTCGCTCGGCGTGCCCAGCAGGTCCAGTTCGCCGTGCGCGACGCGAGATCGCGCCTGCTCGCCGACGAGCTGGTGACGCTGAGGGAGGGCTTCGAGCGCGACGTCGCGGCGGAGGCCGCGTTGCAGGACCGCCGGGCGGAGGTGGAGCGGGCACTCGCGGCAGGCAGGGGACGTCAGGCCTCGCTCGAGGCTGCAGCCGCCGCGTCCGTCCCGGAACTCAACCGCGCCCGGGAGACCTGGTACTTGGTGTCGAGTGTGCGCGAGAAGCTGCAGGCGCTCGCCGTGCGGGCCGAGGATCGCGCAGCGCTCCTCCGGCAGACGGGCGGCGACGCGGACCAGGGCCGTGACCCCGAGCATCTCGAACGGCAGGCCGAGCGGGTCCGGGCGGACCTCCTCGGGTCGCGCAGCGAGGTCGAGGAGCTGGGTCGCGCCCTCGAGGTGGCACTGGCGGCCCGTGTCGACGCGGAGCAGGCCGCGTCGACGGAGGAAGCGCGTCTCGCGACATCCCTGCGGCTCGCCGCCGATCGACGCGAGGGTGAGGCGCGCATCGCGGGCGCGGTGGGCGCCGCCCGTTCTCGTGTGGAGGCCGCCGTCGCCGAACTCGACCGGCTCCGTTCGTCCATCTCCGCGGCGGAGGAACGACGCCGGACCGCCGAGCGGGAGTTCACGGCCCTGGAGGGCCAGGTCGCGGACACCGAGGAGGGCGAGGAAGGGCTCGACGCCGAGTACGAGGAGGCGTCGGGGATCCTCGCGACACTCGCCGAGGAACGCGTGGAACTGGCGGACGCGGAACGCGCGGCGGAACGGGAGCGCGCCGGTCTGGCCGCCAGAGCGGAGGCCCAGCGCGAGGGCCTGCAGCAGCGTGACGGCTCGGCCGACCTGCTGGCTGCCGGCCTCCCCGGGGTGGCGCGCCCCCTCGCCGAGTTCCTCCGGGTGGAGGCAGGCTTCGAGCGGGCCGTCGCTGCGGCGCTCGGGGCGGAAGCCGACGCGGTGACGGTCGACGACGCCGAGGTGGCGGTGCTGGCGCTCCGACGCCTCAGGAGCGAGGACGCCGGTCAGGTGTCCCTCGTCATCGCCGGGCGCCGCGGGCCTGTGGATGCAGCGGACGCCCCGGACGCCCTGGACGCCTCGGACGCCTCGGACGCCTCGGACGCCTCGGACGCACCGGATACGTCGGTGTCTCCCGGTGCACCGGGCACGCGAGGCGTCGGCGTCGCTGAAGGGGACGGGCACCAGGCACCGGCCGACGGCGTCGTCCCCCTCCTCTCCGTCGTGTCCGTGGCACCAGGCGCCTCCGGTCCGTCCAGCGGCATGGAGCTGTGGGCGGCGCTCCGCGCCCTGCTCGACGGCGTCGTCGTCGTGCCGGATCTGCACGCCGCACGCGCGGTGCTGGCGGACGCCGACGGAGAGGCCAGCGCGCAGGACAGCGCGGACGGCGCGGGCAGCGGCACGGGTCGGCAGAGGGGTACCGGCGCGAGCGTCGTCACGACGGCGGTGACCCGGGAGGGCGACGTCCTCACGCGGCACCTCGCCCGCGGGGGGAGCGCCGGGGCTGCCGGCGTCCTGGAACTCCGCGCGGCCGTCGAGCAGACGGAGGCTGGACTGGCCGACGCCGTCGGCCGCACCGAGCGCCTGCGGTTCGACCTCGCGAGGGTGCGGGCCGCGGAGGATGCGGCGCGGGAGCGGGTCGACGTCGCCCTGGAGCGGCTCCACGAGTCGGACGCCCGCATGGCCGCGGTCGCCGAGAAGCTGGGCCAGCTGAACGCAGGGGCGCGTTCGGCGGCGGGCGAGGCGGAGCGGCTCGCGTCACTCGTGCGGACGGCGGAGACGAATCTCACCCATGAGGAAGGGCGGCTGCAGGAGGCTGCGCAGCGCCTGACGGACCTCCGTGACCAGCCGGTCGAGGCCGAGCCGTCCACGGCGGAGCGCGATGCCCTCCAGCGCGCCGCCGTCGAGGCGCGCCGAGTGGAGATGGAGGCGCGCCTCGCGCTGCGGAGCCGGGAGGAGCAACTCTCCGCCCTCGAGAACCGGGCCGCGTCGCTGGAGCGCGCTGCCCAGTCGGAGCGTCGCGCCCGTGAACAGGCCGCGGAGAAGGCGCGGATCCGCGCGGCGCAGGGTCGGAAGGCGGCAGCCGTGGCCCGAGCCGCCCGCCGCGCCGAGGCGCTGGCCGCGGCATCGGTCACCGCTGCGGCGTCGCTACGCGACGAGGCCGAGCGCCTGCGAGCCGAGCAGGACGCCGAACTGCACGAGGTACGCGCGGCCGCCGCCGACCTCGCCGTCGAACTCGCGCGGCTCACCGATTCCGTGCACCGCGACGAGCTGGCGCGCGCCCAGCAGACGCTGCGCATCGAGGCCCTCGAGAACCGGGCCATCGAGGAGCTGGGCCTGACGCCGGACCACCTCGTCGCCGAGTTCGGTCCGCATCTCCCGGTCCCTGAGGACGCCCCGTCGAAGGACAAGTGGGCGGAACTCCGGGCGCCGGTGGACGACGACGGCGCTCCCGTGTCCCAGGGCATCCCCTTCGTCCGCGCGGAGCAGGAGAAACGGCTGAAGCGCGCGGAGCGCGACCTCGCCGCGCTCGGCAAGGTGAACCCGCTCGCGCTCGAGGAGTTCGCGGCTCTCGAGGAGCGGCACCAGTTCCTGACCACGCAACTGGCGGACCTCAAGGCGACCCGCAAGGACCTGCTCGACATCATCCGGGAGGTCGACGAACGGGTGGAGCAGGTGTTCACCGCCGCCTACCGGGACACGGCGGAGCAGTTCGAGCGCGTGTTCGCCACGCTGTTCCCCGGCGGGGAGGGCAGGCTCGTCCTCACCGACCCGTCGGACATGCTGACCACCGGGATCGAGGTGGAGGCACGCCCTGCCGGGAAGAGGATCAAGAGGCTGTCCCTGCTCTCGGGTGGCGAGCGCTCGCTCACCGCCGTCGCGCTCCTGGTCGCGATCTTCAAGGCCCGGCCCTCGCCGTTCTACGTCATGGACGAGGTGGAGGCAGCGCTCGACGACACGAACCTCGGCCGGCTCATCACGATCTTCCGTGAACTCCGGGAGTCCAGCCAGCTCATCATCATCACGCACCAGAAGCGCACCATGGAGGTCGCGGACGCCCTCTACGGTGTGACGATGAGGGGCGACGGCGTGTCCACCGTCATCAGCCAGCGTCTCGGGGCGGACGTCGAGCGGGTGCTCGACGCCCCCTGAGCGGCTTCGGTCAGACCGTTCGTCAGGCCCGGTCGCTGATCACCGGCTGTCGACTACCGGGTATGCATCACCGGCTCCTGGTGCCGTCGTCCGAGCTACCCGAGCTACCCGAGCTACCCGAGCTGGTCGTGCCATCTGTGTCGTCCTGGGCCGCCGCGCCCGGCAGGGTCTCCCGCGCCCCCAGCCACGCGAGGGCCGCGAGGACCCCGAGCGCACCGGTCACGACGAACGCGAGCGAGTAGGAGCCCACCACGAGGTAGTCGATGATGGCGCCCGCGACGATGGGCCCGAGGATGGCGCCCGCATCCGAGCTCATCTGGAAGGTCGCCAGGACCTTGCCGCCGCTGCGGTCGTTGCCCACGACGTCGGACACGGCGGCCTGCTGCGCGGGGTTCAGCAGCCCTGTCCCCACACCGCCCACCACGCAGATCGCGAGGAACACCACGGTGTTCGGCGAGAAGCCCAGCGCCGCCATCGCCGCGCCGTTGACCAGGAGCCCGGTGATCACCAGAGGACGTCGGCCCACGGAGTCGGCGAGCCGGCCGGAGACGGTGAGCGCCAGGGCGGTACCCGCCGCGAAGAAGGAGAGCGAGATGCCGGCGATCTGCGGTCCGGCCGCGAGCACCGCCGTCGCGAAGAGAGGGACGAGCGCCATGCGGATACCGAACGAGGACCACCCGTTCGTGAAGCTCGAGACCAGCGCCGCCCGGTAGGCGGAATCGCGCACGGCCTGGCGGACCGTGAGCGGCGCCTGCTGCGCCCCGCGGGCCGCCTTGCGGTCGGCGAGGGACGAATCCTTGAGCTGGAAGAAGACGACGGCGGAGGCGAGGAGCAACGCGCCGGCGTAGACGAGGAACGGTACCCGCAGGCCGAAGCCCGCGAGCAGCCCGCCGATGATCGGCCCTCCGATGCTCCCCAGCAGGAACGCTGTGGCATAGGCACCGGACACGCGTCCGCGGATCGAGGGCGGGGCGAGCCGGACGATCAGCCCCATGGCGGAGACCGTGAACAGGGTGGAGCCGATCCCCCCGAGCCCCCTGAACACGAGCAGCTGGCCGTAGGACCCGGCGAAGGCGCACGCGGCGGTGGAGAGGGCCACGATCAGGAGGCCGATGATGTAGACCGGGCGCTCCCCGAGGCGCTCGACCATCCATCCTCCGGCCGGCGCGAAGGCGAGGCGGGTGAACGCGAACGCGCTGACGATGATCGAGGCCGCCGTGACCCCGACGTCGAAGCTCTGCGCGAACTGCGGGAGGACGGGCGCCACGAGCCCGAACCCGATGGCGATCACGAAGGCCGCGGCGATGAGCACCCTGATCTCCTGCGGGATCCGCTGGGGAGGTGCCGCGGACCCGCCGTCGGGACCCGCCGGGCCGTTCATGCCTCTCCGGTTCTTCGTGCGGAGGAGGTCTGCGAGGGGGCGTCTGCGAGCGCGGGGGGAAGCAGCCATGGTTCTCGCATTCTGCCATCGCGGGGCACTCGCCCCTCACCGCGGAGCGCCGGTCGCGCCCCCGGGCTCTGTGAGAAGGTTGATCAGTGAACGAGATCCTGCTTCCCATCGTCTTCGTCGTCCTCGCGATCGCCGTGATCGGCTCGGTCGCCGTCGTTCTGCTCAAGGGCCGCCGTACACCGCCCGGCACGTACCCGACCCTGCGGGATCCCGACGACCAGGCGCCCGCCGCGGCCCACGGCGCCACGTCCACGGACGTCCTCGATCGCCCGGGCGGAACCACGACGGACGTCCTGGTCCCGGACGATCTCAGCACCCTCGACGAGACGCCCGCGACCGACCGCTACGACACGGTGGAACCGGTCCAGGGCAGGCTCGCCCGCCTGCGCGCCCGCCTCGTCCGGTCCAACAACGCTCTCGGGAAGGGGCTCCTCGCCCTGCTCTCGCGCGATCGGATCGACGAGGACGTCTGGGACGAGGTCGAGGAGACGCTCCTCATGGCGGATCTCGGCACCGAGCCCACCATGGAACTGGTCGATGCCCTGCGTGATCGCGTGAAGGTCGCCGGGAGCCGGAACCCTGCCGAGGTCAAGGAGATGCTCCGGGAGGAGCTCGTGAAGCTCGTCGATCCGTCCATGGACCGGAGCCTCGCCACGGCGCGTCATGCCGACCGTCCGGCCATCGTGATGGTGGTGGGCGTGAACGGCGTCGGCAAGACGACCACCGTGGGCAAGCTGGCGCGCGTCCTCGTCGCCGACGACAAGGACGTGCTCCTCGGGGCCGCGGACACGTTCCGCGCCGCCGCGGCCGAGCAGCTGGCCACCTGGGGTGCCCGCGTGGGTGTCCCCACCGTGAAGTCCGACGTCGACGGCGCGGACCCCGCATCCGTTGCCTTCGAGGCGGTGAAGGCCGGGATCGAGCAGGAAGTCGATGTGGTCCTCATCGACACGGCGGGCCGCCTGCAGAACAAGGTGGGGCTCATGGACGAGCTCGGCAAGGTCAAGCGCGTGATCGAGAAGCAGGGCACCGTGGACGAAGTGCTCCTCGTCCTGGACGCGACCACGGGCCAGAACGGGCTCAACCAGGCACGCGTGTTCGCGGAGGTCGTCAATATCAGCGGGATCGTCCTGACCAAGCTGGACGGCACCGCGAAGGGCGGGATCGTCGTCGCGATCCAGCGCAGCCTCGGCGTGCCGGTCAAGCTGATCGGCCTCGGCGAGGGCGCCGACGACCTCGCTCCGTTCGACGCCGAGAGCTTCGTCGACGCACTGCTCTCCTGAGGCCGCGTCCGTCCCGTGTCACGTTCGCTCCATTCAAAGCCGCGTAACGTGCGCGAAACATGCTGGTCACGCGCCTTTTACGACGTCGGATACCACGTAACGTGCGCGAAATGCCGGGCTCCTCAACCCGAAACACGGCCCGCGCATCCTGAAGAGGCAAGGTCGGGAAGTCCCCGTCCTCCTCGGAAGGATCGTGTGTGATGGATCTGACAGCAGGCAACGTCTGGGTGATGGTCTCAGCCGCCCTCGTACTTCTCATGACCCCCGGGCTCGCCTTCTTCTACGGCGGTATGACCCGCGCCAAAGCGGCCCTGAACATGATGATGATGAGCTTCATCGCCGTGGGGCTCGTCGGCGTCGTCTGGGTGCTCTGGGGGTACTCGATGACCAGCGGCGAAGGCGTCGCGCAACTCTTCGGCGATCCGTTCGCCTCCTTCGGCCTGACGGGCCTCATCGGCACCGAGGACCTCATCGGAGCCGGCTACGGCGTCACCTTCGCCATCATCACGGTCGCCCTCATCAGCGGGGCCATCGCCGACCGCGCCAAGTTCGGCGCGTGGACCATCTTCGTACCCATCTGGGTCACCCTCGTCTACTGCCCGCTCGCCTTCATGGTGTGGGGTGGCGGTCTCCTCAGCGAGGAGGGCGCAGTGGGTGCAGCCGTCGGTGAGGCCATCGACTTCGCCGGTGGCACCGTGGTGCACATCAGCGCCGGCGTCGCGGCCCTCGTGCTCGCCCTGATCCTCGGCAAGCGCCAGGGGTTCGGCAAGGACCCGGCGCAGCGCCCGCACAACATCCCGTTCGTCATGCTCGGCGCCGCGCTCCTGTGGTTCGGCTGGTTCGGGTTCAACGGCGGCGCAGCCGGAACGGCCGAGGAGGCCGGGCTCATCTGGGTCAACACGATGGCCGCACCGGCTGCCGCGATGATCGGCTGGCTCATGACCGAGCGCATCCGTGACGGTCGGCCCACCTCGCTCGGAGCGGCCTCCGGCATCGTCGCAGGTCTCGTGGCCATCACGCCGGCCTGCGCCAACGTGAGCCCCATCGGTGCCGTGGGCCTCGGCCTCGTCTCCGGTGCCCTGTGCGCGCTGGCCGTCGGCATCAAGTACCGCCTCGGCTTCGACGACTCGCTCGACGTCGTCGCGGTGCACCTGGTCGCGGGAATCGTCGGGACGCTGGCGCTCGGCTTCATCGCCCTGCCCGTCGACGGCGAGGGTGGCGGCCTGTTCTACGGAGGCGGCCCCGAGCAGCTCGTCGCGCAGATCGTCGCCGCAGCGATTGCCATCGCCCTGTCCGCGATCATGACGGCCGTCATCGGCCTCGCGATCCACAAGACCATCGGCTTCCGTGTCGCCTCCGAGGACGAGGTCTCCGGAGTGGATCTGTCGGAGCACGCCGAGACGGCCTACGAGTTCGGTGGACTCGGCGTGGGCGGATCCTTCCACCCGTTCGCCGAGCAGATGATGTCCCAGAAGAAGACCAGTCAGCACGTTGCGGACACGCCGCAGAAGACCGTCGCAGAGGATGTGCATTCATGAAGCTCGTGACAGCGATCGTTCGTCCGGACAAGCTCGACGGTGTCAGGGGGGCGCTGGAGAATTACGGCGTCCAGGGCCTCACCGTGAGCCAGGCCAGTGGTTACGGCCGTCAGCGGGGCCACACCGAGGTCTATCGGGGCGCCGAGTACACCGTGGACCTCCTGCAGAAGGCCCGGGTGGAGGTGCTCGTCGCCGATGCGTGGGTCACCGACATCGTGGACGTACTCGTCTCCACGGCCAACACCGGCCGCGCCGGTGACGGCAAGGTGTGGGTCATCCCTGTCGAGGAGGCCGTCCGTGTCCGCACGGGGGAGCGCGGCGAAGCCGCCCTCTGACCGAACCACGGTCGGCACCACACAGCAGCACCACACACGAAGGGCCGTCGCGCAGGCGACGGCCCTTCGTGTGTCCGGGGACATCCGTCCCGCTGTCGGTCCGGGGTCACCCCGCGATCAGTCCGCCGTCACGTGCTCGACGGCGGCGAAAGGGTCAGCGTTGGCCGTGCGAGGACGGCCACGCCTGCGGACCGGTGGAGCCCGCGGCGTATTCCTCGAGCGGGACGCGGTTCTCCGACCATGCCGTGAGGACCGGTTCCACGATCCGCCAGCAGTCCTCCGCGGTGTCACCGCGGACCGAGAGTGTCGGATCGCCCGCGAGGACGCCGTCGAGCACCTCGCCGTAGGGGAGGAGATCGGTCTCGTTGAGGTCGGCGCTGAGGGTGGCGCGGTCCAGCGAGAAGATGTCCCCGGGGCCGTTGACGTCGAGTTCGAGCTGCAGCGTGTCCGGACCGAACCCGATGCGCAGCTTCGTGGGGGCGTCCTGCCCGCTGAAGCCCACGGGCAGGTGACTCACGGGCTTGAAGGTGATCACCGCCTCCTTGCGCTTGGCGCCGAGCGCCTTGCCCGAGCGGAGCACGAAGGGCACTCCCGACCAGCGTTCGTTGTTGATCGACACGGTGACCTCCGCGAGCGTCTCGGTACCCCGGGAGGCGTCCACCCCCGGCTCCGCCGTGTAGTCCGGGATCCGGCGTTCGCCGACGGTGCCGGCCGTGTACCTGGCGCGGCGGCTGCTCGACGGATCCGTGAGGTCCACCGAGCTCGCGCGGAGGATGGACCCGATGTGGTCGCGGAGGTCTCGCTCGTGCAGGGTGGACGGCGCGTTGAGGGCCAGCAGCGCCATCACGTGCAGGAGGTGGCTCTGGATCATGTCCCGCAACGCGCCCGCGCCGTCGTAGTAGCGTGCCCTGTTCTCCAGGGCGAGGTCCTCGTCGAAGATGACCTCCACCTTCTCGATGTGCAGGTTGTTCCAGACCGGCTCCAGGATGCGGTTCGCGAAACGCAGGCCGAGGATGTTGAACACGGTCGCCTTGCCGAGGAAGTGGTCCACGCGGTGGATGTTCTGCTCCGGCACCAGCTTCGCCAGCTTCTCGTTGAGCATGTGCGCCGACGCCTGGTCGGTCCCGAAGGGCTTCTCCATGACCAGCCGCGTGCCCGCCGGCAGCGAGTCCGCGCCGAGGGCGCTGCAGGCACGCTGGCTGACCGACGGCGGCAGGGCGAAGTAGATGGCGACGGGTCCCTCGAGGGTCCGTACCAGCTCGCCCAGCCCGTCCTTCGTCACGTCGATGAGGTGGTAGGAGCTGTTGTCGCGGACCTGCTGCAGCGACGCGCGTCCGGCCTCGTCGGCCTTCGCCGCGGCTTCGCGGAACGCGCCGTCGATGCGCTCGCGCCAGTGCTCGTCCGTCCAGTCGTCGGAACCCGCGCCGACGAGCTTGAGTCCGTCGGCGCGGCCGAGGCGGATCAGGCGCGCCAGGCCGGGGAGCAGGAGGCGCCCGGTGAGGTCACCGGAGGCTCCGAGGATGAGCAGCGTCCGCACGCGCACGTCCGCCTCCGCGGGGATGGATCCGTGTTCTGCCAGAGAGTGAGTGTCCACGCCTTCACTGTGCCACTTATCCCCGCAGGTGTCCCGTGCCGATCGGCTGCCGGGCGACCACCGGCCCCGGTACGCGTGACGGGCCCCCTCTGCGGCGCGCGGCGGGGATCGAACCGGCGCCGTGCTCGCCGTCGGGCTCATCCCGCTTGATACCCTTGGGAGTTGAGTCATCAATGCTCCCCGATGAAAGTGGTTCACGGCACGTGTTCAATTCACTCTCCGACCGGCTGACCGCGACCTTCAAGAACCTCCGCGGGAAGGGGCGGCTCACCGAGGCGGACATCGACGCCACGGTGCGCGAGATCCGCCGCGCACTGCTCGACGCCGACGTCGCCGTCCCCGTGGTCCGCGCCTTCACCGCCGCGGTCAAGGAGCGCGCACTGGGCCTCGAGGTCTCGCAGGCCCTCAACCCCGGCCAGCAGATCGTCAAGATCGTCAACGAGGAACTCGTCGGGATCCTCGGCGGCGAGACGCGGCGCATCCGCCTCGCCAAGAACCCGCCCACGGTCATCATGCTCGCGGGCCTGCAGGGCGCCGGAAAGACGACGCTCGCGGGCAAGCTGTCCCTCTGGCTCAAGGGCCAGGGCCACAGCCCGCTGCTGGTCGCGTGCGACCTCCAGCGCCCCAATGCGGTCCGCCAGCTCCAGGTCAACGGTGAACGGGCCGGCGTCCCGGTGTACGCGCCGCACCCCGGGGTGAGCTCCGAGTTCGAGACCGCCACCGGTGATCCCGTGGCCGTCGCACGCCAGGGTGTCGCCGAGGCGCGCGCCCGCCTGCACGACGTCGTCATCGTCGACACCGCTGGCCGGCTCGGCGTTGACGCAGAACTCATGCAGCAGGCCGCGGACATCCGCGCGGCGATCGATCCCGACGAGGTCCTCTTCGTCATCGACGCCATGATCGGCCAGGACGCCGTCAACACGGCCCTCGCCTTCAACGAGGGCGTGGACTTCACCGGCGTCGTCCTCACCAAGCTCGACGGCGACGCGCGCGGCGGTGCGGCGCTCTCGGTCGCCTCGGTCACCGGCAAGCCGGTCATGTTCGCCTCGACCGGTGAGGGCCTGAAGGACTTCGAGCTCTTCCACCCGGACCGCATGGCGTCGCGCATCCTTGATATGGGCGACATCCTCAGTCTGATCGAGCAGGCGGAGCAGTCCTGGGACAAGGACGAAGCCGCCCGCATGGCGAAGAAGTTCGCCGACCAGGAGGACTTCACGCTCGAGGACTTCCTCGCGCAGATGCAGCAGATCCGCAACATGGGCTCCATGAAGAAGATGCTCATGATGATGCCAGGCGCCGCCGGCATGCGGGAGCAGCTGGAGAACTTCGACGAGCGTGAGATCGACCGCGTCGAGGCGATCGTGCGCTCCATGACCCCGCACGAGAGGCTCGCGCCGAAGATCATCAACGGTTCGCGCCGCGCCCGCATCGCGCGAGGCTCCGGCGTGCACGTGTCCGAGGTGAACGGATTGCTCGAGCGCTTCACGCAGGCGCAGAAGATGATGAAGAAGATGGCGTCCGGTGGCGGCATCCCGGGGATGCCCGGCATGGCCGGCCCCGGAGGCTTCGGTGGACCCCGCAAGTCGAAGGCCGTCGCGGCGAAGGGCAAGAAGAAGCCGCGCTCGGGCAACCCCGCGAAGGCTGCCATCGAGGCGAAGGAAGCCGAGGCGAGGCGCGCAGCGGCCCGCACGGCGGCCCCCACCGGTGCGGCGTTCGGAGGCCAGCATGACTTCGACCCGTCGGCGATGAACCTGCCCAAGGGCTTCGAGAAGTTCCTCGGGAAGTAGGCGCGTGCGCCCACCGGCGGGATCGGCGTCATCATGATGCCCGAACGCGTCGTCTTCGTCCACGGCTCCGGCGGCTTCGGAGCGGCGGCGTGGCCACGGCAGCACGGCCTCTCCCGCGAGTACGACTGCCTGTACGTGCGCCGTCACGGGTTCTCGACGGAGGAGGAGCCGCTCGCGACGGATTTCGCCCGCGACCAGGAGATCGTGATCGAGGCCCTCGGCGCGGGAGGTCACGTCGTCGCCCACTCGCAGGGTGCGGTCGCCGCGATGATGGCCGCCGTCGAGCACCCGGAACTCGTTCGGAGCCTGACCCTCGTGGAACCGGCCTGCTTCTCCCTCACGGCGGATCTCCCGGCCACCTCGGCGCACATCGCGCGCATGGGTCCGCTCCTCGACACACGGCAGGAGATGTCCGACGCCGACTACCTCCGGGCCTTCGTGCGGCAGGCGTTCGATGCCGCCGCGCGGATGCCCGTGACCGCTGACGAACGGCGGAACGCCGCGCGCCTGCGGCTTCAGCGCCCGCCGTGGGACGCACCGCTCACCATCGTGCCGGGCGTCCCGACCGTCGTCCTCACGGGGGGCTGGGAACCTCTCTACGAGGAGGTGGCGCAGTACCTCGTCACCACCGGAGCCGTGCATCGTTCCGCTCCCGGTGGTCACCGTCCTCACGACACGGATGAGGGCGCGGCGATCATCCGCGACGCCCTGCGGGCAGGTCCGGTCGCGAGCAGATGACTCCGGTCCACGGGGCTACCGGCAGGTAGCCGCGTTCGGGTCGCCCTTCCGATCCAGGACTGAGAGCCCGGCGTACATCCGGCGGAATAACTTTAAGCTTCAAGTAGTTATGCCGGTACTGCCATGACAAGGAGTGATCGATGCCGGACCTGCTGCCCGACGACACCGCCATGGGAACGCTGACCCTCCGGGTCGGCGACCTCGACGGGATGTCCGCCTACTACCGAACGGCCCTCGGGCTCGCCGTGCTCGTCGACGGCCCGGATGCCGTCGTCCTCGGCCGCGGCGCGAACGCGGTCCTCCGCCTCGAGCATGCTGGCCACCTGCGCCTCCCGGCACCCGGCCAGGCGGGTCTCTTCCACACCGCGCTCCTCTTCGAGGACCGCGCGGACCTCGCCGCCGCCGTCGCCTCCGCCGCGCGCCACCCGCGGAGTGCCTACGTCGGTAGTGCCGACCACCTCGTGAGCGAAGCGTTCTACTTCACGGATCCGGAGGGGAACGGGATCGAGTTGTACGTCGACCGCCCTCGGGACACCTGGAGCTGGACACAGGACGGACGCGGCGAGCGGACGGTGGTGATGGACAGCCTTCCGCTCGCACCGCACGAGTACCTCGAAAGGCACCTGACCGAGGACGCCGTCACGCAGGCCGCGATGCGGAACGCCGGCGTCGGGCACGTGCACCTGCAGGTCGGCGACGTCCCGACCGCGCACCGCTTCTACGTGGACGTGCTCGGCTTCGAACGGACCGCGGGATGGCACGACCAGGCGCTCTTCGTCTCCGCCGGCGGGTACCACCACCACATGGCGATGAACGTCTGGAACAGCAGGGGTGCGGGCCCCCGGCGCGACACCCTCGGTCTGGGGGAGGTGCTCCTCCGTGTCCCGGCGTCCGACGACGTCGCGGCGCTGGCCGACCGCCTCTCAACGGCCGGCATCCCGAGCCTGCACACGGGGGAGGAACTGCGCTTCGAGGACCCGTGGCGGAACAGCTTGCGCGTCGCGGTCCGGGGGGATTCGGCCCGAATCGCCTAAAGCGACGCGGGTCTGGCACAATGGTCAGGTACTCGAGCCGTACGGCCCCTCTCTCCGTGTGCGCTTCGTGTCCTCGAGAACCCCCATGAATGGCCCGCCCCACGGGAGCAGGATGACGGGTTCGCCCCCTTTTCATGTACAAGGAGTGACCACACAAGTGGCCGTAAAGATTCGCCTCAAGCGCATGGGCAAGATCCGCGCACCGTTCTACCGTGTCGTCGTCATGGATGCGCGCTCCAAGCGTGACGGCCGTGCCCTCGAAGAGATCGGCAAGTACAACCCCACCGAGGAGCCCTCGTTCATCGAGATCAAGTCGGATCGCGCGCAGTACTGGCTCGGCGTCGGCGCACAGCCGACCGAGCAGGTCTCCGTGCTGCTGAAGATCACCGGTGACTGGCAGAAGTTCAAGGGACTGAAGGGCCAGGAAGGCACGCTGCGCACCAAGGCTGCCAAGGAGACCTTCGTCGCCCCCGAGAAGGGCTCGGTGATCGTCCCCGAGGCCATCACCCCGAAGGCGAAGAAGACCGACGACGCCGCCGCGGAAGCCACCGAGGCCGAGTAACATGCTGGCCGACGCACTCGAGCATCTCGTCCGCGGCATCGTGGACAACCCCGACGACGTCCGGGTGTCCGCGAAGAACAACCGCCGCGGTGAGACGCTCGAAGTGCGCGTCCACCAGGAGGACCTCGGCCGGGTGATCGGCCGTCAGGGCCGCACGGCTCGCGCCCTGCGCACCGTCGTCGCCGCTCTCGCAGCAGGCGAGCCGGTGCGCGTCGACGTGGTCGACACGGACCGTCGCCGCAGCTGACCACCCGCACCACCGATACGTTCGACCGCCGTCGGCCCCACCGCCAGTACCTGGAGGTGGGGCCGAGTGCGTGAAGGGCCATTCCAACCCCAGCAGGAGCACCAGCATGGACGTACTCGTCGCCAGGATCGGCAAACCCCACGGCATCAAGGGTGAGGTGACGGTCCAGCTCTTCACCGATGCCCCCGAGGATCGCTTCGACGCCGGTGAGGTCTTCCGGGTCGAGGGTGCCGCCGTCACGGAACTGACCGTCGCGAGGGCCCGCTGGAACAAGGACATCCTCATCGTCGGGTTCGAGCAGGTCGCGGACCGGAACCAGGCCGAGACCCTGCGCGGCGCTCAGCTGTTCATCGACACCACCGGTGGCGAGGACGACGAGGACGACGCCTGGTACGAGCACGAACTCGTGGGACTCGACGCGCGCGTCGACGGCGCCTCGGTCGGAACGGTGACCGCGCTGCGCACCATGGCGGTGCAGGATCTCCTTGTCGTCGAGCTCGCCGACGGCCATGAGGCGTTCGTGCCCTTCGTCGGCCACATCGTGCCCGAGGTGAACATCGAGGAAGGCTTCATCCTCATCGCCCCGCCCGCCGGGCTGTTCGACCTGAACACCCCTGGCTCGAACCAGGCGCCCGACGACGGCGACGACCTCGGCGGGGCTCCCGAGACCTCAGATACTTCAGCGGCCGCGTCCGACGCCGCGTACGACGCCGCGTACGACGCAGCGTCCCCTGCCGAGCCGGCCGCCGAGCCCGCCTCCGAGCCCGCTGCCTCCGAAGCGGACGCCGGACGGGCCCGCGACTAGTGCGCATCGACGTCGTCTCCATCTTCCCGGAGTACCTGGCCGCACTCGATCTGTCGTTGATCGGCAAGGCTCGCCAGGACGGCGTCCTGGACGTGCGCGTCCACGACCTCAGGTCCTTCACGACGGATCGCCACCGCACCGTCGACGACACCCCGTACGGCGGCGGCGCCGGCATGGTCATGAAGCCCGAGCCGTGGGCGCAGGCACTCGACGCCGTGCTCGCCGACGTCGCGCATCCTGCAGACCCCGCTGGGGCGGGCGCCACCGGCGCTGCTGGAGACACCTCCCGGCCGACCCTCATCGTCCCGTCGCCCGCGGGCGCGGTCTTCGACCAGGCGATGGCTCACGAGCTGGCCGAACTCGACCACCTCGTGTTCGCCTGCGGCCGGTACGAGGGCATCGACGAGCGCGCCATCGACTGGGCGCGCGGCTCCTTCGACGTCCGGGCCGTCTCGCTGGGCGACTACGTCCTCAACGGCGGGGAGGTCGCGGTCCTGGCGATGGTGGAGGCGGTGGGCCGGCTGATCCCCGGCGTCGTCGGCAATCCGGAGTCACTCGTGGAGGAGTCCCACGCCGACGGACTCCTCGAGTACCCCGTCTACACCAAACCCTCCTCGTGGCGCGGTCACGATGTCCCGGAGGTGCTCCTCAGCGGCAACCACGCCCGGATCGCCCAGTGGCGACGGATGGAGCAGTTCCGGCGCACGGCGTCCCGCCGTCCCGACCTCCTGGCGGACATCGACACCGGCGCCCTCGGTGCAGCGGACGTGCGTGCGCTCCGCGACGCGGGGTTCGACGTCGTCGACGGCCGGTTGACGCGACCACCGCATTAGGGCGGGACCGCTTCGTTGTGGAAGAATGGTGCCTCGTGTCCACTGGGCCGCACCCTGCCACAGGGGGCGTGAGGTCAACAGTTCAGCACACCGGCACCCGGATCACCGGAACGGCCGGAAACCTTCTTCGGCAGCATGGCCCGGACCTAGTGTCCGGTCCCTGGCCGCCGCGACCGACGTGGGTGACCTGTGGCGTCCACCAGGAGCATGACATGCACATTCTCGACTCAGTCGACGCAGCGTCCTTCCGGGACAACGTCCCGGACTTCCGCGCCGGCGACACCGTCAACGTCCACGTGAACATCATCGAGGGCAAGAACACCCGTGTTCAGATCTTCAAGGGCTTCGTGCTCGGGCGCCAGGGCGACGGCATCCGCGAGACCTTCACCGTCCGCAAGGTGAGCTTCGGTGTCGGCGTGGAGCGTACGTTCCCCGTCCACAGCCCCGTCCTCGACAAGATCGAGGTCGTCTCGCGAGGCGACGTCCGTCGCGCCAAGCTGTACTACATGCGCGAACTGCGCGGCAAGGCCGCCAAGATCAAGGAGAAGCGCGACCCGAAGACGGTCAAGTAACTCTCTGGACGTGCACCGCAACTCCGCTTCCCGGCCCCCGGCCGGAGAGCAACCGGAACGCCGGCCCCGCTTCGTGGGCTGGCGTTTCGTGTTATCCGCCGTCGTCGTCGCGGCGCTCGTCACCGGGCTGGTGCGGGCGTTCCTGGTGGATGTGTACTTCATACCCTCCGCATCGATGGAACCTCTGCTCACCCGGGGCGACCGCGTCCTGGTGGACAAGCGGGTCGGTGAAGGGGATGTCGAGCGTGGTGACGTCGTGGTGTTCGATGGTCGCGGGTCACTCGACCCGATCACCGATCCGCGGGGTGTTCCCGAACGTGTCCTCGGTGGGATCGGGCAGTGGCTCGGGGTGACCGGCAGTGACACCGTGTACGTGAAGCGGGTGATCGGCGTCGGGGGTGACCGTGTGGTGTGCTGCTCGGAGGACGGCCGGCTCGAGGTGAACGGAGCGCCGTTCGAGGAACCGTACGTGTTCGCGGGGGACACCCCGAGCGACGTCGCCTTCGACGCGGTGGTGCCCGAGGGCCGGCTGTGGCTGATGGGCGACCACCGGTCGGAGTCGAGGGACTCACGGGCGCTCCTGGGAGCTCCGGGCGGCGGCCTCATCGCCGAGGACCGCATCATCGGGCGTGCCTTTCAGCTACTCTGGCCACTGGACCGGCTCGCGCCGATCGACGAGCCACACACCTGACGACAGCCAGGGAACGGCCGGTGACGCAGTCGCTGCTCGAATCGCGACCGATCCGGCCGACCATCGACGACAGAGGAATTCAACGCATGGCACGGAGCTTCCGCAGGAAGTCGTCCTCGGGAGCAGCGGCGACCGACGCACGGGCCGCAGATTCGACCACGAGTGGTGACGGGACGGCGGACCATCCGGGCGACGCCACGCAGGACGCGAAGAACGCCGACCGCGGCTTCGGCGCGTGGCTGAAGGAGATCGCGACCATCGTCGTGATCGCGCTCGTGCTCTCGTTCCTCATCAAGACCTTCCTGTTCCGCGCCTTCTTCATCCCCTCGGGCTCCATGGAGGAGACCCTCGAGATCGACGACCGCATCTTCGTCAACCAGCTGGTCCCGCAGCCGTTCGACCTGCAGCGGGGCGACGTCGTGGTGTTCCGCGACGCGGACGGATGGCTGCCCCCGCAGGTGGAGCAGAGCGTAGGGTTCGTCAAGGAAGCCCTGATCTTCATCGGACTCGCACCCGACGAGTCCCAGCAGCACCTCGTGAAGCGGGTCATCGGGCTGCCGGGCGACCACGTCATCTGCTGCGACGCCGACGGGCGGATCACCGTGAACGGCGAACCGCTGGACGAGCCCTACCTCTTCCCGGGCGCCAACCCCTCCGACGTCCCGTTCGACGTCATCGTCCCCGAGGACTCGGTCTGGGTCATGGGCGATCACCGCAACGCGTCCGCGGACTCCCGGGCCAACAGGGACAAGCCCGGCGAGGGCTTCGTCGACATCGAGGACATCGAGGGGAAGGCAGCCGTCATCGCCTGGCCGCTCGACCGCATCGGTTTCCTGGGCAGTTATCCGGAGGTCTTCGCGGGGGTACCCGACGCGCGTCCCATCGGCCGCTCCACGCCAGCGGGACCATGACCGCACGCGGCACCCGGGGGTCGAAGGCGCCGACGCTCGCCCTCGAACGATCCTTCTCCGACGCGGGCCATCGGTACGTCGCCGGGTGTGACGAGGTGGGGCGCGGTGCGCTGGCGGGCCCGGTGTCCGTGGGAGTGGTCGTGCTCGATCTCGCAGCGGTCCGGCCGCTGCGCGGGGTCCGCGACAGCAAGCTGCTCTCCGCCGCGGCCCGGGAGGCGCTGGTCCCGCGGATCAGGGCCTGGTCGCTGGCGTCGGCGGTCGGACACGCATCGCCCGCCGAGATCGACGCATGGGGGCTGATGGCCGCGCTGCGGACCGCCGGCGCCCGAGCCTGGCAGGCGGTGCTGCAGTCGGTGACACCCGACGTCGTCATCCTCGACGGCAATCACGACTGGCTGTCGAAGCGTTCCGAGGACCTGCTCTTCGGCCTCGACGACGGCCGTACAGCATCCGTGGAGACGATCGGGTGCACAGCGTCCGTTCAGACGAGGATCAAGGCCGATCTCACGTGCCTGAGCGTCGCGGCCGCCAGCGTGCTCGCCAAGGTCGAACGCGATGCGTTGATGGTGTCCCTCGCGGAGCACCACCCCGCCTTCGGCTGGGAGGTCAACAAGGGCTATGCGACGAGCGCCCACCGGGCTGCGATCGACGTCGTGGGGCCGAGCGAGCACCATCGAAGGACCTGGCGCCTGGGGAGCCTGGAGCGGCCAGAACTGTCACACGCGGAAAGTGGAGGATGATGAGCCGATGAGTGCCGAAGATCTTGAGAACTACGAGACCGACATGGAGTTGCAGCTGTACCGCGAGTACCGCGACGTCGTGGGCCTGTTCAGCTATGTGGTGGAGACCGAGCGGCGCTTCTACCTCGCCAACACCGTGGACCTCCAGGCGCGATCCGCCGACGGCGAGGTCTACTTCGACCTGACGCTGCAGGATGCCTGGGTCTGGGACGTCTACCGGTCCGCCCGCTTCGTGAAGAACGTCCGCGTCATCACGTTCAAGGACGTCAACGTCGAGGAGCTCACCAAGTCCGACGACATGGCTCTGCCGAAGGACGGCCCGCTGGGTACCTGATGCCGGGGCACCGGTCCGGTGCTGCCAAGGGCCGTCCCCTGAGTCGGTGACGCCCGTGCCGGCCGTGCTGTGGAGCGGAGAACGGAAGCAAGGACTGCGCCTCCGGTTGTCCACATAGCGCGATGATCCACCGGCATCATCACGCCCTTCCCCGAGGCTGGGGGAGGAGGTGACGCCATGCTGGCGAAAGATCAATTGGGACGTCGCGGTGAAGCGACGGCAGCTCGGTATCTCGAGCAGGCCGGTCTGAGAATCGTCGACCGGAACTGGCGGTGTCCGTCGGGCGAGATCGACCTCGTGGCCGTCGAGGGCTCCACCCTCGTGATCGTCGAGGTGAAGACCAGGAGCTCGGACGACTTCGGGCAGCCCCTGGAGGCGATCAGCGCGGGCAAGCTGGAGCGGCTCTACGTGCTCGCCTCGAAGTGGGCGAAGGCGCACAACCTTCGCTTCAGCGGATTCCGGATCGATGCCGTCGGCGTGCTGGACGATGGCCGGAGTGCACCGCGTGTCGAACACGTACGGGCCGTGATCTGATGGCGCTCGGGCGTACGTACGCCGTCTCGCTCGTCGGCATGAACGGCTACGTCGTGGAGGTCGAAGCCGACATCGGACAGACCCTGCCCGCCTTCGTCCTGCTCGGCCTGCCGGACGCATCGCTGAACGAGGCGAAGGATCGCATCCGGGCAGCCGCGCGGAACGCAGGCGTGCCGCTGAGCCGACGCAAGATCACGGTCAACCTCATTCCCGCCTCCCTCCCGAAGCGAGGATCGTCCTTCGACCTCGCCATCGTGATGTCGGCCCTCGCCGCGTCGGGGGACGTCCGAGGCTGCGGCAGTGCGGTCTTCATCGCGGAGCTCGGGCTGGACGGGCAACTGCGCCCCGTCCATGGTGTACTCCCCGCGGTCATGGCGGCGGTGGACGCCGGTCATACGAGCATCGTGGTGGCGGAGGAGAACGCTGCGGAAGCCGCTCTCGTCCCCGCCGCCGACGTGCGTGCTTTCCGCACGCTCGCGGAGGTCGCTCTGGCCTACGGAGCGGACGCGTCGCAGGTCCGCCTTCCCGACCCGGACGTGCGGGAGGAGTCCCGTGCGATTGATCCGTCCGTTGCGCCGGTCCTGGATCTATCGGACATCGCGGGCCAGCACGAGGCACGGTTCGCGCTGGAGGTTGCGGCAGCCGGCGCCCACCATCTCCTCATGGTCGGACCGCCCGGCGCCGGGAAGACGATGCTCGCCGAGCGCTTGCCCGGGATCCTGCCCGACCTCACGGACGACCACGCCATGGAGGTCACGGCGGTCCACAGCCTGAGCGGCACGGGGTACTGCACCGAGTTGGTGCGGCGGCCCCCGTTCGAGAGCCCCCACCACACCGCGACCCCGGCGTCGATCATCGGTGGAGGAAGCGGCATTCCGAGGCCGGGTGCTGCATCACGGGCGCACCGCGGCATCCTCTTCCTCGATGAGGCCCCCGAGTACGAGCGGCGCGTGCTCGAGGCCTTGCGTGAGCCGCTGGAGAGCGGTCGGCTCGTGCTGCACAGGGCGTCGGGTACGGCGTCCTATCCGGCACGCTTCCAGCTCGTGCTCGCGCTGAACCCTTGTCCGTGCGGCCTGGCCAGCGGGAAGGGGATCGAGTGTGTCTGCACCGCGCAGCAGCGTCGACGCTACTTCAATCGCCTGTCCGGTCCGCTCCTCGACCGCGTCGACCTCCAGCTCGCCGTGCAGCGTGTGGGCCTCGCCGACTACCTCGGCGGAGCGACCTCCGAACGGTCCGCGGTCGTCGCCGCCCGTGTAGCGGCTGCCCGTGGCGCCCAGCACGAGAGGTTGGGCCGCTGGCATCACTCCACCAATGCCGAGGTGCAGGGTCGCGTGCTGCGCGGCGAACTCGCGCTCCCCAGATCGGTGACCGCATCGCTCGACCGCGCCCTGGAACGGAACCTCGTCAGCGCCCGCGGCTGGGACCGTGTCCTGCGGGTTGCATGGACCATCGCCGATCTCGCCGGTCGGGAGCGCCCCGGAACGGACGACGTCACCACGGCCCTGAGCTTCCGCCTGCAGGAGCGTGCGGCATGAGCGACACCGGGAAGGTACGGATCGCACGGGCGGCGCTCTCACGACTCTTCGAGCCCTCCGACGCCGTCGGTATGGCCCTCGTCGCGCTCATGGGTCCACAGGACGCCCTGCGGCTGGCGAGCGGGCAGGTGAGAACCGGCGCGCAGGAGTCGCGGCTCGTGTGCGAGGCCCTCGGCGCCGACTACGGCCGGAAGGACCTCCTCGGAGAGGGGATGCTCCGCTGGGCGCCCCGTCTGCCCGACCTGGCGCCGGAGCGCGACCTCGCCACCCTCGATCGTCTCGGTGGGCGCCTCGTCGTCCCGGAGTCCCACGAGTGGCCGGCGGCGCTCGATGAGCTGCAGGCCGCGGCGCCCCTGTGTCTGTGGGTCCGGGGCGAGGGCGCCGTGCCGTCGTCGCGCCGACTCGCGGCGATCGTCGGTTCGCGGGACAGCACCTCGTACGGTTCGGCCGTCACGGCCGATCTGGCGTCGGGGCTGACGATGCGCGGTTTCGTCATCGTGTCAGGCGGTGCCTACGGCATCGATGCGCAGGCGCACCGTGCAGCTCTCGCGACCCGAGGTGGCGGTGAACACCGGAGCGGTGCCGACGGCGCCCCGCGCCCGCTGCACTCCGACGGGGCCGACATCGTCCCGCCACCTTCCGCAGGTTCGGGCCCGGCGCCCGACACGGACCGCGAGGACCCGCACGCGACCATCGCCGTCCTCGCCTGCGGTGTCGATCGGTACTACCCGGCCGGGAACGAGGACATGCTGCGTGTCATCGCCGAGCAGGGGCTCCTGATCTCGGAGGTCCCGCCCGGCAGTTCCCCGACGCGGTGGCGGTTCCTTCAGCGCAATCGGATCATCGCCGCGATGAGCGCGGTCACCGTCGTCGTGGAAGCGCGATGGCGCTCAGGGGCACTCAATACGGCGCACCACGCCGCAGGCCTGGGTAGACCGGTCGGAGCGGTTCCCGGTCCGGTGACGTCGGCCAATTCAGCGGGCTGCCACCGGTTGCTGAGGGACGGCACAGCAGTCTGCGTCACCGATGCCGCCGATGTGGCCGAGCTGGCCGGCCCTATCGGGAACGAGGAGTCGGGTGATCGCGCCAAGGAGGAGGCGTCGTACCGCAGGCAGCACGACGGACTCAGCATCCCGGACCTGCTGCTGTTGGACGGGCTCCCGGTTCGGGCGTCCACGACAGTCGACAAGCTCGCGAGAGTCGCAGGCTTGTCCGGTCAGGACGTGATCCGGGGCTTGGCGCGTCTCGAGATCCAGGGCCTTGCCGTGCGCACCGAGGACGGATGGCGACGCGGGAAGGGGTGAGACCTCCCGGCGGACTTTCGGATCCACGGAACAGGGTCTCCACCTGCCGGGCAGGACATTGTTCCCGGCGGCTCGCTCCAGCGAAGGCGCACATGACGACACAACGGATGAACGGATGAACAGGAGCAGTGAGATGAACACCAGCACGACGGACAGCATGGAGCCACAGGTCGGTACAGGCGCGGGTACGGACACCGGCAACACAACGAGCATTGGTGGCACAACGAGCATTGGTGACGGCGCGAGCATTGGTGCAAAGGCGAGCACCACGTCAGACACGAGCAGGCACGCACGTCCGAGCGGCGACGAGGGCACGGGTGCTGATACGGGTGCGAGCGCTGACCTCGGCGTCGCGGGTGCAGGAAGCGCGGTTGGTGGCCGCGTGCACACGGAGGCCGTACCTGAGCCGATGGGGGATGTCGCAGGGCGGCGGCCATCGGCACTGCGGTCCACGTCGTCGGAAGCATCGACAGCGGACGCCCGGCACTATGCAACCGTCCCCTCGCCGCTGGGTGTGTTGCGGATCGTCGTCGCCGGAGGGGTTCTCGTCGGTGTGTATCACCACGAGCACGCCCCCGAACCCTCGCCCGCCCTCCTCGGGTCGTACTGCGCACCCGGCCCGGCAGGCGAAGCCAATCACACGGCGGCGTACCCGACCGGAGCGCATGATGAACTCGGGTCCAGCGGGGGAGCGGGTGGCACGGTGCACGGTGTAAGCGGTGCCTCGGACCCGACCCTGCCCCGCCCGGGCGCGGAGCAGGCAGGTCGACGGAACAGCGCCGTCCTTGACCAAGCCTGCCGCGAGCTGACCGAGTACTTCGACGGTCGCCGCCACGGTTTCGACGTGCCGTTCTCGGCGGAGGGCACCCCCTTCCAGAGAACCGTGTGGGACGTCCTCGGGCAGATCCCGTTCGGGGAGGTCCGGAGGTACGGCGAGGTGGCCACTGCCCTTGGTAACCCGGGTATGGGCCGAGCAATCGGGGCAGCCGTGCGAGCCAATCCGCTGTCCATCGTCATCCCCGGTCACCGCGTCGTGGGTAGCAAGGGCGCGGTCACGGGATACGCCGCCGGGGTGGAAGCGAAGGCGGCGCTCCTCGAGCACGAGCGGCTGTATCTGACCGCGATCACGCCCGGCGACGACGAACAGGAGGACGCGCGTCGAAGCGGCGCGTAGCGGGTTGCTGCGGCGAGCCCCGCGGCACTCGGCAGGTTCGGGTGTCCCGCTTCGCGCACGAGCCCCGGGCGGCCGGGCATACTGGGTCCGATGGAACCGACGATGTCCGAGCGAGCCAAGCCTGCAGGAGAGCTGGCAGCTGAGCTCGAGGACGCCCGGCGCGGATTCGAGCAGTACCTCACGCTCGAGCGGAATCGCTCGGAGCACACTGTTCGTGCCTACCGCACGGACATCGCTCTGTTCCTCGCGCACGCGGCGGGTACAGGGGTCGAACGGCTCGACCAGCTGCAGCTCAAGCACTTCCGCTCATGGCTCGGAGCCCTGGACGCCTCAGGCCTCGCGAGGTCGACCGTGGCGCGTCGTGCCGCCAGCGTCCGGAGCTTCATGGACTGGGCGGTCCGCGAGGACAGGATCCAGGTCAATCCCGCCCTCCGACTGCGGGCGCCCAAACGAGCGCGCTCGCTGCCCACGGTGCTCACCCAGGATCAGGCCCACTCTCTGTTCGCGGGCGCGAAGGAGAATTCCGACCGGGACACAAACACCGACCCGGACGTTCACACTGGCCCTGACACCGGGCCTCACCCCGCCGCCGACGATCCAAACGCTCCTCAGGCACTCCTGACGAGCGCGATGCTCGAGGTGCTGTACGGGACCGGAATCCGGGTGGGCGAGCTGGTGGGACTCGACATCGACGACATCGACCTGGAACGCCGCACGCTGGTGGTCCTCGGCAAGGGGTCGAAGGAGCGGACAGTCCCCTTCGGGGTCCCGGCCGGTCAGGCCCTCGAACGCTGGATGTTCGGCGGCCGGCCCAGGTGGGTCACCGCCCGGAGCGGTGCTGCACTGTTCCTGGGTCGGCGCGGCGGGAGGATCGACCAGCGGGCCGTTCGTACTCAGGTACACGACGCTCTCCAACTCGTGGGGGACACGGCAGCTCGTGGCCCGCACGCCCTGCGCCACAGCGCTGCAACCCATCTGCTTGACGGCGGGGCGGACCTGCGCGCTGTCCAGGAACTCCTGGGGCACGCGAGCCTTGCCACGACACAGCTGTACACGCATGTCTCGGTCGACCGCCTCCGACGGAGTTACGAGCAGGCACACCCGCGCGCCTGACAAACGCCGTCCCAGCTTCCCGGGTCGGACATCACCCGAGCCTGGACTGGGGCTCACCGTCCGGCACGGCTGCCGGCATCACACCTGAGTAGTTACAGTGGCGGAATTCCATGCCCTGGTGCACAATGACAATAGTTCGAAGGAACCCGTACCACGTGCGGGTGGGTCTCAGTAGGTCCCGGTCCGTCGTCGAGCAGAGCATCATCCACTGAAGGTCGTTGGGGAAGACGTACCTACAGCTATGGAGGATGGAATGTCTGTTGTGATGGCGCGCGGTGTCCTGTATGTGCACTCAGCCCCTTCTGCGCTGTGCCCCCACGTCGAGTGGGCCATCGGCTCAGTGCTCGATAAGCGTGTCGACATGGAGTGGACCGCTCAACCCGCCGCGCCCGGAATGCTCCGTGCGGAGATCTCCTGGATCGGTCCGCAGGGCGCAGGTGCGCTTCTGGCGTCGGCACTGCGCGGCTGGGCCCATCTCCGTTACGAGGTGACCGAGGAGCAGAGCGCCGGTGCTGACGGCGGCCGCTGGTCCCACACTCCCGAGCTGGGGATCTTCCACGCCACGACAGATGTCCACGGCAACATCATGGTGACCGAGGATCGCATCCGCTACGCCTACGAGGCGGGCGCAGGTGATCCGGCGGCGGTCTACCACGAGCTCTCACTGGCACTAGGTGAATCGTGGGACGAGGAACTCGAGCCCTTCCGCCACGCCGCCGAGGGCGCTCCTGTGCGGTGGCTGCATCAGGTCGGCTGACCTCCTCGACATTCCTTCCGCACAGGTCGGGGTCGCGGCAGCGATATTCGCCTGGTCCGGACCTGTCACATCTCCGAGCCTGTCAGGCTCGATCGACGCCGATCAGGACGAAGGCGCCGCCCCCGGGGGCGGCGCCTTCGTCGGTCCTGCAGTCGTGCTCCGGATCAGACGCTCCGCAGCACGATCACCGCGTTGTGTCCGCCGAACCCGAACGAGTTGCTGAGCGCGACGATGTCACCCTTCGGCAGGTCCCGGGGTGACGTGACGACGTCGAGCGGGATCTCCGGGTCCTGGTTGTCGAGGTTGATGGTGACAGGGACCTTCCGGTCATGAAGAGCGAGGACCGTCATGACGGCCTCGACCGCACCGGAGGCACCCAGGAGGTGGCCTGTCTGCGATTTCGTCGCCGACACCGCGACCTGGTCGACATGGGCTCCGAGCGCCGACTTGAGGGCCGTGTACTCGGGCTTGTCACCCACCGGGGTGGACGTCGCGTGGGCGTTCACGTGGACGACGTCCTCGGGCTGGGCCCGGGCGTCGAACAGCGCGGCTTTCAGCGCGCGCGTCGCTCCGAGACCCTGCGGGTCCGGGGCGGTGATGTGGTAAGCGTCGGCCGTGACCGATGTGCCGCCGAGCTCGGCGTAGATCCGCGCGCCCCGAGCGAGGGCATGCTCCTCGGCCTCGAGGACCAGGGCGCCGGCGCCTTCACCCATGACGAAGCCGTCGCGGCCCGTGTCGTAGGGGCGTGATGCCAGCTGCGGTTCGTCGTTCCGGCGGGACAACGCGTGCATGGAGGCGAAGGCGGCGATCGGCATGGGATGGATGGCAGCTTCCGCACCGCCGCAGACGACGACGTCGGCCTTACCGGAGCGGATCAGCTCGAGGCCCTGGTGCACTGCCTCGGTTCCCGAGGCACAGGCTGACACGGGGGTATGGGCCCCGGCGCGCGCACCGAGGTCGAGGCTGACGGCGGCGGCGGGGCCGTTCGGCATCAGCATGGGGACCGTCATGGGTAGGACCCTGCGGGGGCCCTTCTCCCGGAGCGTGTCCCACGCGTCGAGCAGCGTCCACACCCCGCCGATACCTGTGGCGAAGGCGACTGCGAGCCTGTCCTTGTCGATGTCCTCGATGCCCGAGTCCCGCCATGCCTCGCGGGAGGCGATGACGGCGAACTGCGTCGACGGGTCCATGCGCTTCGCCTCGACCCGCGAGAGGACCTCGGACGCAGGCACGGAGATCTGCGCGGCGAACGTCACCGGGAGTTCGTACTTCTCCACCCAGTCCGCCTCGATCGTGCGGGCGCCGGACACGCCCTTGAGCGCGTTAGCCCACATGGTGGGAACGTCCCCGCCGATCGGGGTGGTTGCACCGAGTCCGGTGATGACGACTTTGCGTGGCATGGTCACTCTTTCGAAGCTGAGGCGTACACCGGCGGAATCCGGGACGGAGGAACGACGACTACGGCCGCTCACGGCGATGACGCCGGGAGCGGCCGCAGCGCGTGAACGGCAGGAACTAGGCCTGTGCGCCCGAGATGAAGGTGACGGCGTCGCCGACGGTCTTCAGGTTCTTGACCTCTTCGTCCGGGATGCGGACGCCGAACTTCTCCTCGGCGTTCACGACGATGGTCATCATGGAGATGGAGTCGATGTCGAGGTCGTCCGTGAAGGACTTGTCCATCTCGACCGACTCGGGGGCGAGACCGGTCTCTTCGTTCACGATCTCGGCCAGACCGGCCAGGATTTCTTCGTTGCTAGCCATGAGGGCTCCTTTTCTGTTCTGCCGGTGGACCGGCGGGATGATCAGACCGCACTGTCGCGGTCTGGGCTTGGGGGTTAGGGAAGGACCACGACCTGCGCTCCGAAGACGAGGCCCGCGCCGAAGCCGATCTGGAGTGCGAGCTTGCCGCTGAGCGCTGGTTGCTCCTTCAGCGTGCGGTGCATCGCCAGAGGGATCGAGGCCGCGGAGGTGTTACCGGCGTCCACGATGTCCCTCGCGACGTAGACGTGCGCGGGGAGCTTCAACTGCTTCACCATCTCATCGATGATACGGATGTTCGCCTGATGGGGCAGGAAAGCGGCGAGATCGTCGGCGGTGATTCCGGCGGCGTCGAGGGCACGCTGCGCTACCTTCGCCATCTCCCACACGGCCCAGCGGAAGACGGTCGGTCCGTCCTGACGCATCGTCGGCCAGAGGCTCTCACGCCCCGACTCGGCATCCTCCTCACGTTCGGCGTCGGTCGCGACCGAGCCGAGCGAGTAGTCGCGGGTGTCGATCAGGGAGCGCGTCATCCGGATGGCCTCGTGCTTGCTGCCGTCGGAGCCCCAGACCGACGGGCCGATACCCGGCGAGTCGCTGGGTCCGATCACCACCGCTCCGGCGCCGTCCCCGAGGAGGAAGGAGATGGTGCGGTCCGAGTTGTCGATGAAGTCCGAGAGCTTCTCGACGCCGACCACCAGGACGTAGTCCGCGGTACCGGAGTGGACGAGTGAGTCACCCTGCGCGATCCCGTAGCAGTACCCTGCACAGGCGGCCGAGATGTCGAAGGCGGGAGCAGGCGTGGCGCCCAGCCGGTCCGCCACCTGTGCCGCGGCGGAGGGCGTCGCGTAGGGGTGGGTCACCGTCGAGACGAGGACGGCCCCTAGCTGTGAGGCCTCGATCCCCGAAGCGACGAGTGCTTCCTGCGCTGCGGCGACGGCCATGTCGATGACGCTGACGTGGCGGGGAGCCCGGTGGCGCGTGACGATGCCGGTGCGCTGCCGGATCCACTCGTCCGAGGAGTCGATCCACTGGCAGACGTCCTCGTTCGTGACGACGACCTCCGGCCGGTACGCGCCGACGCCGAGGATGCGGGTGTGCTCGCGCAGGGGCGCTTGCTTGAGTGCGGGGGTGCTCACTGACGTCCTTCAGACAGGGGGGACGGATCCTGGTCCGTGGTGCGGGAGTGTTCCTCGACGAACAGTCGAGCGGCGTCGAGGTCCTCGGGTGATTTTACGGCGAGAGCGGCGGTGCCCCGCATCCCGCGCTTGGCGAGCCCGGTGAGGGTGCCCGCGGGGGAGAGCTCGATCATGCCGGACACTCCCATCGACTGCAGCGCCTCCGTACAGAGGTCCCACCGCACTGGTCGCGAGACCTGCGCGATGAGGCTGTCGAGATTCGCCTCGCCGCCGGCGACGGGTGCGCCGTCGTGGTTGGACAGCAGGGTCGCGGACGGTTCGGCGGGTGCGAGAGAGGGGCGGAGGTCCTCGAGGGCCGTGACGGCGGGTGCCATGTGCTTGGTGTGGAAGGCGCCTGCGACCTTGAGGGGGATGATCCGTGCCTTCGCCGGGGGCTCCGCGGTCAGGGCACTCAGCTGCTCGAGCGTCCCGGCGGCGACGACCTGCCCGCCGCCGTTCGCGTTCGCTGCGGTGAGGCCGAGTGCGGAGAGCCGTGTGAGGACCTCCTCCGGGTCCCCGCCGAGCACGGCGCTCATGCCGGTGGGTGTCGTGGCCGCGGCGGCGGCCATCGCGGTCGCACGCACGCGGACGAAGGTCATGGCATCGTCCTCGCCGAGGGCACCCGCGACGGCGGACGCGGTGATCTCCCCGACCGAGTGGCCAGCAAGGACCGTGGAGGCCGTCAGGGTCTGCCCGGCCAGGAGGATCCTGGCGGTGACGAGTCCGGCGGCCACGATGAGCGGCTGGGCAACGGCGGTGTCACGGATGGTGTCCTCGTCCGACACCGTGCCGTGGAGAACGAGGTCGAGCTGTGCGAGCTCGCTCAGCTGGTCGAGATGCTCCCGCACGCCGGGCAGCTCGAGCCAGGGGGCGAGGAAGCCGGGGGTCTGTGACCCTTGTCCGGGGCAGGCGATGGCAAGCACTAGTCCAGCTTTCCAGTCAGGCGAGGTATTCTCGGGTGTTCGGCTGAACCAAGGTGGTTCCGCGGCTTTGTAGAGAGCCTACAAGGAAGCGGGGCCGGGCGGAGACGCTCGTGCGCTCCTCGCCGTCGTCGTCCGTGCGGGCCGCCCGCGTTCGGGAACCGGCGGGCCGCCGGGCGGCGCGGTCGGGGGTGGGGTGGAGAGCCGCCCGACCACGAGGGCCGTCTGCAGCACGTACGCCTCACGCGGCAGCAGGGGGTCCCACCCGGTGACGTCGCAGACGCGACGCAGCCGGTACCGCACTGTGTTGGCGTGCACGAAGAGCTCGCGCGACGTCGCCTCCAGGGAGTGCCCGAGGCTGAGGTAGGCGGACAGCGTCTGCTCGAGTCCATTCGATGCGGCGAGCAGCGGCCTGTAGATCTGGCGGACGAGCGCCCGGCGAGCGGTGTCGTCCCCCGAGATGACCCGCTCCGGCCACAGGTCCTCGGAGCACACCGGGCGGGGAGCGCCCGGCCAGGCCCGGGCGGCGGTCAGGCCCGCGAAGGCCGCCTGGGCCGAGCTGCTGGCACTGACGAGGGACTCCGCCTCGGGCCCGTACACCACGGAACCGGCGCCGAAGAGTTCGCTGAGGCGGGGGTAGGCCTTGTCGGGGTCGCGCACCCCTCCAAGGACGAGGATGAGCCTCTCGCCCTGGATGCCCACGAGGACGTCCTCGGCGAGCCGGGCGGTCACGCGCCGCAGTTCGTTGAGGAACCCGGCGTTGGGCTCTGCCGGCGCGCTGCCGACCATCACGGTGATCGGCGCCTGGGTGGTCCACCCGACGGCCGCGATGCGCGATCGCAGGGCGTCCGAGCTCTCCCCGCGCAGGATCGCGTCGACGACGAGGGCCTCGAGCCGGGTGTCCCATGAGCCACGCGTCTCCGCCGCACGCGCATAGACGTCGGCGGCCGCGAAGGCGACCTCGCGGGAGTACCGGAGGACGGACTCGCGCAGGGCTGCCTGATCCGCGGCGGGTGCCAGGAAGGGCACGTGGTCCTCGACCACCTGCACGACGACGCGGATGAGCTGCAGTGCCTTCTGCAGGCTGATGGAGCGCGTCAGCTCCGTCGGAGCGGTGCCGAAGACGTCGCTGAGGACCCAGGCCGGTGATGCGGGTTTCTGGTACCAGTTCACGAAGGACGCGATGCCCTTCTGGGCCACCAGCCCGAGCGCCGACCGCTCGTCGGGCCGGAGGCCGCGGTACCACGGCAGGTCCGCGTCGAGCTGCTTGAGCGTCGCGGTGGACAGCGAGCCGATCGTGGACCGGAGCTTGTCGACCGTCGCCGGATCGGGAGGGGAGGAGCCCGCGTTCATCGCGGCGGGGCTCCGCGGGCCGTCACCGGCGGAAGCGGCGGTTGTGGACATGGACCGAGCATACGGTCACCCCGCTCGTCGTCCTGAATTTGTGGAGGAGCTACAAAAGGCGACGGCGTGCAGGGCTGTGGAGCCGTGCACGCCGTCGCCCCCGGTGGGAACTACCCGCGAGTCCTAGGCGTCGCCACCGGCGTTGCCCGTGGTGCCCGCGTTGACGTCGAGGAGGCGGTACTTCTCGATGGCCTCCTTGGGCGCATCGGCGTCGACCTCGCCACGGCGGGCGAGCATCTCCAGCGCGCGGACGACGACGGAGTGGCTGTCGATCTTGAAGAACCGGCGCGCCGCAGCCCTGGTGTCGGAGAACCCGAAGCCGTCGGCGCCGAGCGTCGCGAACTCGTTGGGCAGGAACTGACGGATCTGGTCCGGGACCGCCTTCATGAAGTCGGAGACGGCGACGATCGGACCCGTGGCACCTTCGAGCTGGTGGGTGACGAACGGCTTCCGCGCCTCGGCCCCGGGATTGAGGAAGGCCTCCTCCTCGGCGTCGAGGGCGTCACGCCGCAGTTCGTTCCAGGAGGTCACCGACCATACGTCAGCGGACACGCCCCAGTCCTTCGCGAGGATCTTCTGCGCTTCGAGGGCCCACGGCACGGCGACGCCGGACGCCAGCAGCTGCGTGCGCGGACCGTCCACCTTCGCGGGCTTGAGGAGGTAGATCCCCTTCAGCACGCCCTCGACGTCCAGGTCCTCCGGCTCGGCGGGCTGCACGAACGGCTCGTTGTACACGGTGATGTAGTACATGACGTTGCGGTGGGACTCCGGCCGGTCGCCGATGTCGCCGTACATCCTGTTCAGGCCGTCCCGCATGATGTGGCCGATCTCGTACCCGAAGGCGGGATCGTACGTGACGACGGCGGGGTTGGTCGACGCCAGGATCGGTGAGTGACCGTCGGCGTGCTGCAGACCCTCACCGGTCAGGGTGGTACGTCCGGCCGTCGCGCCGATGATGAATCCGCGCGCCATCTGGTCCGCAGCGGCCCAGATCGAGTCGCCCGTGCGCTGGAAGCCGAACATCGAGTAGAAGACGTAGATCGGGATGAGCGGCTGCCCCTGCGTGGCGTAGGCGGTACCCGCGGCGGTGAAGGCCGCCATGGAACCGGCCTCGTTGATGCCCGCGTGCAGGATCTGCCCCTCGATCGACTCCTTGTACGCAAGCACCAGGTCGCGGTCCACCGAGAGGTAGTTCTGTCCGTTGGGGTTGTAGATCTTCGCCGTGGGGAAGAACGAGTCCATGCCGAAGGTCCGTGCCTCGTCCGGGATGATCGGCGCGATGCGCTTGCCGAACTCCTTGTCGCGCATGATGTCCTTCAGGATGCGCACGAAGGCCATGGTGGTGGCCGCCATCTGCTTACCCGACCCGCGCTTGGCCATCTCGTAGGCCTTGTCACCCGGCAGGACGACCTCGGCGTGCTTCGTCCGCCGTTCCGGGACGAATCCGCCCAGTTCGCGGCGACGCTCCATGAGGTACTTGATTTCGGGTGCGTCGGCTCCCGGGTGGTAGTACGGCGCGTTGTAGAGGTCGTCGTCGATCTGCTCGTCGGTGACGGGGATGCGCAGGTGGTCACGGAACGCCTTGAGATCGGCGTTGGTCAGCTTCTTCATCTGGTGGGTCGCGTTGCGCCCCTCGAAGTGCGAGCCGAGCCCGTACCCCTTGACGGTCTTCGCGAGGATGACGGTCGGCTTGCCCTTGAACTCCGTGGCCGCCTTGTACGCGGCGTAGACCTTGCGGTAGTCGTGCCCGCCGCGCTTGAGGTTCCAGATGTCGGCGTCGGAGAGGTCCTCCACCATCGCCTTCGTGGCGGGGGACTTGCCGAAGAAGTGGTCCCGGACAAATCCGCCGGATTCCGCCTTGTACGTCTGGTAGTCGCCGTCGGGCGTCTGGTTCATGATGTCGACGAGCGCGCCGTCGGTGTCCTTGGAGAGCAGGCTGTCCCACTCCCGACCCCAGACGACCTTGATGACGTTCCAGCCGGCGCCGCGGAAGAATGCCTCGAGCTCCTGCATGATCTTGCCGTTGCCGCGCACGGGGCCGTCGAGGCGCTGCAGGTTGCAGTTGATGACGAAGTTCAGGTTGTCGAGGTGCTCGTTCGCCGCGAGCTGCAGCAGACCGCGCGACTCGGGCTCGTCCATCTCACCGTCACCGAGGAACGCCCAGACCTGCTGGTCGGACGTGTCCTTCAGACCGCGGTTGTGCAGGTAGCGGTTCGACTGGGCCTGGTAGATCGCATTCATCGGGCCGATGCCCATCGACACGGTCGGGAATTCCCAGAACTCCGGCATGAGGCGAGGGTGCGGGTAGGAGGAGAGCGCGTGGCCCTCCTTGGACTTCTCCTGGCGGAAGCCGTCGAGGTCCTCCTCCGTCAGGCGTCCCTCGAGATAGGCCCTGGCGTACATACCGGGGGAGGCGTGGCCCTGGAAGAAGATCTGGTCGCCGCCGCTCGGGTGGTCCTTGCCCTTGAAGAAGTGGTTGAAGCCCACCTCGTAGAGCGTCGCCGCTCCGGCGTAGGTCGAGATGTGTCCGCCCACCCCGATCTCGGGGCGCTGCGCGCGGTGCACCATGACGGCGGCGTTCCAGCGCAGCCAGGCACGGTACTTCCGCTCGATCTCCTCGTCACCCGGGAATTCGGGTTCCTGGTCCACGGGAATGGTGTTCACGTAGTCGGTGGTGGTCACCATCGGCACACCGACCGACTGGGCGCCGGCCCTCTGGAGCAGCGAGCGCATGATGTACTGCGCGCGCTCCGTCCCCTGGGAGCGGATGAGCTGGTCGAGGGATTCGATCCACTCCGCGGTCTCCTCCGGATCGGCGTCGGGCTTGCCGACCGTCAGACCGCTGAGGATGTCCGCTGTTCCTTGTTCTGCAGCCACGCGATATCTCTCCACTTCCACGGAGCTTGGTCCGTGTTGCTCGACGCCTGCGCTCGGCTCTTGTGGGCCCGCGCAGCGATCCATGCCCGGTGCAGTCACCGCGCCGTCTACCGACTCACTCTATCGTCGCCGCGGACCCGATGCGTAGCGGGATCAGGGCTGCGCGACCGATTACGCCGAGGGCTTGCTCACTCCGCCCGAGTAGGGTGCGTGTGCCGTCTGGTGGGGTCGCAGGAACCTGGTCCCGCCATGCACCACGTACCCGCCCGGAGCGGCTCCTACGCCCTGGCGCGCCCGGATGCGTCCCCCGGCTTGATGCATGGCGCATAAGGGTGTTGGCTGTAGGCCATGGGTACCCTTAAGCCGGGCGGTTCGTACGACCGCCCCGCCGTTTCAGGAGGAGTCAAGTGAGCGAGGCTGAAGCCGCCACGGCAAGTGAAGTGGCAGGCAAGTTGGGTTTCAAGGAGGGGAGCCTCGTCCAGGAGCTCGGCTACGACGACGACGTCGACTTCGATCTCCGCGACGAACTCGAGGACGGGATCGGTTCCGAGCTGTTCACCGAGGACGACCAGGAGGTCGTCGACGGGGTGATCCTCTGGTGGCGGGCCGGCGACGGCGATCTGGTCGATGCCCTCGTGGACGCCCTGACTTCGCTCGAGGCAGGAGGAGTGATCTGGCTCCTCACCCCCAAGTCCGGACGCCCCGGATATGTCGCCGCCGCCGACGTGCAGGAGTCGGCGCCAACCGCCGGTCTCCACTCGACGTCGTCGGCCGGGGTCTCCAAGGAATGGGCCGCGACGCGGCTCGTCAGTCGCAGGAAGCAGTAGCCGCGTGCCACTCGCCATCGGCTCACTCGCCCCTCCCTTCGCCCTCGCCAACCAGTTCGGGGAGACGGTCGAGAGTTCGTCGCTCGTGGGCGGCTCCGTAATCGTCTTCTTCCCCTTCGCCTTCTCCCGCGTGTGCACCGACGAACTCGGGCAGCTGCGGGACAACCAGGACATCTTCGACGCCGCCGGTGTCTCGCTGGTCGCGGTCTCCGTCGACCACAAGTACACTCTTCGCGCCTTCGCCGATGCCAATGACATCTCCTTCGACCTCCTGGCGGACTTCTGGCCGCACGGGGAGGTCACGCGCGCCTACGAGGCCTTCGACGACAGTCACGGGTACGCCGAGCGGATCAGCTACGTGCTCGACGGGTCCGGGGCGGTCCGTGCCGCCATCTCCTCGCCCCACGGCCAGGGCCGGCCCATCTCCGACTACGCACGCGCATTGAGCTCGGTCGAAGCGGCACTGTGAAGCAACGGGGACCCGAGGGGCGTCCTGACGACGGCTTGCCGGGGCCCGAGACGAATCCTCGCCTCGGTCTGACCGGCTTCGTCAGCGAGAGCCCTGCCTCCGATCTCCTGCCTCTGGCCCCTGCCGAGCAGTCGGCCCTGGCGCAGGCGGTCGAGCTGCTCGCAGGGCGTCGTCTCGCCGTGCTCACGGGCGCGGGCCTGAGTACCGACTCCGGGATCCCCGACTACCGGGGCCCGCAGTCCGTCCCCCGCAACCCCATGACCTACCAGCAGTTCGTCGGCGACGAGGCACTCCGGCGCCGTTACTGGGCCCGGAACCATGTGGGCTGGCGGCATCTGAAACGTGCGGATCCGAACGCGGGCCACGCGGCCATCGCGGTGCTCGAACGCAGGGGACTGCTGTCGGGCCTGATCACGCAGAACGTCGACAAGCTGCACTCGTCGGCAGGCAGCAGGAACGTCATCGACCTGCACGGGACCTTCGACCGCGTGGTGTGCCTGCAATGCGGTACGGCCTTCCCCCGGGCGAGGATCGCCGAGCTGCTCGAGGACCTGAACCCGGGCTACCTCGAACGCGAGTCCGACGCCGGTGACGTGGCGCCCGATGCCGACGCGGACGTGGACGACACGGGCGATTTCGTCATGGCTCCGTGCCCGGTGTGCGGCGGGATGCTCAAGCCGGACTTCGTCTACTTCGGGGAGAACGTCCCCAAGGACCGGGTGGGCGAGGCCTACGCCATGGTGGACGCCGCCGATGCACTGCTGGTCGCCGGTTCCTCACTGACCGTCATGAGTGGCCTGCGCTTCGTCCGGCACGCGTCGAAGGCCGGCAAACCGGTGGTCATCATCAACCGGGGGTGGACCCGCGGGGATGATCTCGCGACCCTGAAGATCGAGGCGGGCGTCTCCGAGGCGCTGACGTTCCTGGCGGACCGGCTGCCGGACCTGCCGTCGGAATCCTCCGGGTCCTGACGGTCGGGACCACGGGGCCGGAACGCAGAAGGACCCCACCGCCCCGCTGTGTGGCGGGAGTGTGAGGTCCTGTTCGGTGGGTCCTACCGGGATCGAACCGATGACATCCACGGTGTAAACGTGGCGCTCTACCAGCTGAGCTAAAGACCCGTGGGGCGTGAGCCCCGGTGCTGCGACCGACGCGTGGTCGGCGTCGTCACGGACATCGACTATACCGGCCGCGCGGAGGGCCGCGCGAATCGGGGTGCCGGGCTGACGGCTACTCGCCCGCGGCGAGCTGCCCGCAGGCGCCGTCGATCTCCTTGCCCCGGGTGTCACGCAGGGTCGTGGGGATGCCCGCTGCACGCAGGCGGTTGATGAACTCGGTGGAGACGCTCTTCTCCGAAGCGGTCCAGATGGAACCCGGCGTGGGGTTGAGCGGGATCGGGTTGACGTGCACCCAGCCGCGGCCACGCTGGTTCAGCTTCTTGGCCAGGAGGTCCGCACGCCAGGCGTGGTCGTTCATGTCCTTGATCAGCGCGTACTCGATGCTCACGCGTCGGCCGGTGGTCCTGTAGTAGTTGTACGCGGCGTCGAGCGCCTCGTCGACCTTCCACTTCGTGTTGACCGGGATGAGCTCGTCGCGGAGCTCGTCGTCGGGCGCGTGGAGGGACAGGGCGAACGTGACCGGCAACGACTCCGCCGCGAGCTTGTTGATCGCGGGGACGAGGCCCACCGTGGAGACAGTGATGTTGCGCGCTGACATCCCGAGGCCCTCGGGGGAGTCGTCGACGAAGCGGTGCAGCGCGGCCATGACGCGCTTGTAGTTGGCGAGCGGCTCACCCATGCCCATGAACACGATGTTCGTGACGCGGTCGGCGTCGTGCCCGCCGTCGGTACGGAGAGCTCCCAGCGCTCCCTCCGCCAGGGCGCGGTTCGCAGCGACCACCTGATCGACGATCTCCGCCGTCGACATGTTGCGGGTGAGCCCCGCCTGACCCGTGGCGCAGAACGGGCAGTTCATGCCGCAACCCGCCTGCGAGGAGACGCAGAGCGTCACGCGGCCGGGGTAGCGCATGAGCACGGACTCGACGAGCGCGCCGTCGAAGAGCCGCCACAGGAACTTGATGGTGTCGCCGTTGTCCGTGGTCAGGCGCTTCACCTCGGTGAGCAGCGGCGGGAACATCGCGGTCACGAGCTCCTCGCGGCCGGCCTTCGGCAGGTCGCTCATCGCGGCGGGATCCGTCGTGAAGTGGGAGAAGTAGTGCGTGGACAGCTGCTTCGCCCGGAAGCCCTGGTGGCCCAGCTCCTTCAAACGGTCCTGCCGCTCGGCGAGCGTGAGGTCGGCGAGGTGGACCGGGGGCTGGCTGACGCGGGGCGATGTGAACTGCAGCAGGGGCCGGCCGTCACTCGCGACGATGGGCTGCGCGCCTTCCACTTCGGGGCGCACCTGAGGGCGCGCTGTGGAGGGGGTGAGGGCGGCGGGGGTAACGGTAACGTCGGACATCACTACCATTCTTTCATGGATGGCGCCAGCGACCCAGCCGGAACGGTTGTCGATCGGGACACACGCGTGATGCGCCGGGGTCCTACCGGCAGGGCGAAACAAGCAGTCCTCACCGGCCGGTGGTGTAGCGGGGGGCGTTCCGACGGTAATAGTGTGAAAGTGACCGGACGACCCCCGCGGAGACGCGCCGAGTGCCGGGACCTGCAGCGCACACGCATGCAGCTGACAAACGACGGAGAACACATTGAGCGCACAGATCGGCGTCACAGGCCTGGCAGTCATGGGAGCCAACCTCGCACGGAACCTCGCCCGCAACGGGTACACCGTGGCCCTGCACAACAGGTCGATCGAGAAGACCGACACCCTGCTGCAGAAGCACGGGGGCGATGGTGACTTCATCCGCACCGAGACCCTGCAGGAGCTGGTCGATTCACTCGAGAAGCCGCGACGCGTGCTCATCATGGTGAAGGCCGGCAAGCCGGTGGACTCCGTCATCGACCAGCTCACGCCGCTGCTGGAGCCGGGCGACATCGTGATCGACGGCGGGAACTCCCACTACGAGGACACCCGCCGCCGCGAGGCCGCCCTGTCGCAGCACGACCTCCACTTCGTGGGCGTCGGTGTCTCCGGCGGTGAGGAGGGCGCACTCCTCGGACCCTCGATCATGCCCGGCGGATCGCGTGAGTCCTACGACTCGCTCGGCCCGATGCTCGAGAAGATCTCCGCGAAGTACGACGGCGAGCCCTGCTGCCGCTGGATCGGCACCGATGGCGCGGGACACTTCGTGAAGATGGTGCACAACGGCATCGAGTACGCCGACATGCAGGTGATCGGCGAGGCCTTCGACCTGCTGCGTTCCGGCGCCGGGATCGAGCCGGCCGACCAGGCGAAGATCTTCACGGACTGGAACTCGGGCACGCTGTCCTCGTTCCTCATCGAGATCACGGCCGAGGTCCTCGGGCACATCGACGAGCGGACGGGCAAGCCCTTCGTGGACGTCGTCGTCGACGCGGCGGGCCAGAAGGGTACCGGTCGCTGGACCGTCGTCTCGGCGCTCGAACTGGGCAGCCCGACGTCGGGCATCGCCGAGTCCGTGTTCGCCCGGGCCTTGTCCTCGCAACTCGACCAGCGCCTTCAGGCGCAGGAGATCCTGCAGGGCCATGAGGGCACGGTGGAACTGCCCGAGTCCTTCGTCGAGGACGTCCGCCTGGCGCTGTACGCCTCCAAGCTCGTCAGCTACGCCCAGGGCATCGACATGCTCACCGCCGCGGCGAAGGAGTACGGCTGGGACCTCAGGCTCGACGAGATCGCGTCCCTGTGGCGCGCGGGCTGCATCATCCGCGCGGAGCTGCTCGACGACATCATGAAGGCCTACGCCGACGCGGACGAGCGCCCGGCGAACCTCCTGCTGGCACCCGCGTTCGCCGAGGCCATCGCAGGAGCCGTTCCCGCATGGCGTCGCGTGGTCTCGACGGCCGTGCAGCTGGGCATCCCCGTGCCGGTCTTCTCGGCGTCGCTCGCCTACTACGACGGACTGCGCCGCACGCGCCTTCCCGCCGCGCTGACGCAGGGACTCCGCGACCTCTTCGGTGCGCACACCTACAACCGGGTGGACTCCGACGGTACGTTCCACACCCTCTGGGGCGAGGACAAGTCGGAGATCGAGGCCGTGGACACGCACTGACGGACCCGAACACGACGGAACCCCCGGACTTCTGTCCGGGGGTTCCGTCGTCCTGCGGTGAGGCCTAGATGTAGATGGCGGGGTCCACGTACTCGGCCGGGTCCACCGCCGGCTGAGTCTCCCGCCGCGAATCGCGGTGCCGGAACGTGGCCGGGATACCGGTCACGATCGAGTCGGGCGGGGTGTCCTTGACGACGACGGCGTTCGCACCGACCGCGCTGCCGGCGCCGATCGTGATGGGACCGAGGATCTTGGCGCCCGCACCCACGGTGACGCGGTCGCCGATGGTCGGGTGGCGCTTGACCTTCTCGAGCGAGCGCCCGCCGAGCGTGACGCCTTGGTACAGCATCACGTCGTCGCCGATCTCCGAGGTGCTGCCGATGACCACGCCCATGCCGTGATCGATGAAGAACCGGCGCCCGATGGTGGCGGCGGGGTGGATCTCCACGCCCGTGAGGACCCGCGCCAGTTGGGAGAGGGCTCGCGCCGGGAAGCGAAGCCCCTCCGTGCGCCACATCCGATGTGTCAGACGATGCACCCAGATCGCGTGGAGGCCCGAGTAGACGACCGTGGTCTCGAGCGACCCGCGGGCGGCGGGGTCGTGGGTGCGCGCGGTCTCGAGATCCTCGCGCAGTCGTTCCAGAAAGCTCACCGGGTACCTTCTCGTGCTGCTAGATGCCCAGCGACAGCTGGATCAGGAAGTCATTCGGGCCAGGATCAGCCGCGGATGTCGTCGAAGAGCACCGTGGAGATGTAGCGCTCGCCGAAGTCGCAGACGATGGCCACGATGAGCTTACCGGCGTTCTCCGGACGCTTCGCGAGCTCCAGCGCGGCCCAGATGATCGCACCCGACGAGATACCGCCGAGGATCCCCTCCTGCGTGCCCAGCGCGCGGGCTACCCGCACGGAGTCCTCCACGGTGGCATCCATGACCTCGTCGTAGATGGTGCGGTCGAGGTTCTCGGGGACGAAGTTCGCGCCGAGTCCCTGGATCTTGTGCGGGCCGGGGGCGCCACCGTTGAGGATGGGGGAGTCCGCGGGCTCGACGACGACGATCTGCACGCCGGGCTTGCGCTCCTTGAGCACCTGCCCGACTCCGGTGATGGTGCCACCGGTGCCGACGCCGGCCACGAAGATGTCCACCTCGCCGTCGGTGTCGTCCCAGATCTCCTCAGCGGTGGTGGCCCTGTGGATGGCCGGGTTCGCGGCGTTGGCGAACTGCTGGGCCCAGATGGCGTTCTCCGTGGTCGCGACGATCTCCTTCGCGCGGTCGACGGCGCCACGCATGCCCTCGGACCCGGGCGTCAGGACGATCTCGGCCCCGTACGCGCGCAGCATGACCCGCCGCTCGGTGGACATGGTCTCGGGCATCGTGAGCACCACCTTGTAGCCGCGGGCGGCTCCGACCATCGCCAGGGCGATCCCCGTGTTCCCGGAAGTGCCCTCGACGATCGTGCCGCCGGGGGCCAGCGCACCCGCCTTCTCCGCGGCGTCGATGATGGCGACCCCGATGCGGTCCTTCACGCTGTTGGCGGGGTTGTAGAACTCGAGCTTCACGGCGACCTGCGCGCCGAGACCCTCGGTCAGGCGGTTGAGCCGGACGAGCGGTGTGCGCCCCACGAGCTGCGTGACGTCGTCGTAGATCTGTGCCATGGGGTGCCTGCCTGATTCGCTGGGTGGTCGGGATGGGGTGGCCGGGACGGACGGGGCGATCCCCGACCGATCGGCGGTCAGCCTAGTGCGGCGGGCGCCAGCCTCCTAGGCGGCGAGCCACTGCGAGTAATATTTCCGCGCCTTCGAGAGCTTGGGATTGATGATCACCTGGCAGTAGCCCTGCTCCGGGTGCTTCGCGTAGTAGTTCTGGTGCCAGTCCTCGGCGACGTGGAATTCGGGCAGCCGGCTGACCTCGGTGACGATCGGGTTCTTCCAGTTCTCCTGGTTTCGGGCGATGGCGTCCTCGAAGAGGGCCTTCTGCTCGGCGTCCTGGTAGTACATGACGCTGCGGTACTGGGTCCCGACGTCGTAGCCCTGACGATTCAGGGTCGTGGGGTCGTGCGAGACGAAGAACATGTCCAGCACGACGTCCTCGGGGATGACCGTCTCGTCGAAGCTGACGGCCACGACCTCCGCGTGACCCGTCATGCCCGAGCAGACGGAATCGTAGTCGGGATGCTTCGTGTGCCCTCCCGTGTAGCCCGAGACGACCTCGGTCACGCCGCGGGTCTTCTGGTACAGGGCATCGAGGCACCAGAAGCAGCCTCCTCCAAGCACGAATGTCTTCATGCCTGTTCCAATGCGTGGCGTGCGTCGAAGATTCCCGGCGCGGGGGAGCGGACGGCTCCGTGGCCGACCCTCCCCGACTTGGAGTGCTCCACGACGGCGGGTATTACTGGACACATGGACGAGAACGAGCACGACGGCGGGTCCCCCGAGGCAGGCCCGCCGCGCGTGGCGGACGTGCTCCTGGCCATCGAGGAGTTGTGGCCGGAGAGCCTCGCCGAGGGGTGGGACGCCGTGGGGCTCGTCGCCGGACGGGCGGACAACGCCGTGGAGCGCATCCTCTTCGCCGTCGACCCCACCGCGGCGGTGCTGGACGAGGCACTCGCCTGGGGTGCGACCATGATCGTCTCCCACCACCCGCTCCTCCTAAAACCCGTCTCGAGCATCGCCGCCACCGGCTTCAAGGGCGACGTGCTGCACCGGCTCATCGAAGCGGGCTGCGCCCTCGTCACGGTGCACACCAACGGGGACAGCGCCGTCGGTGGTGTCTCGGACGTGCTCGCGGACGCCTTCGGCCTGCAGGACGTGGAGCCTCTGGCGCCCGCGGCGGACGGACTGCCCGAGGAGGGGATCGGCCGGGTGGGCCTGCTCGGCGCGGCGACCACCCTCGGCGCCTTCGCCGAAGTGGTGTTCTCGATCCTCCCGGCCGTAGCCGGTGGAGTGCGCGTCGCCGGCGACCGCAACGCCGTCGTGCGCCGTATCGCCGTCTGCGGAGGGGCGGGCGATTCGCTCTTCGACCGCGTACGGGCCGCCCGGGCCGACGTCTACGTGACGGCCGACCTCCGGCATCATCCGGCGTCGGAGGTACGGGAGGCCGCAGCGGGCGGGCCTCCGTTCCTGATCGACGTCTCGCACTTCGGCAGCGAATGGCTGTGGCTGACACCCGCTGCCGACGCCCTGACCAACGTCCTCGCGGATCAGGGCTTCCGCGCCGACATCCGCGTGAGCGGCGTCAACACCGATCCCTGGGACTTCGTCCTGACACCCGGGCGCTGACGACGGCCCACCCGGGTCCCGTGACCTAGGCTTGGACGACGCCCGCGCCCGTCCGTCGCGCACCCCGACCGACCCCTGGAGGCTCACGTGGCCAAGGCCGCTCCCGAGGAACAACGCCGCTTGCTGGACCTGCAGGCGCTCGACTCCGCACTGAACAAACTGACACGGCAGGCCGCCGTCGCGCGGGCCGAGCCGAAGCTCGCGGCCACCGCCGCCCAGGTGGCCGTGGTGGACGCCGAGCTCGTGCGCGCCACGACGGAGCTCGGTGACCTCCAGCGCGAACTCACCCGCGCCGAGGACGAGGTGCAGGCCGTCGTGACGCGTCTCGAGCGCGACGAGAAGAGGCTGAACAGCGGGACGGGGACGTCGAAGGACCTCACCGCGCTGCAGCACGAGATCGTGTCCCTCACCAGGCGCCGCTCCGACCTGGAGGACGTTGAACTCGACGTCATGGAGCGGGTCGAGGCCGCTCGCGAGGCGCAGGCCACCGTGCAGGCGCGGACCAACTCCGTGCGGGCGGAACTCCTCGCCCTCGAGGAGGCGCGCGACGCCGAACTGGCCGACATCGAGGCGCAGCGCACCCGCGTCCAGACGGAGCGCGAGGAACTCGCCGACACCTTCGACCGCGCACTTCTCGCCCTCTACGAGCGGATCCTCGCCAAGCGGGGCGTGGGAGCGGCGAGGCTGTTCCACGGCACGTCGGAGGGCTCGGGCATGCACCTCAGCCCGGGCGACCTCGCGGACATCTCCGCTGCCGCGCCGGACGACATCGTGTTCTGCCCCGATTCGGGCTGCATCCTCGTCCGCTCGGCGGACTGGGGTCAGCCCCAGTGACCGATCCGCACCTGTTCGAGGCGGCCGAGAGCGGCGCACGGGACGCGGGCGGCGACCGTCGGCGACTCGTCGTCGAGGCCGACGGCGGATCGCGGGGGAACCCCGGCCACGCCGGGTACGGGGCCCTCGTGAGGGACCCGGACACCGGGACGATCATCGTCGAGAAGGCCGAGTACATCGGGAAGGCCTCCAACAACGTTGCGGAGTACTCCGGCCTCGTGGCGGGGCTCGAACTGGCCCGCGACCTCGACCCGACGGCCTCCGTCCATGTGAAGATGGACTCGAAGCTCGTGGTGGAGCAGATGTCCGGGCGATGGCAGATCAAGCACGCCGACATGCGTGTCCTCGCGGCGAAGGCGCGGAAGGTCCTCGACCCGCGGCGCGTGAGCTACGAGTGGATCCCGCGCGAGCGCAACAAGGACGCCGACCGGCTGTCCAACGAGGCGATGGACGCCGGTATGGCAGGTGTTCCATGGAAACCCAAGCGGGCAGCGCCGAACGCTGCCGGTTTGCCGGGTACCGCGTCCGTCGCCGTCACCGCGCGGGTCGCCCCTGACTCGCTGGGCACGGCCACCGCGCCGGGCACCTCCGGCACCGTGGGCGATCCGGCGACGCGGCGGCCCGGGACGCTGCACCACGTGGAGGTGTGGACGAAGGACCTGGCCGCTGCGACGTCGAGTCTCGGTTGGCTGCTCGAGCGACTCGGCCTCCCGGTGCGCGAATCCTGGGCCGACGGCGCGAGCTACGGTTCGGACGAGTTCTACGTGGTGCTGGAGGCCGGCCCCGACGTCCGCGACGCACCCGACCGGCGTCGTCCCGGGGTCAATCACCTGGCCTTCCACGCGGGCACCCGCGCCGAGGTGGACCTCCTCGCCCGGCGGGCGGCCAGTCACGGATGGACCCTCCTGTTCCCCGACCGCCACCCCTTCGCCGGCGGACCCGAGCACTATGCGGCCTACCTGGAGAACGCCGAGGGTTTCGAGGTCGAGCTCGTCGCAGGCTGATCGTCCGTCAGGAGGTCAGTCGAGCACGATGGTGAGGCGGGCCGGCTTCCTGTCCGTCGCCGGCTCGAGCTCCGCCGTCCACCTCTCCTGCGCCGCGCGCAGCAGCGCCTCGGGAGTGGCCGGCGCCGCGCCGCGACGGGTGAGGAGGTGGCGGGCCAGCTCACCCCGCGTGTGCTTGGCGAAGTGGGACACCACCGTGCGCTTACCGTTGCGCACCTGCACGACGTCCACGGCCGCCGTCCGGACGGGCGCGGGCGCCCACGCCGCTGCGTAGGTGCTGGAGCGGCAGTCCACCACGAGCCCCTCGCCGGCGTGCCGGGAGAGCGGGTCCGCGAGTCGCGACCGCCAGAACGCGGCGAGGCGGCCGGTACCGGGCAGGTCTACCGACATCGACAGGCGATACGCCGGGATGCGGTCCCCGAGTGCGATGGCGCCCCACAGGCCGGAGACGACGACGCACTGCTCGCGCGCCTTCCGTTTCTGCACCGCCGTCATGTCCCGGAAGCCGAGGGCGTCGTACAGGACGCCGGAGTAGACGTCGTGGGCCGGCGCAGCGGGCGCGACGTCGAGGACGAGGTTGCGCCGCACGTCCTCGGCGAGCGAGGCCCCCACACCGAGAACCGTGTGCGCGTCGGCACCAGCGCTGGCAGCGCGCACCGCTTCGAGGACCGTCAGCCTCGCCGCGGCGAGTTCCGGGAAGTGAAGATCGTGGACGTCGAGCGGCGGGCCGGAGAGGGCCGCCTGTTTGCCTTCGGACGGAGGGAGCAGGATCAGCACCGTCAAACTCTACCGATCCGAGGGGACCCTCCCCGCCCGGCCTCCACAGGAGCTGCCGCTGCCCGCCTACACTGGACGATGGATGGGTCGACCAGGCGGCCGCGTCGGACCTGCTCACGCAGTGTTCCGCCGAGGAACGTCCGGGCTCCGCAGGGCAGGGTGGTGGGTAACGCCCACTCGGGGTAACCCGCAGGCCAGTGCCACAGAAAAGAAACCGCTCCCGGCACGCTCACACGGTCCGGGAGTAAGGGTGAAAAGGCGGTGTAAGAGACCACCAGCATGCCGGGTGACCGGCATGGCTCGGTAAACCCCACCCGGAGCAAGGCCAGACAGTGCGCGTCATCAGGGCTGCCCGCCCGAGTGCACGGGTAGGCCGCTGGAGGTCGTCGGTAACGACGATCGTAGATGGATGGCCGCCTCTCGTGTCCCGGTGACGGGGCACGATGACAGAACCCGGCGTATCGGTCGGCCCATCCCACGACCATCCCACGACTACCCCCGGCGGGACCGTCGGCGAAATTGTCGGTGGGACGGGCGCGTCCGTCAAGGGCTCACCTACTCGTCGGTACGTATGCGCTTCTCGAGCCGAAGCCTGTAGAGGCGCTGGGCTAGGGTGATCTGATGGACTCTGGGGGCACCGGGAGACAGCACCTGGTGCTGCGCAACAGGAATTTCCGTGCCCTGGTCGTCTCCGGGACCGTCGGCGTGTTCGGCAATGCCGTCGCCGCGGTCGCGCTCCCCGTCATCGCCGCCGTCGAACTCCAGGCCAGCAACTTCGAGGTCGCCGCCCTCGCCGGCATGACGTTCCTCCCGTGGCTCCTGTTCGGACTCGTCATCGGTGTCTGGGTGGATCGGCTCCCGCGACGGCCCGTCATGGTCGCAGCCCTGTGCGTGCGCATCGTCATCCTCGCGCTCCTGCCGGTCGGCTACTGGCTCGGCTTCCTCACCACGCCCCTGCTCTTCCTCGCTGCCTTCGTGGCGGGTGTCTCCTCCGTGTTCTTCCAGCTGGCCGATGCCGCACTGGTGCAGCAGGCCGTCAGCCCGGACGAACTGATGGAGGGCAACGGGCTCATCACCGGATCCGGCGCGGCCGCGGACGCCGCCGGCCGGTCGGTGGCCGGGTGGTTGGCCGGAGTGGCGGGCGCCTCGAACACTCTCGTGCTGCAGGTCCTGATGTCGATCATCTCCCTGGTGGCCCTCCAACGGCTGGACGTCCGCGAAGTCACGCAGCCGCCGACCGAGCGTCGGATCCTGCGGGAGATGAACGACGGGCTCCGGTACACCTTCAGCACCGCCCCGCTCCGGGCCATCCTGTTCAACGCAGCGCTCTGGAACCTCGGAGGCAACATCGCGGCGTCGCTGATCGTCCTGCTCGTCCTGAGGACTCTCGGGGAATCGGAGATCTGGCTGGGCGCGCTGCTCGCGTCTGCCTCGATCGGCGGCGCCGTCGGGGGAGTGACCGCCACCGCCATGGGTGAGCGGTTCGGCTCGGGGCCACTCTGGCGCTGGTCCATGGTGCCGGGTGTGGCCGGCTATGCCTCGCTGCTGGTCCTGACCCCCGGCTGGGGCATGCTGTGGGGACTGCTCGGGATGTTCGTGATGGGCGCCGGTGTCTCGTGGAACATCGTGATCGGGGCGAGCTTCCGCCAGCGGGTGTGCCCCCCGGGCATGATGGGCCGGCTCGGAGCGGCGTCACGGATGGTCAGCTGGGGCATGCTGGCTCTGGCGAGTCTCCTCGCCGGCGTGCTGGCGGAGACCGTGGGGATCCGTGAGGCGATCCTGATCGGAGTGATCATCGCATGCCTCGCCCCGATGGTGGCCGTGCTCGGGCCCCTCCGGGGTGTGAGGCGCCTGGAGGACCTCGTGGAGGCCCCGGCGCCGAGCATCAGGACGGCGGACAACCCCTCGTCCTGACACCCCGGCGAGTCTGGGCACCTGCACGACACCTGCGGCATCCTGCGGTACGCCACGACACCGGACCGGGGAGGTTCAGTGACCGAACGGGTCCGGATCGACTCCCGGCATCCAGGTGAGGCCCGGTGCCCCCCACCCGTTGTTCCTGATGGCCTTCGCGGCCTTCCGCCCGTACCGGTTGCTGAGGCGGTCGACGTACAACTTCCCGTCGAGGTGGTCGTACTCGTGCTGCATGCACCGCGCGAACCAGCCCGTGGCCTCGAACTCGACGGGCCGACCATCGCCGTCGACACCGGACACACGAGCCCAGTCAGCCCGTTTGAGTGCGAATGCCTCGCCGGGCACCGACAGGCAGCCCTCCGATTCCTCGTCCGGATCGGGGTCGGAGCCCGGGATCTTCGAGGTGACGAGCGTGGGGTTGACCACCACGCCCCTCGGAGGGGCGTCGTCGTCGTTCTCCATGGCCCAGACGAAGACGCGCAACCCGACGCCGATCTGCGGTGCTGCGAGTCCCACGCCGTTGGCGACGTCCATCGTCTCGAACATGTCGGCGATCAGGGTGCGGAGGTCGTCGTCGAACGACTCGACCTGGGCTGCGCGCCGGTGGAGGACGGGCTCGCCGAGGACGGTGATGGGGTGGACGGTCATGGAACCTACCTGCTCGTGGTGGATCGGCCTGCGATCGAGCGGCCGATGGACTCGCGCATGATCTCGCTCGTGCCGCCGAAGATGGTGAGGAGCCGGGCCGCGAGGAAGGCCTGGGCGACCGGGTACTCGAGGATGTAGCCGTACCCGCCATGCAACTGCAGGCAGCGGTCCGTGACGGACTTCGCCCGCTCGCTCGCCCACAGCTTCGCCTGGGCGGCGTCCGTGGGGGAGAGCGTGCCGGCGTTGAAGGCGAGCACCGCCTGATCGACGAAGGCCTCCGTCACCCTGACCTCCGTGAGGATCTCGGCGAGGGTGTGGCGCGTGGTCTGGAAATCGAGGACGCGTTCCCCGAAGGCATTGCGGTCGGTGACGTACCGGACCGTCTGCTCGTAGGTGGCCCGAGCGAGCGCGGAGGCGGCGACGGCGATACCGAGGCGGCCCTGGGGGATCTGCTCGAGGCTGTACCGCAGGCCCTGCCCCACCTCACCGACGAGGTCCGCACCGGGCACCCGCACGTTGTCGAAGAACAGCTCGGCCGTGTCCGAGGCGCGCAGGCCCATCTTGTCGAGCTGGCGCCCGGGGGTGTAGCCCTCACCCTTCCGCACCATGAAGAGGGAGAAGGCGTCGCTCGACCCGCGGCCCGAGCTGCCGTCCGTGCGCGCCAGCACCAGCGACGCGTCACCGCTGATGCCGTTGCCGATGAAGACCTTCTGGCCCGTCAGCAGCCAGTCGTCCCCGTCGCGCACGGCCTTGGTGCGGATGCCGCGGAGGTCACTGCCCGCTCCCGGTTCGGTCCATGCGCAGGAGGTGACGATCTCGCCGGAGACCATGCCGGGGAGCCAGCGTTCCTTCAGGTCGTCGCTCCCGTGCGCGAGCAGGTGGGGGAGCACGAGGTCGTCGTGGAGGTGGAACGCGAGACCGACGGCGAGATGGTTGCTCCTCGCGAATTCCTCGTCGAGCACCGCGCGGTAGCGGTAGTCGGGCATGCCCGCCCCACCGAACTCCTCGGGCACGGCCAGACCGAGCAGGCCCTGTTCGCCGGCCGCGGTCCACACGGAGCGGTCCATGATGTGCTGCTGGTCCCACGTCGCGTAATGAGGGGCGACCGCCCGCTCGTTGAACTCGCGGGCCATGTCGCGGAAGAGCTCGTGATCTTCGTCGAACACCGTGCGTTCCATGAGGTCCTTCGTTCCTGTCGGTCGCGTCGTCCGGCGGCCGAGGGCTGACGGCGGAAGCGGAGCGATTCCGCCGTGAAAAGGCGTATGCCGTCCCGGAAATCTCCGGAACGGCATACGTGCCAGGAGTCGACCTGACCACTCGAGGGTGAGTAACGGGGGTTGAACCCGCGACCTCCTGGACCACAACCAGGCGCTCTGCCAACTGAGCTATACCCACCATGTGTCTTCGCGCCGCACTCCGTCGGTGAGCCCGGCGGAGCGGCCTGCGAAAGGCAGCGGTCACAAGTTTACACAGATTTCGCCATGCTCCCGACAGCCCGGGAGCGGTGTCCGGTAGTCAGGACGCCACGGAGCGTGCGATGGCCTTGCTGCTGGCCGAATCCGGTCCGGGCGCCGGCACGAAGACGGCTGCGCGGTAGTAGCGGAGCTCGCGGATGGAATCCTCGATGTCCCCCAGGGCTCTGTGCCCGCCCGTCTTCGCCGGCGACTGGAAGTAGGCGCGGGTGTACCACCGACGGGCGAGTTCCTTGATCGTCGAGACGTCGATGATCCGGTAGTGCAGGTGATCGACGACGAGCGGCATGTCCCGCAGGAGGAAGTTGCGGTCGGTCCCGACCGAGTTCCCCGCGAGCTGCGCCTTGCGCGGTTCGGGCACCCAGGTGCGGATGTAGTCGAGCACCTGCTGCTCGGCGTCGGCCATCGTGATGCCGCCGTCCAGTTCCTCGAGCAGACCCGACGTCGTGTGCATCTGCCGCACGAAGTCACCCATCTGATCGAGCGCCTCCGGGGTGGGCTTGATCACCACGTCCACACCGTCACCGAGGATGTTCAGTTCGGAGTCCGTGACGAGGACGGCCACCTCGATCAGCGCGTCGTTCGTGAGATCGAGCCCCGTCATCTCACAGTCGATCCAGACGATGTGTTCATTCGATACAGGCATTCGACCAATCTACCGTCCGTCACCGACGCGCCGACCCGCGCCCATGCACCGTCGGACGTCCGGCTGACCCCGCGTCGTCCCGGGCGTCCGCCGGAGTCCCGATGCTAATATTCGAACAGTTCACTCAGGGTTGCGGGAGATCTGGGAGTCCCTGCGCTCTCCGGCGGAAAGACCGAGCCGAAGGCGCCCTGGCGACCGTCGGCGCACGCCGGTGGTCCTGAGAACGCAGGCGCTCCACGCCGACCCCAGCTCGCCGACGATTGGATGCACGAATGGCCTCCCAGGTCCCGCTCACCGAGGTCGAGACGACGTCGGGTCCGGATCGGCCGAACGTCGCCGTCCTGCAGGGATTCATCGGCGCGGTGCTGATGTGGATGGGGTCGCTGGGGGTCGGCTGGTTGTCGCTGGCCTCGGCCGAGCTCCGGCGCAACCCGGTGATCATCTGGCTGCGCTTCGAACCCGCGGGAGCCGTGCTGGCCGTCCTGCTGCTGGCGGTGGGCGGCATGCTGCTGATCCGGGCGTGGCTGCGTCTCGGCCAGCGCCTCGCCGGGTGGTCCGACGAGACCCGCCCGTTCATCCTCAAGGCCATCGTCGCGTGGACCATCCCGCTGGCGGCCGCGCTCCCGCTGTTCAGCAGGGACGTCTTCGCGTACATCGCTCAGGGCCAGGTGATGATCGCCGGGCTCAATCCCTATGTGGACGGCTACTCGCAGATCTCCAACTACCTGCAGATCGGCGCGGACGATCTCTGGGCGCAGAGCCCCACGCCCTACGGTCCGGTGTTCCTCTGGATCGAGGAGGGCATCGTCAGGATCACCGGAGGCAATCCCGACACCTCGATCATCCTGTTCAGGGTCGTCGCGCTCGTCGGTGTGGCCCTCTGCGTGTACATGGTGCCGAAGCTCGCCGACCTCCATTCGATCAACGCCAACCGGGCGCTCTGGCTCACCGCCGCGAACCCGCTCTTCCTCATCAATTTCGTGGCCGCCATCCACAACGATTCCCTGATGATCGGCCTGGCGCTCGCAGGTCTGTACCTGGCGGCGGTCAAACGGCCGGTCCTCGGCATCCTCCTCATCACGCTCTCGGTGGGGATCAAGCCGATCACGCTGATCTTCCTGCCGTTCGTCGGGCTGATGTGGGCCGGCAGGGGAGCGTCCTGGCCGCGACGCTTCCTCTACTGGTTCCTCACGGCCGGGATGTCCCTCGGCCTCCTGTGGGTGATGGGGATGATCAACACGTTCGGCTTCGGCTGGGTGGGCGCCCTCAGTACGCCGGGCAGCGTGTGGATCTGGTACGCGCCCGTCGGCTTCATGGGCCTCGTCATCGCGACCCTCGGCGACGCCGTCGGGCTCAACGGCTGGGACATCACCAACGTCTTCAATACCCTCGCCCGCGTCGCCTCGCTGGCGATCATCGCGCTGCAGATCTTCCGCGGGGATCACAGCAGGCTGGTGCGACGCCTCGCCTTCGCCTTCGCGGCCATCGTGCTGCTGTCGCCGATGATCCAGTCGTGGTACGTGGTGTGGCTGATCCCGCTCTTCGCGGTCACCGGCATCCGCGACGACTGGCAGGTGAAGTCCCTGTACTTCACCGTCGCCTTCTTCATGGTCTACGCCATCACGGACCAGCTCGACATCTTCCCGTACTTCGACTTCAGCCTGATGATGGCGCGGCAGGTGGCGGCCGTCGTCGCCCTGGGTTTCGCCCTCTACCTGGTGTTCCTCGACCCGCACACCAAGCTGCTGTTCCGTCGGCGCTACCAGCCGCTCGCTCCCGGTCAGCTGCACTGATCAGCCCGCACCCGGCTCCGGTGAGCGGGTCCGGCGGAGTCCCGAACAGCCGCTGTGGCGGCCGAGGGATCAGGTGCGGGGCCGACGGCGAGCGACGATACTGGGTCGATGACCGATACAACGACGACGACGTACACCGGTGAGTTCGAGATCACCGCGTGGGAACCGCAGACCTACTCCGCATCGGGCAGCCACAGCGAACTCTCGCGGGTGAGTGCCACGAAGGTCTTCGAGGGGGAGATCAGCGGCAGGAGTACCGCAGAGCTCCTGATGGCCGGCAACGACGTCGGAGCCGGGTACGTGGCGTCCGAGGAGTTCACGGGTTCGATCGGGGACCGCTCCGGGACTATGGTGGTGCAGCACTGGGGTGTGGCGGAAGGATCCGAGGCCGCGAGCTCGGGGCACGTGGTGCCGGGATCCGGGACAGGCGGGCTCGAGGGCATCTCCGGGAAGGCCGTGTACTCGCAGGACCCCGACGGCCAGCACCGCCTCGAAGTGCGAGTGGTCTTCGCGGACGTCGAATGAGGCAGCGGCCGGCACCCTGCACGGCGGCCCATAGTAAACTCGACGGAGTCCGCCTCCGTAGCTCAGGGGATAGAGCAGGGGCCTTCTAATCCTCTGGTCGCAGGTTCGAATCCTGCCGGGGGCACGTGCAAAGGGCCGGGCGTCGATCGCCCGGCCCTTTCGCGTCCCGAACCCGTCGAGTCCCTACCGCAGTCGATGACGTGCATGCACGCCCTGCCGGCCCAGGAGTCCTCGACGACCCCTGTTATCCACATAGTCATACCGCGTCCGTCAGCGTCCGGGCAGCCCGCCGAGACTGGTTGCAGCCGGCGGACGACGTCGGTGACAGTGACTACGGAAGGACAGATCATGACCGACATCATCACCGTGCGGGGCTACGTCGCCACGGACGTCCGACTCACCCTGGCCCAGAGCGGGCTGCCGATCGCAGGCTTCCGCATGTGCTCCACCGAGCGTCGATTCGACAGGGAGACGAACGCCTGGGTGGACGGACACACCAACTGGTACTCGGTGTCGATGTTCCGGCAACTCGCCACGAACGCGGGAGCGAGCATCAAGAAGGGCGACCGCGTCATCATCACCGGGCGCCTGAAGGTGCGTCCCTGGATCAACGCTGACGGGCGAACCGGCACCGCCGTCGAGATCGACGCCGAGTCCGCCGGTCACGACCTCATGTGGGGCACGGCCAACTTCCGCAGGACGACGCCGGACCGCGCAGAGACGCAGAATGCCGCGACCCACGACGACCTCGATGCCACCGAGGTGCACGAGGAACTGCCCGAGGGCGTTGACGGCGTCGATGCCGCGACGGGCGAGCTGTTCGAGACGCCGCCGTCGGTCGTGGAAGACGCCGAGGGCATCTCCTCCGAGGACGAGGCCCACACCGGTAGCGCCCGGCGCAGCAAGAAGCAGGAGCCGGAGCCCGTACCGTTCTGAGCCCGCGCTGGGTGTTCCGTCGAGGAGCTGTCGCGCCGGAGCCCGGCGGCGCTCGCGGGAGGGTGTACGCCGATTGCCGAGTGCGGGCGTGGCAGGATGATGCCGTGATCACTGCCAGCGGGAGCTGGTCTGCCCCGCGCGCAGGCCGTCGTCCCTTCACCCTGCTTCCCGTCGCAGCTGCTCTTCTCCTCCTCTGCTCCTGCACCACCGGATCCGGTACCACGTCCGAACCCGGCGCGACGGTTGCCTCGAGCGGCGGAACGGGCGCCCCGGCCACCGCCGAGGGCGACGACGGTCCGACTGCGACCGGGGCCGCGACGCCCGCGGCAGGACAACCGGGGGAGGGGACGCCGCCCGCGACGACGCCGGCAGGAGGCCCCGCGGCACCGGACTCGTCGTCGATCCGGACTTCGGTCGACGCCGCGTTGCGCTCGTTGGCCGTCGACCAGGATTCGGTCACGAGTGATCAGGTGCGTTCGGCGATCGAGCAGGGGTTCACCGATGTGGGCGTGGTGCCGGAAGCCGTCGAGGTGTCGATCGACAGCACCCCCACGGGTCTCGACGTGGATGCGATTCAGGGTGCCGGCCGGTCTGCCGGCGAGTGCATCATCGGGGAGATCCGTGAGGGGGTGGTGTCGGTGACGGTGCTTCCCGTCCTCGGCTCCGGGATGTGCTTCGTCGGTGACCAGCGGTAATCAGCGGTGACCAGCGGTGACCAGCGGTGATCACCGGTGCCGGCGCTCCTTCCCGGTCCCGGCCGTGGTCCCGCGAATGGGAGAACCGGGTTGTCACGCACTAGCCTTGCAGCATGGCGGAATTCATCTACACAATGTCCAAGGCCCGCAAGGCCGTCGGCGACAAAGTCATCCTCGATGACGTCAGCATGTCCTTCTTTCCCGGGGCGAAGATCGGCGTCGTCGGACCCAACGGATCCGGTAAATCCACCATCCTGAAGATCATGGCGGGGATGGACACGCCCTCCAACGGCGAGGCCCGGCTCAGCGCCGGTTACACCGTCGGGATCCTCCTCCAGGAGCCTCCCCTCAACGAGGAGAAGACGGTCCTCGGCAACGTCCAGGAGGGCGTCGGCGAGATCTACGGCAAGATCCAGCGATTCAACGAGATCTCCGAGGAGATGGCGAATCCCGACGCGGACTACGACACCCTCCTCGACGAGATGGGCAAGCTTCAGGAGGCCATCGACGCCGCCGATGCCTGGGATCTCGATTCCCAGCTCGAGCAGGCCATGGACGCACTCCGGTGCCCGCCGCCGGACGCCGATGTGACCGTCCTGTCCGGTGGTGAGCGCCGCCGCGTAGCTCTCTGCAAGCTCCTGCTCCAGAAGCCGGACCTGCTGCTCCTCGACGAGCCCACCAACCACCTCGACGCCGAGAGCGTGCTGTGGCTCGAGCAGCACCTCAAGTCCTACGCCGGCGCAGTGCTCGCGGTCACCCACGACCGGTACTTCCTCGACCACGTGGCCGAGTGGATCGCTGAGGTGGACCGGGGTCACCTCTACCCCTACGAGGGCAACTACTCGACCTATCTCGAGAAGAAGCGCGCACGGCTCGAGGTGCAGGGCAAGAAGGACCAGAAGCTCTCGAAGCGCCTCACGGAGGAGCTCGAATGGGTGCGGTCCAACGCCAAGGGTCGCCAGACGAAGTCCAAGGCGCGCCTGGGCCGCTACGAGGAGATGGCCGCTGAGGCGGACCGCACGCGCAAGCTCGACTTCGAGGAGATCCAGATCCCGCCCGGCCCGAGGCTCGGTAGCCAGGTCATCGAGGCCCGCAACCTCAAGAAGGGCTATGACGAGAGGATCCTGATCGACGGGCTGTCGTTCTCGCTTCCGCGCAACGGCATCGTCGGTGTCATCGGCCCGAACGGCGTCGGTAAGACGACGCTGTTCAAGACGATCGTCGGCCTCGAGCCGCTGGACGGGGGAGAGCTGCGGATCGGTGATTCGGTCAAGATCTCCTACGTCGACCAGTCGCGCGGCGGTATCGATCCCAACAAGAGCCTCTGGGAGGTCGTGTCCGACGGTCTCGACCACATGAAGGTGGGACAGATCGAGATGCCCTCCCGTGCCTACGTCTCGGCGTTCGGCTTCAAGGGGCCGGACCAGCAGAAGAAGGCCGGAGTGCTCTCCGGCGGTGAGCGGAACCGGCTGAACCTCGCCATGACGCTCAAGCAGGGCGGGAACCTGCTGCTCCTCGACGAGCCCACCAACGACCTCGACGTCGAGACGCTCTCGAGCCTCGAGAACGCGCTGCTCGAGTTCCCCGGGTGTGCCGTGGTGGTCTCGCACGACCGGTGGTTCCTCGACCGCATCGCGACGCACATCCTGTCCTACGAGGGCACGGAGGAAGACCCCGACAACTGGTACTGGTTCGAGGGAAACTTCGACGCGTACGAGCAGAACAAGGTGGAGCGTCTCGGGGCCGACGCCGCGAAGCCGCACCGCGTGACCCACCGCAGGCTCACCCGCGACTGATACGCGGCGGAGTCCGTGCACGACGGGTAGCTCACGAAGTGCCTGCTATGAGGAAGGGACCCGGCCGAGGCCGGGTCCCTTCCTCGTGCCGCCCCGATCCTTCTCGGCCGAGTCCGCCTCCGGCGTGCGCAGATCGGGCGCACACGGAGCTCATCGAGCTCGGTCCGACCAGAACCCCGGGATCGTCGTCCTACCGTGATGAGCCGGGTAACGGGATCCTGATCATGCCCTCCTGCGCCACGCTGGCCACCAGCTCTCCGTCCCGCGTGTAGATGCGCCCGGACGCGAGCCCCCGCGCCCCGGACGCACTGGCCGAGCTCTGGACGTAGAGCAGCCACTCGTCCACCCTGACCGGGCGATGCCACCACATCGCATGGTCGAGGCTCGCGACGCTCATGCCCTTGTGGGTCCAGCTCAGCCCGTGGGGGCGGAGGATCGACTCGAGCAACGTGTAGTCGCTCGCATAGGCGAGAGCGGCCCGGTGCAGGTTCGGATCGTCGGGGAGCTGCCCATGACAGCGCATCCACACGGCATTGCGCGGTTCCCGCTCGCCGTCGTTGGAGAGGTAGAGCGGAGCGTCGACGTGCCGGATGTCGAAGGGGCGCTCATAGGCCCAGGCCCGGGCGACAGGGTGATCCACGCTGCCGAGCAGATCAGCCGTGCTGGGCAGACTCTCGGGGTCGGGCATGCCGGCCGGCATGGGGTCCTGGTGCGAGATACCGTCGTCGGGCTCCTGGAAGGACGCGATCATCGACAGGATGGGAACACCGTTCTGGTAGGCGTGTGTCCGGCGGGCCGAGAAGGATCGGCCGTCGCGCAGGCGCTGGACACCGAAGGTGATGGGGGCATCGGCGTCGCCGGCGCGGAGGAAGTAGGCATGCATCGAGTGGACGTCGCGCCCGTGCTCGACGGTTCGCATCGCGGCGACGAGGGACTGTGCCAGGACCTGCCCGCCGAAGACCCTGCGGCTGGGCTGTCGCGCCGATGACCCGACGAAGATCTCCTCGTCGGTCTGCGCGCCCTCGGCGCTGCTGAGGTCGAGCAGCGCGAGGAGCGCGGCTGTCGGCTCGAGCGGGTGCTCCGCGGGTCGTCCGTGTGCCGACGCGTCGTCTGCCATGGCGGTGGTGTCTCCTCGGGGAGCGTGGTGGCGGGGTCCCGACTCGCCGAGCGGCCGGTCCCTCCTGACAGTAGACGGACTGCCCCGGCAGCCTCAACACGGCTGCAGGTCCGCTCGAGCGCGGCAGTACACCACCGACCGACCGAGTTCCGTGCCCTGCCCGGAAGGCTGACACACGACCGGACGTCGCGACAGGGAGCGGAACGTCCGCGCTCGCGTCGGTCGGCGTACTGCGCCGAGGACCAACGTCGCCCATCGGGCGTGGGAACGGGTCGGCGCCGAATGGCTCCGGCGGTCCATCGTCTGACAGGATGGTCGGATGCCTGAGCTGTACACCATGCCTCTCCATCTGCGGTTCGGCGACGAGGATTCCTACGGGCACGTCAACAACGTCCGGTACTTCCAGTTCCTCGAGGACGCCAGGGTCAGGATGATGAGCGAAGCGCAGGCCGGAGGGTCGCTCCTGGACTTGATCGATCCCGACCACTACACGCTCGTGGGTCGGCAGGAGATCGAGTACCTCTCACCCCTGACCTTCAGCGTGCGCCCGGCAGCAGTGGACCTCTGGACCACGGCCCTGGGCGGCTCGAGCTTCGACCTCGGGTACGCGGTGCGCGATCGCGTGGAGCAGGAGGGCAGCGTGACGAGCGCGATCGCCGCCACCACGATGGTGCTGGTCAGCAGGAGCACCGGCCGGCCCGTGCGGCTGTCCGCGGAGCAGCGCGACGCGCTCGCCCGATGGAGCGGACCGTCCGTACCCTTCCGGCGCGCGCGCACGGCACGCCCGTGACGTCCTCCGTCCTGCGCTTCGCGGACCCGCAGACCGCTGCCGATCTCCGTACCCTCACCGCCCGCGCGCGTGCCAACGACGACGGCGGCATGCGACTGGTCGCCTCCGGTCGCGTCCTCGCGGCGTACGTGAGCACCCTCCGCCCGACGGTCCTGGGGGAGGCGGTACCCACGGTGCTGGGTCTGCGCACCATGGCACTCGCGCAGGACGCCTACGCGGATGTGACCGTGTCCCTCGGCTCGATCCTCGATCGCCTGGCGCGGATGACCGGCGACGACGTCGACTTCCAGCTCCCCACGACCACCGTGAACGAGCCGTGGGCGGGTGTGCTCCCACCGCGTTCGGGCTGGATGCTGCTCGGCTCCGTACCGTGCGACCAGCTGGACGACGCCGCTCGTGAGGGAATCGGAGCTGTGGCGCGCAGTCTTCCGGAGCGCCCCGGTGCGCCCGTGGTCAGCAGCGCACGGACGGCCGTCTGGGGCAGACCCCTGCCGGACGTGCCCGGCGCCGTCCCTGCCGGAGCGGCCTTCGGTGCCTTCAGCCTCGGGTTCCTCGAAGCGGGCGGGCCGGCGACCGTCCACGCGGCCAATCGCTGGTACCGCGTGAGTACGTCGCGCGGCCACGTGCTCGTCCGCGCCGCCGCGGTCCTGTAGAAGGGTGGAGCGCCCCGTCGGGGCGGTCGTTCAGTCGCGCGCGCCGTCCTCCAGGGGTGTGGACAGCCCGGCTACGGGACGAGTCAATCGGCCGCGTTCACCATCGAGTGGGCTGCCCGTTCGAGGTAGTCCCAGAGCGTGGCTTCATACAGGGGTGCGAGGTCCAGGGTGTCGACGGCGGCGCGCATGTGCTGCAGCCAGCGGTCGCGGGCCCCGGGCCCCACGCGGAACGGCATGTGCCGCATGCGCAGCCGCGGGTGTCCGCGCTGCTCGCCGTAGGTCTTCGGGCCGCCCCAGTACTGCTCGAGGAACAGCAGCAGGCGTTCCTTGGCGGGCCCGAGATCCCGCTCCGGGTACATGGGGCGGAGCACCTCGTCCTCGGCGACGCCCTCGTAGAAGGCGTCGACCAGTCGCACGAACGTAGGGTGCCCGCCGATGGACTCGTAGAAGTTGTCGGTGTACTGCGGCTGGCTGAACTGCTGGCCTGCGGCCACGAGACGCTCCACCGGAAGCGCTTCGCGCCCACCGACGGGGTCCGTGGGGGTGCCGAGAGGTAGTCGTATCGGCGGGTCGGGCGGAGAGTCGGAGCCCTGCGTGGTGCTCCGCGGAGGGACGGAGGAGTCCTCGGGTGGGTGCGTCATGACTAGTTCTTCGGGGTCGAGGTGGCGGTGGCACCGGCAGCACCGGCTGCATCGACGGCGCCGGCGAGGGTCGACGATGCGGTCTGCACGAGCACCACCGGCGTCGGCTCCGGTTGTGGCGCGGAGTACTCGCCCTGCGAGCGGTTGCCCACCTTCGTGATGTCGCCGTTCCGGACGTACCAGATGGTGCCGTGCTCGTCGACCATGCGCGTGATCCGGAGCCCCAGCGACTGGACCACCCCGACGGTGTCCCCGACCTCGATCGTGTCACCGATGCCGTACTGGTCCTCGATGGTGATGAAGAAGCCGAGGAACGCATCGCGGATCACCTCGCGGGCGCCGAAACCGATGGCGATGCCGACGATCCCGACGCTCGCGAGGATCGGACCGATGTTGAAGCCGAGCGCACTGATCGCCATGAGGAGGGCGACGATCGCGATCGTCCCGCCCGCCACGCTGGTCAGCAGCCCGCCGATCGTCTCGGCGCGCTGCACGCGCCGGGCGCTGTCGAAGGGTCGCAGGACGGGCTGGGCCCACTTGAAGTGCGGCTTATTGAACACGGTGTAGCCGTCCTGGACGCGCTTCACCGAGCGCGTGATCAGGAAGCGGACCAGGAGCCACAGGAGCAGCGCTCCGATCAGGATGACCAGGGCGCCGATCACCTGACCGCCGTAGCCGAGCGAGGGGAGGAACGTCACGGATATCACTTTCGTCCTGGTGCAGGGGCGGGCTCCACGGTGGGCGCGGAGCTCGCCTAACAGGTTACAGGCGACACCTCGACGACCCGCACGGGCGGCCGTCCAGGCCCTCGATCGCTCGGGAGTACACGCCGGTCACGCCCCCGGCGCTCCGGTCGCCCGTTCGGTGTCACGCGTCTAGCATCACGCCCCGGCGCCTCGTGCCGGTCGCGCGCCCGTCACACCGCCGCGGGTCCGGACGACGACGGCTCGTGCGTCACCGGGAAGGCGAGCGAACGGGCGATGAAGCACAGCGCGTTCGCCTGCCGGTGCAGGGAGTCCGCCAGCTCCGTCTGCGATGGGTCCTCGATCTCGACCTCCGGCCGCAGCAGGATGCCCGTGAACTCCCCACTGCCGTCGCGGTTGAGCCGCAGCGTGCCCTCGGCGGTGTCGCGGTACGCCGTCACCACGACACCCGCCTTCACGGCCACGTGCAGGTAGGACAGCATGTGGCACTGCGCGACGGCGACCAGCAGCAGCTGCTCGGGGTTCCACCGGTCCTTCGAGCCGTGGAACGTGGGATCGGCGGTGCCGAGGAGCATCCCCGGCCCCTCGACGTCCACGCGGTGATCGCGGCTGTAGGACTTGTACGCCGCCGTCCCCACGCCGAGATTGCCCGTCCACACGACCGTTGCCGAGTAGCTGTGCTGCTGCAGGTTCACCATCGGCTAGCGGTCCACCGCCTGCGCGGCCAGCGCCCGCACCACGCCGTCGCGGCTCTCGAGGAGCAGACGCCGGAGGGACGGCGAGGTGTCGCCGAGATCGGCCAGGAAGGCGTCGGTCCTGTCGAGGGTGTCCTGCGTGGTCAGGAGGGAGGGGTAGAGCCCTACGATGATCTGCTGCGCGATCTCGTGCGTCCGGCTCTCCCACACGCCCCGGATGGACGCGAAGTACCGGTCGACGAAGGGCTCCAGGAGGGAGCGGTCGTTCACCCTCGTGAAGCCTCCGATCATGGCCCGCTGGGTGGCGTTGGGCAGGTCGTCGGACTCCACGAGCGCCGACCACGCATCGGCCTTCGCCGTCGCCGTCGGGAGCGCCGCTCGGGCGGCGGCAGCGGCGAGTTCCCCCGTCGCCGTCGCGTCGCGACCGAGTTCGGCCACGATCTCCGACTCCCCGGCGCGCCCTCCGGCCACGAGGCTCGTGAGCATCTCCCAGCGGAGATCCTGATCCACCGCCAGCCCGTCGGGCACCCGCTCGCCGTCCAGCAGGCCCGCCACGGCGTCGAGGTGCGGCGCGGTCCGGGCGTGGGAGGCGAACGCGCGCACGAACTGGAGCTGCGCGTCCGAGCCCGGCTCCGCGGCCAGTGCGAGGTCCAGCAGGCTGTCCGCGGCGGCGTCGGTCATCGCCTCCCGGTCCTCCGGCCTGACGTAGAAGGCGAGCGTGGAGGCGAGCTGCCGGAGCAGCACGAGGACCACCGAGGAGTCCGACTCGGAACCGATGTTCTGCAGCACCAGCTCCACGTAGTCGCGGGCGGGAGTCTCGCCGTCGCGCGCTGCATCCCACGCCGAGGCGAGCACGAGCGTGCGGGGGAGCGAGTCCCGGAAGTCCTTCACGTGCCGCACGGACGTCCTGAGCGACGCCGGGTCGAGGCGGATCTTCGCGTAGGCGAGGTCGTCGTCGTTCAGCAGCACGAGTGCGGGCTGCGCCAGGCCCACCAGGCCCGGGACGTCCGTCCGCTCGCCGTCGACGTCCAGTTCGAGGCGGTGCACGCGGGCGAGCTTGCCGTCGTCGTCGTGGTCGTAGAACCCCACCGCGAGCCGGTGCGGCCGGATGGTCGGGTACTCCTCGATGGCCGACTGGAGGATCGCGAAGGAGGTGATGGAGCCGTCGTCGTCGGTCGTGAACTCGGGACGGAGCGTGTTGACGCCCGCGGTCTCGAGCCAGAGGGCGGACCATTCCTTGAGATCGCGTCCGCTGGAGGCCTCCAGCTCGGAGAGGAGATCCACGAGCTCGGTGTTCTTCCAGGCGTGCTTCGCGAAGTACTGCCGCACCCCCTGCATGAACTCCTCCTGACCCACCCAGGCCACCAGCTGCTTGAGCACGGAGGCGCCCTTCGCATAGGTGATGCCGTCGAAGTTGACCTGGACGTCCTCGAGGTCGTCGATCTGCGCCACGATCGGGTGGGTGGAGGGCAGCTGGTCCTGCCGGTACGCCCAGCCCTTCTCGAGGATGGCGAAGGTGGTCCAGGCCTGCTCGAACTCGGTGGCCTCGGCGGCCGCGAGGGTGGACATGAACTCGGCGAAGGACTCGTTGAGCCAGAGATCGTTCCACCAGCGCATGGTCACGAGGTCGCCGAACCACATGTGCGCCAGCTCGTGGAGGATCGTGATGGCACGGCGCTCGATCGTCGCGTCGGGAACGCGCGAACGGAACACGTAGGTCTCGAGGAAGGTGACCGCGCCGGCGTTCTCCATGGCACCGGCGTTGAACTCGGGGACGAACAGCTGATCGTACTTCTCGAACGGGTACGGGGCGCCGAACTGCTCCTCGTAGAACGCGAAACCCTGCCGCGTCAACGCGAAGATGTTCTCCGCGTCCATGTACTGCATCAGCGACTTCCGGGCGAACACCCCCAGCGGGATGGTGCGCCCGTCGGAGCTCGTGAGCTCGCTGCGGATCGACTGGTAGGGGCCGGCGATGAGCGCGGTCACGTAGGAGGACATCACGGGGGTCGGCTCGAAGTACCAGGTCGAGGCCGCTCCGCCGTCGGCGTCCGAGGACGCCTGGACGGGCTCCGGTGTGGCGCTGTTGGAGATGACGTCCCAGTGCGACGGCGCGGTCACGCTGAAGCGGAAGGTCGCCTTGGGGTCCGGCTGCTCGAACACCGCGAACACGCGGCGGGAGTCCGGCACCTCGAACTGGGTGTAGAGGTACACCTCGCCGTCCACGGGGTCGGTGAAGCGGTGCAGGCCCTCGCCGGTGTTCATGTAGGGCATGTCGGCCTCGACCACGAGGGTGTTGCTCGCCGCGAGCGTGGGCAGCTGGATCCGGACGCCGTCGGCGACCTCGGCGGGATCGAGCCTCACGCCGTTCAGCTCCACGCGGTGGACGGTGTCGGTGACGGCGTCGATGAAGGTGGACGTGCCCGGCTCGGCGTCGAAGGTCACCACGGTGATGGACCGGAACACGCGGTCACCGCGCATGAGGTCGAGCGTGACGTCGTACGCATGGACGGTGAGCAGGTCGGCGCGCGTGCGTGCTTCGTCGCGCGTCAGGTTCAGACCGGGCAAGGGAGGCCTCCAGGAGGGTTCGGGTACGGCGCCTGTGCTGCGGGGTCGCGGCGCTTCGTATTCTCTCACCGCCGGTCCGCGTCCACCGCCCGTGGACGCATGCCCGTCCGACTACGCTGGAACCGTCCGCCGTGCCCGGCGGACGGGAACCTTCCGGACCAGGAGTACGAAGCCATGCGCGTCCACCTCGCCACCGACCATGCCGGCATGGAGCTGAGCGCCCACCTCCTCGCGCACCTCACGCAGGCCGGGCACGACGTCGTCGACCACGGCCCCTCGTCCTACGATCCCGAGGACGACTACCCCTCCTTCTGCATCGACGCGGCGACGGCCGTCGTCGCGGACCAGGCCGCCGGCGTCGAGGCCCTCGGGATCGTGCTCGGCGGGTCCGGCAATGGAGAGCAGATCGCCGCCAACAAGGTGCGTGGCGTCCGCGCCGCGCTCGCCTGGAACCTCGACACCGCCCGGCTCGCCCGGCAGCACAACGACGCGAACGTCGTCGCGGTGGGCGGCCGTCAGCATTCCGTGGAGGAAGCGACGGCGATCATCGAGGCGTTCCTCGCCGAGCCCTTCAGCGGGGCGGAGCGCCACAGCCGCCGGATCGCGCAGATCGCCCGCTTCGAGGAGGCCGGCACCCTTGCCTGAGGGCCACTCGGTCCACCGCCTCGCCCGCCAGTTCGCCGCGGTCTTCACGGGTGAGCGCCTGGCGGTGTCGAGTCCGCAGGGCCGCTTCGCGGCGGGAGCCGATCAGCTCGACGGCGCGACGCTCGTCAGCACCCTCGCGCACGGGAAGCAGATGTTCCTCCGCTTCGACAACGACCGCGTGCTGCGGGTGCACCTCGGGTTGTACGGGAAGTGGACCTTCGGCGGCGACGCCGACTTCCGCGCGGCGTCCACCATGAGGAGTCCGCGGCGGGCGCCGGTGCCCGACGAGGTACGGCACGACGACGGGACGGTCCAGTATGTCGGACCGCCAGATCCGGTGGGCGCGGTGCGGGTGCGCTTCGTGTCCGATCATGCCTGGGCGGACCTGAGGGGTCCGACGGCGTGCGAGGTCATCACCGCGGCGGAGGAGACGACGGCGCGGGCCAAGCTCGGACCGGATCCGCTCCAGCCCCGCCCGGACGGTTCGGCGTTCGTGAGGAAGGTGACCTCCAGCATCACGCCCGTCGGGGTGCAGCTGATGAACCAGGCCGTGATCGCGGGGATCGGCAACATCTACCGCGCCGAGGTGCTGTTCCTCCAGGGCATCAATCCGTGGCGGCCCGGGAAGCAGCTCCGCGAGGACGAGGCCGAGGGGATCTGGGCGGACACCGTGCGCCTGATGAGGGACGGCGTCAGGGAGGGCAAGATCATCACGACGACGGCCGAGGCGCGCAACGGCCGGCCGAAGAGGGCTGCACCCAATTACGTGTACAAGCGCACGGGCCTGCCGTGCCGTCGGTGCGGGACGAGCGTGGTGACCGCGGTGATGGCCGCCCGCAACGTGTTCTGGTGCCCGCAGTGCCAGGCGGACTGACCCGCTCGTCGCTCGCCCGGCGTCGACGCCTCGAACGAACGAACCACCCGGCATGCGCCGGGTGGTTCGGGGTATTCGAGGGGCTGACGAGAATCGAACTCGCATCATCTGTTTGGAAGACAGAGGCTTTACCACTAAGCTACAGCCCCGTGGTGGCGCGCTGATGGCACCACCGGAACGTCTCCAACTACATCACAGCAGCCGAGCTTTTCCCAAATGTGCGTGCCCGCAGCAAAGGTGCGTAGACTGGCGTTCGCACTTCGGGGTGTAGCTCAGCTTGGTAGAGCGCCTGCTTTGGGAGCAGGAAGTCGCAGGTTCAACTCCTGTCACCCCGACTCTGTCATGTGTCGGGGAAAGTGCCACTGCTGCAGAACCGATCCCAATCATCCAGGAGTCCTACGCTGTGAAGAGCGCTGTTGAAACCCTTACCCCCACCCGGGTGAAGCTGAACGTCGAGGTCCCCTTCGAGGAACTGAAGCCCAGCATCGACGAGGCCTACAAGACCATCGCCACCCAGGTCCAGGTGCCGGGCTTCCGCAAGGGGAAGGTGCCCCAGCAGCTCATCGACCAGCGCGTGGGACGCGGCTACGTCATCGAGACGGCGATCAACGACGGGCTCAACGGCTTCTACCAGAGCGCCGTGCAGGAGACGGGGATCCGCCCGCTCAGCCGGCCCGAGGTCGAGATCACCGAGGTCCCTGACCCCGCCGGCAAGGACGGTCGCCTGACCTTCTCCGTCGAGCTGGACATCCGGCCCGAGATCGAGCTGCCCGAGTACAAGGGCCTCGAGGTCACCGTGGAGCCCGTCGAGGCATCGGACGAGGACGTCCAGAAGGCCATGGACGAACTCCGCGGCCGCTTCGGCACCCTCACCGCCGTCGACCGCCCCGCCAAGGACGGCGACTTCCTCACGATCGACCTGAAGGCGACCGTGGACGGTGAGGAGGTCGACTCCGCACAGGACCTCTCCTACCAGATCGGCTCCGGCACCATGCTCGAGGGCATGGACGAGGCCGTCACGGGCCTCTCGGTCGACGAGGACGCCACCTTCGAGACCACGCTCGCCGGCGGTGAGCACGCCGGTGCCGCCGCGCAGGTCACGGTGGTCGTGAAGGCCGTCAAGGACCGCGAGCTCCCCGAGGTGGACGACGACTTCGCCCAGCTCGCCTCCGAGTTCGACACCGCGGAGGAGCTCCGCGCCGACCTCGCCAAGCAGGCCGGCGAGTCGAAGCTCATGGACCAGGGCGTCGAGGCCCGCGACAAGGTCCTGGACCTCCTCGTCGAGCTCGTCGCCGTGCCCGTGCCGGGCAGTGTCGTCGAGGAGCAGCTCGAGCAGCACTTCAACGGCGAGAACGCCCACACGGCCGGTGCGGACCACGACACCGAGGAGCACCGCGCGGAGGTGCGCGCCAACACGGAGCGCGCGTTCCAGAACGAGGTCATCCTCGACGCCGTCGCCGAGAAGGAGGAGGTCGGCGTCAGCCAGAGCGAGCTGATCGACTACATCGTCTCGACGGCCGGCCAGTACGGCATGGAGCCGAACCAGTTCGCGCAGATGCTTGACCAGAGCGGCCAGGTGCCGATGATCGTCGGCGAGGTCCGCCGACGCAAGGCCCTCGCGAAGGTCCTCGAGTACGCGACGGTGACCGACACGAACGGCACTGTCATCGACCTCTCCGAGTTCGTCCGCCCCGCGGGCGAGGAGGGCGAGGCCCTGGACGCCGGTACCTCCGAGCAGGAGGCCGCAGAGGACATCGAGGCGAGCACCACGCAGGCGGAGCAGTCAGGCGAGTCGGTCGTGAGTGACGCCGACGAGGCCGAGCCCACCGAGCCCGTCGCGGACGCCCCGGTCGAGGCCGAGACCGTCGCGGACGCCCCGGTCGAGCAGGAGGCCGAGGCCAAGCCGAAGAAGAAGGCAGCGAAGAAGAAGGCCGGCGCCGAGTAGGTCCGCCGACCGCAGGGAGCAGTACGACCAGCAGGACCGACAGCGGTGCCGCAGCCCGAGGGCAGCGGCACCGCTGTCGTTTCCGGTGGGGGAGAACGAGGTCCCGGCCGCCCCGGGCGCGAAAGCGGAGGGCAGGCTGTCGGGCAGTGTCGGCGCTCCTTCCCGGCACTCTCTGACGGCGTGCACTGCGGTGCATGACGGCCTCCCGCGGACCGTGCGCCGTCAGCGAACAGTTCCGACAGCGGGAGCAATTCGGGTGGCGACCGGGTTAGTGTCCAGAGAGAGACAAACGGACGGGACGGCCGATCGAAGGGCGTTCCGCCAGAGTGAGAGGTCAACTCCAATGGCAACCGAACCAAGCACCCCGAGCATGGCAGGCCCCGAGATGGGCGGCCGTGACGAGTACATCTACACGCGGCTCCTCAAGGAGCGCATCATCTGGCTCGGTTCCGAGGTCCGTGACGACAACGCGAACGCGATCTGCTCGCAGCTGCTCCTGCTGTCCGCGGAGGACCCGGAGCGCGACATCTACCTCTACATCAACTCGCCCGGCGGCTCCGTCACGGCGGGCATGGCGATCTACGACACCATGCAGTTCATCCCGAACGACGTCGTCACGGTCGCGACCGGCCTCGCGGCGTCCATGGGTCAGTTCCTGCTCTCCTCGGGCACCAAGGGCAAGCGCTACGCCACGCCCCACGCGCGCATCCTGATGCACCAGCCCTCGGGTGGTATCGGCGGTACCGCGACCGATATCCGCATCCAGGCCGAGCTGATCCTGCACATGAAGCGCGTCATGGCCGAGCTGACCGCCGAGCAGACCGGACAGACGGTCGAGACCATCCTGAAGGACAACGACCGCGACAAGTGGTTCACGGCGCAGGAGGCCCTCGACTACGGCTTCTTCGACCACATCTCCGCGCACTCCGGCTCCGTCTCCGGCGGCGGCGGCACCGACCAGGCGTCCTAGTCCGCGCGCAGCTTCTCTATCGACCAGTCGTCCCACAGGAGACACCATGAATCACGAGTTCCACGCAGCCGCGGGTTCCACGGCGAACAACCTTCCCACCAGCCGCTACATCCTTCCCCAGTTCGAGGAGCGCACGCCCTACGGCTTCAAGCGCCAGGACCCGTACACCAAGCTGTTCGAGGACCGCATCATCTTCCTCGGCACCCAGGTGGACGACGCCTCCGCAGATGACGTCATGGCTCAGCTGCTCGTCCTCGAGTCGACCGATCCGGAGCGCGACATCACGCTCTACATCAACTCGCCGGGTGGATCCTTCACGGCCATGACGGCCATCTACGACACCATGCAGTTCATCCGCCCCGAAGTGCAGACCGTGTGCCTCGGCCAGGCCGCCAGCGCGGCGGCGGTCCTGCTCGCCGCGGGTGCGCCGGGCAAGCGCCTGGCGCTGCCGAACGCCCGTGTCCTGATCCACCAGCCCGCGCTCTCCGGCGGTCAGGGTGGTCAGGCCTCGGACCTCGAGATCCAGGCCAACGAGGTCATGCGCATGCGCACCTGGCTCGAGGACACGCTGGCCCTGCACTCGGGCCGCGAGTCGTCGCAGGTCAGCCTCGACATCGAGCGCGACAAGATCCTCACCGCCGCCGACGCCGTGGCCTACGGCCTGGTCGACGAGGTGCTGAACTCGCGCAAGATCTCCCCGCCGAAGATCAACACGCCGTAGGGGTCGAGCCCGACCGACATGCCCGTGGTGCCGCTCGGCACCACGGGCATTTTGATACTGGCCACGCGGGGCAGGTGGCCTAGAGTAGATGTAGCAATCGCGTAATACCTAAGGGGATTGATCCATGGCTCGCATCGGTGAGAGCACTGATCTGCTCAAGTGCTCCTTCTGCGGGAAGAGCCAGAAGCAGGTTCGCAAGTTGATTGCCGGTCCCGGTGTCTACATCTGCGACGAGTGCATCGACCTGTGCAACGAGATCATCGAGGAGGAACTCTCCGAGGTCGCTGATCTCGGGACGTTCGAACTCCCGAAGCCCCGTGAGATCTTCGACTTCCTCCAGGAGTACGTCGTGGGTCAGGAGCCGGCGAAGCGCTCGCTCGCGGTCGCCGTCTACAACCACTACAAGCGTATCCAGTCGGGTCACGGCCCGCGCACGTCCGGGACCCTGGCCGATGCCGCGGAGTCCGAGGACGTCGAGATCGCGAAGTCGAACATCCTCCTCATCGGGCCCACGGGGTGCGGTAAGACCTACCTCGCCCAGACCCTGGCGCGTCGGCTGAACGTACCGTTCGCCGTCGCGGATGCCACGGCGCTCACGGAGGCCGGCTACGTCGGCGAGGACGTCGAGAACATCCTGCTCAAGCTCATCCAGGCCGCGGACTACGACGTCAAGAAGGCCGAGCAGGGCATCATCTACATCGACGAGATCGACAAGATCTCCCGCAAGAGCGAGAACCCGTCGATCACGCGTGACGTCTCCGGTGAGGGAGTGCAGCAGGCGCTCCTGAAGATCCTCGAGGGAACGGTGGCGTCCGTGCCGCCGCAGGGCGGACGGAAGCACCCTCACCAGGAGTTCATCCAGATCGACACCACGAACGTCCTGTTCATCGTTGCAGGCGCTTTCGCGGGTCTCGAGGAGATCATCGGGTCCCGTGCGGGGCGGAAGGGCATCGGGTTCGGTGCGCCGCTCAGCTCGCTCAAGAACGAGGAGGTGAGCTACGGCGACGTGATGCCGGAGGACCTGCTGAAGTTCGGTCTCATCCCGGAGTTCATCGGTCGTCTGCCCGTGATCACCACCGTGACGCATCTGGACCGGGCCGCGCTCATGCAGATCCTCACGGAACCCAAGAACGCGCTGATGAAGCAGTACCAGAAGATGTTCATGATCGACGGCGTGGAGCTCGAGTTCGAGCCCCGGGCCCTCGAGGCGATCGCGGACCTCGCGCTCGAGCGCGGCACGGGCGCCCGCGGCCTCCGGGCCATCATGGAGGAAGTACTCCTCCCGGTGATGTTCGACCTCCCGAGCCGCGAGGACGTCGCCACCGTGGTGATCACGGACGACGTCGTGGCGAAGCGCGCCGAACCGACGCTCATCTCGCACGAAGTGGTTGCCAAGCGCCGGACGAAGTCCGCCTGACACGCTGCAGGACGATGGCCCGGCCGGAAGGCCGGGCCATTTTCATGCCCCGTGCGGATCAGCCGATCGCGTCCGTCGTCGCCGGCGGGTAGGACGGCGGGTGGACCGCCGCCATCTCCTCCATGACCCGGACCACCTGGCAGCTGTACCCGAACTCGTTGTCGTACCAGACGTACAGCACCAGGTGCAGGCCGTCGGCGATGGTCGCGAGCCCGTCCACGATCCCTGCGCGGCGGGAGCCGACGAAGTCGGTCGAGACGACCTCCGGGCTGTCGATGTAGTCCACCTGCTTGCGCATGTCCGAGTGCAGCGAGATCTCCCGGAGGTAGGTGTTGACCTCCTCCTTCGTGGTCGCCGTGTCCAGCGTGAGGTTGAGGATCGCGATCGAGACGTCCGGCGTCGGGACGCGGATGGAACTGCCGGTGAGCTTGCCGGCCAGCTCCGGGAGGGCCTTCGCGACGGCCGTCGCGGCACCCGTCTCGGTGAGCACCATGTTCAGGGCAGCCGAGCGCCCGCGCCGGTCGCCGCGATGGAAGTTGTCGATCAGGTTCTGGTCGTTGGTGAAGGAGTGCACGGTCTCCACGTGGCCGTGGACGACACCGAAGCGGTCGTTGATCGCCTTCAGGACGGGCGTGATGGCGTTGGTGGTGCACGAGGCGGCCGTGATGATGCGGTCCTCGGCGTCGATGGAGCGGTGGTTGATGCCGTGCACGATGTTCTTCAGGGCGCCCTTGCCCGGGGCGGTCAGCAGCACCTTCGCGACGCCGGGGCTCTGCAGGTGGCGCGACAGGCCTTCCTCGTCACGCCAGCGGCCGGTGTTGTCCACCACGAGGGCGTCGTGGATGCCGTAGGAGGTGTAGTCCACGGTGGCGGGATCATCCGAGTAGATGACCTGGATGCGGATGCCGTTCGCCGTGATCGTGTTCGACTCCTCGTCCACCCGGATGGTCCCCTCGAAGGGGCCGTGGACGGAGTCGCGGCGGAGCAGGCTCGCGCGCTTGGCGAGGTCGTTGTCGGAACCCCTGCGCACCACGACCGCCCGCAGGCGCAGGCCGTGCCCACCGCCCGCCTTCTCGATGAGCAGCCGGGCCACCAGGCGCCCGATGCGCCCGAATCCGTACAGCACTACATCGGTGCTGCTGCGCGGGTCGCGGCCGCCCTGTCCCACGATGTCCGCGAGCTCCTCGCGGAGGAAGTCCTCGAGGCTGCGGCCGTCCGCCGCGCGATCGTAGGCGAGGCGCAAGCGCCCGATGTCGATGGCGGCGGCTCCGAGGTCCAGCTCGTTCAGGATCCGCAGCATGGGGGCGGTGTCTTCGAGGCGGAGCTCCTCGGTGGTGATACGACGGGCGAAGCGGTGCGCCTTGAGGATGTTCATGGTCGACTTGTTGATGAGGCTGCGCCCGTGGATGCTGGTCACCACGTTGTTGGTGCGGTACAGGCGCCCGATCAGCGGGATCATGCCCTCCGCGAGCTCCTCGCGTTCGAGCCAGTGCTCGTGTGTCTCGGTCCCATGGTGCTGCACGGCGGCGCCCCTTCCAGCGCCTCGTGGGCGCTCTGTCGGTCAGCCGGGCATGACGCAGGATGCGCCAGGCGTCATCGGCTGGTCGTGTGCTCCCATTACATCGTGTCGTCGAGCCGCGGACCAATCCGAGTCCCCGCTCGGAGCCGACGGGAATCGCGGCGCGACGTGATCGGACGGAATAGGACCGCGATGTGACGGGTTGCACGGGGAAGTCACCCCGACCGTCCCACGAAGAAGGAGCACCGTATGAGCGAGTCCACCGCCGCACGTCCGACCGAGAAGGCCGATTTCTGGTTCGACCCCCTGTGCCCCTTCGCGTGGATCACCTCGCGCTGGATCGGCGAGGTGGAGCAGGTCCGCAACATCACCGTGGACTGGCATGTCATGAGCCTGTCCGTCCTCAACGAGGGCCGCGACCTGCCCGAGGAGTACCAGGCGGTCATGCAGAAGGGCTGGGGCCCGGTCCGCGTCATCATCGCGGCGAGTGAGCTCCACGGGTCCGACGTGATCAAGAAGCTGTACGACGCCATGGGCACGCGGATCCACGTCCGTCAGAACAAGGACTTCGACGTCGTCATCCGCGAGTCCCTCGAGGAGGTGGGGCTGCCCGCCGAGCTCGCCGCCCACGCGCACTCGGACGAGTACGACACCCAGCTGCGCGCCTCGCACCAGGACGGCATCGACCGTGTCGGCGACGAGGTGGGCACGCCTGTCGTCGCCTTCAACGGCACGGCGTTCTTCGGGCCGGTCCTGACGAGGATCCCGCGCGGCGAGGAGGCGGGTCGTATCTTCGATGGCGCCGTCCTGCTGGCCGAGTTCCCCGACTTCTTCGAGCTGAAGCGTTCGAGGACCAAGAGCCCGTCCTTCGACTGAGCCCTGCCCGCTGACAGCGAAGGGACCCGCCGGCTGGCGGGTCCCTTCGTCGTTCATGGATCGATTCGGTTATTCCACGGGCTGCGGCACCAGGTCCACCGCCGACACCGCCAGCGGGCCCTCGCCCTCGTCGAGGCGGAGGTCGCGGGTGTTCCCGGCGGCGAGGAGGTCGGCGAGACCTGCGCGGAGCTGCGCCACCTGTGCGGGGGAGGCAGTGACGACGGCGGTCCTCACCTCGGTCCGCTGCTTGACCTTCGCCTCCGACTTCGCCTTCCGGATCCCTCCCAGAGCCAGCGCCACCGAGGTCAGGACCTCGGGGTCGGCCGCGCCGGACAGCGCCGCCAACCCGTCCGACGTCGGCCACGCGGCCTGGTGCACGGAATCCTCGCGCCACCAGCTCCAGACCTCCTCGGTCGCGAACGGGAGGAACGGTGCGAAGAGGCGCAGGAGGGCGTCGAGCGTCATCGCGAGCGTGGTCTGCACGGACTCGGTGCCGGCGTCGTCCGCGGCCCCGTAGGCGCGGTCCTTCACGAGCTCCACGTAGTCGTCCGTGAACGTCCAGAAGAAGGATTCCGTGAGCTGCAGGGCGCGCGCGTAGTCGTACTTCTCGAACGCGGCGGTGGCCTGCTCGGTGACCGTGCGGAGCTGCGCGAGGAGTGACAGGTCGAGGGCATCGGCGACGCGGTCGAGCGACCCCTCACCGATCGATGCCTCCGTGACGCCGAGGTTCAGCACGAACTTCGACGCGTTGAGGAGCTTGATCGCGAGCCGGCGCCCGATCTTCATCTGGTTGACCTCGTACGCGGTGTCCGCGCCGAGCTTCGCCGAGGCCGCCCAGTAGCGGACGGCGTCCGCCCCGAACTGCTCGAGGACGTCCGTGGGGACCACCACGTTGCCCTTCGACTTCGACATCTTCTTGCGGTCCGGATCGAGGATCCAGCCCGAGAGCGCGGCGTGCTTCCACGGAATCGAGTCCTGGAGCGCATCGGCGCGGACCGCGGTGGAGAACAGCCAGGTGCGGATGATGTCGTGGCCCTGGGGGCGGAGGTCGAACGGGAAGACCTTGCCGAACAGGTCCTCGTCCCGCGCCCAGCCGCCCACGATCTGCGGGGTCAGGGACGAGGTGGCCCACGTGTCGAGCACGTCGGCGTCGCCGATGAACCCGCCGGGCTGGTTGCGTGAGGACTCCTCGAAGCCGGGCGCCGGATCGGCCGCGGGGTCCACCGGGAGGGTCTCGAGGGCGGGGACGATCGGCGTGTCGTACTCGGGCTCGCCGTCGGCGTCGAGCCGGTACCAGACCGGCACGGGCACACCGAAGAACCGCTGCCGGGAGACGAGCCAGTCGCCGTTGAGGCCCTCGATCCAGTTCTCGTAGCGCGAGCGCATGAAGGCGGGGTGGAACTGGATCTCGCGGCCGCGCTCGATCAGCGCCTGCCGCTTGCCGGCGTCGCGCCCGCCGTTGCGGATGTACCACTGGCGGCTCGTGACCACCTCGAGGGGCTTGTCGCCCTTCTCGTAGAAGTTGACCGGGTGCATGATCTTCTTCGGTTCGCCGTCGAGGTCGCCGCTCTCGCGGAGCAGCGTGACGACGGCCTCCTTGGCACTGAAGATGGTCTTGCCCGCGAGCTGCGCGTAGTTCTCGCGTGCTCGATCCGTGGCGATCCACTCCGGGTTCTCCGAGCGGAGGCGTCCGTCGCGGCCCACGACCGCGCGGGTGGGCAGCTGCAACTCGCGCCACCAGATGACGTCGGTGAGGTCGCCGAACGTGCAGATCATCGCGATCCCGCTGCCCTTGTCCGGCTTCGCGAGCGGGTGCGCCATGACCTCGACCTCGACGTCGAACAGCGGCGAGTGCACTGTGGCGCCGAACAGCGGCTTGTAGCGCTCGTCGTCGGGGTGCGCCACGAGGGCCACGCAGGCGGGCAGGAGCTCGGGCCGCGTGGTCTCGATATGGACGAGGCGGCCGTCCGCTCCGTGGAACGCGATGCGGTGGTAGGCGCCGGGCTGCTCGCGGTCCTCGAGCTCTGCCTGGGCGACGGCGGTCCTGAAGGTGACGTCCCACAGCGTGGGGGCCTCGGCGAGGTACGCGTCACCGGCGGCGAGGTTCTCGAGGAAGGCGCGCTGCGAGACGGCGCGTGAGGTGTCGTCGATGGTGCGGTAGGTCAGGTCCCAGTCGACGGAGAGCCCGAGCGTGCTGAAGAGGTTCTCGAAGACCCTCTCGTCCTCGACCGCGAGCTCCTCGCAGAGCTCGATGAAGTTCTTGCGTGAGACGGCGTCGAAATCGCGCTGGTTCTTGGCGGGCTCCGCCGGGGGCCGGTAGTCGGCGTCGTAGGGGACCGAGGGATCGCAGCGGACACCGTAGTAGTTCTGCACGCGGCGCTCGGTGGGCAGGCCGTTGTCGTCCCAGCCCATCGGGTAGAAGACGTTGGCACCCTGCATGCGCTTGAAGCGGGCCATCACGTCGGTCTGCGTGTAGGAGAACATGTGCCCCACGTGGAGCGAGCCGGAGGCCGTGGGCGGGGGAGTGTCGATCGAGTACACCTGCTCGCGTGTGGTGTCGCGGTCGAAGGTGTAGGTCCCGTGCTCACGCCACTGCCGTGAGAGCCGGTCCTCGAGGCCCTCGAGAGCCGGCTTGTCGGGAACGGAGACGGGACGGGAGGAGGGTGAGGGCGTGTCTGTGCCCTGGAAGGTGTCAGCCATGGCTCCATTGTTCCCTACGCCGGAGGTGGGGGAGTGTTCCGTGCGGAACGCGGAGGACGTGCACCGACGACGCCGTCAGCTCGCCGGGAGGGCAGGCCTCAGGGACGCCGTCCGGCCCGGATCTGCAGATGTCCGCCCCGGGCGGAGGAGGACAGCACGTCGGTGCACTCCTGCTCGACGGCGTCCCACGGGTGGGCGGAGATGTCGGCCCCGCCGAGCCGGCAGGCCAGGCGGGCGGCCGGTAGCGCCCAGCGGTAGGGCGCGTCGGGGTCCTTCATGTCGACGACGCCCACGGTCCCACCGGGCGCCGTCAGTTCCAGCATCGCGTCCCACGCAGCCCGCCACGGCGTCATGAGCGAGAGCGTGTAGGTGGCGAGGGCGGCGTCGCACCGTGTACGCCCACCGCGGTCCCTGATGAGCTGCCGAACCTCGGCACCATCCAGCGCCGTGGCGTCCGCCTCGATCAGGACCACGTTGTGCCAGCCCTGGCGGTCGGCGCGACGCCGGGCCCGCAGCAGCATCTGAGGGCTGCGGTCGATGCCGATGATCAGCCCGTCCCGCCCGACGTCACGTTGGATCAGCGGGAAGTTCAGGCCGGTGCCGCATCCGAGGTCGAGGACCTGCTGGCCGGGACGGAGCCCGAGGGCTGCCACCCCGCGCAGCCGCCCGGCGCGGTACACGGGATACTCACCCGACACGAGGTCGTAGAACGGTGCGATCCCGGCGTACCTGTCCGTCATGGTCCCCAGCCTAGGCGAGGGCAGGAGTGAGGATCCTGCCCGTCCGGTGCGCCTGTGGCTACAGTGGCCCCATGAGCCAGACGCACCCCCTCGGAGCCCCTGCCCACCCCGCACCCGAGCGGCTGCGCGCCGTCGTGACCGGCGCGAGTTCCGGTATCGGTGCCGCCACCGTCCGCGCCCTCCGCCGTAGCGGCTGGGACGTCGTCGCCGCGGCCCGTCGGATGGACAGGCTGCAGGCGCTCGCCGAGGAGACCGGGGCCACGCCCATGGTGCTCGACGTGACGGACCAGTCATCGGTCGACACCTTCGTGGCGGAGGTCGTGGCGGCAAGACCCGTGCACGCGCTGGTGAACAATGCCGGGGGCGCGTTCGGCGCTGACCGAGTCGCCGACGGCGTCACCGCCGACTGGCAGTGGATGTACGACGTCAACGTGGTCGGATCGCTGCGCATGACCCGGGCGCTGCTGCCGGCGCTGCGGGGCGGTGGCCAGGGCAGCGTGCTGTTCCTGACCTCGACGGCCGCCATGGCCGCCTACGAGGGCGGGGCGGGGTACTGCGGCGTCAAGGCGGCGCAGCAGTCCATGGCGCGGTCCCTCCGGCTCGAGGAGGCGGAGCACAACATCCGCGTGATCGAGGTGTCCCCGGGCATGGTGCGAACCGAGGAGTTCTCGCTCAATCGCCTGGGCGGTGACAAGGGGGCCGCCGACAAGGTGTACGAGGGTGTCGAGTACCCGCTGACCGCGGATGACGTCGCCGAGGCCGTCGCGTTCACGCTCAACGCCCCGCACCACATGAACATCGACCAGTTGGTGCTCCGGCCGCTCGCGCAGGCGGCCAACCACAAGGTCCTTCGCTCGAGCTGACGTGCGCGTCCGCCGATCGCGACGGGCAGCCGGCATGTCCGTCCCAGCCGGCACAGCCGCCCCAGACGTCCCAGCCGCCGGCGGCCCGGCCGAGCCCGGTGCTTCCCGCGCGTCCCCTTCCGAGGCACTGCTCGCCCCCGGTCGGCGGGCCCTCCTGCTCGTCAACCCGTCGGCCGGCCGCGGACGAGCAGCGCGCCTGGGTCCGGCCGCCGAGCGCGCGCTGCGTCGTCCGGGCGTCGACGTCTCGGTCGTCGTCACGCACTCACTCGATGAGGCACAGGAGCGGGCCGGGGCCGCTCCCGCCGGGAGCCTCGTCGCCGCCCTCGGCGGTGACGGTTTCCTCGGCGCCGCCGCTGCGGGGGCCCACCGGTCCGGAGCCGTGCTCCTGCCCTTGGCGGGGGGACGGGGCAACGACACCGTGAGGCGCCTCGGGCTGCCCCTGAGCCCGGTACGGGCGATCGGGCAGGTGCTGGACTACGGAGTCATCGACATCGACCTCGGCATGGTCGACGGGCGCGTGTTCCTCGGCGTGGCCCATGTGGGACTCGACGCCCTCGCGAACGAGTACGGGAACTCGGCCCGTGTGGGTCTCGGCCCCTTCGTCTACCTGTACGGCGGGCTGAAGGCGCTCCGCGCGTGGCGGGACGTGACCTTCACCCTCGACGTCGACGGCGATGTGCGCTCCTTCCCGGGTTGGGCCGTCGCCGTGGGGAACACGGGTCAGTACGGCGGCGGGCTGCGGATCTGTCCCGACGCGAGGGTCGACGACGGTCTGCTCGACGTCGTCGCGCTCGGGGAGTCCTCCGCTGCGCGCGTCGTGGCGACCTTCCTGCGCGCCTACCGGGGCGCCCATCTCGGCGTCGGCACCGTGCACGCCTCACGCGCGCGGCGCGTCGCCCTCGCCGCCGACAGGCCCTTGAACGTCTACGCGGACGGCGAGCTGGTCGGTCCGCTACCGGCCGTGGTGACGCTGCTGCCGAAGGCGCTGAAGGTCCTCCTACCCGTAGGTTCCGCCGCGCTGCGATAACTCTGAGAAAGTACTTGCCAAAGTGGAAAGTAGTTGCAAGAGTGGAGGCACCGGTTCCTCCTACGAAAGGCTTCCCCATGAGCGAGACGACGAACACCAGCGGACTCGGTGCGAGCGAGGCGCGCGCACTGCTCGACCAGGCGGATCAGGTCGGTGCCAGTGTGCGGTCCGGCGCGGGCTGGCCGCAGATCGCGACGTTGCTCGGACTCGGTGCAGTCTCCTCCGTCGGTGTCATCGCCCTGACCCTCGCCGCGCGGGTACCCGGCACGCCGATGGTCCTGCCGATCGTCGCGATGATGGCGTGGATCATCATCTTCTCCACGATGGGCCTGGTGTTCGGCCGGACCAGCAAGCGGGGCTTCGGAGCGCGCTGGGGGCTGTACATCGGCGCGTGGGCCGTGCTCTGGACCGTCGCGATGCTCGTCGGCGGAACCTACTTCCAGGGCGACCTCTGGTTCGCCGGGGTCATGGCGGCGCTGCTCACGGTCACGACGACGGCGGGTGCCTGGTACGAGGCACGGCGATGAGTGCGCAGGACACCCCGGCCCACCCCCGCCACCAGCTCGACGACACGCTGGGCCATCCGGTGAGGTTCTCCCTGATGGCTGCCCTCGCGCAGACCGATGAGATCGACTTCGCCACCCTGAGGGACCACCTGCAGGTCTCCGACTCCGTCCTCAGCAAGCAGGTGACCGCCCTCGAGGCGGTCGGCTACGTGAGGGTCCGCAAGGGCTTCATCGGCAAGCGTCCGCGGACCTGGCTCAAGCCGACGAAGGAGGGCGGGACGGCGTGGCGCAGCCACCTGGCCGCGCTGCGCGAGATCGCCGGGGACTTCTGAGCGGTCAGGGTCTCGGCGACACGGCCAGCGTCACGCCGTAGTTGTCCATGGTGCCGGGTAGCGGAGCGTCGGGATGGAGCGGCTGCCCCTTCTCGATGGTGAAGTCGTGGCCGTCAACGAGCGCGGCGAGAGCAGCACTCGTCACGAGTAGCACCAACTGCTTCCCCGGACAGACGACCGGCCCGCCGCTGAACGGGACCAGCGGCCAGCCGTCGTCCTCGTTCGTCATCCACCGCTCCGGCGCCCATGCATGGGCGGCCCGCAGCGAGCGGTCGTCCCGGTGGAAGTAGGGCGCGTAGAGCAGGACGCCGCAGTCGGCGGGCATCGTCCCGTGGGGCCACTCCACCGGACGGGTCGTCTGACGCAGGATCATCGGGGTGGTGGGCCAGAGCCGCAGCGCTTCGAGGATCGATGCGCGGAGGTAGGGCAGGAAGCGGCCGCCCGACGTGTCGGCGTCGAGTTCGGCCCGCGCGGTGGCCATCGCCTCCGGGTGCGTGGCGAGCACGGTCAGGGCGCGGAAGGTCGCCATGCCCGCGGGGTCGAAGGCGAAGAGCCACTGCGGCACCTGGTTCGCGGGCTCGACGCCGTCGGCCTTCGGGGCGGCCGCCATGACGGCGGCGAGGCTCCCCGGCTCCGCGTGAGCGAGCTCCTCGGCGATCCTGTGCAGGAACCGGGCGCGCGTCCTGGAGCGCACCGGCTTCAGGAAGGCCCAGTTGCCGTCCTTCCGCAGCCGGATCACCATCGCGGTGAGTTCCTTGTCGTCCCGCGCATGGTCGCCGAAGACCACGCGCCGCACCACGCGGTACCACGCGTCGAGGAAGTCGCCCCAGGGCAGCGCTCCCGTGTGCGAGGCATCCGCGAGGAGCTGCTGCATCTCCTCCTCCACCACCGGCAGGAAACGGTCCGCGAGGTGGTGCACGGGGTGGTCGGTGTCGAGGACCTGTTCCTGCAGGGCGCGCCGGACCGTCCTGACGGGCCCACGGCTGATCAGGACGTTGTGGGGCTGGAAGTGCGAGAGCGCGGCCTTCTTCTCGCTACTGGTCGGCGAGAAGGGTTCCGGCGACTGGTCCAGCACGGTGTTCGCGTCCCCGGGCGCGAGCACGATCGCCTGTTTCCGCACCGGCAGCTTCAGCATCAGCGGCCCCTCCGGGTACTTCGCGTGCACCTTCTTCACGATGCCGACGGCCTTCGTGTCGAGTTCGAGGCGTGCCACGAGTCCGACCGCCCACGGGCGCCGGATGATCGGCCCCTTCGCGATGGTCGGCAGCATGACCCCCAGGAGGAGGCGGGCGGTGTCCAGCGACGAGGCGGTGGGAAGAGTCGAGGTCTGCATGCTCCCCACCCTTCCGCGTGGATGCCGCCACCACAACGGCACGCCCGGCCACCTCCCCGCGCCCCGGGCGGACGCCCGATGTGCAACCGGCACTTTTCGACAACCGTTTCGGGGCGGGGATAGACTGCAGGCACCAGCGTGGACCCGGCCATCACCGGTGAGCTTCCGGAAGAACGTCCGTCCCGGCGGACCAGTAGAACCGGACGGGGAGGCCCGTCACAGCCTGCGAACGAGCGGCAGCCCCGCCCCGACCGCGACGAGCGGTACGGCGGCGACGGCGGCAAGTGAGGTGGTACCGCGGGTCCAGGACCTCCGCGACCGGACAGGCAACCGGTCGGGGTGGAACAGGTACCCGTCCTCACGGCAGGACTCCTGCACCACCCACGCCGCCGCACACAGGATGAGAACCATGCCGCAGATCTACCCCCGAGCCACGTCCGACGACGCCGCGACGCCGTCACAGGGCGCCACCGCCTCCCCCCGCTTCCCCGAGCTCGAGGAGCGCGTGCTCCGCTACTGGCAGCAGGACGGCACCTTCCAGGCCTCCATCGACCAGCGGGACGCCGGCACGGACGGCTCCAACGAGTTCGTCTTCTACGACGGCCCCCCGTTCGCCAACGGCCTCCCGCACTACGGTCACCTCCTCACCGGATACGCCAAGGACCTCGTGGGGCGCTACCAGACCCAGCGCGGCCGCCGCGTGGAGCGCCGCTTCGGGTGGGACACCCACGGGCTGCCCGCCGAACTCGAGGCGATGAAGCAGCTGGGGATGACCGACAAGCAGCAGATCGTCGCCATGGGCATCGACGCCTTCAACGACGCCGCACGCGCCTCCGTCATGAAGTACGCGGGGGAGTGGCGGGACTACGTGACCCGCCAGGCACGCTGGGTGGACTTCGACAACGACTACAAGACGCTGAACCCCGAGTACATGGAGTCCGTCCTCTGGGCGTTCAAGACGCTCCACGAGAAGGGCCTCACCTACAACGGCTACCGCGTGCTGCCGTACTGCTGGAACGACGAGACCCCGCTGTCCAACCACGAGCTGCGCATGGACGAGGACGTCTACCAGGACCGTCAGGACCAGACCGTCACCGTGACCTTCCCGCTCCTCGCGGGCGAATCAGCCCTGTCGCAGCAGCTCGCCGGCGTCCAGGCGCTCGCCTGGACCACCACGCCGTGGACCCTGCCCACCAACGCGGCGCTCGCCGTCGGGCCCCACATCACCTACGCCGTCGTCGAGGGCGAGCGTGACTCGGTGAGCGAGCGGTACCTGATCGCCGAGAACCTGCTCGGGAACTACGCCAAGGACCTCGGGTTCGCCGACGCTGCCGCGGCACGGGACGCCGTCGTCTCCCGCCACCCCGGCAGCGAGCTGGAAGGGCTCACCTACGAGCCCCTCTGGGACTACCTCGCCGATCCGGAGGAGGGCGGCTACCGCAACGCCTTCCGGATCCTCGTGGCGGACTACGTCACGACGACGGACGGCACCGGGCTGGTGCACCAGGCGCCCGCCTACGGCGAGGAGGACCAGAAGGTCTGCGAGGACGCCGGCATCCAGGTGATCCTCTCCGTCGACGAGGGCGCGAAGTTCCTGCCCGTGTTCGGCCGCGGACCGCTGGCCGAGATCGTGGGCCTGCAGGTCTTCGAGGCCAACAGGATCATCACGCGCGTCCTGAAGTCCGAGGGCCGTCTTGTCCGCCAGGCCAGCTACGTGCACAGCTACCCGCACTGCTGGCGCTGCCGCAACCCGCTGATCTACCGCGCCGTGTCCTCCTGGTACGTCGAGGTGACGAAGATCCGGGACCGCATGGTCGAGCTCAACCAGGACATCACCTGGATCCCCGGCAACGTCAAGGACGGCCAGTTCGGCACCTGGCTCTCGAACGCACGCGACTGGTCCATCAGCCGCAACCGTTTCTGGGGCAGCCCCATCCCGGTGTGGCAGTCGGACGACCCCGAGTACCCGCGCACCGACGTGTACGGCTCGCTGGCCGAGCTGAAGGCCGACTTCGGCCGCCTGCCGGTGAACAAGCAGGGCGAAGTGGACCTCCACCGCCCCTTCATCGACGAGCTCACGCGCCCCAACCCGGACGACCCCACGGGCCGGTCCACCATGCGCCGCGTCGAGGACGTCCTGGACGTCTGGTTCGACTCCGGTTCCATGCCCTACGGCCAGGTGCACTACCCGTTCGAGAACGAGCAGTGGTTCGACACCCACAATCCCGCTGATTTCATCGTCGAGTACATCGGGCAGACACGCGGCTGGTTCTACATGCTGCACATCCTGTCCACGGCGCTCTTCGACCGGCCGGCGTTCCGCAACGTCATCAGCCACGGGATCGTGCTCGGCTCGGACGGGCAGAAGATGTCCAAGAGCCTCCGCAACTACCCGGACGTGTCCGAGGTGTTCGATCGCGACGGCTCCGACGCCATGCGCTGGTTCCTCATGGCCTCGCCGATCCTCCGCGGCGGGAACCTCGTGGTCACCGAGCAGGGTATCCGTGACGGCGTACGCCAGGTCATCCTGCCCCTGTGGAACGTCTGGCACTTCTTCGGCCTGTACACCAACGCGGCGAACGGCGGGCAGGGGTACGAGGCGAAGACGGTCACGGCCGAGGCCGCGGCACAGCTCCCCGAACCGATCGACCGCTACATCCTCGCCAACACGGGCAACCTGGTGCGTGACCTCACGGTGTCCTTGGACGCCTTCACCATCAGCGACGCCTGCGAATCGCTGCGCCGCTACCTGGACACGCTCACCAACTGGTACGTCCGGCGGAGCCGCCAGCGGTTCTTCGAGGAGGACACGGACGCGTTCGACGTCCTCTACACGTGCCTCGAGGCCGTCTGCCGCGTCGCCGCACCGCTGCTGCCGCTCGTGACCGAGGAGATCTGGCGCGGCCTGACCGGCGGCCGATCGGTGCACCTCACCGACTGGCCGGACACGTCGTCGTTCCCGGCAGCCCCCGAGCTCGTGGAGCAGATGGACCGCACCCGCCAGGTGTGCTCGGTCGGATCGAGCCTGCGGAAGGCCGCGAACCTGCGGGTGCGCCTGCCGCTGCGCGAGCTCACCGTCGTCGCGCCCGGTGTCGAGGGCCTCGCGGGCCAGTTCCAGGCGATCATCGCCGACGAGCTGAACCTGAAGGGCGTGCGCCTCGTGGACTCGGCCGATGCCGAGCCCGCCGAGTTCGGCATCTCCCAGCGGCTCGTGGTCAACGCACGCGCCGCCGGTCCGCGCCTCGGGAAGACCGTGCAGGCCGCCATCAAGGCCGCCAAGTCGGGGGACTGGCGGGTCGACGACGACGGCGGCGTGACCGCGGGCGGCCTCGCCCTCGAGCCGCACGAGTACACGCTCGATACCGTGGTGGAGGGCAACGACGCCGCGTCGAAGGCCGTGACCGTCCTGCCGGGCGGCGGCTTCCTGGTGCTCGACACCGAGGTCACCCCCGAGCTCGCGGCCGAAGGAACGGCCAGGGACGCGATCCGTGCGATCCAGCAGGCCCGCCGGGACGCCGATCTCGACATCAGCGACCGCATCGTCACGCACGTCGTCGCCACGCCCGACCAGGCTGCCGCCCTCGATGCGAACACCGGTCTCATCAACGCCGAGACGCTGACGGTGGAGCTCTCCATCGAGGCCGTCGAGGGAACCGACAGGGACTTCAGCATCACCGTCCGGAAGCAGGAGCAGCAGCATGGATGACAGGAACGACCACGAGGACACGGACGACATGGACGGCACCGAGGACATGGACGGCATGGACGACACCGGAACCATGGACGGGGCCGCAGGGAGCGATTCCGAGCCCGAGTCGTCGTACGTCCCCCGCGTGGACCCCTTCGCCGTCGAGAGCGTCTACGCCGAGCTGCTGAGCCGCGCGCCGGAGCACCGGATGGAGCCGCGCATGGCGCCGCTGCGCCGCGTCATGGAGATCCTCGGGGAGCCCAACAGGGCGTTCCCGATCATCCACATCACCGGGACCAACGGCAAGACGTCCACGGCGCGCATGATCGAGAGCATCCTGCTGGCGCACGACCTCCGGACCGGGCGCTTCACCAGCCCGCACCTCTCCAAGGTCACCGAACGCATCAGCATCGACGGCGAGCCGGTCACCGACGCGACCTTCGTGCGGGTCTGGGACGAGATCAAGCCCTACCTCGACATCGTCGACGGCGAGCTGCTCGTGGCCGGCGAACCGCGCCTGACCTACTTCGAGTGCCTGACCATCCTCGCCTTCGCGATCTTCGCCGACGAGCCGATCGACGTCGGGGTCATCGAGGTGGGACTGGGCGGCATCACCGACGCCACGAACGTCGGGGACGGGCAGGTCGCCGTCGTCACGCCCATCAGCCTCGACCACACGGAGCTGCTCGGCGACACCGTCGAGGACATCGCCCTCGAGAAGGCGGGGATCATCAAGCCGGGCGCCTTCCTGGTCAGCGCCATCCAGCCCCGTGACGCCGCGCAGGTGTTGCTCGAGCGCGCGCGTGAGGTCGGTGCCGAGTTCCGCTTCGAAGGTGTCGAGTTCGGCGTCGAGTCGCGGACGGTCGCCGTCGGCGGGCAGGTCGTGTCGCTGACGGGCCTCGCCGGCCGGTACGGGGAGCTGCTCGTGCCGCTGCACGGCGAGCATCAGGCGGAGAACGCGGCCCTCGCCGTGGCCGCCGTCGAGGCGTTCCTCGGGGGCGGGGAGCGGGAGCTGGACACGACGCTCGTCCGTAACGGACTGCGCGCCGTGACCTCGCCCGGCCGCCTGGAAGTGGTGCGCACAGCCCCGAGCATCATCGTCGACGCCGCCCACAACCCTGCCGGGGCCCGCGCCGCCGCGCGCGGCATCTCCGAGGCCTTCGACTTCACGCGGCTCGTCCTCGTGGTCGGCGCCCTGCAGGACAAGGACGCCGCGGGCATGCTCGCCGAGCTGCACGAGGAACTCGGCGGCATCCTGTCCGACGTCTGCCTGACGCAGTCCACCTCGCCGCGGTCCGTCCCCGCCGCCGATCTCCTGCAGGCCGCCCTGTCCGCGGGCTTCGCGGAGGAGAACATCACCATCCTCCCCGGACTCGACGACGCGCTCGAGTGGGCGGTCATGAAGGCCGAGGAGAACAATGACCTCGCGGGCGGCATCCTCGTCACGGGCTCCATCACGGTGGTCGGGGAAGCCCGCACGCTCCTAGGGAAGTAGGCGGTCACGATGGCACGCAAGGAACGACGCCTCACGAAGGCGCAGCGTGAGTGGAGGCCGGGGATGCCGAAGAAGCGCCGGTCCACGAAGGTGATGTTCGCCTCCACGGTCCTGCTGCTCGAAGCGTTCGTCGTCTTCTTCGCCACCCTGACCGTGTTCGGTCTGCGGCGGGACGAGATCGACCCCGCCCTCATCCTCACGTGCGGTCTCGTGCTGAGCGTGGTGCTGGTCCTCACCTGCGCCGTCGTCACCAAGCCCTGGGGGATCGGCCTCGGGTGGGTGCTGCAGCTCGTGATCATCGCCGGCGGGTTCCTCGAACCGGCCATGTTCGTCGTCGGGCTCGCATTCGCGATCACCTGGTTCTACGGCATCCGGCAGGGCATGCGCGTGGACCGCGAGAACGTGGAGCGGGACCGCCTGCAGGCGGAGTGGGAGAAGGCGAACCCCGAGTAGCGGCGGTTTAGTAGAGTCGGAGGCGAGACCACCCGTCACGATCACGCGCCGCCCACGGCGGCGCCCACCCCAGGAGCACCCCATGAGCGTTGAGCGCACCCTTGTCCTCGTCAAGCCCGACGGCGTGTCCCGCGGCCTGACCGGCACCATCCTGTCGCGCATCGAGGCGAAGGGCTACACCCTCGCCGAGCTGCAGCGGGTGCACGCCACCCGCGAGGTGCTGGAGCAGCACTACGCTGAGCACGTGGGCAAGCCGTTCTTCGAGCCGCTCGTCGAGTTCATGCTCAGCGGACCGATCGTCGCCGCGGTCTTCGAGGGCCAGCGCGTCATCGAGGGATTCCGCTCGCTCGCGGGAACCACGGAGCCGACGACGGCGGCACCCGGCACCATCCGCGGGGACTTCGGCCGCGACTGGGGCGTCACGGTGCAGCAGAACCTGGTGCACGGTTCCGACTCGGCCGAGTCGGCTGAGCGCGAGATCGGCATCTGGTTCGTCTGATCGCGCCACCCGTTCGCTGCTTCTTCCTGCCAGCCGTGTGCCCCGGGCAACTGTTTTGGTAGGGTCAGGCGCATGATGACCTACCGCAGACTGGGCGCTTCCGGCCTCAGCGTCTCCACCGTCGGGCTCGGCTGCAACAACCTCGGCCGGGCCGGCACCACCTCCGAGTCCCAGGAGGGCACCGACGCCGTCGTCCACGCGGCCCTCGACGCCGGGATCACCCTCTTCGACGTGGCCGACATGTACGGCAAGGCTCCGGGTGTCAGTGAGACGCAGTTGGGCGCCGCGCTCGGTGCCCGACGCGAGGACGTGGTCCTGGCCACGAAGTTCGGTCTGGACATGGGTGGCGTCAACGGCCCCGACTGGAACGCCCGGGGGTCGCGGCGCTACATCGTCCGGGCCGCCGAGGCATCCCTCCGGCGTCTGGGCACCGACTGGATCGACCTGTACCAGTACCACGCCCCCGATGCCCTGACGCCCATCGAGGAGACGCTCGCTGCCCTGGACGACCTCGTCACGAGCGGCAAGGTGCGGTACCTCGGGCACTCGAACTTCGCGGGCTGGCAGATCGCCGAGGCGGAGTTCACTGCCCGTAGCGGCGGGTACACCCCGTTCATCTCGGCACAGAACCCCTACAGCCTGCTCGACCGGCGGCTCGAGCGCGAGGTGGTGCCCGCCGTCGAGGCCTACGGCCTCGGCGTGCTGCCCTACTTCCCGCTCGCGAACGGCCTCCTCACGGGCAAGTACCGGCGTGACGAGGTTCCCGCCGGGAGCCGCCTGACGCACTCACGGCAGAACGTGCTGGAGACCGCCGACTGGGACCAGCTGGAGGCCTACTCGGCGTTCGCTGCCGAGCGAGGCGTCTCGGAAGTTCAGGTGGCGTTCTCCTGGCTCGCGGCCCAGCCGTCGGTCGGGTCCGTGATCGCCGGAGCGACGACGCCGGAGCAGGTCCGGCAGAATGCCGCTGCCGCGGAGTGGGTACCCACCGACGAGGACCTCGCCGAGCTCGACCGGATCTTCCCGCAACCCGCCGCGTAGGAACGCGCGCATCGGGCGCCGACACTGCGCTTGAGTGATGCTGACCGGTGATGTTGCGCAGGAACTGTGCAGGATTGAGCGGTACCAGCGGCTGGAGGGTGTCCACTTCGTACAGCGGGAACATCTTCCTTGTAGTCTCGGCCACAGGCCAGCACAGACGCTGCGTCCGTCACAGTGCTCGACGCCCATGGTGGGATGTCGACGGAGGGGAACGATGAACTCGTCGACGGAAGAGGAGTTCCTTGATGGCCGGCACGACGCCGGGGAACAGGTGGCCGACGACGTCATCAGGGCGGCCATGCTGGCCGCTGCGGACGTCGCGCTGATCACCGACGCCGATCAGTGGATCACGTACGTCTCGCCCTCGTTCACGGCCATGACCGGCTACGAACAGGTGGACCTGCTCGGAATGAACTGTCAGGTCCTGCAGGGACCGGGCACCGATCCTGGGACGCGACGTCAGATGCGGGAGACCATCGCCTCCGGTGGGGTCTTCGAGGGGCAGGTGCTGAACTACCGGAAGGACGGTTCGGCGCTCTGGACCGCCCTGAAGATCATTCCGGTGCGGGCCGGCGCAGATCACTCGATCACGCACTATGTCAGCGTTCAGCGCGACATCACCAATAAGGTCGCCGACGTGCAGCAGCTACGGAACCAGGCTCTGCATGATCACATGACAGGTCTGCCGAACCGGATCACCGCTGAACAGGCCATCGATGACGCCATGAGAGTCGCCACCAGCCGATCGGAGACCGCAGCGATCTGCTTGATCGACCTCGATGACTTCCGTCTGGTCAACAACAGCCACGGGCATGCGGCCGGTGATGCAGTGTTGCAGCAATGGTCCACACGCGTGCTTGCCCGCCTACGGGACGGCGACGTCCTGGCCAGGATGGGCGGTGACGAGTTCATCCTCATCCTCAGGGATATCGACCGGGGAACAGCGCACCACAATCTACGGGAGCTGCTCGCCCCGATTCACGAGGCGGTGGAGAAACCCTTCAGGGTGGAGGACCAGGAGCTCCGGATCGGGATGAGCATGGGTATCGCATTGGTGCCGGTGGGTGGGATCGCGACCCGCTCCATCCTTCGATCCGCTGATGAGGCTCTCTACAGGGCGAAGGGACGACACGGCCAGGACGGCGACTCATGGTGGGAGGTTGCCGACGAGGGCGAGCACGGCGATGTGCCGGCCGGGCCGGTGGAACGCATCGGCGTCCTGTCGGGTGCTGACTCCCGCGGGCTGCACCGTGCAGGTGAATCCTGGGACACCCTGACCCCCCTGAAGACCGTGGTCCATTACCAGCCCCTCGTCAATCTTCGCGATGGGTCCGTGGAGTTGTTCGAGGCCTTGGCTCGGCTCGAGCTACCCAGCGGCCGGTTGGTCGCTCCTGACGAGTTCCTCCCGCACCTCGGGGTGGCGGAGCTTCACGGATTGTTCGAGGATGTCCTGGAGCAGGCCTTGAGCTTCATCGCCCACTGGGACCGACCTGGTGTCCGGCCCAATGTGGCGGTGAACCTGCCGCCGGAACTCCTGAAGGACCCCACTGTGCCTGCGCTCGTCGAACAGTTGCTCCTGAAGCACGGCATCGAGCCGGGCGGACTCGGCCTCGAGCTCCTGGAGTCGACGAGCATGGGGTTGGAGGCACAACGCTCGGCCCTGCAGGACCTCGCAGGACTCGGCGTCCGTCTCGCCATGGACGATCTCGGGTCCGGATACAGCAGCCTGCAGCGCTTGTCATCCTTTCCCTTCAGTGCGATCAAGCTCGACCGCGGACTGTTCGAGCACGTGGGTGATCGCCCACTGGAGACGCTCAGCGTCATGGCGACCCTCCTGCAGATGGGCAGGGACCTGGGGATGACGGTCGTCATCGAAGGACTCGAGGACCAGTCGATCACGGAAGCGGCGATCATCCTCGGGGCGCCGCTCGGGCAGGGATACTACCTCGCCAAGCCGATGGCTCCTGCGGACTGCCTGGAGTGGTTTGACTCGTTCGAACTGGTACTCCACCGATCCCCGATCCAGACCTTCCTCGGAGCTCTCGCCTATCACTGGCAGTTCTCCCGACTGGCTGCCCCGCACCCTCTCGACCCCGAGATGTGCCCGCTCACCCGCTTCCTCGCGGTCAATGACGCGCCAGCCGAGGTGAAGACCCTGCATGAGCGCGAACACTCCACACCTGGCAGGCACCATGCGTCGAGTCGCCTGCTCACGCGCTGGTTCACGGACCACCTCCGGACCCGCTCCTGAAAGAAGCACTGCGCGGACCGGAGCGCCGTCAGGGACGCTACTCGGGGAGCACAACGCCTCGATCCCGGTGGAACGTCGATCCGTTGACCCGCTCGGAGGCGCCCACCCGATCGAGGTACGGCGTGATGCCACCGAGGTGCATGGGCCAGCCCGCGCCCATGATCATGCACAGGTCGATGTCCTCGGGGGCCGCGACGACACCCTCGGCGAGCATGCGCCCGATCTCGTCGGCGAGGGCGTCCTGCGTCCGGCGCAGAACCTGGTCCGCGGAGGACGGCGAGTCACCGCGCTGCATGAGCGCGAGAGTTGCGTCGGACACGATCTCCGAGCCGTCCGCCTGCTTCTCCCACAAACCCTTCACGCCGGCGTCGATGAGTTTCTGCTGGTTCTCCGAGACGTGGAACCTCTCGCCGAAGGCTGCGTGCAGCGATTCCTGGACGTGCTGGCCCACGGGCAGCCCCACGAGGGCGAGCAACCTGAAGGGTGTCATCGGCAGGCCCATGGGACGGAGCGCGTTGTCGGCCGTCTCCGCGTCCGTCCCCTCGTCGAACACGGCGGTGATCTCACCGAACATGCGGCCGAGGATCCGGTTGACCACGAAGGCGGGGGCGTCCTGCACGAGCACCGCGTTCTTCTTGAGCCCCTTGGCGAGCACGAAGGCCGTGGCGAGGACGGCGTCGTCCGTCCTCGGTGCTCGCACCACCTCGAGCAGGGGCATCGCGGCCACGGGGTTGAAGAAGTGGAAGCCCACCACGCGTTCCGGGTGACGCAGGTCGGCGGCCATCTCGGCCACGGACAACGAGGAGGTGTTCGTCGCGAGGATGCACTCGTCGGAGACGACGGCCTCGACCTCTGCGAAGACCTGCTTCTTGACCGACAGCTCCTCGAACACGGCCTCGATCACGAAGTCTGCGTCCGCGAAGACGTCCTTGGACACGGACCCGGTGACGAGGGCCTTCGTCCGGTTCGCGGCGTCCTGCGTGAGCCGTTTCCGGCCGAGCATCTTCTCGATCTCCGCGTGCACGTACGCCACGCCCTTGTCCACGCGGGTCTGGTCGATGTCCGTCATCACGACGGGCACCTTCAGCTGCCGGGCGAACAGTAGGGCGAGCTGGCTCGCCATGAGTCCGGCGCCCACCACCCCGACCTTCGACACGGGCCGCGCGAGCTTCTTGTCCGGCGCTCCGGCCGGTCGCTTCCCGCGCTTCTGTACGAGGTCGAGGAACGCGTACACCGTGGCGTGGAACTCGGGCGTCTGCATGAGCTCGGCCAGGGCCGTGCATTCCGCTGCCGCCGATTCCTTCTGGGTGAGCGTCAACCCGGCCTCGAGGAGGTCGAGCACGCGCGATGGCGCGGGGGCGGCGTTCGAGGTCTTCGCCGCGACGAACGCTCGTCCCGCAGCGACGGCACCTCTCCAGGCGTCGTCGTCGTACGCTCCGGTGGACGCGCGGCGCTCGGCGACGGCGTCCGCTGCGGCCGGGTCCCGGAGGATCCTCGCTGCCCACAGCAGTGACTGCTCGAGGTAGTCGGCGGGCTCGAACAGGGCGTCCGCGATGCCGAGCCGGTACGCGGCCGAGCCGTCGAGGCTGCGGTTGTTGCTGAGCGGGTTCTCGATCATCACCTTCACGGCGTTGGCGGGGCCGATCAGGCGCGGAAGCCGGTAGACGCCACCCCAGCCGGGTACGAGGCCGATGAACGCCTCGGGCAGACCGATGCCGTTCGCGCCCGTGGAGACCGTGCGGTAGGTCGCCGCGAGGGCGATCTCCAGGCCGCCACCGAGCGCCACGCCGTTGATGAACGCGAAGCTGGGCACGCCCATGTCCGCGAGCAGGTCGTAGGCCTCGTGGCCGAGTTCCGCCATGAGCCGGCCGAGGTGTTCCGACTTCACACTCTTGACGGTGCTGAGGTCGGCGCCGGCGACGAGGAAGTAGGGCTTGCCGGTCACCGCGACGGCGGCGATCTCGCCGCGCGCCGCGCGTTCCTTGAGGCCCTCGAGGGTGCGGCCGAACTCGATCAGCGTGGTGGGCCCGAGGGTGGTGGGCTTCGCGTGGTCGAGGTCGTTGTCGAGGGTGATCAGCGCGAGGACACCGGCGTCCTGCGGCAGATCGATGTCCTGGACGTAGGAGTGGGTGACGATCTCGGTCGGCACCAACGCCGCCAGTTCGTCGTAGCGTTCGAAGCTCATGCTGCGTCCTGTCCGTAGTGCTCGTGGTGGGGGTTCTCCCAGATGACGGTGGCACCCATGCCGAGGCCGATGCACATGGTGGTCATGCCGTAGCGCACCGCCGGGTCCTCCTCGAACTGTCGGGCGAGCTGGTTCATGAGACGGACCCCGGAGGACGCCAGCGGGTGCCCGACGGCGATCGCGCCGCCGTAGCGGTTGACGCGGGGATCCTCGTCCTCGATGCCGAAGTGGTCGAGGAAGCTCAGCACCTGCACGGCGAAGGCCTCGTTGATCTCGAACAGTCCGATGTCCTCGATGCCCAGCCCTGCCTGTCGCAGTGCCTTCTCGGTCGCGGGAACGGGTCCGATGCCCATGACCTCGGGTTCGACGCCGGCGAAGGCGTACGCGACGAGGCGCATGCGGGCGGGCAGGCCGAGTTCGACGGCGGCATCGGCCGAGGCGAGGAGCGCGGCGGTCGCGCCGTCGTTCAGTCCGGCGGCGTTGCCCGCCGTGACCCGGCCGTGGGCGCGGAAGGGCGTGCGCAGTGACGCCAGGTCCTCCAGCGTGGTGCCGGGTCGGGGCGGCTCGTCGACGGTGTTGAGGGTCCAGCCGGCGCCCGGCTTCCTGCCCGAGACCGGGACGAGGTCCGGCTGGATCTGTCCGGCCGCGTAGGCAGCGGCGAGCTTCTGCTGACTGCGGACGGCGTACGCGTCGGTGCGGTCCTTCGTGATCGCGGGGAAGCGGTCGTGCAGGTTCTCCGCGGTGTTGCCCATGTTCAGCGCAGCGGGGTCCACGATCCGCTCGGACATGAAGCGCGGGTTGGGGTCGGCACCGGAGCCCATGGGGTGGTTCCCCATGTGCTCCACTCCTCCCGCGATGACGACGTCGTACGCCCCGAACGCGATGCCCGAGGCCGTCGTGGTCACCGCGGTCATGGCGCCCGCGCACATGCGGTCGATGGCGAAGCCGGGGACCGTCCGGGGGAGGCCCGCGAGGAGGGCGGCCGTGCGACCGATCGTGAGCCCCTGGTCGCCGGTCTGGGTCGTGGCGGCGATCGCCACGTCGTCGATGCGCTCGGGGGGCAGCGTGGGGTTGCGGCGGAGGAGGTCGCGGATGCACTTGACCACGAGGTCGTCGGCGCGCAGCCCGGCATAGATGCCCTTCTCGCCGGCCTTGCCGAACGGAGTGCGGACTCCGTCGACGAAGACGACGTCACGGACGGCTCGTGACGCACTGCGGGTTGACGCGGTGCCGGTCGGTTGGCTCACGGGTGTGCTCCTCTTCGGGGTTGTCGATCCGGCGCAATGTTACTGGCGGGTAACATGGCGCGCAACCGACCCGCCGAGCGGTGTCGGCTCACTCGGCCGGAGGGCTGTCCTGCCCCTGCTGGTTGCGGGCGGGCAGGGGGTCGGGATCGAGGAACGCGACCGTGATGACCGCCGCCACCTGCTCGATCTGCCAGGGCCGCGCCCCCAGCTCCGCGAGGGCGGTCGAGACGGAGTCGAGCGTGATGTCCGCGGGCGGACGCCAGGCGATGCGCCTGAGGTAGTCCGGAGTGAGGAGGTTCTCCACGGGCATGCCGAGGGCGTCCGCGCGCTGGGCGATCCGGGGCCGGGCCGTCTGGAGGCGCGCAGCCGCCTCCGGGTCCTTCTCGGACCAGATGCGCGGAGGGGGCGGCGCGTTCGTGGAGATGTGCAGCGGCGGGAGGTCCGTGGCCTTCCGGGCGTCGGCGATGCATCGGAGCCAGCGCGGTGCCTCCTTCTGGGCTGCACGGCCGTGGAAGCCCTTCGTGGCGAGCAGCTGCGGCACGGTCGCGGGCATGGCCCTGGCCGCCGCGATGATCGCCGAGTCGGGGATGAGGCGACCCGGGGCGACGTCGCGCCGTTGCGCGAGCTCCTCACGCTCCGTCCACATCTCGCGGACGGCCGCCAACTGCCGGCGGTCGCGCAGCTGATGGAGACCGGAGGTCCTGCGCCAGGGGTCGATCCTGGGCTCTGCCGGCGGCGTCCGACGGATGTGCTCGAACTCCTCCTCGGCGATGGCGAGTTTGCCGTCCTGCTTTAGCAGGGCGGCGAGCTTGTCCCGCAGCTCGGTCAGCACTTCGACATCGAGCGCCGCGTACCGGAGCCACGGCTCGGGCAGGGGCCGCTTCGACCAGTCGGCCGCGGAGTGCTCCTTCGCGAGGCTGAAGCCCAGCTGCGACTCGATGACGGCTGCGAGTCCCACGCGGGGCAGCCCGGCGAGGCGCGCGGCGAGTTCGGTGTCGAACAGCCTGTCCGGCCACATGCGCAGCTCGGACAGGCACGGCAGGTCCTGGCTGGCGGCGTGCAGGATCCACTCGACACCCTCGAGGGCGTCGTCGATGATCTGCAGGTCCTCGAAGGGCTCGGGGTCGATGAGCCACGTTCCCGCACCTTCACGGCGGATCTGCACGAGGAACGCCCGTTGTCCGTACCTGAAGCCGGACGCCCTCTCGGCGTCCACGCCCGCGGGTCCCGAGCCTGCCGCGAGGGCTGCTGCCGCCCGCTCCAGGCCCGCCATCGTGTCGATGACCAATGGCACGCCGTCGCGCGGTTCGGTGAGGACGGTGAGGGCTTCGGGGGTGTCGATCGTCTCTGGATCACCGGGTATGCCGGGTGCATCGGTGGCGTCGTCGACAGGAGAGGAGGCGGTGGCGCTCTCCGTGTGTTCGGAGGTGTCGGTCATGGTCCCTGCAGTCTATCCCCGCGCCGGGGGGCGAGGACGGAGCAGAACGGGTGGTCCCCGTGCCTGTCGGAGGGTGACGACGGCGGAATCAGGAATGTCCGGACGGCCGCGGGATCGCGGTCAGGACCGGCGGTGCGGCAGGTGCGCCACGCCCTGGGGGAGCGGCGGGAGTCCCGCGAAGGTGCACACCATCTCCGACCAGGCCTCGAGGTGGGGCCTCGCGTCGGAGGAGCCGGGTGACCAGGACGCACGCAGCTCGATGTCGATGGTGTCCGCGCGGTCCTCGAGCGTGCCGTAGCTCTCCGACAGGATGCGCGTGGTGGTGCCGCCCGTGCTGTGGTGCCGCGCCCCGTGGTTGTCGAGTGCCTCCACGAGCCAGGTCCAGGCGACGGAACCGAGCATGGCGTCATTGCCCATGTCCGGTTCGAGCTGCGCGCGGATGTACGTGACGATGCGGAAGCGTCCGTTCCACACTGCGGAGCCAGCGGGATCGTAGAGGAGGATGAACCGGCCGGTTGCGAGTTCCTGCGCCTCCGGCGGCGGCAGGAGGGCGCGGGCCGGCCCGTGGAGCGGCGGCGGCACCGGCGTCGTGTCGAAGACCTCCGCGCCGAGGGCGACGGCGAAGGGCGCGAGGCGCGCGGGCGCCGGGATCTCGTCGAGGCGGACCTCACTGCGCCGACGCGCGGAACGCAAGCCGTCGAGGGCGTCGGAGAACTCCGAGGGAAGTTGCGACACACCACCGAGAGCACTCATTCCCGCAGATTATGCCCATCCGAGGAGGCCATGTGGGCGGCGCGCCGACACCGCTCCCGCCGCTGGAACCCCGGCCGTCCCCACCCGGCACCGCTGAGGTGCAGGGATGGGCGGTCACGTCCTCAGGCCGCGGTCTCCCGCCGGATGGCCTCGACGAAGGCGTCGACGTCCTCCTCCGTGGTGTCGAACGAGCACATCCAGCGCACCTCGCCCGTGGCCTGGTCCCAGTCGTAGAACCTGAAGCTCTCGCGGATGCGATCGGCCGCTCCAGGAGGGAGGATCGCGAAGACGGCGTTCGCAGCCGTCTCCTGCGTGAGCGTGACGCCCTCGATCCCGCGTACCTTCTCGGTCAGTCGTGCCGCCATGGCGTTCGCGTGCTGGGCGGACCGCAGCCAGAGATCGCCCTCGAGCAGGGCGATCAGCTGCGCCGAGACGAACCGCATCTTCGACGCCAGCTGCATGTTGAGCTTCCGCAGGTAGTCGAGTCCGGTCGAGGCCTCCTGGTTCAGCACGACGACGCACTCGCCGAACATGAGGCCGTTCTTGGTCCCGCCGAAGGACAGAATGTCGACGCCGGCGTCGCGTGTGAAGGCCCGCAGCGGCTGTCCGAGTGCTGCGGCGGCGTTGGCCAGGCGTGCTCCGTCCATGTGGACGCGCATCCCGCGGGCGTGGCAGTGGTCGGCGATGGCCCTGATCTCGGCGACGGAGTACAGCGTGCCGAGCTCGGTGGTCTGGGTGATCGAGACGGCGAGGGGCTGCGCACGGTGCTGGTCCCCCCAGCCCCACGCCTCGCGGTCGATCAGCTCGGGCGTGAGCTTGCCGTCGGGGGTGGGGACGGTGAGCAGCTTGATGCCACCCACGCGTTCCGGGGCCGCGTTCTCGTCGACGTTGATGTGGGCGGTCTGCGGACACACGACGGCGCCCCACCTCGGCAGGATCGACTGCAGCGACAACACATTGGCGCCGGTTCCGTTGAACACGGGGAAGATCGAGATGCCGGTGCCGAAGTGGTGTTCCATGACCTCGAGCAGGCGGGCCGTGTACTGGTCGTCCCCATAGGCCACCTGGTGGCCCTCGTTGGCGGCCGCCAGCGCGGTCAGGATCTCCGGGTGCACGCCGGAGTAGTTGTCGGACGCGAAGCTGCGCACGGAGCGATCGTGCAGGGGCGCGGGCGTCGAGGGGTCGAGCGCGGGGAGCAGGGTGTCGGTCACGGTTCCATTATCCCCGAGCGGGCGGTGTTGCCTCGCGCGGCCGGGAGGGAGGGACGGCGTCGAGCCGAGCGCCGTTCACCTCGGCCGCCGCGCGGCCGGGAAGGGACGCGAGGACGCGGGCGAGCTCGTCGACGTGCGTGAAGCCGGGGAAGGAGCGTTCCGGGTGCGCGGCGCGCAGGTCGTCGTCCAGGAGGGCCTTGACGACCACGGCGGTGGCCGCCGCCGGGGTGCCGTCCTTCGCGAATCCCTGGGCGACGGCCTGGAGCCAGGCGTCGACGGAGGCCTTCACGGCCGCGTAGGAGGCGTTGGCCGCGGTCGGGGCGGCGACCGCGGTGGCGGTCACGGCCGCGAGGCGACCCCCCTGCTCGGCCAGCTGGTCGTAGAACGCCCGGCTGGTCATGAAGAGAGTGAGGAACACCGAGCGGTGCAGGGCCTCGTGGTCGGCCAGGGACTGCGTGGTGATCCCCGCGGCCCCACGCCAGCCGCCCACCAGGTGGTACACCGCCGTGGCGCCCCCGTGGACGGACGCCACGTGGCCGGCAAGCGCGGCCACGGCGTCCTCGTCGCCGAGGTCGCACACCTGCAGGTCCACGCCCTCCCACCCGTCGAAGGCCGCGTCGAGGCGATCGCGGTCGGACCCGACGGCGACGACGGCGTGCCCGTCGGCGATCAGGCGCCGGGTCAGGGCCCGCCCCGAAGCACCGGCCGCCCCGGCGACCACGGCGGCACCGGACCGCTCCCGGGTCACCTGGGTCACGCTGACGCCCCGGTGATCCCGGCCGTGGACTCGATCACCGGCTTCATCTTCTTCTCCAGCGCCTCGAAGAACATGGAGAGCGGGAACTCGTCGTCGAGCACGGCATCGGTGAGCCCTCGCGGCGGCCCCATCAGGTCCAGGGCCTCGGGCCCCCTCGCCCACACGGACGCCGGGTGCGGCGTGACGGTCGCGGACACCAGCGCGTACGCCGCCAGCCAGTGCGCGGTCTTGGGTCGGTCGATCGAACGCCAGTACAGCTGCTCGATCTGCTCCCCAAGTGCAACGACGACGTCGGCCGCCTCGTCCCAGTCGATGGTCAGCTTGGTGTCCGTCCAGTGCAGGACATGGTGCTGGTGCATCCATGCGAAGAGCAGCTGACCGCCGAGGCCGTCGTAGTTGCGCACGCGGTTACCGGTGATGCTGAACCGGAAGATGCGGTCGAAGATGACGGCGTACTGCACCAGCTTCGCGTGACGCCGCGCGTCGGGGGAGGCGTCGTCGTCCTGCGCTATGCGGACGGACTCGCGGAACGCGGTGAGGTCGCACCGGAGCTCCTCGAGCGAGTACAGGAAGAACGGCATGCGCTGCTTGATCATGAACGGGTCGAAGGGCAGGTCACCGCGCATGTGGGTGCGGTCGTGGATGAGGTCCCACATCACGAAGGTCTCCTCCGTGAGCTGCTGGTCCTCGAGCAGGTCGAGGGCGTCACCCGGCAGGTCGAGGCGGGTGATGTCGGCGGCGGCGCGGACGACCTTCCGGAACCGTGCTGCCTCGCGGTCGGCGAAGATGGCTCCCCACGTGAAGGTGGGCGTCGAGCTCACGGCCACGGTCTCGGGGAACAGCACGGCGGAGTTCGTGTCGTAGCCGTCGGTGAAGTCGAGGAAGCGGATGGGGACGAAGAGTGCGTTCGAGTAGTCGCCGGCTTCGAGCTCGGCGATGAACTCGGGCCAGAGCACCTCGATCAGCACCGCTTCGACCAGTCGGTTCGTACTGCCGTTCTGGGTGTACATGGGGAACACCACGAGGTGCTGGAGCCCGTCGATGCGGTCGAGCTGCGGTTGGAAGGCGAGGAGCGGTTCGAGGAAGTCGGGAGCGGCGAATGCGCTCGCCTCCCAGGCCTCGAAGGCGGTCACGGTGCGTGTGAGGTAGTCGGCGTCGTGGCGGAACAGGGGAGCGAGGTCCCCGACGGCCGCGGTGATGTGGGCGACTGCCTCGGCGGCGATCCCGTGGTGTTCGGTGTCGGGGATCGAGCCGTCCTTCACCTGGAGAGGGCGGATCTGCTGGACCGCGTCCTTGAGCCGCAGCCAGGCAGGGTGCTCCTGGGGTCGCTGGTTCACGGGTCGGAGGGTGGTGATCGTCATGGCTCCTGCTTCGTCTCGTCGTGGTGAGTGCCGTTGCGCCGAGAGTAGCGAGAGAACAGGAATACTTACAGCGCTCTTGCCTGAGTTGAAGCGTTCCTGATGCTCCGCTCGTCGCCGTCCTTCACGAGACGCAGCTGACCTGCCGGTGACGCGAGGAAGGGCCGGTCCATCGGACCGGCCCTTCCTGACGTCTTGACACCTGGGGAGCCGTCGCTCCCGCGGACCGACGATCACTCGTGCCGAGCAACGGCAACCGAGCTACGCCTCGGCGGGTACCAGGCGCATCGAGATGGAGTTGATGCAGAACCGCTGATCGGTGGGGGTGTCGAAGCCCTCGCCCTTGAACAGGTGACCGAGGTGCGAGTCGCAGCGTGCGCAGCGGACCTCGATGCGCTCCATCCCGAGCGAACGGTCGTGCAGGTACCTCACGCGGTCCTCCGCGAGCGGCGCATAGAACGACGGCCAGCCGCAGTGGGAGTCGAACTTCTCACCGCTCGTGAACAGTTCCGCCCCGCAGGCACGGCACGCGTACGTGCCGACGGTCTTCGCGTCGTGGTACTCGCCCGTGTAGGGACGCTCTGTGCCCGCCCTGCGGAGTACTTGGAACTCCTCGGCGGTCAGCTCCTGCCGCCATTCGTCGTCGGACTTCTCGATGTCTGGCCGGAATTGGTCATGTTCGGTAGTCATACCCGGTGCAACGCCTAGGAGTCGCCAATAAATCCCGACCCGGAGTACAGGTGGAGGACGGCGATACCGAGTGCGTCCTGCGCCTTGTTCGCCCAGTCGGTGTGGAAGGTGTCGGCGATCGCGTGGGGGCGCGTGATGACCACGGCCTGTGTGGCGCCGCTCGCTCGTGCCTCCTCGACCAGTGCCGCGACGGGATCCCCGGTGGTGGTGCGCCCTCGCGCGGTGAAACCCTCCCGGGTCAGGGCGTCGAGCGATTCCGCGAGGGCCGTACGGGCCTCCACGCGGTCCTCACGGTCGTCGTCGGCCGAGAAGGTCCTGAAGGCCTCGCCGACCTCGAGCAGGCTGAGGTGGCGGAAGAATTCACCGAGCAGGGACTCCTCGCGATCCTCGGGGATGAGGACCACCACCTCCGCGGCTTCCTCCCCCTCGAGCGTTCGGAGATTGCGGAGATCGGCCTGGGTGAGGGCCACCTCGCTGAGGACAAGGATGGTCTGGGTCATACCGTCACTGTACTGCGGGTCCCGATGACCTCCCTGGGCTTTCCTCTGCGCTCGCGATCGCTTTGATGCACGGTAGGGCGGGTGTCCGGACGAGGACCTGGAACGCTCCGCCCGGATGCTGTTCCCGCCCTCCGCGGTGCCGTGCCCGCCGCTTGCCCGGGCATCCCTGCCGAGTGGCGAATCGACGCGGCTCGGAGCGCAGGGTAGAAAGGGAAGCATGGCATCAACGACGTCACCGGCCGCAGTCAAGCGGATGCGCGCGCCCTGGGTCCGCTGGACGGCACTCGGGGTCGGAGCCGGAGCCGTGCTGACCTCGTCCGCTGCCGGGATCGTCTCCGGACTCGCCGTGTATTTCGCCCGCCAGGTCGTGACGCCGTCGCCCCGGCGCGACGAGAACCTCGACATCCTCGCGGTCGTGGGGCCCGCGGGGAACCGGACCGTGATCCTCCCGGCGAATGACGACACCACCATCGAGGGGACCTACAGCCTCCACTTCGACGGCGGGGCGGGGCACGCCCGTATCGGGGCCATCCGCTCCTACGTACCCCGTGAGGGAACGGTCGAGCGTGAGGTCGAGACCGTGTACGCGGGTGACCTGACCTCGGCCACGAGGGGCTGGTGGGGTGGCGCCGTCTTCCCCTCGCCGTCGGCGATCGGGTTCGCGGAGGTCGAGGTGGGCGTTCCCGTCGAGGGAGGAACGGCCCCGGCATGGCTGGTCCGCGCGGAGGTCCCCGCGCGCACCTGGGCGATCATGGTGCACGGCCGGGGCGCGTCACGCGCTGAGGCGCTGCGCGCCGTCCCCGCCGCACGGAGGCTGGGAATGACGAGCCTCGTCATCTCCTACCGGAACGACGGCGAAGCGCCCTCGGCGTCGGACGGCCGGTACGGCCTCGGGATGACCGAGTGGCAGGACGTCGACGCCGCCATCGACGTCGCCGTGGCCCACGGGGCACAGGACGTGGTGCTCTTCGGGTGGTCGATGGGCGGCGCGATCGTGCTGCAGACTGCCGACCTCTCGCGGCACCGACGCAGGATCAGGGCCCTGGTGCTCGACGGCCCGGTGCTCAACTGGATCGAGGTGCTCGCGCATCACGCCGAGCTCAACCGCATCCCGGCACGCGTGGGACGGCTGGGGCAGGCCCTCCTCGCGAGCCCCCGGGCACGGCGCATCACGGGCCTCGCCGCCCCACTGGATCTCAAGAGCATGGACTGGGTGGCACGGGCCGAGCAGTTGACCCTGCCCACGCTGGTCCTTCACAGCGAGGACGACGAGTTCGTGCCCATCCGGCCGTCGGTGGAGTTGGCCGCGAAGAACCCGGGGTTCGTCACGCTGGAGCGGTTCCACCGGGCACGGCACACCAAGGAGTGGAACGTCGACGCCGAGCGGTGGGACTCCGTGGTGGAACGGTGGCTCGAGAGCAGGCTGTTCGGCCGGACCGTCCCGGGCGGACGGGCGGCCGACGCCGGAGCGTCGGCGCCCGAGCCCACCGGGTGAGGCCTACTGGCCTTCCCTGATCTTCCGCTTGATCCGGCCGAGCATCGCCGACATCCCGCGCATGCGCAGGGGAGTGATGGCCCGTGTGAGGCCGAGGCGGTCGGGGACGTCGTCGGGCACCGCGAGGACCTCCGCCGCGGGCAGCCCGTCGAGGCCCTCGAGCAGCACGCCTGCGAAGCCGCGCGTCGTGGGTGCCTCGGGCGGGGCGGAGAAGAACAGGTGGACGCGCCGCTCGGGCGCCTGTCCGATCTCCATCGTCAGGAAGAGCGGGCTCTGGCACTCCACGACCTGCTCGAGCAGTTCGGGATGCTCGCTGTACCGCTCGGGCAGGGCCGGCAGCTCCCGTGAGAAGTCCAGCAGGAGCTGCAGGCGGTCCGGCTCCGTGAGGTCCTGGAAGTCGTCGATGATCTCCGCGAGCTTCGCGGGGATGGTCTCGGCGGTCATCGCGCGCCTGCCGCGGCCGGTGCCTCACCCGGCTGGTCCCCCCGGACGATGGGGACGCGCACGGCGTTACCCCATTCCGTCCAGGAGCCGTCGTAGTTGCGGACGTTCTGGAAGCCGAGCAGGTACGTGAGCACGAACCACGTGTGGCTCGAGCGCTCACCGATGCGGCAGTAGGCCACCACGTCGTCGCCGTCCTGCAGCCCGGCCTCGTCACGGTAGATGGCGTCGAGCTCCGCCCTGGTCCGGAAGGTACCGTCCTCGGCAGCCGCGCGGGCCCACGGCACCGAGCGGGCGGTGGGGATGTGGCCGCCGCGCAGCGCGCCCTCCTCGGGGTAGGCGGGCATGGTGGTGCGGGCTCCCGTGTACTCGTCGCCCGAGCGGACGTCGATCAGGGGCTTGCCGAAGTGCTCGAGCACGTCACCGAGGTACGCGCGGATCGGGGAGTCGTTCCGGTCCACGAGCGGGTAGTCGGTGCTTCCGGCGGCAGGACGGTCGGTGGTGAGCTCGCGGCCCTCGGCCACCCACTTGTCGCGCCCGCCGTCGAGGAGCCGGACGTCCTCGTGGCCGAACAGGCTGAAGACCCACAGCGCGTAGGCGGCCCACCAGTTGCTCTTGTCGCCGTAGATGACGACCGTCGTGTCCCGTGAGATGCCCTTGGCGGACATCAGCTGCGCGAAACCGGCGCCGTCGATGTAGTCGCGGGTGACCTCGTCGTTCAGTTCCGTGTGCCAGTCGATCTTGACGGCGCCCGGCACGTGACCTGTCTCGTAGAGCAGCACGTCCTCGTCCGACTCGACGACGACCAGACCCTCGGCTCCGAGGTTCTCGGCGAGCCACTGCGTCGAGACGAGGCGTTCGGGGTGGGCGTACTCGGCGAACTTGTCCTGCGTGTCTGGAGCCAGGGTCATGGTGGCCTTCCGGATCGTGGATGGGCGGTCTGCCGTCTAGCCTAACCACGCGCCACTCCCATTGCTTCCGGGTGCCCTCCGGGCCGGGAAGCGCACCGGTGCAGGGCCCGTGGGTACCGTAATGTTTGCTGACAGATCGGCGGCTGCAGTGCCCGCCACATTCCAGGACAAGAGAGCGGTTCCGATTCGTGCCAGTGATCGAGCATCTGACTGAACGCGCCCCCAAGGTATCGGTGGACGAACTGCTGCACGGGTTCTACCCGTCGCCGCGCTTCGGCGAGGTGTCCTTCGACACCTACCGCCCGGACCCGCAGCAACCCTCGCAGGCTGCTGCGGTGACGAAGCTCCGGGAGTTCGCCGGTTCCGTCAACGAGGCCGAGCCGACGGGCCTGCGCAAGCTGTTCGGCGGAGGGAAGAAGAACCCCGGCCGCGCGGGCATCTACCTCGACGGCGGGTTCGGCGTGGGCAAGACCCACCTCCTGGCCTCCCTCTGGCACGCCGCGTCCGGTAGGAAGGCCTTCGGCACGTTCGTCGAGTACACGAACCTCGTGGGTGCCCTGACCTTCCGGAAGACGGTGGACGCCCTGAGCGGCTACAGCCTCGTGTGCATCGACGAGTTCGAGCTGGACGACCCGGGGGACACCGTGCTGATGTCCCGGCTGATGCGCGAGCTCGCCGACGCCGGGGTGAAGCTCGCGGCCACGTCCAACACCCTGCCGGGTTCTCTCGGGGACGGGCGGTTCGCGGCGCAGGACTTCCAGCGTGAGATCCAGGTGCTCGCCGACCAGTTCGACGTGGCGCGCATCGACGGCGAGGACTACCGCCACCGCGGTCTCCCCGAGGCGCCCGCCGCGATCGACGACGCCACGCTGCGCCGGCGGATCGACGGCTACGACGGCGGGGTGCTCGCCGAGGACGATTTCGACGGCCTGCTCCGGCACCTGGCCGGTGTGCACCCCAGCCGGTACCGTCAGCTGCTCGACGGCGTGGACGCCGTCGCGTGGCACGACGTGCGCACCATCTCGGAGCAGGCGGTGGCACTGAGGTTCGTGGTGCTCGCCGACCGGCTGTACGACCGCGACGTGCCGATCATGGCGAGCGGACAGACCTTCGACCGCCTGTTCACCGAGGAGATGATGAACGGCGGCTACATGAAGAAGTACTACAGGGCCGTGTCCCGGCTCACCGCTCTGGCGCGTCAGGGCAGCGACGTCGTCGGCCGGGCCTGATCGGCCACGGAGCGCGCGGGCGACGACCCGACCACCAGCCCGTCCGGCGAGGAACTCCCCTGACACGCAAGAAGCGCCGGTACCGCCTCAAGGCGGGACCGGCGCTTCCTTATTGCCGGGCTGGGATCACACGGCCGGCGGGGAGGTAGGGCCCACGTCGCCCTTGCCGTCCTTCGTGTCGATCTTGTCGACCATCTCCGAAGCCTTGGACTGCACTCCATCGATGTGACGGGAATACTTGCCATGGGTCCTGCTGTCGACGAAGTCGCCAGCCTTACCGATGCCGTTCTTCACCTTGTCGGAATTTCCGCCAATGAGTTCGGTCGCCTTACCCGCGAGGGTGCCGGCCCTGCCCTTGAGCCCATCCAATAAACCCACGGACACCTCCTTTCGGTCGTGGAAACGCAGTACCGTTTCCGCTGCCACAAGCATAGGCCAGGGAGGGTCGGCGAGGACCGGATGGGAGCGGGGTTCGCCTTGGGCTGACACGCAGGAATGCCCGCCCTCGTGCGGAGGACGGGCATGAGGCTACGAGAAAGGCGCCCCGTGGGGCGCCGTGGTGGGCGATACTGGGATCGAACCAGTGACCTCTTCCGTGTCAGGGAAGCGCGCTACCGCTGCGCCAATCGCCCATTGCTGGGTGCTCGTGCCGTCACGAGGTGGGGACGGGATTCGAACCCGCGTATACGGCTTTGCAGGCCGCTGCCTCGCCTCTCGGCCACCCCACCGTGACCGGACTGCTCCGGTGACCGGAGTGAACCGGCCTACAGTGACTTGCGAGCGGACGACGGGATTCGAACCCGCGACATCCACCTTGGCAAGGTGGTGCTCTAGCCAGCTGAGCTACGTCCGCAGAAGGAAAAAAGACCTGAAATCCGTGCTCGAGGGTGACCTTTTCGCAGCGTTTCGTCGCTTTCCAACGAGAGAAAACTGTATAGGACGTTGGGGGGTTCGTCCAATTCGGCGCGCGGGAGCCGGAGCCGCGCGCCGGAACGTGTCGGAGTCTGTCAGAGGGGACTGAGAGACTCGAGCCATGACAGCACCAGCGCTCGCCCACGCCACACCTCACGGCAGGATGTACGCCCGTTCGTCGTCCGAGCAGCCGTCCGTGCCGTCGATCACCACGGTGATCTCCCAGGCGCCGAGCTCGCTGGGAGGCTGGTTCGGGCACATGGCGGCGTCCTCGCTCGCCCGGGACACCCGGCTGCCCGCGGCCCTCGGCAACCCCGCCGAGCTCCGGCAGGCGGTCAAGGACGCGGCCAACGCCGCCGAACGGTACCGGGACGACGCCGCACTGCGCGGTACGCGTGTCCACCGCTACTGCGAGCAGGTCGCCCTGCGGGCACTCGGACGTGAGCACGAGCTCGAGCCGGCCCGTCTCGCTCTCGTGGAGAACGGTGAGAGCGGCTTCGCACAGCGCTTCGACGAGTGGTGGGAGCTGTTCGACGTCCGCCCGGTCGAACCGGAACTCACGGTGTGGAACGCGGAACTCGGCTATGCGGGCACGCTGGATCTCGTGGCGACGATCGGCGGGCGCACCTGCCTCATCGACTACAAGACCAAGAAGACCGATCGTGAGGGCTTCGTCAAGGCGCTGGACGACAAGGTGGTCATGCAGTTGGTGGCCGGGATGAAGGCGCAGGAGGCTCTCGTCGATCCCGAGGCGGGGGAGTGGCGGCCCTGGGACCACGCGGAGCAGCCCCTGCTGCTCGGCGTGGCGGTCGGACAGACCGAGGTGCGTGCCATGCGGGCCAATCCGGCGGTGCTGCGTCACCACTGGCTGCGCTTCTGTGCACTGCGTCGGGCGTGGGAGGCAGGGCTGGAGGCGGAGGAAGCCGGCCGCGCCCTCCTCCCGATCGCACCGCCTCCGGGTCGCGGCACGGCATCCGCCACCGACGGCGGGAGCTCGGTCGTCGATGCTTCACGCGGGACCTCGGACGCCCCTCTCGACGGCGAGTCACCCCAGGTCGCGGCACCCGCCGGTCCCGCCTGAGTCCACCGGACACTACCCCGTCGTTCCGCTCGCTTCGTCGGGCGTGGTCGCGGCACTAGGATTGATCCGCGGCGAGGACGTGCTCCGCAGGCGGAGAAGTCGCCCGCGCGTCGCCGACCTGCCCCGCAGTCCCGGAGCGCCGACGATCGAAGCGAGGAAGACCCGACCATGGCCGTGCTGAGTATCCGCATGATCGGCGATCCGATCCTCCGCACGCCCGCGGCCCCCGTCACCGAGTTCGGTCCGTACCTCGCGCGTCTCGTCGATGACATGACCGAGACCATGATCGATGTGCAGGGTGCCGGCCTCGCCGCCCCCCAGGTGGGGGTCGGTCTGCAGGTGTTCACGTTCCGGGTGGATGGAGCCGAGGGCCACGTGGTCAACCCCGTGCTCGAGACGTGGGGGGAATCGCAGGGCGAGTCCGACGTCGAGGGGTGCCTGTCCGTCCCGGGGCTCGGTAGCTACGTCGACAGGACCGTGTGGGCGCGGGTCACCGGTCGCGACGTCACCGGTGCCGAGGTGAGCGTCGAGGGCAGCGGCATGCTCGCGCGCGCCCTCCAGCACGAGACGGATCACCTCCTCGGGACCCTCTACATCGATCGGCTCGAGGGCGAGGACCGCCGCAGCGCCCTGAAAGCGATCCGGAGCGCGGACTACAACCGCGTGACCTCCCGCACGGCGGAGCAGCGGTCACGGACGCTCGGGTCCAGTTTCGTCGCCGTGCCTCCGTCGGCGTCCGCCACGCGGACATCGTCCAGCAGGCGGGTCCGCCCATGAGGATCCTGTTCGCGGGCACCCCGGAGGTCGCCGTGCCCTCCCTCACCGCACTCGTCGACGCAGGCTTCGACGTCGCCGCCGTGTTGACGCGCGTCGATGCCCCCGTCGGCAGGCGCCGGGTGATGACCCCGAGCCCGGTCGCCCTCGCTGCCGACCAGCTGCAGCTCCCGGTCATCAAGGCCAACCGGTTCGATCCGGGCCTCGTGGCGCAGGTGGCCGACCTCGCCCTCGATGCCGCGGCGATCGTCGCCTACGGGGGCCGGGTTCCGCCGGCTGCGCTCGAGCTGCCCCGTCACGGCTGGATCAACCTGCACTTCTCGCTGCTGCCGGCCTGGCGCGGAGCGGCTCCGGTCCAGCACGCCATCCTTGCCGGCGACGACGTCACCGGCGCCACCACGTTCCGCCTCGAGGAAGGCATGGACAGCGGGCCCGTGTTCGGCGTGATGACGGAGACGCTGGACCCTGCTGCCACGAGCGGCGAGGTGCTCGGGCGGCTGTCGCACAGCGGGGCGGTGCTGCTCGTGCAGACGCTCTCGGGGCTGGAGGCGGGCCGTGTGGCAGCGACCCCGCAGTCGGGCGACGTGACGCTGGCGCCGAAGCTGACGCTCGACGACGCCCGGATCGACTGGAGCGCGCCCGCCGTCGTCGTGCGCCGTCGGATCAACGCGATGACGCCCGAGCCGGGCCCGTGGACCCTGCTCGACGGACAGCGGGTCAAGCTCGGCCCTGTGACCCCTGCGCCCACGCTGGACGACGCCGACGCCGACGCCGACGCCGTCGCCGTCGCCCGCATCCTGGCGCCCGGGCAGGTGGTGCTTGAGGGCAAGACGGTGCTGGCCGGGACGGGCACCACCGCGGTGGTGCTCGGGATGGTCCAGCCCGCCGGGAAGATCATGATGAACGCGCTCGACTGGGCGCGGGGCGCGGCAGCGCGCGGAGAGTTGGTGTTCACGTGAGTGATGCAGGAAGCAGCGGCGCGGCCGATCGCCGCGGGGGCGGTGGGAGTCGTGGGGGGAGCGGAGCCCGGCGCGACGGGCCGTCGGGGAATGCCGGGCGCACCGGCGGCGGCGGCAGCCGTGACGGTGCCGGTTCCTCTGCGCGTTCCGGTGCCGGCACGGGTGGCCCGCGCCGGAACGAGCAGGGGCGGGAACGCAATCGCGGAGGGGAACGGAAGTTCTCTCAATCTGCTCCGTCGCAGCGTTCCCGACGCGCCGATCCTGCCCGCCTCGTCGCGTTCGAGGTGCTCCAGGCGGTCGCCCTCGAGGATGCCTATGCCAACCTCGTGCTGCCCGCCGCGATCCGCAAGCACCGCCTCGACCGGAGGGACGCCGGGTTCGCCACGGAGCTGACCTACGGTGCGCTCCGCGGCCAGGGCACCTACGACGCCATCCTCGCGCGATGCGTGGACCGCCCCCTCGAGCAGCTCGACCCGGCGGTCCTCGACGCGCTGCGGATCGGCGTGCATCAGCTGCTGGGCATGCGCGTTCCTGCTCACGCCGCGCTGGACCAGACGGTCGGCCTCGTCCGCGCCGTGATCGGCGCGGGGCCGTCCGCTCTGGTCAACGCGGTGCTCCGCAAGGTCACAGCGCGTGATCTGGACGGGTGGGTCGAGGAGCTCGTCGCCGGTCTGACCGACCCCACGCAGATCGCGTCGCTCGCCCACAGCCACCCGCAGTGGATCGTGCGGGCGCTGCGCCAGGCGCTGGTGGCGCACGGACGCGAGGCAGGGGAGATCGACGCCCTGCTGGCGGCGGACAACGCGGCCCCCCTCGTGCACCTCGTCGCCCTGCCGGGCCTGGCGACCATCGACGACCTCCTCGCACAGGGCGCGGAGGAAGGGCGGCTTGCACCGGCGTCGGCCCTGTACTCGGGCGGGGACATCGCCCGACTGCCCGGAGTCGCAGCCGGGATGGTACGCGTCCAGGACGCCGGATCGCAGCTGGTGGCCCGCGCACTCGCAGCGGTCGACCTCACGCGCCCGGTCGGTGCTGCCGGCGGGATCGCCGAGGACGGCCGGCAGGACGCCGACGGGGGAGAACGGTGGCTCGATCTGTGCGCCGGACCCGGGGGCAAGACCGCCCTCCTCGCCGCGCTGGGTCAGGACGCCGGGGTCCATGTGACCGCCGTCGAGCCCGTCCCGCACCGCGCGCAGCTCGTCCGGCAGGCGCTGCGGGTGTTCCCCGAGGACACCTGGACCGTACGGACCGGTGACGGGCGCGACGTCGGACGCGACGAGCCGGGGCAGTACCACCGCGTGCTCGTGGACGCACCGTGCACCGGACTTGGTGCGTTGCGCCGGCGTCCGGAGTCGCGCTGGCGACGCCGTCCGGCCGATCTCGTGTCCCTCGCACCCCTGCAGCGCGCCCTGCTCGCCTCCGCGCTGGACGCCGTCGCGCCGGGCGGTGTGGTCGCCTACGTGACGTGCTCCCCCCACCATGCGGAGACCGAGGTGGTGGTCGAGGACTGCCTGCGGGGACGCGAGGGCTTCGAACTGCTCGACGCCGACGCCGGGCTGGACGCCGTGAGCACCGGGGGCCCACTGGGCGCCGGGCACGGTGCGGGCGCGCAGCTCTGGCCCCACCTGCACGGAACAGATGCCATGTACCTCGCACTCATCAGGAAGCAGCCGTGACGCACCTGCAGATCAATCCGAGCATCCTCTCCGCCGACTTCGCGAACCTCGAGGCGGAGCTCCAGCGCATCGCGACGGCCGACGCCGTCCACGTGGACGTGATGGACAATCACTTCGTGCCGAACTTGACGCTCGGTCTTCCCGTGGTGCGCCGCATCCAGCAGGTCAGTCCCGTCCCGCTGGACGTCCACCTCATGATCGAGGACGCCGACCGCTGGGCGCCGCAGTACGCGGAAGCCGGAGCGGCGTCCGTCACCTTCCACGCAGAGGCGGCCGCAGCGCCGGTCAAGCTGGCGCGGGAATTGCGATCGGGTGGTTCCCGGGCAGGGATGGCCCTCCGGCCGGCCACGCCGGTGGAGCCGTACCTCGACCTGCTCGGTGAACTCGACATGCTGCTCGTGATGACCGTGGAACCCGGTTTCGGGGGCCAGGCCTTCCTCGACCTCACGCTGCCGAAGATCAGGCGAGCCGCGGAGGCGATCAGGGGCGGTGATCTGCCCCTGATCATCCAGGTGGACGGCGGGATCACCCCCGACACGATCCTGAGGGCGGCCGAGGCCGGGGCATCGGTGTTCGTGGCCGGTTCGTCCGTGTACGGGGCCGACGACGCCGCCATCGCCATCGCCGATCTCCGCACGGCAGCCCGGCCCCACTGATTTGTGAGCCCTACCCTTCGGGTGGGTCCGTCACCGTGATCCGGACGGACAGTGCCGCCCGCGCCGTGTCCTTGAGGATGGTGAGGCGGGGGTCGGCGACGGTCATGAACGGCGTCAGCGGCAGCGAGGCGAAGCGTGTGAGAGCCGGTTCCGCCAGCGCATCCGTGGCCAGTGTCCTGTCGCCGCCCAGTTGCAGGCACGACGGCGGGTGCGCGGCGAAGAGCGCTGCCGCGCGGACTGCGGTCTCCTCGACGAGGGCGTCCGCCTGATTGGCGCGACGCCGTGCGAAGCGCTGCTGGGACCAACCCCCTGCCGCGGTCCGGCCCTGCACGTACCGCGTCCCGGTCTTCGATCCGACGATCCCGCCCGCCCGTGCGACGCCCACGGAGTACCCGCCTCGCCGGAGGAGGATCACCCCGACGGTCTCGGCCTCGTGCAGGGCCAGGACGCGACGGATCAGGGACTGCAGGGCGTCGTGAGGCGCCCCGGTGTCCGGTCCTGCGCCTGAATCGTGCGCGGTAGCCGCCGCGTGCTCGGGTAGCGGAGGTGTGAGGACCGCGCGGCAGCCGTTGGTCGCGACGATCCGCACCGAACCGGTTGCCGGGCTCGAACCCGACCCGCTCCGGTCCGTGCTGGTGTGGGAGACCCCGGTAGGGGTCCTTGTGCCCGTGTGGTCGGCGGTCGCATCGGTGACGCTCCAGTCGCCGTTGCGCTGACCGAACCGCGTGAGCCAGCCCTCGAGTCGGAGCGGCTCGACGAGAACCGATCGGGTCTGGCTCATCGTTCCCCTCCCGGGTGAGGTGGTGGTTCCCTGAGAAGGAGCTCAGTCGGTGCTCGGATCGCCCTCCCATCGGACGGCGGACTGCGGGTGTGCTGCGGGCGCCGGCGGCAGGACGGTCAGTGGACCACAGTAACGTGGGTCGCGTGGACGACCTCTTCAGTGCCGCGGCGGACGACGACGCGACGGACGCCGGACCGGCAGGCAGCGGGGGCGGCGCGCCGCTGCGACCGCGCAGTCCGCTCGCCGTCAGGATGCGTCCGCGCAGCCTCGACGAGGTGGTGGGCCAGCAGCACCTGCTCGGCCGGGGGTCTCCCCTCAGGGCCCTCGCGGGCGATCATGACACGGGAGGCCGCGCGGCGCCGTCGTCCGTGATCCTGTGGGGCCCACCCGGGACGGGCAAGACCACCCTCGCCCACGTGATCGCGCGGGGGCAGGGCCGGGCCTTCGTGGAGCTCTCCGCCATCACCGCCGGCGTCAAGGACGTCCGACGCGTCATGGACGAGGCGATGACCGCCCGTGACCTGTACCGCCGGACGACCGTCCTGTTCCTCGACGAGATCCACCGCTTCAACAAGGCCCAGCAGGACGCCCTGCTGCCGGGCGTGGAGAACGGCTGGGTGGTGCTCATCGCCGCCACGACGGAGAATCCTTCGTTCTCCGTGGTGTCCCCGTTGCTCTCCCGCTCGCTCCTGCAGACCCTCAAGCCGCTCGACGCCGCTGACATCCGTGGGCTGCTCGAGCGTGCCGTGACCGATGAACGCGGCCTCGCCGGAACGGTGCGGTTGTCGGAGGAGGCCCTCGAGCACCTCGTGCGGCTGGCCGCGGGCGATGCCCGGCGTGGTCTCACGGCCCTCGAAGCCGCCGCGGGTGTGGCCCGGTCGGCAGGACCGGGTGGAACCGGATCGGGGGTGGGCCCGGAGGACGGTGCTGACCGACCGCACGGTGGCACCTCACTCGACGGCTATGTACACGACGACGAGGACGGCGACGACGACCTTGACGACGACGAAGCCGCGGCTGCGGCTGCGGACGACTCCACCGACCGCGCGACCGTCCGGGATGACCCCATGCTCGTCACGCTCGAGCACGCCGAGCGGGCCGTGGACGTCGCGGCTCTCCGCTACGACCGCGCCGGTGACCAGCACTACGACGTCGCCAGCGCGTTCATCAAGTCGCTCCGCGGCTCGGACGTCGACGCAGCCCTCCACTATCTGGCGCGCATGCTCGAGGCGGGGGAGGACCCGAGGTTCGTGGCGCGTCGCCTCATGATCTCGGCAGCGGAGGACGTCGGCATGGCCGACCCGAGCGCACTCCAGACGGCCGTGGCAGCCGCGCAGGCCGTGCAGCTGGTGGGGATGCCCGAGGCACGCATCATCCTCGCCGAAGCCGTGGTGCACATCGCCACGGCACCGAAATCGAACGCTGCCTACAACGGGATCAACGCTGCGATCGCCGATGTGAGAGCGGGGAGGGGACAGGGGATCCCGGCGCATCTGCGCGATGCGCACTACCCCGGTGCGTCGCAGCTGGGGCATGGCCGGGGCTACGTGTACTCCCACGACGAGCCGCACGGCATCGCGCAGCAGCAGTATGCACCCGACGACCTCGCCGGCAAGGACTACTACGAACCGACGGACCGCGGCGCGGAGCGCGACATCGGCTCACGGCTGGGGCGTCTGCGCAGGATCATCCGCGGGGACTGAGAATCCCCTGTGGCGTGCCCTCCGATTCGGCGCCGCCGTCGCACGGCTGCTAGCATTGGTCGCTGACTGGCAAGTCGTCGTGTACCAGCCTGTCCCCCCGCTCTCCGTCCCGGTCCTCCGGTCACGTGCGGTCAGGGTGACGGCCAGGGTCGCGGCGGACTGTAGTACCGGGAAGCGGCCAATCCCGGCTCTCCGAACATGGAGGCCAGCTACACCAGGAAGTGCGGACGCCCGACGGGCAAGTCCGCTCCTTCGCCGCAAAAACATCGAAAGGTAGACGTGGCTAACAACACACGTGCCCGCCGCAAGGTGCGCATATCGCGCGCCCTCGGCATCGCCCTGACTCCCAAGGCGGAGAAGTACCTCGAGCGTCGGCCGTACGCGCCCGGCCAGCACGGCCGTGCGCGCCGCAAGCAGGACAGCGACTACGCCGTACGCCTGCGCGAAAAGCAGCGCCTGCGCGCCCAGTACAACATCCGCGAGGCCCAGATGGCCCGCGTCTTCGAGGAAGCCCGCCGCACGGCAGGCCTGACCGGTGAGAACCTCATCGAGCTGCTCGAGATGCGCCTCGACGCCCTCGTGCTCCGCGCCGGCTTCGCCCGGACGAGCGCACAGGCCCGCCAGCTGATCGTGCACCGCCACATCATGGTGGACGGCGCCCGCGTGGACCGCCCCTCGTACCGCGTGTCCGAGGGTCAGCTGATCCACGTGCACAGCCGCAGTGAGACCATGGTCCCGCTGCAGGTCGCCGCAGCCGGCGCCCACCGCGACGTGCTCCCCGCCGTGCCGGGATACCTCGACGTCCAGCTGGACAAGCTCCAGGCGCGCCTCGTGCGTCGCCCGAAGCGCTCCGAGGTCCCTGTGACCTGCGAAGAGCAGCTCGTCGTCGAGTACTACGCACGCTAGATCGACACGGACCCGGATGATGTCCGGGCACCGATGAAGCACAGCAGACAGGAAGCCCGCGGCGCACGCCGTGGGCTTCCTGTCTGTAAGGTACTTCAAGAGCAAGAATTCCCCATGCCGTCCTCCGGGGCGACCCTCGCGCAAAGGAGTCCGCCCATGTCAGGTGGAGATATCGCGGGCCTGATAGCTGCCGGCGTCTTCGCCGTCCTGGTCCTGCTGTTGGCCGTACCCATCTGGAAGCTCGGACGTGTGTTCGACGAGCTCCGCAAGGCCATCCGCACGGTCACCGACGAGACGACGCCGCTGATCGAGGAGGTCACGAGCACCGTGACCACCACGCACCAGCAGCTCAAGACCGTGGACGGCATCACGTCCAACGTGTCGGACGCCTCTGCCAATCTCTCGGCGCTGTCATCGCTCGTCGCGGCGACCATCGGTGCGCCGCTCATCAAGGTGTCGGCGTTCTCCTACGGCGTCCGTTCGGCCTTCGCCAACCGCGGTGCCCCGGCCCGTCGACGCCGCAGCCGCTAGCGCCAGGAATCGGAGAGAACCATGATCAGAAGGATGTTCTGGCTGGCCGCAGGGGTCACCATCGGTGTTGTCGCGGTCCGCAAGGTCTCGCAGGCGCGCTCGACTCTCGGACCGGAAGGCATCAACCGGGCAGTCGGTCAGCTCAGCGACAGCATCGGTGACTTCACGGAGGCCGTGAAGACCGCGATGGCCGAGCGCGAGACCGACCTGCGCGCCGCCCTCGGTGTCCAGGCTCCCGAGGTATCCGCAGCACCCGACACGATTTCGCCGGCCATCGCGGCCACCGCGGCCACGGACACGGGCTCGCGGAGCTCGCGCCGCTGATCCGACGTCGTCCGGGCACCATCCCCGATGACCCTGCCGGGAGTCTCCCCCTCCCGCACGCACCGGATGCGCGCCCACGTCCGTCCTCGCCTCCGTACCCTCCTCCGTCGGCCGTCCCGGCTGCCCGCCCGTCGACGTCGACCATCCATCGAAGGATCGCACCATGAAGTCCCACGAGATCGCCGGCCGCTGGCTGAGCTACTTCGAGAAGAACGGACACACGGTCGTCCCCTCGGCCTCCCTGGTGTCCTCCGACCCCTCGCTGCTGTTCACCGTGGCCGGGATGGTGCCGTTCATCCCGTATCTGACCGCTCGCGAGGAAGCGCCGTACCGTCGCGCGACGAGCGTGCAGAAGTGCATCCGCACGGGTGACATCGAGGAGGTCGGGAAGACCGCCCGGCACGGGACGTTCTTCCAGATGTGCGGCAACTTCTCCTTCGGCGACTACTTCAAGGCCGACGCCATCCGCATGGCGTGGGACCTGCTCACCAGCAGCGTGGACGCCGGCGGGTTCGGCCTGCCCGCGGAGAAGCTGTGGATCACCGTCTACCACGAGGACGAGGAAGCACTCGCCATCTGGCGTGACAGCATCGGGATCCCGGCCGAGCGCATCCAGAAGATGGGCAAGAAGGACAACTACTGGTCCACCGGCCAGCCCGGGCCGGCCGGCCCGTGCTCGGAGATCTTCTACGACCGCGGCCCCGAGTACGGCGTCGACGGCGGTCCCGAGGCGGACGACAACCGGTACGTGGAGATCTGGAACCTGGTCTTCATGCAGTACCAGCGGGGCGAGGGGACCGGGAAGGACGACTTCGAGATCCTCGGGGAACTCCCGAAGAAGAACATCGACACGGGGCTCGGCCTCGAACGCCTCGCGATGATCCTGCAGGGCGTCGAGAACATGTACGAGACCGATCAGGTGCGGCCGGTCCTCGACCGGGCGGCGGAGCTCAGCGGCAGGACCTACACCAGTTCCGAGTCGTCCGCCGATCCGCACCACACCGACGACGTCCGGATGCGCGTGGTCGCCGATCACCTTCGCTCCTCCCTCATGCTCATCGCCGACGGCGTCACTCCCTCCAACGAGGGCCGCGGGTACGTGCTGCGCCGCCTCATCCGCCGCGCCGTCCGCGCGATGCGACTCCTCGGTGTCGAGCGCGCGTGCCTGCCCGAGCTGCTGCCCGCCTCGCGTGACGCCATGAAGGGCGTGTACCCCGAGATCGAGACCGACTTCGATCGCATCAGTCGGATCGCGTACGCGGAGGAGAAGGCGTTCCTGCGGACCATCGCGTCCGGCACCGCGCGTCTCGAGGAGGCGGTCAAGGAGTCCCTCGCCCAGGACCGCCCGCTGTCCGGCGAGGACGCCTTCGCGCTGCACGACACCTACGGGTTCCCCATCGACCTCACGCTGGAGATGGCGGAGGAGGCCGGCCTCGCCGTCGACGCCGACGGGTTCCGGTCCCTCATGCTCGAACAGAGGCAGCGGGCCCAGGCCGACGCACGGGGCAAGAAGGCGGGTCACGCCGACCTGAGCGTCTTCACCGAGCTCCTCGGCCGTGGGCAGACCGTGTTCACCGGGTACGACGAGCTCACGTCCGAGGCCACGGTGGTCGCCGTCCTCGACAAGGGCCAGTCGGTCGCCAGCGCACTCCAGGGCGACGAGATCGAACTCGTCCTGGACCAGACGCCGTTCTACGCCGAGGCCGGTGGCCAGGCGGCCGACGTCGGGCTCATCACCGGCAACGGTTTCGTGGTCGAGGTGCTCGACGTGCAGCGGCCGGTCAAGGGCCTCAGTGTCCATCGGGCCATCGTGCGCGAGGGTGAGGTGGCGCAGGGCGCCACGGTCACCGCCGCCGTCGACCGCCAGCGCCGCCACGCGGGGGAGCAGGCCCACTCGGGCACGCATATAGTCCACGCCGCCCTCCACGAGATCCTCGGCCCCGAGGCCCTGCAGCGCGGGTCCTTCAACAAGGCCGGGTACCTCCGCTTCGACTTCTCCTGGGGCGAGGGCATCAGCGCCGCGGCGCGCTCGGAGATCGAGGAGGTCTCCAACATCGCGATCCGTAACAACTACGAGGTCGAGACGAAGATCATGTCCCTCGCCGACGCGAAGGCACTCGGGGCGACGGCCCTCTTCGGTGAGGCGTACGGCGACACCGTCCGCGTGGTCGAGATGAACGCCGAGTTCTCGCGGGAGCTCTGCGGCGGCACGCACGTCGCATCGACCTCCCTCATCGGGAGCCTGACCCTGCTGGGCGAGCAGTCGGTCGGTTCGGGCAACCGGCGCGTCGAGGCCCTCGTGGGACTCGACGCGTTCCGACACCTCGCCGCCGAGCGCGCCCTGGTGTCCGAACTCTCGGACATGCTGAAGGTCCCGTCGGCGCAGCTCCCCGAACGCATCTCGGCGACGCTCGGCAAGTTGAAGGCCGCGGAGAAGGAACTCGACCGGCTGCGGAAGGAGCAGCTCGCTGCTGCTGCAGGGCAGCTCTCCGACACCGCCGTCGACGTCGACGGCGTGCGCCTCATCGCGCACGACGCCGGTGAGATCGGCGGGGCGGACGAACTACGCACCCTCGTGCTCGATCTGCGCGGACGCCTCGGGTCCGAGGCCGCCGTCGTGGCCGTGACCGGCATTGCGGCGGAACGCCCGCTCGTCCTCGTCGCGACCAATGACGCCGCCCGCGCCGCCGGCGTGAAGGCCGGGGCGCTGGTCCGTACCGCGGCCACGATCCTGGGCGGTGGAGGTGGCGGCAAGGACGACGTCGCGCAGGGCGGCGGCTCGGACGCCGCGCGCATCCCCGATGCGCTGGCCGCCATCCGCACGGCCGTGGCCGAACGATGACGGCCGCGTGACCGAGGGTCACCCCGGCGCGCCCACCCCGGACGACGCCGCTCCGTACCCGATCGGTCCGAAGCTCGGCGTCGACGTGGGTCAGGTGCGGGTCGGTCTCGCCGGGAGCGACCGGGACGGCGTGCTCGCCACGCCGATCCGGACGTTGAAGCGGGACACCAAGAAGAACAGCGACATCCGGCTCGTCGTGCGCGAGGCGGTCGAGCGCGGCGTCGTGCAGATCGTCGTCGGGCTGCCCAAACAGCTCAGCGGGCGCGAGGGAGCGTCCGCCGAGATGGCCCGCACGTACGCTTCGCTGCTCGCTGCGGAACTCTCGAGGCAGTCACTGTCGTTGTCAGTACGGCTGGTGGACGAGCGGCTGAGCACGGTGTCCGCGCACCGATCGCTGCACTCCGCTGGTCTGGGAAGCAGAGAGCATCGTATGGTGGTGGATCAGGTGGCCGCTGTCGAAATACTCCAGCACGCCATCGACATGCAACGTTCACGTGGACGGGACGTGGGGGAGGCGGTCTCTGTCCCGCATCCGGGGAGCGAGCGGCCCTCGCCGCCGGCACCGACCGAGGAGTCAGTCATCAACGACAGTTCGACGATCAGGAGGGACCCGGCATCATGAACAACCGTACCCGCCGTTCCGCCGCAGCCCACAACACCGACGAGCCTCGTTACCTCGATTCCGACGACCCCGCGTACGGTCACGACCAGCACGACGACGCCGAGGGGTACGAGCACCCCGAGCCCGTCGAGGAGTTCTTCGCCACCCAGGATACGGCGCGGCGCAGGCGCCGTCCGTCACCGTCGAAGGCCCGGCAGCGCCGCCGCCTGAGGCGCACCGTGATCATGCTCGTGGTCCTTCTGGTCTTCGCCGGAACCGTGTACGCCGCTGCGCTCATGCTGCGCGATGCCCTCGGCCTCAACGACGTCACGGACTACGCCGGCGCCGGTGGCGAGGAGACCGTCTTCACCGTTCCGGAGGGCGCCGGCCTGCTGGCCATCGGGGACGGGCTGGAGAACGCCGACATCGTCGCCGACTCGGAGACCTTCGTGACCGCCCTGACCGCGATCTCGGACGGCCGCGAGGTCCAGCCCGGGGAGTACGAGATGAGGCTGCAGATGTCCTCGGCGGACGCCGCCGAGGCCCTGCTCGGGGACGACCCCACCCTGGTGTCCTACGCCGCCGTGGCGCGCGACCTCCGTCAGGGCGAGGTGTTCGACATCCTCAGCACCGCGACCGGCATCCCGCGGGCCGAGTTCGACGCGCTGGCCGCCGCGCCCACGCAGTTCGGGCTCCCACCGCAGGCGCTGTCCCTCGAGGGCTACCTGCACCCCGGCGAGTACCGGTTCGAGATCGACGCGACGGCGCCGGAGATCATCACGGAGATGGTCACCGCGACGACCGACCGCCTCGCGCTCGACGGCGTGACCGACCCGAACGAGCAGTACCGCATCCTCACCATCGCGAGCATCGTGCAGTCCGAGGCGCAGGAGGGCGACTACGCGAGCGTCGCCGGTTCGATCGAGAACAGGCTGACCCCCGGCAACACGGAGACGAACGGCTTCCTGCAGTCCGATGCCACCGTGGCCTACGGGCTCGGTGAACGGACCTATCAGCTCACCGAGGAGGAGAAGGCCGACACCTCGAACCCCTACAACACCTTCGCCAACCCCGGCCTGCCGAAGGGACCCATCGGATCACCGAGCGACGAGGCGATCGACGCCACGGTGAACCCGGCCGATGTCCCCTTCTACTTCTGGGTGACGGTGAACCTGGACACGGGCGAGACCAAGTTCTCGGAGACCTACGCCGAGCACCTCCGGTACGTCGCCGAGTACGACGCCTGGTGCGGGGCCAACCCGGGTCGGTGCGAGTAGGTGCTGGCCGTCGGCCCTGACCGGGCCGCTGTGATCGGTTCGCCGATCGGGCACTCGAAATCGCCCGCCCTGCACGCCGCCGCCTACCGGCTCCTCGGAGTCGAGTGCTCGTACACGGCCCTGGAGGTCGACGCTCAGTCGATCGAAGGGTTCGTCGATGACCTCCGCAGCACCGCCGGGTGGCGCGGCGTGTCCGTGACCATGCCGCTCAAGGCAGCCGTGGTGCCCCTCGTCGACGAGGTGGCGGATGTCGCGGTACTGCTGGGTGTCGCCAACACCGTCGTCGTCTCCTCGCCCGCGGGGCCCGGTCAGGGAATCGCTGAGGGTGAGCGGGTGTCCGCCGGGCGGACCCTCACCGCCCACAACACCGACGTCGCAGGGATCTCGAGGGCGCTGGGTCATGCCGGTGTGGTGCGACCGCGGGCTCCGCTCATCCTCGGGGGAGGCGGCACCGCGGCGGCCGCCGTCGCCGGACTCGCAGACCTCGGCGCGGGCACGGTGCGCGTTGCGGTGCGTCGTCCTGAAGCCGCCGCCGATCTCGTCAGAATCGCAGCTGCCCTCGGCCTGACCGTGGAGGTCGCGCCCTGGGAGCACGCCGGCGCCCTGCTGCACCAGGCCGACGTCGTCGTCTCGACGCTGCCGCCCCGCGCGGCCGACGGCATCGCCGCCGATCTCCGTGGCGACGCGGCGTTCCACACCGAGGGCGTCCTGCTCGACGTCGCCTACGATCCCTGGCCGAGTGACCTCGCCGCCGCATGGGACGCGGCGGGTGGCACTGTGGTCGCCGGGATCGAGATGCTGCTGCACCAGGCCGTGGAGCAGGTGCGTCTGTTCCTGCCCGAATGCCGGCAGGATCCTGCGCTCGTGCTCGCGGCGATGCGGGAGGCGCTAGGAGTCACGCGGCGCTGAAGCGGTGGGTCCTGCATGGCAGTATGGAAACCATGTTGCGCTGGCTGACCGCAGGAGAATCGCACGGCCCCGCCGTGGTCGGGATCATCGAGGGAGTACCTGCGGGAGTGGGTGTGACGAGCACCGACATCCAGGAGGCGCTCGCGCGGCGTCGGCTCGGGTACGGGCGCGGCGCCCGCATGAAGTTCGAACTGGACCAGGTCCGCATCATCGGCGGCGTACGGCACGGGCTCACGCAGGGTGGCCCGGTGGCGATCGAGGTCGCGAACACCGAGTGGCCGAAGTGGGAGAAGATCATGGCCTCCGATCCCCTCGACGAGGAGGACGCGGCGGAGCTGGCGTCCTCGGCCCGCAATGCCCCGCTCACGCGCCCGCGTCCCGGCCACGCCGACTTCACCGGCATGCAGAAGTACGGCTTCGACGAGGCCCGGCCCGTGCTCGAACGGGCCAGCGCCCGCGAGACCGCGACCCGCGTGGCACTGGGCACGGTGGCGGCGAAGTTCCTCGAGGGTCTCGGTATCAGGCTCGTCAGCCATACCGTGTCCATCGCCTCGGTGTCCGTGCCCGAGGACGCACGCCTCCCGACTCCCGACGACGTGATCGCCCTCGATACCGATCCACTGCGCTGTTTCCACCGCGACACGTCCGAGGCGATGGTGGCCGAGGTCGACGCCGCCCACAAGGAGGGCGAGACGCTCGGGGGAGTGGTGGAGGTCGTCGCGTACGGCCTGCCGCCCGGACTCGGCAGTTACGTCCACTGGGACCGACGGCTCGACTCCCGCCTCGCCGCTGCCCTGATGGGCATTCAGGCGATCAAGGGCGTCGAGGTGGGGGACGGGTTCCTCACCGCGGCCCGCCGCGGCACCGCGGCCCACGACGAGATCCTCAGGAACGACGACGGCAAGATCGTCCGGGCGAGCAACCGCGCGGGCGGGATCGAGGGTGGCATGAGCATCGGCGACGTGCTCCGTGTCCGTGCCGCCATGAAGCCGATCGCGACCGTACCGCGCGCCCTCCGCACCGTCGACGTCACCACCGGCGCGGCCGCGCGCGCCCACCACCAGCGCTCGGACGTGTGCGCGGTGCCCGCGGCGGGCGTGGTGGCCGAGGCCATGACGGCGCTCGTGCTCGCCGAGGCAGTCACCGAGAAGTTCGGTGGCGACTCCCTCGCGGAGACCGCGCGCAACCTGACGAGCTACCTGCAGAGCATCCCGGAACAGCTCGGCTCAGCGGCGACCTGATGGACGGTTTCGGCAGGCTGGTCCTCATCGGTCCGATGGCGGTCGGCAAATCAGCGGTGGGCAGGATGCTGGCGCAGAGATCCGGTGTTCCCTGCGTGGACACCGACCGGCTCATCGCCGACCGGCACGGGCGGATCAGCAGGATCTTCGAGACCGACGGTGAACAGGCCTTCCGGCAGCTCGAGGCCGAGGTGGTGCGTGAGGCGCTGAGCGCCGAGGACGTCGTCGTGTCGCTCGGCGGCGGAGCGGTGCTCCATACGGACACGCAGGCCCTGCTCCGACGCGTCACGGTCGTGTTCCTGGACACCGACCTCGCCACGGTGAGGCTCCGCATCAGCGGCGACACCGGCCGCCCTCTCCTGGCCGGCAACCCAGAGGACCGCTGGCAGGAGCTCTACGACCGGCGCCGCCCCGTCTATGCCTCCCTGGCGACGTTCACGGTCGACACGCGCGGTCGATCCGTGCGGGCGTGCGCCGACGCCGTCCTCGCGGGGCTGGCGCACCGGAGGCCACAGGAACCGGCACAGGCACCGGCTCTGCACCATGGAAGCCCCGCAGGACCGAGCACGACCACGCGTACGCCCCATCCCCCGACCGAGAGAGTGACCGCTCCCCATGACCACTGACACCCCGACGATCATCCCGGTCACCGGCAGCGCGCCGGGATCCGCGTACGACGTCGTCGTTGGCCGCGGGCTCCTCGACCGTCTGCCGGCGCTCCTCGGTGAGCGCGTGCGTCGCGTCCTGGTGATCCACCCGCGCGCGTTGCGGGCCACGGGCGACACCGTGCGCGACGAACTGGCCGCAGCCGGCTTCACGGCCGTCACCGCGGAGATCCCCGACGCCGAGGAGGGCAAGCACATCCAGGTGGCTGCCTTCTGCTGGCAGGTCCTCGGGCAGAACGACTTCACGCGCTCGGACGCCGTGGTGACGGTGGGCGGTGGCGCGGTGACCGATCTCGGCGGATTCGTCGCCGCTACCTGGCTGCGCGGGGTCCGCGTGGTGCACCTCCCCACGAGCCTGCTCGGCATGGTGGACGCGGCGGTGGGCGGCAAGACGGGCATCAACACGGCCGAGGGTAAGAACCTCGTGGGGGCGTTCCACCCGCCCGCGGCGGTCCTCGTGGATCTCGACGCCCTGGCCACCCTTCCCAAGAACGAGCTCGTCACGGGGCTCGCCGAGGTGGTGAAGTGCGGCTTCATCGCCGATCCGGTGATCCTCGATCTGATCGAGCAGGACACCGGGGCCGCCACCGATGCCGCCTCGCCAGTGCTGCGGGACCTGATCGAACGCGCCATCCGCGTCAAGGCGGAAGTCGTCTCGGAGGACCTCCACGACACCGGCCGCCGCGAATACCTCAACTACGGGCACACGCTCGGCCACGCGATCGAGTTGGCCGAGCGCTACTCGTGGCGGCACGGAGCGGCGGTCTCCGTGGGCCTCGTCTTCGCCGCGGAGCTCTCACGCATGGTGGGACGGCTCGACGACGCGACGGCCGACCGTCACCGGACCGTCCTCGAGTCCCTCGGCCTGCCGGTCACCTACCGTCGCGATCGCTGGGCGGCACTGCTGGACGGCATGCGCCGCGACAAGAAGTCGCGCGGCGACCTGCTCCGCTTCGTGGTGCTCGACGGCGTCGCCCGGCCGGGCATGCTCGAGGTCCCGGACACCTCCCTCCTCTTCGCGGCCTACCAGGAGATCGCGAGCTGATCCACTCGCACGGGCGTGCCGGAGTGCTGCTTGGCCCCACTCGTGGCCGGCACAGCCCCCCGAGCGGCGGCGTGACGCAGGGTGCGCTCGGGCGGTTCGATGCGGCGCGGGGACGCACCGTGCGTAGCGGGTAGAATGATCCATGGACTTTTGGCGCTCCTCCGCGCGCCCGCTGTGCTCCGGCCGGCCCCTCCACCCGTACCACCGACGAAAGTGATCTAAGTGGCGACCACGAACGACATCAAGAACGGCACAGTGCTGAAGCTCGAGGGCAACCTCTGGAACGTGCTCGAGTTCCAGCACGTCAAGCCCGGCAAGGGTGGCGCGTTTGTCCGCACCAAGCTCCGGAACATCCTGTCCGGCAAGGTGGTCGACAAGACCTTCAACGCCGGCCTGAAGATCGAGACCGCCACGGTCGACCGCCGCGACTACCAGTACCTGTACAAGGACGGCGAGGACTTCGTCTTCATGGACACCACGGACTACGACCAGATCACGGTGCCCGGCAAGACGGTCGGCAACGCCGCGAACTTCATGCTCGAGAGCCAGATGGCCACCATCGCGATGCACGAGGGCTCACCCCTGTACGTCGAGCTGCCCGCCTCCGTCACGCTCGAGATCACCTACACGGAGCCCGGCCTGCAGGGCGACCGCTCCACCGGTGGCACCAAGCCCGCCACCGTGGAGACCGGCCACGAGATCCAGGTACCCCTGTTCCTCGGCAACGGCACCAAGGTCAAGGTCGACACCCGCACCGGCGAGTACCTGGGACGCGTCAACGAGTGAGTGCACGCAGCAAGGCCCGACGCCGGGCTCTCGACGTCCTGTTCGAGGCGACGCAGCGTGACATGCCCGCCCTCGAGGTCATCCGTGCACGCCGCGAGAAGACGGACATGGTCATCGCCGACTACACCGTCGACATCGTCGAGGGTGTGCTCGAACGCCAGGAGGAGATCGACGAGTTCCTGAGCACCTACTCGCAGGGCTGGACCCTCGACCGCATGCCCGCCGTGGACCTGATGATCCTCCGCATCGGCAGCTGGGAGTTGCTCTACAACGACGACGTCCCGGACGGCGTCGCGGTCAGCGAAGCTGTGGAGCTCGCCAAGATGCTCTCGACCGACGAGTCACCGAAGTTCGTGAACGGGCTCCTCGGCCGGCTGCAGCAGCTCAAGCCCACCCTGCTCGCCTGAGCCGCTCCACCCCCGCGTGACCGGTCGTGCACGGCCTGGCCGTCACGCTGGTCGCCCGTCGTCGGGCTGAATCGTCCTCAGACCGGACCGTGTCGGGCTGACCCGTCCTCAGGACAGTCCTTCGTCGCCGACGGCTCCACCGTTAGTCCGACCCGTCGTGACGCAGGGCCGTCGTCAGCGATCAGCGGCGCGCCTGTGCCAGCTGGACGATGCGCGCGCGACGCCGGCTGGCGTCGTCGAGCAGTGACCGTTCCTCGGCCGCGTAGTCGGCGTCCCTCCGACCCCCGAGGACCCGTTGCCGCGTGTAGGCGATGCGGACCGCCGTGCGGATGAACTCCCGCATGTCCTGCCGAGCTCCAATGGTGCGTGCCCAGGCGAGCGCCTGGGACCGCCCGGCCCGCGTGGCGAGCATCCGCACCTCCTCGTGCGTGAACCATCCCGCGCGCGCGTAGTCGCCGAGACGTGCCTCCGTGAGCCGGCGTTCCGACCGGCGGAGGAGCACGACGGCGACCACGGCCGCGACGAAGAGCGGCACCTGCACCACCAGGTAGAACAGGAAGAAGTTGCTGAACAGGACGAGCGTGCCGCCGTTCCACAGCATGTGCCCGGCTATGGCGGGCACGAGTCCGAGGAGGAAAGCCCCGAGGATGCGCGGCGTCCCCCCGCCGCGGCTGAGGGCGAGGCCGAGCACGAATCCGAGCAGCGACGTGAACATGACGTGCGCGAACGGGGAGAACAGCCCGCGGAGGATGAACACCCCCACGAGCGCACCGGCGTTCCCCGATTCCATGACGGCCGAGCCGAAGTAGAGGATGTTCTCGGTGAAGGCGAAGCCCGCGGCGACCGTCCCGGCGTAGACGATGCCGTCCACCGGGCCGTCGAAGTGGCTGCGACGGGTGTACACGAGGATCAGGACGCCGAGTCCCTTGCCGAACTCCTCGACCAGCGGGGCCTGCAGCACCGGCCCGATCACGTCGGGTGAGGTGGAGTCGAGCGCGACGGCCAGCAGTTCGACCACGTAGGTGCCGAGGAGCAGCGTGACGACGACCGACGCCCCGGCTCCCCAGAGGAAGGCGAACAGCAGCGCGCCGCGTGGCTCCGGGTCCCAGCGGTCGATCCACCGCAGACCGAGGAGGCAGATGGCGAGCGGGACGAGCGCGAGGATGCCGCAGAGCAGGAAGGCGGACGGGCCCAGCGAGAGGGAGAGCAGCAGGAGGACCCCCGCGACGACGAGTGCGGCGACGATCACGAGGATGACGTTGAGCACACCGCGCCGCTTCGGCGGCGGCTGGTTCCAGACGGGATGGAACGCCTGGTCGGCGGAGCGGCCGGGCGCGGGGCTGTGATGGCGGGCCGTCGTGTGGCCCCACCAGCCCTGCTGGTCCTCGGTCCGGGGGTGCTGCCCGCCGTGCTGCTGGGGGTACTGGTGAGGGTGCTGGTGGGGGTACTGCGGATCCCCGTACGCGGATCCCTGCGGTACGTGCCCGCCAGGATCGTCGGGGCCCGGTCCACGGTTGTTCATCGACATGCTGCCACCCTAGGCGCAAGCGGCGCTGTGGTAGTTTTGAGCCCGCAACCAGCCTTTAAATGCCGTCCTGTGAGGCGGGGAAGGAGGAGGCGTGTTATGGCCGTTCCCGCTCAGGAACCCAGTATTTCCAAGCGCGTTGTTCTCGCAGAAGCAGACATAGACCGCGCACTCACCCGCATCGCCCACGAGATCCTCGAGGCGAACAAGGGCCCGCGGGACCTCGTGCTCCTCGGCATTCCCCGTAGGGGCTTCCCGCTGGCACAGCGACTCGCCCAGAAGATCGCCTCCGTGGATCCGAGCGTCGATCCCGACCTGATCACCGGGCAGCTCGACGTCACCATGTACCGCGACGACCTGCGGCGGAATCCCACACGCTCGCCCCTCGCCACGCAGCTGCCGCCGTCGGGGATCGACGACAAGGTGGTGATCCTCGTCGACGACGTCCTGTACTCCGGCCGCACCATTCGCGCGGCTCTCGACGCCCTCGTGGACCTCGGCCGGCCACGTGCCGTCCGTCTGGCCGTCCTGGTGGACCGCGGGCACCGCGAGCTCCCCATCCGCGCGGACCACGTGGGCAAGAACCTGCCGACGTCGTCACGGGAACGCGTCCGCGTCCACCTCGCGGAGATCGACTTGATCGGCGGTTCGGCGGTCAACGAGGTCGTCATCGAGGACCGGGCGTGAAGCACCTCCTCAGTACGCAGGACCTCTCCCGGCGGGACGCCCTCCGGCTGCTGGACACGGCGGAGGAGATGGCGGCCGTGGGGGAGCGGGAGATCAAGAAACTCCCGGCGCTGCGCGGCCGCACCGTGGTCAACCTGTTCTTCGAGGACTCCACGCGCACCCGGATCTCCTTCGAGGCGGCCGCCAAGCGTCTCTCAGCGGACGTCATCACCTTCGCGGCGAGAGGTTCCTCGGTCTCCAAGGGCGAATCGCTCAAGGACACCGCGCAGACCCTCGAGGCCATGAGCGCGGACGCCGTCATCATCCGGCATCCGGCCTCCGGCGCGGCCGCCCGGCTCGCGGCGTCGGGCTGGATCGACGCCGCCGTGGTCAATGCCGGCGACGGCACCCACGAGCATCCCACGCAGGCCCTGCTCGACGCCTTCACGCTCCGCCGCCACTGGGCGAAGCTCGCGGGGCACGCGTCCTCGGGAACCACGCTTGCGGGCATGAAGGTGCTGATCGTCGGGGACGTCCTCCATTCGAGGGTGGCGCGGTCCAACGTCTGGCTCCTGACCACCCTTGGCGCGGAGGTCCTGCTCGCCGGGCCGCCCACCCTCCTGCCCGTCGGCGTCGGCTCGTGGCCGTGCACCGTGTTCTACGACCTCGACGACGCCCTCGCCGAGCGACCGGACGCCGTGATGATGCTGCGGCTGCAGGCGGAACGCATGAACGCGGCGTTCTTCCCGTCCACGCGGGAGTACTCCCGGCGCTGGGGCTTCGACGACGGTCGCCTGGCCCTGCTCGACACCCTCGGGCTGGACGACACCGTGATCATGCATCCCGGCCCGATGAACCGCGGCCTCGAGATCTCCTCCGCGGCAGCCGATTCCCCGCGGTCCACCGTCCTCGCGCAGGTCCGGAACGGTGTCTCCGTGCGGATGGCCGCCCTGTACCTCCTGCTGGCCGGCGGACCGGACGACGCCGACGACACCGAGAACGCAGCGCACGACGCCGGCGACGGCGGTCACCGCGCCGGCGCCGCACAGGGCCGCCGCGACGACCGCACGCCCACCTCCAGCCCGGAAGGCACCAGCCGATGACGACGCAGACCGGCACCACGGACCCCATGACCCACCCGGCACAGGGCTCCAGCGCGTACCTCATCACGGGGGCGTCGCTCCTCGGCGGTGACCGCCGCGACCTCCTGCTCGAGGACGGGCTGATCACGGCGGTCGGCCCCGAGGCGCGGCAGCAGGCCCCCGCGGGCGCCCGTACCCTCGACGCCGACGGCCTCGTGGCGCTGCCCGGCATGGTGGATCTCCACACGCACCTCCGCGAGCCCGGGCGGGAGGACGCCGAGACGGTCGAGACCGGTTCGCGTGCCGCTGCCCTGGGCGGCTTCACGGCCATCCACGCCATGGCCAACAGCTCGCCCGTCGCGGACACGGCGGGCGTCGTGGAGCAGGTCTACCGCCTCGGTCTCGCCTCGGGCTGGGTCGAGGTCCGGCCGGTCGGCGCGGTGACCGTCGGTCTCGGCGGTGAGCGCCTCGCCGAACTCGGTGCCATGGCCGAATCCCGCGCGGAAGTCCGCGTATTCTCCGACGACGGCATCTGCGTGCACGATCCCGTCCTCATGCGCCGCGCTCTCGAGTACGTGAAGGCGTTCGACGGCGTGATCGCTCAGCACGCCCAGGAACCCCGCCTCACGGAGGGCGCCCAGATGAACGAGGGCGAGGTCTCCGCCGTCCTCGGCCTGGCCGGCTGGCCGGCCGTCGCGGAGGAGAGCATCATCGCCCGCGACGTCCTGCTCGCCCAGCACGTCGGCTCGCGCCTGCACGTCTGCCACGTCTCCACCGCAGGCTCCGTGGAGATCATCCGATGGGCGAAGGCCCGCGGCATCGACGTCACCGCCGAGGTCACCCCGCACCACCTGCTGCTGACCGACGAGCTGGTCCGCAGCTACGACCCCGTGTACAAGGTCAACCCGCCGCTGCGGACCTCCGAGGACGTGCATGCCCTCAGGGCGGCCCTCGCGGACGGGACCATCGATGTCGTCGGGACCGATCACGCGCCCCACCCGACTGAGCACAAGGAATGCGAGTGGGCGCAGGCGGCCATGGGTATGACCGGGCTGGAGACCGCCCTGTCCGTGGTGCAGCACGCCATGGTGGAGACCGGCCTGCTCGACTGGGAGGGCTTCGCCCGGGTCACCTCGGTCACGCCCGCGCGCATCGGCCGCCTCGCCCACCAGGGGCGTCCGCTCGCCGTCGGTGAACCGGCGAACCTGATCCTCGTGGATCCCGCCGCGCGCTGGACCGTCGACCCCTCGACCATGGCCACGAAGGGGCGCAACAGCCCCTTCCGCGGGTTGGAGCTCCCTGGGAGCGTCCGGGCCACGTTCCTCGGCGGGCACGCGACCGTGCTCGACGGCCGCCTCGCCACGCCGCGCCCGGCCGGCCACGGGACCCACGGGGAGGCCTCGGCATGGAGTATCTAGGCTGGGTCGCCCTGACAGCGGCCATCATCGTCGTCCTCGTCGCGCTGATGGCGCTCGGCTGGCGCAACCGCCTGCGGCGCCAGTCCGACGTCCCGGCGCCACCCGAGCCGCCGGTCGACGCCGGGCCGGTGCTCTACGAGGCCGAGGGCCAGTACGTGGCGACGACGACCGCGGGGGACTGGCTGGACCGCATCGCGGTGCACGGGTTGGGCCTGCGCGGAAACGCCGTCGCACGCGTGCACCGCGCCGGGGTCCTGATGGACAGGACGGGTGCCCGGGCCGTGTGGATGCCCCGGGAGAGCCTCGTCTCGACCCAGCTCGCCGGGGGCATGGCGGGGAAGTTCGTCGAGAAGGAGGGCCTGGTGGTCATCACCTGGCGCCTCGACGACGCCACGCGCGTCGACACGGGCTTCCGCACGCGACACGCCGCGCACAAGAACCAGCTCCTCGCCGCGGTCGTGGCGCTCGTCCCCTCCGAGGACGACCACCGGCCCGGCACCCGATCCCCTCTCCCGCACACGCCACCCACCCCCGAAAGCAGGGAACAGCAGTGAGCCACGTTCCAACCACGGCACCGGTCCGGACGACGGCCCCGGCCGTGCTCGTCCTCGAGGATGGCAGGACCTTCCGCGGCCGCGCCTACGGAGCCGAGGGCACAGCGCTCGGCGAGGCGGTCTTCGCCACCGGCATGACCGGCTACCAGGAGACCATCACCGACCCCTCCTACGCCCGGCAGCTCGTGGTGCAGACCGCGCCGCACATCGGCAACACGGGCGTCAACGCGGACGACGCCGAGTCCCGCCGCATCTGGGTGGCCGGCTACATCATCCGCGACGCCGCCCGACGTCCGTCGAACTGGCGCTCCGAGCAGAGCCTCGACGACCAGCTGCGCGAGCAGGGCGTCGTCGGGATCGAGGGCGTGGACACCCGCGCCATCACCCGCCACCTGCGGGAGCGTGGAGCCATGCGTGCCGGGATCTTCTCCGGAGCGGACGCCTCGCTCGCGGAGGCACAGCTCGTGGAGCGGGTGCTCGCCCAGCCGTCCATGGCCGGGGCCCGCCTCGCCGAGGAGGTCAGCATCGGCGAGGCCTACGTCGTCGAGCCCGCCGATCACGGCTTCACCAGCACACCCGTGGCGACCGTCGCGGCCCTCGACCTCGGCATCAAGGCCATGACCCCGAAGCACTTCGCCGAGCGCGGCGTGCGCACCGTGGTGCTCCCGGCGGGGGCGAGCTTCGAGGACGTCGCAGCCGTCCGGCCCGACGGCGTCTTCATGTCCAACGGACCGGGGGACCCCGCGACGGCCGACGCCCAGGTGGAGCTCCTCCGCCGGGTGCTCGATGCCCGGATGCCCTTCTTCGGCATCTGCTTCGGCAACCAGATCCTCGGGCGTGCGCTCGGCTTCGGCACCTACAAGCTCCGCTACGGCCACCGGGGCATCAACCAGCCGGTCCTGGATCGCCGCACCGGCAAGGTGGAGATCACCTCGCACAACCACGGCTTCGCCGTCGACGCGCCCCTCGACGGTCCCGTCGAGGCGCCCGCCGGCAGCTACGGCCGCGTCGAGGTGAGCCACGTCAGCCTGAACGACGACGTCGTCGAGGGCCTCGCGTGCCTCGACCTGCCCGCGTTCTCGGTGCAGTACCACCCCGAGGCGGCGGCCGGCCCCCACGACTCCGCCTACCTCTTCGACCGGTTCATCGACCTCATGCTGGCGGAGAGGGCCGAGCCCGGCTCGGGCAACGCCGTCCGCGCCTCCGCCCTCGACGCCGCCTCGGAGACCGAGGCGCTCGCGCGTGCGGCCGCCGCCGAGCTCGGGACCCACGGATCGAAGGTCACGGGGACCCAGGCCCGCCACGAGCTCCCCGGCCACACCAGCCACACCAGCCCGACCCAGGAAGAGAACTGATGCCCCGCAGAACCGACCTCACGAGCGTCATGGTCATCGGCTCGGGGCCGATCGTCATCGGCCAGGCCGCGGAGTTCGACTACTCCGGCACACAGGCCCTGCGAGTCCTCCGCGAGGAGGGCCTGCGCGTCATCCTCGTGAACTCGAACCCGGCCACGATCATGACCGACCCCGAGTTCGCGGACGCGACCTACGTGGAGCCCATCACGCCGGACGTCGTCGCGAAGATCATCGCGAAGGAACGGCCCGACGCCCTCCTGCCGACGCTCGGCGGACAGACCGCGTTGAACACGGCGATCGCGCTGGACAAGAACGGCGTGCTGGAGAAGTACGGCGTGGAGCTGATCGGCGCGAACATCGCCGCCATCGAGCTCGGCGAGGACCGCGAGAAGTTCAAGGGCGTCGTGGCGCGCTGCGGCGCCGAGTCCGCGCGGTCGGCGATCATCCACACCATCGACGAGGCCCTCGTGGCCGCCGTGGACCTCGGCTACCCGATGGTCGTCCGCCCGTCCTTCACCATGGGCGGCCTGGGGTCGGGCCTCGCGTACACCGAGCAGGACCTCCGTAGGATCGTCGGCCAGGGCCTGCAGTACAGCCCCACGAGCGAGGTCCTCCTCGAGGAGAGCATCCTCGGGTGGAAGGAGTACGAGCTCGAGATGATGCGGGACAAGAACGACAACGTCGTGGTGGTCTGCTCCATCGAGAACGTGGACCCCGTGGGCGTGCACACCGGTGACTCGATCACGGTGGCGCCCGCGCTGACGCTCACCGACCGCGAGTACCAGCGGCTCCGGGACATCTCGATCGCGGTCATCCGCGAGGTCGGCGTGGACACCGGCGGCTGCAACATCCAGTTCGCGGTGGAGCCGGACACCGGACGCGTGGTCGTCATCGAGATGAACCCGCGCGTCTCCAGGTCCTCCGCGCTGGCGTCGAAGGCTACCGGTTTCGCGATCGCGAAGATCGCCACCAAGCTCTCGCTCGGCTACACCCTCGACGAGATCCCGAACGACATCACCCTGAAGACCCCGGCGTCCTTCGAGCCCACGCTCGACTACGTGGTGGTCAAGGTCCCGCGCTTCGCGTTCGAGAAGTTCCCCGCGGCGGATCCCACGCTGACCACCACCATGAAGTCCGTGGGCGAGGCCATGGCCATGGGCCGCAACTTCACCGAGGCCCTGCAGAAGGCGCTCCGGTCGCTGGAGCAGAAGGGGTCGCAGCTCTCCTTCGCCCCCGTGGCACCGGAGGAGGTCGACGCGCTCGTCGAGGCCGCCAGGCGCCCCACCACCGAGCGCCTCTCGCAGGTGCAGCGCGCCCTGCTCGGCGGCGCGAGCGTCGAGCGATTGTTCGAGGCCACGAAGATCGACCCCTGGTTCCTCGACCAGCTCGTCCTCCTCAACGAGGTGGCCGAGGAGGTCCGTTCGGCGCCGAACCTGACCGAGGACGTGCTCCGCCACGCCAAGCGGCACGGGTTCTCGGACGAGCAGATCGGCGAGCTCACGCACACGCCGGACGCCGTCGTCCGGGGGGTGCGGCACGCCCTCGGGATCCGCCCGGTGTTCAAGACCGTGGACACTTGCGCGGCCGAGTTCGCCGCATACACGCCCTACCACTACTCGTCCTACGACGAGGAGGACGAGGTGGAGCAGCACGAGAAGCCGTCCGTCATCATCCTCGGGTCCGGGCCCAACAGGATCGGGCAGGGTATCGAGTTCGACTACTCGTGCGTCCACGCCACCATGGCGCTCCGCGAGGCCGGCTACGAGACCGTCATGATCAACTGCAACCCCGAGACGGTGTCCACGGACTACGACATCTCCACGCGCCTCTACTTCGAGCCGCTGACCCTCGAGGACGTGCTCGAGGTCATCGCGGCCGAACAGCGCACGGGCGGCGTGCTCGGCGTCTTCGTGCAGCTCGGCGGGCAGACGCCGCTGAAGCTCGCCCAGGAACTCGCCGACGCCGGCATCCCCATCCTCGGCACGTCCCCGGAGGCGATCGACCTCGCCGAGCACCGCGGCGCCTTCAGTCGCGTGCTGGAGGCCGGCGGGCTGATCGCCCCGAAGAACGGCACCGCGGTGTCCTTCGAGGACGCGAAGAAGATCGCCGACGACATCGGGTACCCCGTCCTGGTGCGCCCGTCCTACGTGCTCGGCGGCCGCGGCATGGAGATCGTCTACGACGAGGCCAACCTCTCCCGCTACATCACCAACGCCACCGAGATCACCGAGGCCCACCCGGTGCTGATCGACCGCTTCCTCGAGGACGCGATCGAGATCGACGTCGATGCCCTCTACGACGGCACGGAGATGTACCTCGGCGGCATCATGGAGCACATCGAGGAGGCCGGTATCCACTCCGGCGACTCGGCGTGTGTGCTCCCGCCGATCACTCTCGGCGCGGACGTCCTGCAGCGCGTGCGCGAGGCCACCCTCGCGATCGCCGAGGGCGTCGGTGTGCGCGGACTGATCAACATCCAGTTCGCCCTCGCCTCGGACGTCCTCTACGTGCTCGAGGCGAACCCCCGCGCATCCCGCACCGTCCCGTTCGTGTCCAAGGCCACCGGAGTCCAACTGGCCAAGGGAGCCGCCCTGATCGGCACCGGTGTCACGGTCGCGGAGCTGCGCACGCGCGGTCTGCTCCCGGCACGGGGCGACGGCGGCTCCCTCCCGTGGGACGCGCCGGTCTCGGTCAAGGAGGCCGTGCTGCCCTTCAGCCGCTTCCGCACGCCCGAGGGCACCGTCGTGGACTCGCTGCTCGGCCCCGAGATGCGCTCCACCGGCGAGGTCATGGGGATCGACAAGTACTTCGACACCGCCTTCGCCAAGAGCCAGGCGGCGGCCAACGCGGCCCTGCCCACCGAGGGCAAGGTGTTCGTCTCGGTCGCGAACCGCGACAAGCGCTCCATCATCATGCCGGTCAAGCGCCTCGTGGACCTCGGTTTCGAGATCGTCTCGACGGGCGGCACCGCGGACGTGCTCCGCCGGAACGGCATCCAGGCCACGACCGTCCGCAAGGTCGCCGAGGGGGCCGGTGAAGGGCAGGGGACCGTCGTGGACCTCATCACCGAGGGCGGGATCGACATGATCATCAACACGCCGTCGGGCGGTCAGGCGCGCGGCGACGGCTACGAGATCCGGGCCGCGGCGACCTCCTACGGCCTGCCGGTGATCACCACCATCCCCGAGGTCGGGGCGGCCGTGCAGGCCATCGAGGCCATGCGGTCCTACGAGTGGTCGGTGACGAGCCTGCAGGAGCACGCCGCCAACCTCCGCGCGTCCACCGAGGCCCGCGATGCCTCCTGAGGCTCCCGCCCCCATGGCACGCGCTCCGTTCGGGGAGCGTCTGGCCGCCGCGCGCGCGGCGAAGGGCAGTCTGTGCGTCGGGATCGACCCGCATCCGTCCCTGCTCGGCGCGTGGGGGCTCGGGGACACGCCCGAGGGACTGGAGCACTTCTCCCTGACGGTGCTCGACGCCGTCGGGACCGTGGCGGCGGCCGTGAAGCCTCAGGTGGCCCTGTACGAGAGGCACGGCGCGCGGGGTCTCGCGGTCCTCGAGATCGTGCTGGCCCGCGCCGCGCAGGCGGACCTCCTGACCATCGCCGACGCCAAGCGGGGCGACATCGGCTCGACGATGCAGGCCTACGCCGACGCCTGGCTGGGGGAGGGGCGTCCGCTCGCGGCCGACGCCGTGACGCTCAATCCCTACCTCGGCTTCGAGTCCCTGCGGCCGGCACTCGACCTCGCCGCGGCCACCGGGCGGGGCGTGTTCGTCCTCGCCCTGACCTCGAACCCCGAGGGCCGGACGGTGCAGCACGTCGGCGGGCGGGAGTCGGTCGCGCGGTCCATCGCGCTGGCCGCCGCGGCCGAGAACGCGGGCACCGCTCCCGGTCACGTGGGGCTCGTGGTCGGCGCCACGGTGCAGGACGCCGCCGTGCGCCTCGGCCTCGACCTGCCCGCGCTCAACGGCCCGATCCTCGCCCCCGGCGTGGGCGAGCAGGGTGCGGGCCGCACCGAGTTGCGCAGCGCCTTCGGTGACGCGCTGCCGTTCGTGCTGCCGACGTCGAGCCGCGCCGTGCTGTCCGCGGGCCCCGACGTCACCGCCCTGCGCGAGAGCGCGGAACGGACGCGCGACCAGCTCGCGTGAACCCGCGGGTGCATTGATTTCCGGGGTGAGTGCCCGGTAGGTTCGGTTCCAGTCCGAGCCCCGGAAGCCGGGGTCCCACCCGACCATCCACACGACGACCGCTCGCTCCCACCCGTGGCAGCGCGCGGCGTAGGGAGCGCCCGTGAGCCTGAAGCCTTTGACGGACGTCGAGCGAGCTCAGGCGCGGGAGAAGGCGACGGCGGCGCGGGCCGTCCGTGCCGACATCAAGGCGCAGCTGAAGACGGGTAAGCTTTCGGTGGCCGATGTGATCGGCAATCCGGAGGGCGACGACGCCGTGGGCCGGCTCAGGGTCGTCGATCTCCTCAAGGCACTGCCCGGCGTGGGAGACGTCCGGGCCGCCGCCATCATGACGGAGGTCGGCATCGCGGCGACACGCCGGGTGCGCGGCCTCGGCATCCACCAGCGCAGGCTCCTCGTCTCCTATCTCGAACACCACCACACTGGCCAGGCCAGCAAGTAAGGAAGCGTCAGTGTCACACCCCCGGTTGACAGTCCTCGCCGGTCCGACGGCGGTCGGCAAGGGAACGGTCTCCACCTACATCCGGGACAACTATCCGGAGGTGTGGCTGTCGGTCTCCGCAACCACGCGACCGCCGCGACCGGGTGAGGTGAACGGGGTCCACTACTTCTTCGTCTCGCCGGAGGAGTTCGACCAGCTCGTGCTCGACGGCCAGCTGCTCGAGTGGGCCGTGGTCCACGGACGCAACCGGTACGGCACGCTCCGCAGCACCGTGCAGGCCGCCATGGACGAGGGCCGGGCGGTGCTCCTGGAGATCGATCTGCAGGGCGCGCGCCAGGTGAAGGAGACCATGCCGGAGGCCACATTCGTGTTCCTCGCCCCGCCCAGCTGGGAGGAGATGGTGCGGCGGCTGGTCGGCCGCGGCACCGAAACCCCCGAGGAACAGCAGCAGCGGCTGGAAACGGCTAAACTGGAGCTTGCCGCCGAGCCGGAATTCAATCACACCGTCGTCAACGACACCGTGGAGCATGCGGCAGACGAGCTCGTATCACTGATGGGACTGACCCCGCTGCAGCGCTGAGAGGCCCCGCACCAGCCATCCCGCCCAATGTTTGGAGATTTTGTGTCAACTCAGCCCGAAGGCATCATCAACCCGCCGATCGACGACCTGCTCGAGGCCTCGGACTCGAAGTACGCCCTCGTGATCTACGGTGCCAAGCGTGCCCGCCAGATCAACGCGTACTACTCGCAGCTCCACGAGGGCCTCTTCGAGTACGTCGGCCCGCTCGTCGACACGAAGCTGAACGAGAAGCCCCTCTCCATCGCGCTCCGCGAGATCAACGAGGGCATGCTCGTCTCCACCCCGATGGAACCGACCGAGTAGACCCCCAGGTCACGCGTCGGCGGACGGACGATCGGTGCGCGTAGTACTCGGTGTCGGAGGAGGGATCGCGGCCTACAAGGCTGCGTCCCTCCTTCGTCTTTTCACGGAGGCCGGCCATGAGGTCACCGTCATCCCGACCGACGCCGCACTCCGCTTCGTGGGCACCGCCACCTGGGAGGCCCTCTCCGGCAGACCGGTGAGCAACAGCGTCTGGGACGACGTCGAGAAGGTCAACCACGTGCGCCTCGGCCACGAGGCCGACCTCATCGTCGTCGCGCCTGCCACCGCCGACGTCCTGGCACGGGCAGCCGCGGGACTCGCGAACGATCTCCTCACGGGAACGCTCCTCATGGCCCGCGGACCGGTGGTGATGGCCCCCGCGATGCACACCGAGATGTGGCAGCACGCCGCCACCCGGGCGAATGTGGCGACCCTCCGCTCCCGCGGGATCACGGTCATCGAACCGGCGTCGGGTCGCCTGACCGGATCCGACTCCGGGCCGGGCAGGCTCCCCGAACCCGCGGACATCTTCGCCGCCGCCCTCGAGACGGCGACGCCGCGTGGACGATCGCTCGCCGGTCAGCGGGTCACCATCACCGCCGGCGGGACGCGCGAGGCGCTGGATCCCGTCCGCTTCCTCGGCAACCGCTCCTCGGGCAAGCAGGGCATCGCCCTCGCCGAGGCCGCCCTCGCGCAGGGCGCGGAGGTCACCCTGATCCTCGCCCACGCGGAGGTCCCTCCGCCCGCGGGGTGTGACGTCGTCCGCGTGGAGTCGGCGCTCGAGCTGCGTGAGGCCGTCCTCCACGCCCTGCCCGCCACCGACGTCCTCATCATGGCCGCCGCCGTCGCCGACTTCCGGCCGGCCTCGGTCGCGGGGTCGAAGATCAAGAAGAGTGATGACGGCGCCGATCCCGTGATCACTCTGGTCCGGAACCCCGACATCCTCCGTGAAGCCGTCCTCGCCCGTGCGGACCGGTCCGCGCCGCTGGTGATCGGTGGTTTCGCGGCCGAGACCGGCGACGCCACGGCCGACCCCCTCACCCATGCACGGGCCAAGCTCGCCCGGAAAGGCTGCGACTTCCTGGTGCTCAACGTCGTCGGGTCCGGACTCGTCTTCGGCGAGGACTCCAACGAGGTCACCATCCTGAGCGCGGGCGGCGGCGAATCAGAGCCGGTGCGCGGTTCGAAGCGGGCGGTCGCCGAGGCCGTCATCGAGCATGCGGCCGGCCTGCTGGGCCACTGAGACGCAGCGTTCCGCCAGCCGTTCACCCCTGTCATCCCGCGGGCGTCACCCCGACACCCCGCGCCCGTTCCGCTGTCCTGCGGCCTGCCCGATGCCCGGGCAGGGCCCGGGTCCCGACCAAGTAGAGTGAGCACGTGACTTCACCGACCACCGATTCCCGCCTGCGGCTCTTCACCTCGGAATCGGTGACGGAGGGCCATCCCGACAAGATCTGCGACCAGATCAGCGACGCGATCCTGGACGGGCTGCTCGAACAGGACCCGGACTCGCGCGTGGCCGTGGAGACGCTCGTCACCACCGGGCTCGTGCACGTCGCCGGAGAGGTGACCACCGAGGCCTACGTCGAGATCCCCGAGATCGTCCGGCGGACCATCCTCGGCATCGGCTACGACTCCTCCGCGAACGGCTTCGACGGCGCACGGTGCGGGGTGTCCGTCTCCATCGGTCAGCAGAGCGCGGAGATCGCGAGCGGGGTCTTCACCTCGCTCGAGACGCGCGAGGGCACCGGCCTGGACCCCTACGACGCCCAGGGCGCCGGCGATCAGGGCATCATGTTCGGCTACGCGAGCGACGAGACCGCCGTCCTCATGCCCACCCCCATCTGGCTCTCCCACCGACTGTCCGAGCGGCTCACCGCGGTGCGCAAGGACGGCACGCTGCCGTACCTCAGGCCCGACGGCAAGACCCAGGTGACCGTCGGCTACGACGGCGACCGCCCCGTCTCGATCGACTCCGTGGTCATCTCGTCGCAGCACTCCGCCGAGGTCTCGCTGGACCGCCTCCGCGCGGACCTCGTCGAGTACGTGATCACGCCGGTCCTCGCCGACACCGAACTCGACACCACCGGCGTCCGCCACATCCTCAATCCCGGCGGCGCCTTCGTCATCGGCGGGCCGGTCGGTGATGCCGGGCTCACCGGACGGAAGATCATCGTCGACACCTACGGCGGCATGGCCCGGCACGGCGGCGGTGCCTTCAGCGGCAAGGACCCCTCGAAGGTGGACCGCTCGGCCGCCTACGCCATGCGCTGGGTCGCGAAGAACGTCGTCGCTGCGGGCCTCGCCCGGCGCGCCGAGATTCAGATCGCCTACGCCATCGGCATGGCGCAGCCCGTGGGCGTGTACGTGGAGACGTTCGGCACGGAGACCGTGGACCCGATCAGGATCGGCGAGGCCATCCGGGAGATCTTCGACCTGCGGCCGCTGGGCATCATCAACGCCCTCGACCTCAAGCGGCCCATCTACCAGCGCACCGCGGCACACGGGCATTTCGGCCGCGAGCAGGACGGCTTCACCTGGGAGCTCCTCGACCGCGTGGAGAAACTGCGGAGCTACTTCGACGCCTGACCCGTCGGCGAGCGCGACGCGAGCCCCGTGAGCAGGACGCCGGCGACGGATGCCGCCGGCGGGTGCCCGCTGTAGCGCGACACGCCGCACGGGTGGCGAGGCAGGAGTGTGCAGGTGACAGGGACGACGACACCATGACGGGTAAGCGACAGGACCCCGCGACCGCGGACGGCCAGCTCTCGCTCCTGCACGGCTTCGGGGCTGCAGCCCTTCCCCGCGCCGGCTCGGACGTGGAGCGCGCCGCGACCCTCCCCATCGCCCGCGTGATCCTGGACGCCCAGGTGCCCCACCTCGACCGGTTCTTCGACTATTCGGTCCCCGCCGCCCTCGACGCCGAGGCGCAGCCGGGTGTCCGGGTCAAGGTGCGTTTCGCCCACCGCGAGCACATCGGGTTCCTCGCCCAGCGCGTCGAGGATGCGAGCACGACGGCGACCCTGCTGCCGCTCGACGGCGTCGTCTCACCGGAGCGCGTCCTCACCCCGCCCGTCCTGGCGCTGGCCGAAGCCATCGCCGCGCGGTCCGTCGGCACCGTGAGCGACGTCCTCCGTGCCGCGATCCCTGCCCGGATGGCCCGTGTCGAGACGGCCTTCGCCGCGGCGGCGGGCGCCCAGGAGACCGCGCCGACCGCAGGGCCGGACGACGAACCGGCGGAGCCTGCCGGCCCCGGGCACTCCGGCGGATTCCTCCGTTACCCGGGCGGCCCTGCGTACCTCCAGCACCTGGCCGACGGTGGTTCCCCGCGCGCCGTGCTGACGACGCTCGGCGGATACGGGCCCATGGCGTGGACGCAGGAGGTCACGGACGCCGTCGCGGCGACGCTCGACTCGGGCCGGACCGCCGTCGTCGTCGTCCCCGACCAGCGTGACCTCGCGAGGGTCGAGGCGGCCCTCACCGCGCGGCTCGGCGCCGAGGTGATCGCGCGCCTCACGGCCGAGGACGGCGCCACCCCGCGGTACCGGAACTTCCTGCGCCTGCTGCACGGCACGGCACGGGTGGCCGTGGGCACGCGCTCGGCAGCGTACGCGCCCGTCGCGGACCTCGGACTGGTCTGCCTGTGGGACGACGGCGACGACCAGCACGTGGAGCAGCGGGCGCCGTACCAGCACATCAGGGACGTCCTGCTGCTCCGCGCGGACCAGGAGAACGCGGGCATGCTCGTCGGGTCCTTCGCCCGGAGCACCGAGTCCCAGCGGCTCGTGGACACCGGGTGGGCACACGCCCTCCAGGCCGCGCGCTCCGACGTGCGGAGCGCCACCCCGCGGGTGGTCCACGCCGGCGACGCCTACCAGCTCGCGCGCGACCCGCTCGCGGCGCAGGCGCGCATTCCCCACGCGGCGTGGGCGGCCGCGCAGGCGGGGCTGCGGACCGGGCCCGTGCTCCTGCAGGTGGCACGCACCGGTTTCTCCCCGGCGCTGGCGTGCGACCGTTGCCGCCACCCGGCCCGATGTGCGGTCTGTACCGGCCCCCTCGCGCAGTCGAGCCGCGACGCCGCCCTGCAGTGCCGCTGGTGCGGCCGCCCGGACCGCCGGTGGGAGTGCCCCGAGTGCGGCGGCACGCACGTGCGCGCCACCGTCGCGGGGGCCACCCGCACCGCGGAGGAGCTCGGCAGGGCGTTCCCGGGCGTCCCCGTGGTCTCCTCCGCCGGCGAGCACATCCTCGACGCCGTCGCCGACACGCCCGCCGTCGTCGTCGCCACGCCGGGTGCCGAACCGGTGGCTCCCGGCGGGTACGCCGCGGTGATCCTCCTCGACGGCAACGCCATGCTGAGCCGGGAATCGCTGCGCGCGGGTGAGGACGCGCTGCGCCGCTGGTTCGGCGCCGCCGTCCTCGCGCGGCCGGCCTCCGCGGGCGGCACGGTGGTGATCACGGGGGACGACGACGTCGCCGTCGGGCACCTGGTGCGCTGGGACCCGGCGGGCGCCGCCGCACGCGAGCTGGCGGAGCGTCACGAGCTCGGACTGCCACCGGCGGTGCGGTACGCGGTGCTGACGGGCTCGCGCGAGGCCCTCGTCCACTTCCTCGAGGGCGTGGACGTCGAAGGCGCGGCGCGGGTCGTCGGACCGGCTCCCGTCCCGGCGGACGTGCGGCGAGAGGCGATGCTCGCGGCACGGGCGGCCGCGCCCGGGACAGGCGCACGCCGGACGACGGTGCAGGGTCGCACCGCCGGCTCCGGTGCCACGGCGCCGTCCGCCGAGACGCTGCTCGGCCAGGGCAGCCACCGCGTGCTGCTGTTCTTCTCCTACCGGGCCGCGGCCGGGATGACCCGCCAGCTGCGGGCGCGGCGCGCGGCACTGTCCGCGAAACGGTCCGGGGAGACGGTGCACGTTCGGCTCGACGCGCTCGACGTCCTGTAGCCGGAGCACCCCCAGCCGGAGCACCCCCAGCCGGAGCAACTCCAGCCGGACCACGTTCAGCCGGATCGCGTCCGGCCGAGGTCCTCGCTACCGCCGTCGTCGCGCGTACTCCTCCGCGGCGCGCCGGCAGGCCGCGCGCAGCTGCTCCGCGGACGCGGACCAGGAGTAGGTGCCCGCCTGCGCCACTCCTGCCGCCGAGGCCTCGGCCCACCGCCGCGGCTCGCCGAGATCGCGGACGGCCGCAGCGACGGCGTCGGCGTCGTCCGGGTCCACATAGAGCGCAGCCGTTCCGCCCACCTCGCGGAAGATCGGGATGTCGCTGGCGATCACGGGCGTACCGGTCGCCATCGCCTCGACGACAGGCAGGCCGTACCCTTCAGCGCGGGAGAGGGTCACGAGCGCCGTCGAGTCCCGGAGGAGGGTCTCGTACTCGGCGTCGGAGACGCCGCCGTGGAAGATCACGCGCCCATTCGGCGGAGCAAGGGCCTCGAGGTCCGCGCGGCGCTCCGGAGTGATGCGGCTCAGCAGGTGGAGCGTGTGGTCGGGCAGCTGTGACATCGCGCGGACCAGCGTCTCCACGTTCTTGTACGGCATGAACGAGCCCATGTAGATCAGCGTCCGCGAGCGTGGGGCATCGGGGTCCCGCGGGCGGCCCGCGGGCTGCGGCGCGTTACCCACGAGGAGCACCGGGCGGCGGGTGAGCCGGTGGCGGCGCATGAGGTCGGACGTCGTCGTCGAGATCGTGGCGACGACGTCGGCCCGGTCCAGCAGCAACCGCTGGGGCCAGTACGCGAGGTGGTACAGCCGCCAGAGGAGGCGGACGGCGAGGGGCAGGAAGGAGGGCGGCGTGGGGTTCTGGTAGTAGATGAGGTCGTGCAGCGTGAGCACGAGCGGGTAGCGGCGGCCCCAGGATCCCATGGTCTGCATGGGGCACACAACGACGTCGGGGCGGAGCCGGTTGATCCGGAGCGCCACGACGAGCTCGGCGGGGGAGAGCGGACTGGACATCATCACGTGCGGGACGTCCGGCAGGAGGGCGAGCTGCCGCGGGTCGCTCACGAGCATCACGACGTCGTCGGTAACGGCGAGCGCGGCGATCAGGCTCGCTCCGTACCGGCTGATGCCGTCGTGATGGTCGGTGCGGGTGAAGCGGGCGTCGAACAGGATCCTCACGGTGCGGTCCTCTCGAGGAAGGTCATGATCAGTCGGGCGGCCTCGCGGGGTTTCTCGTAGTGCACGAGGTGCCCGACGTCGGGAAGGATCTGCAGCTCGGCCTCGGGCACGAGCTCGGCGAGCGCGCGCTGGCTCGCGACCGATCCGATGTCGTCCTGCTCGGCGGCGATGAGCAGCACGGGCATGGTGAGGTCGCGCGCGCGGTCCCGTACCGTGCCCGCGATGGAGGCACGGAAGGCCTCGAGGACCACCCTGCGGGCCGCGAAGGAGCTGAAGTAGGAGCTGTGCTGGCCGTGGATCCAGCGGCGCAGTGCGCGGTCCTTCGTCTTCGCCATGAACACGCTCATGCCGCGGACGATCAGCGGGTTGGCGAGCAGCGCCCGTCCGGCGGCCTCGGGCAATCGATCGGCGGCGACGTAGTACAGCTCGGCCAGCCGCGAGGCGGTGCGGCTGGGGCCCTCGAGCGCGGGTTCGCTGATGGGGTTCACCAGCACCAGTCGCGCCGCGAGGTGTGGCGCGTCGGCAGCGACCTCGGCGGCGATGATCGATCCGAAGGAGTGCCCGAGGAGCACCGGCCGATCGCCGGCCGTCGCCGCCACGTGGGCGATGAACCGGGCGTAGGCGGCGACGTCGTGCGGTTCCGGCAGCGCCTCGCCCTGTCCGAACCCCGGGAGGTCCGGGAGGAGCACCCGGAGGGCGGGGAGTTCCTCGGCGAGTCGCAGCAGGCCGTGGTGATCACCCCGGAAACCGTGCACCATCACGACGGTGGGCGGAGCCGTGCCCGTGCCCCTGACACTGCCCGCGGACGTGCCCTCCGCATCGCCGACCGGGGGGAAGTCCCACACGCGCTGGAGGGTGCCCTCCCACGGGAACGTGCGGGCGACGGCGTCGCGCCTCACCGCACCGCGTCGGGGTGCGAGCCGAAGCGCTGGTCCCGGTCGAGTCCGTCGAGCACGGCGACGTGTGCGTCGGAGAGCTCCAAGCCGAAGATGTCGAGGTTCGAGCTGATCCGCTCGCGCGAGCTCGCCTTCGGGATGGTCAGCAGCCCGTGCTGGTGGTGCCAGCGGAGGATCACCTGCGCCGGGGTGCGGCCCAGCTCGTCGGCGATCCCGCGGATGTCGGCGTCGTCGAGGACGTTGCCGCGACCCAGGGGACTCCAGGCCTGCGTGAGGATCCCGTGGTGCTTGTGGAAGGCACGGAGCGGGAGCTGCTGGAGGTACGGGTGGAGCTCCACCTGGTTGAGGGCGGGCATTACCCCGGTGTCCGTGAGGAGCCGCTCCAGGTGCGGTCGCTGGAAGTTCGAGACGCCGATGGACCGGACCCGGCCGTCGTCGCGCAGCCGGATCAGGGCCCGCCACGTCTCGACGTAGAGGTCCTTCGCCGCGCAGGGCCAGTGGATCAGATAGAGGTCGAGGTGGTCGAGGCCGAGGAGCTCCAGGGAGGTGTCGAAGGCGCGCAGGGTCGCGTCGTAACCGTGGTCCTCGTTCCAGACCTTGGACGTGAGGAAGAGCTCGTCCCGTGCGTGCGTCTCGAGGAAGGACCGTGCGGCCGCACCCACTCCCGCCTCGTTGCCGTAGAGGGCGGCGGTGTCGAGCAGCCGGTACCCCACGTCGAGCGCCGTGGAGCAGAGCACCTCGGTATCCTCCGGCGGCACCTTGTACACGCCGTAGCCGATCACGTCGATGGAGGCACCGTCGCCGAGCGGCACGCGGGGTACGGGGGGAGTCATGGGTGCACTCTATCGAGGACGCTCTCCTCGAGCGGTACAGGGCGCGGGCGGCGTGCGGGACCTCACGCGTGCACGAGGCGCCGTGCCGACCCCTCGTCGAGGATGAGGTCGGTGGCCAGCCCTGCCGCGAGGGCGCCCCGCAGCCCGGCGATCTTCGCCTCGCCGGAGACGACGCAGATGCGCCGGTGCACCTTGGTGAGCTCGTCGAGGTCCGGTCCGGTGCTGCGCCCGTTCAGCACGACGTCCCGGTGCGAGCCGTCGGCCCGGAAGAACATGGTGGCCACGTCGCCCACCACCTCGTCGCGCTTGAGCGTGTCGAGGTCCTGCCGGTCCAGGTACCCGCCGCTGTAGACGTGGCTGGGCACCCCGGAGCCGATCGAGCCGACCCCGAAGATCGCCATGGTCATGCGTCGCTGGAGGTCGAGGATGCGCCGTACGCTGCGCTCCTCCCACATGGCCGTCTTCGTCCCCGCGTGGTCGAAGAACGCGGGGACGGGGAACTGCTCCACGCGCGCGCCGTAGGCCTGCCCGAAGCGGCGCAGGATCTCGCTCGCGTAGGTGATGCCGGTCGTCTGGGTGTTCCCGGCTCCGTTGAGCTGCACGATCGTGCTGTCATGGGTCTGTTTGCGCGTCAGGTGGTGGCTCACCGCGCTGAGCGTGGATCCCCAGGCGACGCCGATGATCGCGTTCGAGTCGACGAGCGGGCCGATGGTCCTCGCGGCCTGGATCGCCACACGGTCGAGCACCTCGGAGTCGTTGACGGAATCCGCGACGGGGACCACGTGCGCCTCGACCCCGAACCGGCGGCGTATCTGCTGCTCGAGCGCCGGGGCGCGCTCCGAGGGGTTGTTCACCTGGATCTGCACGAGCCCGGTCTCCCGCGCGAGGGAGAGCAGGCGCGAGACGGTGGAGCGCGAGGTCTGCAGCTCACGGGCGATCGCGTTCATCGTGAGGTCCTGCAGGTAGTACATCTGGGCGGCCCGCAGGGCGTCCCGGGAGCGGTGCGGGACCGCCGGGTCCGAGGTTGCCCGGGCCCGGTCACCGGGGCCGGGTTCAGTGAGGTCGGTCGTCGTCATTCCGTAAGTCTGGACCGCTCGTGCACGTTTGTGCAACGCAGTTGACTGGTATTCCCAGAGCCCGAAGAATTGAGGTGCAGCAGTCCTGTCCAGCGATCCGATGGAGCACTACCGTGACCACATCAGCCGACCCCACCACTGGTTCCACCACGCCCGCGCGCGCCGTGGTCGACGAACTGCGGAAGAATCCCCGTGCGTCGGTCCTGGTCATCGGCGGCGGCATCAATGGTGTCGGGACCTTCCGCGACCTCGCCCTGCAGGGCGTCGACGTCGCGCTCGTCGAGCGCGGCGACTACTGCCAGGGCGCATCGGGCGCGTCCTCGCACATGATCCACGGCGGCATCCGCTACCTCGAGAACGGCGAGTTCCGTCTCGTGCGCGAATCCGTGATCGAGCGCAACGCTCTCATGAAGATCGCACCGCACTACGTGAAGCCGCTCCAGACCACCATCCCGATCTACACCACCTTCTCGGGCATCCTCTCGGCGCCCCTGCGCTTCCTCACGCACAAGCAGGGCAAGCAGGTGGAGCGCGGCGCGTTCCTCATCAAGGCCGGCCTCACCATGTACGACTTCTTCTCACGCGACGGCGGCAACGTGCCCCGCCACTCCTTCGTGGGACGCAAGAAGGCTCTGGCCGCCATGCCCGACCTCCGCAAGGACATCAAGTACGCGGCGACGTACTACGACGCCTCGGTCCACAACCCCGAGCGGCTCACCCTCGACGTCCTCCGCGACGGACAGGTGGCCAACCCCGCGGCACGCGCCGCGAACTACGTCAGTGCCATCGGCGCCGGCGAGGACGGCGTCCTCCTCCGTGACGAGCTGACGGGCGAGACGTTCGCGTTCCAGGCCGACGTCGTCGTGAACGCCACCGGCGCCTGGACGGACGGCACCAACGCCGCTCTCGGCACCGAGACCCTGTTCATGGGCGGCACCAAGGGCTCGCACATCGTGCTCGACCACCCCGAGCTCCTGAAGGCCTGCAACGGCACCGAGATCTTCTTCGAGCACGTCGACGGGCGGATCGTTCTCATCTACCCGATGGAGGACCGCGTCCTCGTCGGGACCACGGACATCGACGTCGACGTCAACGAGCAGGCCGTCTGCACGGACGAGGAGATCGACTACTTCTTCGAGCTGATCGGTCACGTGTTCCCCGACATCCAGGTGTCGAAGGAGCAGATCGTCTACAGCTTCTCCGGCGTCCGCCCCCTGCCCCGCCACGACGACACGCAGCCCGGTTTCGTGTCACGTGACTACCGCATCGAGAAGCGCGCGGAGAAGATCGGCGACCGCACGGTCACGACCCTCAGCCTGGTCGGCGGCAAGTGGACCACGTTCCGTGCCCTCTCCGAGCACCTCACCAACGACACGCTCGCCGCGCTCGGCGCCACGCGGAAGACGTCGACGGCGGGGGTCGCCATCGGTGGCGGTCAGGACTTCCCGAAGGACGAAGCGGCAGAGCGCGCCTGGGTCCGGAAGGCCGTCCGCCCGGGCTTCGACGAGGCGCGCGTTGCCGTGCTGCTCACCCGCTACGGAACACGAGCGACCGACGTCATCGATTACCTCGCCCAGGGACCCGACAGGATGTTTAATTCGACGAAGGAGCTGAGCACGCGCGAGCTCGCCTACATGGTGGAGCACGAGCAGATCGGTCACCTCATCGATGTGCTGATCCGCCGCACCTCCCTGGCATTCCGCGGTCTCGTCACCGAGGAACTGCTGGCGGAGCTCGCCGCGACCCTCGCCCCCCTGCTGGGCTGGGACGAGGCGCGGTCCGCGGCGGAGATCGAGCTCGCCGAGAAGGTCCTCGCGGACGCTCACAGGGTGCAGGTCAAGAGCTTGATCGCGTAGCGGCACTCGCCGCAGCGGGGTCGAACCGCCTCCTACAGGAGGAGGCGGTGCAAGGCCAACGGCAGTGGTTGCCGGGGGGAACCAACGGGCGCCGTCGAGGCGGCGGCGCCCGTCGACAAGTGAATAGAAACAGGAGTCAAAGATGTCTCTGGAAGTATTCGTCGCCGAGATGCTCGGCACAATGCTGCTGTTGTTGCTCGGTACCGGTGTGGTCGCGAACGTCGCGCTCGCCAAGACCAAGGGCAATAACGGCGGCTTTCTCATGGTCAACTTCGGGTGGGGACTCGCCGTGTTCGCCGGCGTGTACGTGGCAGCTCTCTCGGGGGCCCACCTCAACTTCGCCGTGACCATGGGCCTCCTCGCCAACGGGGACACCGCGCAGTTCGCTCCGGGCGTCGACAAGACGTTCGTGAACACGCTCGCCTACCTCGCCGCCCAGATGATCGGTTCGATCCTCGGCGCCGTCCTCTGCTGGCTCTCCTACAAGCAGCACTTCGATGACGAGCCCGAGCCCGCCAACAAGCTCGGCGTCTTCTCCACCGGACCGGCCATCCGCTCCTACGGCTGGAACCTGGTCACCGAGATCATCGGCACCTTCGTCCTCGTCTTCGTCATCCTCTCCTTCGGTAGTTCGCCCTCGGGTCTCGGCCCGCTCGCCGTCGCGTTGCTCGTGGTCGGTATCGGCGCCTCCCTCGGTGGCCCCACCGGCTACGCCATCAACCCGAACCGCGACCTCGGCCCCCGGATCGCCCACGCCTTCCTGCCGATCAAGGGCAAGGGCAGCAGCGACTGGGCCTACGCCTGGGTTCCCGTCGTCGGCCCGATCATCGGTGGTGTGCTCGCCGGCATCCTGGTGCAGGTCGTCACCTTCCCCGTCCCCGCCGCGTAGGCACCCCACACCTCGGCGACTGCCCGTAGCCGTGCAGTCGCCTTTTCCAGAAGGAGCAGAGCATGTCGCAGCAATACGTCATCGCCATCGACCAGGGCACCACCTCCAGCAGGGCCATCGTGTTCGACCACAAGGGCGACATCGTGTCCTCGGGTCAGAAGGAGCACGAGCAGATCTTCCCGAAGGCAGGCTGGGTCGAGCACGATCCCGCCGAGATCTGGAACAACACGCGTGAGGTCATCGGCAACGCACTGTCGAAGGCGAACCTGACGCGTCACGACATCGCCGCCGTGGGTATCACCAACCAGCGCGAGACCGCCGTCGTCTGGGACAGGACCACCGGGCGGGCCGTGTACAACGCCATCGTCTGGCAGGACACCCGCACGCAGAACATCGTCGACGAGCTCGCCAAGGACGGCGGCGTCGAGCGCTACAAGTCGAAGGTCGGCCTGCCGCTCGCCACGTACTTCTCGGGTACGAAGATCAAGTGGATCCTCGACAACGTCGAAGGCGCCCGCGCGAAGGCCGAGGCGGGCGACCTCCTGTTCGGTAACACCGACTCCTGGGTCACCTGGAACCTCACGGGCGGAACCGACGGCGGCGTGCACATCACCGACGTCACCAATGCCTCACGCACGCTGTTCATGGACCTCGAGACCCTCGCGTGGGACGAGTCGATCCTCGCCGACTTCGGCGTCCCGGCGTCGATGATGCCCGAGATCAAGTCCTCCTCCGAGGTGTACGGCACCGTGCACACCTCGCAGCTCCTGCGCGAGGTACCCGTCGCAGGCATCCTGGGCGACCAGCAGGCCGCGACCTTCGGTCAGGCCGCCTTCGACAAGGGTGGGGCCAAGAACACCTACGGCACCGGCAACTTCATGATCGTCAACACCGGTGAGGAGATCGTCCACTCCAAGAACGGTCTGCTCACCACGGTCTGCTACCGCCTGGGAGACGCCAAGCCGGTCTACGCGCTCGAGGGTTCCATCGCGGTCACCGGGTCGCTCGTCCAGTGGCTCCGTGACAACCTCGGCATCATCAACAGCGCACCCGAGGTGGAGCAGCTCGCCAAGACCGTCGACGACAACGGCGGCGTGTACATCGTGCCGGCGTTCTCGGGCCTCTTCGCGCCGTACTGGCGCGCCGATGCCCGCGGCGCGATCGTGGGTATGACCCGCTTCGTGAACAAGGGTCACATCGCCCGCGCCGCCCTGGAGGCCACGGCCTTCCAGACCCGCGAGGTGCTGGACGCCGCGAACGCCGATTCCGGAGTCAACATGGAGGACCTGCGGGTGGACGGCGGCATGGTCGCCAACGACGCCCTCATGCAGTTCCAGGCGGACATCCTCGGTATCCCCGTGATCCGTCCGAAGGTCACGGAGACCACCGCCCTGGGCGCGGCCTACGCAGCGGGCCTCGCCGTCGGCTTCTGGAAGGACACCGACGAGCTCGCCACCAACTGGGCCGAGGACAAGCGCTGGAACCCGTCCATGGACGAGGCCGAGCGCGAGCGCCAGCTCCGCCTCTGGAAGAAGGCCGTCACGAAGACCTTCGACTGGGTCGACGAGGACGTCCGCTGAGCACCCGCTAGGCGAGTTCTCCGGCGTGGGGTGTGCCCGGTCCGTCCGATGACGGGCGGGGTACACCCCCTCCGCGTCGGGCGGGTCGGGGCCTTCCTCCGGCTCGGACCCGCTCCGCGCGGGCACTGCTAAGGTGGTGGCATGAACCGGGTGTCCTCGCTCCTTACCTAGCCGCGCAGCAGATGCTGTGCGGCCGCCCCTCCTGCGTGAGGGGCTTTTGTGTGTCCGGGGGAGGGCACACGGTCGGCGCGGCGAGCGCCACACACCTGCATCGGCAGGACACACGGACGTTGAACCATCGACAGGACAGGTCGGACACCAGTGAGCAGCAACCCCGAGGTCGCCCAGCCGGACGAGAACACCTACGACGTCGGCGCCATCGAGGCGCGCTGGCCGGCGGTCTGGGACGAGCTCAAGGCGTTCGCCCCGGCCGACGACGGCTCGCGCGAGCGGCGCTACGTGCTCGACATGTTCCCCTACCCCTCCGGTGACCTCCACATGGGCCACGCGGAGGCCTTCGCCATGGGCGACGTCGCCGCGCGGTACTACCGGCAGCAGGGCTTCGACGTCCTGCACCCGATCGGGTGGGACTCCTTCGGGTTGCCCGCGGAGAACGCGGCCATCAAGCGCAACGCGCACCCCGCCGAGTGGACCTACGCGAACATCGAGACGCAGGCCCACTCGTTCAAGCGGTACGCCATCAGCGCCGACTGGGAGCGCCGCCTGCACACCTCGGACCCCGAGTACTACCGCTGGACGCAGTGGCTGTTCGTGCGGTTCTTCCGGAAGGGCCTGGCGTACCGCCGGAACTCGCCGGTCAACTGGTGCCCGAAGGACCAGACGGTGCTCGCCAATGAGCAGGTCATCAACGGGGCGTGTGACCGCTGCGGCACCATGGTCACCAAGAAGAACCTGAACCAGTGGTACTTCAAGATCACCGACTACGCCGACCGCCTGCTGGACGACATGGAGCAGTTGAAGGGCCACTGGCCCGAGCGCGTCCTGGCGATGCAGCGCAACTGGATAGGCCGCTCCGAGGGCGCGCACGTGACCTTCCGGATCGAGGCCGACGGCGATCAGCCGACCTCCGACGTCGACGTGTTCACGACGCGTCCCGACACCCTGTACGGGGCGACGTTCTTCGTCGTCGCCGCGGACGCGGACCTCGCCCTCGAGCTGGTCACGCCGGACCGCCGGGCCGCCCTGGAGGAATACCGCGAGCAGGTCAAGGGCCTGTCCGAGATCGAGCGCCAGGCCACCGAGCGCGAGAAGACGGGCATCTTCACCGGCCGCTACGCCGTGAACCCCCTGAACGGGGAGAAGCTGCCGGTCTGGGCCGCGGACTACGTCCTGGCCGACTACGGGACCGGCGCCATCATGGCGGTGCCCGCGCACGACCAGCGCGACCTCGACTTCGCGCGTGCCTTCGACCTGCCCGTGCGCACCGTCGTCGACACAGGGGCGGAGGACGCAGCGGTCACCGGCGTCGCGACCACCGGCGAGGGGACCCTCGTCAACTCCGGTGAGCTGACCGGGCTGGACAAGCCCACCGCCATCCGCCGCGCCATCGAGCTCATCGAGGAGCAGGGCACCGGCGAGCACACCATCAACTACCGTCTCCGCGACTGGCTGCTGTCCCGCCAGCGCTTCTGGGGCACGCCCATCCCGATCATCCACTGCCCCTCCTGCGGGGAGGTCCCGGTACCGGACGACCAGCTGCCCGTCACACTGCCCGAGGGTCTGCGCGGGGAGTCACTGGCACCCAAGGGCACCTCGCCGCTAGCCGCCGTCGAGGACTGGGTGAACGTCTCCTGTCCGTCGTGCGGCGGTGCCGCGAAGCGCGATACCGACACCATGGACACCTTCGTCGACTCGTCCTGGTACTACCTCCGCTTCGTCGATCCGAACCTGGACACGGCGCCGTTCGACACCGAGGCGGTCAACCGCTGGCTGCCGGTGGGCCAGTACGTGGGCGGGGTGGAGCACGCCATCCTGCACCTGCTCTACAGCAGGTTCTTCACGAAGGTCCTGTTCGATCTCGGGATGGTCGGCTTCACCGAGCCCTTCAGCGCGCTGCTGAACCAGGGCCAGGTCCTCAACGGCGGCAAGGCGATGAGCAAGTCGCTCGGCAACGGCGTGGACCTGGGGGAGCAGCTGGACCGCTACGGGGTGGACGCCGTGCGCCTCACCATGGTGTTCGCCTCGCCTCCCGAGGACGACGTCGACTGGGCGGACGTCTCGCCGTCGGGCTCCGCGAAGTTCCTGGCGCGTGCCTGGCGCCTCGGCAACGACGTGACGAGCGCGGTCGGCGCCGCCCCGGAGTCGGGTGACCGCGCACTGCGGTCGGTGACGCACCGGACGGTCGCCGACGCCGCCGAGCTGATGGAGGCCAACAAGTTCAACGTGGTCATCGCGAAGCTGATGGAACTCGTCAATGCGACGCGCAAAGCCATCGACTCCGGTGCCGGCGGCGCCGACCCCGCTGTCCGCGAGGCCGCAGAGGCCGTGGCGATCCTGCTGAGCCTCTTCGCGCCCTACACGGCCGAGGACCTCTGGAACCGGCTGGGGCACGAGGCCACCGTCGCGACGGCAGGCTGGCCCGCGGTGGACCCCGCGCTGCTCACGCAGGAGACCGTGGTCGCCGTCGTCCAGGTGCAGGGCAAGGTCCGCGACCGCCTGACGGTCTCGCCCGACATCACCGAGGAGGACCTGCGGGAGCTGGCCCTCGCGAGCGAGCAGGTGCAGCGCGTCCTGGACGGCAAGGGTATCCGCACCGTGATCGTGCGGGCGCCGAAGCTGGTCAACATCGTCCCGGCGTGACGCCGTGCGCATAGCCGTCGTCACCGACTCCGCTGCGGGATTCGCCCTCGACTGGACTGCGCCCGGAGGTGTGGCCGACGGAATCGAGGTGGTCGCGATGCCGGTGCTCATCGGTGAGGAGATCCTCACCGGCGAGCACGACGACGTCACCGCGCCCCTCATGGTGGCCCTCGCCGCAGGTGCGGACGTGCGGACGTCCCGGCCGTCGCCGGGTCAGTTCGACCGGATGTACGGCTCTCTCGCCGAGAACGGATTCGACGGCGTGGTGTCCGTCCACCTGTCCGGTCTGCTGTCTGGGACGGTCGACGCGGCGCGGCTCGCGGCGTCCCGCGCATCCCTGCCGGTCGAGGTGATCGACACGCGGACAGCCGGGATGGCCCAGGGACGGGCCGCCCTCGCAGCCCTGAGTGCGGCACGGACCGGTGCCGACCTGCAGGCGTCCGCGGCCGCTGCGGCGATGGCCGCCCGATCGTCCGCGCTGTATTTCTACGTGCCGAGCCTCGACCAGTTGCGGCGCGGCGGCCGGATCACCGCCGCCGCGGGCTGGCTGGGTAGCCTCCTCTCCGTACGCGTCATCCTCCACGTGCAGGGAGGGCGGCTCGTGCCGCTGGAGCGCATGCGGTCGGCGGAGAAGGGCCTGCAGCGCCTGGCCGAACTGGTCCACACCGACGTCGCCGGTCGGAGTGGCCAACCGGCTCTGACCGTCCATCATTTCGGCAATGAGCCGGAGGCGGTGGACTTCGCAGCGGGCCTCGCGGAGTCCCTGGGAATCGACAGCATCACGACCTCGCCGTGCCCTTCGGTCCTCGCGGCGCACGCCGGCCTCGGTGTGCTCGCCGTGAGTGTCTCCGGTCGCTGAGCAGCCCTCCCGGCAGTGCCGCTGCGGTTGTCCACATAACGCCCGTGGCGATCCGTCGGGGGTGCACGGACTCCTAGCGTGACCGGTATGGGAAAGCACCGATGGCCGGTCACCGGCGACTCCTGGACGCCGGACGAGCCTCCGGCCCGTGGAGCGCCCGATACCCAGCGGCTCGCCCGGGACGCTGCAGGGATGACCTCCGGCCACCCCTGCTCGGAGGTTGACCCCGCCGATGCCGCTGACGATGCCTCTGCAGACGACTTCACCGATGATTTCACCGATGACGTCACCGATGTCTCGGGTGACCGCCACTCGCGTGCTGTCTCCCGCGGGCAGGGCGTCCGGAGCCGAGAACCGTGGGAGGACCAGGAATCGGAGGGGCCCACGGCGCACTCCACCCGGTCCGTCGCCCTCCGTCGAGGAGCCGCATCGTGGGAACCCGGCGACGACGAGGACGATGGCCCCTCGCAGCCTGGCATCCGCTGGGGAGTCGCGCGGTCGGCGGCACTCGTGTTCCTCGGGGTGGCGCTGGCCGTGGGCGCCGGCCTCTTCCTCGTGCGCAGCTCGGAACCGTCGGCAGCCGCTGTCACCGTGCAACTGGAGTCCGATACCCAGCGATCAGCGGACGAAGCAGCCCCCGCCACGGAGGAGAACGACGCCGACGGGTCGGAGCGTACTCCGGCGGACACTCCCGCGGATGGTCCGGGCACCACCGCTCCTGCGTCGGTATCCGGCGGCGCCGCGCCCCGCTCCACCGGTTCGGTCGTCGTGTACGTGACAGGCGCGGTCACCACCCCCGGCGTCGTCACGGCCCCCGAGGGGACACGTCTTGTCGACATCCTCGACGAGGTCGGCGGCGCACTGCCCGAGGCCGACCTCGTCGGTGTCAATCTGGCGGGGACTCCCGTCGACGGCGAGCACATCCACGTCCTGGCCGTCGGGGAGACGCCCCGACCGGAGGTCGGAGGAAACTCACCATCGACTCCGGGCGGCAGGACACCCGGGTCCTCGGGCTCCGTCCCGGGCTCTGTCTCGGGGTCGGCGTCGGGAACCGCTGAAGGAGCGGGCGACGGCGGGGGTACGGTCAACATCAATACGGCGACGCTCGCGGAGATCGAATCGCTTCCGGGGGTCGGGCCGGTCCTGGGGCAGCGGATCATCGACTGGCGGGACACCAACGGGCCTTTCGCCCGTCCAGCCGACATCGACGCTGTTCCCGGCATAGGCCCCGCGCTCCTCGAAGGCCTGCTCCCGGTCACCAGCACCCAGTGATGGAGCCGCGGCCGGTGGTGCTGTCCACACGCGGACAGAGGAGCACGCGGGGCCGGGAGAAGGGGCCGCGGAGCCTCATCCGCGTGCTCGGTTCGCTCGGCCGCCGATCGGCGGATCTCCGTCTCCTGCCGGCGGCCGCCCTGGCGTGGGCCACCGCTGCCGTCGCCATCCGTGGCGAGGCGATGGCCGTGACGGGAGCGGCCCTCCTGGCGATCGCGATGGCCCTCACCGTCGCCTGTGCCGCCTTCCTCGGCAGACACCGACGAGGTGACCGCTGGTCGCGCTGTGTGTCCCTGACACTGCCACCCGTGGCGGCACTTGCGCTGGTCCTGCTGACCACCGGTGGGAGCCTCGCGAGGGCCGAGGCCGGTCCCGTCGACGAGGCAGTACGTGACGGGACCCCCTTCACCGCGATCGTCAGGATCACGGGGGAGCCGTCCTCGCTCGGACCGGGATCCTTCGGCTCCGGGGACCGGTACCTGGTGGAGGCGGACGTCACCGGCGGGGTCCTGAGATCGGATGCGTTCGTCTCGAGGACGCCCGTCGTGGTCATCGGCGATGAGCAGTGGGCCACCACGGGCTCGGGGGACACCGTGCGGGTCCTCGGGACCGTGGCACCTCCGGACAGGGCCGGCAAGCCGCGGGGGGTCCTCCTTCCCGCGAGTGCGCCGTCGTTCGAGCGGGCCGCCGGGTGGCTCGGCTACACCGATGATCTGCGCACCCGGTTCCGACACGTCTCCCTGGCGGACGAGCGCGACGGCGGACTGCTGCCAGGGATGGCGCTCGGCGACCGGATCCCGCTCGACCCCTCCCTCGAGGAGGACATGAAGGCCACCGGTCTGACGCACCTGACGGCCGTCAGCGGAGCGAACTGCTCCTACGTCGTCGCCTTCGCCTTCCTGGGCCTCCGGCTGCTCCGCGTTCCGCGGGTCGCCGCCTCCGTCGGGGCGGTGCTCGCGCTCGCGGCCTTCGTGCTCCTCGTCCGGCCCGAGCCGAGTGTGCTGCGCGCCGCGGTGATGGGCGCCATCGGCGTCGCCGCAGTCCTGTCGGGCAGGGGGCGGGTATCACTGACGCTCCTGCTGCTGTCCATCATCGTGCTGCTCGCCGTGGATCCCTGGTTGTCCGTCTCCTTCGCCTTCATGCTGTCGGTCTCCGCCACGCTCGGGCTCGTCACCGCCGGACCACTCGTGGTGCGGGTGTTGGGTGGGCTGATGCCCCGGGTCATCGCCCAACTCCTCGCCATACCCCTGACTGCCCAGCTGTTCTGCACACCCATCATCGTGCTGATCCAGCCCCAACTCCCGCTGTACTCCCTGCCCGCGAACGTGCTCGCCTCGCCCGTCGTCCCGGCCATCACGCTGCTGGGGATGGTCGCCGTCGTCGTCCTCACCTGGCCCGCCGTCCTCGCCTCCGTCCTGGCTCCCGTGGTCGTCTCCCTGGCGCAATGGGGCACGCGCTGGGTCTCCGGAGTGGCCGAGGCATTCGCCGCTGCACCGGCAGCATCCGTCCCGTGGCCTCCCGGGCCGACCGGAGCCGTGCTCGCCGCCTTTCTCTCGGCCGCCCTGCTGCTGGTCATCGTCCGACGGGACGCGACGATGGCGGGGGCTCCGCCGATGACGACCACTCCCGTGCTGGCACGCATCCGCGACAGGCTCCAGCCACAGGTATCCCGTTCCCCTGACCGATCCTCCGGAGTGGATGCGGCATCCGAGCACCAGCTCCGACGTGAGGACGATCCTTTCGGCGTCCCGGCGGAGCGTCATCCAAGGAGGTCCACTCAGCCCTCCGAGCGGAGTGGGCGCGACGGGCGCACCGGGCGCACCGGACGGACCGGGCGCACCGGGCGCACCGGGCGCACCGGACGGACCGGACGGACCGGACGGACCGGACGGACCAGGCAAACGAAGGCTGCAGCCCGGCTGGGAGCGGAACGGCACGAGCGAGGTCCGAGGCCGACGCGCCCGCGACAGCCGCGCTCGCAGGGGAATCGTCCGCCGTGGCGCTCACCCCGGGCGGGCTGGGCAACGCCGCGGGGCGCCCTGATCATCGGCGCCGGGGCCATCGTCGCCCTCCTCGTCGCGGTTCTTCTCGTGCACAGAGCGGCGCCACCGCCGGACCGACCCTGGCTGCTCGCGCTGTGCGATGTGGGGCAGGGCGACGGCATCGTCGTCGCGACGTCGCCGGGGCACGCCCTCGTGGTCGACGTCGGTCCGGACAGCGCGGCGATGGACCGCTGCCTGGACGAGCTCCACGTGGAGGTGATCGATGCACTCCTCATCACGCACCTCCACGACGACCACTACGGGGGAGTGGCGGGCGCAGTCGAGGGCCGGGACGTGAGTGCCTTGTACTACTCCACGGGAGAGGCAGGTCTCCCGGCGGCCGTGACCGACGCGGCGGCAGACGCCGGCGTGGACCCGCAGCAGCTGACCCTCGGGACGGTGCTCGACCTTCCACCGCTCCAGGTCGACGTCCTGTGGGCCTCACCTTCTGCACCACCAGGGGAGGAGAACAATGCGAGCGCCGTGCTGGAGGTCGTCCTGCCCGCAGAGCCCCGACCCATCACCCTGCTGCTGACCGGTGACCTCGAGGAGGACGCCGCGGCGCAAGTACTGTCCGCCGTCCCGCACCTGTCCGGCGGGGTCGACATCCTCAAGATCGCGCACCACGGCGCACGAAACGGGGGAGACGCGATGATCGGGGTGGTACGGCCCGCGCTCGCGGTCATCTCCGTGGGTCGGGACAACGAGTACGGGCACCCTCATCCGAGCATCCTCGAGGCACTCGCGGCAGCCGATGTGACAACTGCGCGGACGGACGAACTGGGTTCCTTCACGGTGGGGGTCGAGGGTGACGCACTCGCGGTCCGGCCGCTCGGGTGACAATGGCCGCCGTCGGCCCGTCCCGGCTTGGCGGTGCGCTGGACGCATGGAACAGTGGACGATGACCGAAGGAGGGGCCGCTCGTGGCGACCAGATCAGCAGGCGGCCGAGCCGGCAGTGCAGCACAGCAGCCGGCCTCGTGGCGCGACGTCCGCCCCGCCGGGTTGGTCCTCCTCGCCGGGCCCGAGGAGTACCTGGCGTCGAAAGCAGCCGAATCGATCCGTCGGCAGGTGCGCACGGCGCAGCCGGCCGCGGAGCTCGTCCGGTTCGACGCCGCAGCCTACGAAGCCGGACTCCTCGCGATGCACGCGAGCCCTTCCCTGTTCGGGGACTGGACGATCATCGAGGCAGCCGGCCTCGCGCAGATGAACGACGACTTCCTGACCGACGCGCTCGCTTATCTTGCGGATCCGGCGCCCGACGTGGTCCTGGTGTTACGTCACTCGGGGGGGAACCGCGGCAAGAAGCTCCTCGACGCGTTGAAGGCCGCTGACAGCACGATCGTCGACTGTCAGCCCCTGAAGAAGGACGCCGAAAAGGCTGATTTCGTCACCACCGAGTTCCGGCTCGCCCGTCGGAGGATCGATCCCGACGCGGTCCGCGCGCTCGTGGCGGCGGTGGGCTCGCAGCTACCGGAGCTCGCGGCAGCGTGTCAGCAGCTCATGGCAGATTCCGCCGGCGATGTGAGCGTGGAGACGGTGGAGCGGTACTACGGCGGACGCGTCGAGGCCACGGGCTTCAAGGTGGCCGACGCCGCGTTGGCGGGCCGGACGGCGCAGGCGCTCTCCATGCTGCGGCATGCGCTCGCCACCGGGGCCGATCCGGTCCCGATCGTCGCCGCCCTGGCCATGAAGGTCCGTGCGGTCGCCAAGGTACACGGCGTCCGAGGATCCTCGGTCCAGCTGGCGAAGGACCTCGGTATGGCGCCCTGGCAGGTCGATCAGGCACGGCGTGAGGCTCAGCGGTTCAGTTCGGCTGCACTCGCCCGGAGCGTCCAGATCCTCGCGGAGGCGGATGCCCAGGTGAAGGGCGAATCCCGCGACCCGGTCTATGCCGTCGAACGGGCAGTGACGGTGATCGCCCTCGGCGACGGCTGAACCCTCCTCCGTCGACGCGGGTCGGTCGTCGTGCCCGGCTATCGTACCGACCCCCGGAACGACGAAGGGCCGGTTCCCATGGAACCGGCCCTCCGATCACGAACGCATCGCTCTAGAGCGCGTTGACCTTCTTGGAGATCGCCGACTTGCGGTTCGCAGCGTTGTTCTTGTGCAGAACACCCTTGCTCACGGCCTTGTCCAGCTTGCGGGCGGCGTTCTGCAGGGCGGTCGTTGCCGCGCCCTTGTCAGCGCCCTCGACGGCCGTGTTCACGGCGCGGATCGCCGTCTTGAGCTCGGACTTGACCGAGTTGTTACGCTGCCTCGCCTTTTCGTTGGTGAGGATGCGCTTCTTCTGGGACTTGATATTTGCCACGTATGAAAACTTTCTCTGATTATGCGGACTGGGTCGTGAGGGTAGTTCGGCCGACCAACGACTGAGCGGCGTGGGGATACCGTGGGCGATCGGCTGAAGTGCCCGGAGACCTGCGCGGACACACAGCTTTCAAGTTTATCAGAACAACGGGTCGGACCGGGTCGGGCAGACCCGACCCTGCGGACCGCGACGTCCGTCCGGATGCCCGCCTGCCGTCCCCGCCGCAACCCAATTCGGCACCTGAGCGCGACGAGCCGTCAGCGACCGGCGCGGCCGAGCAGATCGTCCGGCAGTGCCGCCACGACCCGCTCGAAGCGGCTCCGGGACAGCACGGCACCCTCCCGTCGCACGGACGAAGGGTCCACCACGATCACCCGGTCCACCCTGACCTCGCTCGGTCGGCCCTGTCGATCCCATGCCCCTGTCCCGATGTCGACGTACCGCGAGTCCCGCTGCTGATCGTTCGAGTGGTCACGGCTGGTGAGCATGAGTCCGAGCAGCGTGTCGCCGTCGCGCGCGATCAGCAGCACCGGGCGGTCCTTGCCCTGTGTCGGATCGTCCTCGTAGGCCACCCACGTCCAGACGATCTCGCCCGGGTCGGGGCGCCCGTCCGGCGACGGTGCGTACGCGAGCGTGATGCCGCGCACGCCCCGGGCGGACGAACGGGGCGTGCCCCGAGCTCCGGACGCGCGGGAGGGCGTGGGGTCGGAGGAACGCGACGGTGCGGAGCCCGCCGTCGTGCCGGCCGTACGCCGCCGCGCAGGGCGCGCCGGGCTGCTGGAGCCGGAGGTGCTTGCGGCCCGCGCGATGCGGGCGACGCGCCCGGCGAGGGACAGGAGGGAGCGCAGGGTGATCGCCATGCAGCGATCCTAGCGACGCCGGCCGCGCTCGGGCGGCGATTGCCGGCGTCGTCCGGCCCCGTGGGAGACTAGGGGGAGTGAATCGGCGCGGACGGCGCCCCCGACGAGACGACCCGTCCCGAAACAGTGAGGAAGCCACGTGTCACCCATGGCCCGCACCGCACCGGTGCCTGCCGCCACCGATCCGGCGATCATCAGGAACTTCTGCATCATCGCCCACATCGACCACGGGAAGTCAACGTTGGCGGACCGCATGCTCCAGCTCACGGGAGCCGTGGAACAACGTGACATGAAGGCGCAGTACCTCGACCGGATGGACATCGAGCGTGAGCGCGGCATCACCATCAAGTCCCAGGCCGTCCGGCTGCCGTGGGAGGTCGACGGCACGGCGTATGCGCTGAACATGATCGACACCCCGGGTCACGTCGACTTCACCTACGAGGTGTCGCGGTCGCTCGCGGCGTGCGAGGGAGCGGTGCTCCTCGTCGACGCCGCCCAGGGCATCGAGGCCCAGACGCTCGCGAACCTGTATCTCGCGATGGAGAACAACCTCACCATCATCCCGGTGCTCAACAAGATCGACCTGCCGGCGGCCCAGCCCGAGAAGTACGCCGCGGAACTCGCGAGCCTGATCGGCGGCGACCCCGAGGACGTCCTCAAGGTCTCGGGGAAGACCGGCGTCGGGGTCGAGGCCCTGATGGACAAGATCGTCCGCGACCTCCCGGCACCGACGGGGGATCCCGACGCTCCCGCCCGGGCCATGATCTTCGACTCCGTCTACGACACCTACCGCGGCGTCGTCACGTACGTCCGCGTGGTGGACGGCAAGCTCAGCCCGCGTGAGCGCATCCAGATGATGTCCACGCGCGCCAGCCATGAATTGCTCGAGATCGGTGTCAGCTCACCGGAGCCGACGCCGTCCAAGGGCCTCGGCGTCGGCGAGGTGGGCTACCTCATCACCGGTGTGAAGGACGTCCGCCAGTCGAAGGTCGGCGACACCGTCACGAACCTCGCGAAGCCCGCCGCGGAATCGCTCGGCGGCTACCAGGACCCGAAGCCCATGGTGTTCTCCGGGCTCTACCCCCTCGACGGCACGGACTACCCCGTGCTGCGCGACGCACTGGACAAGTTCACCCTAAATGACGCCGCCCTGGTCTACGAACCGGAGACGTCGGCAGCACTCGGGTTCGGGTTCAGGGTCGGTTTCCTCGGCCTGCTGCACCTCGAGATCACGCGCGAGCGCCTCGAGCGCGAGTACAACCTCGACCTGATCTCCACGGCGCCCAACGTCGAGTACGAGGTCACCCTCGAGGACAAGCGTGCCCTCAAGGTCACCAATCCGAGCGAGTACCCGGTGGGCAAGATCGCCGAGGTGCGCGAACCCATGGTGTCCGCGACCATCCTGGCGCCGTCGGAGTTCATCGGCGCCATCATGGAGCTGTGCCAGCAGCGTCGCGGCGTGCTGGGCGGCATGGACTACCTGTCCGAGGACCGTGTCGAGATCCGCTACCGGCTGCCCCTCGCGGAGATCGTGTTCGACTTCTTCGACCTGCTGAAGTCGAAGACGCGCGGGTACGGATCGCTGGACTGGAAGGCCGACGGCGATCAGGTGGCGGATCTCGTGAAGGTGGACATCCTCCTGCAGGGCGACCAGGTCGACGCCTTCAGCGCGATCACGCACCGTGACAAGGCCTACGCGTACGGCGTCATGATGACCGGCAAGCTGCGCGAACTGATCCCGCGCCAGCAGTTCGAGGTCCCCATCCAGGCCGCGATCGGTGCGCGCATCATCGCGCGTGAGAGCATCCGCGCCATCCGCAAGGACGTCCTCGCCAAGTGCTACGGCGGTGACATCACCCGCAAGCGCAAGCTCCTCGAGAAGCAGAAGGAGGGCAAGAAGCGCATGAAGATGGTGGGCCGCGTCGAGGTGCCGCAGGAAGCCTTCATCGCTGCGCTCTCCTCCGACGAGTCGAAGGACAAAGTCAAGAAGTGAGGGCCCGGTGACCACCTGTGCCTAGTGCGCTGCCACTCGGTCTTCCCGCGCCCGACGACGGCACCCTCCCGGCGTCGGCTGCGCTGGGAGCCGCAGGCCGCGATCTCGGCCTGTACGTGCACATCCCGTTCTGCGCCGTCCGGTGCGGGTACTGCGACTTCAACACCTACACGGCCACGGAACTCGGTGGTGGAGCGTCGCAGGACGCCTACGCTGGATCGGTGCTGACGGAACTGCGTCTCGGAGCGCGTGTGCTCGACGACGCGGAACTCCCGCCGAGGCCCCTCTCCACGGTGTTCTTCGGTGGAGGGACGCCCACCCTCCTGCCCGCCGGGGACCTCGCATCGATCCTGCGGGAGGCCCGGGAGCTGTGGGGTCTCGCTCCAGGCGCGGAGGTCACCACCGAGGCGAACCCTGACTCCGTGAGTCCGGAATCCCTCCGGACCCTGCGGGAGGCCGGTTTCACGCGCGTCTCGTTCGGCATGCAGTCCGCCGTGCCGCACGTCCTGGCCGTGCTGGATCGCACACACTCGCCGGAGCGCGTTCCCCAGGCGGTGGCGTGGGCGCGGGAAGCGGGCCTCGCCGTGAGTCTCGACCTGATCTACGGCACCCCCGGCGAGTCGCTCGACGACTGGCGCACCTCCGTGGACACCGCTCTGTCCTACGGTCCCGATCACATCTCCGCCTATGCCCTCATCATCGAGGAGGGCACACGTCTCGCGGGTAGGATCCGCCGCGGTCAGGTACCCCCGATCGACGACGACGACCACGCGGACAAGTACGCCCTCGCCGACGAGTTGCTCACGGCCGGCGGCCTCTCCTGGTACGAGGTCAGCAACTGGGCGAGAACGCCGGACGACGCCTGCCGTCACAATCTGGCCTACTGGCGGGGGAGCGATTGGTGGGGTGCCGGTCCGGGTGCCCACTCGCACGTCGGCGGCACCCGCTGGTGGAACGTCAAGCACCCCCGCGCGTACGCCGAGGCACTCGATGCCTGGAGGTCACCGGCTGCGGGGCGCGAGATCCTCGCAGATTCGGACCGCTACGTCGAGGACGTCATGCTGCGGGTTCGGCTGCGCGAGGGGCTCGCGACCGACGGTCTGACGTCCTCGGGCCGCCGCGCCGTCGCCGGTCTGATCGCCGACGGGCTGGTGGAACCGGCGGCTGCCTTCGCCGGGCGGATCGTCCTGACCTTCCGCGGCCGGCTGCTCGCCGACGCCGTGGTCCGTCGCCTGCTGCCGGACTGAGCCGACTGAATCGACAGCGCCGAGCGCTGTCACCCCGACCTGGCCGGCAGGGCGGTGACTACCGGATCAAGCGCAGGTTCAGGGCGTAGCGGTAGGGGCGTCCCCGGTTGACCTGGATGCCCGCGCCGACGGAGAACATGGTGATCGTCACCCAGATGAGTGCGTTGACGACGGCGAAGATCCCGCCGATCTCCGGCAGGAGGGAGAGCAGCCACGCCGTGAGCGCGAGGAGCGTGGGGGGCAGCGTGAAGTTCAGCGCCTCCTTCGACTCCTGCGCGGTGAAGGGGCCACGATCCTTGAAGATGAGGAAGATGATCAGCGAGGGGATGAACCCGAGGATCCCGCCGAAGTGCGCCAGCGTGGCGAATTGTCTGTCCTCCGATGCCGTCAGGGGAAGCGCGTTCGCCGGGGTTCCCTCGAAAGCCGGCCGGGTGCGGCCCCGCTCGTGATGCTGATGATCAGCGGTGTCTGACAACGTGCGTCCTTTGCTGGCGTGCGTCCTGCGTCTACCTCCAGAATACGTGCCGCGCCACCGTTGCGGGCTCAGGCGTTGCCGGGAGGCGCGGTCAGGAAGTCGATGACTTCCTCCACCCGGCCGAGCAGTGACGGCTCGAGGTCCGCATAGCTGCTGACACCCGCGAGGATCCTCTTCCAGCCGTTCGCCACCGCGGCCTGGTCGCGGTGCGGCCAGCCGAGGCCCGCGAGGATGCCCGTCTTCCAGTCCTGACCACGCGGGATCACGGGCCACGCGGTGAGTCCGAGGGCGCCCGGCTTCACGGCCTGCCAGACGTCCACATAGGGGTGGCCCACGATCAGCACGTGGTGGCGTGCACCGGGGACCGCCATCGCCTGGTCCGCGATGCGCGCCTCCTTGGTGCCCGGCAGGAGGTGATCCACGAGGACACCGAGCCGACGCCGGGGTCCAGGCGCGAACTCGCGGATCGCGCCGGCGAGGTCGTCCACGCCGTGGAGGGGTTCGACGACGATGCCCTCGAGCCGGAGATCGTCGCCCCAGACCTTCTCGACCAGCTCGGCGTCGTGCTGGCCCTCCACCCAGATCCGGCTGGCACGGGCGGTGCGCGCCCGCGCTCCCTCGACCCGCAGGGAGCCCGACGCCGTCCGCGTGGGGGTCGCCGCGGCACGGGCGGCGGGAGCGACGACGCGCACGGGTTCGCCGTCGAGGAGGAAGCCGTGTCCGAGGCGGAACGTGCGGGTGCGTCCGCGACGGTCCTCGAGCACCATGACGTGCAGGCCACCGGACTTCTCGCTGCGGATCACCGCGCCCACGAAGCCGGACTGCACGTCCTCGAGCACCATGTCCCGCTCCACGGGCACGTCCCGCAGGGCGGTGCGCGCGGGTGCCGAGAGGTCCTGGGCGCCCCAGCCGTACTCCATCGTCGTCGTCCCTTCGGCCTGCGGTGTCGGTCGGGAAGGCTGCCCGGCCTACCCGGCTGCCTATGCTAACAACGCCCGGGAACGTACTAGACTTGGCACTTGGGCGTGTCGAGTGCTAATCACCGACCGCCCTCCCCGAGAAGCCCGTCGATGCTGTTCGAAACCGGAGGTGACACAGGTATGAGTGAACCGCGACGCCTGGAGGTACTCCGGGCCATCGTCGAGGACTACGTGCACTCGCGTGAGCCCGTGGGATCCAAGGCCCTCGTGGACCGCCATCACCTCGGCGTCTCCTCCGCGACCATCCGCAACGACATGGCCGTCCTCGAGGACGAGGGCCTGATCGCCGCGCCGCACACCAGCTCGGGCCGGATCCCGACGGACAAGGGCTACCGCCTGTTCGTGGACCGCATCTCCGAGGTGAAGCCGCTCTCGGCACCGGAGAAGAAGGCCATCCAGACCCTGCTCGAGGGCGCCGAGGATCTCGATGACGTGATGGACAGGACCGTGCGGCTGCTCGCGCAGCTCACCAACCAGGTGGCGGTCGTGCAGTTCCCCCGCGTGGGCGGCGCATCCGTCCGCCACATCGAGTGCGTCCTCCTCGCTCCGCGGCAGGTGCTCGTGGTGCTGATCGCGAGCAACGGGACCGTCCAGCAGCGGATCGTCCGGACGCCCGTCGAACTGCAGGAGGCGGATCTCGCGGAGCTCAAGCAGCGCGTCCTGTCGGCGGTGTCGGGCGTCAAACTGACGTCGCTGCCGGCCGAGCTGCGCACCGTCGCCAACGAACTCCCCGCGACCCTCCGGCCGCACGGGGGTACGATCGTTGCGGCGCTCGAGCAGCTCGCGAGCCTGGGACGCGACGACCGCATCCTCCTCGCCGGCACGGCGAACCTCGCCCGGTCCACGGGCGACTTCCCGCTCAGCATCGGTCCGGTCCTGGAGGCACTCGAGGAGCAGGTGGTCATGCTGCGGCTGCTCTCGGAGATGGAGTACGACGCCCGGGGCATCTCGGTGAGGATCGGGAGCGAGAACCCTTACGGCGGTCTCTCCGAGGCATCGGTGGTCGCCACGGGGTACGGGCCAGACGCCGGGGCGAAACTGGGGATCCTCGGACCCACCCGGATGGACTACCCGACGACGATGGCCGCGGTGCGCGCCGTCGCCCGCTACCTCTCGAGGATCCTCGAGGAGGAGCGATGAGCGCGGCCGCCGACACGAGCGCGGCGATGGGCAGGGAAGTGACCGGCGCAGGCCGGGGTTACGAAGAGAAGTTCACGACAGGAAGCGGTGTGCAGGAGTGAGTAATCACTATGAGGTCCTCGGTGTGGCGCAGGGAGCGACGGGAGAGGAGATCAAGAAGGCCTACCGCAAGCTCGCCCGGAAGCTCCACCCGGACGTCAACGACGGCCCCGACGCGGCCGAGGAGTTCAAGCTCGTGACGCGCGCCTACGAGGTGCTCTCGGACCCGCAGAAGCGTCGGGTGTACGACACCACGGGCAACGAGAACGGCACCGACACCGGGTACGGCGCCGGGTACTCCGGCTCGGGCTTCGCCTTCCAGGACATCTTCGAGACGTTCTTCGGCGGCAGCGGTCAGCAGGGTGGGGCGCCGTCGCGCACTCGTCGCGGGCAGGACGCACTCATCAACGTGCGGATCGACCTCAAGGACGCGGTCTTCGGGACGAACAAGAAGATCGAGGTGGACACCGCGGAGGTGTGCCACGTCTGCGAGGGCAGCTGCTGCCAGCCGGGTACGTCACCGCGCACCTGCGACATCTGTGGTGGTTCGGGCCAGGTGCAGCGCGCAGTGCGCTCCATCCTCGGCCAGGTCATGACCAGTGCGCCGTGCGGCACCTGCCAGGGCTACGGCACGGTCATCCCGAGCCCCTGCCACGAGTGCAACGGGGAGGGGCGGGTCCGCGCCCGACGCACCCTCACCATCAAGGTCCCGGCGGGTGTGGGAACCGGGACGAGGATCCAGCTGTCCGGCCAGGGCGAGGCGGGGATCGCCGGTGGTCCCCAGGGCGATCTCTACGTCGAGATCCGGGTCAACACGGATTCCACCTTCCTGCGCGACGGCGACGACCTCCACGTCACGCTGAGCGTGCCCATGACGGCTGCGGCCCTCGGCACCAGCGTGCACCTCGACACCTTCGACGGCGACCAGGAGCTGAGCATCAAGCCGGGCACGCAGTCCGGCGAGATCCTCACGCTCCGCGGTCTCGGCGTCACCCACCTGAGAAATCAGGGCAGGGGAGACCTGCGGGTCCACCTGAACGTCGAGACACCGCGCAATGTCGATCCCCAGCAGGAGGAGCTCCTGCGCCGGCTCGCGGAGCTGCGCAACGAGCAGTACACCGACGGCCAGCTCGCGAGCAGCGGCTCCGGTGTCTTCGCCCGCCTCCGGGAGCGGCTCGGGAACCGCTGACCGTGACGCGGCCCCTCTTCTTCGGCCCCGAGGACTCCGTGCGGGCCGCTCGGCCCGGCGACCCGTTCGTCCTCGGCGGCGACGAGGGCCGGCATGCCTCGACCGTCCGCCGACTGACGGCGGGGGAGCGGATCGACGTCACCGACGGCCTCGGACACCGGATCACGGGTGTGATCACGGCTGTCGGGACGGGCACCGTGGAACTGCGGGTGGAGCACGCCGGGCAGGAGGCGCCCCCGCATCACCGGCTGGTCCTCGTCCAGGCCCTCGTCAAGGGCGGGCGTGACGAGCAGGCGGTCGAGGCCGCGACGGAACTGGGGGTCGACGGCGTCGTCCCCTGGCACGCCGAGCGCAGCATCGTCCGCTGGCGGGGCGACAAGGTGGAGCGGGGGCGCCAGAAGTGGGTGTCGCTGGTCGGCGCAGCGTCGAAGCAGTCCCGGAGGTCCTTCATGCCCGAGGTGCTGCCGGTGATGGACACGGGGCGTCTTGCGTCCTGGGCGGGCTCGGTCGATCGCGTCGTCGTCCTGCACGAGGACGCCGAGGAGTCCCTGGCCCAGTACGTCGGCCGCCTCGAGAGCGCCGGCGACCTCGGCCCACCGTCGACGACCGCACTGCTGGTCGGTCCGGAGGGTGGCATCAGCGACGCCGAGATCCGCACACTCCAGGCCGTCGGCGCGCACACCGCCCGGCTCGGCCCGCACGTGCTCAGGTCCTCGTCCGCCGGTCCTGCCGCGCTCGTCCTGCTGAACCACCTGCTGTCCCGCTGGTGACGCGTCAGCGGACGACGACGGTCTTCGTGTCCTCCGCAGTGCCGTCGCCGTCGCCGTCCTGCGCCGACTCCGACTCCGGAACTGACACCGTGATCGTGTACCGGCCCGGCGGAAGCGTCTCGACGAACGAATAGGAGCCGGTGGCCTGCCCGCGCTCGATCTCCGCGGTCCCGTCACGGAACAGCGAGCTCCCGTCGGACCCCCCGTCGATGGCGCCCTCGTCCAGTCGGTCGATGCGCCAGCGGACCGCGTCATCGTCCGTCGGTGCGGTGCCCTGGACGGTGACCTGCCCTTCGGACTCGACGTCCTGCTGCGGGTCGATGATCCAGACGGGCGCGAGCAGGGCGGTGTCGCGGGTCCACTCGCCGTCGAGGTCCACGGCGTCGAAGGCCCGGTAGCCGATCGCGCCGTCCACGAGGACGACGACTGAGCTGGACTCACCTCCTTCGATGAGGCCGGCGTTCGCGGCGGCCGCGGTGGCGGTGTAGACGAGTTGTTGGACAGCCATGCGTGCGCGGTCCTCGGGCAGCGTCTCCCCGAAGGCGTCGGAGGAGATGTCGACCGTGATCACGTTCCGGGTACTGATGGACGAGCTGATGCTGGTCGCCTCGCGCCACGGTGTGCGGTAGTCCGGGTCGAGTGGCTCATCAGCGGTCATGAGGCGGATCGAATCGGAGATCGGATCTGCCGAGGTCGGGTCCGGGTTCTGGTGGAACTCGCGGAAGAGCCGCTCGCCGCCGTCCACGTCGCCCACCCAGTAGACCGGCAGGAGCGCCGGTACCGTCGCGGCGGACGCCGCCGCTCCGCCGCTTCCAGCGGCGCTCTCGGAACCCGTGCCGCCGGGCGCGGTCATCTGTGCTCCCGGCGTCGACGGCGGCATCGAGAGGCTCGTGGTGGACGCCGGGCGCTGCATCGGCCCGAGGTTGGGCAGGAGGAACACGCTGCTCGCCACGAGGACGCCCCCCGACACCAGCAGGACGCCGCGGAGACCGAGGCGGCTCCGCTTGAGGGGGTCCTGCTCGCTCATGCGGTACCCCCTTTCTCATCGGAGCCCGTGAGGGCGCGGTTCCCACTGTCATCGGTCGTTCAGGATGCTGACCTGTTCGGACGGGATCCGACGTGCTCGACATTCGCCTGCTCCGGGCGCCGGGAGGCACCCGTGACCGTCCGGGATCTTCCGGAGGCACGAGCGTGGGCGATGCGAACGCGGCGGTGCGTCGAGCGTCGGCCGGTGCATCCGGTTCAGCTTGACACAGGGCGCACACGTGTTCGCCACGGATCCGTCCTCCTTCGGTGGACTGAAACACGATCGATACGAAGCAGTCGAACGGCCATACCGCAGGATGATCGCCCACGCCGCGCGCGGGAGGGATGCCGTAGCATTAACCGGGCAGGAGTCAACTACTCGCACGAGGGGCGATCGAAGGCCTGACGGCCGATCTATGAGCGAATCCACAACAGGTATCAACGCGGCTGGGCTGGACACCAGGACGTTCGTGTTCGACTCGACGCAGCAGATGGTCCAGGCCCTCGGCTCCAACGACGAGGCGCTCCGGCTGATCGAGGACTCCTTCCCGGGAGTGGGCTTGCAGGCCAGGGGCAACGAACTCACCATCACCGGCCCCTCGGCGGACGTTCTCAGGACCGAACGGCTGATCGGTGAGATCCAGACCATGGCCAGCAACAATGCCACGGTGTCGCCGCAGGTCCTCGAGCAGCTGGTCATGATGCTGCGGACCCAGAGCTCCACCCGTCCCTCCGAGGTGCTCTCCGTCAACATCCTGACCTCCCGGGGCAAGACCATCCGCCCCAAGACGCTGAACCAGAGCACGTACGTCGACGCGATCGACCGCAACACGATCGTGTTCGGCATCGGCCCCGCCGGAACGGGTAAGACCTACCTCGCCATGGCGAAGGCGGTTCAGGCGCTGCAGCAGAAGGAAGTCAACCGGATCATCCTGACGCGCCCCGCGGTCGAGGCGGGGGAGCGTCTCGGATTCCTGCCAGGCACCCTCAACGACAAGATCGATCCGTATCTGCGACCGCTCTACGACGCCCTCCACGACATGATGGACCCCGATTCGATCCCTCGCCTGATGGCCGCGGGCACCATCGAGGTCGCTCCGCTCGCCTACATGCGCGGGCGGACGCTCAACGACGCGTTCATCATCCTCGACGAGGCCCAGAACACCACTCCGGAGCAGATGAAGATGTTCCTCACGCGCCTGGGGTTCGGGTCGAAGATGGTCGTGACAGGAGACGTGACGCAGGTGGACCTCCCCAACGGGACGAGTTCCGGTCTGCGGGTGGTCAGCGAGATCCTCCAGGACGTCGACGACGTCTACTTCAGCGGTCTGGACGCCTCCGACGTCGTGCGGCACCGCCTGGTCGGTGACATCGTGAGCGCCTACAGCGCATGGGACGAGGAGCAGCGGACCGCCCCTCGCTCCGGCCGCCCCTCGGTATCACGATGAGCGTCGAGGTCAACAACGAGTCGGGGCACGAGGTCGACGAGGAGTCGTTCGTCCGCCTGGCCTCCTATCTCTTCGAGTCGCTGTTCGTGCACCCCGAGGCCGAACTGTCCATCATCCTCGTGGATACCGCCGCGATGGAGAAGCTGCACGTCGAGTGGATGGACGAGCCCGGGCCCACGGACGTCCTGTCCTTCCCGATGGACGAGCTGAGGCCCGGCGCTCCGGGTCGGGTCACCCCGGCCGGGCTCCTCGGGGACATCGTGCTCTGCCCTGAGGTCGCGGCCACGCAGGCGGCGGCGGCAGGTCATGGCACGCACGACGAACTCCTGCTCCTGACGACTCACGGTGTGCTGCACCTCCTCGGGTACGACCACGCGGAGCCCGAGGAGGAGAAGGAGATGTTCGGCCTGCAGAGGCAGCTCCTCTCGGGCTTCCTGGGTGACGAAGCCCCCCGCGAGACGCGCGCTTGACCAGTCTCGTCCTCGCCCTCATGGGGCTGCTCTTCGCGTTGACCGCCGCTCTCGTCACCGCCGCGGAGGCCGCCTTCAGCTACCTTCCGCGTCAGGAGGGCGAGGCTCTGCTGCAGGGCCCGAAGGCACGGCCGCTCCGGCGCATCCTCGACGCGCCCGTCTCCCACATGCACGCCCTCCGCTTCTGGCGGGTCTGGTTCGAGATGGCCGGCGCCGTCGCGGTCGCCATCCTCTTCCACGATCTCCTCGACAACATCTGGTGGGCCGGGCTGCTCGCCACCGCGGTCATGGCCGCGATCGGCTTCGTGATCGTCGGGGTGTCGCCGCGCCAGCTCGGGCGGACCCACGCCCCCGCAGTCGTCCGCCTCACCGCGGGTTTCGTCGCGCTCCTCTGCTCGATCCTCGGACCCTTCCCGCGGTGGCTCGTGCGGATCGGCAGCGCCATCACCCCCGGCGCGAACCGCGACGAGGCCGCGTTCTTCACGCAGGAGGAGTTCAGGGAGCTCCTGTCGCGGGCCTCCGATGCAGAGATGATCGAGGACAACGAGGCCGAGCTGATCCACTCGGTCTTCGAGCTCGGCGACACCAAGGTGCGGTCCGTGATGGTCCCGCGCACCGACATGGTGACCATCGAGACGGGCTCGACACTCAGCCAGGCGATGTCGCTGTTCCTGCGGTCCGGGTATTCGCGCATCCCGGTGATCGGGGAGAGCTCGGACGACATCCGGGGGCTGCTGTACCTGAAGGACGTCGTCGCGAACCTGCACGGCCGTCCGGCGTCGAACCTCTCGCGGCTCGTCGACCACGAATGCCGGCCCGCACGCTACGTACCGGAGTCCAAGCCGGTCGGCGATCTGCTGAGGGAACTGCAGCGCGAGTCCACCCACGTCGCGATCGTCATCGACGAGTACGGCGGAACCGCCGGCCTCGTCACGCTCGAGGACCTCATCGAGGAGATCGTCGGCGAGATCGTGGACGAGTACGACTCCGAGGTGCCGGAGCAGGAGCGGCTCGACGACGGCGAGTTCCGTGTCAGCGCGCGCATGGGGATCGACGATCTCGGGGAGCTCTTCGGCGTCGACCTCGAGGACGAGGAGGTCGACACCGTGGGCGGCCTGCTCGCGAAGGCGCTCGGCAGGGTGCCGATCGTCGGCTCGGAGGTCACACTGGACGGTATCGGTCTGCGGGCCGAACGTGTGGAGGGCCGCCGGAACAGGGTCTCGCACGTGATCGCCTACCGCAGGCCGGTCGGCGACAGAGAGCACAACGGACGAGAGACGGTAGAGGCTGATCATGAGCGACACTGAGCACAGGGCGGGGTTCGTCTCGCTGGTCGGGCGGCCCAACGCCGGCAAATCGACCCTCACGAATGCCCTGGTGGGTCAGAAGGTCGCCATCACGTCGGCGAAGCCGCAGACCACGCGGCACACCATTCGTGGCATCGTGAACCGCGAGGACGCGCAGATCGTCCTCGTCGACACCCCGGGCCTGCACCGTCCCCGCACCCTGCTCGGTCAGCGACTGAACGATCTCGTGGCCGACACCCTCGCCGAGGTCGACGCCGTGGGGTTCTGCCTGCCCGCGAACGAGAAGATCGGACCGGGTGACCGCTTCATCGCGGAGCAGCTCGCCCGGCTGCGACGCAAGCCGCTGATCGCGGTCGTGACCAAGACGGACCTCGTCGACCGACAGGCCCTCACGGAGCAACTGCTCGCGGTCGCGAAGCTCGGTACGGAGGTTGCCGGAGCGGACGGCTGGGCGGACATCGTGCCCGTGTCCGCCGCGGACGGCTTCCAGGTGGACACCGTTGCCCAGGTCTTCAGCGAGCACATGCCCGTCTCGCCGGTGCTGTACCCCGGCGGGGAACTCACGGACGAGCCGGAGGCGGTCATGGTGGCCGAACTGGTCCGTGAGGCCGCCCTCGAGGGTGTCCGGGACGAGCTACCGCATTCCCTCGCCGTCGTGGTCGAGGAGATGATCCCCCGCGAGGGACGCAGCGAGGACAATCCGATGCTCGATGTCCACGTGAACCTGTACGTCGAGAGGCCGTCGCAGAAGGCGATCATCATCGGCAAGGGTGGCGCGAGACTCCGTGAGGTCGGCACGACGGCGCGGCGTGGGATCGAAGCGCTCCTGGGCACCCGTGTCTACCTCGACCTCCACGTCAAGGTGGCCAAGGACTGGCAGCGGGACCCCAAGCAGCTCGTGAAGCTCGGATTCTGACGGGCACTCCTCGCGCGCCTCGCTCGTTGTGATGCGGGTACGGGCCTGGAGCCCTGCCATACTGTGCCGAGCACCCGACAGAATCGTCCGTGGCGCACGGCGCTCATCGTCCGACGACGTATCGAGGAGTGCGGGCCTCCGGTCGACGCCGGGGGCAGCAGTCCCCACAGTGCACCCACCGATCCGAAGGAGCCACGCATGAACCGCCGATCACCCTCCGGCGTCGACGGCGCCGACGACCTCCCTCGGGGAGTCGCCGAGGGTGGGGTTCCCGTCCGGCTCACCGCCGACGCCGGGCCCGGCGGTCGCCATCTGGGCCGCGGTTCCGCGCACCGCGGACTCAAGGCCACGGCGATCCTGCTGGCCTCGGTGCTCATGGCTTCCGTCGTCTTCGTCGCCGTCCAGGTCTTCAGGCTGCAGTCGAACGTGGAGACGCTCCCGCTGAACCTCGCCGAGAACCAGGAGTCCGCCCTGCCGGTGGATTCGAGCACCGATCCGTTGCAGATCCTCATCATCGGCTCGGACACGCGCACCGGTAATTCCGGAGCGTTCTTCGGCGACGAGAGCGAGTCGTCCGGGGAAGGCAACGCGGATGTCATGATGCTCCTGACACTGTCGGCGGACCGCGAGAACGTCACGGTCGTGTCCTTCCCGCGCGATCTCCTCACGCCGCTCCCGAGCTGTATCGACCCCGAGGGTGGTGAGCCGTCCGCGGCCATGGACCTGGGCCAGCTCAACGGATCGCTGAACAGTGGTGGCCCGGGCTGCACGGTCGCTGCGATCAACAACCTCACAGGCCTGTCGATCGATCACTTCATGATGGCGGGCTTCGTCGCCGTCAGCGAACTCTCCGCGGCCGTCGGAGGTGTCGAGGTCTGCGTGCAGGCTCCGGTCGACGACGAGTACTCCGGCCTCCAGCTCCCCGCCGGCACCAGCGAGGTCGAGGGGGATCAGGCTCTGGCCTTCCTGCGTACCCGGCACAGCTTCGGTGACGGCGGTGACGCCGGGCGCATCGCGGCGCAGCAGTCGTTCCTCGCGTCCCTGGCCCGTAAGGTCAGGGGGGAGGGGACGCTGACGAACCTGCCGAAGCTGTATTCCATCGCGGACGTCATCACCCGCAACCTCACCGTCGACGAGGACCTCTCCCAGCCGGCGGAACTCCTCAAGATCGCCGACCGCCTCAAGAACGTCGATCTGGGCAAGGTCGCTTTCGTGACCGTTCCGACCGAGCCCTACATCGAGGACCCCAACCGGTTGGTGCTCGACGAGGACGCCGCTGCGCCGCTGTTCGACGCCCTGCGGGAGGACCGCGGGCTGACCGAGGAGCCGCAGCCGGAGGAGCCGCAGCCCGAGCCGAGCGACGCGTCGGCGCCTGCCCCGACCGCCACCGAAGCTCCTGCGCCTGCCCCGGCCTCCGTTCCGGTGATCATCGTGAACGGGACGGCCGACCTGACGCGGGCGGACGAGGTGCGGCAGCTGCTCGCCAATGCCGGGTACGCGCAGGCGACGCCGGTGGAGACGGCACCCGCCGAGACCTCGCAGATCTTCTACGGCGAGGGATACGAGGCCGCGGCAGCACAGTTGGCGGCGCTCCTCGGTGTGCCCGCGAGCCAGGTGGGCCCGGACCCGACCGCCGTCGGCCTGGAGCTCCTCGTCGGTGCGGACTTCGCCTCCGGCCCGAAGGTCGTCGTGCCGCCGCTGGGTAGTGACCTCCAGGGGCAGACCGCAGAACAGGTCACCTGCCAGGCCTCGTCCGGACTCTGACAGCTCGGCCCGACCCCGCATGGGAGTACCTGAGCCAGGGGCGCGGAGCCTGACGGCTCCGCGCCCCTGTTCCGGTCACCAGATGCGCACGCGGTCCTCCGGCTCGAGCCACAGGCGGTCACCCGCACCGACCCCGAAGGCCTCGTGGAACTCGTCGAGGTTCCGCACCACCTGGTTGCAGCGGAACTCGTTGGGAGAGTGCGGATCGACGGTCAGGCGTCGCTTCGCCTCCTCCGGCCGGATCTTCTGCTGCCAGCACGTGGCCCAGGACAGCAGGAAGCGCTGTGTCCCCGTGAGGCCGTCGATCACCGGCATCCCGGCGTCGCCGAGACTCAGCAGATAGGCGCGGTAGCTGATCCCGAGGCCGCCGAGGTCACCGATGTTCTCCCCGAGGGTGAGCTCACCGTTCACCTGCCGCCCGGGCACTTCCGACGGCTCGAGAGCCGCGTACTGGGCCACCAGGCGCCCGGTCAGCGCGTCGAACGCTTCGCGGTCCGCCTCGCCCCACCAGTTGTGGAGGCGTCCCGTCCCGTCGAACTGGGAGCCCTTGTCGTCGAAGCCGTGCCCGATCTCGTGACCGATCACGGCACCGATCGCACCGTAGTTCACGGCGTCGTCCGCCTCGATGTCGAAGAAGGGCGGCTGGAGGATCGCGGCCGGGAAGACGATCTCGTTCATGGTGGGCATGTAGTAGGCATTCACGGTCTGCGGCGTCATCAGCCAGGCACCGCGGTCGATCGGTCCGCCGAGCTTGCCGAGCTGCCGGCCGTGCTCGAAATCGCCGGCTCGCAGCGCGTTGCCGTACAGATCCTGCGCCCGGATCTCGAGCGGGCCGTAGTCGATCCACTCGTCGGGGTAGCCGATCTTCGTCGTGAACCGGGACAGCTTCTCCAACGCCCTCGTGCGGGTGTCCTCCGTCATCCACGCGAGGTCCCGGATGCTCGCTTCGTACGCGGCGATCAGGTTCTCGACGAGTCCGAGCATCGCGGCCTTGTGGGTGGGTGGGAAGTGACGCGCGACGTAGCGCTGACCGATCGCCTCACCGACGGCGCCCTCGACGAGCGCCACACCGCGCTTCCAGCGGTCCTTGAGGCGCGGCGTCCCTGCCAGGTGGGTCCCGTAGAAGGCGAAGGTTGCGTCGACGAAGCGCTCGTCGAGGAAGTCGGCGGCGTGGAGCAGCACGCGGCTCACCAGCCACTCCCGCCAGACGTCGAGGCTCTCCTCACGCAGTGCGGCGTCGAGGGCTCGCACGAAATCCGGCTGGCAGACCACCACCTCGGCGGACTGCTCGGCGGAGTCCGTCACCACGCGGAGCCAGCCCGCGAGGTGCGGTGACAGTCCGAGGACGTGGTCGTGGCGCAGGAGGTTGTAGGTCTTCTGCGGGTCGCGGCGTTCGACGGAACCCATCGAGGACGCCGCAAGTCGGGTCTCGAGCGCCAGGACGCGCTCGGCGGCAACCGCCGGATCGACGTCGGTGTCACCCGTGATCAGGGCGAAGAGGGTCGTCAGGAGGCCCCGGTACTCCTCGCGCGTCTCCGCCGACTGCTCTTCCCGGTAGTACGACTCGTCCGGCAGCCCCAACCCGGACTGGTACAGGTGCAGCACGTACCGGTCGGGGTTCCCGGCGTCGTTGCTCACATAGGGCGCGACGACGCTCTGGACGCCGGAGCGCGCGAGCTCCCCGCTGAGCTCGAGGAGGTCCCCGATCGTGGACGCCGCGGCCACCCGGGCGAGGACCGCGCGGACCGGGGCCGAGCCCTGGGACTCGATGCGCTCGACGTCCATGAAGTCCGCGTAGAGGGTGCCGATCTTCGCATCGAGGTCATCCGCCGAGCCGTCCGCGACGCGCGAGGCCGCTTCTTCGATCAGGGTACGGACGGCGAGTTCGGAGGCGTCGCGCAGAGCCGTGAAGGAGCCCGCGAGCGGGCGATCGTCCGGAATGACCGCGTCTTTCAGCCACAGCCCGTTGGCGTGCCGGAAGAGGTCGTCCTGGGGCCTGATCGTCGCGTCGAGCGCGGCCGGGTCGAAGGTACTGATCGTCATCGTCGGTTCCTGTTCTGTCGCGGCGCGGAGCGGTCTGTGGCCCGTTCCGCCTGCCCGGAAGCCATCCTATGTGCCGTGTTAGGGTGACAACGTGCGCGCCCAGTCGACCCTTCTTCGGTGCCGCGGCGAGGCCCTCTAGGACGTAAGAGCTACTGGCCCTCCTCGCCGCGGAGTCCGTGTTGCCCGGCCGCCAGCACCTCACTTCAGATCAGATTGGGCTGACCGATGCACAACGCACAGAACTCCTCAGGGATGCCGTTCGGCAAGTACCGCTCGTTCCAGGACCAGATCATCGTGGAGCTCCCGGACCGCACGTGGCCCGACCGCACCATCACGAAGGCGCCGCGCTGGTGCGCCGTCGATCTGCGTGACGGGAACCAGGCTCTCATCGACCCGATGAACCCCGAGCGCAAGCACAAGATGTTCGACCTCCTGGTCCGCATGGGCTACAAGGAGATCGAGGTCGGTTTCCCCTCGGCGTCGCAAACCGACTTCGACTTCGTCCGCCAGCTGATCGAGGGTGATCGGATCCCCGACGACGTCACCATCCAGGTGCTGACGCAGTCGCGCGAGCACCTCATCGAGCGCACCTACGCCTCCCTCGAGGGAGCGGACCGTGCCATCGTGCACCTCTACAACTCCACGTCCGTACTGCAGCGCCGCGTGGTGTTCGGTCAGGACCAGGACGGCATCATCGACATCGCCCTCCAGGGTGCCCGCCTGTGCCGCAAGTTCGAGGAGAACATGGGCGACACGCTGATCACCTACGAGTACTCGCCCGAGTCCTTCACCGGTACCGAGCTCGAGTTCGCGGCCCGCATCAGCAACGAGGTCTCAGCCGTCTTCGAAGCCTCCGCCGATCGCCAGATGATCCTGAACCTGCCCGCCACCGTGGAGATGGCCACCCCCAACGTGTACGCCGACTCGATCGAGTGGATGAGCCGGAACCTCGACAACAGGGACAGCATCATCCTGTCCCTGCACCCGCACAACGATCGCGGCACCGGTGTCGCCGCCGCCGAGCTCGGGTACCTCGCGGGCGCCGACCGGATCGAGGGCTGCCTCTTCGGGAACGGGGAGCGGACGGGCAACGTGGACCTGGTCACCCTGGGTATGAACCTCTTCAGCCAGGGCATCGACCCCCAGATCGACTTCTCCGACATGGACGAGATCCGCCGCACCGCCGAGTACTGCAACCAGCTGAGCGTGCCCGAGCGGTCGCCCTACGGCGGTGACCTGGTGTTCACGGCCTTCTCGGGCTCCCACCAGGACGCCATCAAGAAGGGCTTCGAGAGCATGGAGCGCGACGCCGCGCAGGCGGGCGTCGGTGTCGACGACCTGCCGTGGGCCGTCCCGTACCTGCCGATCGACCCGAAGGACATCGGCCGGTCCTACGAAGCCGTGATCCGGGTCAACTCCCAGTCGGGCAAGGGCGGGGTGGCCTACCTGCTGAAGAACGAACACAGCCTGGACCTGCCGCGCCGCGCCCAGATCGAGTTCTCGGCCGTGGTCCAGCGCCGCACGGAGTCCCAGGGCGGCGAGGTCAGCGGGGCGCAGCTCTGGTCCGTGTTCCAGGACGAGTACTTGCCCATGCGTGTCGACGGCGGTACGGCTGCGTGGGGGCACTACGAACTGACGTCCGTCAATACCGATACCGCGGAGGACGGCTCCTTCAAGCTCGTCGCGACCCTCCTCGTGGACGGTGTTCAGCAGCGCAGGACGGCCCAGGGGAACGGTCCCATCGACGCGCTGCAGTCCATCCTCGGGCAGGACGGCGTGGATCTCCGCGTCCTCGACTACACCGAGCACGCCCTGTCATCCGGCGGCAACGCGCGGGCGGCGGCCTACGTGGAGTGCGCCGTGGGTGAGCGCGTCCTGTGGGGAGTGGGGATCGACGCCAACACCACGATGGCGGCGCTGAAGGCCGTCATCTCGGCCGTCAACCGGGCCATCCGCGACGCGGCCTGACCGCGGCGCCACACCAGGCGGCGTCGACCGAGGTACTCACTTCAGGAAGCAACCGGTCAACTGCGCTCCGTGGGTGCCGGATGGGACACTTGGGTGTGCCTTCCTCGTCAGCGTCCCGTACCTACCGCACCGAGGGCGTGGTGCTGCGCACCTACAAACTCGGCGAGGCGGACAGGATCATCGTGCTGTTGACCAGAGACCACGGCCAGGTGCGTGCCGTCGCGAAGGGCGTGCGGCGGACCAGCAGCAAGTTCGGTTCCCGCCTCGAGCCGTTCATGTCCGTCGATCTGCTCCTCGCACACGGCCGCAGTCTCGACGTGGTGACGCAGGCCCAGACGAAGGGCGCGTACGGCCACGGCATCGCCGCCGACTACGGTCGCTACACGGCAGCCACCGCGATCGCCGAGACGGCGGAGCGCCTCACGGACATCGGCGAGGCGGGCGGGGCGCAGTACGCCCTCGTCGCCGGAGCGTTCTCCGCCCTGAGCAGGGACCTCCATCCATCCGAGCTGATCCTCGACTCCTACCTGCTGCGCGCACTCGCGACGGCCGGATGGGCACCGAGTTTCACGGATTGCGCCCGCTGCAGCGCACCCGGCCCACACACGGCCTTTTCCGCTCCCCTCGGTGGCGCAGTCTGCATGGACTGCCGACCGCCCGGGGCGGCATCGCCGTCGGCCGCCACCATGGACCTGTTGGGCGCACTGCTCACCGGGGACTGGGCGGTCGCCGACGCCTCCGAGCCCGGAGCGCGCCGGGAGGCGGCCGGCCTCGTGGCGGCGTTCCTGCAATGGCACCTCGAACGCGGGGTCGCCTCCCTCAAACATGTGGAGCGTGTATGAATTCCGTCCGACGTCCCGTGGCGCCGTGGCCCCACCCGAGCGGTGAGCAGGCCCCGGCCGTTCCGCGGCAGTTCGTCCCCGAGCACGTGGCGATCGTGATGGACGGCAACGGGCGCTGGGCCAACGAGCGCGGTCTGCCGCGCACCGAGGGGCACAAGGCGGGGGAGGCCGCCCTGCTCGACGTCATGGCGGGCGCCATCGAGATCGGCGTCAAGCACGTCTCCGTGTACGCGTTCAGCACCGAGAACTGGAAGCGTTCGCCCGAGGAGGTGCGCTTCCTCATGGGGTTCAACAAGGACGTCCTGCGTCGGCAGCGCGATCAGCTCAACGAGTGGGGCGTGCGCATCCGGTGGTCCGGCAGGAGGCCGAAACTGTGGCAGTCCGTGATCCGCGAGCTGGAGGAGGCGGAACGTCACACGGTCCACAACACCACCTGCACCCTGACGATGTGCGTCAACTACGGCGGGCGCGCCGAGATCGCCGACGCTGCGCGCGCCATTGCCGAGGACGTGGCGGCGGGAACGCTCCGCGCCTCGTCCGTGACCGAGAAGACCATCCAGCGCTACCTCGACGAGCCGGACCTGCCCGACGTCGACCTGTTCCTGCGCACGTCCGGAGAACAGCGACTGTCAAACTTCATGCTCTGGCAGTCGGCCTACGCGGAGATGGTCTTCATGAACACGCTGTGGCCCGACGTCGACCGCCGCACCCTCTGGCGCGCCATCGAGGAGTACGCCGCGCGCGACCGCCGGTACGGGGGAGCGGTCGATCAGTCGGCCGGCGCCGACTCCTGATCCAGTGCCCGAGATGTCCCCGAGGCTCCCGCGCCTCCGGTACCTAGGGTGACTCCGGTCCGGAGACCGCCGGTCCGTCCACGGCTGATGCGTCAGCGGAAGGGCCTGACGACGGCCTGTCGGGCAGCGTACGGAGCCAGTGCCGTACGACGTCGGTCGCCCGCCCCCTCACCTCGCTGCGCGAGAGGAAGACGTCGTGCAGCGCTCCCGGGAAGCGCCGGATCGTGACATCGGGACCCAGTTCTGCCGCGCGGCGCACCATCGGCGCCACGTCCAGGATGATGTCCGTCTCGAGCATCGCGTCGCTCCAGGTCGGGCTGATGGTCGATGCCGCGGAACAGACCACGAGGATCGGCGCGTCGACACTCACCCCCTTCGCCAGGCCGGCGTGACCGGCGAGGATCGCGGCGAGCCATCCGGCACGGATGGGGAAGCCCGCCTCGGGGCGCCAGCGGGTATCGATCGTCCATTCGCCCTCCCGGACGTCGCTGATGCTCCTGAAGTAGAAGCCGAGCTCGGGGAGCCGGAGCCGGGCCTTCGGACGCCTGCGCGACACCGTGTCGAGGATGCCCTGCGCTGCCGAGCGCAGCAGGGCACTGCCCTGGGTGTCGAGCCACGGGCTGTTGAGGACCAGTCCGCTGATGCGGCCGGGATGGCGGGCGGCCCACAGGGTCGCTGTCAGTCCGCCGGTGGAATGAGCCACGATCACCACCTCGACCCTCGGATCAGCACCCGCGGGATCGCCCTCCGGGGCCACGGGCCCGGACGGGGTCACGCCGTGAGCGGCCGCATGGCGCTCGAGGACGCGTCGCGTGAGGGCAATCATCGCGGCGTCCAGGTCGGCGTCGTACTCGTCGAGCGACGAGACGAACCCTGGCGTCTGTCCCGGCCTCAGACTCCGCCCGTACTTGTGGAGGTCGAGCCCGAAGAAGGACCAGCCGTCGTCGTGCAGTGCTCGCGCGAGACCCGCATGCAGGAAGTAGTCGCTGAAGCCGTGCAGGTAGAGGACGGCGCGGAGCGGATGCGTAGGTCGGCCGCCCTCGTCGAGCCCGGTGGGACCCGGCGCCGGAACGGGACCGTGCGGCTCGAACGCCACGAGCGTCGCCACCCGCTCACCCTCGTCGTCGACGCCCACGGGCAGGGTGAGGGCGAGGAACCCCTCTCCGAGGACGTCCTCCGACCACGACTCCCGCATACGCCGACCCTACCGTCCGCGCGGTCGCGTCCGATTGGTGCAGGTGCGCCGCCCGTGGAAGGCTTACCACATGCGCTTCTACCCCGCCTTCTTCCGGATCGTCTTCTCCGGGATGGATGCCGAGAAGGCACACAGGATCGGCTTCTCGCTCATCCGCGCCGCCGATCTCCCGCCCGTGGGCACGCTGCTGCGGCGGATCTGCGCCCCTGACCTGCGGCTCGCGACGACGGCCTTCGGCGTCGACTTCCCCTCACCGTTCGGCCTGGCAGCGGGGTTCGACAAGGGGGGGAAGGGGCTCGCGGCACTCACGACCCTCGGATTCGGACATGTCGAGATCGGCACGATCACCGGTCGGGCACAGCCGGGCAACCCGGCGCCGCGCCTCTTCAGGCTGATCGAGGACCGCGCGGTGATCAACCGCATGGGCTTCAACAACGACGGCGCGGCGACCGTGGCTCCCCGCCTCGCCGCGGCGCGACGCCTTCTCGACCGGCGCTACGGACGCCGCACGCGGCCCGTAGTGGGCGTGAACATCGGCAAGACGAAGAAGGTGGACCTCGTCGACGCGGTCGCCGACTACCTGGTCAGCGCCGAAGCGCTCGCACCCGTGGCCGACTACCTCGTGGTCAACGTCTCGTCGCCCAACACGCCGGGACTCCGCCTCCTCCAGAGCGTCGAGTCGCTCAGACCGCTGCTCGAGGCTGTGCGGACCACGGCCGACACCGCGGCCGGGCGGCACGTGCCGCTCCTGGTGAAGATCGCCCCGGACCTCACGGATCAGGACCTCGACGACGTCGGCGCTCTCGCGCTCGACCTCGGTCTCGACGGCATCGTGGCCACCAACACGACGATCACGCGGGAGAACCTGACGACGGACCCCGCCACGGTGATGGCCAAGGGTGTCGGCGGCCTCAGCGGGGCACCGCTGAAGGCGCGTTCACTCGAGGTCCTGGTGCGCCTGCGGGCTGCGGTGGGCGACGGCCTGGCCATCGTGTCGGTGGGCGGCGTGGAGAGCCCTGCGGACGTCGTCGAGCGGCTCGAGGCCGGCGCCACGCTCGTCCAGGGCTACACGGGTTTCCTGTACGAGGGGCCGTTCTGGGCGCGCAGCATCAATCGAGGGCTGGTACGCGCGGGGTACGGCTCCGCCTAGTCCGGCTCAGGCCGACCTGGACCCGGAGTCCTGCACGGGGGCCAGGCTCGGAACGTCCGCGCTCTCGCGCACGGGACGGTCGAGGCCGACGACACCCAGGACGCTCGCCCGACCGCCTCGGGTCAGGAGGGGTACTGGCCCCGCGCCACCTGGGGCTTGGGGAGGCGCAGCCGCCGGAACTGCAGGGCGCGTGTGATGCCGTAGAAGAGGTCACCCTGATTGGGTGCCCCGAACTTCTCCGTGAGCTTCTTCTTCAGCTTCCGGCGCAGCAGGGCGCTGTCGACGATGACCGCCACGATCAGGAACCAGAACGCTACGAGGACCGAGCTCTGGAACACGGCGGACTGGAAGAAGCTGAGGATGACGAAGACGAGCGCGGCGATCATGAGGAACTCGCCCACGTTGATCCGTGCGTCCACGAACTGCCGGATGTACCGGCGGTTCGGTCCCTTGTCGCGCAAAGGAAGATAACGCTCGTCGTCGGTGTCGAGCGCCTGGCGCATACGGGCCCGCTCGTCCCGGACGCCCGCCTTGCTCTGCTCGCGGGCAGCTTTGCGATCATCGGGCACCAGCGGTCGTCGGCGCGCGGCCTGCTGGACACTGCGCTTGGGCGTCGGGGCTCCCTTGCCCTGAGCGCGCGGGTTCCCGCTGGGTCGTGCAGCGTCGTCGGCTGCTTCCTGGGAGGGAGTGGTCACCTTGTTTCGTCCGAACACCCCCTCAGGATACCGGCTCGGCCCGCCGCCGGATCGTCGGCCCACTCCTGCCGGCGGGGGTGCGCGTAGCCGGGCGAAGCGGACAGGAGCACACCCGCCGTGTGTAGGGTTTCCGCATGACCACGACAGAAGTGCATGTAGACCCCCAGGACCCGTCGGCCGTCGTCCAGCAGCTGCGCGCGAGCGTGGATGCGGCGTTCCCGCGCATCGTCGAGCAGCTCTCCTCGCTGGTCGCCATCCAGGGGATCGCCTGGGAGGCGTTCGACGCCGCCGAACTGGACCGCAGTGCGGACGCGGTCGCGTCGATGATCCGGGAGCTCGGCATCGAGGACGTCCGGATCCTCCGCGTGGACAACGACGGCGTGCCGGGTGGCCCGGCGATCGTCGCGCGGCGTCCAGCGGCCGAAGGGAAGCCGACCATCCTGCTCTACGCGCACCACGACGTGCAGCCGCCGGGGGACCGGGACCTGTGGCTGAGCGACCCGTTCGTCGCGACCGAGCGCGACGGCCGGCTCTACGGCCGCGGGACGGCGGACGACAAGGCGGGCATCATGGCGCACATCGGCGCCTACGGCACCCTCACCGAGGTGCTGGGTGAGGACTTCGGCGTCGGGGTGACGCTCTTCATCGAGGGCGAGGAGGAGGCGGGCTCGCCGACCTTCCGCTCCTTCCTGGAGACCTACCGCGACGACCTCGAGGCCGACGTCATCGTCGTTGCCGACTCGAGCAACTGGAAGGTCGGCGTACCCGCCCTGACCACGAGCCTGCGGGGCCTCGTGGACGGCACCCTCGAGGTGCAGGTCCTCGATCACGCAGTGCACTCCGGCATGTTCGGGGGTCCGGTGCTCGACGCCCCGACCCTGCTCGCCCGCCTCATCGCGACCCTTCACGACGACGCCGGGGACGTCGCCGTCGACGGACTCGTGAGCGGTGACCATGCGACGGTGGACTACGCCGAAGCGGACTACCGTGCCGACGCCTCGGTGCTCGACGGCGTGCGCCTCGCCGGTACGGGATCCATCGCGTCGAGGCTGTGGCACAAGCCGGCGCTCTCCATCATCGGCATGGACATCCCGAGTGTCGCCCTGTCCTCCAACACGCTGCTGCCCCGGGCGCGGGCGAAGTTCAGTCTTCGTCTGGCACCCGGTCAGGATCCGCAGGCAGCGATGGAGGCGGTACGGCAGCACGTGCAGACCCATGCCCCCTTCGGCGCGCAGGTCACCTTCACCCCGGGGGAGACCGGCAGCCCCTTCCTCACCGACACCAGCGAACCGGCCTCGCGCCTCGCTCTCGCCGCACTCGAGGAAGCCTGGGGCGTCGAGCCCGTGGAAGCGGGTATGGGCGGGTCCATCCCGTTCATCGCCGACCTCACCGAGCTGTTCCCCTCGGCGCAGATCCTCATCACCGGGGTGGAGGACCCCGACTCGCGCGCCCACAGCGCCAACGAGTCACTGCACCTCGCGGAGTTCCGCAAAGCCGTGCTCGCCGAGGCGATCCTGCTCGCGCGCCTCGACGCCGAGGGCCTCGGGACCTCCTGACCCGAACGGGTCGGAAATGTTTCTGCGGCGCTGATCGTTCCCTTCAGTGGTGGGACAGTCGTCCCCGCGGCGTGACCCCCGACGTACCATGGAACGACGCCAGCGTCTCACCACCGACTGACAGAGAGAGACACAATGAGCACACCGACCACCGAAGCAGGCTCCGTGCAGGAGTCCGCAGCACTGCCCGTGCACGAGGTCAACCTGTCCGACGTCGCGTCCGGCAAGGTGCGCAGCCTCCTGGAGCAGGAGGGCCGCACCGACCTGCGCCTCCGCGTCGCCGTCCAGCCGGGTGGCTGCTCGGGCCTCATCTACCAGCTGTACTTCGACGAACGCGTCCTGGACGGCGACGCCGTCCGCGATTTCGACGGCGTACAGGTCATCGTCGACAAGATGAGCGTGCCCTACCTCTCGGGCGCCTCGATCGACTTCGAGGACACCATCTCGAAGCAGGGATTCACCATCGACAACCCCAACGCCGGCGGCTCCTGCGCCTGCGGGGACTCCTTCCACTAGGGTCCTGAAAGGCCCGGAACAGCGCCCACCGCGCGTGTTCCGGGCCTTTTTCATGTCACCGGATCGTCGGTTCTACGGGTAAGCTCTACAGTGAGTAGTAAAACTGGATGTGCACCCCGGGCGGCTGAATCGACGGGTGGCAACGCACGAAGAAAAGGAAGGTCCGTCTGTGATCTCGCAGGACCGAACCGGCAGCAAGCGCGCCAGGATCGCGAAGATCTCCAGCATCTCGCTGGTTGGCGCCCTCCTCCTCACCGGCTGCTCGGCAGAAGCCCAACGCGGCTGGCTCCCGGCTGACCGCGACAACACCAACCACACGGGGATCATCACCGACCTCTGGGTGAACTCGTGGATCGCCGCCCTCGCAGTCGGCATCATCACCTGGGGCCTGATCATCTGGTGCATGGTGGCGTACCGCCGCCGGAAGAACGACACCGGATACCCGCGTCAGATGAGCTACAACCTGCCGCTCGAGATCTTCTACTTGACGATCCCGCTGTTCATGGTGCTGGTGTTCTTCTACTTCACCGAGCGCGACATCGCGACGATCGACGCCCGCGTCGAGAACCCCGACATGATCGTGGACGTGCGCGGCAAGCAGTGGTCCTGGGACTTCAACTACGTGAACGAGGACAAGTACTCCACCGGGGTCCAGGGGAGCCTGAACGGCGAGGAGGGTGTTCCGGAGAACCTGCCGACCCTCTACCTGCCGGTCAACAAGTCGGTGGAGCTCCGCCTGAACGCCCGCGATGTGCAGCACTCCTTCTTCGTTCCGGCCTTCCTGCAGAAGCGCGACCTGTACCCGGGCCGCACCAACTACATCAACGTCACCCCCACCAAGGAGGGCGTGTTCGCGGGCAAGTGCGCCGAGCTCTGCGGCCAGTACCACTCGGAGATGCTCTTCAACGTCGCCGTGGTGTCGCAGGAGGAGTTCGACGCGCGGATGAACGAGCTGGAAGACGGTCAGCTGCTCGACGAGTACGACCGCGACTCCTACCCAGAGGATGATCCCGATACCGACCCAGCCAGGAGTAGCAGCTGATGTCCACTTTCGAATACACCCTTGAGGAAGCCGGCACCGTAGCCGCTCCCCGCGTCGTCCCGAGGTCCAAAGGGCGGCTCGTCGTCAACTGGATCACCTCGACCGACCACAAGACCATCGGGTACATGTACCTGATCGCCTCCTTCGTGTTCTTCTGCTTCGCCGGCGTGATGGCCCTGGTCATCCGCGCGGAGCTGTTCGAGCCCGGGATGCAGATCCTGCAGACCAAGGAGCAGTACAACCAGCTGTTCACGATGCACGGCACCGTGATGCTCCTGATGTTCGCGACGCCGCTGTTCGCTGGGTTCGCGAACGTGATCATGCCGCTTCAGATCGGTGCGCCCGACGTCGCCTTCCCGCGGCTGAACGCCCTGGCCTTCTGGTTCTTCCTGTTCGGCTCCACCATCGCGGTGTCCGGCTTCATCACCCCGCAGGGAGCTGCCTCGTTCGGCTGGTTCGCCTACGCGCCGCTCTCGAGCACCACGTTCTCACCGGGCGTCGGTGGTGACCTCTGGGTCTTCGGTCTGGCTCTGTCCGGGTTCGGTACGATCCTCGGCGCCGTCAACTTCATCACCACCATCATCTGCATGCGTGCACCGGGAATGACGATGTGGCGGATGCCCATCTTCACCTGGAACACGCTGATCACCGCGATCCTCGTGCTCATGGCGTTCCCGCCCCTGGCCGCGGCGCTGTTCGCCCTCGGCGCGGATCGCCGGTTCGGTGCCCACATCTTCGATCCCGAGGCCGGTGGCGCCATCCTGTGGCAGCACCTGTTCTGGTTCTTCGGGCACCCCGAGGTGTACATCATCGCGCTGCCGTTCTTCGGCATCGTGTCGGAGATCTTCCCGGTCTTCAGCCGCAAGCCCATCTTCGGTTATAAGGGTCTGGTGTACGCGACGATCGCCATCGCTGCCTTGTCGGTGACCGTCTGGGCGCACCACATGTACGTCACGGGCGCCGTCCTGCTGCCGTTCTTCGCCTTCATGACCATGCTGATCGCGGTTCCTACGGGCGTGAAGTTCTTCAACTGGATCGGGACGCTGTGGAGGGGCTCACTCACCTTCGAGACGCCCATGCTGTGGAGCCTCGGCTTCCTCGTGACCTTCCTGTTCGGTGGTCTGACGGGCATCATCCTCGCCTCGCCGCCGCTCGACTTCCATGTCTCGGACACCTATTTCGTCGTGGCTCACTTCCACTACGTGGTCTTCGGCACCGTGGTGTTCGCGATGTTCGCAGGCTTCTACTTCTGGTGGCCCAAGTTCACCGGCAAGATGCTCAACGAGCGTCTCGGCAAGATCCACTTCTGGATGCTGTTCCTCGGCTTCCACGCCACGTTCCTCATCCAGCACTGGCTCGGTGTCGAGGGCATGCCGCGTCGCTACGCGGACTACCTCCCCGAGGACGGCTACACGCTGATGAACCAGTTCTCGACCGTGGGCTCGTTCGTCCTCGGTGCGTCGCTGATCCCCTTCTTCTGGAACGTCTACATCACGTGGCGCACCGGTAAGAAGGTCGAGGTGGACGACCCCTGGGGCTTCGGCGCCTCGCTCGAGTGGGCGACCTCCTGCCCGCCGCCGCGCCATAACTTCACATCGCTGCCCCGTATCCGGTCGGAGCGCCCCGCGCTGGATCTGCACCACCCCGAGTTGCAGCAGACCCACACACCGGACGAGAGCGCTGCGAGCTTCATGGGCTCAGCTGATCGACAGGATGCCAAGTCATGAGGATCGAGAAGAACCTGTTCCTGATCGGACTGCCGATCTTCGTGATCATCGGTGTGGTCTACGGTTTCCTGACCGAGTTCTCCGAGTGGGTCGGATTCCTCGGAATCCTGCTTGTGGGCGGTCTCGCAGGGATGATCGGCTTCTACCTCGCCGTCACGGGTAAGCGAGTCGGCGAGCGTCCTGAGGATCGGCTCGACGCCGAGATCCACGAGGGTTCGGGGGAGCAGGGCCACTTCAGCCCCTGGAGCTGGTGGCCGCTGGTTCTCGGGCTGTCCGCAGCCACCGGTTTCCTCGGTATCGCCATCGGGTTCTGGATCCTGTACATCGGTATGGGTCTTGCGGTGGTCGCGCTCGTCGGCTGGGTCTTCGAGTACAGTCGCGGCGACCACGCGCACTGAGCACCACGAATGACACGAGGAAGAGCCCGCTGGTGCGGGCTCTTCCTTTCGTTAAAGGGTTCGCACGTATCTGTTCGACCCGTAGCTGTGGACCGAGGGTGATGAGGCCATGACTGTTCTTCCGAGGCCCTTCGACGCCGATCCCATGGAGTCCGCAGGCGGGCCGAAACACGTCCAGGTGCGCGAGAGCCTACGCAGGTGGGTTCGACAGCATGGCGATCCGGGTGCCACCATCCCCTCGGAGCGGCACCTGAGCGAGTACTACGGAGTAGCTCGTATGACTGTGCGCCATGCGGTCGACGCTTTGGTGGCCGAGGACGTCCTCGAGCGTGTGGTGGGGCTCGGGACGTTCGTCGCGCGGTCGAAGATGGACCTCCACATGAAGATGACGTCGTACACGGAGGAGATGATCCGCCGGGGAATGGTGCCGGATGCCCGCGTGCTCAGCTTCGAACAGCAGGGCGCCACACCACTCGTCGCCCGTGAGCTGCAGATCGAGATCGGTCAGCCCGTGGTGCGCTTCCGGCGCCAGCTACTGGCCGACGGCGAGCCGATGAGTGTGGACGAGAACTTCATCCCTGCGCACCGCGTGCAGGGTATCCTCGACGATCCACCGCCCACGTCGCTCTACAACGTGCTCAGCGAGAAGTTCGGCCTGGTGATGGAATGGGGTGAGGACACCATCGAAGCCACCGCGGCCTCCCCGGCGATCGCGCGGTTGCTGAACGTCGAGATGAATGCGCCGCTCCTGAAGATCCAGCGACATGCCTACGTGGCTCGCGCGATGATCGACTACTCGGTCTCCTACTACAGGGCCGACCGCTACAAGCTCTGGGTGCCTCTCCAACGACCCGGGGCTCGGAGCCCGCGCGCTTACACGTCCCGGAGGCTCGGGTGACCTCGACGGCTGTCTGAGGCCTCTGTTGGCTTCGTCAGGGTCAGGGCGACGCCGGTGGAAGGACAGGGTGGTCGCCTCTGCTGTTCTGTAGCTTGCTACCGGCTCAGGGCGGCGCCGGTGGGCCCGAGTGTGGTCTGAGGGAGCGGGAGGCCCGCAGGACCCCTGCAGCGGTTTCCCACCACGACGGCCGGCCTACGCCACGCTTACCGGTTGGACGTTGTCCGCGGCTCCGACCGGTGGGCACCGTCAGCCGGGCGAGAGCAGGGCGTACAACCCGCCGATGACCGCGCCGACACCATACCCGGCGAGGACCTGCAGCGGCGTGTGGGCTCGGAGGCGGACGCGTGACCAGCCCACGGCGGCGGGTACGAGAGCCAGGGGCATCGCAGCCGGTCCCGCGACCAGGATTCCGCCGATGGCGACGAAGACGGCGACGGCCGAATGCGCCGACAGTTTCCACCACAGATTCACGGCAAGGACGATCACCACGCCCGCGACGGTGCTGACGACGGCGACGAGGATCGCCTCAGGGGCACCGACGAGTCGGAGCACGAGGATACCCACCACGATGGAGATGACCGCCCCGGCAAGTACGGGCGCGCGCTGTTCGCGACGACTGATGTGATGATCCGTGACCAGTCCTCGGCGCACGAGCGCGAGGACACCGCCGAGCGGAAGAGCCGTGGTGAAACCGACCGCTACGAGGGCGAAGAGCACAGACTGCGGCCATGGCGCCGACGTCGTGCTGACCAGGACCAGGAAGAATGACACCAGCACGGCGGGAGCGAACACCTCGCTGACGGCCACGGCGAAGCGACGCAGTCCGGGAGAGCTGGTGGGACGATCGAGCACCGGGAGTCTCCTGTTGGTTCGCATGGGGGTCAGGGTTCCGAACGGCAGGCGTCTATGACCTTCGGGATTGCAGCAGGGACCAGCACCGCAGCAGGCGAGGCCGTCAGGATCAGGTGTCGTCTCGTTGGCATGAGGAAGGGCCCGGACAATGTCCGGGCCCTTCCGTGTCCTGCTACCGCCTAGTGGCTGGCGATGGACTCGCGATCCTTCGCGCCGGCGATCTCACCGTGGTGGTCGCCGTGCGATGCTGCGAGCTCCTTCGGCGTCACCGGAGCAACGCGGTCCTCGAAGAAGAACCGGGAGATCCGACCGTGAGCCTTATCGACGAGGCTGATCTTGCCGTTCTCGTCGGCCTTGGGGAGCATCGGCTCGGGAGCCTCGTAGCTGACGAGCTTGTACCGCTTGTAGTCGTCGACCTGCTCGTGGACCTCGATGAACTCACCGTGGGGGAGCCGGACGATGCGACCGGTCTCGCGACCGTGGAGCGCGATCTCGCGGTCCTTGCGCTGCAGAGCCAGCGCGATGCGCCGCGTGACCATGAAGGCGATGATCGGCCCGACGATCACGAGGAACCGCAGCACGTACAGCACGTCGTTCAGCGAGACGAGGAAGTGCGTCGCGATGAGGTCCGAGCTGGCCGCGGCCCACATGACGCAGTAGAAGGTGATGCCTGCAACGCCGATGGCGGTGCGGGTCGGAGCGTTGCGCGGGCGGTTGAGCAAGTGGTGCTCGCGCTTGTCCTTGGTCACCCAGGCCTCGATCCACGGCCAGGCGAACATCGCACCGAAGACGATCATCGCCGGGACCAGTGCCGGGAACAGGACGTTCAGGGACAGTGCGTTCTCGCCCCAGGGGAACGGGATCATGAACTCGAAGTCGAAGTTCGGGCCGAGCGTCCCGGGCATGAGACGCAGCGCGCCGTCGACCCAGCCGATGTACCAGTCCGGCTGCGTGCCGGCCGAGACGGGGGAGGGGTCGTAGGGACCGTAGTTCCAGATCGGGTTGATGGTGAAGGCAGCAGCGATGGCGGCGAGGACACCGAACACGATGAAGAAGAAGCCGCCGGCCTTGGCCGCGTACACCGGGCCGACGGGGTACCCGACGACGTTGGTGTTGGTCCGGCCCGGGCCGGGGAACTGCGAGTGCTTGTGCAGCACGACCATGAACAGGTGAATGCCGATCATCAGGAGGATGACGGCCGGGATCAGCAGGATGTGCAGCACGTACAGGCGCCCGATGATCATGGTGCCGGGGAACTCCCCGCCGAAGAGGAAGAAGCTCATGTAGGTACCGACCACCGGGATGGCCTTCATGACGCCGTCGATGATGCGCAGACCGTTGCCGGAGAGCAGGTCATCGGGAAGCGAGTAACCGGTGAAACCGGCGGCGAGGCTCAGGATGAGCAGGACACAGCCGACGACCCAGTTGAACTCGCGGGGGCGGCGGAACGCGCCGGTGAAGAACACCCGGAGCATGTGCACGGCTACCGATGCGACGAAGAGCAGGGCGGCCCAGTGGTGGATCTGTCGCATGAACAGACCGCCGCGCACGTCGAAGGAGATGTCCAGGGATGACGCGTACGCCACCGACATCTCGACGCCACGCAGCGGCAGGAAGCTGCCCTCGTAGTGGGTCTCCGCCATGGACGGGTCGTAGAAGAAGGTGAGGAAGGTGCCGGAGATCAGGAGGATCACGAAGGTGTACAGCGCCACCTCACCGAACATGAAGGTCCAGTGGTCGGGGAAGATCTTCCGACCGAACTCCTTGACGATCTGCGAACCGCCGACGCGCGAGTCGACGTAGTCGGTGACCTTTCCCACGCGCGTCTTCGGCGTATAGGTGTGTGTCGCGGTTGAGCTGCTCATGTCAGCCTCGCTCCCAGAAACTAGGTCCTACGGGTTCTTGGAAATCGCTTGAAGCGACGAGGTAGCCCTCGTCATCGACTTCGATGGGTAGCTGTGGCAGCGGACGTGCGGCCGGCCCGAAGATCACCTTGCACTCTTGTTCGAGGTCGAAGGTGGACTGGTGGCAGGGGCACAGCAGGTGGTGGGTCTGCTGTTCGTACAGTGCTACCGGGCAGCCGACGTGCGTGCAGATCTTGGAATACGCAACAATTCCGTCGTAGCCCCAGCTCTCCCGTCCGGGAGAAGGGTTCAGCTCCTCGGGGTCGAGGCGCATGAGCAGGACGACTGCCTTCGCCTTCTCCTCGAGCTTGTTCTCGACCTCGTTGAGACCTTCGGGAATCACGTGGAACGCGGATCCGACCGTGACGTCCGACGCCCGGATCGGGGTGCCGCTGGGGTCGCGGGTCAGGCGCACCCCGGTGTCCCACATGGTCTGCTTGAGGGTGTTCCCGGGCAGCGGCCCGAGGTCCCGGAAGATGGCGATCGCGGGCAGCGGCGCGAGGATCGCGGCACCGAGCAGCGTGTTCCGGATCAGCGGACGGCGCTTGATGCCCGACTCCTCGAGGATGTCGTTGACGATCTTCTCGGCATCCTGCCGATCCTGCTCCGGGCGGATCTCGTGACGGCTCTCGGTCACTTCGTGATCCGGCATGAGCGTCTTGGCCCAGTGGACGATGCCGACGCCGATCCCGAGCATCGCGAAGGCGGTGCCGAGGCCGAGCATCAGGTTCTGGAGCCGAAGGCGCTCGATGGTCTGGTCCAAGGGGACGAAGAAGTATCCGACGAAGAAGAGCAGGGTACCGAGCACCGAGATCGCGAAGAGGAGGGCTACCTGCCGCTCCGCGCGCTTCTCCGCCCGCGGGTCGCGGTCCGCGAGACGCGGACGGTGGGGCGGAAGACCAGGATTCTGGAACTCGTCCAGCTCCTGACCAGGCGTAGCGACGGTGACCGAGGTTCCCGGTGCGCCGTTACTGGAGTCGGCCATGATCCCTCTCAACCTTCTTTAGGTGCTGCATTCGCACGTCTGTATGTACTTCGGGGGCGGTGAGGACGCGGATGGTCAGGAGGACCTTGACGTGAGCCACACCGTGAAGGCGATGATGACGCCGAGTCCTGCGACCCAGATGAAGAGTCCCTCGGACACCGGTCCCAGTGACCCGAGGTCGGCGCCACCTGGGGAGCCCTGCTCCTCGATGGTCTTGAGGAAGGCGATGATGTCCTGCTTGTCCTCGGGTGCGATGTTCGCGTCACTGAAGACGGGCATGTTCTGCGGGCCGGTGACCATGGCTTCGTAGATGTGCTTCTCGCTGCTGCCCTCGAGCGAGGGGGCGAACTTGCCGCGGGTCAGGGCGCCGCCGGCTCCGGCCGCGTTGTGGCACATGGCGCAGTTGACGCGGAAGAGCTCGCCACCGTGAGACGGATCTCCCTCGGCGGCGTCGAGGATCTCCTCGGAGGGGATGGCCGGACCGGCGCCGAGAGAGGCCACGTAGGCGGCCATCTGCCGGATCTGCTCCTCGTTGAACTGCACGGGCTTGGCCTGGGCCTGGGGTCCGTCCATCTGCATGGGCATGCGGCCGGATCCGACCTGGAAGTCGACCGATGCGGCACCGACACCGACGAGGGACGGCGCGGCGTCCGAACCCGTGGCTCCCATGCCGTGGCAGGAGGCGCAGTTGGCGGAGAACAGCTTGCTGCCCTCCTCGACGTCGTTCGCTGTGAACGTGGTGGTCTGGGCCTGGGCCTCGTTCGCTGTGCTGGCCGCGGCGTAGATGCCGCCGGTCATGAGGAGTGCCATCAGAAGCAGCGCGAACGCTGCGAGAGGGTGACGCCGCCTCTGGGAGAGTGCCTTCACGTGGTGGTTCCTGCCTTTTGTGGAGCGAGTGCTGCTGAGTTCTTCTTTGAATTCTACCTCTAGTAGAAGAGTCTACAGGAGCAGGTCACTGGAGGAAGTAGATGATGATGAACAGGCCGATCCAGACGACGTCGACGAAGTGCCAGTAGTAGCTGGTGACGATCGCGGAGGTGGCCTCGAAGTGCCCGAACTGGCGGGCGATGAACGCCCTGCCGATGATGAAGAGGAAGGCGATCAGTCCGCCTACCACGTGGATGCCGTGGAAACCAGTGGTGATGTAGAACGCCGAGCCGAAGGCGTTCGAGGACAGCGCCACACCCTCGGCGACCAGTTCCGCGTACTCGTACGCCTGGACGGAGACGAAGATGGCCCCCATCAGGAAGGTCAGGAGGAACCACTCGACCATGCCCCAACGGGCCAGCTGGAACACTCCACCCGTGCGGCGGGGCTGGAGGCGCTCGGCCGCGAACACGCCGAACTGGCAACTGAAGGAGCTCGACACCAGGATCACGGTGTTGACGAGGGCGAACGGGACGTTCAGCTTCTCGGTCTCGAGCGCCCAGAGTTCCGATTGGGTGGAGCGCAGGGTGAAGTACATGGCGAAGAGGCCGGCGAAGAACATCAGCTCGCTGGACAGCCACACCACGGTTCCGACGGAGACCATGTTGGGGCGGTTCAGCGCGGGATGAGGGGCGGCGCTGGGGGCTTGGGTCGCAGATGTCACAGGGTCATTATGGCCCGAAGTCAGCACAGTTCACCAACGGGAAACGGCGGTCGTGGCGCCGTTCGGCAGCGGGCGATGCCCCCAACCGCGTCTTTACGCGGAACTTCCCGGCATGACTTTCTACAATTCGTAGATAATCTGTGACGGTGATCCCCACCACGAGCCCTGACGCGGCACAGACCTCCTGGCCCCTGATCTTCTCGTCCCTGCTGCGGCGTGAGGACCTCGAGACCGCACAGACCCGGTGGGCGATGGACACCATCATGTCCGGGGAGGCGACGCACGCGCAGATCGCCGGCTTCCTGATGGCCCTGCGTTCCAAGGGCGAGTCGGTGGGCGAGCTCGTGGGCCTCGTGGAGGCGATGCTCGGGCGGGCACTGACCATCGAGGTGGGCGGGCCGACCCTCGACATCGTCGGGACGGGTGGTGACGGTCTCGACACCCTGAACATCTCGACCATGGCCGCGCTCGTCGCCGCGGGTGCGGGTGCGAGGGTGGTGAAGCACGGCAATCGCGGCGCGTCCTCGGCATCCGGAGCGGCGGATGTCATCGAGGAGCTCGGTGTGCGCCTCGATCTCGCCCCCGCGACGGTGGGCCGGGTGGCCGAGCTCGTGGGCATCACGTTCTGCTTCGCCCAGGTGTTCCACCCGTCGATGAAGCACGTGGCCGTACCGCGCCGGGAGCTGGGCGTCCCGACGGCGTTCAACTTCCTCGGTCCGCTCAGCAACCCGGCCGGCGTCCAGGCGCAGGCGGTCGGGTGCTCGGACGCCCGGATGGCGCCCCTGATGGCCGGCGTGCTCGCGGCTCGGGGCGCGCGCGCACTGGTCTTCCGGGGCGACGACGGCCGCGACAAGCTGACGACGAGCAGCACGTCGACGCTGTGGGAGGTACGCGACGGCGGGGTGCAGGAGTACAAGGTGCACCCCGGCGACTTCGGACTCGAGGTGGTGTCCGTCGACGCCCTGCGCGGACGTGATGCGCGGAGCAACGCCGCCGTCGTCCGTGCCGTCCTGGCGGGGCAGGAAGGCCCGGTCCGCGACGCCGTCGTCCTCAATGCGGCCGCCGGGCTCGTCGCCCTCGACGTGGAGGCGGACGGACCGCTGCCGGAGCGCATCGCCGACGCCATGGAGCGCGCCCGCTCGTCCATCGACTCAGGATCTGCCGCCGGCGTCCTCGACCGCTGGGTCGAGGTCAGCCGGTCCTTCTGAACCGGACCCGATCCGGCCGCGGTACGGACCGGGCCCGCTGGCCCGTTCCGCGAGGGGGAGTCAGCTGTCGAACCCGAGGGAGAAGGCCGCGTCGAGGTCGTGCTGGGAGTACGAGCGGAAGGCGATCTGCGTCGTCGTCGAGCGGATGCCCTCGATCTTCGACAGCCGGTCTGCGATGACGTCCGCGAGGTCCTCGTGCCGGCTGACGCGCGCGATCGCGATGAGATCCCACTCACCGGTCACGGAGTACACCTCGCTGATGCCCTCGATCTCGGAGATGGATTGCGCGCTCTCCGGGATGCGGGAGGCGTCCGTCTGGATGAGGACGAATGCTGTGATCATGGTCTGCCTCTCGGTGGTCGTTCGGGGCCTACGCTACCCGGCCTGCACCGCGGCGACGCGCTGCCAGTGACGCCAGGGCGCGGGGGAGCAGCAGCAGGAGCCCGAGGACGAGCAGCGTGACGATCTGGAAACTGAGGGCCACCCCGGCTCCTGAGGCACCCCGGAGGAGGAGTCCTCCGACGACGGTGACGAGCCACAGCACGAGCCCCGTGGGACGGACCGCGGACGGCGAGCGCCACGCACGGCTGACGACGACGGCGCAGGTGTAGGCGACGAGGAACGGCCAGGCGGTCTCGAGGACGCCTGCGACCGACAGGCCACGTTCGTGCGTGCTGCGCCCGGAGGTGGCGAAGACGAGGATCGCAGCGATGTCGACGGCGAACCACACGCCCGGCGTCCCGGAGGAACGGTGAGGACGGCGCCCGCCGGCGGAGGGGTCGCTGCGCTGCATGGCACAAGAGCCTAGTGGTTGTCGACGGCGTTCCCGTGCACTACCTTCGACCCGGACCTGCGCACGGGGCGCGGCCGCACCGAAGGGGTTTCCCATGGGTTCCATCACGCCGTGTCTCTGGTTCGACGGCGATGCCGAGGCCGCTGCCACGCTCTACACCTCGGTGACCAGGAACTCCCGCATCCTGGCGGTGTCACGTGCGGGCGGAGGTCCCGACGATCCGGCGATCACTGTCTCCTTCGAGCTCGACGGGCTGCCCTTCGTCGCCCTGAACGGCGGACCGCAGTTCACCTTCACCGAGGCGGTCTCGTTCCAGATCTCGTGCGCGGACCAGGCCGAGGTGGACCACTACTGGTCCGCCCTGACGGCGGACGGTGGTCAGGAGAGCAGGTGCGGGTGGCTGAAGGACCGCTACGGCGTGTCGTGGCAGATCATCCCGACGGTCCTGCCCGAGCTGATCGGCGGGGACGACCCGGAAGGCGCCCAGCGCGCGATGGCCGCGATGCTCGAGATGCGGAAGCTCGACATCGCGGTGCTCGAGGCGGCCTACCAGGGGCGGTGAGAACCGGCCGGCTCCGCGGACGGATCCTGACCGCATTCGGTCCCGACGCGATGCCCACCGCTCCTACCCTGAACTCACCCGCTCGAACCCTTCGGACGGCTGCGATGAAGGAGGAGCGATGAGCACATTCGAGGACCGCCCGAGGACCGCGCTGCTGGTGATCGACGTCCAGGAGGGCGTGGTGGCGAACGCCTTCGCACGCGAGCAGGTGATCTCGAGCATCGCGGGCCTGGTGACGAAGGCGAGGGACGCCGACACCGCCGTCGTCTGGGTGCAGCACTCCGACGCCGAGCTGGAGCGGGGGAGTGCTGCCTGGCGCATCGTGCCCGACCTCGAGCCGCTGCCCACCGAATCCGTGGTGCACAAGACGTACGGGGACTCGTTCGAGGCGACCGACCTCGAGCAGGTGCTGGGCGCAGCTGCGGTGGGGCACGTCGTCGTCACGGGCGCCCAGACCGACGCGTGCATCAGGTCGACCATCCATGGCGCGTTCACACGCGGGTACGACGTGACGCTGGTGGGGGACGCGCATACGACGGACGATCTCAGTGCATGGGGAGCACCCGAGCCCGACGGCGTCATCCGGCACACGAACATGTACTGGCAGTACCAGTCCGCGCCCGGTCGTACGGCGCAGGTGGTGTCAGCCGACGACGTCTCCTTCGTGCGGGCGTGACGCCGGCGAGGCTGCGTTCACCGTCACGCCGGCGTGGGCCGGAAGCGGTGCGGCACGGCGTCGCCGCCGTCCACCAGGGCGAGGACGAGCTCCCCGAGCAGCGGGGCGAACTTCGCGCCGTGTCCCGAACAGGGTGACAGGACGGTGACACCGTCCGCCCGGTCGATGACGAAGTCCCCGCTGCGAGTGCTGGTGAACAGGCACGTGGTCTCCGCGTAGGGTTCCGGGACGAGGCCCGGCAGATGGCGGTCGACATACCGGATCACCCGCTGTCGGTTGGTCTCGTCCACCACGCCGTCCTGCTCTGCGGCCGAGCGGAGTCGCTTGCCTCCCTGGTACTCCGCGACCTTCACTCCTGCCCCGATACCCGCGAGGGCCGCGTCACGGCCGCCCGGAAGCGCGTACACCACCATGGCGTCGGTCTTGTGGATGATCGTCGGCCACGGCTTGGGACCTTCTGCGCCGTCGGCCACCGGGAAGTGGTACGCCTGCTCCTGGGTGACCTCGACCGGAGGCAGGGCGCTGCGGAGCGTTCCCGGAAGCTCGAGCCGCTCGAGGAGATCGGGGAGCCAGCCTCCGGCGGCCACGACGACCTGCTCCGCCTCGAGTGACCTGCCGTCCGCGGCGATGAGACGGTAGCCGCCGCGCATGCGGTGCATCCTGGAGGCGGACCAGCCCTGCAGGATCTCCGCCCCGTACGACACCGCCTGTGCGAGCATTGCGTCAACGGTTTCCTCGGGATCCAGGACGCCCGCATCCGGGTGCCACAGGACCGGCGTCTCGAACGGCAGACCCCAGCGCATGGTCGCAGCCTCGGGGGAGAGGAGCTCGTGCTCCACACCCGCTGCCGCAAGGACGAGCGCGAAACCCTCCGTATCATGGGCGGTACCGTGATCGAGCGCTCCGGTCCGCGTCATGAGGGGGAGGCCGTGGGCGGCCTCGAGCTCCTGCCAGCCGAGCGCTGCACGCCGCACCAAGTCGACGTAGAAGCGCTCGGCGTAGGCGTACCGGAAGATCCTGGCCGACCCGTGGGAGCTCCCACGACGGTGCGCCGGGGTCTCCTGCTCGAGCACGACGACGTCGTGCCCGCCCTGCGCGAGGCGCCAGGCGGCGGATGCCCCCGCGAGCCCTGCCCCGATCACCGCGACCGTGGTCATGTGCGCCTCCTGTCATCGGTTGTCATCGGTCGTGTCAGGGGAGGCGGCTGGCTCTCCTGACGGACGGTACGTGCGCGCGTGTGGCGTCGAGCGGCACGGGACTCACCAGTACGGCCTGCCCGCGGGTAATCCTTCCGCTGCTCGTGGGTCGGCAGCGCAGACCGCCCCGCCCGCGCATCGCCTTGTGGGCTCCCGGGACCAGGACACGGTCCATCCACGCGCAGGGGTGTGCGTGCCTGCCTCCTGTGAAGGAGACGATGCCGCCGTCCGATGCGAGCGTGAAGTCGTAACCGATGAGCGGTGTCAGCTCCGCTCCGCGCAGAACGACGTTGCGGCGGGGGAGCAGCGGGTCGAAGCGGTCCGCGCCGAGCTCGTCCGCGATGGCTTCCAGGGACTCGACGGCGAACAGTGTCACGGCGGCGTCCATGTGTGCGGCTTTACCGAAGAACCGGTCGCCCACGATGCCCTTGCCCGCCACGACGTCGACTGATACCGCATCGGTCGTCAGTACGTCGGCCGCGCCGTCTTTGGCCCGGCCGAAGTAGGCATGATCGGGAGACACCAGCAGGTGGAGGATCTCGACGTCGTACCGGTACTGGTCTGCCATGGTCTTACGCTAGCCGCTCGGTGTCCACCGGGGACAAGCGGTACTGCATCTCCGGTTGTTCGCCACCCGTGGTCGGAGAGCGCTGACAACGACCGTCGCGCCGCGCCGTGAGGCCGGATATGTTCATCGGCTCAGGAGTGGTGCCGACAAACTGGTTGACATAATGTAGATTATCGGCGAAATAGAGCACCTGGAGAAGAGGGCTCACAACGGGCGATTCTCCTACCCTAGGTATCAGCCTGCTGCATGCCCGGCACGAACCCCACGACCTGCCTGATTTGCTCTTCTGACAGGTGCCGGCGCACGCCGCTTCCCGCAGCCTCACTCCACAAGGGCTTGAAGACCCGAAGCATCGCACGATAGGCCGGCAGCATCTCCCTCCGCGAATTGCCGCTTTCCTTCAGTACGAAATCCGCTTGTTCTGTCCAACGATCGTGCTTCACGAGGTGCCTGGCGTAGACGAGCAAGCGACTCTCGAGTGGATGATTGCCGTCAAAACCACGGAACGTGCCGTGGTGCTCGTCCACCCCGACCTGCTTCCACCCGCCATCGAGTGCTCTGACACTGGCTCCGATGATCCGGAACATGTCGAAGATGTCCCATACCACCTCGCATTCTGCCTGCGACATCGGAGGAACTATTCCAGCGAACTCCTCCGAATAGTCCCCCACGAATCCGCTCTCAAGAATCTGGATCCCTTGGACCTCATCGTCTTTGTCGTAGGAGGAATCCCCGAGGTCTCCCTTGGACGCCAGAACCAGACGATGCAACTGGACGAGTATTCTGCGCTCGAACGGCGACAGATCGGGGGTGTCGGCAGCTGAGCCCGGCCGATCACTGTCGACACCCTTCGGTGGCTCCAACCGCAGATGACTGGCGAGCACGTCCAGTATGTAACGACTTGACGTGACGCCCTGTAGCTGGGCTGCTCTGGTGATCTGATCCTGCAAATCATCGTCGATGTCGATCATGACGGTGGTGGCCATACGGGTCTCCTTTCGAGACAGATACCTTCGAGAGTGTGGGTCGCAGGCACGATGCAGAATCAGTGGGTGTCGCCCGCCGACCTCACGTCGGAGCAGGGGACACAGGACACCACTCCCCTCCCCCACGGTCACGCCTCTCGGCGTGTCCGACGTCGTGATCCGCAACGGCTAGGTGAGGCTGATGGCTGACCAGGACACGGGCGGAAGCGACACGGTGAGTATGCCTTCGTCGACCGAGACGCCGACGAGGGGTTTGAGGCCGACCCGGTCCTGGTCCTCGAACGTGTTCTTCGCGTAGACGTCGTCATCGTGCAGGGTGAGCGCCTCGGTGATCGTGGTGACACCGAGGTCGGAGACATCGATCGAGACATCGATCGATTCGGTCTGGCTGCGGTTCACGAGGAACACCGCCGACGAGCCGGCCTCTCCGTCCCTTGTTGCGACAGCGTCGACGAGCGGCGCACGGCCGTAGACGGAGGTCTCGTAGGTGTCCACCTCGATGGTCGGGCGAAGAACTTCACCTCGGGCCAGGCGTGCTGTGACCGAGAACGGGAAGAAGGTGCTCTGGCGCCAGGCAGCACCACCTGGCTCCGTCATGATCGGCGCGATGACGTTCACGAGTTGCGCCAGCGACGCAGACGCGACCCTGTCGTGGTTCTTGAGCAGGGTGATCATGAGGTTGCCGAGCACGACGGCGTCGGCGACGGAATAGACGTCCTCGAGTAGGCGGGGCGCAAAGGTCCACTGGTCGTTGACCTCGCCGGAGGCTTGGTGCTCGTCGAGGTACCAGATGTTCCACTCGTCGAAGGACAGGTTGATGGTCTTGTCGCTGCGTACTTTGTGCTTGACGTGATCGGCGGCGGTGACGACCGCCTGGATGAAGTACTCCATGTTCAGTGACGAGGCGAGATAGGAACCGAGGTCGCCGCCGCGCTCCTGGTAGTACGCGTGGCAGGAGATGTAGTCCACGTGGTCATAGGCGTGTTCGAGCACGATGCGCTCCCAGTCGCCGAAGGTGGGCATCGAGGAGCCGGAGGATCCGCAGGCTACGAGCTCCAGGGTCTTGTCCGCCGCCTTCATGGCCTGTGCGGTGCGGGCCGCGAGCTGACCGTAGGCGTCGGCGCTCATGTATCCGGTCTGCCAGGGTCCGTCCATCTCGTTTCCGAGACACCACATGCGGATGTCGTAGGGCTCCACAGCGCCGTTGGCCACGCGTTGGTCGCTCAGTGCCGTTCCTGACGGGTGGTTGGCGTACTCGAGGAGGTCGAGGGCACTGTCGATCCCGCGCGTCCCGAGGTTCACGGCCATCATCAACTCGGAGCCGGTGAGTGTGCACCAGCGAGCGAACTCGTCGATGCCCACCTGGTTCGATTCCAGAGAATGCCACGCGAGGTCACGGCGGACCGGGCGCTGATCGCGTGGGCCCACACCGTCCTCCCACCGGTAGCCGGAGACGAAGTTGCCGCCCGGGTAACGGATCGTCGTCGAGCCGAGCTCTTTGACCAACTCGACCACGTCGAGCCGGAACCCGTCCTCGTTGGCGGTGGGATGATTCGGCTCGTGGATGCCGCCGTACACACACCGGCCGAGGTGCTCGACGAACGAACCGAAAATCCTACGATTCAGGGGCGCAACGACCGCCGAACGCACAATGACAATACGGGCACTGGTCACAACATCATCCTGTCCATGAGTACGTATGAGAAGAGGTCTTCCTCGGAGCCTGGAAGCGCGGAGGAGGCCCGGCTCCCTGCCCGGGTGCGGGTGGTCCGGCTGGCGCGATCACGCCCGGAGTCAGCGGAATCGGACGGTGTCCGTTCCACCCTTCTGCGAGAGCGAGACCGGCGCACTCTGCCCGTCCCGCTCGATCACGTAGTCACCGTAGAAACCCGTGATCGACAGGCGCGCGTCATCATCCGTGCGCAACGACGTCCGCGGCAGCCACCATTCACCCTTGATCAGCGACCGCAGTGCATGGAATGACGGTTTCGGCGTGCCGTCTGCGCGAACCAACCCGCCCGGCGCACCGAGCCACGCTCCGTCGTCGGTGAACCCCCAGTACGTGATGGCCTGCACGGCCGGGTGGCCCACGAGTGAGCGATAGTGGCGGACGATCTCGTCCGCCTGCCTGGCCTCTCCATCGGGCGTCGATGGCCAGGAGGGGATCTGGTAGTCGTTGAGGTCGACGATCTCCGGCGGCATGAGGTGCCCCGACAGAAGGGTCGTCTCGGTGAGATGGAGGGGAAGCCCGAAGCGGGCGAATCGGTCGACCATCGCAAGTATGGCCTCTTCTCCCCAGTACCCCTGATGCATGTGGGTCTGCAGGCCGATTGCATCCACGGCGATCCCAGCTTCGAGCACGCCCTCGATGAGGGCTTCGTAGTCGCTCGACAGGTCGAAGTCGTTCAGGACGAGCGTCGCCGACGGGTTGGCGGCACGGGCTTCCTCGAATGCGAGCTGAATCATGGGCACGCGACCGATGCTCTGCGCCAGCCGGGTGATGCCGTTGTCCTCCGCAGTGAACACGGGCATGATGACGACCTCGTTGATGGCGTCCCACGTGTCGATGACCCCTGAGAAGTCGGTGACCTCGCGTCGGATCCTCCCGCGTTGCAGCCGCTCGATCTCCGCCACCGGTAGACCGGTGAGCCACTCGGGTGTGAGCGTGTGCCAGGTCAGCGGATGCCCCTTGACCGTCACTCCGTGCTCGGCGAACCACGAGGCGGTCCGGAGGAGTCTTCTGGTGTCGGGCTTGCCGCGGGTCGGCTCGAATCCCCGCCAGTAGAACGGAAGGGTCGCCGTGTTGAAGAGGTCCAGCCACATCGTCTCGAGCTCCGGCAGGCCGGCGAGCTGCGCCCCGCCGAAAACGGCCTCCCCCGCGGTGTCCTGCGCGGTCTCCCCATTGGCGAGCGGGATGAAGTCGAAACCGATGTTGCCGAAGGCGAACTCATGACGCTGCTGTTCGACGGTGACATCCTCGTTGCGCACGGGGTTGCCGACAGCGTCCAGCACGGTGATCTGAACGGTTCCCCGGCGGTGATCGACACTCATGAGGCGCTGCGGGCGATCTCGGTGAAGCTCGGGTGGAAGGCCCGGTCGAAGCCCACGACGCGGGTTCCACCGGAGAGCTGCACCGAGTGCGTGATCCGCAGATCGCTGCTCGACGCTCCGAGAGCAAGGACGATCTCCCCCGGTTCGACGACCCGCTCGCCGTTCCGGCCGGTGAAGCTGGTGACATCTGCGGGGACCTGTATCGAGAGCTCGACGGCTTCGCCGGGCATCAGGTCGACGCGCTGGAAACCGACCAGACGCTGCACCGGGCGCACCACGGACGCGACCGGATCGTGGACGTAGATCTGGACGATCTCCGTCCCGGGACGGTCCCCGGTGTTGCGGAGACGGAGGCCGAGGGTCGCCGTTCCGTCGACCCCGACCGTATCCGGCCCGTGCTGGCCGGCGCTCCAGTCGAAGGTCGTGTAGCCGATCCCGTGCCCGAACGCGAAGGCCGCGGTCGGGTCGATGCTCGACACGCCGTTGGAGCGCGCCAGGGGCGCGGCGAGGTAGGTGGACGGCTGCGTGCCCTCCGAGGCCGGGATGCTGACAGGCAGACGGCCGCTCGGATTGACCCGGCCGGAGAGGATGCCGGCCAGTGCCACGGTTCCTTCTTCCCCTGCGAAGAACGCCTGCAGGATGGCGCCGGCGCCCGTGACAGCCGATCCCAGCGCGTAGGGTCGTCCAGCGAGCAGGGCGACGACGGAAGGAGTCGATGTCGCCAGGACGGCGTCGAGAAGATCCTGTTGGGCCCCGGGCAGACGAAGCGACTCGACGTCGCAGCCCTCACCGCTCGTGCCGCGGCCGAAAAGCCCGGCCCGGTCGCCGAGGGCGACGATGACGACGTCGGCCCGCGTCGCGGCGTCCACCGCTGCGGAGATCCCGGCGGTCTCCCCTCCATCGATCGTCGTGCCTGGTACGTACTCGATGTCGGCGTCGGGGAACTCGATGCGGAGGCTGGCTAGCAGGGTGGGCAGTTCGATACCGAGGGGTGTGTCAGGATGCTGCACGCCGACATGCGCAGGGAACGAATAGCAGCCCAGGACGGCGAACGGGTCATCGGTCGTCGGCCCGACGATCGCAATCCGGCGCGGGGCGGCGAGCGGAAGGGTCCCGTCATTGCTCACCAGCACGATGGATTGTTCGGCGATCTCGCGGGCGACCTGCCGATTGCCGGCGTTGTCGAGGTCGATGGTGCCGCGGATACCTTCCGCGTTGTCCACGTTGACGTCCCGCAACGCTTCGGGCGTGGCGTCCCAGTCGGGATCGAGCAGTCCGAGTTCGACCTTCTGGCGCAGCACACGCCGGAGGGCACGATCAATGACGGCCTCGGGCAGGTCGCCCGACCGGACCGCGTCGGCCAGCGGCGCACCGAAGGTCTTCACCGTCGGTAGTTCGACGTCGACGCCCGCACTGAGCGCGAGGGCGGCGGCTTCGCCCCACGAACCCGCGACGCCGTGAAGCATCTTCAGGAAGGCGATGCCGAAGTAGTCGGCCACGACCGTGCCGTCGAAACCCCAGGCGTCGCGCAGGACTCCGGTGAGCAACGACTCGTCGGCCGCCGATGGCACACCGTCCATGTCCGTGTAGGAGTGCATGACGGAACGCGGCTTACCTTCCCGCATGACCATTTCGAACGGGACGAGCAGCACGTCCGCGAGTTCACGCGGACCGACCGAGACCGGCGCGAGGTTACGGCCGGCTTTCGACGCCGAGTATCCGACGAAGTGCTTGAGAGTGGCGACGATTCCTGCGGCCTCGAGGCCACGCACGTACGCCGTTCCGACGGTGCCGATGAGATACGGGTCCTCCCCGATGGTCTCCTCGACCCGACCCCAGCGGGCATCCCGCACCACGTCGAGCACCGGCGCAAGGCCCTGGTGGATGCCGACCGAGCGCATGTCGGACCCGATGCGGTGTGACATCCGCTCGATGAGGCCCGGATTGAACGAGGCCCCCCAGGCGAGGGGCACCGGATAGGCGGTCGCCCCCCAGGTCGCGAAACCGGCGAGGCATTCTTCGTGCGCGACAGCCGGGATGCCGAACCGGTTGGATGCTGCGATCCGGCGCTGGCTGCGCAGCAGGGACAACGCCCCGAGCGCCGGGTCCACCGGAGCCGAGCCGAACGGCCGGGTCAACTGGCCGAGCCCGTTCGGTAGGAGGGCATCGAGGTCGACGACGTCGTCCATGTCGTTCTGATGGGGAGCGACGTCACCTCCCTCATTGGACGCTCCGACCCAGACGCCGAACAGCTGGGCGATCTTCTCCTCGAGCGTGAGCTCCGTGAGAAGTGCTTCGGCACGGTCGGATGCAGATGCGTTCACGTCGTGCCATGCAGGCATGGTCGTCGTGGATGTCGTGGTGCTCAAGGGAGTCCTAACCTTTTACGGCGCCGGTGAGTCCGCCGACGATGCGACGCTCGAACAGCGTGAAGAATATGAGTGCCGGAATCATGGACAGTGAGGTGAAGGCGAGAACCTTCGCCGTGTCCACCGAATACTGCGAAGCGAAGGCCTGGACGCCGAGCGGCAGGGTGTACGTCGCCTGGTCGCCGAGGATGAAGAGCGGCAGGAGATAGCTGTTCCAGCTCGCCACGAACGCAAGGATGCCCGTCGTCACCACGCCGGGCAGTGACAGAGGAACGACCATCCGGAAGAAGAAGCCCAGACGGCTGGTCCCGTCGATCGACGCCGCCTCCTCGATCTCGTCGGGGATGGCCTTGAGGAACGGCACCAGGATGATGATCGTCACCGGCAGGCCGAAGGCGATCTGCGGGAGGATCACGCCGGCCAGGCTGTTCATCAGGCCCAGTTCCCTGACGAGGATGTAGAGCGGCGTGATCGCCACGGTCATGGGGAACATCAGCCCGGCGGCGAACAGTGAGTACATCGCCCCTCGGCCGGCAAACCTGTATCGCGCGAGGATGAAGCTCGCCATCAGGCCGAGCACCACCACTCCGACGGTCGTGGCGAGCCCGGCGATCGCAGAGTTGCCGACCTGCCGCCAGAAGGTGGAGCTGGCGAGCACCTCGGCGTAGTTGTCGAGATTCCACGGGTTCGGGAATCCCGCGGGCGAGTTGGTGATCTGCGAGTTGTCGCGGAACCCCCCGAGGATGATGTAGATGACGGGTCCGAGACAGAGTGCGATGAAGACGAAGGCGATGAAGTAGGTCGCCGGGCTCCCCCACTCCTGGCGGTCACTCCGCGAACGCTTCGTGGCCGGGCGCCCGGGGGCTTCGAGAACAGCCATCACTTCTTTCCTTCTGTGAGGGCACCTGCGGTGTCGCGTGAGAGAACGAACCGCTGATAGATCAGTGCGATGGCAAGGGAGATCAGGAACATGACGACGGCGACAGCACTGCCGAAGCCGAAGTTGCCCGACGTGCGGCCGTTGGCGACCATGTAGGTGGCCATGGTGGAGGTCCCGGCAGTGGAGGCGACGTACTGGCCCCAGATGATGAAGACGAGGTCGAACAACTGGAGCGAGCCGATGATGGACAGGAAGGCCCAGATCCGTAGCGTCGGCCCGAGGAGCGGCAGCGTGATGGTGCGCTGGATCTGCCAGTAGCTGGCCCCGTCGATCGCGGCCGCCTCGAACAGTTCGTCGGGGATGCTCTGCAATCCGGCGAGGAAGAGGATGACGGCGAAGCCGATGTACTTCCACGAGATGATCACCATCAGGGACCAGATGGCGATACTCGGATCGGAGAGCCAGTCCTTCTGGAAGGCTCCCAACCCGATGCTCTCGAGCACTCCGTTGACCGAACCGGATGTCTGCAGCATGAGACCCCAGCCGATGCCGACGATGACCTCGGAGATGATGTACGGGACGAAGATGAGGACCCGGATGATCGAGCGGCCGCGGATCTTCTGGTTGAGCAGGAGCGCGAGGACGATCGCAATGGGTCCCTGGATGACCAGGGAGAGCACCAGGATGAACCCGTTGTGCCGCAGCACATCGTGGAACGCGCTGTCCTGGAGGATGATCAGGTAGTTCTCGAAACCGACGAAGTCGGTAGCCGGCCCGAAGCCCTTCCAGCGAAAGAAACCGTAGTAGCCGGCCAGGACGACCGGGAAGATGACGAAGCTGACGAAGACGACGATCGCCGGCCCGGCCAGAAGGGTGATCTCGAGGCGCTTGCGCCAGTCCGTCGCACGCCGTCTGGGTCGCGGTTCGGCAGGGGACGCCGCGTAAGCGCCGTCCCCTGCCTCAACCGTGTCCCGCGGCGGTCGCTGGTCCGTCATCGACGGAGCGCCCCCTGCAGGTTCAGTCATGATCCGCTGCTAGCCCTTCGCCGCTGCGTCGCTCATACCGGAGACGATGTCCTCGGCTGTGCCCTGACCGGCGAACATGTCGACGGCGCCCTTGTTCAGCGCGTTTCCGACGTTCTGTCCGAAGAGGGTGTCGAGCCACACGGTGACGTACGGTGCCTCGTTGTACGCCTCGAGGATCGACTGCAGCGCCGGGTCGGTGACAGCTGCCTGGGCGTCCTGGTTGGCGGGGATCGTCTGGAACGCCGCCGCGTAACCTTCCTGCTGCTCCTGCTGCATGAAGAAGTTCAGGAATGCGGTGCATTCTTCCTGGGGGGCCTGAGCGGAGCAGGTGAAACCGTCGACACCGCCCATCATGGCGCCGGGCTCACCGTCGCCGCCGTCGACCTCGGGGAACGGGAACCAGCCCAGGTCCGGCAGCGGCTTCTCGTCAGGAGTCAGTGAAGCGATGACACCGGGGTTCCACGCTCCCATGAGCTCCATCGCTGCCTTCTTGTTCGCGAGGAGTCCGGCCGAGCTACCCGCGCCCTGCTGCGCCGAGGTGGTGAGGAATCCGTTGTTGAACGGCTCCGTGTCCACGAACTCCTGCAGGTTCTCGCCGGCCTCCAGCCAACATGGGTCGTTGAACTCCATGGTGTCGGCGGCCGTGTTGATGGCGTCCTGCGAGCAGGCTCGCACCGCGAAGAAGTAGTACCAGTGGGCTGCGGGCCAGGCATCCTTGGCGCCGACCGCGATGGGGTCGATCCCTGCACCCTTGAGGCCGTCGACGGCGGAACCGAGCTCGTCGATGGTGGTCGGTGTTCCTTCGACGCCCGCTTGGGTGAGGAGGTCCTGGCTGTAGTAGATGCCACCGGGAAGAAGGGCGGTCGGCATTCCGTAGATCTTGCCGTCGACCGCGAAGGCGTTCAGCACGCTCTCGGGCACGGCGGCTGTGGTGGCGTCGTCGATGGAGTCCGTGATGTCCATGGCCTGTCCGGCCGCAACGACGTCCGCGAGCTTGCCGCCGCCGCGCGCCATGAAGATGTCGGGTGCATCGCCGGAGTTCAGCGCCGTCTGGAGCTTCCCGTCCATCTCTTCGTTCTGGATCGACTGGATCTCGATCGTGACTCCCGGGTTCGCCTCCTCGAAGGATGCGACGGTGTCCTCCCAGTACGCCTTACCGGCGCCTGTGGTCGAGTTGTGCCAGAACGTCATGGTGACGTCGCCACCTTCAGTTGCTCCGCTGTCGGAGCCACATGCAGACAGCCCGCCGAGGGCGAAAGCTGATACCGCCCCAACGGTCAGCAGCTTCCTCATGTTTTGCTTGTTCATCTTTGAACGCCTCTCGAAAGTTTCGACATTTTCGTCGAAGACACCTAGTGTGTGGTGAGCGTAACAGTGACAACCCGGGGAGGCGCAAGCCTTTCCCGCAACGAATCAGGATCGGACCCTCATGATCGACACGAGTCGCAAGGTCAAACTCAACGAATTGGCCGACGCGGCGGGTGTTTCGCTCTCCACGGTCTCCAAGGTGCTCAATGGGCGGTCGGACGTGTCAGCGCGGACGCGGGCCAAGGTCGAACAGCTTCTCGTCACGCACGGATACCAACGACGTGCGGGCCTACCCAGCAGGGACACCCTGATCGAGCTCGTTTTCCCCGAACTCGAGACGGCTTGGGCCATGGAGATCATCCGTGGAGTCGAAAATGTCGCTCGCGCCAACGAATTGAGCGTCGTCCTCACGGAATCCGGTGATCGCCACTCGCCGTCCCCCGCCTGGCTCACCGGTGTTCTCCGACGGCGCCCGGTCGGGGTCGTACTCGTCTTCGCCGATCTCGCGGCAGAGGCGAAGGCCATCCTCCAGTCCCGCGCCATTCCGTTCGTCATCATCGACCCAGCCGGGGACCCGGCGCCGGATGTCCCTGCGATCGGGTCGGCGAACTGGTCCGGTGGCCTCGTCGCTACTCGCCATCTCATCGAACTGGGCCATACGCGGATCGCCGCGATCACCGGACGCGACGACATGATGTGCTCCTTCGCCCGCGTCGACGGCTACCGGTCAGCGATGAACGCGGCCGGCATCGGAATCGATGCACGCTTCGTGCGCTTCGGTAACTTCCAGGTCGACGGCGGCCGCAGCATCGCTCTCGAACTCCTGACGCTACCCGAGCGCCCCACAGCGATCTTTGCGGGGAGCGATCTTCAGGCGCTCGGCGTCATCGAGGCTGCCAGGACCCTCGGGCTCCGTGTGCCCGATGATCTGTCCATCGTCGGCTACGACGATCTGCAGCTCGCTCAGTGGTCCAGCCCTGCGCTCACAACCGTGCATCAGCCGCTCACCGCGATGGCCGAGGAAGCGGCGCGGCTCGTCATCCGCATGAGCAAGAGCACCCTCACAACCATCCCCCGGATGGACCTGGCAACGCGGCTCGTGATCCGTGAGAGTACGGCCGCGCCTACTACCGGCTGACGGGCGAGACCGCGGCGAACGGGAACCGGCCCATCTGCATCGACGGCCAGATTCCAGCCGATCGCGCATTCCGACGCACATCGATTCTGGTCATCCTTATTGTGCTTTATCACGGCGTATCGTTAGCGAACTTCCAGGAGGCGGGGTCACATGAACCATCAGGAGAAAAGCATGCAGGGCTTGAAAGTACTTTTTATCGGCGGTAGCGGAATCATCAGCGCCCACTGCACGAGACAGGCAGTCGACGCAGGAATGGACGTCTATCTCCTCAATCGCGGAACCACCAACCTGCGTCAGATACCCGTGAGCGTCACCACTTTCGTCGCCGACTCCCGGGACAAGCAGTCCGTCCTCGATGCGATCAGTGGTCACACCTTCGACTGCGTCGTCAGCTGGGTCACCTTCACTCCGGAACGGGTGAAGCAGGACATAGAGATATTCGCCGGACGAACCGGACAATACGTCTTCATCAGTTCGGCATCGGCATATCAGACACCGCCTACACATATGCCCGTCCTCGAATCCACGCCGCTGAGGAATCCTTTCTGGGAATATTCACGCAACAAGATCGCGTGTGAGGACCTCCTTACTGCGGCCTATCGCGAGGAGGGATTCCCCATGACGATCGTCCGGCCGTCCCACACCTACGACGAGACCCTGATTCCCTTCGACGGAGGATGGACCGTTGTGGAACGTATGCGCGCCGGGCGACCCGTCATTGTGCCGGGAGACGGAACGTCGCTGTGGACGATCACACACAGCCGCGATTTCGCGAAAGGCTTCACGGGTCTGCTCGGAAATACCTCCGCGATCGGTGAAGCCGTGCACATTACCGGCCAGGAGACGCCTTCATGGAATCAGATCTACACCCTCGTCGCGGAAGCTGCCGGCGTGCCGAATCCTGTTCTGGTCCATGTGCCGTCGGAAGCCATTGCCGTAGCGGACCCCGAATGGGGTGCAGGGCTGTTGGGCGACAAATCCCACACGATGATCTTCGACAACACGAAAATTCGCTCACTCGTCCCGGGATTCATCGCCAGCACCCCCTTCAGTCACGGCGCGCGGGAGATCATCGCCTGGTACGACGCGGACCCGGCGCGCCGAACAGTGGACGCCCGTATGGACGCCTTGATGGACCGGATCGCGTCAGCGTACGCCCCACGTCCGCTCTGACACCCGACAGCGCTCCCGGGGGACCCGAATACAGACACGTTCCGAGTACAGACAAGTTGGTGCACATGAAGCTACCGTCGGGGCCAGTCCTGGCCGGCACATACCCGGATCCAAGCATTCAGCGAGTGGGTGAAGACTATTACCTGGTGACATCGACCATGGAGTACTTCCCTGCTGTGCCGATGTTTCACAGCACCGATCTTGTCTCGTGGACGCAAGTCGGGCACGTGATAGATCGAATCGATCAGCTGGATCTCGCGACGGTACCAAGTTCGGGAGGGCTTTTCGCCCCCACGATCAGGTGGGCACGGGGCACCTGGTATGTCGTGTGCACACTGGTTCACGGCGAAGGTCGGCAGGGGAACTTCCTCGTGACGTCGACAACCCCGACTGGTCCGTGGTCTGAACCGATATGGCTCGACGATGCACCTGGCATCGACCCCTCGCTCTTCTTCGACGATGATGGTCGAGCGTGGTTCGTCGGGACTCACCTCGCTGAAGAGCCCGACTGGCCGAGTCAGACGGTGGTGTGGATGCAGGAGTTCGATCTGAAGTCCTCCCGCCTGACTGGCCCGAAATACAACCTTTGGCACGGCGCCCTGGAAGGCGCAGTGTGGGCAGAAGGACCCCACATATATCGGCGGAACGGCTGGTATTACCTGCTCGCCTCGGAAGGTGGCACGGAGTTCAGTCACGCGATCTCGGTGGCGCGCAGTCGGTCTGTCACGGGCCCGTACGTCGGCTATTCTGCTAATCCTGTGCTCAGCCACCGCCACTTCGGCCGAGAACATCCAGTGACGAATGTCGGCCATGCCGATCTGGTGGAGACGCCACAGGGAGACTGGGTAGCCATGCTGCTCGCTGCTCGTCCTTCTGGCGGATACCATACGAATCTCGGCCGCGAGACGTTCGCCGTCGAGGTTGCATGGGAAGAGGATTGGCCTGTTTTCGCCCCTGGGATCGGACAGGTTCTCGCTGCTGACCCGGCCCCGAGAGTAGCGCCGCACATGCCGGATGCCCTCGAATGGAATCAGATCCGTAACGCCCGGGCGCTAGGAGCGGTCATTGATGTGGCTGCCGCCACGGTCGCACTTCCACCGGATCCATCGCCACTGTCCGCTATCGGAACTCCATCATTTCTCGGTGTGAGACAGAAGCACCACTGCGCCGACTTCACAGCGATGGTCCCTCTCATCAAGGGCGCAGGTATTGCAGCACGGCAATCCGAGGATGCCTATCTACTTGCAATTCGCGATCACGATGCAGTGCGTGTGTGGCGATCCGGGGAACTCGTCGCTGAATTACCCCCGGGCTCCGGTCCCATCACTCTCCGGACCGACAACCAGGACTACACCGTCGTATGTGGCGGACGTCAGATAACCGTGGACGGGCGCTATCTGAGCTCAGAGGTAGCGGGCGGCTTCCTCGGCGTCTGGTTCGGCGTGGTCGCCATCGGCGTCTCAGAGGACCCCGTGGTGTTCCGGGGCGTTTCATACGCGGGTGGTTAGCTCTTCAGGTCATGCTCGGTCGAGCATCCGACCATCGTGGGTGACCATCAGCAGCCAACAAAGATCAAGCGCACGGCTTACGGCACTGCGTGCCGCCCGTCAGGCCCCGATGTACTCAGCGAGGTGCCGTCCGGTCAGCGTGGAGCGAGCCGCGACGAGTTGCGCAGGCGTGCCCTCGAACACGATCGTGCCGCCGTCGTGCCCGGCACCCGGTCCGATGTCGATGATCCAGTCCGCGTGCGCCATGACCGCCTGATGGTGCTCGATCACGATGACGGACGTCCCCGAGTCGACCAGGCGGTCGAGCAGCGCGAGCAGGTTCTCGACGTCGGCGAGATGCAGGCCGGCGGTGGGTTCGTCGAGCACCAGGACACCGCTCTTCTCCCCCATGTGCGTCGCGAGCTTCAGGCGCTGCCGCTCGCCGCCGGAAAGGGTTGTCAGGGGCTGACCGAGGCTGAGATAGCCGAGACCGACGTCGGAGAGCCGGCTCAGGATGGCCCGGGCCGCCGGGACCTTCGCCTCGCTGCTGCTGAAGAACCCGAGCGCCTCGGTGACCGGCATGGCCAGGACCTCGCTGATGTCCTGGCCCGCGAGCTTGTACTCGAGCACCTCGGCCATGAAGCGCTTGCCGTTGCAGACCTCACACGTCGTGGCGACGCCGGCCATCATCGCGAGGTCGGTGAAGATCACCCCGGCCCCGTTGCAGGTGGGGCATGCGCCCTCGGAGTTCGCGCTGAACAGCGCCGGTTTGACCCCGTTGGCCTTGGCGAAGGCCTTCCTGATGGGTTCGAGCATGCCGGTGTAGGTCGCGGGATTGCTGCGGCGTGATCCCTTGATCGCGGTCTGGTCCACGGCCACGACGCCGTTGCGGCCGGCCACCGAACCGTGGATGAGCGAGCTCTTGCCCGACCCTGCGACGCCCGTGACGACGCACAGCACGCCGAGCGGGATGTCGACGTCGACATCGCGGACGTTGTGGGAGGTGGCTCCCCTGACCTCCAGGTTCCCGCTCCGCGCGCGCACTGCGGACTTCAGCGTCGCGCGGTCGTCGAGGTGACGTCCGGTCAGCGTCCCGCTGCGGCGTAGCCCCTCCACCGACCCTTCGAAGCAGATGGTCCCGCCGGCGGTTCCGGCGCCCGGTCCGAGGTCGACGACGTGATCGGCGATCGCGATGATCTCCGGCTTGTGCTCCACGACGAGGACGGTGTTGCCCTTGTCCCGGAGTTGCACGAGGAGTTCGTTCATGCGCTGGATGTCGTGGGGATGGAGACCGATGGTGGGTTCGTCGAAGACGTACGTGACGTCGGTGAGCGAGGACCCGAGGTGGCGGATCATCTTGGTCCGCTGCGACTCACCGCCGGAGAGCGTGCCGGAGGGACGGTCGAGGCTGAGGTACCCGAGCCCGATGTCGACGAACGAGTCGAGCGTCTCCCCCAGGGCCTTCAGCAGCGGCGCGACCGACGGCTCCGCGAGCGAGCGGACCCAGACGGCGAGGTCGCTGATCTGCATCCGGCATGCATCGGCGATGCTGACGCCGTCGATCCTCGAGGAGCGCGCGGCCTCGCTGAGCCGGGTCCCCTCGCACTCGGGGCACGCCGTGAAGGTCACGGCGCGGTCCACGAAGGCCCGGATGTGCGGCTGCATGGCCTCGCGGTCCTTCGACAGCATCGACTTCTGCATCTTCGGCACCAGGCCCTCGTAGGTGATGTTGATGCCGTCGACCTTGATCTTCGTCGGCTCCTTGTAGAGGAGGTCCTTCAGCTCCTGCGCCGTGAAGTCCCGGATGGGTGTGTCAGGGCTGAAGAAGCCGGTACCGCTGTAGATCCGCCCGTACCACCCCTCCATGCTGTAGCCCGGGATGGTCAGCGCCCCCTCGTTGAGGGTCTTCGAGTCGTCGTAGAGCTGGGTGAGGTCGATGTCCGTCACCTTGCCCATGCCCTCGCACCTCGGGCACATGCCGCCGGTGACCGTGAAGCTCCGGCGCTCCTTGACGGTGGTGCCACCCCGCTCGATCGTGACCGCGCCGGCCCCGCTGATCGAGGCGACGTTGAACGAGAACGCCTGCGGTGAGCCGATGTGCGGCTGCCCGAGCCTGGAGAAGACGATCCGGAGCATCGCGTTGACATCGGTGGCGGTGCCGACGGTGGAGCGGGGATTGGCCCCCATACGCTCCTGGTCGACGATGATCGCAGTGGTCAGCCCCTCCAGTAGGTCCACCTCCGGACGGGCGAGGGGCGGCATGAACCCCTGCAGGAACGCGCTGTAGGTCTCGTTGATCATGCGCTGGGACTCGGCAGCGATCGTGTCGAAGACGAGGGAGCTCTTGCCCGAGCCGGAGACCCCGGTGAACACCGTGAGCCGCCGCTTCGGGATCTCGATCGTGACGTCCCTGAGGTTGTTCTCACGGGCGCCCTGGACCCTGATCAGGTCGTGACTGTCGGCTGCCACCCGCTGTGGCCGGCCGGTACCGCTGATGTCTGCCGTGGTTCCTGCCGTGGTGTCTGCGGTGATGTCAGTCATGGCACGTCCGTTCCTCGGCGGCGTTACCGCTCCCTCGTGATTCCCAGGTCCTCCGTCGGCGACCCGTTCGATTCTCCGTCGTCACGCCGTGGCGGACAAGAAGGGCCCTGCCCGTTCCTGTCCGCATGTGCGAGGGTGGGTGGATGAGCGCCCACTCCCCCATTGACGCCGCGGGATCGCCGTGACGGCCCTCGCCGACCTGGTCGACCTCGTGCTCGCAGACGATCTGCCGCCCATCGTGACCGCCGGACATCCCGTGCTCAGGGCCTGCGCGCAGCCGTTCGACGGGCAGCTCGACGACGCGACCCTGCGGCGTCTCATCGAGACCATGCGGCGTGTGATGCACGAGGCACCCGGCGTCGGCCTCGCGGCACCCCAGATCGGCATCCCCCTCCGTATCGCCGTGCTCGAGGACGCCGGATCGCCGGACCCCGAGGCTGCCGTGGCCCGCTCGCGCTCGCCCCTGCCGTTCACCGCCGTCATCAACCCGGCCTACCGGCCGGAGAACGGCTCTCTCGAGGTGTTCTACGAGGGTTGCCTCTCCGTCCCGGGCTACCAGGCGGTGGTGGGGCGCCACCGCAGCGTCGCCCTGACCTACACCCGGCCCGACGGCGCGGTGGTCGACGACGTCCTCGAGGGCTGGGCGGCGCGCATCGTCCAGCACGAGACGGATCACCTCGACGGCGTGCTGTACCTCGACCGGGCCGAACTGCGCTCGCTCAGCTCCGACCGTGAACACCATCGCTGGAGCCAGCCGACGGTCGCGGATGCCCGCCGGAGCCTCGGCTTCTGACCGAGGCTCCGCCGGGGACCGGCGGACAGGGCATCGGGCGGATCAGCCGCCGGTCCGGACGCCGTCCTCAGCAGAATCCACGGCAGAATCCACGGCAGAATCCGCCGCAGGGTTCGCCGCGGTGGGCAGGTACTTCGACCACCACCGCAGGATGTGCTCGAACCGCTGACGGCGGTGCCAGGGCGAGCCGCTCCGCGAGAGCTCGTGCGTCTCCCCCGGGAAGATCAGCAGCTCCGTCTCGACGCCCTGCTTCCGCAGCGCCGTGTAGTAGCGCTGCGCCTGCTCGATCGGGCAGCGCAGATCCTCCTCGGAGTGGATGACGAACGCCGGCGTCCGCACGCTCCCGATCTTCGCGAAGGGGTTCTGTGCCGCGATCTGCGCGGGGTCCGTCCCGGTGTACTGCTCCGAGAAGAACCAGCCGATGTCCGAGGAACCCACGAACGACGGCGGGTCGAGGTAACCGCGCTCCACGATGGCCGCCTGGAAACGGTGGTCGTGGGCGATGGTCCACGCCGTCAGGTAGCCGCCGTAGGATCCGCCCATCACCCCGAGCCGCTCCCGGTCCATGGTGCCGTACTCCGCGAGCGCGCCGTCGAGGAAGGCCAGGACGTCGTCGAGGTCCACGGTGCCCATGGCCTCCTTGATCACCCTGCCGTGCTCCTGCCCGTAGCCGGCCGCCCCGCGTGGGTTGCACAGGAGCACGGCGTACCCGGCTGCGGCGTACACCTGTGCCTCGTCGAAGTAGCCCCAGCCGTACTGCGCGAACGGGCCGCCGTGGATCACCAGCAGGACCGGATGGGGGCCGTCCCCCTCGGGCTGCACCACCCAGCCGTGCACCTGTGTGCCGTCGGGTGCGGCGTAGGTACGCTCCTCCGGCTCGGCGATGCGCGTCTCCGAGCGCAGCCGGGAGGAGAAGTCCGTGAGCGGACGCAGGGCGCCGCTGTCCACCACCGCGACGTCGCCCGAGGTGGACGGGTCGGTGTAGGAGGCAACGACGACGCCCTGCGCCGTCGCCGCGGCCGTCACGACCGTGGGGCCCGAGACGAGGACCTCGATCCCGCCCGACGCCGTGACGCGCAGCAGTTCGCCCGCGCCGCGGGAGCGGTTGACGACGAGGACGGAGTCCGGGCCGTCGGTCACGATCTCCTGCACGTCGCCGAGATCGACCGTCTCCGGATCCGTGAGGCGCCGGAGGTCCGTCGGATCCCCGGTCGGAGCAACGTACAGGGCCGTGTTGCGGGCCACGAAATCGAGGCCCGACGGGGAGAGGTCGTTGGCGAGGAAGAAGAGCCATGCACCGTCCGCGCTGGGCTGCGGCGCACTGCAACCGAGGCGCGTGCTGCCCTTCCCCACGGTGGAGGCCGTGAGGTCGCTGCCGTCGAGCGCGATGGAGTGGATGTCCGATGCCAGCACGTCGTCGGCGTCGGGCGTGAGCGACGCCGTGAACAGGATCCGCGTACCGTCCGCGGAGAACACCGGGTCGAGATGGTCGGCATCGGCCGAGGTGAGCTGCGTGGCGGCGGGCACTGCGCCCGTGGCCGGGTCCGCACCGGTGGCGTCGGTGGTGGCGTCTGTCTCCTGCTTCAGTCGTCCCACGGCCTCGTAGTGCGGCTCGGCGTCCACGTCCGGCAGGTCCACCGTGAACAGGTGGGAGCGCTTGTCGGCCGTGTACCCCAGGCCGTTCATCCGGTACTTGTTGACGGTGACGAGCCGGGGATCCTCGAGCCCGGCCGTGACGCCGTCGAGCGTCCCGTACCGTCCGTGCTCGGGCACCCGGGCGGAGAAGGCCACGGTCCGGGAGTCCGGCGAGATGTCGAAGCCGGTGATGCCGAGCGGCTGGTCGGTGACCTGGACGGGCTCCCCGCCGCCGGCGCGGAGCGCGAACAGCTGGGGCTTCCCGCCCGGTGCTGCCCGCAGGAACAGCAGGAGTCCGCCGTCGGGCGTGTACTGGGGGGCCGTGTCGCGGAAGCCCCGCGTCAGCCGCCGCCGGCCGCCGTCGAGCGTCAGCTCCCAGAGCTGGCCGACGTAGGCGTCGGCCCGGAAGTCGGGACGCGTGGCCGCGACGACGACGCGCGTGCCGTCCGGGTGGATGGTGGGCGCACCCGTGGTGGTCAGGAGTTCGAGCTGATTCGATTTCACCCTCCTGACTGAACCGGAAACAGTGGCCTGAGTCAACGGTTACCGCCCGTCGTCTTTCGTAGGATGGAAGGATGCCCGCCCTCCCCCTCGGACTCCTCCTGTGTCCCGTCTGCGGGCAGGGCCTGCTGCGCCTCGACCGCGCCCTCGCCTGCGCCGACGGCCACCGGTTCGATGCGGCACGGCAGGGGTACATCAACCTCATGACCGGGAAGGGCTCCCCCTTCAGCGGCGACGGCCCCGAGATGGTCGAGGCCCGGGAGCAGTTCCTGGGCCATGGCTCCTACGGCCCACTCCGCGAGCGGATCGTCGACGCCGCTGCCTCCGTGCACCGCCCCGCCGTGGCGCTGGACGCCGGAGCGGGCACGGGTTACTACCTCGAGGCCCTGACCTTGAAGGAAACGGAGGTCTTCCCCGTGGCGCTCGACGTCTCGAAGGCCGCCCTCCGCCGCGCGGCCCGTCGACTGCCGACCGGCGTCAGCCTGCTCTGGGACCTGTGGCGGCCCCTGCCGATCGCCGACCGATCGGTGGACGTGCTGCTCAACGTGTTCGCGCCGCGCAACCCCGGGGAGTTCGCGCGCGTCCTCTCGGACGCCGGCCGCGCCGTGGTGGTCACACCGCGTCCCGGCCACCTGGACGGGCTCCAGGATGTCGGGCCGCTGCTGAACGTGCCCCCGCAGAAGGCCGACGACGTCGTCGCCGCGTTCGACGGCCTGCTCACGGAGGCGGGGCGCGAGGACCTCGACTACGAGATGGTGTTGCCCGGGTCGCTGGCCCGCTCCGCGCTCCTGATGGGACCCGCCGCACACCACCTGCACGGGGCGAGCGAGCAGGACGACGCGCAGACCGCGGACCTCGTGGTCCAGGCCCGCTTCACGGTGCAGGTACTGGCCAGGCGTTAGGCGGGCCCGCGCCGCCGTCCACCCCACGTCTGTATACTTAGCTGTTTACCCGCTCAACGCAGGAACATGCGCGCCGGGCGCGGTGTTGTGCAGTACGGACGGGCTGACCGCCCGCCCACGGGCGGAAGCAGTAACGGTCCCGGTAGTCGGGGCCACGGTGACTAGGAGAACACACATGAGCGATCGCAGCCTGCGCGGCATGCGCCTCGGAGCGCAGTCCATGGAAACGGAGTCCGGCGTCGAGCCTGCTCCCCGGCAGCGCGTGGAATACCGCTGCGAGGACGGTGAGCGCGTGTTCGTGACGTTCTCGTCCGAGGCCGACATCCCGGCGACCTGGGTGTCGAAGACCGGCAAGGAAGCGCTGCTCGTCAACGGCGAGAAGCCGGATACGTCGAACGACAAGCCCGTGCGTACGCACTGGGACATGCTCCTCGAGCGTCGCTCGGTCGAGGAACTCGAGCAGATCCTGCAGGATCGCCTGACCATCCTGCGCGAGCGCCGTGGAGAGCGCCGCTCCGCCTGATCCGGTTCGGATCCAGCACGACGACGAAGGCACCCGCCGCGGCGGGTGCCTTCTCGCATGTCCGGCACTTCTGTGCCGGCCCTGATGCCGTGAGTCCGCAGTCCCCCCGCGGGAACGAAGCCGGCGGGGGTCAACGTCGGCCGGTGATCGTGTTCCAGCGGGCCGCGAGCCCCCACCGCGTCACGTTGGCGATGGCCTCGAAGACGATGTTCCCGCTCATCTTGGACGCGCCGAGTTCCCGCTCCACGAAGGTGATGGGTACCTCGACGATGGTCAGACCGAGCCTTGCCACGCGGAACGTCATGTCAACCTGGAAGCCGTAACCGACCGACTCGACGGCCGAGAGGTCGAGTGTCTCCAGGGTGGAGCGCCGGAAGGCTCGGAACCCGGCGGTGATGTCCCGGACGGGAAGTCCCAGCATGAGCCGCGAGTAGGTACTTCCGGCTCGTGAGAGGAGCTTGCGGTGCGCCGGCCAGTTGACCACGCTGCCCCCGGGGACCCAGCGGCTCCCGATCACCAGATCGGCGCGGTCCACGGCATCGAGCAGGCTCTGCAGCTGCTCGGGCCTGTGGGACCCGTCCGCATCCATCTCGACGAGCACGTCGTAGTCGCGCTCCAGACCCCACCGGAACCCGGCGATGTAGGCGGCTCCGAGCCCTGCCTTGCCCGTGCGGTGCAGCACGTGCACCTGGTCGTCGGCGGCAGCGGCACGGTCGGCGAGATCGCCCGTGCCGTCGGGGCTGTTGTCGTCGACGATCAGGACGTCGGAGGAGGGCACGGCCGCACGCAGTCGCGCGAGCGTGATCGGCAGCGACTCGATCTCGTTGTAGGTGGGGATGATCGTGACGACTCGCACGCAGGGGCCTTTCCGTCGGGTACGCGAAGGGAACGGCGCCGGTCTCGGGGCCAGTGAGCAAGTATAGGCGGGGCGGCACCCGCCGGCCGATGCGCGGCGGTCCGTGAGGCAGGGTCGGCGATGAGCCGTGCGGCGCTCGGGCAGGTCCACGCGTCTTCGTACCGGCATCAGCACTTCTGCGGACGCCGTTCTCTACCGACGCGTGGACCTGCCCTTGAGAGTGCTGGCTCCGCATGAGGTAACACGCGCCCTTGAAGGCCGATGCATTGCGCTCGAAGAGACCAGCCAGGTTTCTCCATCCGGAGTTCCTCTAACCCGTAGGACGAAAGCTTACGGGCTGAGAAGGAGGTGTCAACAGTCTCCTGACGTGGGACGACGCTTCTTCGTGCAGGTCAGGAGGGTGTCGGCGGGCAGGAGAATTCCGGGGCGTCCGCCACGCTCGTCATGCTCCGTCGAAGCCGTCGGCCACATGGAGGCGATGACCGTCGTGGACCGTCTCCAGGCACTGCGGGGCATTCTCCGTGTCGAGCGCGGGCAGTAGCGGCGTTCCGGCGCGCGGGTCGGTACTCCAGGCCTGCACCCGGTTGTCCGGTGTCTGGACCATCAGTTCGTCGACCGTCCACACGGCGAAAGATGCGGGTGTCCCGGGAGCGAGCTGACCCATCGCGGGTGACCGCCCCGCGAGCCGCCACCCGGCCCGGGTGTGCGCGATGAAGGCTGCGCGGGCGGAGATGTTCTCCGCGGGGTCGCTGTGCTGCAGGCAGGCACGCACCGAGGCCCAGGGGTCCATCGGCGTCACAGGGCTGTCGGATCCGAGCGCCACGAGCACCCCGGCGGAGAGCAGCGACGCCCAGCGGTTCATACCGAGGCGCCTGTCACCGAGCCGCTGCTCGTACAGGCCGCCCTCCTGACCCCACAGCGCATCGAACACGGGCTGGCCGCTGACGGACACACCGAAGCGCACGAGGGCGGCTACGGCGTCGTCGTCCGCGAGTTCCACGTGCTCGAGCCGATGGCGTGCGCGCCGCACCTCGTCCTCGCCGAGCTCCCCCGCGGTGCGTTCCAGGCCGCGGAGGATCACATCGAGGCCGGCGTCCCCGATCACGTGGAAGCCTGCCTGGATACCCCTGGACGTCGTCGCCAGCAGATGAGCGGTCACCTGGTCCTCGTCGAGGTACAGCGCGCCCGTGGATCCGGGCGCATCGGTGTACGCCTCGCGCAGGGCGGCCGTCCGCGACCCGATGGAGCCGTCGACGTTCAGGTCACCCGCCAGACCTGCCAGGCGTCCCCCGAACCGACGCATCTCCTGCTCCGCGGCCTGCGGATCGGCGACGGCTGCTCCCCAGTACGGAATGACCTCGGGCAGCGGCAGATCGCGGAGCGGACCGTCGATGGTCAGAAGGGTCTCGAGGTCCTCGGGTGGGGCGATGTGCGGCGCGGCCATCTCCGTCACGGCGACGTAGCCGCGGGACGCCGCGTGGAGCAGCGCCGCCTGCTGATAGGTCCGGCGCTGATCGGTCGTGAGGCTGCGGGTGGCCCGACGCGCCGCCTCGTGGGCGGCACGGACCACGAAACCGTCGGACCAGCCGTCCACGGACGCCAGGCCGAGGGCGTCGGCGAGGGAGCCGGACACCACGGCGGAGTGGATGTCGGCCCGGACGAGGTACACGAGGGCGCCGGCACCTGCCCGGTCCAGCTCCCCCGCCGTGGGAACCCGCTTCTCGGGCCACCGGGACTCGTCCCAGCCGTGCCCCAGCACGGTCGTGGCCCCCGACGCCGCAGCCGCCGCGACGGCGTCGAGCAGTTCCGTGAGCGATCGGCACGCCGTCAGGTCCACGGAGCCGAGCGCGATGCCCGTCTCGGTGACGTGAGCGTGCGCGTCGACGAAGCCGGGCGCGATCAGCGCTCCGTCGAGGTCGACGGTCCGCACACCGGGACCCTCGAGGTTCGTGGCCGCATGCTCGGTGCCCACCCAGGCGACCGTTCCGCCGTCGACGAGCATCGCCGTCGCGAAGGGATCGGCCGGGCTGTACACGGAGCCGTTGCGGTAGAGGACGGGCTGGCGGGGTTCGGGCGTGGGTGTGGAGATGACGGGGAACTTCCTGGAAGAAGGGGCGCTACTCACTGATGTTCGAGTATGCCACCACGCCGCGCCGCACCAGTCCGATGGCCCGCCGGCACGTCTGGTTCAGGTGGCCGGGGAGGTCCGGTACCTTCGCCATCTGGTCCAGGAGATCGATGACCTGCTTGGACCAGCGGACGAAGTCGCCGGCAGCGAGTTCGGTGCCGCTGAGTGCGGCCTGCAGCGACCTGCCCTGCGCCCACTTGAACATGGGCCAGACCAGCGAGAGTTCGGGTTCCCCCGTCACAGGCAGTCGGTGCTGCTCCTCGACGTCGTTGAGCCGCGACCATTCACGGATGATGATCTCGACCGAGCTCTCGAGCGCGACGCTCGGCATCACGGGACGCACGCCCCGCTCCTCGCGCTTGGCCTGGTAGACGAGCACCGTGGTCAGGGCGGCCAGCTCGGCGGCGTCGAGGTCGCTGAAGGCACCCTCCTCGATGCAGAGGGCGATCAGGAGGTCCTTCTCGCCGTAGATGCGCCGCAATTTCTGGCCCGAGGCGCTCACGGACACGGTGCCGTCGTCGGACTGGAGGTAGCCGTAGTGGCCGAGGACGTCGGACACGCGGTCGAACGTCTTCGCGATGGTGTTGGTCCTGCCGCGGATCTGGCCGGCGAGCACGTCGGTCTCCCGCCGCAGCTTCCACCAGCGTTCGGCCCAGCGTGCGTGCTGCTCACGCTCGCTGCAGCCGTGGCAGGGGTGGGCCCTCAGCCGGCGGCGCAGCTCGGTGATGGCGCGCTCCTCCGCAGCGGCGGACGCCGAGTGCCCGGCGGCCACGCGGTCGGCCCCGCGGCGGGGCGGCCGCTTCTCGTGCAGGGCGTTGCGGAGCGAGGAGGTGAGGTCCCGGCGGTCCTTCGGACTGCGCGCGCTGAAGTGCTTGGGGATCCGGATGCGGGAGAGCACCTCCACGGGCCCGTCGAGGTCCTGGACCCCGACCCGGCGGATCTGCGTCTCGAGCGTGAGCACGGTGGGGCGGGGTTCGCGCGACGAGTCCGCGTCGAGGACCACCGCGTAGCCCTGACTCCTGCCACCCGGCACATCGATGACGTCGCCCGGGCGCAGGGACTCGAGCGAGGACTCGGCGGCGGACCGCAGGGTGCGCGACCTGTCACGCGAGGCCGCCGTCTCGAGGTCGGACAGCTCCCGCCGCAGCTTCGAGTACTCGCGGAAGTCACCGAGGTGGCAGGTCATCGACGCCTCGTACCCCTTCAGGGACTCCTCGCGGCTCCTGACCTGCTTCGCGAGGCCGACCACCGACCGGTCGGCCTGGAATTGGGCGAAGGACGTCTCGAGAATCTGCCGCGACCGCTCGCGGCCGAACTGCGCCACGAGGTTGATGCTCATGTTGTACGTGGGGCGGAAGCTTGAGTTGAGCGGGTACGTGCGGCGGGACGCGAGGCCTGCCACGGCCCCGGGATCCGTGCCGGGCTGCCACAGGACGACGGCGTGCCCCTCGACGTCGATCCCGCGACGGCCGGCGCGGCCGGTGAGCTGCGTGTACTCGCCCGCCGTGACGTTGACGTGGGCCTCGCCGTTGAACTTGTCGAGCTTCTCGAGGACCACGGTCCGCGCAGGCATGTTGACGCCGAGCGCGAGCGTCTCGGTCGCGAAGACCGCCTTGACGAGACCGGCGGCGAAGAGGCGCTCGACGATCTCCTTGAAGGTCGGGAGCATTCCCGCGTGATGCGCGGTGAAGCCGCGGATCAGGCCCTCGCGCCACGTCCAGAAGCCGAGGATCTCGAGGTCGTCCCGCGGGATGTCCGTCGTGGCGGCGTCGATCGTCTCGGCGATCTCGTCCCGCTCGTCCTCGGTGGTGAGCCACAGCCCCGCATGCAGGCACTGCGTCACCGCGGCCTCGCAGCCCGCGCGCGAGAAGATGAACGTGATGGCCGGGAGCAGGTCGGCGCGGTCGAGGACCTCGATGACCTGAGGCCGGGTGGCCCGCCGGACCACGCTCATCTGCTGCGGACCGCCGCGCCCCGGGCGGGACCGCCCCTTCCGACCGCCCCCGCTCCACCCGGCACGCTGGTTCAGGCGAATCTCGTTGCTCGCGAGCTCGAGGAGCTCGGGGTTGACGTCGTACTGGTCCTTCGCCCCCGCGGCGGCGCCCGCGGGAGCCGCCTCGTCGAAGGCGACGTCACCGGCGAAGAGGTCGATCATGGATTTCCCCACCATGACGTGCTGCCAGAGCGGAACGGGGCGGTGCTCCGACACGACGACGTCGGTGTCCCCGCGGACGGTGTCCAGCCAGGCACCGAATTCCTCCGCGTTGGAGACGGTGGCGCTCAGGGAGATGAGTTTCACCTCCGTGGGGAGATGGATGATGACTTCCTCCCAGACGGCGCCGCGGAACCGGTCGGCGAGGTAGTGCACCTCGTCCATCACCACGTACCCGAGGTTGTCCAGCGCCTCCGAGTTCGCGTACAGCATGTTCCTGAGGACCTCCGTGGTCATCACGATCACGTCCGCGTCCCCGTTGATGCTGGTGTCGCCCGTGAGCAGCCCCACGCGGTCGCTGCCGTGGACGGCCGCGAGCTCGGAGTACTTCTGGTTGCTGAGAGCCTTGATCGGGGTGGTGTAGAAGGCCTTGAGGCCGCTCTGCAGGGCCATGAAGACCGCGAACTCCCCCACCACCGTCTTGCCGGCGCCCGTGGGAGCCGCGACCAGCACGCCCCGTCCGGCCTCCAGGGCGGTGCAGGCCTCGCGCTGGAACGGATCGAGCTCGAAGTCCAGCGTCCGCTCGAACCGCGACAGCTGGGTCCGTGAGTGCTCCGTACGGGCCTTCGCAGCGGCGTATCTCTCCGCGGGGGTACTCATCTTTCCACCCTAGACCGTGCGGCAGACACCGGCACACGGGGTGCGGCGGGGCCGGAGGACCTCTCCGGGTGCTAGAGCGCGTCCAGCGACGACGCGGAATCGGCGGACGCCTCGATGTCCGCCTCGCGAGCGGCGTTGCGGCGGGCGCGGCGCTTGTCGTTGAGCAGGCACAGCCCGATGGCCACGAAGAACAGCAGGAGCAGCGGGACGGCGAGGTAGAACATGCTGAGGACGTCGCCGCCGGGCGCGGCCATCGCGGCGAACAGGCAGACGAGGAAGACGGTGATGCGCCAGGCCTTCAGGATCTGGCGTCCGGAGACGATACCCACCATGTTGAGCCCCACGAGGACCACCGGCAGGATGAACGCGATCCCGAAGGCGAGCAGCAGGCGCAGCACGAAGGTGAAGTAGACCGAGACGCCGATGAAGTTCGAGAAGTCCTCGGGCGTGAACTCCGTGAGCACGCGCACGGCGTTGGGCAGGATCAACCATGCGAGACCGATCCCGGCGAGGAAGAGCGGCACCGCCACGGCGATGAACGCGAGGGCGATCCTCCGCTCCTTGCGCTTGAGCCCGGGCGTGATGAAGGCCCACAACTGGTAGAGCCAGACGGGACTGGAGATGATCAGTCCCAGGAACACGGAGACCTGGATCAGGAGGTCGAAGGGGGACGCGGCGCTGTCGAAGTTCAGGGACGCCGAGCGCCCCTCCTGCTCGTTGATGGCGATGATGGGGGCCGCGAGTGCCCGGAGCACCGGGTCGTACACGAAGAACCCGATCACCGTGGCGATGATGACCGCGATCGCCGACTTGAACAACCGGTTGCGGGCTTCCCGGAGGTGCTCCTTGAGGGCCATCTTGCCCTCGGGATTGGCCTTCCTACCGCGCCTCGGCGCTTTCTCGGGGGACACCGGGAGTGCTACGGGTTGGTGTTCGAGGTGCCGCTCGGATGTGCCGGCCCCGCCTGCGTGGCTCCGTGGCCGGTTCCCTGTGAGGGGACGTCACCGGCGTGGTGCTGGGCCGACTGCTGGTGGTGCTCCGGCTGCACGGGCGCCTGGTACGTCGGCGTGTAGGTCTGCGGGGCAGGAGTGGATACGACTCGCCCCTCGACCGGACCCGTGCCGTCGTCGGGCGCGTTGTTCTCGTCCTTCATCTGCTTCACCTCGGACTTGAAGATCCGCAGGGACTGTCCCACGCTGCGAGCCAGTCCGGGCAGCTTCGGCGCCCCGAACAGAACGATCGCGAGAACGATGATGATGACGATGTGCCAGCCTTCGAGCCTCATGGCGTATTCCTCTCCTAGATCCCGTCCCCAAGTTTAGGTCACAGGTGTGGCATGTCCTGCAGGAGCTGGGGCTGCCCGCGGTCCGACCGCTTCGCCACGCGACGCTCGCGGCGGTCGGCCTGTCGCCGGGTCTTCGCCAGATCGGATGCCACGCGCACGTCCTCGGGCGCCGAGAACACGGCCGGGACGGGGATCCCGGGGACACCCTGACTGTGCGGGAGCCCGTCCAGTCCGCCCTCCCCGGCGCGCCCCACGTCGACGCCGAGTCGATCCATGGCCTCCCCGAATTCACCCAGAGTTCGCATTCCGCGCCGGAAGACGCGGAACCCGACGACCACCAGGAAGATGGCGCTGACGGCCACGAGCGCCACCCACAGAACGATCCACATCCACCAGAGCATGGGGTCAGTCTAAGTGAGCGACTGGTGCGAACGGGCAGCGGCGAGCCACCTCAGCGTCTCCTCACGGAGCTCCTCGGGCTCGAGTACGGCCGCAGCGCCGCCGAAGCCGGCGACGAGGCCCGGGATCCATGCGCTCGACGCCACCCTCAACCGCGCCGCCAGCCGGTCGCCCTCGAGCTCCTGCACCGCCTCCGCGTTGTATTGGTCGGCGATCCAGCGAGCCCTCGGCTCCAGCAGCAGGGTGACCGCGTGATCGCTCTCCCCGGAGCGGTAGGGCGTCGCCTTCCGGCCGCGGGCGATCGCCTCGGTGTCCGCCGTGGCCGTCGCGGGCTCGTCCGTCAGCGCGGCCCGCTGGATCCGGTCCAGGCGGAAGTTGCGCAGGCCCTCGGACTCGACGCTCCAGGCCTCCAGGTACCACGTGTCCTGATGGAGGAAGATGCGCACCGGCTCGAGGACCCGCTGCGTGATCTCGTCGCGCGTGGGCACGAAGTAGTCGACCTGCACCCGGACGCCGGACTGGAGCGCGGCCTGCAGCACCTCGAGGGTGGGGTCGAGATCGTCCTCCGTCAGCTTGGTGGCGACGGCAGAACCGATGCGCGCGGCATCCCCGGCCGCCGCGGTGAGCTTCGTCTGCGCGCTGACGATCGCCTCGTTGTTCCTCATGCCCGGCAGTTCGCGCAGGGCCTGCAGCCCGACGATCAGGGAGCACGCCTCGTCCATGCTCAGCTTGATGGGCTGGGCGAGGTCCCTCGCGTTCGTGAGATAGATACAGCCGTCCTCGATGTTGACGTCCATGAGACCGTCCGGGTAGTGCCGCGGACCGCTGACGAAGAGGAGGTCGAGGTCCTTGGTGAGCTGGGCCTCCGAGACGTCGAACCGCCGCGCGGTGTCACCGACCTCCGCGCCGGGATGGGCGAGCAGGTAGGGCACGAGGTCGAGCAGCCGGAGCAGGTGGTCCTGCGAGGAGGTCTTCCGGCGGGGTGTGGTGCGCGCGGCGCCCGTGAAGTCGAAGTCGCGCGGAGCGGCCACGGCGGCGTCGTGGGCGCGGTCGAGCAGACGCGCGACGTCGGCCACGAGGTCGGCCGGTTCCTGCACCTGGGCGTTCGTGCCGAGGCCGGCGATCGTCGCGGCCATGGGGCTCGAGGTCGCGTAGGGGACGCGGAGCGTGTCCCATTCCTCCCCCGTCTGCAGCACTTCGGTGTCCTTCCGCACGCGGAGCACCTGACAGGAGCCCGGGCGTACGGCGACGACGGCGGTGCGGTCCGGTTCGCTGCGGCCCAGGGAGGAGAGCGTGCGGTTCATGTCGAAGGTCGCCGGGACCTCGAAGGATCCGGTGAGCAGGACGGGCTCGGAGGTCATCCGGGAGAGCCGGAAGAACCGCTCGGCCCCGCGCATGGTGTCGAAGCCGACGACGTACCAGTGGCCGAAGCGCGCGCCCATGCCCCAGGGATGCACGGTCCGCACCTCCTCGCGCCCGGTACTGGCCGCGCGGTAGGAGAACCTCAGCGGGGTGCGGGTGGTGAGCGCCTGCCACACGATGTCCCAGTACGGGGCGTCCGTGGTGATGCGGGGCTGGATCAGCGGGGTGAGCTGCAGGGTGTCGTCCGTGCTGCGCGAGCTCAGCTTCCGCAGGGCCCTCGATGCGGCGGAGTCGAGCGAGCCCTGCTCCCAGGCGCCGGCGGCGAGGTTGAGGACCGCGTACTCCTCCTGCGTGAACGTCACGCCGCCGAGCCGGTAGTCCTCGGCGTCGATCCTGTAGCGCTGCACCGTGTTGTCGTTGTCGAACAGGGTGTCCTCGCTGAAGGACTCGAGCGGGATCCCCTGCTCGCGCAGAGCCGCCTTGTCGCGGTCGAACAGCTTCTCCCGGGCCGCCACCGACGTGGCCTCACGGTAGAGGTCGATCTCCTCGAACAACTCCTCCTTGGTGTAGCCGCGCCGGCTCGACAGAAGCATGATCACGAGGGTGAGGAGGCGTTCGGTACGTTTTGCGGACACGCTGAAAACCCTACCTTCACGGCAACGGATGGAGGGACGCCGGCAACGATCGCTGCCGGCGTCCCTCCTCGTGCTGACGGGCGGTACCTGGCGGTAGGCCCGTGATTCCTGTCGAGAGGTCAGCGGACCCCGAGCAGGTCCACCACGAAGATGAGGGACTCGTTGGGGCCGATCGCGGATCCGGCACCGGACGCACCGTAGGCGAGCTGCGAGGGGATCTCGAGGCGGCGCCGGCCGCCCACCTTCATACCGAGCAGCCCCTGGTCCCACCCCTGGATGACCTGCCCGACACCAACCTTGAAGTCCAGCGGCGTGCCGCGGTTCCAGGAGGCGTCGAACTCCTCGCCGGTGGAGAACGCCACACCCACGTAGTGGGTGGAGACGGTCTTCCCGGCCGTCGCCTCGTCGCCGGTCCCGACGATGAGGTCCTCGATCACGAGCTCCGTCGGGACGTCGTGGGCGGGGAACTCGATCTCAGGCTTTTCACGGTCGAACGTGCGCTGTCCGAAGGACATGATGTGCTCCTTGCACTCGGTGGGTGGCTGATCGGCCCGGACGGACCGGACCTGTCAGGCGGATGTGTGGAGTGGTGCTACTCGGCGGTGGCCTTCGCGGTGATCTCGACGAAGAACACGAGCGTGCCGGACGGGCGCCCCTCCGGTGCCGGGTCCCCGTAGGCCCAGGGCGCCGGGATCACGAGCATCACCTGTGAGCCGACCTTCTGACCGGCGAGACCGCGGGTCCAGCCGGTGATCACGCCGGTGAGCGGGAACGTTGCGGGCTCCCCGCGATCGTAGCTGGAATCGAACTGCTCGCCGTCGGCGTAGGTCCAGCCGCTGTAGTTCGCGGTGATGCTGTCCGTCTCGGCGACGACCTCGCCGTCACCCTCCTTCAGCACCTTCACCACGAGATCCTCGGACGGGTCGTTCTCCGGGATGCTCACCTCGGGTGCGCCGCCCTCCCCGAAGGTGATGGTGGGCAGCTGGCCCTCGCTGTCGAGACGCTGCACCTCCTCGGGTGCAAGCACCTCCGGCTCGGGCAGCGGCTCCGGAGCCTGTTCCGCGGAGATGACCCTGAGCACGATCAGCTGCTCGGGCAGTGGCGTCTGACCCTCGACCGGCTCGGGTGACGGGCGGGTGTACGCCACTTGCGAGCCGACGGTCGTGCCGACCAGCACGTCGTACAGCTCGGCGTCCTGTTCACGCAGCATGTCGTCGACCGGAAGGACCTGCGGCTCGCCCTGACTGTACGTGTCACCGAGCACCTCGCCGTCCTCCGCATTCAGCGAGACGAGCTGATAGCGGATCTGCTGGCCGGCCTCGATGGTGCTGCCGTCACCCGCGGAGACGGTGCGCGCGGCCACACCCGTGATGTCGAGCGGCGACGCGAACTCCACGGTCGGTGCCTCCTCATCGGAGCCGCCTTCCACGGTGACGCTCTCGAGGATCTCGACCGCACCGGCGGACCGGAGCGAGGGTGCCTCCTCGTCGCCGCCACCACAGGCGGTCAGGAGCAGCGTGAGCGGCAGGAGGAATGCAAGTATCTTTCGCACGGAACCACTTTCGAATCGGTGTCCAGGTCTGTCTGCCCGCGGAACGAAGGGCCCTGACAACCCTAACGGCTCCGGCCCCGCCATTTCTCCTGCCTGCTCGCGCCCTTTTCCCCGGCTCGGGCGCGGAACGTGGCTCCCGGCGCGCCCGCCGCCGTCGTCACGCGGACATCACAACTGCTGCAGGAGCGCCTCGACCCGCTCGTCGACCGAGGTGAAGGGGTCCTTGCAGAGGATGGTCTGCTGCGCACGATCGTTGAGCTTCAGGTGCACCCAGTCCACCGTGTAGTCGCGGTTCGCCTCCTTGGCCCGTCGCACGAATTCTCCGCGGAGCCTCGCCCGGGTGGTGGACGGCGGAGTGTCCACGGCCTCCTTGATGGCGGTGTCGTCCACCACGCGCGCGGCCACGCCGCGCGACTGGAGGAGGAAGAAGAGGCCGCGCGAGCGGGAGATGTCGTGGTAGGTGAGATCGAGCTGCGCGGCCTTCGCCGAATCGAGTCCCTCGCCGGAGCGGGCGAGGTAGCGGTCGATCAGCTTCTTCTTGATCGCCCAGTCCACCTCGGTGTCCACCCCGCTGGTGTCCCCGGTCTCGACGGCGTCGAGGACGCGCTGCCAGAGGTCGAGGACGGCCGGGACGTGCGCGTTGTGCGCGCCGTGCTGCTCGACGAACGTGGTCACCCGCGCCAGGTACTCCTGCTGCATCTCCAGCGCGGTCATCTGGCGTCCGTTCGCGAGCTTGAGCAGGTGGCGGCCCGTGAGATCGTGCGAGATCTCGCGGATGCTCCTGATCGGGTTCTCCAGCCGGAAGTCCCGCATCAGCTCGCCCGCCTCGACCATGCGGAGCAGCAGGTCCACGGAGCCGATCTTCAGCAGCATGGTGGTCTCCGACATGGTGGAATCCCCGGCGATCACGTGCAGGCGGCGGTAGTGCTCGGCGTCCGCGTGGGGTTCGTCCCGTGTGTTGATGATCGGTCGGGACCGCGTGGTGGCGGACGAGATGCCCTCCCACAGGTGGTCGGCACGCTGTGAGAAGGCGTAGATGCTCCCGGACTGGGTCTTGAGGACCTTCCCCGCGCCGACGAGCAATTGCCGCGTCACGAGGAACGGGATCAGGATGTCCGCGAGGCGCGCGAACTCTAGCTTGCGCGGGATCAGGTAGTTCTCGTGGCTCCCGTAGGAGTTGCCCGCGGAGTCGGTGTTGTTCTTGAAGAGGTAGATCCGGCCGTCGTAGCCCTCGTGGGCGAGCTTGCGCTGCGCCTCGGAGACGAGGTCCTCGAGGATCAGCTCACCCGCGCGGTCGTGCGCGATCAACTGGGCGAGATCGTCGCACTCGGCCGTCGCGTACTCGGGGTGCGAGCCGACATCGAGGTACAGGCGGGAGCCGTTCGTGAGGAAGACGTTGGAGGACCTCCCCCAGCTCACCACCTTGCGGAAGAGGTACCGCGCCACCTCCTCGGGCGAGAGCGGCCGGGAGTTCGGGCTCGAGTACGAGATGCCGAACTCGGTCTCGACGCCGAAGATCCGCCGGTCCATCAGGCTCCTCGGGCGTGCTGCTGCAGGGTGGCCTCGAGTTCCGCGCCGCCGATCCGGCGGAACGCCCTGCGGCTTCCGCGCAGGGTGTCGGGGTCGCGCTCGAGGTAGGCCACCTCGAGGAGTGAGGGATCGAGTGCGGGTTTGCCGGGTGCCTCCCCGTTCTCGCCGCCCGTGGGTTGACCCGTGGGCTGCGCGGGCGCTGCGACGCCGTCGTTCCTGAGCGCCGTGGCCGCGGCGCGCACCCCCTCCGGGAGGCTGAGCCCGGCCGACCACACGCCCCTGAGGGCCCCGATGACGGCGTCCGCCGCACCGCCCATCACCACGAAGCCCGTCTCGTCGGCGATCGAACCGTCGAACGTGAGGCGGTACAGGTGATCGCGCTCCTGGGTGTGCCCCACCTCCGCGACCACGAGCTCCACCTCGAAGGGCTTGCTCTCGGCGGTGAACACCGCCCCCAGGCTCTGCGCGTACACGCTCGCGAGCCCCCGTGCGGTGACGTCCTCCCGCGCGTACGAATAGCCGCGTACGTCGGCGTAGCGGACGCCTGCCTGGCGCAGGCTCTCGAACTCGTTGTACTTCCCCACGGCCGCGAAGGCGATGCGGTCGTAGATCTCGCCGAGCTTGTGGAGCGACGGCGAGGGATTCTCCGCCACGAGAGCGATCCCGTCGCGGCAGCTCATCACGACGACCGACCGCCCGCGGCCGATCCCCTTCCGCGCGAAGTCCGCGCGGTCCTTCATGAGCTGCTCCGGGGAGACGTAGAACTGCTGCGTCATGACCTATGCCTCCCGGCCCGCGGACGAGCGGGCGTCGATGATGGAGTGCGCTGCTGCCTCGAGGATCCGCTCGGGGATCCTCCGCGCACCGGCTGCGTCGACCACCCAGACCACGGGCCACAGGGCCCGCACGGTGTCCGGCCCGCCCGTCGCGGAGTCGTCGTCGGCGGCGTCGTACAGGGCTTCGACGGCGACACGCACGGCGGATGCCTCGTCGAGGCGCGGTTTCCAGAGTTTCTTCAGCGCACCGCGGGCGAACACGGAGCCCGAGCCCACCGAATGGTGTTCGTGCTCCTCGTAGCGGCCGCCCGTGACGTCGAAGGAGAAGAGCCTGCCGACGTGGCGGTCGGTGTCGTATCCCGCGAAGAGGGGTACGACGGCGAGTCCCTGCATGGCCATGGGGAGGTTCTGCCGGACCATCGCGGCCAGGCGGTTCGCCTTGCCGTCGAGGCTCATCATGGTGGCCTCGATCTTCTCGTAGTGCTCGAGTTCCACCTGGAACAGGCGCGTGAGGTCGAGGCCGATGCCCGCGCTGCCGGCGATCCCCATGACGGAGTACTGGTCCGCGGGAAACACCTTCTCGATGTGCCGGCTCGCGATGACGTTGCCCATGGTGGCGCGGCGGTCACCCGCCATCAGCACCCCGCCCGGGAAGGTCAGGGAGACGATCGTCGTGGCGTGGGGCGCCAGATGCCCTGCGTCCGACGCCCCTGACGACCCCGTCACCGGACCGAGCGTCCGGTTCGACGGCAGCAGTCCGGGGTGGTGGGTGCCGAGGTACTCGGTGAAGGAGGTCGAGGCGGCCCGCGGAACCGCTGCTGCTGCATCGTCCGGGAGCATCCGCTACTGGCCGCCCTTCTGCACGAAGCCGCGGACGAACTCCTCGGCATTGGACTCGAGCACGCCGTCGATCTCGTCGAGGAGGTCGTCCACACCCTGCGTCTGGCCCGAGTCCTGGGCGGCTGCGGGCGCCGCGGGCCCAGGTTCGGGCAGCTCCTCCTCGGCCGAGGAGGAACCACTGGTGTTCATGCGGTCCTGAGTCGCCATGACGGCCGCCCTTTCCTTGGTGATCGTGACCCGACCGGTGCGGGGACGTTGTTCCCTGTGCTGATTCCTGTGCTGATTCCTGTGCTGATTCCTATGGTGCCACGCGGCGTTCGGGGCCGCTCAGCAATCGCGCGAGGAACTCCTCCACGCCGGTTGCCGCGTCGAACAGTTCACCGGTGAGCCGCGCCGTTCCCCGCAGCGGTTCGCGGGTCTGGACGCGCTGCAGCCGCCGCTCCCCCGCGACCTCGAAGATCAGCGAGTCCCAGCTGGCCCCCACCACCGCGGCGGGGAACTCGGAGATGCACCGCCCGCGGAAGTACGCGCGCGTGTCCCGCGGCGGTTCGGCGGCAGCCCGCTGCACCTCGTGCCCAGGGAGCAGCAGGTCGACGTCGTTCCGCCGGGCGAGCCGTTGGTAGATGCCCCGATCGAGCCGGAGATCCGCGTACTGGAGGTCCACGAGCGCGAGGCGGGCGTCGGTCCAGGACAGAGCGTCACGCTCCCGGTACGCCTCCAGGACCTTCAGCTTGGCGATCCAGTCGACCTGCCGCGCGGCATCCATCGGATCCCTGCGGAGCGTCGTCAACAGCGTCTGCCAGCGCTCGACGACGTCGAGGGTCTGCTCGTCCGCGTCGGCGGGAAGCGCGTCGGTCACCGCCGAGCAGTACAGCTCCTGCAACTCGAGTCCCGTGAGCTCCCGGCCGTCCGTGAGCCTCACGGTGGCACGCAGCCCCGGATCATGGCTGATGGTCCGCAGGGCGTCGACGGGTTCCGCGAGGACCGGCGCGGGAGCGAGTCCCTGCTCGATCAGGGCGAGGACGAGCGAGGTGGTGCCGAGCTTCAGGTAGGCGGAGACCTCGCTGAGGTTCGCGTCACCGATGATCACGTGCAGCCGGCGGTATTTCTCGGCCACCGCGTGGGGTTCGTCCCTCGTGTTGATGATGGGCCGGCGCACCGTGGTCTCGAGCCCGATCTCGTTCTCGAAGAAATCGGCACGCTGGCTGAGCTGGTACCCGGCACCCTGGTTGAGCGGACCGATCCCCACCCGCCCCGCGCCGCAGATGACCTGGCGCGAGACGAAGAACGGGATCAGCGCCTCCGCGAGCTTGGAGAACGGGACGCTGCGTGGCACGAGGTAGTTCTCGTGGGAACCATAGGAGACGCTCTTGCTGTCCGTGTTGTTCTTATAGAGGATCACCGGTGAGAATCCCGGAGTCCGGGCGATGCGCTCCATCGCCGTCACGGCCACGTGGTCCCCCGCCCTGTCCCACAGCACACCGTCCAGCGGATTGGTGACCTCCGGGGACGAGTACTCGGGATGCGCGTGGTCCACGTAGAGTCGCGCACCGTTGGGGAGGACGAGGTTCATCAGGACGGCGGTCTCGGCCGGTTCGTCGCGCTCGAGTGCGATCTGCTCGGCGGTCAGCTCCTCCACCTCGTCCGTCAGCTGGCTGGGATGCGCCGCCGCCCGGTCCATACGGAAACCGCGCGCATCGGTGAGCGGCGTCTCGTCGGTGTAGTCCCAGCGGGTACCGGCGAGATTGCCGAGCCCGTCGCGGAGGGTCGCGGCGTACGCATTGACCACCTGCGAGGAGAGCACCGTCGGGTTCGCGGACGGCAGCGCGGGGGCGATGATGCCGTACTCGGTCTCGGTGCCCATGACCCTGTGCACCGAGATCCCCTCGCCGACCCGCGCCGCGGAGTCATCCCCGACGCGCCGCCCCCCGGTGTCGATCACAGATACTGGCCCGTATTCGCCGTCGTCTCGAGCGCCTTGCCCGGTTCCTGGCCCGCCTTGCCCTGCACGATCGTCCGGATGTAGGTGATGCGCTCGCCCTTCTTCCCGGAGATGCGTGCCCAGTCGTCGGGGTTCGTCGTGTTGGGCATGTCCTCGTGCTCGCGGAACTCGTCCACCACGGCGCGCATCAGGTGTTCGATCCGCAGCCCCTTGCTCCCGTCGAGGAGCAGGTCCTTGATGGCGTACTTCTTCGCGCGGTCCACGACGTTCTGGATCACCGCGCCGGAGTTGAAGTCCTTGAAGTAGAGCATCTCGGTGTCCCCGTTCGCGTAGGTCACCTCGAGGTACTCGTTGGACTTGTCCGTCGAGTACATCTGCTCGACCGTGCGCCGGATCATCTCGGCGATCGTGACGTGAGGATCGTTGTCGTGCTCGGCGAGATCGTCCGCGTGGAGCGGCAGGTCGGGCGTGATGTACTTCGCGAAGATCTCCGCGGCGCCCTCGGCGTCGGGCCGCTGGATCTTGATCTTGACGTCGAGCCGGCCCGGCCGGAGGATCGCCGGGTCGATCATGTCCTCGCGGTTGGAGGCGCCAATGACGATCACGTTCTCGAGCTTCTCGACGCCGTCGATCTCGCTCAGGAGCTGCGGGACGATGGTCGTCTCGACATCGGAGGACACACCGGTACCGCGGGTGCGGAAGAGCGAGTCCATCTCGTCGAAGAACACCACCACGGGGCTGCCGTCCGAGGCCTTCTCGCGGGCCCGCGCGAAGATCAGGCGGATGTGCCGCTCCGTCTCCCCGACGTACTTGTCGAGGAGCTCAGGGCCCTTGATGTTCAGGAAGTAGCTGCGGATCTGCTCGAGGCCGGCGCGCTCGGCGGCGCGGGCGGCGAGGGAGTTCGCCACGGCCTTCGCGATCAGGGTCTTGCCACACCCCGGAGGGCCGTACAGCAGGATGCCCTTCGGCGGCTTGAGCCCGTGCTCACGGTACAGATCGGGATGCAGGAAGGGGAGCTCGACGGCGTCGCGGATCTGCTCGATCTGCGGACCGAGCCCGCCGATGTCGCCGTAGGCGATGTCGGGCACCTCCTCGAGCACGAGGTTCTCCACCTCGCTGCGCGGCACCTTCTCCAGGCCGTACCCGGATTTGGTATCCACCGCGAGGGCGTCGCCCACCCGGAGGGTCTCCGACTGCAGCGGTCCGCTCAGCCTGATGACACGTTCGTCGTCGGTCCGCCCCACCACGAGTGCGCGGTCCTTGCCCATGACCTCCTTGATGGTCACGATGTCACCCGAGCGTTCGAAGCCGAGCGCCGCGACGATGGTGAGCGACTCGTTGAGCAGCACCTCCTGCCCCGGGGCGAGATGCCGCACGCTGATGAGGGGACTCACGGTGACGCGGAGCTTGCGGCCGGACTGCAGGATGTCCGCTGTGTCCTGCACGGTGGCCTCCGTGGTGGTGCCCGGCTCCGCCGGTCGCTTCGGGTTGACCTGCATGACGGTCGCGAAGCTGAAGGGCGCTGCGCCCTCCTTCTCGAGAGCGGCCTTCAATCGCACGATCTCCGTACGGGCCGCCTCGAGCGCCGTCACGAGCTTCCCGTTGTTCTGCGTGGCCGAGGCGAGCTGGCGATCGATCTGGCGCAGCTTGTCGCGCAGGACGTTCAGCTGCCGTTGCGGGATGGACGGGTCGGCGAGGGGCGGTGTGAGCCCCCGCTCAGCAGCAGCAGGAGTCTGGTCGTCGGAATCCGTCATGTCGGTTCGCCACCTTCGATTCTGTGCTTCAGCGGTCTTTCGACCTTAGCGCAGACGCCCCCGCATGACGCGGACACGTCGCCGCGGTGGACATCCTGGGACACGAGGCTCATCGGGTGGTGCGCCTCTACTCGGGCGTGCCGCCGTCGGCGATCGCGTCACGCCTGGCCTGCGCCTCCTCGGGAGGCAGTGAACCGCGCTGGATGGTGGATGCCGCGTCGCGTGCCACCCGGCGCAGGCGCTTGTCCGAGACGTCGCGCTCGCCGACCGCCTGCGGGGTCCAGGCGTTGAGGTCCTCCTCGCTGAAGCCGGTCTTCGAGGGCCTTCGCTTGGGTGTGAAGCCTGTGGCGCCGTCGGCCAGCCGCCGCGCGGTCAGGAGGAAACCGGTGTGGGCGACCATACGGTGGTCGGGCCGCACGGCCAGGCCCTCCAGGTGCCAGCCGCGCACCATCGACTCCCAGCCCTCGGGTTCGGTGAAGCGCCCGTCGGCACGGATGGCCTCCGCCGTCCGTGAGAGCTGCGTGACGGTCGCGACGTAGCTGATCCACACCCCGCCGGGCGCGAGCACCGTCGCCACGGCGTCGATGCACTCCCAGGGGGCGAGCATGTCGAGGACCACGCGGTCCGCGGAGCCGGGCTCCTCGTGCTGCACCACCTGCTCCTGGAAGTCCCCGAGGGTGATCTGCCATGCGGGGTGCGGCCCGCCGAAGATGGTCTCGACGTTGCCGCGTGCGATGTCCGCGAACTCCTGGCGCCGCTCGAAGGAGTGGAGGTAGCCGGTGTCCCCCACGGACCGCAGCAGCGAGATGGAGAGCGCACCGGAGCCGACCCCTGCCTCGACCACGCGAGCGCCCGGGTAGATGTCCGCCATCGTGACGATCTGACCGGCATCCTTCGGGTAGACCACCGCCGCTCCCCTGGGCATCGACAGCACGAAGTCGGACAGCAGGGGCCGCAGCGCCTGGTACAGCTGGCCGTTCGTGTTCTCCAGGATGGTTCCCTCGGTGGCACCGATGAGGGCGTCGTGCTGCAGGTAGCCCTTGTGGGTGTGGAAGGCGCCGTCCGGCGTGAGGGTGATCGTGTGCATGCGACCCTTCTCATCCGTGAGCTGCACGCGCTCGCCGGCGCGGAACGGTCCGCGTCGTGCTGCCGCTCCGTGCGCTTCGCTCCGGAGGGCTTCGGTTGCACGTGCAGGTACAGGTGGGACTGATTCGCTCAAGGGGTGTCCTTCGGGCAGGGCCGGCGGACCGGCTGCTGTGGGTGATGTCGAGTGGGAGGACGAGTGGCGCGTCCGCGGATGACGCGCCGATCCCGCCGATTCAACGGGTGCTCGTCGCGGTCAGGAACCGGGGACGGGTTTGCCCGTGATGGTACGGACGACGGTGCGCTGGTGCAGGAGACCGGTGACGACGCCGGACCGGTCGACGACGGCGTACTCGCTGCCTTCGAGCCTCGCGAGGAACTGGACGAGCTCCTGGCCCTCGGCGTGCTCGGGGACGTAGGCGCCGGCGGCGAGCCTCCGCGCGGTGGCGTTGACCGTCGTCGTGCCCGCGGCGTCCGCGGGGACGGCCAGGAGGGCCGCCTCGTCCACCACTGCTTCCGGGATGCCGGTGGTGCCGGTGATCACGACGGCGGCACCCGGGTTGTCGACAAGGAGCCGGCGTGCCGCGAGGACGGTGGTGCCCGCGGGCAGGCCGATGGCGCGCTGCTGCAACCGGCCCGCGCTGACGGCGGGAAGTCGCAGGCGCATGCGCGCGTTCTCGATGGCCGCCGTGGCGCCCATCCAGAGGAAGGCACCCATCACCACGGCGATGAGGATGACCGTGAGGTCCGGCCCGCGGCCCTGCAGCAGGGGTATCCCGATGACGACGCCGAGGAGCACGATCACGATGATGCGCCCTGCCCACCCGGCGGCGACGGTGCCCTTCTCCTGGCTGCCGGTGGCCTTCCAGACCGCACTCTCCACCAGTCTCCCGCCGTCGAGCGGGAGGCCGGGCAGCACGTTGAAGAGGGCGACCAGCAGGTTCGCCCACACCAGGATGGTGGCCAGCAGGTAGGACACCGAACCGGGCGTCATGGCCTGCAGCAGGCCCCAGCCGAGGCCTGCGAGCACGAAGTTGGCCGCCGGTCCGGCCAGTGCGACGGCGAGTGACCGCCCGGGCGAGGCGTTGAAGGTGGCGAACTGCGTGTGGCCACCCCAGAGATTGAGGACGATCCGCGTGGTCGGCCAGCCGAAGGCCCGGGCGGTGAGGGCGTGCGCGAGCTCGTGGATGAGCACGGACGCGGCGAGCAGCAGCGCATACCCGAGGGCGACGGCGTAGGCGCCCGCGCCGATACCGGGGAAGGCACCTGTGACCCTCGGACCGAACACGATGACGATGAAGGCCGTGATGACGAACCAGGACCAGGCGAGGACCACGGGGATGCCGGCGATGCGCCCGAGCGAGAGCCCCGGGCTCGCCTCCTTCGCCGGCGGCCGACGATCACTCACGCGCCGGCTCCCCGGACGGCACCCGCTGCCGACAGCGCGCCGTCGTGCGCCTGCGCATCGACCAGCACCGGGAGGAGGTCCTCGAGATCGGCCGGTGTGCGGCCCTCGAGCGTGGTCCAGTCGGTACGGCGCCCGTCCGGCGGGAGCGGGACGAAGTGGGGCACGGCGAGGGTCACGAGTCCGGCTGCCAGGGCCGATGTGACACCCGGCAGCGAGTCCTCGATCGCGACCACGTGACCCTTCGAGAGTCCGGGGTGGTCGGCCGCCAGGAGATCGAAGCCAATCTGATAGGCCTCGGGGTCCGGCTTGCCCTCGCTCACGCGGTCACCCGTCACGAGGTGTGAGAACGTGCCGTCCGGCAGGTTCTCGGCAACTGCTGCTGCGAGAGGACGTTCGGACATCGTGACCATCGCGCAGGGGATCCCGTCGGCGCGGAGCGCGGCCAGGAGTTCACGCGCACCGGGTCGCCAGGGCACGGACGCACGGACGTCGGCGGTGACGCGATCGGTGAGGTGTTCGATGATCTCCCGGATGCCGAGGTCCACACCGGCGTCCTGCAACCTGGCCGCGGAGTACGTGAGGGCCTGGCCGACGAGCTGCGTCGCCTGCTCGGTGGTCCAGGTGCCACCGTGGGCCTCGACGAGTGCCTTCTCCGCGCGGATCCAGGAGGGCTCGGTGTCCACGATCGTTCCATCCATGTCCCACAGCACGCCCTGCAGCGCCCTGCGGTTCCCGCGCGCCTCCGAAAGGCCCGACGGTAGGCCGCTCACGGGCGCGGTCACGGAACGTTCTGAGGGGGTGGTGGCCATGCTCCAAGTCTACGGTGACCCCTTGACAGGAACGGACGGAGGGCTGAGGACGGGGCGCCGCAGGGCGCTCGGACGCGGGCGTCGACGGGCGTGCAGCGCGGACACCGGTGGCGCGGATGGGCGCGGATCCGCTCAGCGCGAAGCCCGGAACGTCGCCTGACATGCCGGTGAACCGGGGACTAGGGTGAGACGGTGGACAGCTTCGAGGACAGCCAGCCGACCGGCGTACAGGATCTCTTCCAGGACGTCGGCGAGCCCGAACGCCGCATCACGATCATGCTTGCTGCGTTCGAGGGATGGAACGACGCCGGCGAGGCCGCGAGCGATGCGCTGAAGTACCTCGGGCGGTTCTTCGGGAGCGAGCGGATCTCGACCATCGACGCCGACGAGTTCTACGACTTCCAGTTCACCCGCCCGATGATCAAGCGCAACTCCTCCGGGCAGCGCCGCATCAAGTGGCCCAACACGCGCATCAGCAAGGCCGTGGTCCCTGACTCGAACGTCGACCTGATCCTCGTGAACGGCGTGGAGCCCTCCTACAAGTGGCGCGCATATACGGCTGAGCTGGTGGCTCTCGCCAAGGAACTCAACGTCGACTGCATCGTGCTGGTCGGTGCGCTGCTGGCGGACGTCCCGCACTCGAGGCCCATCCCCGTGACCGTCACCTCCGACGACGACCTCGTGCGCGAGAGCCTCGACGTCGAGCCGTCCACCTACGAGGGGCCGATCGGGATCGTCGGCGTGCTCGCGGAGATGGGCCTGCTCGCCGACATCCCGACGATGTCGCTGTGGGCCGCCGTTCCGCACTACGTGGGCCAGTCCCCCTCGCCCAAGGCGCAACTCTCCCTGCTCAACAAGCTGGAGGAGATCCTGCAGCTCGCGGTGGACACCCACCTGCTCACCGAGGAGTCCGAGGCCTGGGAGCGCGGCGTCGACGAACTGGCCACCGAGGACCCGGAGGTAGCCGCCTATGTGCGCCAGCTGGAGGAGGCCAAGGACACCGTTGATCTCCCCGAGGCCAGCGGCGAATCCATCGCCCGCGAGTTCGAGCGCTACCTCAAGAAACGCCGCCGCGAGCAGTAGTGAGATCCGGGCCGACCGCCGGGGCCAGACCCTGAGCGGCTGCTAGAGACGCACCCCGAGGAGAGCGTCGACGACGTCGGCGAACGTGGTGCTGTCGGCACGATCATCGCTGGTGCGTGCGCCCGCACCACCCGTGAGCGAAGCCGCCCACGCGTCGACGGCGGCGAGTGCGGACGGTGCATCCAGATCGTCCGCCAGATGGGTGCGGACCTGGTCGAGCAGCGGCGCGACGTCGTCGGCCCCGGCTCGACGCGCTGCTGCGCGCCACCCCTGCAGGCGGACGAGCGCGTCCTCGAGGACGGCGTCGGTCCAGGACCAGTCGGAGCGGTAGTGGTGGGCGAGGATGGCGAGGCGGATCGCCGCGGGATCTGTCCCGTTCCTGCGGAGCGTAGACACCAGGACGAGGTTGCCGCGCGACTTGCTCATCTTCCCGCCGTCGTAGCCCACCATGCCCGCGTGGGCGAAGTGCTCGGCCAGCGGTGTGCCGCTCGCGGCCCAGGCGTGCGCGGCGCTCATCTCGTGGTGGGGGAACACGAGGTCGGAGCCGCCGCCCTGCACCGTGAACGGCGCGGGCAGGTACTGCTGCGCGATCACGGCGCACTCGATGTGCCACCCTGGACGTCCCGCGCCCAGCGAGCCGCCGGTCCAGCTCGGCTCCCCGGGACGCTCGACACGCCAGAGGAGGGGATCGAGCGCATGGCGCTTGTGCGGCCGCGCCGGGTCTCCCCCGCGCTCGGCGGACAGCGCGAGCATGGCATCCACGTCGAGGTGCGAGACCTGACCGAGGAACCACCGCGCGTCATCGTCCGGGTCGAGTGACGCCGCGGCGTCGAGCGAGAAGTAGACGTCGCCGTCGGGCTCGCCGCCCTCGCCCGGCACCGGGTAGGCGAGACCGCGCGCCACTAGGCGCTCGACGGCGGGCACGATCCGGTCGACGGACTCCACAGCGCCGACGTAGTGGTCCGGCGGCAGGACGTTCAGCGCTTCCATGTCCTCACGGAACAGGGCGATCTGCCCGGCTGCGAGGTCACGCCAGTCCACGCCCGTGGCGGTGGCGCGCTCCAGCAGGGGGTCGTCGACGTCCGTGACGTTCTGGACGTAGGACACGCGGGAGCCGGCGTCGCGCCACGTGCGGTTCAGGAGGTCGAAGGCCACGTAGGTGGAGGCGTGGCCGAGGTGCGTGGCGTCGTAGGGCGTGATGCCGCAGACGTAGAGGCTGCGCTCGGGAGCCGCGTCGAGACGGCGCCGCTCCCCGGCCGAGGTGTCGTACAGATCGATGCCCGACTGGGTACCGTCGAGGTCAGGAACAGGAGCCGCAGTCCACGCAATCACGCGTTCTACCTTACGGCCTGCGCGCCGGGCCGATGTCAGGCGCTGATCACGCCGAACCCGAGCAGGGCGTAGAGCCCCAGCCCGAGCAGGATCCGGTACCAGACGAAGAGCCCGTACCCCCGGGTGGTGACGTAACGGAGGAACCAGCCGATGATCGTGAAGCCCACCACGAAGGCGACGAGCGTGGCGAGGGCCGTCTCCGGCAGCGCGTACGGACCGGGCTCGTCGTAGCTCTTGACGAGCTGGTACACGCCGCTGCCGAACACCGCGGGGATGGCCAGCAGGAAGGAGTAGCGGGCCGCCGCTTCCCTCGTGTAGCCCATCAGCAGGCCGGCGGTGATGGTGCCTCCCGAGCGCGACACGCCCGGAATGAGGGCCAGCGCCTGCGCGAGGCCGTACAGGATGCCGTGCCGGTAGCTGAGGCTCGTGAGCTCGCGGGACTGTGTTCCCACCCGCTCGGCGACCGCGAGGATCAGCCCGAAGACGATCAACATCGTGGCCACGATCCACATGCTCCGGAACGTCCCCTCGATCTGGTCCTGGAACAGCAGGCCGAGGATCACGATCGGCACGCTGCCGAGGATCACGAGCCAACCCATCCGGGCATCCGGGTCGTTCCGCGGCACCGTGCCCCGCAGGGCGCCGAACCAGGCCTTCACGATCCGCACGATGTCCCGCCAGAAGAAGACGACGACGGCCGTCTCCGTCCCGAGCTGGGTGATGGCGGTGAACGCGGCACCCGGATCCTCGGCGCCGGGCAGGAACTCACCGACGATCCGGAGGTGTGCGCTGGACGAGATGGGGAGGAACTCCGTGAGGCCCTGGATGAATCCGAGAATGACTGCTTCTATCCATTGCACGCTTACGACCCTAAGCCATCCCGCGGGGCGGAGGCCCTAGGCTGAGGTCCATGCAGCGGCGAAACGTGGGAGCGAGCGGCCTGACGGTCTCGACTCTGGGACTCGGCACCATGACTTGGGGTCAGGACGTGACCGAGGAAGCCGCGCGGGAGCAGCTCCGGCTCTTCGCGGACGCGGGCGGCACGCTCGTCGAGACCGCTGCCCGGTACGGCGAGGGCCGGGCCGAAGCCATGCTCGGTACGTTCATCAACGACGTCGTGGCCCGCTCGGAACTGGTGCTGGTGGTCCAGGGCGGCACCACGCGGTCCGGGAGCCGCCGCCTCGACGCCTCCCGCCGGGGACTGCTCGACTCGCTCGATGCCTCCCTCTCCCTGCTCGGCACCGATCACGTCGACGTGTGGCTCGCGCCCTCCCCCGACGCCGCCGTGCCCCTGCAGGAGACTCTCAGCGCCCTCGAGGCCGCCTACGCCAGCGGCCGCGCGAGGTACGTGGGTGTGTCGAACTACTCGGGTTGGGAATTTGCGCGCGCAGCGGCGACGGCGCGGTGCCCCCTCCTCGTGAACGACGTCGAGTACTCCCTCATCCACCGCGGGGCCGAACGGGAGATCATCCCCGCGGCCGACGCCGTGGGCGCCGCGGTCCTCGCCTGGGGTCCGCTCGGTCGCGGCGTGCTCACGGGGAAGTACCGCGGGCGCATCCCGTCCGAGTCCCGGGGCGCGTCGGACCTGTGGGCGCCGTACGTGGAGCCGTACCTCAGCGGCAAGCCCCAGCGCATCACGGAAGCCCTGTGCACCGCCTCGCGGGGCCTGGACCTGCAGCCGCACGAACTGGCACTGCGCTGGCTCCTGCACCGGCCCGGCGTCGCATCGGCGATCGTCGGCGCGCGGACTCCCCAGCAGCTCAAGGAGATCCTCCACACCGCGGACGCTCCTGTTCCGGAGCCCATCGCAGAGGTGCTCGACGAGGTCTCGGCCCTGCTGCCCTAGCGAGAGCCCGGACTGGCGGTGATCACGATCGGGCCGTCCGAGCTGTCCTCAGCCACCTGACGCTCAGCGCTCGGAGTCCGCGCCCGTCAGTCTCGCTGCGTCCTCGGACCCGGCAGCCCGCGATTCGTCGTCCCGACCGTCGCCCTCGCTGGTGCCCCGAAGGAAGTCCTGATCGGGGTTCCGATCATCATCGTCCTGCTGATCGTTGTCATCGTCGTCGCGCTCGTCATCCTCATCGTCATCGGACTCCTCGTAGATCTCGAGCGGAGTCACCTCGCCGAAGGCGTCGTAGAGGGCTTCCTCGTACACCTCGAAGGCATCCGCGATGGCGAGATACGCGGCTTCGACCGCGGGATCGTCCTCCCTGCGTCGTGATGCCGACGCCGCGAGGTGCTCCTCGAGAGCCGTCACGAGGGACTGGAGCGCGACACGCGGATCAATGCTCATGGCCTAGACGTTATCGGTAAAGTGAAGGGAATTGGAGGAATATGCGACAGCACTTTGTGAACACGACGGCCATCCGCGAGCGTGATTACGGGCGGCAGTACGAGTACCTCGTCCTCACCGTCAACGCCGGTGAACCCCTGCCCGCGGCGCGCAAACTCATCACCGAACACGCCGAGTACGGCAAGTGGGAACTCGAGCGGAGCTGCATCTTCATGGGCGGTGGCAGGCGCTACTGGCTGCGACGTAAGGTCCTGCGCGTTGAGCGCACCGCCTAACGATCGCGCCCCGCCCCGCCTCACGGTGAACCGCACTGCCTCGCGGTCGAAGGCACTGCTCGTCGGAGGAACGTGTGCAAGAGCCCACGTTCCTACGACGCCGGCGGCCCGAGAAGCCAGGTAGCGACCGTGGCCCTAGCCGATTCCTCCGTGGACGGATGGAACTGGCCGGCCAGGGCATCCCGGTGCAAGCGAGCCTCCTCGGACGCGGCCGAGAATCCTGATCCCCCTCCGAGGTGCAGGGCGGTCGACGTCGCCTCGACAGCGGCAGCGACGGCATGCGTCTTGAGCGTCACGAGTCGGGCGAACCAGGCGGGATCGTCCACGCCGTCGTCGAGATCCTGCGCGACCGCGCGCAGTTCGGCCGCCGCGCCGGTGGCCGTCATGGCCGCTCGCGCCAAGCGGTCCCGCAACACCGGGTCCGCCGCGTGGGACTTCCCCGTGGTCCGGCTGGTGCGGCGCTCGAGCCCCCGGGCCGCGAGGTGCAGCGCCCGGTCGGCGATGCCGAGGTACACGGCCCCGATCAGCGTCTCGAAGGCCGCGAAGATCCCGAACACCAGGAGGTCCGGGTTCTGCCCAACCGGCAGGCGACGGAAGACGGCGTCCTCGGGTACCCGCACGTCCTCGAGGCGCGTCGTGTTCGACTGCGTGGCGCGCATGCCCAACGGGTTCCAGTCCTCGACGGTGACGACGCCGGGTGTGCCGCGCGGCACGAAGGCGTGGACGAGGACGTCCTCACCATCGGACCCGGCGTCCGTCCCGGCGTCGGACCCTGCATCGGACGCCGGCAGCTTCCCGAAGACGCTGAGGTGCGTCCACACCGGGGACAGGCTCGTGAACACCTTCGTGCCGGTGAAGCTGTAGCCCCCTGCTGTCCGTGTCACGCGCGTGAGCGAGTCGAACAGGACGGCGTCGTTACCGGGCTCGGACACCCCGAAGGCGAACACGTCGCCGCGCGCCGCCCCCTCCAGGACGAAGCCGAGCGAATCGTCCCCCCGTCCGGCGAGGAGTCCGGCGACGGCGGTCCAGATCAGGTGCATGTTCGTCCCGAGGGCGGTGGCGGGCGCTGCCGCCGCGAGGCGCCGCTGGCACTGCGCGGCCAGGGCCATGCCGCCCGTGGTCCCGGGTGGCGTGTCCACCAGCAGGCGGAGGTAGGACGCGGCCCGCAGCTCCTCGAAGTCCTCGTGGAAGAACGTGTTGGTCGTGTCGTGACCGCCTGCGCGTGACCGTGCGCGCTCCAGCAGGTCCTCCGGGAGGAGCTCGGCCGCGCGGGCCGCCGCCGTCGTCATCGGTGGGCCGGCCTCAGTAGGTGGTGAGGAGCCGGGCGAGCACCTTGGCGCCGAAGCGCAGCGACTCGGCCGGTACGCGCTCGTCGACGCCGTGGAACATCCCCGTGAAGTCGAGGTCGTCCGGCAACTGCAGGGGCGCGAAGCCGTAGCCGGTGATGCCGAGCCGGCTGAGGGACTTGTTGTCCGTGCCGCCGGAGAGCGTGTACGGGAGCACTTTCGCCCCCGGGTCCTCCGCGTGCAGGGCGTCGATCATGGAATCCACGAGGTTCCCGGCGAACGGCACCTCGAGCGAGGTGTCCTTGTGCTCGTACGTGACCTCCACGTGCTCGCCCGCGAGCCCGCGGATGATCTCGAGTACCTGGTCCTGTTGACCGGGCAGGGTCCGGACGTCGATCAGCGCCTCGGCGGTGCCGGGGATGACGTTGTGCTTGTACCCGCTCTTGAGAACGGTGGGGTTCGCGGTGTTCTGCAGGGTGGCACCCACGAAGCGCGCCACCGTGCCGAGTTCCTTCAGGAGGAGGTCCGGGTTGTCGGGGTCGAACTCGACGCCCGTGAGCTCCGTGACCCCGTCGAGGAACTGACGCGTGGTCGGCGTGAGCTCGATGGGCCACCTGTGGTCACCGATCCGCGTGACGGCCCGGGCCAGTGCGGTCACCGCGTTGTCGGTGTTGATCTGCGACCCGTGCCCCGCCCGGCCGTGGGCCACGAGCCGCAGCCAGGAGATGCCCTTCTCGGCCGTCTGCAGCAGGTAGGTGCGCTGCCCGCCGATGGTGGCGGAGAATCCGCCGACCTCCGAGATGGCCTCCGTGGCACCCTCGAAGATCTCCGGCTTGTTGTCGACGAGCCAGGAGGCGCCGTACGCACCGCCCGCCTCCTCGTCGGCGAAGAACCCGAAGATCAGATCCCGTTGGGGCCGTACGCCGTCGCGCTGCATGGCACGCAGGACGGACAGGATCATGGCGTCCATGTCCTTCATGTCCACGGCGCCCCGGCCCCAGATGAGGCCGTCCTTCTCCTCACCACCGAAGGGATCGACCGTCCAGTCCTCCTTCTGCGCGGGGACGACGTCGAGGTGTCCGTGCACCACGAGGGCGGGGAGCGACGAGTCCGTGCCCTCCATACGCGCGACGACGGACGTGCGGCCGGGAGCGGCCTCGAACAGCTGCGTCGTGAGGCCCACCTCCTCGATGAGGCCCGCCGTGTACTCGGCGGCCTGCCGCTCCCCCGGGCCCTCCTTGGTGCCGAAGTTGGAGGTGTCGAACCGGATCAGTTCCTGGCAGATGCGCACGACGTCGTCTTCGGGGGTGATGCCCACGGGGTCCTCCTGGGGTAGCGGTGTCCGCTCCAGCCTACCGAGAGACGCCCGGTCGGGTGCAGGTGTCCGTTCTCCGGGCTCGCGCACCACGCTGCCGGATCTGGAAAGGACGAAGCGCCGTGTCAGGTCTCTCATGCCCCCTGGTCGTGCTGCCCGGATGTAACGGCATGAACTGCAGCGGCGAGCACGTTGTATGCTTGTTCGGCGGACTCGCCCTACACATGTGGACTGGCGGGTCCACCTGTTTAAGGAAGGCCCCGGGTGGGCCGAGAGACTGGGGCATCATGAGCAAGAACCTCAACCGGAGGCTGTCCGCGACTGCCATCGCCATGATCGGCGCAGTGACCTTCGGAGCACCCGCAGCGTCAGCCGCGGAGCTGTGCCGGACCGACGGCAACGGAATCACCGTCTGCCAGGACGATGTCCCAGCGGCCGTGAATCCCGCCACGGTCATTCCCTCGGCGCCGACCCCCGAGCCCGTGACAACACCCACGGTGAATGAGCCCACGGTGAATGAGCCCACGGTGGCGCCTATCACGCCAACTCCTTCGCCGGCTCCAGACCAGACGCCCACGCCCAGCCCGGCTCCAGTCCAGACGCCCACGCCCAGCCCGGCTCCGGAGGTCGTCCCAACGCGTACGCCAGCGCCTGTGGAGACCACACCGGCCCCGACTCCCCCGGCGGCGCCTGCACCTGCGCCGGTGCAGCAACTCCCCGAGTACCAGCCGTTGCAGCCGGTCGGCCCCTCACTCCTTCCCCCGGGCGCCCCGCTGCCCGAGCCGATCATCGAAGAGGTCGTCCCGGTGGAGGAACCAGCTCCTGCCGAGGAGACGGTCGCGCCCGCGAAGCCGGCACCTGCAGCGAAGCCGTCGGCACGTCCCTCACCTAGTACGAGCCCGGCTCCGTCGGCGTCCGCCACCTCGTCCGCAGAGCCCGTGGCGCTCGAACGGACCGATGCGCAGCAGGGCCCGAACCTCCCGCTGCTGGCCGGGTGCGCCGTCGTGATCCTGGGCTGCCTCTTCGGACTGGCGAAGGTCATAGGACTCCCCGGAGCCCGCTGAGCACGGCAGCGAGCACCGGCGGCCGGTGACAACCCGCGCCCTCTTCATCCTTCAGGTCATGCGAGCTGAACTGTGACCGAGTCGATACGTGTCGTCCGTCGCACCGTTACTTCGTCACCGGAGACTTGGAGCATGGCTCTCATGGGGATAGAAACGGCACGACCGTCGCAGTGGATCAAGGACAATCGGGGCGCTCTGCCGTCCACCATCGCGCTGGCCGCGGTAGCTGCTTTCTGGGTGGTGGGAGCGGCTGGCGGGGTTCACTATCTGGCCTCGGTCAGCTCGCCCATGGCGCTGCTCACCGGGCTCTACGTCGGCCTGGCCGCGGTGGCCGTCTCCATCATCGTCGCAACTCTGGCAGTCAACAGCCTGGTGGCTCGGTACTCGAGGGCGCGCGGCAGTCGCTGACTCCTAGCCGGACGACAGGGTATCGCTCGCCGTCGTCGTGGTGGCGGTGCGGGCTCTGTACCGGGTGGAGAAGTCCCTGATCCACGTGTTCAACCGCGTCGCAGGCATCTTGTCGCATGCGTTGCCGTAGTAGCCCGGGTAGGGGTGTGCTCGATGTCCAGCAGCCCGGGGAGCGTCTTTCCGTCACCTCACCGACCTCCCCCGCTGCCGAAGGCTGACCGCCGTCTAGTCCTCGTCAGTGACCTCGCCGAGGTACTGGATGGTGAGCACCGGAGAGTCCATCTCGTCGGTCCCGGCGACGAGGGCGACGTAGGCCTTCTCGCCCTCGAAGCCGGGTGCGACGTAGTGATAGCTCTTCCACGCCGGGTGTACGGCGGCGCCGTGCCAGGCGGTGTACAGCAGGAGCTCCTCCCACTCGGAGTCCGGCGCCAGCCCGGTGAATCCCAGCGCGTCGAGAACCTGCAGCTCGACGGCGACCGGACACAGGAAGTAGTACCGGGACGCGTACGGGCTCATGTCGACGAGGGCTCCGCCGTGTAGGGCCTCAAGCCGTGCTGCACCCGGGTACTTCTCCGGTACCTCGCTGGTGACCTGGTGCTCGAGAAGGTCAATCTGTTCCGTCGTGAGCTGGCCCTCGGGGTGCAGGTACGGATTCACGCGCGATGCGGCATCGAAGGGCTCGAACCAGCTGTCGGCAGAGTCTGAGCGGTCCTCGGGCGACAGGTGGTAGGCCTTCCGGAGGACCGTCGCGTCGTCAAGCAGCCCGACCATGATCCGGTCGATCTCGACCGATCCGAGGCGGGTCCCGTACTCGGCGTCAGCGTGCCGGACCCCCTTCCGGGCGAAGCAATAGACGGCGAGCTCGTGGGCGAAGGTCCGTGCACCGTCCCAGCCCATCTCGAGGTCCGCGGCTTCAGCCAGGACGACGGCGAAGCGTTGCAGGAATTCGAACGTGTAGTGGTTCCGGTAGGCCGGTGGCAAGGTGTCCACCACGCGGGCGGCGGCTGAGGTGATGTAGGCAGCCGGGTCCGTCCCGTCAGCCTGGAGTGAGCGCACGGCATAGATGTCGTCGAAGATCCCCTCCAGGACGATCGGGATGGAGCGGCGCAGGCATCCGCGGAGCAGCTGAGCGAGGACGAGGGCCCGCAGCCGGGCCTCCGGGGAGTCGTAGTTGGACGCCGGCAGCTGGCCGTCCTCGTCGAGCTGCATGCGGCCGATGCACTCACCCTGCAGCTCGGGCCCACCGAAGTAGCCGAGCAGGGTGAGGTCGACGCCCTCGAGCCTCCGGCCTTCGTTGACCAGGTCGATCTGGCGGGGAGTGAGATTCTGCGGGTCGATCTGCGGTACCACTGCGCTCCTTGCTAGGGATGGCGTCAGACTAACAGCGGCCCGACCGCGGTGGCCGGTGCACCCATCTGTCATCTCCTGCTGGCAGCTTCGCCGTCCGGACGCCACACTGCCAGCACCTCAAACCGTGCTCAGCGCCACGGCCGTCAACCGCGTTCAACCAGAGCATGGGTCGCCTCGCCGACGATCGGACGCCGGCTGCATCGCGCAACTCCGTCAGTGGGATCCTCAGTGCCACGAAGAAGCCCCCGAGCGCGGTCCCACTCGGCGAAGACTCGCATCCTACGCCGTCGTCACCGCCGTCGGACTGTGAGCTGAAGTCTGGTTGCCGGCCTCGATTGGGGCCCCGCCGGCGGCTCTCACCTCGGCGCAGCTCGCGAGGATGCCGGCAATGGCGTCATGCTTGACGGCCGTCATCCAGAGGTCGGACGTAGCCTTCGCTTCGGTCTGCAGCGGCATGTACTAGCAGCGGAACGCCTTGCGTCGGAGAGTGTCATGGGAGCCGATTCCCGACACTCACGTGGTTCGAGCGGCTGACCGCGTGGTTCAGGGCACAAAAAAACCCCGGCGAACCGGGGTCTTTTCTGTGCGCGGAGGGGGACTTGAACCCCCACCCTCAATAAGAGGACTAGCACCTCAAGCTAGCGCGTCTGCCATTCCGCCACCCGCGCGGGTGGTATTTCGCGGTCGAAACCGGCGAAAGCAACGAGAGAAACTCTAACACGAGATGAGCGCTCCACCGACATCGGCGGACGTCCCCGCGGGTGTGGCGCGGGGACTTCAGTCACTGGTCCGGAAGGCGCTCCGAGATTGCGTCGAGGGCGACGGCGACCTCGCCGAAGGTCGTGGTCAGCGGGGACAGCCCGAGCCGTATGCCGCTCGGGTTGCGGTAGTCGGGGATCACGCCGTCGGCCCAGAGGTCCGGCACCATCGACGCGAAGGCCGGGTGGTCGATGGTGATGTGCCCACCGCGCTGGGCAGCCGCTCGGGGCGACGCGAGGACGACCCCCCGGGGCGCGAGGAACTCGTCGACGGCGTCCACGGCGAACGCCGTGAGCTGCTCCGACTTCGCGCGGACGGCGGTCATCCCCACCGATTCGAGGAGCGCGAGCATGTCCTGCATCGCGAGCATCCCGATGATGGGTGGCGTACCGGAGACGAGGCGCCGGATGCCGTCCGCCGGCTGGTAGGCGGACCCCATGGCGAATGGGTCCGCGCTGCCGAGCCACCCGAGGATCGGCTGATCCAGCGACACATGATGCCGCTCGGCCACGTAGGCCCAGGCCGGGGCTCCCGGGCCGCCGTTGAGGTACTTGTAGCTGCAGCCCGCTGCGAAGTCCACGTCCCAGGCGTCGAGCTCGGCGGGTACCGAACCGACGGAGTGGCTGAGGTCCCACAGGACGAGCGCTCCGGCGTCGTGCGCCACGCGCGTGATGCCCGGGACGTCGGCGACGAAGCCCGAGCGGTACGCCACATGGCTGAGCAGCACCAGCGCGGTCTGCGGTCCGACGACCGCGGCGACGTCCTCCGGCGTCGCACCGCCGTCGTACGCGACGTCGATCCAGCGCAGGGTCAGCCCGCGCTCGGCGGCGATGCCCTCGACGATGAAGCGGTCGGTGGGGAAGTTGTCGCGGTCGATCACGATCTCCGTGCGGTCCGGGCGGGCGGCGACGGCGGCGCGGGCCAGCTTGTAGAGCAGCACGCTCGTCGAATCGGCGACCACGCACTGACCCGCCGCCGCACCGAGCGTGACCCTGCCGAGTTGGTTGCCGATACGCTCGCCGAGCGTCAGCCAGCCGTCGTCCCAGCCGCGGATGAGCCTGCCTGCCCACTGCTCCTGCACGAAGGCCGTGAGGGATTCGACGGTCGCGGCGAGCGGGCGCCCGAGCGAATTCCCGTCGAGGTAGGACCGCACGGCGGGGTCGTCCGCGCCGATGAACAGGGCGCGGTGGTGAGCGAGGGGATCTGCGGCATCGAGCGCTGCGGCACGTGCCGTGAGGGAGGGGCCGATCATGGCCCCCAGTCTAGGCGGGGGTACCCCGGTGGCCGTCGACGCGAACGGGCGGCCCCCGTCGAGGGGACCGCCCGATCACTGCGTTCGATCATTGCCTCCGATCAGCGCCGTTCGGTCAGCGCCGTTCACGATGGCGTTCGATCAGCGGCTGGCCGCCGTGCTGTAGGCGGCCTGGATGGAGCTGCCGAAGTACGGGCCGTACATGACGTTCTTCTGGCTGGTGTAGCCGAAGCTGTTGACCGAGTTCTGCGTGCCACCGGAGCCCGATCCGACGAACCAGGGCCCGCCCGAGGATCCGCCGGTCATGTCGCAGGGGATGCCCTGGGACAGGGTGCCGCCGAGACGGTCCGCCGATGCGGTGCCGCTGCAGCTGTAGAGGCGCTCGCCGTTGAAGGGCGAGGCGGCCGGGTAGCCGTAGGCGGTGTACGAGAGGTTGCGGGCGAGGTTGAAGCCGATGCTGGAGGCCCCGACAGTCGCCGAGAGCGTGCGGCCGTTGACGGTGTTCACGACCGCGAAGGCGCCGTCGTAGCTGATGTCGTTGCGGGAGACCCACTCGCTGGCGGCGTGCAGCGAACGGGCGGCGAAGCGACCGTAGGGCGCGGAGCCGTTGCTGTAGGCCGGGACGAACACGAAGTTGGTGACGAAGCCCGTGGAGAGGTCGTGCACGCAGTGACCCGCGGTGGCGACGACGCTCTGGTTACCGCTCTGCACGGAGTTGCCGGAGCAGACGTAGTTCTGGCCGCCCTGCGTGAAGAAGACCTTGCCGATCTTCGGCACGGCGGTCTCGGCGACGGCGTTCGGCTGGACGACGGGGTCCTTCGGCGCCTTCGCCACGGTCTCCTTGCCTCCCTTCGGCATAATGGAGCGGCCCTCGGCGGCCCAGCCGGAATTGATGGTGTTGGCGGGCTTGGCGTTCTTCATCCTGTCCGCGGTCCAGTAGGCGTCCAGTTCGGCCTGGCTCTGGTTCTGCGCGTGCGACACGGTGGTGCCGGCTGCGGAGCCGGTCGGCTCCTGGGTGGGCGCTGCCTGGACGGGACCTGCTGCCATCAACACTGATGCGAGCAGGGCCGACGCGGTGAGCAGACCGGCTTTGAGACCTCGAGAGTTCACGAAACTCCTCTTTCCATACGGGGGCAGCCTTCGTGGCTGGTTCCCGGAGTCTCTCCCGCCCGCCGGCTGACCGGCCAGCAGGAAGAGCGACTTCGGGGGAACTGCCCCTGAAAATCGCTCCTCCTCTGGACAGGCAGCGGGTGGCGTGGAACTATTCCGCGCGCACTCGGCCCGAAAAGTGTTGGCGCTGCCGCTTCGCCGACCAGGCGACGACGTCCACGAGGGTCCCGTCGCCGTCGCGATTCCGCGCGAAGGAGGTGGTAACGGCGCCGGGCAGCAGCACGGGCGTCGCGAAGTCGATGCGCCAGTCGAGCGCTCCCTCCGGGGCGGGAGCGGCCTGCTCGACCATGCGTGCGGCCAGGTACATGCCGTGGGCGATCAGCGTCTTCATGCCGAGCGCCTTGGCCGCCACGGCGTTCAGGTGGATCGGGTTCCAGTCCCCGGAGACGGCGGCGTATCGTCGGCCGGTCCCGGCGTCGAGACGCCACAGCCCGGTGGGGACCGGAGGAACGAAGGAAGCCCGCTCGCCGGAGGGGCCCACGCCCGTCGCGGCCACCGTCGGTTCTTTGTCGAGCCGGAGCCCGCGGGCGAGGTACACGGACCGGCCCGTCCAGACCGTCTCGCCGGAGACGCCCACCTCCGTGACGACGTCCACCTGCGTCCCCGAGGCTTGGGCGTGGAGACCCTCGGCCCGAGCCACGACGTCGAGCTCCTCGAAGGCGCCGATGGGACGTGTCTGGTGGACCTCGTTGCTGAGGTGCACCATGCCGAGCAACGGCAGGGGGAAGTCCGGGCGGGCCAGCACGCTCATCATCACTGGGAAGGCGACCGTGTGGACGTAGGCGGACGGCAGTACGTCGCGAGCAGCCGCACCGATCAGGTGCTGGAAGCGCGTGAGATCGGCGAGTTCCACGCGGATGCCGTCGACCCGGTGGCGGACGGCCGGCAGGCCGGGACGGACGGGGGACGACGACGGCGTGACCCGCCGGCGCGCGGCGGTCGCCAGGGCGCTGCCGTAGAGCCCGGGCAGGCTGGGCATGCCGAGGACGACGTCGGTGGGTGCGCCGGTCATGCACCCACCAGGTTCTGCCCGCAGACGCGCAGCACCTGCCCGTTGATGCCGGCGGCGGTGCCGGAGGCGAGGAAAGCGACGGTCTCGGCGACGTCGATCGGGAGGCCGCCCTGCTGCAGGCTGCTCAGCCGCCGGGCCACCTGCCGGGTGAGGGCGGGGATCTTCGCCGTCATGTCCGTCTCGATGAAGCCGGGCGCCACCGCGTTGACGGTCCGTCCGCTGCCCGCGAAGGCGGCCGCCTGCGCCCGCACCATCCCGATCACGCCCGCCTTGGACGCGGCGTAGTTGCTCTGCCCGCGGTTGCCGGCGATGCCGCTGGTGGAAGCAAGGCTGATGATCCGTCCGGTCCCGGAGAAGACCGGCGAGGCGAGGAACTGCTCGTTCATGCGCAGCTGCGAGGCGATGTTGACGGCGATGACGGAGTTCCACCGCGCGGCATCCATGTTGGCCAGGAGCTTGTCCCGCGTGATACCGGCGTTGTGCACCACGATGTCGAGGCTCCCGAACCGCTGCTGCACGTGGTCGAGGATGCGCGCCGCGGCGTCCTCCGCCGTGATGTCCAGCTGCAGCGCCGTACCGCCCACACGGTTCGCGACGGCAGCGAGTTGCTCGCCGGCCGTCGGGACGTCGACGGCGACGACGCGAGCGCCGTCACGTGCCAGGACCTCGGCGATCGTGGCGCCGATCCCCCGGGCGGCACCCGTGACCACCGCGATCCTCCCGGTGAGGGGCTGGTCCGCGACTCCCTCCCCCTCTGCCGCGGTGGCTGCCGCGAGATCGGTGATGCTCCCCGACGGCGTCGGCGCGACCTCGATGAACTGACCGTCCACGTAGGCACTCCTGCCCGAGAGGAAGAACCGGAGGGCGCCGAGCGCGGTGGGGTCGGTCGTGGTGGCATCGCCGCGCAGGATGATGCCGTTGGCGGTCGCCCCTCCCCGCAGTTCGTGGGCGACCGAGCGCAGTGCGCCGTCGATCCCCTGGCGGGCCGCGGCCTGCGCAGGTCCGGAGGCGTCGGCGGCGGAGCGGAGGATGCCCACCACACGCCCGCCCGGGACGAGCAACCTCACGGCCTGGCCCAGTTCGAGCATCGGGGCGGCGAGATCGGCCGGCTCGGTCGCGGCGTCGAGGACGACGACGGCGGCGCTCAGCTTCTCGCCGGGCAGCACGTGACGCCGCACCTCGATGTCCCAGCCGAGCAGCACGTCGGCGAGCGCCTCGGCTCCCGCGCCGGCTCCCGCGACCAGGACCGGCAGCGGTGCGAGCACCTCACCGGGGGCGTACCGGCGCAGGACCGAGGGCCGGGGCAGGCCGAGCGCCTTCGCGATCCTCGCGGGCAGTGGCGTGTTGACGAGGTCCAGGTAGGCGTCGGCCATCAGTTCCTCGCTTCCAGGATCGCGACGACGCCCTGCCCGCCCGCGGCGCACACCGAGATGAGGCCGCGTCCGCCCTTCTCCGACAGGGTCTTCGCGAGGGAGGCGACGATGCGCCCGCCGGTGGCGGCGAAGGGGTGCCCGGCGGCGAGGGAGGAGCCGTTGACGTTGAGCTTCGAGCGGTCGATGCTGCCGAGCGCTCCCGGGAGCCCGAGCACGCGCCGGCAGTAGTCCTCGTCCTCCCAGGCCGCGAGGGAGCTGAGCACCGTCCCGGCGAAGGCCTCGTGGATCTCGAAGAAGTCGAAGTCCGCGAAGGTGAGCCCGTTGCGCGCCAGCAGACGCGGCAGCGCGTGGACCGGGGCCATCAGCAGGCCCTCCTCGCCGTGCACGAAGTCCACCGCGGCTGCCTCGGCGTCCACGACGTTCGCGAGCATGGGGAGGTTGTTGGCGCGTGCGTAGTCCTCGCTGCCGAGGAGCACGACGGCGGCGCCATCGGTCAGCGGGGTCGAGTTCCCGGCGGTCATGGTGGCCGGGGTGTCGAGGGTCTTCCCGAACACGGGCTTCAGGGTGGCGAGCTTCTCGGGAGAGGTGTCCGCGCGGAGATTGGCGTCACGCGTCAGGCCCCGGTAGGGCGTCATGAGGTCGGCGAAGAACCCCCGCTCGTAGGCCGCGGCGAGGTTGCGGTGGCTCAGGTAGGCCAGCTCGTCCTGGGCCTCGCGCGTGACCTGCCAGGCCGCCGTCGTGATGGCCTGGTGCTCCCCCATGGACAGGCCGGTGCGGGGCTCCCCCGTGCCGGGCGCGTTGGGCGAGAGGTCCTTGGGCCGCAGGGTGCTGAGGATGCGGACCTTCTGCTGCGTGGTCTTCGCCCGGGAGAGGTCGAGCAGCACGCGGCGCAGGCCCTCGCTGACGGCGATGGGCGCGTCCGACGCGGAATCGACACCGCCGGCGATCCCCGACTCGATCTGGCCGAGCTTGATCTTGTTGGACAGCCCCACCACGGTCTCGAGCCCCGTCGCGCAGGCCTGCTGGAGGTCGTAGGCGGGGGTCTCGGGCGACAGCGCGGAGCCGAGCACGGCCTCGCGGGTGAGGTTGAAGTCACGCGAGTGCTTGAGGACGGCACCCGCGGCCACCTCACCGATGCGCTCGCCCTGGAGCCCGAAGCGGGCCACGAGGCCGTCGAGTGCCGCGATGAGCATGTCCTTGTTGGACGAGTACGCGTAGGCACCGCCCGACCGAGCGAAGGGGATGCGGTTGCCGCCGATGACGACCGCGGGGCGGACGGCGGTCTGCGGTGACGGGGCGGCGGTGGACGCGCCTGTCTGCTCTGACATGAGGAACTCCTGAAGCGTCGGGGGATTACCGATACCTACCGTACCTGATACGCTGAGTATCATGAACTCTGCCCCTGCTGCGACGCGCCTCTCCCCCGGCGTACCCGCGGACGTGCCGGCGGTTCCCGACGGACGGTCCAGCCGCTGGGAGGAGCACCGGGCCGAACGGCGACGTCAGCTGATCAAGACGGCGAGGCGGGCCATCGACCGGCTCGGCGCTGGAGCCTCCATGGAGGACATCGCCACCGCGGCGGACACCTCGAAATCCGTGTACTACCGCTACTTCGGGGACAAGACCGGCCTGCAGCGGGCCATGGCCGAGGTGGTGACGGGCCAGATGCAGCAGAAGATCCGCGACGCCGCCCGGACGGCCTCCACCCCCCGCGAGGGACTCCACGCGATGGTGCTCGCCTATCTCCAGATGGCGCGGACCTCCCCCAACGTCTACGCCTTCGTCACACGCGTGGGGAGCGCCGAGTCGACCACGGCCGACGACGGCGCCCAGGACCCCCTCGCCCACTTCCTCGCCGCGATCACAGAGATGATCTCGCGCCCCATGCGGGCGTACCTGCTGTCCCCGGACCGGCCGTCCGGACCGGACGACGCCGCCCCGGAGTTCTGGCCCGCGGCCGCCATCGGCATGATCCGCGCTGCAGGTGAGACCTGGCTGTCCGCCCCCGATGTCCCGGGCAAGCCGACCGAGGAGCAGATGGCACGGCACCTCACGGGCTGGCTCTTCGACGGCATCAGCCGCTACGAGGCCTCGACCGCCACCGCGGACGCGACCGGACATACGACCGGGAGCGCCGGACCATGAGCGCCAGACCATGACCGAGGCCCCCCGTACACGCACTCTCCAGATCCACCCGTTCAGCACCGCCCCACGCACCGCGAAGGACACGCCATGACGCAGACCATCTCCCGGCCCCAGCAGATCCCCGCGACCGTCGACATCACGGACGACGAGCGCGCCACCGTGGACACCGCCGAGCTCGGGGAGCTCCTGCTCGGGAAGTGGGCCCACGTCCGCCGCCAGGCACGCGAACTCGCGGGACGCCCCGAGGTCCACAAGATCGAGGGTCTGACGCACCACGAGCACCGCCGCCGCTGCTTCGACCAGCTGCACTACCTGGTGGAGCAGAAGGCCGTGCACCGTGCGTTCCCGAAGGCGTTCGGCGGCGACGACGACCACGGCGGGAACATCGCGGGCTTCGAGGAACTCGTGGTGGCCGATCCCTCGCTCCAGATCAAGTCGGGCGTGCAGTGGGGGCTCTTCGGCTCCGCCGTCATGCACCTCGGCACCGAGAAGCACCACGAGGCATGGCTCCCGGGCATCATGTCCATGGAGATCCCCGGCTGCTTCGCCATGACCGAGACCGGCCACGGCAGCGACGTCGCCAGCATCGCGACGACCGCCACCTTCGACCCGGCGACCGACGAGTTCGTCATCGACACGCCCTTCCGTGCGGCGTGGAAGGACTACATCGGCAACGGCGCGATCGACGGCCGGGCCGCCGTCGTCTTCGCGCAGCTGGTCACCAACGGGGTGAACCACGGCGTCCACGGGTTCTACGTGGAGCTCCGCCACGAGGACGGCACCTTCAAGCCGGGTATCGGCGGTGAGGACGACGGCGTGAAGGGCGGCCTGAACGGCATCGACAACGGCCGCCTGCACTTCACGGGCGTCCGCGTCCCGCGCACCCACCTCCTGAACCGCTACGGGAACGTCGCGGAGGACGGCACCTACTCCTCCCCCATCGCCTCGCCGGGGCGCCGCTTCTTCACCATGCTCGGCACGCTCGTGCAGGGTCGGGTCTCGCTCGACGGCGCGGCCGTCGCCGCCAGCAAGCTCGCGCTGACCGCCGCGATCACCTACGCGACGGAGCGCCGTCAGTTCAATGCGTCGTCGGATCTGAAAGAGGAGGTGCTGATGGACTACCAGCGGCACCAGCGGCGGCTCCTGCCGCGCCTCGCGGCCACCTATGCGGCGTCCTTCGCGCACGAGGAACTCCTCGAGAAGTTCGACGGCGTCTTCTCGGGCGCGCACGACACCGACGAGGACCGCCAGGACCTCGAGACCCTCGCCGCCGCGCTCAAGCCCCTGAGCACCTGGCTGGCACTGGACACCCTGCAGGAGTGCCGCGAGGCGACCGGCGGCCAGGGCTTCCTCATCGAGAACCGCTTCGCGTCGCTCCGGGCCGATCTCGACGTCTACGTCACCTTCGAGGGTGACAACACCGTTCTCCTGCAGCTCGTGGCCAAGCGCCTGCTGACGGACTTCGCCAAGGAGTTCAAGGGCGTCGACTTCGGGGTCCTGGCCCGCTACGCGGTGTCGCAGGCCGCCGGCCGGACGCTGCACCGCTCCGGGCTGCGTCGGGTTGCGCAGACCGTCGCGGACACCGGCTCGGGCAAGAAGTCCGCGATCGCGCTGCGCGACGAGTCCACGCAGCAGGAGCTTCTCCGCGACCGCGTGCAGACCCGCGTCGCCGAGCTCGCGGGGATGCTGCGCGGAGCGAAGGGTATGTCCCAGGAGAAGGCCGCGGCGCTGTTCAACGAGCACCAGAACGAACTGATCGAGGTGGCCTACGCCCACGCCGAACTGCTGCAGTGGGAGGCGTTCACGCGCGGCCTCACGAGGATCGAGGACCCGGGCACACGCGAGGTCCTCACGCGACTGCGTGACCTCTTCGGGCTGTGCCTGATCGAGAAGGACCTCGCGTGGTTCCTGATGAACGGGAGGCTGTCCTCACAGCGCGCCCGCACCCTCGACGGCTACATCAACCGCCTGCTCGCGAAGATCCGTCCGCACGCCCTCGATCTCGTGGACGCGTTCGGGTACGGACCGGAGCACCTGCGGTCCGCCGTCGCGAGCGGCGCGGAGCGGGAACGCCAGGAGGAGGCGGCCGAGTACATGCGGCGGCGCCGTGCGAGCGGTGACGCCCCGATGGACGAGAAGACGCTGTTGGCCCGCGAGGCGAAGAGCGCCAAGGCGTCCAGGAAGGGGGCCTCCGCGGCTCCCCGCGGCGCGACGTCGACCACGACCCTGAAGGCCACGAAAGCAGCCCGGGCCCGAGCGCTGCGCTGACGACCCGCCGCGGGGTCCGCAGGGTCGACGGTCCGGTGTTCCCGGTGCCGCCGGTGCCGCCGGTGCCGCCGGCGTCTCGGGTGCTACAGGACCCCGCGGTAGACACCCAATGTGGTCTCGGCGATCGAACCCCAGTCGAAGTGGCGCTCGGCGCGGGCCCTGCCCGCGGCGCCCATCGCCGATGCCCTCGCCGGGTCCTCGAGCAGGGCGGTGAGCGCCGCGGCGAAATCGGAGACGAACGCCTCGGCGTCGAGCGGTGTGCCCGTCCCGTCCTGGACCTGCTCGAGCGGAACGAGGGTCCCGGTCACGCCGTCGTCGACGACCTCGGGGATGCCGCCGGTGGCGGACGCGACGACGGCCGCGCCGCACGCCATGGCCTCGAGGTTCACGATCCCGAGGGGTTCGTAGATGGACGGGCACGCGAAGACCGTCGCGTGGCTGAGGATCTGGATGACCTCGCGCCGCGGGAGCATGCGCTCGATGAGGATCACGGAGCCGCGGCGCTCGCGGAGGTCGGAGATCAGCGCGTCCGTCTCGGCGGCCAGGGCGGGAGTGTCCGCGGCGCCCAGGCACAGGACCAGCTGCACGTCGGCCGGCAGCAGCGCAGCCGCGCGGAGAAGATAGGGAACACCCTTCTGGCGGGTGTTCCGGCCCACGAACACCACGCTGGGGCGGTCGGGGTCGATGCCGTGGGCGCGGAGGGCGTCGTCGTCCTCGTCGCGCGTCCACTGCGTCACGTCGATGCCGTTGTGGACCACGTGCACCTTCGCCGGGTCCACATCCGGATAGCTGCGGAGGATGTCCGAACGCATGCCGGCCGAGACGGCGATGACTGCCGCTGCCGCCTCGTAGGAGGTCCTCTCCACCCAGGAGGAGAGCGCGTAGCCTCCGCCCAGCTGCTCGGCCTTCCACGGGCGCAGCGGTTCGAGGCTGTGGGCACTGAGCACGTGCGGTATCCCGTGCAGGAGCGAGGCGAGGTGGCCGGCCATGTTGGCGTACCAGGTGTGGGAGTGGACCAGGTCCGCGCCGGCCATGGCCTGCAGCATCTCCAGGTCCGTACCGAGGGTCTGCACCGCGGCATTGGCGTCGGCGAGTCCGTCCGGCACCCCGTAGGACCGCACCGTGGCACCGTGGTAGTCCTCCGGGCGGGGAGACCCGAAGGCGTGGATCCGCAGGTCCACCTGCGGTGCCAGCACCCGGCTGAGCTCGGCGACGTGCACCCCCGCCCCTCCGTAGATCTCCGGCGGGAACTCCTTGCTCACAATGTCTACTCGCACGCATCCCAACGTAGTGCAGTGTCACGGAGTCCTCTACTGTGAAGGAAACGGGCCGGTTCCCGGACCGTGTGGACCTACGCTCGGTCGATCACCGACTGACGAGAAGCACAACACTCAAGGAAGAGCGGGGGTCGCAAGTGGCACCGAAGAAAGTACTGGCCGTGGTGTTGGCCGGCGGGGAGGGCAAGCGGCTCATGCCGCTGACCGCGGACAGGGCCAAGCCGGCCGTGCCGTTCGCCGGGAGCTATCGGCTCATCGATTTCGCGCTCTCGAACCTCGTCAATTCCGGGTACCTCCAGATCGTGGTCCTGACGCAGTACAAGTCCCACAGCCTCGACCGGCACATCTCCGAGACCTGGCGGATGTCCACCCAGCTGCGCAACTACATCGCGTCCGTCCCCGCGCAGCAGCGCCGCGGGAAGAGCTGGTTCCTCGGCAGCGCGAATGCCATCTACCAGTCCCTGAACCTCATCCACGACGCGCAGCCGGACATCGTGGTGGTGATCGGCGCGGACCACGTGTACCGCATGGACTTCCAGCAGATGGTGGACGCGCATGTGAACAGCGGTGCCAGCGTCAGCGTGGCAGCGGTCCGCCAGCCCATGCACCTCGTCGATCAGTTCGGGGTCATCGAGACCGCCGCCGATGATCCCGGCCGGATCGCCGCCTTCGTGGAGAAGCCCTCCAGCACCCCGGGTCTCCCCGACGATCCCGACAGCTTCCTGGCCTCCATGGGCAACTACGTCTTCACCACCGAGGCCCTCATCCGTGCCTTGGAGGACGACGCCGCCCGCCTCGACACCAAGCACGACATGGGGGGAGACATCATCCCCTACTTCGTCGAACGCAATGACGCCGCCGTGTACGACTTCACGACGAACGAGATCCCCGGGTCCACCGAGCGGGACCGCCAGTACTGGCGCGACGTCGGCACCATGGACTCGTACTACGACGCCAACATGGATCTCATCTCGCCGCTGCCGCTGTTCAACCTGTACAACCTGCAGTGGCCCATCTACACGCGCCAGAGCATCTCGCCCCCGGCGAAGTTCGTGCGGAGCGCCTCCGGCCGCTCGGGCGAGGCACACGACTCCATCGTCTCGGCCGGCGTGGTGGTCTCGGGAGGGGCGGTGCAGACCTCCATCCTCGCCACCGACGTCTTCATCGATGAGGCGGCCGAGGTGACCGGATGCGTGCTGCTCGACAAGGTGAACGTGGGACGGGGCGCCGTGGTCCGCCGGGCCATCATCGACAAGAACGTGCGCATCCCGGCCGGCGCGCGCATCGGCGTGGACCAGGACATGGACCGCAGCCGTGGCTTCTCCGTCACCGACTCCGGCCTGACGATCGTCAGCAAGGGTCAGTCGGTCCCGCTGCCCTGACCTTGCTCCGTGCCCGGTGCGCCGCCCTCGGGCGGCGCACCGGGCGCATGGCACCTCAGGCGACGCGCGTGATGGCCACCGTCACCCTGAGGACCGAGCCGCCCCCTCCGGACAGGATGCCCTTCAGCGGCGACACGTCGCGGTAGTCGCGGCCGCGGGCCACGGACACGTGGAAGTCGCTGACCGGACCGCTGTTCGTCGGGTCCCACCCACGCCACTCGCCGTCGTACCACTCCACCCAGGCGTGTGACTGACCGGCGACCGTCTCACCGATGCCCGCCGCGCGGCGGGGGTGGAGGTAGCCCGAGATGTAGCGGGCGGGGATGCCGAGGCTCCGGAGGGCACCGATGGCCACGTGCGCGAGGTCCTGGCACACGCCCTTCCGCTCCCGCCAGGCGTCCTGCGCGTTGGTCTGCACCCCGGTGGCGCCCTGGACGTAGGCCATCTCGCTCCGCAGCCAGGCGAACACCGCGCGGGCGGCCTCGTGGGGGCTGATGCCCTCGGCGAGACCGGCGACCAGGGTGCGCACCTCCTCCCCCGGCTCGCTGAGCACCGTCTGGGTCAGCCAGTCCGCGAAGTCGTCCGTGAGCGCGGGCTCCGCGAGGGCCTCCCAGGAGAGGATGCCGCCCTCGGCGGGGATCCTCTCGGTCCGGCTGACCTCGACGGTGGAGATCGCGGTGACCTCGAGGTGCTCGTGCGGTACGTGGAGGTCGAACGCCGTGACGCGGGTACCCCAGTAGTCGCGGTAGGCCGAGACCGCCGCGCTCGAGGGGCTCACCTTGAGGGTCGATTCGAGCACCACCTGCTGCGGGTCCGTCAACGGCGTCATGCGGGCCTCGTTGTAGGACAGCAACACCCGCCGCGGGTAGTCGTATCCGGTGCGGTGCTCGATCAGCAGGCGTGTCATGAGACCTCTCCCACCCAGGACAGCTCGTCCGCCTGGGAAAAGTACGTGCGTGAGACGGCGTCGGATGCCCGGGCACAGGCCTTCTGGATGCGCTCCATGTGCTCCGGCAGCTCGGACATCAGGTCCTGGGTCTGGTGGAACTCGAGGAAGGTCCGAGCCTGCCCCACGATGCGCGTGGCGTCGTTGATGAAGCCGACGCGCTGGTAGGCCGGGTTCAGCTGCGTGAGGCACTTCTCGGCGTCGCTCAGGGCGTAGACGATGGAGCGCGGGAACAGGCGGTCCAGCAGCAGGAACTCCGCGGCCTGCTGGTCGCCGAAGGACGCGCGGCGCGTCCGCAGGAAGGACTCGTAGGCGCCCGCGCATCGGAGCATGTTGACCCAGGACAGGCCGGCGGCGTGGACGTCGTGCGTCGAGAGCATGCGCGCGGTCATGTCGGCGCGCTCAAGGCTGCGCCCGAGGACCAGGAACTGCCAGGACTCGTCGTGGCTCATGGTGGTGTCGGAGAGCCCCCGCACCATCGCGGTGCGCTCCACGACCCAGTGGCAGAAGCGGTAGGTCCCCACGACGTCCTTGCGGTGCTGCGTGAGCCCGTACCAGGTGGTGTTGAGGCTCTCCCAGACGCTGCTGGACACCGTCTCCCGTGCTCGCCGTGCGTTCTCCCGGGCCGCTCCGAGCGCGCCGGCTATGGACGTGGCACTCGAGCGGTCGTAGGCCAGCGCCTGCAGGAGGTCCGAGAGGTCGGTGTCCTCCTCCTCGGGCCGGTTGCCCATCACCCCGAGGAGCTGCCGGGACGTGTCGCGCTGCTGCTGCAGCGGCATCTGGTTGAGCCGCTCGAGGTGCACGTCGAGGATGCGGGCGGTGCCGTCGGCGCGCTCCACGTAACGGCCGATCCAGAACAGGGACTCAGCGATGCGACTGAGCATGGGGCCTCTTCTCGTATGTCAGGGGTGCGAGCGCGGTCATTGCTGCTGGTGCTCCGACTGCTTGTCCTGCCAGTTGGTCTCGATCGGCCAGACGCTCGTGCGTTCCCTGACCGTCACGGTGGGGCGCTCCCGCGCGGCGTCGCTCGCCTGGCCGCGCACCTCGCCGTCCACCACCCAGGTGTCCTTCGAACCGCCGCCCTGGCTCGAGTTCACGATCAGCGAACCCTCCTTCATGGCCACGCGCGTGAGGCCGCCCGGCAGCACCCACACGTCCTCGCCGTCGTTGACCGCGAAGGGCCGCAGGTCCACGTGGCGTGGGCTGAACTGGCCGCCGGACATCGTGGGGACGGTGGAGAGCTGGAGGACCGGCTGCGCGATCCAGCCGCGCGGGTCCTCGAGGACCTTCGCCCGCAGCGTGTCGAGCTCGGCCCTCGTGGCGTCCGGGCCGATCACGAGGCCCTTGCCACCCGAGCCGTCCACGGGTTTGACCACGAGTTCGTCGAGGCGGTCCAGCACCTCCTCGCGCGCCGGGGCGTCCTCGAGGCGGTACGTGTCCACGTTCGCGATGATCGGGTCCTCGCCGAGGTAGTACCTGATGAGGTCCGGCACGTACGTGTAGACGAGCTTGTCGTCGGCCACGCCGTTCCCGACGGCGTTCGCGATGGTCACCATGCCGGCACGGGCCGCGTTGACGATCCCCGGGCAGCCGAGCACGGAGTCCGCACGGAACTGCAGCGGGTCGAGGAACTCGTCGTCGATGCGCTTGTAGATGACGTCGACGCGCTGCTCGCCCGCCGTCGTCCGCATGTACACGCGGTTGCCGCGGCAGATGAGGTCGCGGCCCTCGACGAGTTCCACGCCCATGAGCCCGGCGAGCAGGGTGTGCTCGAAGTAGGCGGAGTTGAAGACGCCGGGCGTGAGCACGACGATCGTGGGTTCCTCGACACCGGGAGGCGCCGTCCTCCGGAGTGCGGCGAGCAGGCGGCGCGGGTACTCCTCCACCGGGCGGATGTGCTGCTGACCGAAGGCCTCGGGCAGGCCCTTGGCCATGGCGCGGCGGTTCTCGAGCACGTAGCTCACGCCGCTCGGGACCCGGACGTTGTCCTCCAGCACGCGGAAGGTGCCCTGCTGGTCACGGACGACGTCGATCCCGGAGATGTGCACGCGGACACCGCCCGCGGGGGCGAACCCCGACACCTCGCGGTGGAAGTGCGCGCTCGAGGTGATGAGGCGGCGCGGGATCACGCCGTCGGAGACGACCGCCATCTTGTCGTAGACGTCGTCGAGGAAGGCCTCGAGCGCCCGGACGCGCTGGGCGACGCCGCGCTCGAGCACGTCCCAGTCCTCGCCGGCGATGACCCGGGGGACGATGTCCAGCGGGAAGGGACGCTCCTCCCCCGCGAAGTCGAAGGTCACCCCGCGGTCGAGGAACGTGCGGGCCATGGAGTCGGCGCGGGCCGTGACGTCTGCGAGGTTGAGTTCGTCCAGCGCCGCCGCGACCTGACCGTACTCGGTGCGCGGTACCTGCCCGGCCCCGAACATCTCGTCGAAGGCGGGCGTCCTGCGGGCGGCGGCTGCGTAGTCAGCGAAGAGCTCGGACATGGGTCAACAGTGCCACGGATCGCCCCCCGGAACACAGCGGCACGCACCGGCGGGGCGGCCCCGGACGCAGCGTTAACACGCCCGAAACACGGGCCGGAGGGTGCGTGATTGAATGACCGGATGGAGAACGAGAACCTGCGCCGGGACGAGGCGGCGGCCCGTTCCGCCCTCCTCACCACCGAGACCTACGCCATCCACCTCGACGTCTCAGGGGCGGCGGACACCGCGCGCCGGACCTACACGAGTACCACCACCATCGAGTTCACGTGCCGTCAGCCCGGCGCCTCGACGTTCCTCGACTTCATCGGTGACGTCGAGGCCGTCCAGCTCAACGGGAGGGCCCTCGACCTGGAGGCGGTGCGGGACGGTGCACGCATCCTGCTCCACGACCTCGCCGCGCACAACACCGTCACGGTCACCGCCGAGGCCTACTACAGCACCAGCGGTGAGGGCCTTCACCGCTTCGTGGACCCGGCGGACGGGGAGACCTACCTGTACACGCAGTACGAGCCCGCCGATGCGCGCCGGGTCTTCGCGAACGTCGAGCAGCCCGACCTCAAGGCGTCCTTCGCCATGACCGTCACGGCGCCCGACGCCTGGACCGTGGCGTCCAACGGCGCCGAGCAGGACGTCGTCGTCCTCCCGGACGGGACCAGGCGCTGGTCCTTCGAGCCCACCCGTCGCATCTCCACCTACATCACCACCGTGCTCGCCGGGCCGTACCACCGTGAGACGGACACCTGGAGCGGTACCTCGGGGGCGGCCGCCGGACTCGAAGTACCCCTCGCCCTTTACTGCCGCCGATCGCTCGCACCCAGCTTCGATGCTCCGGAGATCTTCGACACCACGAAGCGCGGCCTGGACTTCTTCCACGAGCTCTTCGACTACCCCTACCCTTTCGGGAAGTACGACCAGGCGTTCGTTCCCGAGTACAACCTCGGCGCCATGGAGAACCCGGGGCTCGTGACGTTCACGGAGAACTACGTGTTCCGCTCCGCCGCCACGGAGGCGCAGCGCGAGGCCCGCGCGAACACGATCATGCACGAGATGGCGCACATGTGGTTCGGGGACCTCGTGACCATGCGATGGTGGGACGACCTCTGGCTCAAGGAGTCGTTCGCCGACTACATGGGCGCCTCGCCGTGGCGGAAGCCACCCGGTGGACGACGTCCTGGGTCAGCTTCGCGAACCGGCGGAAATCCTGGGCCTACGTCCAGGACCAGCTCCCGACGACGCACCCGATCGTCGCCGACATCCCCGACCTCGAGGCCGCGAAGCAGAACTTCGACGGCATCACCTACGCGAAGGGCGCCTCGGTGCTCAAGCAGTTGGTCGCGTTCGTGGGCCGGGAGGCGTTCACCGACGCCGCACGGCAGTACTTCCGCAAGCACGAGTACGGGAACACGACGCTGGCCGATCTGCTCGACGTGCTCACCGTGTCCACCGGACAGGACCTCGCGGGATGGTCGCGCTCCTGGCTGCAGACCTCCGGCGTCCCGTCCCTCGGGGTGGACTCCGTCACGGGCGACGACGGTCGGTACATACGCCTGACGCTGGTGCAGGACGCCCTCGATCCTGTGACCGGGGTCGACGAGCCGCGCCCGCACCGCGTGCGTCTCGGTCTCTACTCGTTCGACGACCACGGCGCACTCGTGCGGACCCGCTCCGAACCCGTCACCATCACGGGTGCACGGACGGAGGTCCCGACGCTCGTCGGTGTGGCGCAGCCGGACCTGCTGCTCGTGAACGACGACGACCTCACCTACGCCCGGCTGGTCTTCGACGAGCGCTCGCTCGCGACACTGCTCGGCTCCATCGACAGGCTGCAGGACCCCCTGGCCAGGGCGACGTGCCTGACGGCCCTCTGGTCGAGCACGCGGGACGCGCGCCTGCCCGTTTCCTCGTACCTCGACGCCGTCGTGCTCGCCGCTCCCGCCGAGACGGGCGTCGGCGTGCTGCAGGTCCTCCTCGCGAACCTCGGCACCGCCGTCGAGTACTTCGCCCCCGCCGCCCAGCGACCTGCGCTGCGCGACAGGACCACGGATGTCCTGGTGGACGGCCTCCGTGGCGCCGAGGCCGGTTCGGACCTGCAGCTCGCCTGGGCGCGGGCGCTCGCGCGCACGGCGAGGAGTTCGCTGCGCGCAGCGGAGCTGGCCCGGGCGGTTCTCGACGGCGAGGAGCGGTTCGACGGGCTCGCACTCGACGCCGATCTGCGCTGGCTGCTCCTGCAGGGGCTCGCAGCTCAGCAGCGCGTCCTGCCGCGTGAGCTCGAGGCCGAGCGGTCCGCGGACGCGACGGCGAGCGGCCGGGTGGGGTTCGCCCTGGCATCGGCGGCCATCCCGGACGCGGCGATCAAGAAGGCGACGTGGGAGGAGGCGGTCCACGGCGACCGGCTCTCCAACGATCTCCTCAGCGCGGCGATCGAGGGATTCATGCTGGGCCCCCAGGACCTCATCGGGGCGTACGAGGAGCCCTACTTCGACATGCTCCGCGAGGTCTGGGAGACCCGCGGCATCGAGATGGCGAGCAGGATCGTCCGCGGACTGTACCCGGGACACCAGGACCTCGCCGACGAGCCGGCGGACGACGCCGTGGACTGCGCCGACGCCGCAGCCACGCCGAACCCCGCGCACCACCGGACCGTCGTCCGCACGGACACCTGGCTCGAGGACAACACGGACGCGCCGGCTGCACTGCGCAGGATCGTGATCGAGGAACGTGACCACCTGCTCAGGTCACTCAGGGCCCAGGCCGCAGATTTGCGCTGACGGTCGTGACTCGCCGGACCGCGGCCACTCCGCCGGTCGGGCGAGCCGTCAGGGAACCCGGTGGAGCCAGGCGTCGGTGCTGAACTTGCGCTCCACCAGGTCCTCCGCACGGCGCAGCTCGTCCTCGGTGATCACGGAGTCCACGGCGCCGTAGCGCTGCCGGAACGTCTCGGTCATGACGCCGATGATCTCCTCGCGCGTGCGGCCGGTCTGGCGTCGGAGCGGGTCCACGCGCTTCTTGGCGCTCCTGGTCCCCTTGTCGGACATCTTCTCCTTGCCGATGCGCAGGACCGCGAGCATCTTGTCGGCGTCGATGTCGTAGCTCATGGTCACGTGGTGCAGCATGCCGCCGTTGGCCAGCCGTTTCTGGGCAGCGCCACCGATCTTGCCGACGTCCGTGGCGATGTCGTTGAGCGGCTGGTACCAGGCGGTGATCCCCAGCTTCTCGAGTGCCTCCATGACCCAGGCGTCGAGGAAGGGGTAGGACTCCGCGAAGCTGAGGCCGTCCACGAGCGACTGCGGCACGTAGAGGGAGTAGGTGATGGCGTTCCCGTGCTCCATGAACATGGCGCCACCCCCGCTGATCCGCCGGACCACCGTGACACCGTGGCGCTCCACGCCCTCGGGGTCCACCTCGTTCCGCATCGACTGGAAGCTCCCGATCACCACGGACGGGGACTGCCACTCCCAGAACCGGAGGGTGGGGTTCCGCGCACCGCTCCCGACGTCCTGCGTGAGGACCTCGTCGAGCGCCACGTGCATCGCCGAGGAGAGCGGGGTGGGCGGGATGATCTCCCACTGGTGGTCGGCGAAGCCGGAGGCGCGGCCGAGTGCCCTGCGGACCGCGGTCGCCACGGCGGCGGCGGAGAACCCGAACAGGACGGCGGAGCGGTCCAGTCGGTCCGTGACCGCCGCCGCCAGAGCGCCGGGGGGCGTGTCCGCGGGGAGACCCTCGAGGGCCGCGTTGATGTCCAGGAGTGCCTCGTCCGGCTCCAGGAAGAAGTCGCCGTTCACCGAGACGTCGGCCAGGCGCCCCGCCCGGACCGTGAGATCGACGGCGGTGAGCTTGCCGCCCGGGGTCTTGAACTCGCCGTGGTACCGCTCGCCGTCAGGTGCCGTGGTCATGGTGCTCTCCTCCCCCGCCCCCTGGGCGGGCTCCGCGTGCTGGTCTTTCAAGGTGCCGTGCGCCGGTCCTCCGTGCGCGGCGGTCCGGAGCCGATCCACGATTGTTCCCCGTCGGAGACAGGAAGAGCCACGCCGGACCGGCGTGGCTCTTCCTCGTGGACTTCGTGGCGTGGTCGCCGTTGGTCCTCGGCTCTCGGGGAGCTGGTGCTACTTCTTGGCGCCGAAGCCCTTGAAGCGGGCGTTGAAGCGCTCGACGCGACCGGCGGAGTCCATGATGCGCTGCTTGCCGGTGTAGAACGGGTGGGACTCCGAGGAGATCTCGACCTCGATGAGGGGGTAGGTGTTGCCGTCCTCCCACTCGATGGTCTTGGCGGAGCCGACCGTGGAGCGGGTCAGGAACGCCTTGTCGGAGGCCAGGTCGCGGAACACGACGGACTGGTACTTGGGGTGGATATCAGACTTCACGGGACTACCTTCTCTGGTTGCCTGGATTTTGCCAGGCACGGGTGTGGGCTCGGCGTCAGCGCCAGCTGTCCATACTAGCGCAGCGGGGAACGTGAGGCTAAAGGGAGGGAGCGCCGCCGGCTCCGTCGCCCCGTCGGCGGCACTCCCAGAACGCGACGGCCGCGGCAGCCGCCACGTTGAGCGAGTCGACGTCGGGGCTCATGGGGATGACGACGGCGAGGTCGGCGGCGTCGAGCGCGGCGGCGGACAGTCCGTTCCCCTCCGTGCCGAGCAGGAGAGCGAGGCGTTCCGGCATCCTCGCGGAGAGGTCGTCGAGCGGGACGGCGTCGGGCGTCAGTGCCAGCGCGGCGAGCACGAACCCGGCGTCGCGGACCGCGGCGAGGTCCGCCGGCCAGGAGGTGAGCCTCACCCACGGCACCTGGAACACCGATCCCATGCTCACGCGCACGGCCCGGCGGTAGAGCGGGTCGGCGCTGCGGGGACTGACCAGGACGGCGTCCACGCCGAGGGCGGCGGCTGACCGGAAGAGTGCTCCGAGGTTCGTATGGTCCACCATGTCCTCGACGACGGCGATACGGCGGGCCCCCGAGAGCACCTGCTCGAGCGGCAGGGGTCCGGGCCGGTGCATCGCGGCCATGGCTCCCCTGTGCAGGTGGAACCCGGTGAGGGCCTCGAGTGTGGGCTCGGACGCCACGAACGCCGGGATTGCGGGGAACCGCTCCAGCACGTCGCCGAGCTCGGGGAGCCACTTGGGCGCCAGCAGGAAGGACCGCGGCACGTGACCGGCGTCGATGGCCCGGCGCAGCACCTTGGAACTCTCCGCGATGTAGAGGCCCTCGGCGGGCTCCCGGACGAGGCGGAGCTGCACGTCCGTGAGATCGCGGTAGTCCGACAGCCGCGGGTCGTCGGGCGTGCCGACGTCGATGAGGGGCATGGGTGGGGCCGGATCGATCAGGGCGGGGCCGTCAGGCCTTCGCGACCGCGCTGTACCGGCCGGCCTCGACGGTGACGCGCAGGTCCAGCCCGAAGGCGGCACCGAGGTTCTCCTCGGTGAGCACCCCGGCGATCGGACCGGCGGAGACCACCACGCCGTCGCGCAGCAGGAGCGCGTGGGTGAAGCCGGGAGGCACCTCCTCGAGGTGGTGCGTCACGAGCACCATGGCGGGCGCGGTCCCGTCGTGTGCCAGATCCGTCAGCCGGCGCACCAGGTCCTCGCGGCCCGCGAGGTCCAACCCGGCCGCGGGTTCGTCGAGCAGGAGGAGTTCGGGATCGGCCATGAGGGCGCGGGCGATCTGCACGCGCTTGCGCTCGCCCTCGCTCAGGGAGCCGAACGGCCGGTTCATGAAGCGGGACATGCCCCACGTGTCGAGCAGGCGGAACGCGCGGCGCTCGTCGAGGCGCTCGTACTGCTCCCGCCACCGCCCGGTCACCCCGTAGGCGGCCGTGACCACGACGTTCAGCACGGTCTCGTGCTCGGGGACCTGGGCTGCCAGCGCGGCGGACGCGAGCCCGATCCGGGGCCTGAGCTCGAAGACGTCCACCGCGCCCATGACCTCGTCGAGGATCCCGACGACGCCGGTGGTGGGGTGCAGGCGGGCTCCAGCGAGCTGGAGCAGGGTGGTCTTGCCGGCTCCGTTGGGGCCCATGACCACCCAGCGCTCGCCCTCGCCGACCTGCCAGTCGATGCCCTCGAGGATGGTCTTGCCACCCCTCACGAGGCTGACTCCCGCCAGTTCCAGAACGTCGCTCATGGTCCTAGACACTAGGCTAAGGATCGGCCCCGTGGCGAAACCGGAGGCCTCCGCGGAAGACGGTGCCGGTGACGGCGCGGACAGGAGTGTGCCATGCCGGTCCAGGCCCGTGTGGTGGCGTACGCGCCCGTGATCGGCGATGCCGTCGGCGAGGAACTCGCCGCGACGCTCCGGAACGCGGGTGTCGACGTCACGGCCACTGGTGCGTCCGGGGCCGCCGCGTATGCGGTGCTCACCCTCGACGTGGTCCTTCCGGCCGATTCCGCTGTGCCCCGGGTCCGCGAGGCCCTGCGGACGTGGTCGGCGGCCGACGGCGTCGGAGCCGCGTTCGTGCCCGCCGCCGTGTACTCCCCCGGCCCCAGGATGCTGATCATGGACGTCGACTCCACGCTGATCCGCCAGGAGGTCATCGAACTGCTCGCGGCCCATGCGGGCCGCGAGGCCGAGGTCGCGGCGGTCACGGAGGCGGCCATGCGGGGCGAGCTCGACTTCGCGCAGTCACTGCACCAGCGTGTCCGCGCACTCGCAGGGCTCCCGGTCACCGTCATCGACGAGGTGGTGGAACGGCTGATTCTGAGCGATGGCGCCGAGCAGCTGATCCGGGCCTTCCATGCCGGCGGACACAGGGTGGGGGTGGTCTCGGGCGGCTTCACGCAGGTCCTGGCGCCCCTCGCCGCGCGCCTCGGGCTCGACTTCGCGCGGGCCAACGAGCTGGAGATCGAGCGGGGCGTCCTCACCGGACGCGTGACCGGACCGATCGTCGACCGCGCGGAGAAGGCCCGCGTGCTCCGCGCGGAAGCCGAGCAGTACGGCGTGCCACTGGAGGCGGTCGTGGCGGTGGGCGACGGCGCCAACGACCTCGACATGATCCGGGCGGCGGGCCTCGGCGTCGCCTTCAACGCCAAACCCGCGCTGCGGGACGTCGCGGATGCCGCGCTCGATCTGCCTGACCTCGACGTCGTCCGCCATCTCGCGGGACTCTGACACCTACCGGGCTTCGACGCCCACCGGCCTCCGACACTCGCTGGATGCCACCGAGCGGCGGCCGGATCCCGGCCGCCGAGCCTCGCAGGCCGACACATGCCGGTCTGGTCCACATCGGTCTCATCCGGACCGCGCGGCTCGCGTCAGCTCTTCGCGAGGAAGTCCTCGGCCCCTCCGACGTACTCCGTGTGCCCGCTGGGCACGTCGGCGGTGACCATGCGGACGATCTCCGTGGCGAACTCGCTGACCGAGTAGAGGCGTCCGGCTTCCTGACGGCGTGCCTCGATGGCGCCGGGGGTCGCGCGGTCCAGGAGGGTGGCGGTGACCGTCCCCTCGATCATGTCGCCCGAGACGACGACGAGCGTGATCCCCTTGGCGTCCAGGGCGGGGATGAGTGCGCGGAGGGCGTCCTCGCCCGCGCGCTTGCTGCGGGCCACCGGCTCGTACGCGTCCATCGTCTCCACCTTCTCGATGAAGTGCGCCTGATGGCTCGTGATGAACACGACGCGTGAACCGGACGGCATCACGTCGGCAGCGGCTGCCAGCATCGCGACCTGCGCGTCGCGGTTGAGGCGCAGCGCGTAGTCCTCGCCCATGGACGTCTCCATCCCGCCGGACGCGTTGAGCACCAGCAGATTCAGACCACCGAAGTTCGACACGGCGGCGTCGACGAGTGCGGCGGGCCCCTCCGGCGTGGTCAGGTCCGCGCCGACCGCTACGGCCCGTCCGCCGGCGGCCTCGATGGCCGAGACCACCTTCGTGGCGCGCGGCGCCTTCTGGCGGTAGTTGACGACGACGGCGGCGCCCGCCGCCGCGAGCTGCTGCGCGACGTCGGCGCCGATGCCGCGGGACGAACCGGTGACGATGGCGGTGGTGCCCTCGAGAGTGGTCATGATGCTCCTTCTGATGGGTGAGCCGCTGTAGGACGGGGTGCTGCGGACGGCTCCGGACGATCACCGGCTGCTCTGCCGGCTGCTCTGGTGGCTGTTCTGGTGGTTGGGACGCTTCCGGTGCGCGTCAGTGACCCATGCCGAGTCCGCCGTCGACCGGGATGACGGCACCCGAGATGTACGCCGCGGCGTCCCCGGCCAGCCAGGTCACCACCCCGGCCACTTCCTCCGGGCTCGCGAAGCGGCCCGCGGGGATGGTGGCGAGATAGCTCTTCCGCGTGTCCTCGGGCAGCTCCGCGGTCATGTCGGTGTCGATGAAGCCGGGCGCCACGACATTCGCGGTGATGCCTCGCGAGCCGAGCTCGCGGGTCAGCGAGCGGGCGATCCCCACGAGCCCCGCCTTGGACGCGGAGTAGTTGATCTGGCCGGGCGCACCGTAGAGACCCGTGACGCTCGAGACGAGGATCACACGGCCGAAGCGCGAGCGGATCATGCCGCGTGAGGCGCGCTTCACCACGCGGAACGCGCCCGTCAGGTTGGTGTCGATGACGTCGGTGAAATCGCTCTCCGTCATGCGCATCAGCAGGGTGTCGCGCGTGATACCGGCGTTGGCGACGAGCACCTCCACCGGACCGTGCTCCGCTTCGACCAGCGTGAACGCGGCGTCGAGCTGCTCCTCGCTGGTGACGTCCGCCTTCACCCCGAGCATGCCCTCCGGAACCTCACCGCTTCGGTAGGTGATGGCAACCTTGTGGCCTTCGGCTACGAATGCCTTGGCGATGGCGAGTCCGATTCCCCGGTTGCCGCCGGTGATGAGGACGCTCCGCCGGCTCGTCGTGGATTCTGGCTCGGTTGCCAAGGGATAGCTCCTTCTTCTGGGTGGCGTCAAACTGTCCCGACGATCCTAGCGGCGCATCACTCGACTTCGGGAACGGAAGCCGGAGTGGGATACTTGAAGGAGTCTCTTTGGAGTGTGATGAGTAAGCAAACGAAGCACAACACAGACGTCCACAGCATCTCCGACGCCCGCGAAGCGCACAGCGACGAGATGCGAGCCCGCATGATCCGCTACACGGTCTCGATGAGCATTCGCCTGGTCTGCTTCATCCTCATCTTCGTGGTGCCCTACGGCTGGTTGTCCTGGGTGATGATCGCCGGAGCGGTGTTCCTGCCCTACTTCGCCGTGGTCGTGGCCAACGGCGGGAGCGACACGAGCAACATCCGGCACAGCGACGCCCTCATCGACCGGGCACCGGTCCGCGAGATCGAGGCGAAGGTCGTGGACGCCGAGCCGGACGACGGCGACGAGGTCCTCAGCGGCGAGATCATCGACGACAGTGCGCCACGGCCGCGACCCGAAGCCCAGCACGGTGCACACGCCTCCGGGCGTTCCGGTTCGGGCGCCGATGCCTGACAGTCCGTCCCCGTCCGCCGCGACTGCCGCGGGTTCCGCACTCGGCGGGTCCCTCTCCCGCGCTGGTTCCGCGGGCACGAGCCTGTTCGGCGTGGCTCCGTCGGCCAACGCCCCGGGAGAGCCGCCGCTCTGCTCACGGAAGGGCTGCAGGAACGACGCCGCGTGGCACCTGCTGTGGAACAACCCGCGCATCCACACCCCGGAGCGGCGGAAGGTCTGGAGCTCCTGCAGCGAACACGTCGGCTGGTTCGAGGCCTACCTCGGTGATCGCGGCCTCTGGAAGGAGACGCGTCCCCTCACCTCGACGGCGCTCGACACGCCCGCTCGTGGCGCGGAGAGCCGCTAGGTGTACCGGTTCCTCTTCTCGGCGCGCTGGTTCGGCTGGCTCGCGATGGTCCTCGTGATCGCCGCGGGCTGCGTCGCGCTCGGGCGTTGGCAACTCGATCGCCGCGAGGCCGTCGTCCAGGACATCCAACGCATCGAGGCCAACTACGACGCCTCCCCCGAGCGCTACGTGCCCGGCCAGAACGGCTTCGATTCCTTCGACCCCTCCCGGGAGTGGCGTCCGATCACCTTCATGGGCACGTACGACGTCGACAACCAGGTGATCGTGCGCAACCGGCCGCTCAACGGCCAGCCGGGCTACGAGGTGCTCACGCCCCTCCGGCTCGACGACGGCACCGCCGTCGTCATCGACCGCGGCTGGCTGCCGATCGGCAACATCGAGGCCGGACGGCCGGACGCCGTCCCTGCACCGCCCCAGGGGCGCGTGGAGGTGACCGCGCGCATGAAGCCCGGCGAACCCGCCGTCACCCGCGGTGCGCCGGAGGGGCAGGTGGCCTCCATCGACCTCACGGCCCTCTCCGAACGGCTCGACTACCCGCTCCAGGACGCCGCCTACGGACTGCTGGCGCTCGAACGGCCCGCTGCGGAGGCCACACCCCAGGCGCCGCCGAAACCGTCGATCGACGAGGGGCCCCACCTGTCCTACTCGCTGCAGTGGTTCGCGTTCGGGGTCCTGGCCTTCATCGGTCTCGGGTACGCGGCACGGGCCCAGAAGCGTGCGGACGCGGAACTCGCCGGGACTGCGCAGCCGAGTACCGCCCGTAAGCGCCGTCGGCCCACCGCGGAGGAGGAGGAGGACACCATCCTCGACTCCCAGGGGATGCGCTGACCCTCCCCCGTCAGGAGGCCCCGTCCCTGGACCACCCGAGGGCATCACGCCGTGCCCGGGGAAGCGATGCGACCACGAGATCGTAGGAGTCCTCGATGAGGTCGCGGACCGTTGCCTCGTCGAGGTCGCCGTCGAGCCGCACCCCGCTCCAGTGCTTCTTGTTGAGGTGCCACGCGCCGGTGATCTCGGGATGGGCGGCACGCAACTGGATCGCGAGGGCGGGCTCGCACTTCAGCGAGATGCTCGGAGGATCCGCATCCACGCCGAGGAAGGCGAAGATCTTCCCGCCCGAGCCCGAACCCGAGCTCGAACCCGGCTCCACGGCGACGCGGAACACCGCCAACTCCGGGCCGAACGGGTAGTCCTCGTAGGCGCCGGGGAACCGCAGGCAGAGGTCGCGGAACCGGTCGAAGATCACCCGGCCACCCTATGACGGACAGCCGGGTCACGCGACGGTCCGCTACGCCAGGGTGACGAGTTCCAGGTAGTCCTGGTTCCAGAGGTCCTCGACGCCGTCCGGCAGCAGCACCACGCGTTCGGGGTCGAGCGCGTCGACCGCTCCCTCGTCGTGGCTCACCATGACCACGGCGCCGCTGTAGTTCTTCAGTGCTCCGAGGATCTCGGCACGGCTGGCGGGATCGAGGTTGTTGGTGGGCTCGTCGAGCAGCAGCACGTTCGCCGAGGACGCGACGATCGTGGCCAGGGCGAGCCGGGTCTTCTCACCGCCGGAGAGCACACCCGCGGGCTTGTCGACGTCGTCGCCGGAGAACAGGAAGGAGCCCAGGATGCCGCGCACCTCGGCGTCCTGCATGTCCGGCGCCGAGGACTTCATGTTCTCGAGGACGGTCCGCTGCGTGTCGAGGGTCTCGTGCTCCTGCGCGTAGTAGCCGACCTTCAGGCCGTGGCCGGCGATGACCTGGCCGGTGTCGGGCTTGTCCACCCCGGCGAGCATGCGCAGCAGGGTGGTCTTCCCCGCGCCGTTGAGCCCGAGGATCACCACCTTCGAGCCGCGGTCGATCGCCAGGTCCACGTCGGTGAAGATCTCGAGCGAGCCGTAGGACTTGCTGAGGCCCTCGGCCGTCATGGGGGTCTTGCCGCACGGCGACGGTTCGGGGAAGCGCAGTGCCGCCACGCGGTCGGACGTGCGCACGGCGTCGAGCCCGCCCAGCAGGCGCTCGGCACGCTTGGCCATGTTCTGGGCGGCCACGGCCTTGGATGCCTTCGCCCGCATCTTGTTGGCCTGGTCCATGAGGACCTGCGCCTTCTTCTCCGCATTGGCGCGCTCGCGCTTGCGGGCCCGCTCGTCCGTCTCGCGCTGGAGCTGGTAGCGCTTCCAGCCCATGTTGTAGATGTCGATCGTCCCGCGATTGGCGTCGAGCTGGAACACCTTGTTCACGGTGGCCTCGAGGAGTTCGACGTCGTGGCTGATCACGATCAACCCGCCCTGGTGGTTCTTGAGGAAGTCGCGCAGCCAGGTGATGGAGTCCGCGTCGAGGTGGTTGGTGGGCTCGTCGAGGAGCATCGTCTCGGCCCCGGAGAAGAGGATGCGGGCCAGCTCCACGCGCCGGCGCTGACCGCCGGAGAGGGTCTTGAGCGGCTGGTTGAGAATGCGCTCGGGCAGCGAGAGGTTCGAGGAGATGGACGCCGCCTCCGCCTCGGCCGCGTACCCGCCGCCCGCGAGGAACGCCGACTCGATGCGGTCGTAGCGCGCCATGGCCTTGTTGCGGACGGAGGTCTTCTCGCTCGCCATGTCCTCCTGCGCCAGGCGCAGCTCGGCCACCACCTCGTCGAGGTTGCGTGCGGAGAGGATCCGGTCCCGTGCCAACTGCTCCATGTTCGGGGTACGGGGGTCCTGGGGGAGGTACCCGATCTCGCCGGAGCGGGTCACGGTGCCGCCGGCGGGCAGCGACTCCCCCGCGAGCACCTTCGTGAGGGTGGTCTTGCCCGCGCCGTTGCGGCCCACGAGGCCGATCTTGTCGCCCCGGTCCACGCGGAAGGACACCTCGTCCATGAGCAGGCGGGCGCCGGCTCGCAGTTCCAGGTTCGCTACGCTGATCACGATCAGGGGCCTTTCGATGGTGCCGGTACGCGGCTGTGAAGAGTGACTTGATTGTAGGAAACCCACAAAGGTTCCCGGTAGACCCGGCGCTAGTCTCGGTGGAGAAGCAGGACAGCTGGAGGAAGTGGACAGATCACCGGAGCAGCCGGTGCACCTCCGGCCCGCTTCAGGAGCGTGTGCCGTGCAACCAGTCGAATCGACCCGCGAGGTCGCCGCTGATCGTCGGAGGTCCCGGGCGAAACGGTGGGACACCACCGATCTCTCCCTCATCGCGGTCTTCGCCGCCCTCATCGCCGCCTTGGCAATCCTACCCGGTATCCCGGTGGGCCCGCTCGGCGTGCCCATCACCCTGCAGACCCTCGGCGTGATGCTGGCCGGCGCAGTGCTCGGCCCCGCGCGTGGAGTGGCCGCCGTGCTCCTGTACCTCGCGGCCGGACTCGCCGGCCTGCCGGTGTTCAGCGGCTTCAGCGGAGGCTTCGGCGTTTTGGCCGCGCCCTCCGCGGGGTACCTCCTCGCCTTCCCGTTGGCTGCTGCGATCGCGGGGGCGCTGGCAGCCGTCGTGCTTCGCCGCGCCACGCGCTTCCGGTGGCTCCTCCTGTTCCTCGGGTGCCTCGCCGCGAGCCTGCTCACCATCCACCCGCTCGGGATCGCCGGCCTGATGATCAACGCAGGTCTCACCCTGCCGGAGGCGGTCGTCGTCGACTCCGCGTACCTGCCCGGCGACGCGATCAAGAATGCCTTGGCAGCGGTTGTCGCCGTCTCGGTGCACCGCGCGTTCCCCCGGCTCCTCGCTCACCGGGTGGGCGCCCGCACCACGTGATCGGGTTCGAGGCCGCGGAGGTGCGGTCCGACGACGGGTCCCGGGTGATTCTGGCACCGGTGTCGCTGCACCTCGCCGAGCGGCGCGTCTCCGTCATCGGCGCCAACGGATCCGGGAAGTCGACGCTCCTCCGGCTCGTCAACGGCCTGGTCCGCCCGACGAGCGGCTCGGTCACGGTCCTGGGCCACGACACGGTCCGAGCGGGCCGGGCCGTGCGTCGCTCGGTGGGCTTCGTCTTGACCGATCCCCTGTCCCAGCTGGTCATGCCGACCGGGCGTGAGGACGTCGAGCTCTCCCTCCGGGGCCGCGGGCTGTCCCGCGCGGTGATCCGTTCCCGCGCCGAGGAGGTCCTCGATCGCTTCGGCATCCTGCATCTCGCCGACCGCAGCGTCTACGACCTCTCCGGAGGGGAACGCCAGATCCTGGCACTCGCGGCCGTCCTCGCCGTGGGACCGCGGATCCTCGTGGCGGACGAGCCCACCACCCTGCTCGATCTGCGCAACGACCTCCGCATGCGGGCGCTGCTCGCCGGCCTCGACCAGCAGGTGATCATCGCCACCCACGACCTCGACGCCGCCCTGGAGAGCGACAGGACCCTCGTCGTCGACGCCGGCCGGATCGTGTTCGACGGCGCCCCACGGGAGGCCGTCGCCCGGTACCGCGCCCTGGCCGCGGGGACGAGCGACGTGCCGGACACCGGCCGGGGCGGGTCATGAGGGGGTACGGCAGCACGCTCGGGCTGTACCGGCCGGGCCGTGGCCTCCTCTACCGTGTGCCCCTCGGCCCGAAGGCCCTGGCGGCCCTGATGGTGTCCACGACCGTCATCGCGGTACGCGAGCCGGGCGCGACCGCCGTGGCGCTCGTGGTGGTCGTCGGGGCCCTCGTGGTGGGCGCCCGCGTGACACCGGACCGCCTCCTGAGGATGCTGCTGCCCGCCGTGCCCGTGCTCGTGCTGCTCGCCGCCTACCAGGGGTTCGCGCGCGACTGGGCTCAGGCGTTCGTCGTGACGGGGAGCATCGTCGTCTGCCTCCTCGCGGCCCGCGCGCTGACGCTCACCACCCCGCTGCAGGACCTGCTCGACGGCGTCGTGCGGCTCGCCGGCCCGTTCCGGCGGCTCGGAGCGGATCCGGAGCGGTTCGCGCTCGCCCTGTCCATCATGCTCCGGAGCATCCCGTACCTTGCGGGCCTGGTGGTCGACGTCCGGGACGCCGCCCGTGCGCGCGGGCTCGAGCGCCAGCCCCGTGTCGTCGTCACTCCCGTGGTGCTGGGCGCCGTGGCGTATGCGCACCGGACCGGGGAAGCCCTGGCCGCGCGAGGGATCGGCGACTCCGAGGACGACGCCTGACGGGAGGCGACGACTGACGAAAGACGCTGATTGCAGGCGTGGAGTCCGCCGGGCGGCCGGTACGGCGACAATGCCGGAAACGCCGGGAGGGCGGCACCGACCGTGGTCGGAACCGCCCTCCCTCCTGCCCTCACCGGACCCGTCAGATGCCGACGGTCCGTGTGCTGACCGGACACCTGGTGTCGATCAGATGTTGAAGCCGAGTGCCCGCATCTGGTCGCGGCCGTCCTCGGTGATCTTCTCGGGACCCCACGGCGGCATCCACACCCAGTTGAGCCGCCACTCGTCGACGACACCGTCCAGCGCCTGACCCACCTGCTCCTCGAGCACGTCGGTCAGGGGGCATGCCGCCGTGGTGAGCGTCATGTCGATCAGGAGGGCGCCGTCGTCGGCGTAGTTCAGGCCGTAGAGGAGCCCGAGATCGACGATGTTCACGCCGAGCTCGGGATCGATCACGTCCCTCAGCGCTTCTTCGATGTCGCCCAGCGCGGTCTGCGCCTGCTGTACCTCACTCATCGCACGCTTCCTTCCAGAGAACCGTCAGAGAACTTCAATGGCTGTCGGGCGGCGGGCCGCCCGGGGTCGGAGCGGGACTACGCCTCGACCGGTGCCTTGGTGGTGAACCGATCGTAGCCCTCGGCCTCGAGCTGGTCGGCGAGTTCCGGGCCGCCCTGCTCGGCGATGCGTCCGGCGACGAACACATGGACGTGGTCGGGCTTGATGTAGCGGAGGATCCGCGTGTAGTGCGTGATGAGCAGCGTGCCCATCTCGCCGCGGGAGTGCTCACGGTTGACGCCCTCGGAGACGACCTTCAGGGCGTCGACGTCGAGACCGGAGTCGGTCTCGTCGAGGATGGCGAACTTCGGACGGAACAGCTCGAGCTGGAGGATCTCGACACGCTTCTTCTCGCCACCGGAGAAGCCCTCGTTGACGTTGCGCTGTGCGAAGTCGGCGTCGATGCGCAGCTGCGCCATGGCCGTCTTGACGTCCTTCGTCCAGTGACGGAGGCTCGGGGCCTCGCCGTCGAGCGCGGTCTTCGCCGTGCGGAGGAAGTTCGTCATGGTCACGCCGGGCACCTCGACGGGGTACTGCATCGCGAGGAAGAGCCCGGCACGCGCGCGCTCGTCGACGCTCATGGACAAGACGTCCTCGCCGTCGAGCGTGATCGAGCCGCTGTCGACCCTGTAGCGGGGGTGGCCCGCGATCGTCGACGCGAGGGTCGACTTGCCCGAGCCGTTGGGGCCCATGATCGCGTGCGTCTCGCCGGTGTTGATGGTCAGCGTGACGCCCTTGAGGATGGGGACGGTGCCCTGCTCGGTGTCGATGCTGACGTGCAGGTCCTTGATTTCGAGTGTGGACATCGTGGTTCTCCTTCGCCTGCTGTGCAGGAAGAGTGCAGGAAGAGTGGGGTGAGTGGGGGTGCGGGAGCCGGCGTCAGCCGAGCTGCGGCGCGGGCGCGCCGTTCGTGACCGTGCTGACGTCCACGTAGACGTTGCCCTCGTGGACCTCGAGCGCGAACACGGGCACGGGCTCGTAGGCGGGGAGTTGCAGGGGGGCTCCGCTGCGCAGGTCGAACTGCGAGCCGTGTCCCCAGCACTCGATGGCGCACCCCTCGACGTCGCCCTCCGAGAGCGAGATGTCGGCGTGGGAGCAGGTGTCCCCCAGCGCGTGGATCTCGCCGTCGGAATCGCGGACGACCGCGACGGGGTAGTCGTCGATGAGGACGCGGAGCGCCTGCTTCACCTGGATGTCGTCGACGCTGCAGATCAGCTCGCCGCGGGGTGCGTCGGCCATCAGAGGTTGCCCGCCGCGAGTTCGCGCTCGACCGACTCGGAGAGCCGCTCCTCGAGCGCGGGTACCTTGATCTGCTGGATGACCTCGTTCAGGAAGCCACGCACCACGAGACGGCGGGCCGCCTTCTCGGGGATGCCGCGTGCCATGAGGTAGAACAGGTGCTCGTCGTCGAAGCGGCCCGTGGCACTCGCGTGCCCGGCGCCCTCGATGAGGCCCGTCTCGATCTCGAGGTTGGGCACCGAGTCCGAGCGCGCGCCGTCCGTGAGGATCAGGTTGCGGTTCGTCTCGTAGGTGTCCGTACCCTCGGCGGCCTTGCGGATCAGGACGTCGCCCACCCAGACGGTGTGGGCGTCCTTGCCCTGCAGCGCACCCTTGTAGGTCACACGGGACGTGCAGTTCGGCACGGCGTGATCCACCAGGAGTCGCTGCTCCAGGTGCTGGCCGGCGTCCGCGAAGTACAGGCCGTACATCTCGACCTCGGCGCCGGGGGCGGTGAAGATCGACGACGGCGTGAGCCGCACGAGGTCTCCGCCGAGGCTGACGACGACGTGCTTGTAGCGGGCGTCGCGGCCCACCTTGGCCTGCTGCGAGGAGACGTGCACGGCGTCGTCGTCCCATTCCTGGACGCTGACGACCGTCAACTCCGCGCCGTCGCCCACGATGATCTCGACGTTCTGGGCGAGCGTGACGGACCCGTGGTGGTCGAGGACCACGACGGCCTTCGAGAAGGCCTTCGCCTCGATGACCAGGTGCTGGGCCGCGGCGTCCTTCGACGAACCGGTCACGGCGACCATCACCTCGCCGTCGGCCACGGTCTCCTTCGGGATGGTGATCACGGTGGCGTCCGTGAACGCGTTCCAGGCGGCTGCGGCGACGCGGTCCTCCGGGGTGGCGGACGAGCCGAGGCGGGGATCGTCGCGACCCACGGTCTCGACCGTGACGTTGCCCGCACCGGTGACCTCGATCGTCGGGACAGCGCCCGTGAGATCGCCGGTGTGCAGCCCGCGGAGACGCGTGAGCGGGGTGAACCGCCAGTCCTCCTCGAGCCCGGTCAGGGTCGGGAAGTCCACGAGCTCGAACGAGCGCTTCCGCTCGCCCCGCGACGCCTCCGGCACCACGGGCGCATTGCCGTGGCTGTGCTTCTTGACGCCGTGCTGCTCCGAGCCGACGTTCTTCGTGGAGAGCGTCTCGCCCTCCTCGGAGAAGCCGTCGATGGCGGCCGAGGACGAGACGGCACCTGCGGGTGCGCCGAGCCGGGCCTTCTCGTCGAGGGCGCCGAGGTCGGTGACCTCGTCCTCGGGAGCGGTGTTCGGTGAGATCTGGGTGGTGTCAGCCATTCCTAGCCCACGGCCCCTTCCATCTGCAGTTCGATGAGCCGGTTCAGCTCGAGGGCGTACTCCATGGGCAGTTCACGCGCGATCGGCTCGATGAAGCCGCGCACGATCATGGCCATGGCCTCGTCCTCGGGGAGTCCACGGGACATCAGGTAGAACAGCTGCTCCTCGCTGACGCGGGACACCGTGGCCTCGTGGCCCATGGTGACGTCGTCCTCCCGGATGTCCACGTAGGGGTACGTGTCCGAGCGCGAGATGGTGTCCACGAGCAGCGCGTCACAGCGCACCGTGTTGGCGGAGTGCTTGGCACCCTCGCGGACCTGGACCAGACCGCGGTAGGCGGCACGGCCACCACCGCGAGCCACGGACTTCGAGATGATCGAGGACTTCGTGTTCGGGGCGATGTGCACCATCTTCGACCCGGTGTCCTGGTGCTGGCCCTCGCCGGCGAAGGCGATCGAGAGCGTCTCACCCTTGGCGTGCTCGCCGACCAGGTAGACGGCGGGGTACTTCATGGTGACCTTCGACCCGATGTTGCCGTCGATCCACTCCATGGTGGCGCCCTCGTGTGCGATGGCGCGCTTGGTCACCAGGTTGTACACGTTGTTCGACCAGTTCTGGATGGTCGTGTATCGGACGCGGGCGCCCTTCTTCACGACGATCTCCACGACGGCCGAGTGCAGCGAGTCGGAGGTGTAGATCGGGGCGGTGCAGCCCTCGATGTAGTGCACGTACGAGTCCTCGTCCGCGATGATCAGCGTGCGCTCGAACTGGCCCATGTTCTCCGTGTTGATGCGGAAGTAGGCCTGCAGGGGGATCTCGACGTGGACGCCCTTGGGGACGTAGACGAACGAACCACCCGACCACACCGCGGTGTTCAGCGACGCGAACTTGTTGTCGCCGACCGGGATGATGGTGCCGAAGTACTCCTTGAAGAGCTCCGGGTGCTCACGCAGCGCGGTGTCGGTGTCGAGGAAGATGACGCCCTGGCGCTCGAGGTCCTCGCGGAGCTGGTGGTAGACCACCTCGGACTCGTACTGCGCGGCCACACCGGAGACGAGGCGGGCACGCTCGGCCTCGGGGATGCCGAGCTTCTCGTACGTGTTTCGGATGTCCTCGGGGAGGTCCTCCCACGTGTTGGCCTGCTTCTCCGTGGAGCGCACGAAGTACTTGATGTTGTCGAAGTCGATCCCGGAGAGATCGGCACCCCATGCCGGCATCGGCTTGCGGTCGAAGTACTTCAGGCCCTTGAGGCGCAGATCGAGCATCCACTGGGGCTCGTTCTTCTTGGCGGAGATGTCGCGGACGACCTCCTCGCTCAGGCCGCGGCGCGCGTTGTCGCTCGCCTCGTTCTTATCGGCCCAGCCGTACTGGTAGGTACCGATGCCCTCGAGCTCGGGGTTCTTCTCCAGGATGTCGTTGATCACCGACTCCGGCACTGTCGACGCAACTGCCTTGCGGTCTACTTGATCCGTCATCACGGCCTTCCTTGCTGATGGATGAACTCTTCGTCCGGGGTGCGCGGTTCCGCGGCCGGAGGGCCGGGGGTCACGTCGGTGCCGGCGACGGCGCCCGAGCTGGGCACCGTCGTCGTCCGCCCCAGGGGTATGTGGGTGGTGCACACGTGCCCGCCACCGGCGAGGGTGGAGAGCCGGCGTACGTCGACGTCGAGGAGCCGGGCGAACATGTCCGTCTCCTGCTCGCAGAACGCGGGGAACGCCGCGGCCAGCCCCTGGATGGGGCAGTGGCCCTGGCAGAGCTGCACGCTGAGCATCACCGGCCGCGTGGAGGACCCCACACGACCGCGCGGCTGCGGCAGCCCGACGGTCTTCGTCGATCCGACGAAACCGTCACGTGTAAGGGCTCCGGCGAGGGCATGGGCGCGCGCTTCAAGATCGGGCCCGGCGGCGTCGATGACGGGGCGGTAGCGCTCCTCCATCCCGGAGAAGCGGCTCCGCGCGAAGTCCTCGATGGCGGCGTGCCCCGCGGAGGCGCCGAGTTCCGAGAGCGCGGCGACGGCGATCCCGAGGTAGTCGGTGCCCATGCTCGTCTGGCCGCGCTGGCTGAGGACGTACCGGCGGGCGGGGCGGCCGGCGCCGGTGGCCGAGCTGCGGGCACGCTTGACCTCGATCAGCCCCTCCTGGGACAGGGCATCGAGGTGACGGCGCATGGCGGCGGGAGTGAATCCCAGGCTGTCGCCGAGCTCCGCGGCACTGACGGGGCCCTGCTCGAGCACGGCCGACAGGACGCGGTCCCGGGTCCGCTCATCGGGGTCGGGGGAGACGATCTGCGCGTTGCGGACGTCCTCGGGAAGAGCACGGGGAGACACAGTGGTCATGGTCCGTCCCTCCCGTCGTCGCCAAAATACACAACACGATCATGACCTAATGTATTCCTCTCCACCACTTAGGCGAGGCTTGCCATCCGAGCCCTGAACGCGCCTACTACCTGACGTAGAATACGAGGGTGCCGACCACCGCCCCCGCCCTCGAGATCGACGGCCTCATCAAGGACTTCGGGCCCGTCGGCGCCCTCGAGGGTCGCATGGTCCGCGTGCTCGACGGCGTGCACCTGACGGCCCGGCACGGCTCCGTGACCGTCCTGCTGGGCGCCAACGGTGCGGGGAAGACGACGACCCTCGAGTGCGCGCAGGGACTGCAGCGCGCCGACGGCGGCACGGTGCGCCTGCTCGGCGCCGATCCGTCGAAGGCGACCCCCGACCTCCGCGCCCGGGTGGGCGTCATGCTGCAGGAGGGTGGGCTCCCACCGTCGGTCAAGCCGATGTCCCTGCTCCGCCACGTGGCCTCCATGTACGTGGATCCCCTCCCGGTCGACGCCCTCGCGGAGCGGCTCGGGCTCGTCGACTTCGGCCCGGTGTCCATCCGCAGACTCTCCGGCGGTCAGAAGCAGCGGCTCGCGCTCGCCTGCGCCCTCGTCGGCAGGCCCGAGGTCGTGTTCCTCGACGAACCCAGCGCAGGGCTCGACCCGCAGTCGCGCACCATCGTGTTCGACCTCATCAGGGAGCTGCGCGCGGACGGGCTCGCCGTCATCCTGACCACCCACCTGCTCGACGACGCACAGCGCCTGGCGGACTACGTCTACATCATCGAGGGCGGCCGGACCGTGGCCGAGGGGACGGTCGCGGAGCTGACGGCCGAGACCGACGCCGACGGCAGCCGGGAACTCCGGTTCGAGACGATGCCCGGGCTGACCCTCCCCGACGACCTCCTGCCGCACCTGCTGCAGCGCGAGACCGAACCCGGGCAGTACGTCCTGCGCGGCGCCCTGACCGCCGCGGATGTCGCCCGGCTGGCGATGTGGTGGGACGCCTGCGGGGTCATGCCGACGGCCCTCTCCATGACGCCGCGTTCGCTCGAGGACGTCTTCCTCGACATCTCGGGACGGAGCATCCGATGACCTCCGAAGCCACCGCGTCACCGATCGGACGCGGGATGACGACCTCCGCTCGGGCGGCCTCGCTCCCCGTGCGGGTCCTCCGCCACGGCGGGTACGAAGCCATGGCCATGCTCCGGAACGGCGAGCAGCTCGTCCTGGCGATCGTGCTCCCGCTGCTCGCGCTCACCGCCCTGGTGCTCACTCCCCTGCTCGACGCCTACGGCCCGAGCCGCATCGACATCGCGGCGCCCGGCGTCCTCGCCCTGTGCACCATGTCCACGGCCTTCACGGGTCAGGGCATCGCCACGGGCTTCGACCGCCGCTACGGCGTCCTGCGCTACCTCTCGACCACGCCGCTGGGGCGGTCTGGCCTGATCCTCGGCAAGGCGGTGGCGGTCGTCGCCGTCCTGGCCGTCCAGCTCGTGGTGATCGGCGGGGCCGCCGTGCTGCTGGGCTGGACGCCGCGACCCGAGGGCATCCTGGCCGCGGTGCTGCTGCTCCTCCTCGGGTCGGCGGCGTTCACCGCGCTCGGCCTGCTGGTGGCCGGGACACTCCGCCCGGAAGCAACGCTGGCGGTGACCAACCTCGTGTGGATCCTGCTGGCCGCGGCCGGCGGGGTGATCATCCCGGCGTCGGGCCTGCCCTCCGCCGTGGCCCCGTTCGTCTCCGTCCTGCCGTCCTCCGCGCTCGGCGACGGGCTGCGGAACGCTCTCGCCGAGGGCGTGCTCGATCCCCTCTCCTGCCTGGTGCTGTTCGTCTGGGCAACCCTCGCCAGTCTGGCGGCCATCCGCTGGTTCTCTTGGAGCTGATCACATGACAGGTACACCGCTCTCCGTCCTCACCGACCGGCTCCCCCGGACCACCTCCCCGCTGGTCCGGCGACTGGCCATCGCCTCGCTGGTGTCGCAGATCGCCATCGTGGTCACCGGAGGTGCCGTGCGGCTCACGGCCTCGGGTCTCGGCTGCCCCGAGTGGCCGCGGTGCACGGCGGACTCGATCGTGACGACGCCGGAGATGGGCTTCCACGGCGTCATCGAGTTCGGCAACCGGCTGCTGACCTTCGTCCTGGTGATCATCGCCGTGGCGATGATCATGTCGGTGCTGGGCATGCGCCGTGAGCGGAAGGACCTGTTCCGCCTGTCGATCGCGCTGTTCCTGGGGATCCCAGTCCAGGCCGTGATCGGCGGCATCACCGTGTGGACCGACCTCAACCCGTGGGTGGTGGGTCTGCACTTCATCGTGTCGATGGTGCTCGTGGCGCTCGCCACGGTCCTCGTGAACCGCGCCCGGCTCTCGCACGCCCAGTACACGTCCCCACGCCTCGCGGCCGCGCCGCCACGCCTGCGCGCACTCCTCACGGCCTTGACGGTCCTCACGTCGATCGCCGTCGTGCTCGGCGTGATCGTGACCGGCTCCGGTCCGCACGCGGGCGATCACGGTGCGGCACGCAACGGACTGGACCCGGCCCTGATGACGCGCGTGCACGCACTGCCCGTGTACCTGCTGGTCGCCGTCGTCGCCGTCGCGCTCGTCCTCGCCTACCGCTCACAGGTCCACCACAAGCTCCGCAAGGCCCTCACGCTGCTCGTCGCCGTCGTGCTCGTCCAGGGCGCCATCGGCTACACGCAGCACTTCCTGCACCTGCCGGTGGCTCTCGTGGCCCTGCACATGCTCGGCGCCTCGCTGCTCATGGCGGCAGCCGTACACGCCCAGTACACGGGCACCACGCGGCGGACGCTGCCCGGCACCCAGCCCGCCGCCGTCGTGCGCCGATCGGTCGACGCGACGCACTGATCCGCGGGGGTGAGCCGGGTGGACCCGCGCAGATCCGGCTGACCCTGGGGGCCTCCCGGACCGTCCGGGCCGGTCACCTCACAATGCTCAGGAGGCGCGGCCGTCCCGGGTGTCGTCGAACGCCGCCTCCACGAGGTCGAGGAGCCGTCCGAGCTCGCGTGACTCGGACCCGGGGCTGGGAAGCAGCGGCGGGCGCGGGTCGCCGGCCGCGATGCCGCAGGCGCGGGCCAGGAGGTGCAGGCCGCTGATCTTCCGCAGGCCGGCCACATGCTGCACGAGGGGCTGGAGGACGCGGCGGATCCTCTCGACCTCGGCGTGGTCCGCGGCCAGCACGGCCGCGCGAAGGCCCGCGTAGGCGTACGGCAGGAGCGCAGCCGGACCGCTGTGCCAGGCGTCCGCCGCGATCTCCCCCGTCATCATGAGGAGGTCGCCGCTCACGCCGTGACTGAAACCCTCGGGAACCCGCGCGGACAGGTCGGCGTGCCGGGCGTTGAAGGCGAGGGTGTCTCCCGCCGTGTCCTTGAAGGCCACCACCTGCGGCAGCGCCGCGAGTTCCGCGACGACGTCGAGCGAGTAGTCGAACTGCGTGGTGCCCGGGTTGTTGTACAGGCACACGGGGAGGTCGGTCACGGCGCAGACGGCGCGTACCTGGGCGATGACCTCGTCATCGGTGAGCGGCACGTAGGACACGGGTGAGAGCACGAGCCCCGCCGCACCGGCGGCCTGTGCGTCCTCGACGGCGTCGAGGACCTCGCGCGTCCCGACCGAACTGATGCCCACGGCCACCGGGAGCCTGTTCTCCACGGCCGCGATGGCGGTACGTGCCACCAGTGCCCGCTCGGCGCGGTCGAGGTAGGCGAAGCTCCCCGAGGATCCGAGGACCGTGACGGCGTCCGCACCCGAGCCGGGCAGACCCCCGACGAGGAGCGCGAGGTCCGCGTGGGACACCGCGCCGTCGGACGTGAACGGGGTGATGGGATAGGCGATGAGGCCGGTGAAGTCCATGGGCCAACCCTAGGCCGCGCGCGGCACTCCGGGGGCCCGCCGGACCGTCGTGGAAACCAGGAGCGTCAGGAGCCCGCGGCCCGCCGGGACGTCAGGAGAGGACGGCCGCGCCGACGAAGGGATCGATGGCGAGGGCGAGGAACAACACGGTGAGGTAGCTGATGGAGCCGTGGAAGACCTTCATGGCGGCCTTGTTGTCCGAGGTCCCCTGCTGGGCCAGGGTGTGGAGGCGGTGCGACTCGCGGATGAACCACGCCCCGCCGAGGAGGGCGGCGGACGTGTACACCCAGCCGGCACCCGCGGGTACCAGGAGGAGGGAGCAGGCCACCATGGCCCAGGCGTACAGGACGACCTGCACGGAGACCACGCGCGCGCCGGCGACGGCGCCGAGCATCGGGACGCTCGCGGCGTTGTAGTCGTCGCTGTACTTCATGGACAGGGGCCAGTAGTGCGGCGGCGTCCACAGGAAGATGATGAGGAACAGGACGACGGCGGGCCACTCGACGGAGTTGGTCACGGCGGCCCAGGCGATCAGGACGGGCATGCACCCCGCTGCGCCGCCCCACACGATGTTCTGGGACGTGCGGCGCTTGAGCACCAGGGTGTAGACCACCACGTAGAGGAAGATCGCGCCGATCCCCAGCAGGCCCGCGAGGGGGTTCGCGCCGAACCAGAGGACTGCGATCGCGACGACGCCGAGAACCCAGGAGAAGACCAGGGCCTCACGCGGTGAGACCTCACCGGTGACGAGCGGTCGGTTTTCCGTGCGGTGCATGAGCCGGTCGATGTCGCGGTCGATGTAGCAGTTGAATGCTCCCGCGCTGCCGGCCGCGAGGGCGCCGCCGATCATCGTGGCGAGGATCAGGCCGAGGGGCGGGAAGCCGCCCTGGGCGAAGATCATCGTCGGAAGAGTGGTCACCAGAAGGAGCTCGATCACGCGGGGCTTCGTCAGCGCGAGGTAGGCGCGGGCAGTGCGCGCCAGACCGCGGCGGGCCTGCGGGGATCGAGCCGGAGCAGGAGCCTGCTGGGTCTTCACAAGGCAACACTTTCGTTTCTTCCGGAGTAAAAGACACCACCATCATACCCTTTTACAGCGTGTAGAAATCGGACCCGGAACGGCTTACGCACGTGGGCTGCTAGCCGCGAACAGCCCTTCGGGACCGCCCGCGCGTCACGCGCCCCCGGGTCCCCCGGATGTCACGCATGACATTCTTCGACGCCCACCTGCCAAGCACAGTGCGAAGGGATAGTGTGGGAAGGAAAGCCCGCTGTTGAAGCATGCCCGGAACCACGCCCTCCGGATGTGGTGCTGTCATCGGTCGGAGCCGACTCGTGCAGGATCAACGGAGAACTGTCAGAGGACGGCATGCCTCACGGCATCCGTCCCTTGATCGTTCCGGATGGAAAGGGGCCCGGAAACGTGGCGCAGACGCAACAGCAGGACTTCGAGTGGACAGAGCACGACCAGAAAGCGGTCGACACCGTCCGCGTGCTCGCGGCGGACGCCGTCGAGAAGGTGGGGAACGGGCACCCCGGTACGGCGATGAGCCTGGCCCCGGCCGCCTACCTGCTGTTCCAGAAGCTGATGCGTCACGACCCGTCGGACCCCGAGTGGACCGGCCGCGACCGCTTCGTCCTCTCCCCCGGTCACACGTCCCTGACGCTGTACATCCAGCTCTTCCTCTCCGGCTACGGCCTGGAGCTCGACGACCTGAAGGCGCTGCGCACCTGGGGATCGCTGACCCCGGGACACCCCGAGTACCGCCACACCAAGGGCGTCGAGATCACCACCGGCCCCCTCGGCCAGGGTCTCGCCACGTCCGTGGGCTTCGCGTACGGCCAGCGCCGCCAGCGCGGCATGTTCGACGCCGAGGCCGCTCCGGGCACCAGCCCCTTCGACCACACCATCTGGGTCATCGCCTCCGACGGTGACCTCCAGGAGGGCGTCACCTCCGAGGCCTCCTCCCTCGCGGGCCACCAGCAGCTCGGCAACCTCGTGGTGCTCTACGACGAGAACCACATCTCCATCGAGGACGACACCGACATCGCGTTCACCGAGGACGTCCTGAAGCGCTACGAGGCCTACGGCTGGCACACGCAGCGGGTGGACTGGACGAAGACCGGCGAGTACGTCGAGGACGTCGCGGAACTGTACGCCGCCCTGCTCGCCGCCAAGAACGAGACCTCGAAGCCGAGCATCGTCTCGCTCCGCACCGTCATCGGCTACCCCGCGCCGACCAAGCAGAACACGGGCAAGATCCACGGCTCCGCACTCGGCAAGGACGAGGTGGCGGCCCTCAAGGAGAAACTCGGGTTCGACCCCGAGCAGCACTTCGACGTCGACCCCCAGGTCCTCGAGCATGCCCGTGGAGTCGTCCAGCGCGGCGCAGACGCGCACCGCACCTGGCAGGAGGGCTTCGACGCCTGGAAGGCCGGCCATGCCGACGAGGCCGCGCTGCTCGAGCGCATCCAGGCGCGCACCCTTCCCGAGGGCTGGGAGGCGAGCCTGCCGAGCTTCGAGGCGGGCAAGGACATGTCCACCCGCGCGGCGTCGGGTAAGGTCCTCACGGCGATCGGCCCCGTGCTCCCCGAGCTGTGGGGCGGCAGCGCCGACCTCGCCGAGTCCAACAACACGACCATCGAGGGTTCGCCCTCCTTCGTCCCGGAGAGCCGGCAGACGAAGGCGTGGTCGGGCAACCAGTACGGGCGCGTGCTGCACTTCGGCATCCGCGAGCACGCCGCTGCGGCGATCGTGAACGGCATCGTGATGCACAGCAGCACGCGGGCCTTCTCCGGTACCTTCCTGATCTTCAGCGACTACCAGCGGCCCGCGGTGCGCCTCGGCGCGCTCATGGGTGTCCCCGCGATCTACGTCTGGACGCACGACTCGATCGGACTCGGCGAGGACGGCCCCACGCACCAGCCCGTGGAGCAGCTCTCCTCGCTCCGCACCATCCCGGGGCTCGACGTCGTCCGACCGGGTGACGCGAACGAGGTCGCCGTCGCGTGGCGCACCATCCTCGAGAACACCGAGAACCCGGCGGGCATCGTCCTCACGCGCCAGAACATCCCCACCTACGAGCGGGGCGAGGGCGCCGCGTCAGGCACCACCTTCGGCTCGGCGGAGGGTGTCGCGAAGGGCGGGTACGTCCTCGCGGACGCGACGAACGGCACGCCCGACGTCATCCTGATCGGCACCGGGTCGGAGGTCCAGCTGGCCGTGGAGGCACGCGAGCAGCTGGAGTCGCAGGGCATCTCGGCGCGCGTGGTTTCCATGCCGTGCCTCGAGTGGTTCAACGCGCAGGACGCCGCGTACCGCGACAGCGTGCTGCCGCGTACCATCCGCGCCCGCGTCTCCGTCGAGGCCGGTGTCTCGCAGAGCTGGCACGGGATCGTGGGCGACGCCGGACGCAGTGTCTCGCTGGAGCACTACGGCGCCTCGGCCGACTACAAGACGCTCTACCGCGAGTTCGGCATCACGGCCGACGCCGTGGTGGCAGCGGCCAAGGACTCCCTGGAGGCCGTCGCGTCCGATCCCCTCGCGCCCAACGGGACCGCGGCTCTGCCCTCGGGCCACCGAGCCACCGAGACCGGCGACCACCAGTAGCCGGTCACCCGCCGTCACCACGCACACACTCCGCAGTACCCGCACTCGCCGCAGCATCCGCACACACTCCGCAGCAGCGGACAAGGAGCACATCATGACCACAAACACAGAACAACTCTCCGCAGCAGGCGTCTCGATCTGGCTCGACGACCTCTCCCGGGAGCGCATCAACTCCGGCGCCTTCAAGCACCTCATCGAGGACCTGAACGTCGTCGGCGTCACGACCAACCCGAGCATCTTCGCCGCGGCACTGAAGAAGGGCGAGTCCTACGCCTCCCAGGTGGGCGCGCTCGCCGAGGCCGGCGCCGACGTCGACCAGGCCGTCTTCGACATCACCACGCACGACGTCGCGCAGGCGTGCGACATCTTCGCCGAGGAGGCCGAGCGCACCCATGGTGCAGACGGCCGCGTGTCGATCGAGGTGGACCCCCGCCTCTCGCGTGACACCGCCGGAACCATCGCCGAGGCCAAGCGCCTGCACGCGAAGGTCCAGCGCACCAACGTGCTCATCAAGATCCCCGCGACGGTCGAGGGTCTCGAAGCCATCTCGGAGACCCTCGGTGCGGGGATCAGCGTCAACGTGACCTTGATCTTCTCGCTCGAGCGGTACCGGGCGGTCATCAACGCCTTCATGATCGGTCTGGAGCAGGCGCGGGAGAACGGCCACGATCTCTCGAAGATCCACTCGGTCGCCTCCTTCTTCGTCTCCCGCGTGGACGCGGAGATCGACGCCCGCCTCGACGCGATCGGTTCCGAGGAGGCGACGGCGCTCAAGGGCAAGGCCGGGCTCGCCAACGCGCGCCTCGCCTACCAGGTGTTCCAGGAGCAGTTCTCCTCCGAGCGCTGGCAGGTCCTGAAGTCCGCGGGCGCCAACGCGCAGCGCCCCCTGTGGGCATCCACCGGCGTCAAGGACCCGAACCTCCCGGACACGCTGTACGTCACCGGCCTCGTGGCGGCGGACGTCGTCAACACGATGCCCGAGAAGACGCTCGACGCGACCGCCGACCACGGCGTCGTCGAGGGCGACACGGTCACGGGGACGTATGCCGAGTCCACCGACATCCTCGACCGGCTGGATGCCCTGGGCATCTCCTACGCCGAGGTGGTGGAGCTGCTCGAGACGGAGGGTCTCGACAAGTTCGTGGCCAGCTGGTCCGAGCTCCTCGAGACCGTCCAGGCAGCACTCGACGCGGCGAAGGGCTGATCCCATGGGCTCCTTCGCTCTCACCGCCTCCGGCGACGCCCTGACCGCCGTCGACTCCGCGGTTCCCACGCTCGTCGCCGACCGTTTCGCCTCACGGCTGATGGCGAAGGACGCCACCCTGTGGGGCCCCGATGCCGAGTCCGAGGCGTCGATCCGCCTCGGCTGGATCGACCTGTTCGAGGGGTCCCGCGCCCTGCTGCCCGAGATCGCGGGACTCCGCGCCGACCTCAATTCCGAGGGCGTCGACCGCATCGTGCTGTGCGGCATGGGCGGCTCCTCGCTGGCGCCCGAGGTCATCACGAAGGAGGCCGGCGTCGAGCTGGTCGTCCTCGACGCCACCGACCCCGAGCAGGTGCGTGCCGCCCTCGCTGAGGACCTGCAGCGCACGGCCGTCGTCGTCTCCTCGAAGTCGGGCTCCACCGTGGAGACCGATTCCCAGCGCCGGCTCTTCGAGCAGGCCTTCATCGACGCCGGCATCGACGCGGCATCGCGGATCATCGTGGTCACCGATCCTGGCTCGCCCCTCGAGGAGGCCTCGCGGGCGGCGGGCTACCGCAAGGTGTTCACGGCCGACCCCGCGGTGGGCGGGCGCTACTCGGCCCTCACCGCGTTCGGGCTCGTGCCCTCCGGCCTCGCCGGGGCGGACATCGAGACCCTGCTGGACGACGCCGAGGACAGCGCCGAGTTCCTGGGCGACGACGACTCGGACAACGTGGGGCTGCAGCTCGGCGCCGTGCTCGGCGGCACCTCCCCCCTGCGCGACAAGATCGTGTTCGCCGACGCCGGCTCCGGCCTCCCCGGATTCGCCGACTGGGCCGAGCAGCTCATCGCCGAATCCACGGGCAAGCTCGGCACGGGCCTGCTGCCCGTGGTCGCCTCGATCGACGCGCCCGAACTGGCCGACGTGGCGGACGACGTCCTGCCGGTGGTCCTCGCGCCGTTCGACGAGGCGCCGAGTGACGAGTCGACCACCGGGACGCGGGTGACCGTCAGCGGCTCGCTCGGCAGCCAGATGTTCGTCTGGGAGTACGCCGTGGCCGTCGCCGGGAGGTTGCTGGGCATCAACCCCTTCGACCAGCCCGACGTCGAGGCGGCCAAGAAGGCCGCTCGCGGCCTGCTCGACGCACAGCCCGCCCCGACCCCCGCCGCCTTCACGGACGGCGCCGTCGAGGTCCGCGGCGACGCCGCGCTGCTCGGGTCCTCCCGCACCGTCCGCGACGCGCTGGAGGCCCTGCTGGCGACACTGCCGGCGAACGGCTACCTGTCGGTGCAGGCCTATCTCGACCGGCACCGCCAGTCAGCACTCGAAGGTGTGCGCGCGCCGCTCGCCGCCGCCTCGGGTCGTCCGGTGACCTTCGGGTGGGGGCCGCGGTTCCTGCACTCGACGGGCCAGTACCACAAGGGCGGGTCACCCATCGGGGTCTACCTGCAGCTCACCGCTGCCGCCGACGCCGACCTCGCCATCCCCGATCGGCCGTTCACGTTCGGCGAGCTCATCACGGCGCAGGCAGCCGGTGACGCGCAGGTCCTCTCCGACCACGGCCGTCCCGTACTCCGCCTGCACCTCACGGACCGCGCGGCCGGCGTGGCGCAGGTCCTGGACGCGGTCGCCTCGCTCAACCGCGCACCCGAGCCCTCGGCCGACGGTTCGAGCGGCGAGCTGTGAGCGTGACGGAGAACAGCTCGCCGACACGCCCCGCGAACCCGCTGAGGGATCCTCGCGACCGCCGGCTCAGCCGCATCGCAGGGCCGTCCTCCCTGGTGCTGTTCGGCGTCACGGGTGACCTCGCGCGGAAGAAGCTCATGCCCGCCATCTACGATCTCGCGAACCGGGGGCTCCTGCCGCCGAGTTTCGGGCTCGTGGGCTTCGGGCGCCGTGACTGGAGCAACGAGGACTTCGTGCAGCAGGTCCGTGAGTCGGTGACGCAGCACGCCCGCACACCGTTCAACGAGACGGTGTGGCAGCAGCTCTCCGCCGGCATCCGCTTCGTCCGTGGCGAGTTCGACGACGACGACGCGTTCCGGAACCTCAAGGCCTGCATCGAGGAGCTGGACACCAACCGGGGCACGCGGGGCAACCACGCCTTCTACCTCTCGATCCCGCCCAACGCCTTCGAGGCGGTGTGCCAGAAGCTCTCCGAGCACGGCCTCGCCCAGCCCGACGACGGCCAGTGGCGGAGGGTGGTCATCGAGAAGCCCTTCGGCCACGATCTCGCCTCGGCACGGGACCTCAACCGGATCGTCGAGGAGGTCTTCCCGCCCGACGCGGTGTTCCGCATCGACCACTACCTCGGCAAGGAGACGGTCCAGAACATCCTGGCGCTCCGGTTCGCCAACCAGCTCTTCGAGCCGCTGTGGAACGCCAACTACGTGGACCACGTCCAGATCACCATGGCCGAGGACATCGGCATCGGGAGCCGGGCCGGGTACTACGACGGCGTCGGAGCCGCGCGCGACGTCATCCAGAACCACCTCCTGCAGCTCCTGGCCCTGACGGCCATGGAGGAACCCATCTCCTTCGACGCCCACCACCTGCGCTCCGAGAAGGAGAAGGTCCTCGCGGCCGTCTCGCTGCCCGAGGACCTGACCGGTCGGTCGGCCCGCGGGCAGTACGAAGCCGGCTGGCAGGGCGGCGAACACGTGAACGGCTTCCTCGAGGAGGACGGCATCCCGGAGGACTCGACCACCGAGAGCTTCGCCGCGCTCCGTCTGGACATCAACACCAGGCGCTGGTCCGGCGTCCCGTTCTACCTGCGCGCCGGCAAGCGCCTCGGTCGGAGGGTGACGGAGATCGCCGTGGTGTTCAAGCGTGCCCCGAACCTGCTGTTCCGTGCCCACGACGAGGAGGACTTCGGCCAGAACGCCGTCGTCATCCGGGTGCAACCCGACGAAGGCGTGACCATCCGCTTCGGCTCGAAGGTGCCCGGCACGCAGACCGAGGTGCGCGACGTCACGATGGACTTCGGCTACGGCCACTCCTTCACGGAGTCCAGCCCCGAGGCCTACGAGCGGCTGATCCTCGACGTCCTGCTCGGCGAACCGCCGCTGTTCCCCCGACAGCAGGAGGTGGAGCTCTCCTGGAAGATCCTCGACCCGTTCGAGAAGCACTGGGAGACCCTCGACGGTCAGCCCGAGCCGTACGTCCCCGGTAGCTGGGGCCCCGCATCCGCCGACGAGCTACTCGCAGCCGACGGCCGAACCTGGAGAAGGCCATGATCGTCGAACTACCCGACACCACCACCTCGAAGGTGTCCAAGGAACTCATGAGCATGCGCGACGCCGGTGGCGTCGTGGCGCTCGGGCGTGTCCTCACGCTCGTGGTCATCACCCGCTCCGGGTACGAGGAGGAGGCGATCGACGCCGCGAACGACGCTAGCCGCGAGCACCCCTGCCGCATCATCGTGCTGGCGGAGGGCTCGTCGGACGAGCCCACCCGCCTCGACGGGCAGATCCGCGTGGGTGGCGATGCGGGAGCGTCCGAGGTCGTGGTACTGCGCGGGTACGGCGAGCTCGCCGACGAGAACGAGTCCCTCGTCTCCGCGCTCCTGCTGCCGGACGCGCCGATCGTGGCCTGGTGGCCGCACGGCGTACCCGAGGCTGCGGCGCGCACCTCGATCGGAGGGATAGCCCACCGCAGGATCACCGATTCGGCGAACGAGGACGATCCCACGGCGGCGCTGTTCAACATCAGCAGGACCTACACGGCCGGTGACACGGACCTGGCCTGGACCCGCCTCACCAACTGGCGGATCCAGCTCGCGGCGGTACTCGACCAGGTCGCGGGCGACGCCCCGGTCACGGCCGTCACGGTCGAGGGCGCCTCCGACTCCCCCAGCACCGTGCTGCTCGCGGCATGGCTCACGAGGGCGCTCGACGCACCCGTGACGATCGTGGCCGGACCCGCGGGAACAGGACTGAAGCGCGTCCTGCTGACCCGGGAGGGCGGCGACATCGAGCTGCACCGCCCCGGTCACGACGTCGCCGAGCTGCACCAGCCGAACCAGCCCGTGCAGAGCATCTCCCTACCGCGCCGCGGCCTGAGGGACTGCCTCGCCGAGGAGCTGCGGCGCCTCGACCCCGACGAGGTCTTCGGTGAGGTCATCACCGAGGGCCTCGCGCGAACCAACCTGAGGAGTGTGCACACGAGTGAGCGCTGATCCGACAGTCAGTATCCATCCGTCCCAGGACTCCCTGGCGGCTGCGGTCGCCGCGAGGCTGATCACGCGGCTCGTGGACGTGCAGAGCGAGCGGGGGACGGCGACGATCGTGCTGACCGGCGGATCGATCGGTACGGCAGCGCTCCGCGCGGTCGCCGACTCGCCGGCGCACACCGCCGTCGACTGGTCGCACGTGGACATCTGGTGGGGCGACGAGCGCTTCCTGCGCGCCGAGGACCCCGACCGCAACGCCGTGCAGGCGCGTGCCGCACTGCTCGACCGCGTCGGCATCGACCCCGTCAGGGTGCACGAGTTCGGCTCGAAGGACGACTTCCCCGACGAGGACGCCGCGGCCACCGCGTACGCGGAGGACCTCGCCGCGGCCGCCCGGGCGGAACTCGACGCCGATGGGGAGGTGGACCAGGTGGACCCGCGCCTCCCCCGCTTCGACGTCCTGTTGCTCGGGGTGGGCCCCGACGCCCACGTGGCGTCCCTCTTCCCCGAGATGGCCGGTATCCGGACCAGGGGCGCGACGACGGTCGGCGTCCCGGATGCGCCGAAACCACCACCGCAGCGGGTCTCGCTCACCCTCGAGGCGATCACCACCGCCCAGGAGGTGTGGCTGTCCGTCAGCGGCAGCGACAAGGCCGGCGCCGTGGGGCTCGCCCTCGCCGGTGCGGGCCACGTCCAGGTTCCCGCAGCGGGAGCGCGGGGCCTGCGGAAGACGCTGTGGCTCATCGACCAGGATGCCGCCCAGAAATTGCCGGGCCGCCTGATCGATCACGACGACGACTGACCGAGTGCACGCGTCGCGACGTCGTCCGTGACGGGCCGAGCACGACGAAGCCCCTGTCTCCCGAGGAGACAGGGGCTTCGTGCTGCACCGGCGCAGGGCCGGCGCGACAAGTGTTCGGGCTGAGGTCCTACGACTCGCCGGCGAAGCGCTGGATGAGTCCGAGGGCGACGATCACGACGCCCCAGGCCAGTCCCAGCGCCACGGTGAAGCGGTTGAGGTTACGCTCGGCGACGCCCGAGGAACCCATGCTCGAGGTCATGCCTCCGCCGAACATGTCCGACATGCCACCGCCCCGGCCCTTGTGCAGGAGGATCAGGAGAGTCAGCAGCAGACTGGTGATCCCGAGCAGGACGAGCAGGATGATACGAAGGATTTCCACGGGGCCCTTTCAAGGCTCGATTACCGCCGCCGGAGGCTGCGGGCGCGCGTGACTAGTCTGTCACCAGATGCTGTTCGAACCTGACGATACTAGCAAATTCGGAGACATCGAGACTCGCACCGCCGACCAGCACGCCGTCGACGTCGCGCTCCTTCAGGATGCTGGCGGCGTTCGCCGCCTTGACGGAACCGCCGTAGAGCAGGCGGGTCCCGGCTGCCGTGGACGCGTCGAACAGGGTGCCGAGCTCGGCGCGGATCGCGGCGCACATCTCCTGCGCGTCCTCCGGCCCGGCCACTTCACCGGTGCCGATCGCCCAGACGGGCTCGTAGGCGACCACGAGCGTCGCGGCCTGCTCGGCCGTGAGCCCTGCGACCCCCCGGCGGAGCTGCTCGAGGGTGTGCTCCACGTGCGTTCCCGCCTGGCGGATCTCGAGACCCTCACCGACGCAGAGCACGGGCACGAGGCCGTGCCGGAAGGCCGCCTGCACCTTCCGGTTGAGCAGCTCGTCCGACTCCTGATGGATGGTGCGGCGCTCCGAGTGCCCCACGAGCACGTAGGTGCAGTCCAGCTTCGCGAGGAACTGCCCGGAGATGTCGCCGGTGTACGCGCCGGAGTCCTCGGGTGAGAGATCCTGGCCACCGTAGACGACGTCGAGGGTGTCCCCCTTCACGAGGGTCTGCACGCCCCGCAGGTCCGTGAACGGCGGGAAGACCGACACCTCGACGCGCGAGAAGTCGTGACCGGCGTCGTCGAGGGTCCATGCGAGCTTCTGCAGGAAGGTGATGCCCTGCATGTGGTCGAGGTTCATCTTCCAGTTGCCCGCGATGAGCGGGCGGCGGTCGAAGACGCCGTTGGTCGAGGTGGTCATCGTCAGTGCTCCATCTGTTCGTCCCATGACGACGGGATCCGCGGAGCACGTGCTCCGCGGATCCCGCCATCCCTGTCCGTCCACTGCGGACGGTTCCTACGTATGCTGCAGCGCTCCGGACCGGGGCGCACGAGCGCCATCGGTCCGTGCGTTGCTAGTCCCGCTCGAGCGCGGTGAGCCCGGGGAGTTCCTTGCCCTCGAGGTATTCGAGGCTCGCCCCGCCACCGGTGGAGATGTGGCCGAACTGCTCGTCGGCGAAGCCGAGTCCCCTGACGGCGGCCGCGGAGTCACCGCCGCCCACCACCGTGAGGGCGCCCTTCGCCTGCGCGTCGACGAGGGCCTGGGCCACGGCACGCGTGCCGCCGGCGAAGGCGTCGAACTCGAACACGCCCATCGGTCCGTTCCAGAACACCGTGCGGGCCTCGGCGATGTTGGCGGCGAAGTCCTGACCCGTCGCCGGGCCGATGTCCAGCCCGATCCCGGAGGCACCGAAGCTCCCCGACTCGATGGCGTCCGCCGCAGCCACGCTGTGCCCGGCATCGGCGGCGAAGCGCTCGGCGACCACGATGTCGGTGGGCAGCACGAACTGCGTCCCGTCACGCGAGCCGCGCTCGAGGTACCCGCGGACGGTCTCGATGCGGTCCTCCTCCAACAGGCTCGCGCCCACCGCGTGGCCCTGCGCCGCGAGGAAGGTGAAGACCATGCCGCCTCCCACGAGGATGCGGTCCGCGGTACCGATCAGGTTCTCGATGACCGCGAGCTTGTCGGACACCTTCGAACCACCGAGGACGACGACGAACGGCCGCTCCGGTTCCCGGGTGAGCTTCTCGAGGACCACGAGCTCGGCCCTGACGAGATCGCCCTGGTAGGCCGGGAGCAGTGCGGCGATGTCGGAGACGCTGGCGTGCCTGCGGTGCACGGCACCGAAGGCGTCGTCGACGTACGCGCCGTCCTCCCCCGCCAGCCCGGCGAGCTCGCGGGCGAAGGCCGACCGTTCGGCGTCGTCCTTGCTCGTCTCGCGGGCGTCGAAGCGCACGTTCTCCAGGACGAGCACCTCACCCTCTGACAGCGCTGCGGCGGCGCTGCGTGCGCCGTCGCCCGTGGTGTCCGAGGCGAGGGTGACCGGGAAGTCGGCGAGCTCACGCAGCACGTCGACGGCGGGCCGCAGGGAGTACTTCTCCTCCGGTGCGCCCTTGGGCCGCCCGAGGTGCGCCATGACGATGACGGCGGCGCCGGCCTCGGTCAACCGGCGCAGGACGGGCAGGGAGGCCCGCACCCGTCCGTCGTCGGTCACCGCGAGGTCCGGGACCTCCCCCTCGAGGGGCACGTTGAGGTCCGAGCGGACGAGGACGCGCCGTCCACGGACGCCCTCGGCCAGGAGGTCGTCGAGTGTTGCGTGAGCCACGGTCGCCCGCGCCTAGGAGAGCTTGCCGGCGACGATTTCGGTGAGGTCGACGAGGCGGTTCGAGTAGCCCCACTCGTTGTCGTACCAGCCGACCACCTTGACCTGGTTGCCGATCACCTTGGTGAGGCCGGAGTCGAAGATGCACGACGCCGGATCCGTCACGATGTCCGAGGACACGATGGGCGCGTCCGTGTAGGAGAGGTAACCCGCGAGCGATCCGCTCTCGGCAGCCGCCTTGTACGCGGCGTTGACCTCGTCGACGCTGACCTCGCGGCCCACGGTGACGGTGAGGTCGGTGGCGGAGCCGGTGGGCACGGGCACGCGGATGGCGTAGCCGTCGAGCTTGCCCTTGAGCTCGGGGAGCACCAGGCCGATGGCCTTGGCCGCACCCGTGGAGGTGGGCACCATGTTGATCGCGGCGGCACGCGCGCGGCGGAGGTCCTTGTGCGGGCCGTCCTGCAGGTTCTGGTCCGCCGTGTAGGCGTGGACCGTGGTCATGAGGCCGCGCTCGATGCCGAACGCGTCGTTCAGCACCTTCGCCAGCGGGCCGAGGCAGTTCGTGGTGCAGGAGGCGTTCGAGATGATGTGGTGCGTCTCGGGGTCGTAGTCGCCGTCGTTCACGCCGAGCACCACCGTGAGGTCCTCGTCCGAGGCAGGAGCGGAGATCAGGACCTTCTTCGCACCCGCGTCGATGTGCTTCTGCGCATCGGCGGCCTTCGTGAAGAAGCCGGTGGACTCGATGACGATGTCCACGCCGAGGTCAGCCCAGGGCAGGTTCGCGGGGTCACGCTCGGCGAGGACACGGACGCGCTTGCCGTCCACCAGGAGATCGCCGCCGTCCACCTCGACCGTGGCCTTCAGGCGGCCGGTGACGGAGTCGTACTTCAGGAGGTGTGCGAGGGCCTCCGGGCTCGTGAGGTCGTTGACGGCAACGATCTCGAGGTCGGCGCCCTGCTCGAGTGCCGCACGGAAGTAGTTGCGGCCGATGCGGCCGAAGCCGTTGATTCCAACACGAGTAGTCACTGCTGATCTCCTTCATAGGGGTGCTGCCGTGCGAGCCCTCCTCGGGCGGCTTCGGCGACGGATACATCTGGTTCCTGGCACACCGTCGTGCCGACGTCGAACAGGTTCTGCTGGGGACCACCGGCGGGCGGCTCCCCTGGCGTCAACTCTACTGAGCACCCCGCCATTCCGGGGGGCCCGGGGTGGGTTGCCCCGGGCGGACGGCCATGCTGCGGCACCGTCCGCCGGGGCGACCCGGGGAGATCAGACGCCGGGCGTGATGAGGACGCTGGCCCCGGTGCGTGCGGCCTGGAAGCGGGTCTGGACGTCGGCCCAGTTCACGAGGTTCCACCACGCCTTCACGTAGTCGGGCTTCACGTTGACGTAGTCGAGGTAGAAGGCGTGCTCCCACATGTCGAGCATCAGCAGCGGGATGGTGCCCACGGGCACGTTGCCCTGCTGGTCGTACAGCTGCTCGATCACGATGTTCTTGCCCAGGGGCTCGTAGGCCAGGACGGCCCAGCCCGAGCCCTGCAGCGACGTGGCCGCCGCGGTGAAGTGTCCGCGGAAGGCGTCGAAGGAGCCGAAGGCGTCATCCAGGGCCGCCGCGAGCTCACCCTCGGGCTTGTCGCCGCCCTCGGGCGACATGTTCTTCCAGAAGATGCTGTGGTTGATCACACCGCCCACGTGGAACGCGAGGTCCTTGGAGAGCTTGGGGATGGTCCCGAACTGTCCCGTGGCGCGTGCCTCGGCGAGCTGCGCGAGCGCGTCGTTGGCGCCCTTCACGTACGTGGCCTGGTGCTTGGAGTGGTGCAGTTCCATGATGCGGCCCGAGATGTGGGGCTCGAGGGCGGCGTAGTCATAGTCGAGATCCGGCAGTACGTATTCGCTCACGTGATCCTCCAGGTAGTGATCGGATTGCTCGCCCGGTCCGCACAGCACGATAGCGCGGCGGGCGCCCCGCTCGATCAAAAGCGGGTTACCGTTCCATCCTATGCACTCGGCTACTCGTCGAGCATGTCCGCGGTCACATTGGCGTCCGTCCCCGGGATCCCGATGTCGGACGCCCTCTTGTCGGCCATCGCGAGCAGCCTCCTGATGCGCCCCGCGATGGCGTCCTTGGTCATCGGCGGGTCCGCGAGCCGGCCCAGTTCGTCGAGGCTCGCCTGCTTGTGGGCGACCCGCAGCTCACCGGCGTAGCGCAGGTGCTCGGGTACCCCCTCGCCGAGGATCTCCAACGCGCGCTCCACACGGGCGCCCGCTGCGACCGCGGCCTGCGCCGAGCGCCGCAGGTTCGCGTCGTCGAAGTTCGCGAGCCGGTTCGCCGTGGCCCGCACCTCCTTGCGCATGCGCCGCTCCTCCCACACCATCAGCGCGTCGTGCGCGCCCATGCGGGTCAGCAGTGCGGCGATGGTGTCCCCGTCGCGGATCACCACGCGGTCCACGCCGCGGACCTCGCGCGCCTTCGCGGAGATCTCGAGGCGGCGTGCCGCCCCGACCAGGGCGAGCGCGGATTCGGGCCCCGGGCAGGTGACCTCGAGGGATGAGGAACGTCCCGGCTCCGTGAGGGACCCGTGCGCGAGGAAGGCACCGCGCCATACGGCCTCGGCGTCGGCCGTCGAGCCGTTGACGACGGCGGACGGCAGTCCGCGCACGGGGCGCCCGCGGCTGTCGAGCAGTCCGGTCTGCCGTGCGAGGGACTCGCCGTCGCGCACCACGCGCACCACGTACCGGTTGCCGCGCTTCAGGCCCTGGCCCGACACCACGATGATCTCGCTGCTGTGCCCGTACACCTCGGCGATCGCGGCGCGCAGGCGCCGGGCGGTCGAGGCGAGGTCCACCTCGGCCTCGATCACGATCCTCCCCGAGATGATGTGCAGGCCCCCGGCGAATCTCAGCAGCGCGGACACCTCGGCCTTGCGGACCGAGGACTTCTTGACGTCGAGGTGCGACAGCTCCTCTTTGACGTCGGCGGTCAAGGCCACAGATACACTCCTAGATCTCCCGAAAGATGTCGTTGTAGGACGTCGCGAGCCGCAGCGGATCGTGTACGGGCTTACCGGTCGAAACTCCCACTGTACCGAAGACGGCACGCCCACCCATCCCCTCGACGACCCGCTCGAACTCCTGGCGGTCGCCGATCACGGTGGGGTCGGCAAGGACGACATCGACCGTCAGGTCGGGCGCGTAGCGGCTGATCACCTTCAGGTGATCGACCGCGCTCATGCCCTGTGTCTCCTTCGTGTCGTTGCTCAGGTTCATGGTCAGGCAGCGTTTCGCGGACGTCCGGCAGAGGGCCTCGCGCAGCTCGGGGAGGAGGAGGTGCGGCAGCACCGAGGTGTACCAGGAGCCCGGTCCGAGGACCACCCAGTCGGCCAGTTCGACCGCCTCGAGCGCGTCCTCGCAGGCCGGCGCACCGGCCGGCAGCAGCCGCAGGTTGCTCACGTTGCCCGACGCCGCCGCGACGGCGAGCGAGGCCTGGCCCTTCACGGTCCTGACACGCAGCGATCCGTCGGTCTCGCTGAGGACGTCACCCTCGATGGTCAGGGGAACGCTCGCCATGGGCAGCACCTGGCCGCGGGCGCCGAGCAGGGCGCCGGCCCACTGCAGGCCCGCCACGGGATCGCCGAGCAGCTCCCAGAGCGTCACGATGAGGAGGTTGCCCATGGCGTGGCCGTCGAGTGAGCCAGGGGCATCCCCCCGCGCCGCGAAGCGATGCTGCATGACGTCGCGCCAAGTGCGGCCCCAGTCCGTGTCGTCGCACAGTGCGGAGAGCGCCATGCGCAGGTCCCCCGGAGGCAGCACGCCCAGTTCCTCGCGCAGCCGGCCCGATGACCCGCCGTCGTCCGCCACGGTCACCACGGCCGTCAGCTCCTGCGTGAGGAGGCGGAGGGCCGACAGGGAAGCCGAGAGCCCGTGTCCGCCGCCGAGCGCGACGACCCGCGGGGCTCCGGACTGGGCGTCGCCGGAGCGCCGGCCGGCCGGCGGAACAAGCGGCAGGGGGCCGGAGAACAGCGCCACTACTCGCGCCCGAGGTCCCGGTGGTGGGCGGCGACCTGCACTCCCGGCAGCTGGGCGAGTCGCTGGGCGATCTCCTCGGTGACGGCCACGGAGCGGTGCTTCCCACCCGTGCAGCCCACGGCGATCGTGGCGTAGTGCTTGTTCTCGCGCCGGTAGCCGTCGAGCACCGGGATGAGGGAGTGGACGTAGCGGTCGATGAACTCCGCCGCACCCTGGGCGCCGAGGACGTACTCCCGCACGGGGGCGTCGAGGCCGGTCTGCGGCCTGAGGACGGGCACCCAGTGGGGGTTCGGGATGAAGCGGACGTCGGCCACGTAGTTGGCGTCCACCGGCAGCCCGTACTTGAAGCCGAAGCTCATGACGTTGAGACGCAGCACGATGGGGCCCGAGGCCGAGAACAGCTCGGTGACACTCGTGGCAAGGGCGTGGACGTTCAGTTCGGACGTGTCGATCACGATGTCCGAGGCGTGCTTCATCTCCTTCAGGACCTCGCGCTCGGCGGCGATCCCGTCGAGGATCCGACCGTCGCCCTGAAGGGGATGCGGCCTGCGCCCCTGCTCGAACCTGCGCACGAGCACGGAGTCGTTCGCGTCGAGGAAGAGCACGCGGTAGGTGACGCCCGCCGCGCGGAGCCCGGCGAGGGCCGTCTTGATCTCGCTGAACAGCTCCTTGCCGCGGACGTCGATCACCACGGCGAGCTTCGGGATGGACTGCGGAGTCCGCGCCACCAGCTCGGTCAGGGTGCCCAGCATCTGCGGGGGCAGGTTCTCGACGACGTACCAGCCGTGGTCCTCGAGCGCGTTCGCCGCGGTGCTGCGGCCGGCGCCGGACATGCCCGTCACCACCAGCAATTCGGACTCGGTGGGTTTGACCGGCGTCAGGCTCGTGGCCTCCGTCATGGTGGTGCATCCGTTCCGGGTCGACGGGGCCGCCTGCGATCCGGCGTGCCCGTGGTGTGCGGTGTTCGCGGCACGCTGGGCGCCGTCCTCCTCACACTAGCTAATCTTCGATGATCTCGCCCGTGGTCATGTTCACGGCAGGGGCCGGGGCGTCCTCGGCGGCCACGGCGAGGGATGCACGGACCGTGGCGGCCAGGGCGGGCCCCACCCCGGGCACGACGGTGAGCTCCTCGACCGAGGCCGCCCGGATCCGCTTCACCGATCCGAAGTGCTTGAGCAGCGCCTTCCGCTTCGCCGGGCCGAGCCCCGCGACGTCGTCGAGCGCGGACGCGGTCATGGACTTGCCCCGCTTCTGCCGGTGGAACGTGATCGCGAACCGGTGCGCCTCGTCACGGATGCGCTGCAGCATGAACAGCCCCTCCGAAGCCCGCGGCAGGATCACGGGGAACTCGCTGTCCGGCACCCACACCTCCTCGAGGCGTTTCGCCAGTCCGATCACGTACACGTCGTCGATCCCGAGGTCCTCGAGGGCGCGGGAGGCCGCGGCCACCTGCGGTGGTCCGCCGTCGACCACCACCAGGTTGGGCGGGTAGGCGAAGCGGTTGCGCGTCACCGCCGTGGTGGTGTCCTGCACGGGATCCCCGCGGTCCCCACCGGGATCGACGACGTCGTCGAGCTGGGGGTGCGCGAGGACCGAGGCGTCGTCGTCCACCGCCGCGTCATCGATGTCCGGGGCCGCGGCGTCCCGCACCTCGCCGTTCTTGCCGGCCAGGTAGTTGCGGAAGCGCCGGTGGATGACGTCGTACATGGAGGCCGTGTCGTCACGCGCGGCGTCGCCCGTGATCGAGAACTTGCGGTACTCGGACTTCCGCGGCAGGCCGTCCTCGACCACCACCATGGAGGCCACCACGTTGGTGCCCTGCACGTGCGAGATGTCGAAGCACTCGATGCGCATGAGCGGCGTGGGGAGGTCGAGGGCCTCCTGCAGCTCCTGCAGGGCGGCCGAACGCGTGGTGATGTCACCGGCCCGCCGGCCCTTGTGGAGCCTCAGGGCCTCGGCGGCGTTCTGCTCGACGGTGGCGAGCAGCGTCGCCTTGTCGCCCCGCTGCGGGACCCGGACGTCCACGCGCGCGCCTTTCAGGCCGCGCAGCCACTCGAGCATCTGCGCCTCGTTGCTCGGCATGACCGGCACCAGCACCTCGCGCGGGATCGGCTCGTTCGAGCTGATGCTCTCGCCGTAGACCTGCTGCAGCAGGTGTTCCACGAGATCGGGGGTGTCCATGTCCTCGACCTTCTCGACCACCCAGCCGCGCTGGCCGCGGATCCTGCCGCCCCGCACGTGGAAGACCTGCGCGGCGGCTTCGAGCTCGTCCTCGCGCAGCGCGAAGATGTCGGCGTCGGTGTCCTCGCTGAGCACGACGGTGTTGCGCTCGAACACGCGCCGCAGCGCGGCGACGTCGTCGCGCAGGCGGGCGGCGCTCTCGAAGTCGAGGTCGGCGACGGCCGCGGTCATCTCACGCTCGAGCCCGGAGATGAACTTCTTCGCCTCGCCGGACATGAAATCGCAGAAGTCTTCGGCGAGAGCACGGTGGTCCTCGACGCTGATGCGTCCCACGCAGGGCGCCGAGCACTTGTCGATGTACCCGAGCAGGCACGGCCTCCCGGTGCGCTCGGCCCGCTTGAAGACCCCGGCGCTGCAGGTCCGCACGGGGAACACCCGGATCATGGTGTCGACGGTCTCGCGGATGGCCTTGGCCGGGTAGAACGGGCCGAAGTACCGGGTGCCCTTCTTCTTGTCCCCGCGCATCACCTGGACCCGCGGGTACTTCTCGCCCAGGGTGACGGCGAGGTAGGGGTAGGACTTGTCGTCCCGGAACATGATGTTGAAGCGCGGGTCGAACTCCTTGATCCACGTGTACTCGAGCTGGAGCGCCTCGAGTTCGCTGCCCACCACCGTCCACTCGACGCCGGCCGCGGTGAACACCATGCTGCGGGTCTTGGGGAGCAGCCCCTGGGGGTTGGCGAAGTAGGAGTTGAGCCGGGACCGGAGGTTCTTGGCCTTGCCGACGTAGATCACGCGGCCGTGCTCGTCACGGAAGCGGTACACCCCGGGATCGGTCGGGATCTCGCCGGTCTTCGGCCGATAGGTCACTGGGTTCGCCACGTCCTCCATCGTAGGACGGGCCCCGGACACCCGAGCACCGGACGGCCCCCGTTCCGCTCACCGCTGAGCGGGAACGGGCGGGGGCCGTCGGGAGGCTGTCGGAGAACGAGCCGGCCGGTACGGCTAGACGCGCGCGAGGGCCTGCAGGGTGGTCTTGTCGAAGATCTCCTGCAGGAAGGTACCCGTGTAGCTGCGCTCGTTCTTCGCCACCTGCTCGGGTGTGCCGGTCGCGATGATCTGGCCGCCGCCGGAGCCGCCGTCGGGCCCGAGGTCGATCACCCAGTCCGCGGACTTGATGACGTCGAGGTTGTGCTCGATCGTGACCACGGTGTTGCCCTTGTCCACGAGCCCCTGCAGGACCAGCAGCAGCTTCCGGATGTCCTCGAAGTGGAGCCCCGTGGTCGGTTCGTCGAGCACGTAGATGCTGCGTCCGTTGGACCGCTTCTGCAGCTCGCTGGCGAGCTTGACGCGTTGCGCCTCGCCACCGGACAGGGTGGTGGCCGGCTGTCCGAGCCGCACGTAGCCGAGACCCACCTCGACGAGCGTGTTGAGGTGACGGGCGATCGGGCTGAATGCGGCGAAGAACTCCGCCCCCTCCTCGATCGGCATGTCCAGGACGTCCGCGATGGTCTTGCCCTTGTAGTGCACCTCGAGCGTCTCGCGGTTGTACCGCGCTCCGTGGCAGACCTCGCACGGCACGTAGACGTCGGGCAGGAAGTTCATCTCGATCTTGAGCGTCCCGTCACCGGAGCACGCCTCGCAGCGGCCACCCTTGACGTTGAAGGAGAACCGGCCCGGGAGGTAGCCGCGCACCTTGGCCTCGGTGGTCTCGGCGAAGAGCTTGCGGATGTTGTCGAACACCCCCGTGTAGGTGGCGGGGTTCGAGCGCGGGGTCCGGCCGATGGGGCTCTGGTCCACGTGGATGACCTTGTCGAGGTGCTCCAGGCCGTCGATGCGCTTGTGGCGTCCGGCGACCTGCTTGGCCCCGTTCAGCTTGTTCGCGAGCACCTTGTAGAGGATGTCGTTCACGAGCGTGGACTTGCCGGATCCGCTGACGCCCGTGACGGCCGTGAGCACGCCCAGCGGGATCGTGGCGTCCAGGTTCAGGAGGTTGTGCTCCCTCGCGCCGACCACCTTCAGCTGCCGGGACTTGTCGATCTTGCGGCGCTTGGTCGGCACCTCGATGCGGCGGCGGCCCGCCAGGTAGTCGCCGGTGAGTGATCGCTCGTTGGTGAGGAGGTCCTCGAGCAGGCCCGAGTGGACCACCTCGCCGCCGTGCTCCCCCGCACCCGGACCGATGTCCACGATCCAGTCGGCCTCGGCGATGGTGTCCTCGTCGTGCTCCACCACAATCAGCGTGTTGCCTAGGTTCCGCAGACGTGTGAGCGTCTCGATCAGGCGCCGGTTGTCGCGCTGGTGCAGCCCGATGGAGGGCTCGTCGAGCACGTAGAGCACGCCCACGAGCCCGGAACCGATCTGCGTGGCGAGGCGGATGCGCTGGGCCTCACCGCCGGAGAGCGTCCCGGAGGCGCGCTCCAGGTTGAGGTACTCGAGGCCGACGTCGAGCAGGAAGGTCAGGCGCGCCTGGATCTCCTTGAGCACCTGCGCCGCGATCTGCGCCTCGCGCCCGGTGAGCACCAGGTTGTCGAGGAATTCGGCGCACTCCCGCATGGGCATGGCCGCGACCTCGGCGATGGACCGACCGTTGATCAGCACGGAGAGCGACGCCGGGTTCAGCCGTGCGCCACCGCAGGTGGGGCACGGGATCTCCCGCATGTACTCCTCGTAGCGATCGCGCGAGGCCTCGGACTCCGTCTCGAGGTGCTTGCGCTGGATGTACTGGATGGCTCCCTCGAAGCCCGTGCTGTACTTCCGCTCGCGTCCGAACCGGTTCTTGTACTGCACCACCACCTTGTGGTCCTTGCCGTACAGCGCGGCCTCACGTGCGCGGTCGGGCAGCTTCCGCCACGGGGTGTCGATGTCGAACTTGAGTTCCGCCGCGAGCCCCTGGAGGAGCCGCGTCCAGTACTCCAGGGTCGCCGTACCGAGCGACCACGGGGCGATGGCTCCCTGCGCGAGGCTGAGGTCGGGGTTCGGCACCACCAGTTCCTCGTCCACCTCGAGCTTCGTGCCGATGCCCGTGCAGGCCGGGCACGCGCCGAAGGGGTTGTTGAAGGAGAAGGAGCGCGGCTCGATCTCGTCGATGGCGAGCGGGTGCTCGTTCGGGCACGCGAGGTGCTCGGAGAACGCATGCAGCCGTCCGGCGTCGTCCTCGGGCAGGTCCACGAACTCGGCGAGGACGCGGCCGTCGGCCAGCTTCAGTGCGGTCTCGACCGAGTCGGTGAGCCGCTGCTGGATGCCGCTCTTCACCACGAGGCGATCGATGATGACCTCGATGGTGTGCTTGTACTGCTTGCCGAGCTTCGGCGGGTCGCTCAGCTGGATGAGGGTGCCGTCCACCCGGGCGCGTGAGTAGCCCTTCGCCGTCAGTTCCTGGAAGAGGTCGACGAACTCGCCCTTCCGCGCCCTGACCACGGGAGCGAGGACCTGGAAGCGCGTGCCCTCGTCGAGCTCGAGCAGCTGGTCCACGATCTGCTGTGGGGTCTGCTTGGCCACTGGCTCGCCGCAGACGGGGCAGTGCGGACGGCCCACGCGCGCCCAGAGGAGCCGCATGTAGTCGTAGATCTCGGTGATGGTGCCCACCGTGGAGCGCGGGTTCTTGCTCGTCGACTTCTGGTCGATCGAGACCGCCGGCGAGAGCCCCTCGATGAAGTCGACGTCGGGCTTGTCCACCTGCCCGAGGAACTGGCGCGCGTACGCGGAGAGGGACTCCACGTAGCGCCGCTGGCCCTCGGCGAAGATGGTGTCGAACGCGAGGGAGGACTTGCCGGAACCGGACAGGCCGGTGAAGACGATCATGGCGTCGCGCGGCAGATCGAGGTCGACGTTCCGCAGGTTGTGTTCGCGTGCGCCCTTGACGATCAGGCGGGACAGGTCCTGGCGCGCGGGCTCCGGATCATGGGCATGCTGCTCGAGGGACTTTGCTGTAGACACCCGTCAACTCTAGGCGAAAAAGTATTAGAACACATCTTCGAAAGCGCTTCGTCGGCGTCCTGCCGCCGCGGGCTCACGCGCCGTTCACGCTCGGCGCAATGCCGCCCTCACGAAGGCGACGGCCTCCGTCTCGGAGATGCCCGCGGAGCGGACGACGGCGGCGTACTCGGCGGCGGCGTCGGCCGCCCGTCGCCGGGCCTCGTCACCACCCGCGGCGATCACCGTTCCCGCGCGGCCCTTCGTCTCGACGGCGCCGGACTGCTCGAGTTCGCGGTACGCCCGCGCGACGGTGTTGGCGGCGATGCCGAGGTGGGTGGCGAGCGTCCGGACGGGCGGCAGACGCGTCCCCACCGCGGCGCGGCCCGAGTTCGCCGCGGTGAGCACGGCCTGCTTGAGCTGCTCGAAGGGCGGCACGGTGCTCGTCGCGTCGATCCTCAGCCAGCGCGGGATGCCCTCGTCCACGATCGCACTCCCCGTCCCGGTCCGCGGGCCCCGGCGGTCCGCACTCCCAGCACCCTAGCTGTAATGGGCCGGGCCGCGCCCGGTACCCCAGCCGTCGTCGTGCATCCGCCCGCACTCCGTGCGTGCTCGCGGGGTCTGCCGCCCTGCCCCCGCCTCCTGCCCGCGCCTCCTGCGGCGTGCCTAGACTGGAGCCATGGCCGACCTCCCGAACCTCAAGCACCGCCTCGACGACGTGACGATCCGCAGCATCTCCGTCTCGGAGATGGACAACAACGTGTATCTCCTGACATCCCGCACGAGCGGTGCGCAGGTGCTGATCGACGCCGCCGACGACGCACCCGCGATCCTCTCCCTCCTCGCCGACGCGCAGGAGGACACGGACGCGGAGGTCCGGGTGGCGCTGATCGTCACCACGCACTCCCACTGGGACCACGTGCGTGCGCTCGCGGACGTGAAGGAGGCGACGAAGGCGCGCACCGCCGCGGGCGAGGACGACGTCCCCGACATCGCCGTCCCCACCGAGGTACCGCTGACACACCACGACATCGGCTCCTTCGAGGGGTTCGAGCTCGAGTCGATCCACCTGCGCGGACACACCCCGGGCTCCATCGCCCTGCTGTACCGCGACCCGAACGGCCCCGCGCACCTCTTCACCGGCGACTCCCTGTTCCCGGGCGGCCTCGGCAACACGCAGGGCGACCCCGCACGGTTCGCCGCGCTGTACGACGACGTCGTCACGCGCGTGTTCGACTACCTGCCCGACGACACGCTGGTGCACCCCGGCCACGGGGCGGGCACGACGCTCGGAGCCGAACGCGGCTCGCTGGCCGAGTGGAAGCAGCGCGGCTGGTAGACACCGAGCCGCGGGGCCCGCTCGCCCGCCGGTAGGCTGGACCGACCATGAGGATCCACGAGCACCTGCCCCGGAACGACGACGGACGACCCAGCACGGACGCGGTGTACGAGGCCTTCACCGCATGGTCCTCGGCGCGTGGACTGACGCTCTACCCCGCCCAGGACGAGGCCGCCCTGGAACTGGTCTCGGGCAACAACGTCATCCTCGCGACCCCCACGGGCTCCGGGAAGTCGCTCGTGGCCGTCGCAACCCACCTCGTGTCCTTCGCCGAGGGCCGCACGAGCTACTACACGGCGCCCATCAAGGCGCTGGTCTCGGAGAAGTTCTTCGCGCTGTGCGACATCTTCGGCCCGGAGAACGTCGGCATGATCACGGGCGACTCCGGCGTGAACCAGGGCGCCCCGATCATCTGCTGCACCGCCGAGATCCTCGCCAACCTCGCGCTCCGCGAGGGTGCGCTCGCGGACGTGCACACCGTCGTCATGGACGAGTTCCACTTCTACTCGGACCCGCAGCGTGGCTGGGCCTGGCAGGTGCCGCTCCTCGAACTCCCGCAGGCGCAGTTCCTGCTGATGTCCGCGACGCTCGGTGACGTGACGCGGTTCGAACGCGAACTCACCGAGCGCACCGGCCGGGCCACCGCCACCGTCACGAGCGTCGAACGGCCCATCCCGCTCCACTTCTACTACGCCGAGACGCCCGTGCAGGAGACGCTCGAGGAACTGCTGTCCACGCGCCAGGCTCCCGTCTACGTGGTGCACTTCAGCCAGGCGGAGGCGATCGAGCGGGCCCAGAACCTCATGAGCGTCAACGTGTGCACGCGCGAGGAGAAGGACCGCATCAGCGAGCTGATCGCGAGCTTCCGCTTCTCCGCGGGTTTCGGGAAGACCCTCAACCGCCTCGTCCGGCACGGTATCGGCGTGCACCACGCGGGCATGCTGCCGAAGTACCGTCGCCTGGTGGAGCAGCTCGCCCAGGCCGGCCTGCTCAAGGTCATCTGCGGCACGGACACCCTCGGCGTGGGCATCAACGTGCCGATCCGCACCGTGCTCCTCACGGCACTGAGCAAGTACGACGGCGTCCGGACCCGCCTCCTCAACGCGCGCGAGTTCCACCAGATCTCCGGCCGCGCCGGCCGCGCGGGGTACGACACCGCGGGCACCGTCGTCGTGCAGGCACCCGACCACGTGGTCGAGAACACGAAGGCGATGGCGAAGGCCGTCTCGAAGTTCGGCGACGACCAGAAGAAGCTCCGCCAGGTGGTGCGGAAGAAGCCGCCGCAGGGCTTCGTGTCCTGGGGCAAGCCCACGTACGACAGGCTCGTGGAGAGTGTTCCCGACCCCCTGACGTCCTCCTTCGCCGTCAGCCATTCCATGCTGCTCAACCTGATCGAGCGGCCCGGCGACCCGTTCACCGCCGCGAAGCGGCTGCTGACCGAGAACCACGAGACCCGCGCATCCCAGCTCCACCTCATGCGCCGCGCCATCGGGATCTACCGCGAACTCGTGGCTGCCGGCATCGTCGAGAAGCTCCCCGAGCCCGAGCCGGACGGACGGCAGATCCGGCTCAAGGTGCATCTGCAGGCAAACTTCGCCCTCAACCAGCCGCTCTCGCCGTTCGCGCTGGCCGCCCTCGAACTCCTCGACCCCGAGGCGCCCGGCTACGCCCTCGACGTCGTCTCCGTCATCGAGGCCACCCTCGAGAAGCCCCGCCAGGTGCTCAACGCGCAGGAGAAGAAGGCCCGCGGTGAGGCCGTCGCCGCGATGAAGGCGGAGGGGATCGACTACGACGCCCGCATGGCCCGACTCGAGGAGGTCAGCTACCCGAAGCCGCTGGAGGAGCTGCTGCAGCAGTCGTTCGACGTCTACCGCGCGTCGGCGCCGTGGCTCGGTGACTTCGAGCTGGCCCCGAAGTCGATCGTGCGCGACATGTACGAGCGCGCCATGAGCTTCGGCGAGTACGTGGCGTTCTACTCGCTCACGCGCTCGGAGGGCATCCTCCTGCGCTACCTCGCCGACGGGTACAAGGCGCTGCGCCATACGGTTCCGCTGGATGCACTGCGCGAGGACCTCAGCGACATCATTGAATGGCTCGGCGAGCTGGTCCGGCAGGTGGACAGCAGCCTCCTCGACGAGTGGGCGCAGCTCACCGCAGGGGTGGTGCCGGGCGCCGCGGGCGACGACGTCGACCTGCCGGACGAGCCGCCGTCCGTCACGTCGAACGAACGCGCCTTCCGCGTGATGGTGCGCAACGAGATGTTCCAGCGCGTCAAGCTGTTCGCGGACGAGCGCGACGAGGCGCTCGGTGCCCTCGACGCGGAGTCCGGCTGGACCGCCGACCGCTGGGTGGAGGCCCTGGACGGCTACTTCGCCGACTACGAGGACATCGACGACGGCCCCGACGCGCGCGGCCCGAACCTGCTGCTCATCACGCGAGCCCCGGGGATCTGGCGGGTGCGGCAGATCCTCAAGGACCCCGAGGGCAACGGCGACTGGGGCATCAACGCGGAGATCGATCTCGCCGCGTCCGACGCCGCGGGCACGCCCGTGGTCCGGATCATCGGTGTGGGAGCGCCGATCGCCGCCTGACCGCTCCACCGCTGGGTTGGTGGCGCACGGCCGTCGTCCGCGGCGTCGTGGTGCCTTTCCGCCTCCGTTCCTGCGGGCGCGGCTAGGCTCGGATCATTTCACCGATCCGTGAGGCACGCCCCGCCGACGTCCCCGCCATCCTGCAGCTCATCCACGACCTCGCGATCTACGAACGCGAGCCGGATGCCGTCCGGAACACCGCCGCCTCGCTGGAGGCGGCGCTGTTCGGCGAGAGCCCCACCGTGTTCGCGCACGTGGCCGAGGAGGGTGGCGAGGTCCAGGGCTTCGCGCTCTGGTTCCTCAACTACTCCACGTGGGAGGGGGTCAACGGGATCCACCTCGAGGACCTGTACGTGCGTCCGGAAGCGCGCGGGAAGGGCTACGGGAAGGCGCTCCTGGTGCAGCTCGGCAGGATCGCGGCCGAGCGCGGCTACGCACGGGTGGAGTGGTCCGTCCTCGACTGGAACGAGCCGTCCATCCGTTTCTACGAGAACCTCGGGGCGCGGCCGCAGACGGGGTGGAGCACCTACCGTCTCACCGGCGATGCCCTGGCGTGGGTCGCCGCGCTGTGATGCCCGGCGCACGCGATGCCATGCACGGCGACGGCGGATTGCACGACGGCGAACCTCACGAGGGCGAACGGCTGGACGGTGAACAGCTGGACGGTGAACAGCACGACGGCGACCCGATGGACGCCGGACACGTGATGGGCAGACCGGCGGTGATGCGCGGTCTGCGCGCCACACCCCACCGGTTCCGCGTCCCGCTGGACCACGGCGATCCTGCGTCCGCCCGAATCGAGGTCTTCGCCCGTGAGTACACCTCGCTGGACCACGACGACGACGCCGTCGCCGGCCTGCCCTGGCTGCTGTTCCTGCAGGGCGGGCCGGGAGGCCGTGGAGCGCGCAGCACGCAATTGTCCGGGTGGATGAAGGCCGCAGCGCGCACGTTCCGGATCCTGATGCTGGATCAGCGCGGCACGGGCCTGTCCTCCCCCGCCGACGCCGCCACACTCGCCTCGCTCCCGACCGACGCCGCGCGGGCGGAGTACCTCATGCACTTCCGCGCGGACTCGATCGTCGCGGACGCGGAGCTCATCCGGCGCCGGCTCGGCAGCCCCCCGTGGACCGTCTTCGGGCAGAGCTTCGGAGGGTTCTGCATCCTCACCTACCTCTCCTTGACGCCGGAGGGCGTTCTGCGTGCGCTGATCACGGGAGGTCTGGCTCCACTCCCCGGCGGGCCCGACCCCGTGTACCGCGCCACCTTCCGACGCGTGGAGGCGCGCAACGGCGAGTACTTCTCGTGGTACCCCGAGGACCGCGTGACGGTCTCGCGCATCGCCCGCCACCTGCGGGAGGTCCCGGAGTTGCTACCCGACGGCGAACGGCTGACCGTGCGGCGCTTCCAGATGCTCGGCGCCTTCCTCGGCGGCAACGTGAGGATCCATGGGCTCCACTACCTGCTGGAGGACGCCTTCACGACGACGCCGGACGGTCCCCGCCTCTCAGCAACCTTCCTCGAGCAGGTGTACGGCATCGTGAGCCGCGCGACCCAGCCGCTCTACGCGCTGCTGCACGAGTCCATCTACTGCCAGTCAGAAGCGTCCCGGTGGTCGGCGTGGAGGGTTCTCGAGGAGTATCCGCAGTTCCGCGACGACGCCGAGGACCCCCTGCTGACCGGCGAGATGGTCTACCCCTGGTACGTCGACGAGGACCCGGCACTCAGGCCGCTGAGCGGGGTGGCCGAACTCCTGGCCGCGAAGGCGGACTGGGGGCCGCTCTATGATCCCGACGTGCTCGCCACCAACACGGTGCCCGTTGCGGCCGCCGTGTACCGGGACGACATCTACGTGGACAGGGAGCTGTCCCTGGCGACCGCCGGGGCCGTCCGCAACCTCGCGGTGTGGGAGACGGCGGACTTCCACCATGACGGGATCGCGGACGACGGCGAGGCCATCTTCGACCGTCTGCTCGCGATGACACTCCCACCGACCACCTCCTAGCCGGCGGGGAGAACAGAGGGACCCCGTGCGGTGCACGGGGTCCCTCTGTCCTGCTGCGGGCGTCGGTGTTCGATGCCCCGCGTCGCTAGCGGCGCGTGTCCTTCGCCCCGGCCTCGCCGGCGGCCTGGTCGAGGCCCTCGTCGACGACGGGCTCGTCAGCGACCTCTCCGGCCGCGTCGGCACGGGCCGCGGGGTTGTCGGTGACGCGGGACCGGATGAGGCTCGCGACGACGGCGATCACGATGGTCGCGACGATCACGGCCAGTGACACGAAGGTGGGGATCTCAGGAGCCCACTCGATGTGCTCGCCCCCGTTGATGAACGGGAGTTCGTTGACGTGCATGGCGTGGAGGATCAGCTTCACACCGATGAACGCGAGGATGACGGACAGGGCGTGCTTGAGGTAGATGAGTCGCGTCATCAGGCCACCCAGCAGGAAGTAGAGCTGGCGCAGACCCATGAGCGCGAAGATGTTCGCGGTGAAGACGATGAACGCGCTCTGTGTCAGACCGAAGATGGCCGGGATGGAATCGACCGCGAACAGCAGGTCGGTCAGGCCGATCGTCACGAAGACAATGAGCATCGGCGTGAAGACCTTCTTGCCGTCCACGACGGTGCGCAGCTTGTTGCCGTCGTAGGACTCGGACATGGGCAGCACGGACTTGAGCTTGCGGATCAGCTTGTTGTCCCCGGCGTCCTCCTCGTCCTCGCCGGAATCCTTCGCCTGCTTGTACGCGGTGTAGAGGAGGAACGCACCGAAGATGTAGAAGATCCAGCTGAAGTTCTCGATGACGGCGGCACCGAGGGCGATGAAGATCCCTCGGAGGATCAGCGCGATGATGATGCCCACCATCAACACCTCCTGCTGGTACTTCCGGGGCACCGAGAAGCGCGCCATGATGATGATGAAGACGAAGAGGTTGTCGATGCTGAGGCTGTACTCCGTGACCCAGCCGGCCACGAACTGCCCTCCGTACTCCGGACCCGTGAAGGCGAACATGAGTGCTGCGAACGCCAGGGCGAGACCCACGTAGAACGTCACCCACAGCCCGGCCTCCTTCATGGACGGCTCGTGCGGCCGCTTCACGACCAGCAAGAGGTCGAAGAGCAGGATGACACCGAGGACGACGAACGTGCCGATCTCGAAAGCGACGGGCAGTGTGGGCATGAAGTACCTTCCGGAGGTGCTGAGGATCGCCGTAGGTCTCTCCGCCGCGGCATCTAAGCCGACCGACCGCTATGCCCGGCAGGGCAGCCGTGCCCTGCGTGCTGACGTCCATAGCGCTTGGGATACTCCCCTACGTCGCGCCAATCCTACCCGTGGGCCACGCAGGGACGGCAATCACCCTCAGGAACAACCGAGCCCGGGCCCATTACTTGACCGCGTCGCTGGTGTGCGCGATGGGAGCGAGACAGCCGCGGAAGCCGCAGTTCAGACGTGCCCGGCCGACTGCATCTGCCGCAGTTCCTTCTTCAGGTCGCCGATCTCGTCGCGCAGCCTTCCTGCGAGCTCGAACTGCAGTTCACCGGCGGCCGAGTGCATCTGGTCGGTCAGCTGCTGGATGAGATCGGCGAGGTCCTCCGCCGGGAGCGCGGCGAGACCGTCATTGCGACCCGCACCCTTCGCTGGTTTCCGGCCCTTGCCCGCCTCCGCGAGGAGGGCCTTGGTGTCGGCGTCCTCACGGTTGATCGTGTCGGTGATGTCCGCGATCCGCTTGCGCAGCGGTGTGGGATCGATCCTGTGCTCGAGGTTGTGCGCCACCTGGATGGCGCGGCGACGGTTGGTCTCGTCGATCGCCCGCTCCATGGAGTCCGTGATGCGATCCGCGTACATGTGCACCTCGCCCGAGACGTTACGTGCGGCACGGCCGATGGTCTGGATGAGCGAGGTGGTGCTCCTGAGGAAGCCTTCCTTGTCGGCGTCGAGGATGCTGACGAGCGAGACCTCCGGCAGGTCGAGGCCCTCACGCAGGAGGTTGATGCCGACCAGGACGTCGAAGGTGCCCATGCGGAGCTCGCGGAGCAGTTCCACGCGCCGCAGCGTGTCGACGTCCGAGTGCAGGTACTCCACCTTCACGCCGTGCTCGAGAAGGTATCCCGTGAGATCCTCCGCCATGCGTTTGGTGAGCGTCGTGACGAGCACGCGCTCGTTGACCTCCGTCCGCTTGCGGATCTCGCTGAGGAGATCATCGATCTGCCCCTTGGTCGGCTTGACCACGATCTCCGGGTCGACGAGACCCGTCGGCCGGATGATCTGCTGGACGAAGCCGTCCGCCTTGCCGAGCTCGTACTTGCCCGGGGTGGCCGAGAGGTACACCGTCTGCCCGATGCGATCGAGGAACTCGTCCCACTTCAGCGGCCTGTTGTCCATGGCGGAGGGCAACCGGAATCCGTGATCGACGAGCGTCCGCTTGCGCGAGGAGTCGCCCTCGTACATGGCGCCGATCTGCGGGATGGTCACGTGCGACTCGTCGACGACGAGCAGGAAGTCGTCGGGGAAGTAGTCGATGAGGCAATGGGGGGCCGAGGCCGGTCCGCGTCCGTCGATGTGCCTCGAGTAGTTCTCGATACCGTTGCAGAAGCCCATCTGCTGCATCATCTCGAGGTCGTAGGTGACGCGCATCCGCAGACGCTGGGCCTCGACGAGCTTGTTCTGCGACTCCAGCTCCGCGAGGCGCTGCTGCAGCTCGTCCTCGATGTCCTTGATGGCGCGCGTCATGCGGTCCACGCCGGCGACGTAGTGCGAGGCCGGGAAAACGTACATCTCCTCCTCCTCGCGGATCACGTTCCCGGTGAGCGGATCGAGTGTGTAGATGTTCTCGACCTCGTCCCCGAAGAACTCGATGCGCAGCGCGTGCTCCTCGTACATGGGGATGATCTCCACCGTGTCCCCGCGCACCCGGAAGGTGCCGCGGTGGAAGTCCATGTCGTTGCGCGTGTACTGCATGCTGACGAACTGCCGCAGCAGATCGTCGCGGTTCATCTGGTCCCCGCGTCGCAGGGTGACCATCTTGTTGATGTACTCCTCGGGCGTGCCGAGGCCGTAGATGCAGGAGACCGTGGCCACGACGATCACGTCGCGACGGGTCAGGAGGGCGTTGGTGGCGGAGTGCCGGAGCCGCTCCACCTCCTCGTTGATGGACGAGTCCTTCTCGATGAAGGTGTCCGTCTGCGGGACGTACGCCTCGGGCTGGTAGTAGTCGTAGTAGGAGACGAAGTACTCGACCGCGTTGTTGGGCAGGAGTTCACGGAACTCGTTGGCGAGCTGCGCCGCGAGGGTCTTGTTCTGCACCATCACCAGGGTGGGCCGCTGCACCTGCTCGATGAGCCAGGCCGTGGTGGCGCTCTTTCCCGTTCCGGTGGCGCCGAGAAGGACGACGTCCTTCTCCCCCGCGTTGATGCGCTCGGCCAATTCCTTGATGGCGGTCGGCTGATCACCCGCCGGCGTGTACTCGCTGATGACCTCGAAGGGGGCCACGACACGCTTGATATCCTGCGCAAGACTCATGCTTCAACGGTAGTCCCTGCCCATGACACTTCTCCTGCTTATTGCTGGCGGCTGAAAGCCACCGAGGCCTGTCGCGCGAGGACGTAGCCCGGCGTACGACGGCCCGGAACGGCCCGGTCGGATCCACCCCGTCCACTGGCGCGACGCGGATCACCACCGGCCGGTGTCCGGCCTCAGGACGAGGTGCTGCGTCGCCGGACGTGCACGGTCACCGACGTCGCCGGATCAGCGCCGACGTGGACGGGCTCGGCGCCGCCCCGGGCGAGCGGGAAACCGGCAGGCCCCAGCGTCGTCGAGACGCGGTCGACGGCGTCGGCCGTGTCCACCTGCACCGTCAGCGAGGCGCGGATCGCGTCCCCGCCAGGCGGGCCGCCGGGACCGCTTCCGCCCTCGGGAGCGGGTTCGTGCGGTTCCTCGTCGACGATCTTCGCGCTCGGTTCACCCTCGAGGACCGCGGCGAGCTTCGCCCGCACGCGCCGTCCCAGGTCCTGGGTGCCGAGCAGCGCCATCGACGGGCCGCCGGCCCTGACCGCGCTCGGGGCGGCAGGACGCCCGGCGGCGACGGTCGCGGAGAACGGAACGATGCGCTCGTCCCACAGGGCATCGGCCGCCGCGAGGAGTGTCGCCAGAGCGCCGTCGTTGGTGAGGACGGCGTCGGCGTCCAGCAGCCGGTCGTTCCGCGAAGCCTGCGCGGCCATCCGTTGCTCGGCGTCCTGCCGCGTGGAGCCGCGCGTCTCCATCATGCGCCGGACGCGCAGGGCGTCCGGGGCGTCGACCACGACGACGAGGTGGAAACGCGGCGCCTGACCTGTCTCCACGAGCAGCGGGATGTCCTCGACGATGACGGCACCCTCCGGTGCGGCGGCGACGATCTCGGCGGCTGCCGTCCGCACGCGGGGGTGGATGATCGCGTTCAGCCGCCCGCGCGCCGAGGCGTCACCGAAGATTCTCGCACCGAGGGCGGGGCGGTCGAGTGCGCCTTCCGGCGTGAGGACATCCGGCCCGAAGGCCTCGGCGACCTCCCGCAAGCCGTCGGAGCCCGGCTCCACCGCGGTGCGCGCGAGGACGTCGGCGTCGACGAGCACCGCGCCGCGCTCCTCGAACCGCCGCGCCACCACCGATTTCCCCGCGGCGATCCCGCCCGTCAATCCGATCTGCAGCATGGCCCCACCCTAGCGAGCCGTGCCGGTCCGCGGCTCCCGCCACCACCCTGTCAAGTCGACGGATCGGCGCAGATGTCCGCCGGAAGTGTCACCGCCCGTCAATACGCTAAGGCTACTTAGTTTCTATCGCCGCACGAGGAGGACCGTGACCATCACGCTGCAGGACCTGGAACAGACCGCCCGGACGACGTTCGGCTGGGAGGATCTGCGCCCGGGACAGAGCGCCGCCATGGCGGCCGTGCTGGCCGGCAGGAGCGTCCTCTGCGTGATGCCCACCGGCTCGGGCAAATCCGCCATCTACCAGGTGCCCGCCACGGCCCTGCCCGGCGTCGCCGTCGTCATCTCACCGCTGATCGCGCTCCAGCACGATCAGGCCGACGCGATCAACGAGCACGCCGGCGGGCAGCGAGCCTTCGTGGTCAACTCCTCGATGAGGAAGAGCGAGATCGACGCCGCGTGGAGGGCGGCCGAGGCCCCCGACGGCGACACCCAGGCCAAGTTCCTCTTCCTCGCCCCCGAGCAGGTGGCACGGGACGACGTCGCAGCCCGGCTGCGCTCGATCGACGTCTCCCTCGTGGTCGTCGACGAGGCCCACTGCGTCTCCTCCTGGGGGCACGATTTCCGCCCGGACTACCTCCAGCTCGGACACCTGGTCCGCGATCTCTCCGCGCCCGTCATCGCGCTCACGGCGACGGCCTCCCATCCCGTGCAGACCGAGATCGTGGAGCGCCTCCAGCTCACGGATCCCACCGTGATCGTCGAGGGCTTCGACCGCCCCAACCTCGCCCTCGAGGTGGTGCAGCACGTGGAGGCCGCGGACAAGCAGGCCGCGGTCCGCGATCAGGTACTCGCCCTCGAGGGACCGGGCCTCGTGTACGTGGCCACGAAGAAGTCCGCCGAGGCGCTCACAGCAGAGCTGGTCGGCCGTGGAGTCACCGCGGACTGCTACCACGCAGGACGGCGCTCGAAGGACCGCGACGCCGTCCACGAAGGCTTCCTGGGCGGGTCGATCGACGTGGTCGTCGCGACGACCGCGTTCGGCATGGGTATCGACAAGCCGGACGTGCGCTTCGTGGTGCACGCGGACATCGCCGACTCGCTGGACAGTTACTACCAGGAGATCGGCAGGGCCGGCCGCGACGGCGGGCCTGCCCGGGCGATCCTCCATTACCGCCCCGAGGACCTGTCCCTGAGGCGCTTCTTCGCTGCGAAATCGGTCAAGAAGAAGGATGTCCGGCAGCTGTTCGTCCTGCTCTCGTCCGAGGAGCGGCCCGTCACTGCGAAGGCTCTGCGGGAGCTCTCCGGATTGTCGGCGCGACGGCTCACGGGTCTCCTGAACCTCCTGCTCGCCGCTGACGCGATCACGGACGGGAAGAAGGGTTACCGGGCGCGGAGAATGTCGGCGGACGAGGCCGTCGACCGGGCCGTCGAGCAGGCCGGGATCCGGGAGCGGATCGACCAGTCGCGCGTGGAGATGGCGAGACGCTACGCCGAGACGAGCGGGTGCCGCCGGCAGTTCCTCCTGGCGTACTTCGGGGAGGAACTGCCGGGAGCCTGCGGCAACTGCGACACCTGTGGGCGGCGGCAGGACGAGACCGGCACCGCCGAGACCCCGCCTGCCGACGCCACCCTCCCGTACGCCGTCGACGCAACCGTTCGGCACACCGACTGGGGCCGCGGCACGGTCATGGGGTACGAGGACGGCGTCGTCACGGTGCTCTTCGACACCGTGGGGTACAAGACCCTCTCCGTCGAACTCGTGGAACGCAACCACCTCCTGACGGAGGAGGCTCCGGCCTCGTGACCGATTATTGCCTCATCACCGTTCCGAGGACTGACAGTCCCGACGACGACGCCCCAGGTACCCCTGGAGCGTCGTCGGAACACTCACTGGACCCCGACTGAGCGCTGTCGGAATGGCGTCGGGTGAGCCTCCGGTCAGCGGGGCTGGGCCGGGTTCGTCGGATCGCCCTGCGACGGCGGATTGATCGGCGGGCCCGACGTCGCCGGCGTCACCGGGGATCCGCCGGCGGATCCTCCGACCTCCGGGAGGGACGACGCGGCGTCGCCCGACAGCTCGGCGCCGGTCCTCACGGCGTCCAGCCGCTGCTGCAGTACCAGCTTCACCGGCAGGCGGTTACCGTGCCCCTCCTCGCACTCGAGCAATGCCGTCAGGCCCTCCTCGTCGAGACCCGTGATGCGAGTGGGCAAGGTCCCGAGCGGGATGTGGTCGTACTCGGGGATCGGAAGGGCGTCGTGCTCCGATGAAGCGGTCACGGGATCTCCTGTTCTCGTCGCGATCGCCCGTTGCTGCTGCTCGCGGCACCGGGCGCCTACCCTTCCGACCCTGGGCAGGGCGGCGGGGCGTCACCACCCCGAGTCCCGACGTGCGCACGGGAGGTCGGGGTGGCACGGGATCCGACGACGGCGCCACCGGTCCTCCTCCGCCGACGGCTGTCGGTGCGGCCCACGAGCACCCCTCGCCCGCCTACGATGGTCCGGTGATGCCGTTCCAGCTCGACACCCTCCGACGACATCCCGATGTCGAGGCGCCGGAGCTGGTCGCGGTGGACGCGGCGGACCGGCTCCTCCTCGACACCGTGCTGCCGCTCCTGATGGGACGACCGCCGACCGTCGCGATCGTGGACGACGCCTACGGCGCCCTCACGCTCGGCGTCGTCCAGGCTCTCGCCGCCGCCGACGCCTCCGGCCTCCCCGACGCCCTTAGTCCGTCGGCGCCGGGTGGCGGGCGGGTCCGGGTGTTCCAGGACGGTCTCGTCCACGAGAGGGCGCTCGCACGCAACGCCGAGCTGCTCGGCCTCACGGGCTCGTACGAGCAGCGACCACTCGACGCATCGCTGCTGCACGGTGCGGACATCGTGCTCCTGCGCCTACCCCGGTCACTGGACGAACTCGACGAGATCGCAGGCATCATCGCCGCGCACGCACCGGCCGACGTCCGGGTGCTGGCCGTCGGGAGGATCAAGCACATGAGCCTGTCGATGAACGCGGTCCTCGGCCGATACTTCGGCGACGTCCGCGCCGGCCTCGCGCGGCAGAAGTCGCGGGTGCTCATGGCCACGGGAGCGATCACGAGCGCGTCGACGGACCACCCGACCTGGCCGCGGACCGGACGGCACGACATCGGGCTCCCCCGTCCGCTCGAGGTACGGGCCTACGGTGCCACCTTCGGCGGCGCGGCCCTCGATCCCGGGACACAGCTGCTGCTCCCCCATCTGCGGGACCTCCGGATCGAGGATCCCGACGGGGCACCGACGGACGTGGTGGACCTCGGGTGCGGTAACGGCGCCATTGCCGCCGCCCTCGCCCTGATGTATCCCGGCATCACGGTGCACGCCACCGACCAGTCGGCGTCCGCGGTCGCGTCGACCGAGGCGACGGCGATCGCCAACCGGGTGTCCTCGCGCGTCATCGTCACTCGTGACGACGCCCTCTCGGCAGCGGCGACAGGTTCGACCGGGACGATCGTCCTCAACCCGCCGTTCCACATCGGGGGCACGGTGCACACCGGGATAGCGCACAAGCTGTTCCGTGAGAGCGCGCGTGTGCTCCGCCCCGGCGGACGTCTGGTGGCGGTCTGGAACAGCCACCTCGCGTACCGGCCGGCGCTGGAGCGGCTGGTGGGTCCGACCGTGCAGCTCGACCGGTCCCCCCGCTTCACCGTGACGGTCTCCACCCGGCGGTGACGACGCGCCCACTAGCGGGTGCGCGCAATGACGACGACGAGCGGGGTGCAAGGGGACTCGTACCCCGGATGCAGGAAGGGCCCCCGCCGTCGGCGAGGGCCCTTCCTGGTGGTGCGTGGATCTGCTGGAGCCGACTACGCTCCGGTCAGCTTCTCGCGGAGAGCCGCGAGAGCCTCGTCGGACGCAAGCGTCCCCGAACCCGCTCCTGATCCGGAGTCCGTGGCAACGGGCTCGGAGGAGTAGCTGGTCGCGTTGGACTCGGCCGGCTCGCTCGCCGCAGCGAGGTCGTCGGACGCGTGCTGGACGACCTGCTTCTTGTGGGCCTCCCAGCGGGACTGCGCCTCGGCGTACTGGGCTTCCCAGGCCGCGCGCTGCGTCTCGTAGCCCTCGAGCCATTCGTTCGACTCGGGGTCGAAGCCCTCGGGGTACTTGTAGTTCCCCTCCTCGTCGTACTCGGCGGCCATGCCGTAGAGGGCGGGATCGAACTCGGTGCTGTCGGCGTCGACGCCCTCGTTGGCCTGCTTGAGGCTGAGCGAGATGCGGCGGCGCTCCAGGTCGATGTCGATGACCTTGACGAAGAGCTCGTCACCCACGGAGACGACCTGCTCGGCCAGCTCGACGTGGCGGACCGCGAGCTCCGAGATGTGCACGAGGCCCTCGATGCCGTCCTCGACGCGGACGAACGCGCCGAAGGGAACGAGCTTCGTGACCTTACCCGGCACGACCTGCCCGAGGGCGTGCGTGCGGGCGAAGGTCTGCCAGGGATCCTCCTGGGTGGCCTTCAGCGACAGGGAGACGCGCTCGCGATCGAGATCGACCTCGAGCACCTCGACCGTGACTTCCTGACCGACCTCGACGACCTCGGACGGGTGGTCGATGTGCTTCCAGGAGAGCTCGGAGACGTGCACGAGACCGTCGACGCCGCCCAGGTCCACGAATGCACCGAAGTTGACGATCGAGGAGACGACGCCCGGACGGACCTGGCCCTTCTCGAGCTTGTTGAGGAACGTGGAGCGGACCTCGGACTGCGTCTGCTCGAGCCACGCACGACGCGACAACACGACGTTGTTGCGGTTCTTGTCGAGCTCGATGATCTTCGCTTCGATCTGCTGACCGATGTACGGAGCGAGGTCGCGCACGCGGCGCATCTCGACGAGCGACGCAGGGAGGAAGCCGCGCAGCCCGATGTCGAGGATGAGGCCACCCTTGACGACCTCGATGACGGTGCCGGTGACGACGCCGTCCTCTTCCTTGACCTTCTCGATGTCGCCCCAGGCGCGCTCGTACTGAGCGCGCTTCTTGGAGAGGATCAGACGGCCTTCCTTGTCCTCCTTGGTGAGCACCAGGGCCTCGACCTCGTCACCCACGGAGACGACGTCCCCGGGATCGACGTCGTGCTTGATGGAGAGCTCGCGGGAAGGAATGACACCCTCGGTCTTGTAACCGATGTCGAGGAGAACCTCATCGCGGTCGACCTTGACGACGATTCCTTCGACGAGATCTCCGTCGTTGAAGTACTTGATGGTCGCGTCGATCGCTGCGAGAAAGTCCTCAGCGGTGCCGATGTCGTTGATAGCGACCTGCGGGGCACCCTGCTTCTCGGTGGTGGTGATGGTCATGTAGGTGGGACTCCGTTGTGGATGATGAATTGCCCCGGACGTGGCGCAACCCGCGGGCCCGGCGAGGCCGGCTGCGGGTTCCGTTGTCCGGAGGTGGACGAATTGGACAGAGCCTCGGAAGACTCAGGGAGAGTAGTACCCGCCGGGAGCCACCGCACTGGGAGGAGGCCCGCCAAAGCGCACTACGCGCCCCGTCAGTCTAGCCTCGGGCGCCAGCGGGGGTCAAAGCAGCGTGACGTCAGAAGTGCGTGATGCAGTACGGGTCCCGAGCGAGGCCGAACAGGGCATCGAGCTGCCCGACGGCTGTCCCCGTGTGGTCCGTCATGCCGCCCGCGGCCGAGAGCGCCGAGGCCTTCACGCCGCCGAGGTACAGCGACCCGAGGGTGTTGACCGTGACGGTGGCGTCCGGTTCGTGCCCGGCCTCCGCCCGGGTGACCGTCGGGCTGCCGTCCGCGACCTCCAGCGCGTAGGTGCCGTCCACCAGTCCGAGGTCGTCGAGCACGCGCAGCACCACGCTGCCGTCCGCGCCGTAGGACCGGGCGGTGAGCGCGGCGGCGACGTCCAGCAGGCGGACCCAGAGCACGTCCTCCGTGCCTTTCACGCGGTAGCACCGGCGGTCGCGTAGCGCCCAGGGCAGGGCGTCGTCCCGGCGTGCCTCGTCCCAGGTGACCACCTGCACGAGGTCCAGGGAGCCGAGGTAGCGCCAGAGTTCGAGGTAGGCGGACGGTGTCGCGGCGACCAGGTCCACGACCTTCATGGTGTACGGCGTGGTGTCCCAGCCGGCGAACCTGTACGCGACGTATCCCGTCGGTTCCCCCGACGCGTCGAAGTGGACGGCGGTCCGGACGGCGCGGTCCTCGACAGGACGCTCGCGGCCCCACTCGCCGGACGCGCGGCGGGCGTAGGCGTATTGACGGCCCACGGACCCGAAGGTCGCGGCGTGGAAGGCGGTGAAGACGCGTTCCACGAGGGCGACGGCGTGATCCCGGCTCACGAGGGTCGTGGTGCCCGTCGCGGGCGCCGTGACCTCGAAGCGCTCCCGGACGTCCACCTCGACGCTCTGGGTGAACGTGGCGCAGCCGAAACCGAAGCGGCCGTAGATGGTCGCCTCGGACGCCGTGAGGACGGCGAGGGCGAGCCCCTTCTCCTTCGCCTCGTGGAGGTCCCGGGTCATCATGCCCCGCAGGACGCCCTTGCGCCGGTGGCTCGTCCGCACGCTCACCGCGGTGATCTGGTGCGCGTCGATCTGTGAGCGGCCCACGTTGAGGGGATGCACCATGGTGCCGTAGGTTCCCACGGGATAGCCGGCGCCGAGGGCCTCCGGACGCTGGGAGTCGTCATGGACGCCCCAGAGGACGCGCTGGTCCGCCTGGTAGGCGGTCAGGAACTTCGGGACGTCCTCGGGGTCGAAGGTGGGATCGTGGAAGCCGATCCCCTCGGCGTCGAGCCACGTGGCGAAGCGCCCGCCGGGGGCGGCGTCGTCGGGGGTGAAGATCTCGGTCCGGAGGTTGGTGGTGTCGCTCACACCACAACCCTAGGCGCTGCGCCGCCGCCGTCCAGTCAGCGGACAGTGCCTTTCCGTACTGCCTGCACTGCCGCACTGCCGGCACCGCTCACACCGCGCGCCCTGCACGTGCAGGGGGCGCAGGGTGTGCAGTGCCTGCCGGGCTCGGCCAGGTCAGTGCGCCGCGTCGTGCCAGCTCGTCCCCGTGCCGACGGAGACGTCGAGCGGCACCGTGAGGTCGGCCGCGCTGCCCATCTGGTGGCGGACCAGCGCCTCGACCTCCTCGGCCTCCCCCTCGGCGATCTCCAGGACCAGTTCGTCGTGCACCTGGAGCAGCATGCGCGAGGCGAGGCCCCGCGTGGTCAGTGACTCGTCGACACCGAGCATCGCCTTCTTGATGATGTCGGCCGCGGATCCCTGGATCGGTGCGTTGAGCGCCGCGCGCTCGGCCATCTCGCGCAGCTGCCGATTGTCGCTGGAGAGATCGGGCAGGTAGCGCCGGCGGCCCTCGATCGTCGAGGTGAAGCCGTCCTTCCGGGCCTGCTCCACGATGCCGCGCAGGTAGTCCCGCACCGCACCGAAGCGTTCGAAGTAGTCGCGCATCAGCGTGCGCGCCTCGTCCACGGAGATGTTCAGCTGCTTCGACAGACCGAACGAGCTCAGGCCGTACACGAGACCGTAGGACATCGCCTTCACCTTCGAGCGCATCGCGTTCGTGACGTCCTCCGGCGCCACACCGAAGATGTGGGAGCCGACGAACCGGTGGAGGTCCTCGCCCTCCTGGAACGCGGAGATCAGTCCCTCGTCCCCCGACAGGTGCGCCATGATGCGCATCTCGATCTGCGAGTAGTCGGCCGTCATGAGGCTCTCGTACCGCTCGCCGTTCCGTCCCTGCCCGACGACGAACACCTCGCGGATGCGGCGACCCTCGTCCGAGCGCACCGGGATGTTCTGCAGGTTCGGGTTGGTCGAGGACAGACGCCCGGTGGCAGCGATGGTCTGGAGGTACGTGGTGTGGATGCGGCCGTCGTCGTCCACGGCCTTCCGGAGGCCCTCGACGGTCTGGCGCAGTTTCATCGCGTCACGGTAGGCCAGGAGCTGCTCGAGGAACGGGTGCCCCGTCTTGGTGATGAGATCGGTCAGGGCGTCCGCGTCCGTGGAGTAGCCGGTCTTGATCTTCTTGGTCTTCGGCAGCTCCAGCTCGTCGAAGAGGACGGTCTGCAGCTGCTTCGGCGAGCCGAGGTTGATCTCCTTGCCGATGATCCGGTAGGCCTCCGCGCCGGCTGCCGAGATGGTCTTCGAGAAATCGTCGTACAGGCGGTCGAGCCCGGGGACGTCCACGGCGACCCCCGTCCGCTCCATCCGCGCGAGCACTTCCGCGAGGGGTAGTTCGAGACCCGTGAGCAGCTGGTTGGCGCCCTTCTCCACGAGCTGACCCGCGAAGTGCTCGCTGAGGCGCAGGGACGCGTAGGCGGCCACCACGGCGGGGGACGCGACGTCGTTCCCGCCGAGATCGAGGGCCTGCTGGCCGGAGGAATCGTTCGCGGACGCCGTGATGGACAGGCGCAGGTGGTACTGGGCGAGGTCCGCGAGGTCGTAGCTGCGGCGGTCGGGCTGGATCAGGTAGCCGGAGATCGCGGTGTCGTCCACCTCGCCCGCCAGCAGGAGCCCCCGCTCGGCGAGCAGCTTGAACACGGCCTTGAAGTCGTGGACGATCTTCGGCGCGTCGGTGCTCGCGAGCCAGGCACCGAGCACCGTCTCCGCCTCGGCGTCGAGCGGTTCCAGCGGGATGAGCGCGGCGTGCAGGGCGGTGACGACGGCGATCCCGACCACGTCGGTGACGCCCCCCGTGGTCTCGGTGGCGAGTGCGACGGCGGCCTGGGCCTGGTTCGTCGAGGCGAACCAGGAGGTGAGAGCCGCCGCGTCGTCGAGGAGCACGTGCGCGGGGGCACTCTGCTCGTCCCCGGTCTCCTCCGACTCCTCCTCGCCGAAGAGGTCGAACAGGCGCTTGCGCAGCGTGTTGAACTGCAGCGAGTCGAAGAGGTCTTCCACGGCCGAGCGATCGGGATGCTGCTGCTGCATCGCCTCGATCTCCACCGGCAGGTCCAGGTCGGTGTGGAGGCGGTTGAGGCGCCTGTTCCGGACCACGAGCTCCACGTTGGCGCGGAGGGAGTCACCCACCTTCCCGCCGATCTTGTCGAGGTTCTCGAGGATGCCCTCGAGCCCGCCGTACTGCTTGATCCACTTCGCTGCCGTCTTCGGGCCGACACCCGGTACGCCCGGGAGGTTGTCGGCGCTCTCACCCACCAGCGCGGCGAGGTCGGAGTACTGGTGGGGCGGCACGAAGTACTTCTCCTCGATGGCCTGCGCGTCCATCTGCGGGATGTTGGTCACGCCCTGCTTGGGGTAGAGCACGGTGACGCGGTCGTTGACGAGCTGGAACGCGTCGCGATCGCCGCTGACCACCTGGACGTCCCAGTCCGCGGCCGCGGCCTTCGCGGCGAGCGTCGCGAAAATGTCGTCCGCCTCGTAACCGTCGAGCGATATGGTGGGGATCCGCATGGCCTCCATGACCTTGATGATCAGATCCACCTGCCCGTGGAATTCCTCGGGCGTCTTGTTCCGGCCACCCTTGTACTCCGTGTACTCCTCGGAGCGGAAGGTGGGGGTGTCGAGGTCGAACGCCACGGCCACGTGGCTCGGCTTCTGGTCCTTGATGAGGTTGATCAGCATGGCGGTGAAACCGTAGACGGCGTTGGTGTGCTGACCGGTGTCCGTGGCGAAGTTCTCCGCCGGCAGGGCGTAGAACGCACGGAACGCCATGGAGTGACCGTCGATGACGAGCAGCCTGTTGCGCGAACCGTCGCTCCGCCGGGACGCCGCGCGCGACTCCGCAGGCGCGCCGGTCGTGTCGGACGCCGCGTCACCCGACGTGTCGGACGCAGCGTCGGCGGGAGCATCCATGGTCAGGGTGTCGGCAGGTTTGGTCGATTCAGTCACAGGTGCCAGCCTAGTTCGCATGGAAGACAACCGCACCCGAACCGGCGACGACGACGCCCCGCGCGAGCAGCCCGAGAGCGTCACCGAACCAACGACGGAGGACATCGCCGAGCACGTCACCGAGGAGCGCCGGGCCGAACTCGTCGCCGCCGGGATACCTCCGCACCTCCATGCCTGGCTGGGCCGGTACGGGGTGGGCGCCATGACCGTGAAGATGGGCATCGTGTTCACCGAGATGAGCGCCGAGCGCGCCGTGGCCACGATGCCGGTGGAGGGGAACCAGCAGGTCGCGGGCATCCTGCACGGCGGCGCGCACGTGGTCCTGGCGGAGACGCTCGGTTCGTTCGCGGCCGGGCTGCACGCCGGCGCGGGCCGGCAGGCGGTGGGCATCGAGGTCGGCGCCACCCATCACCGCAGTATCGCCTCCGGGCTCGTCACCGGCACCGCCACCGCGATCCACCTCGGCCGCACACTGACCACGCACGAGGTGGTCATGCGGGACGACCAGGGCCGGCGGCTCTCCACGGCGCGCATCACCAACATGATCAGGGACGCCCGCTCCTGACCCACCTGCTCGTCCAGCCAACTCCCGAGGTGCCTCCAGCAGGCTTCCAGCGGACGCTCTGATACTGACACGGGCGCGCCCTGCTGGACAGGGCGCGCCGGCATCGCCCTCCGGCGGTGCGACGCCGGAGCCACGCACGGGAGCACCATGAGGAACGGCACGTACGACGACGGCGCATCGCTTCCCGTCCGTCTCCCGCGCTCGGCCCTCCGGAGGGCGCCGGTCGCCGCTGCCGCGATCCTGGTGCTGTGGCTCCTCGGTCTCGGAACCGGAGCGCTGCCCTCGGGTCCTCCGCCCGGGCTCGCGATGCGTGTCCTCTTCGATCCCGACACCGTCCTCGACCAGCCGCTCGCGGTGCTGCTTTCGCTCGGCTGGGCCACCGACCTCCCCTCCTACATCGGTGCGACCCTCGTCCTCGCGACCCTCGGGGTGCTCGCCGAGGTCCGCCTCGGGTCATGGCGGTTCGCCGTCGTGGTGGTGGTCGGCCAGAGCGCGGCACTCCTCGGCGCCGCCCTCCTCAACGTCGTCGTCGCTCCCCTCTTCCCGCGTTGGGCCGGGGATGTCGCCGGGAGCACGCTCGGCGGGCCCGTCGTCGGGGTCCTCGCGGCGGTCATGGCCGCGAGCGCGACCATGGGCCCGCTCTGGCGGCGGAGGCTCCGCGTCCTCGGTGTGCTCCTCCCGCTGACCCTCGTCCTCTACAGCGGCGCACTGTTGTCGATCGCCCTCCTGGTCGCGTCGCTCGTGGGTCTCGCCGCCGGTCCGCTGGTGCTCCGCCGGCGGCTGACCCGCCCTGCGGCGCCGTCCATCAGGGAGGCGCGTGTCCTCGTCGCGCTCGTCAGCGTCGCCGCCGCCGTCGGGCCCGTCCTCGCCGCGCTGGCACCGCACGCCACGGGGCCGTTCGCGGTCCTGGGGCTGCTCTTCACCTCGGTGGAGGGGGCCACGCCGGAGGCCGTGCGCGCGGCGTGCGCGCCGGGCAGCGCGGTCCGCGAGTGCGCCGAGGCCCAGGTGCAGGCGCGCGCGGGGCTCGGTGGCGTGGTGATGTCCTGTCTGCCGAGCCTCCTGCTGCTCGTCCTCGCGGACGGGTTGCGCAGGGGCCGGCGCTCGGCGTGGATCGGGACCGTCGTCGTGCAGGCAGCGCTCGCCGCTCTCTCGGTGCAAACCTTCCTGGCGTACCTGCAGCACCGGGCCGACGGCCAGCTCACCGCCCTGCTGCAGGGCGCGCGCCTCGAGCGGGTCCTCGCGGACCTCGTGGTGCCGGCGCTGCAGCCGGTCGTGCTGATCGTCCTGCTCGTCGTCGTCCGGCGCCTGTTCGTGGTGCAGGCGGCGCCCGGCACCCATCGCGCGATCGCCCGGCGCGTGGCTGCGGCGCTCGTCGCCGCTGCGATCGTGTACGTCGGTGTGGGCCTGGCGGTGGCAGGCCAGTTCAGTCCGGTCGCGACGGCGCCCCTCCTCCTGGCCGACTTCCCCCAGCGGCTCCTCCCTGTCGCCGTGACGCTCCACGTGTACCCCGCGTTCCTACCGGACGGCAGCGCCGCGATCATCCTCTACGAGTGGATCTGCATCGCGTTCTGGGCCGTGGTGGGCGCGCTGCTGCTGCGGTCCTTCCGCTCGGTGCGGAGCGCCCCCGGCGACGCCGACCGGGACAGGGCCCGCGGGATCGCCCGGGCGGACGGCTCCGGTTCCATGACGTGGATGGGACTGTGGCCCGGCAACACCTACTGGTTCGGCGCGGCCTCCTACGTCCCCTACCGCGTGATCGGCGGTGTGGCGCTCACCCTCGCCGGTCCCGTGGGCCCGCGTGGCGACGCGGCAGCGGCAGTGCACGGATTCACCGCCTTCTGCCACGACCAGGGATGGACACCGTGCTTCTACTCCGTGCCCGGTCCGATCGCCGACCTCCTGGAGCCCGCGGGCTTCCGCCGGCTCCAGGTCGCCGAGGAGACGGTGCTGGACCTCGGCGGCCTCGCCTTCACGGGCAAGAAGTTCCAGGACATCCGGACGGCACTCAACCAGGCCCGCAAGCACGGCGTGCACACCGAATGGGTGGACACCACCCGTGTGCCCCTCGTGATCCTCGACCAGATCAGGAGCATCTCCGAGGAGTGGGTGGCGGACAAGGCGCTGCCGGAGATGGGCTTCACCCTCGGGGGCGTGGACGAACTGATCGATCCGGACGTGCGCTGTTCCGTGGTGATCGACGCGGAGCGCACCGTGCACGCCGTCGCCTCCTGGTTGCCCATCCACGAGGACGGCCGGGTCACGGGCTGGACGCTGGACTTCATGCGCCGCCGCGGCGCCGGGTTCAAGCACAGCATCGAGGTGCTGATCGCGCAGGCCGCCCTCGACCTCCAGGCCGAGGGCTTCACCCGGCTGAGCCTGTCCGGCGCCCCCCTCGCGCGGAGCGGCGCCGGGCCGGACGGCGCCGAGGCCACCGACACCCTCGACCGGATCCTCGCCCTCGTGGGGCGTGCGCTCGAACCCGTGTACGGATTCCGGTCCCTGTTCGCCTTCAAGGCGAAGTTCGGCCCGCGCTACGTGCCGCTGTACCTGTGTTTCGAGGACGCAGCAGCGCTTCCCGCCATCGGCCGCGCCATCACCGCGGCGTACGCGCCCGACGCCGGTGCCACCGACCTCTGGCGCCTGCTCACCGCCCGCCCACGCCGGGAGCGGCACCCGACGACGGCGAGGGCCGGAGCGGACGCGCCCTCCCCCGCGGTCGTTCCGACGTCGTCCCCGTCGACGTCGACCCCGACGTCGTCCCCGTCGTCGTCCCCGTCGACCCCGTCGTCGTCCCCGTCGACGTCGTCGTCATTCAAGGAGCGCCTGTGAACCCCCTCGACTGGGACCTCATCGACGGCCCGGCCCCCACGCTCATCGCCGTGGTCGGCGCGGTGGCGCTGGGCGGACTCGCGGCGGGCCGGCCCCGGTGGCTCCTCCGCAGGGTGCTGCCCGCCCTCCTGATCGGCGCCCTCGGCGGTGTGCTCGCCCGGTTCGTGACGGAGGACCTCCTCAACGTCTGGGGCGCACCGCAGCCCACGTGGTTCTACGCGGTGGGCGGACTGGCGATCACCGGTGTGGTCCTCGGTGCGGCGCGGGTGCTGACGCGTCCACGCTGGTGGCAGCGTTGCGTCGCCGTCCTCGCGCCCATCATGATCGTCACCGCAGCGGCGTTGGGGATCAACGCCTACTACGGCTCCTACCCGACGCTCAGGGCCATCAGCGGGGGCGACGCCGTACCTCACCTCGGAGCGATCGATGCTCCGGAGGACACGGGGCCCCTGACCACCGAGGCGGACTGGACACCGCCGTCGGACATGCCCGCGTCCGGCTCGGTCTACCAGACCACCATCCCCGGCACCGTGTCAGGGGTGGTCGCCGGTGCGGCCTACGTGTACCTACCGCCCGCCTATCTCGCCTCGACGCCGGCGAACGTGCCCGTACTCGTCCTGATCCACGGTGACCCGGGAAGTCCGGAGGACTGGATCACCGGAGGTCAGCTCCCCGCGGTGATGGACGCCTACGCGGCGGCGCACGAGGGGCTCGCACCCGTCGTGATCCTGCCCGACGCCGCGGCCAGCACCGGTCCCACGCCGTCGCTGTGCCTCGACAGCGCCTACGGGCGAGCGGGTACGTACCTCGCCACCGACGTGCCCCAGTGGGTCAGGTCGACCCTGGGCGTCGGCTCGCACCCGACGGACTGGGCGATCGGCGGTTTCTCCTACGGGGGTACCTGCTCCCTCACGCTCGCCGCCGGTCATCCCGACGTCTACCCGACCTTCCTCGACATCTCGGGTGAGGACGCCCCCACCATCGAAGCCGGCCGCGACGCCCTGGTCACCGACTACTTCGCCGGCGATGCCGCCGCCTTCGCCGCCCAGAATCCTCTCGACATCATCAAGGGGACGTCACTGCCCGGTTCGGCAGGGACCATCACGGTCGGAGCCGATGACGCCTTCTACCGGCCCCAGGGCGAGGAGGTGGCGGCGGCGATGCAGCAGGCCGGTGTGGACGTGCGCCTGCAGACGGTACCGGGCGGTCACACCTGGGAGGCGTGGAAAGCGGGACTGCAGAACAACCTCGACTGGCTGATGCAGCGGTACGGGGTGGTCGCCGGCCCCGACGGGAGCTGACGGCGCGAACGCCGTACGCCTCACGTACGCCTCCGGTGCGCAAGGAGGAGCGGTCGGTCTCGGCGTTGTTGCGATCGTTTCGTGGCGCTGCCTACCGTGGGAACCGGTCGCTGAACCAGCCTCCACGGCCCGCAAAGCCCTCCTCTCATCGATCACGGCCATCGCTCACATCGGCCGTGCCATTCCGACCTACCGAACGGAGCCCCACCGTGGCCACTCGCCCCCTGAAGCCCCTCGCCGCCCTCTTCGCCGTCTGCGCGCTCTTCCTCGGGGGCTGCGACCTCGGTAACCAGGACAGCGACAACTCCGGCACCGACACCGGGAACTACGACGACAACAACGGGATCGACACCGACCTCGATGACGACTCACGCGGCGAGGACGACTAGCAGGCGTCCAGGACGGATGGCCGTCGGCCCGCGCGCGGGATCACTGCGGTGGGGTCCGCGGCAGGGAACGGACGGCTCCGGGCGAGGGATCGTCCCGTCAGGCCTGCGCGATGCCTTCCTGGATGTGGCGGCGCAGTTCGGCCGGCCGGAACGGTTTTTTCATGTACCGGTCTGCTCCGGCGTCCAGTCCACGCTGCTGGTCAGCCGCGTCGGCTCGCGCGGTCAGCATCACGATGAAGGTGGCGGAGAAACGTCGGATACGCTGGGCCACCTCGTAGCCGTCGATGTCGGGCAGCCCGACGTCGAGGGTCACCACGTCGGGCGTGAGCCGACGCACCATCTCGACGCCCGCCAGCCCCGCCGGTGCGGTGTGGACCCTGAATCCGGAGGCCGTGAGGACGGTGTGCAGCAGGTCCCGGACATCGTCGTCGTCCTCGATGACGACGGCGGTGCGGGTGGGATCCATGCTCGGCATGACGCAAGCCTACTCCGCGCGGTCGGCGCCGAGGGGGCGAGTGCTCAGGACTCCGGACGCACCGTCGCCTCGACCGCTTCGCGTCCGTCGGCGGGCTGCACCATGACGGTCCTCACGATGTCGGGAACCTCCGGGAACAGGCCGATCATGAGGATCTCACTCGTCGCCCCGGGCAGCGCCCCTCCGCTGTACTCCTCGACGAGACCCACCACCTCCGGGTTCGCCTCGCCGCTGTTCGCTGCCGCCCCCCACTCCTCGATGACGGTCGGCGCCGGGCGGAACTCGAGGTCCTGCCCCTCCGGCGTGGAGACGGTCACGGCGCCGAGATCGAGCGTCAGTGCACCGTCGGGATTCTGCACGGTCACCAGCGCGTAGGTCACGGCGTCCTCGCCGAGCTCCGTCCGGAGCGCCTCGACATCGGCGGGCGCCTCCGCCGGCAGCAGCACTTCGCCCTTGGTCTCGTCGACGAGGAAGGCGAACGTGCCGCTTCCCGCATCCCTGAGTCCCTCGACCGAGGGGGCGTCCGACGGCGCCTCCGCCTGCTCGGTCGCGGTCTCGGCCGGGTTCGGCGTGGGTCCGGCAGGTTCCGGACCCGTGGCGGGATTGCCGCCGCAGCCGGTCAGCAGGACGAGCAGGAGGGCGGAGGACAGCAGGGGCTTCTTCATGGATCTCTCAGCAGCCGGGCGGCGAACCGGCTCGGTCTTCGGTCCGCCCTTCAGGGGCGGCGCGACGGCGTTTGACTCTGTCTACCAGCGCGCCCACTCCCGTACCCGTGCCGGATGTACCCGCGTTGTCCCCTTGACAGCCGCGATCAGTCGCGGGTACGGGCCCTGCTCGGCTGCACCCGCATCGGCTCCCCGGGCATCTTGGGGAAGTCCGGCGGGAAGGGGAGTTCCCCGAGCCCGTTCCCGACGTCCCGCTCCCACCACGAGCGCAGCACGTCGATGCGCCCGGGCGCGGCGTGCAGGTGCTCCCACGGGTCGCCGACGCTGCGCAGGCGTTCGGGGACGGTGAGGACCGTGAAGCGCGTGGGGTCGACGTCGTCGAGCTCGTCCCAGGTCACGGGACAGGACACCGCGGCGTGCGGCAGCGCGCGCGGACTGTAGGCGCCCGCCATGGTGCGGTCGCGGTTCGCCTGGTTGAAGTCGACGAAGATCCGCTCTCCCCGCTCCTCCTTCCACCAGGCCGTGGTGACGCGCTCCGGCATGCGTCGCTCGAGCTCGCGGGCTGCGGCGATGACGGCGCGACGGACCTCGAGGAACTCGGCCTCGGGCTCGATGGGCGCGAAGACGTGCAGCCCCCTGTTGCCGGAGGTCTTGACGAAAGATTCGAGCTCGGCCTCGCGCAGCACGGCGCGCAGTGCGTGGGCAGCGGCGATGACGTCGCCGAAGGTGGTGCCGGGCTGAGGATCGAGGTCGATGCGCAGCTCGTCGGGCGTATCGGTGGCTCCGGCCCTGGATGCCCAGGGATGGAACACGACCGTGTTCATCTGGACCGCCCACACGATGGACGCCGGCTCGTGGAGCACCACCTGCGGGTGTGAACGGCCGCTCGGGTAGGTGACGGTGACGCTCTGCAGGTAGTCGGGCGCACCCTTCGGCGGGTTCTTGCTGAAGAAGTGCTCCCCGTCGACATCGCCCCCGAAGCGCTGCAGGGACACGGGGCGGTCCCCGTTGGCGCGGAGGAAGGCCGGCGCCACGTCGATGACGTAACGCGCGAGATCGAGCTTGGTGATGCCCGCCGCGGGCCAGAGGACGCGGGAGGGGCTGGAGAGCCGGACGGCGCGCACGCCCTCCGGACCGTCGACGTCGAGGGTCATCGCTTCGCTGGCCATGCGCTCAATGTACCCGCGGGGCCGGCGCGACGCCGGTCAGGCGTCCGCCGCGCGGTCCGGTACCTTCCCGGAGCCGTCGTGCAGCACGTGCAGCGTATAGGCGGGGCAGACGGGATCCATGAGCAGCCGCACGAGGGGGCGGGCGCTCCAGACACAGGTGCAGCGGGTGGCGCTCATGCGCTCACCCCGTTCGTGAGACCGGTTTCCATCGCCTCAGCGTGAGCTCGAAGCACCCGGGATACCAGCAGCGTGCTTTGCATGGGACCAATGTGACGCGTGGTCAGTGCACTGACGGCCAGCCGGTCAGGACGCGGAGCAGGGGGCCTTCCGTGAGGCCGAGCCCGTGAGCCATGGGCGAGGATCCGTCGGGTGCCCGAAGTGGGACTCGAACCCACACACCTCTCGATACTGCATTTTGAGTGCAGCGCGTCTGCCAATTCCGCCATTCGGGCCGTGCCTGCGCGCCGGTCCTCCCGCAGCGCGGGAGGCGGATGACGAGGCGGGTTCATCTCCCGGCCCGTGCGCGAAACAACTCTACATGCCGATAGGCTGGAAGCGGGAACAGGCGTTGCGGCGCCCTCACCCTCCGCATCGCCGTCGTCATCAAGGAGCACCAGTGTCTGAATCCACCGAGTCCACGCCCGCCGGACCCGCCCGCCGGGTCATCGTGGCCGAGGACGAGACGCTCATCCGGCTCGACATCATCGAGATCCTGCGCGGCGAGGGCTACGACGTGGTGGCGGAGGCCGACAACGGCGAGAAGGCCGTGGCCCTCGCTATGGAGCACAAGCCGGACCTCGTCCTCATGGACGTCAAGATGCCCGTCATGGACGGCATCACGGCGGCCGAGCAGATCGTGAAGGCCAGGATCGCGCCGGTGGTCCTGCTGACGGCGTTCAGCCAGAAGGAACTCATCGAGCGGGCACGCGACGCCGGAGCCATGGCGTACGTCGTCAAGCCCTTCACCCCCGCAGACTTGATCCCCGCCATCGAGATCGCGATGTCGCGACACGAGGAGATCAAGGCGCTCGAGGCCGAGGTCACCGATCTGCAGGAGCAGTTCGCCACGCGCAAGCTGGTGGAACGCGCCAAGAGCCTGCTGACCACGAAGATGGGCCTCACCGAGCCCGAGGCTTTCCGCTGGATCCAGAAGACCTCCATGGACCGCCGCCTCAGCATGCGCGAGGTCGCGGAGACCATCATCAACCAGGTGAACTGACCGCCCGAGCAGGACCACCAGGACAACACCAGGACAACAACGCGAAGGACCCCCGCCCGGATGGGCGGGGGTCCTTCGTGTTACCGGCGAGTTCGTGTTCTCGGACTACTTCTTCTTGAGGGGCCAGGGGCCTACGTCCTCCTTGATGAAGGACGTGTGATCATCCGGGAGCTGACCGGCGTCGGTGATGTCACCCACGCGGTGCACCTTGATCGAGTTGGTGGAGCCGGCCTGTCCGGGAGGTGACCCGGCCGCGATGACCACGAGGTCGTCCACCTCCACGAGCCCCTGCTCGAACAGCACGCGATCCACCTGCGCGGTCATCTGATCGGTGTGCTCGACGAACTCGACCAGCTTCGGCTGGATGCCCCAGATGAGGGACATCTGGTTGAGCGTGGACTGCACCGGCGTGAAGGCGACCACCGGCTTCTTGGGGCGCAGACGCGACAGCCGCCGGGCGGAGTCCCCGGACTGCGTGAAGGTGCAGATGTACTTCGCGTCGAGCTGGTCGGAGATCTCGACGGCGGCCCGGGTGATGGCGCCGCCTCGGGTCTTCGGCTTGCTGCCGAGCGGCGGGACGCGCTCGAGGCCGTGGCGCTCCGTGGACTCGATGATGTCGTTCATGATCTTCACGGTTTCCATCGGGTACTTGCCCACGCTGGTCTCACCCGAGAGCATGACGGCGTCGGCCCCGTCCAGCACGGCGTTCGCGCAGTCGGAGGCCTCGGCGCGGGTGGGCCGGGGGTTGTCGATCATGGATTCGAGGACCTGCGTGGCCACGATGACGGGCTTGGCCCAGCGGCGGGCGAGTTCGACGGCGCGCTTCTGGACGATCGGGACGTCCTGCAGCGGCAGTTCGACGCCGAGGTCGCCTCGGGCCACCATGATCGAATCGAAGGCGTCGATGATCTCCTCGAGCGCATCCACCGCCTGGGGCTTCTCGATCTTCGCGATGACGGGGACGCGACGGCCCTCCTCGTCCATGATCTCGTGCACGCGGCGGATGTCGCTCGCGTCGCGCACGAAGGACAGCGCCACCATGTCGACGCCGATCCGGATGGCCCAGCGGAGATCATCCTCGTCCTTCTCGCTCAGCGCGGGGACGTTCACGGCGACGCCGGGGAGGTTGATGCCCTTGTTGTTGGACACCATTCCTCCGACGACCACCTCGGTCGTGACCTTCACGTCGTCGACCGCCGTGGCCCGGAGGGTGACCTTGCCGTCGTCGATCAACAGGAGGTCCCCCACGTTGACGTCCTGCGGGAGTCCCTTGAACGTGGTGGAGCAGATCTCCTGTGTGCCCTCGATGTCCTCGACCGTGATGGTGAAGACGTCCCCGGGGGCGAGCGCGTGAGGCCCGTCGGCGAAACGGCCGAGGCGGATCTTCGGACCCTGGAGGTCGGCGAAGATCCCGACGGGCTTACCCAGCTCCGCCGACGCACGCCGGACGTTGTTGTAGGTGTCGCTGTGCACGGTGTAGTCGCCGTGACTCATGTTCATCCGGGCGACATCGACGCCCGCCTCGAGCACAGCGAGGGTGTTCTCGTAGCTGGCGATCGCGGGGCCGAATGTTGCAACGATTTTTGCGCGTCTCATGAACCTAGCCTAATCGGGTTGAGGTCTGGTGGTGGCTCCGGGCGGGATCGGGTGAACCTTGCCCGGGTGGTCGGATTGGAGGTGATGACGGGGCGGCAGGACCGGCTGGAGCCGGGGCGTGGCCGGGTGCGGGGCGCAGGACGACGTCCGGACCCGATACAGCGGATCCGGACGCCGATCTGCCTTACAGGACCGCGATGGAGCGGTCGGTGGGTGCGACGGGAGCGGGCAGCTTGGTGGACCCCATCAGCCACGTGTCCACGGCGGCCGCGCACGCGCGGCCCTCCGCGATGGCCCAGACGATCAGGGACTGTCCGCGACCGGCGTCGCCGGCCGAGAAGACGCCGGGCGTGTTCGTCATGTAGTAGCCGTCGCGCGCCAGGTTGCCGCGCTCGTCGAACGCTGCCTCGACCTGCTCCGTGATGCCTGCGGGCTCCGCCCCGGTGAAGCCGAGCGAGAGGAACACGAGGTCCGCGGGGATCTCGCGCTCCGTGCCGGCCTTCGGGACGCGGCGGCCGTCGACGAACTCCGTCTCTGCCACCTCGATGCCGCGAAGCACGCCGCCGTCACCGACGAAGCGCACTGTGGAGGCGAGGTAGCGGCGCTCGCCACCCTCCTCGTGGGCACTGGCGATGTCGAACAGCGTGGGGAACGTGGGCCACGGCTGGTCCGGGCGGCGCTCCGTGGGCGGCTGCTGCCCGATCGCGAGGGTCGTGACCGAGGCGGCCTTCTGCCGGTGCGCGGTACCCAGGCAGTCGGCTCCCGTGTCACCGCCGCCGAGGATCACCACGTGCTTGCCCTCGGCGTGGATCTGGTCCTCGACGTCCTCGCCCGCCACCACGCGGTTCGCCTGCACGAGGTAGTCCATGGCGAAGTGCACGCCGTCGAGCTCACGGCCCGGGATGCTGAGATCGCGCGGCACCGTGGCGCCAGTGGCGACGACGACGGCGTCGTAGCGACGCTTGAGCTGTCCCCAGCTGATGTCCTTGCCGACGTCCACGCCGGTGCGGAACCGAGTGCCCTCGGCCTTCATCTGGTCGAGACGCCGCTCCAGGTGGATCTTCTCCATCTTGAAGTCGGGGATGCCGTAGCGCAGCAGGCCGCCGATGCGGTCGTCCCGCTCGTACACGGCGACCGTGTGCCCGGCGCGGGTGAGCTGCTGGGCGACGGCGAGACCCGCCGGCCCGGACCCGACGACGGCGACCGTGCGGCCCGTGAGGCGCTCCGGCGGGTGCGGCTCCACCCAGCCCTCACCGAAGGCCTGGTCAGCGATGGAGACCTCGACCTGCTTGATGGTGACGGGCGGCTGGTTGATGCCGAGCACGCAGGAGGACTCGCACGGGGCCGGGCAGAGCCGGCCGGTGAACTCGGGGAAGTTGTTCGTGGCGTGGAGCCGGTCGATCGCCTCACGGCCCTTGTCCCGGAACGTGAGGTCGTTCCACTCGGGGATGAGGTTGCCCAGCGGGCAGCCCTGGTGGCAGAACGGGATGCCGCAGTCCATGCAGCGGCCCGCCTGCGCCTTCAGGACACCCTTCTCCTGCGCCTCGTACACCTCTTTCCAGTCCATGATGCGGACCGGTACGGGCCGTCGGGGCTGGGTCTCGCGCTCGCGTACTTTCAGGAATCCGCGTGGGTCAGCCACCGGTCACCTCCAGGATCTTGGTCCAGGCCTCTTCGCCGTCGGGGTCGAGACCCTGTTCGGCAGCCGTGGCACGGGCGTCCAGCACCGCGGCGTAGTCGCGCGGCAGGACCTTGGTGAAGCGGCGGACGGTGTCCTCGAACGTGCCGAGGAGCGTCTCCGCGAGGGTGGATTCAGTCTCCTCGACGTGCTGGATGAGGAGGTGCCGGACGATCTCGATGTCCTCAGCGTCGAGGTCGACGAGCAGGAGCTCACCGTTCTCGAGGCTCTGCTTGTTCACGCGCGCGCGGTCGAGATCGAGGACGAAGGCGGTTCCGCCGGACATGCCCGCCCCGAAGTTGCGGCCCGTCGGTCCGAGGACGAGCGCCTGCCCGCCGGTCATGTACTCGCAGCCGTGGTCGCCGATCCCCTCGACCACCGCCGTGGCACCGGAGTTCCTCACGAGGAACCTCTCCCCCACCTGGCCGCGGAGGAACATCTCCCCGCTCGTGGCGCCGTACCCGATCACGTTGCCCGCGATCACGTTGTGCTCGGCGCGGAAGACGTTGGAGCGGTCCGGGCGCACGATGATCCGCCCGCCCGAGAGGCCCTTGCCGACGTAGTCGTTCGAGTCCCCCAGGAGCCGCAGCGTGATCCCGGCGGGCAGGAACGCCCCGAGGGACTGCCCGGCCTGGCCGGAGAGCGTGACGTCGATCGTGTTCGTGGCCAGGGTGTCGAGACCGAAGGTGCGCGTCACCTCGTGGCCCAGCATGGTGCCCACCGAGCGGTCCGTGTTGACGACGTCGAGCACGATCCGCACCGGGGAGCGGTGCTGCAGGGCGTCGGCGCTCATCTCGATCAGCTTGTTGTCGAAGTGCTGGTCCAGATCGTGGTTCTGCGGATAGAGGTTGCGCATCGGTTCACCCGAGTCGAACTCGTTGCCCCGCAGGATCGGGTCGAGATCCAGCCCGTCGGCCTTCCAGTGCTCCACGGCCGTGCGGGCGTCGAGCAGCTCGCTGTGGCCGATCGCCTCCTCGAGAGTCCGGAAGCCGAGCTCCGCCAGGAGCTCACGGACCTCCTCGGCGATGAACTCGAAGAAGTTGACCACGAACTCCGGCTTGCCGGTGAAGCGGCTGCGCAGCTCGGGGTTCTGGGTCGCGACGCCCACGGGGCAGGTGTCGAGGTGGCAGACACGCATCATGATGCAGCCCGAGACGATCAGCGGGGCGGTCGCGAAACCGAACTCCTCGCCGCCGAGCAGGGCGGCGATGACGACGTCGCGGCCGGTCTTCAGCTGCCCGTCCACCTGGACCACCACGCGGTCGCGGAGCCCGTTGAGCATGAGCGTCTGCTGTGTCTCGGCGAGACCGAGCTCCCACGGGATACCCGCGTGCTTGAGCGAGTTCAGCGGCGATGCGCCGGTCCCGCCGTCGTGCCCGGACACCAGGACGACGTCGGCCTTGGCTTTCGTGACACCCGCTGCCACTGTGCCGATGCCCACCTCGGAGACGAGCTTCACGTGGACGCGCGCCCTCGGGTTCGACCGCTTGAGGTCGTAGATGAGCTGCGCGAGGTCCTCGATGGAGTAGATGTCGTGGTGCGGCGGCGGGGAGATGAGCGCCACGCCGGGCGTGGAGTGCCGCGTCCGGGCGATCCAGGGATAGACCTTCTGGCTCATGAGCTGCCCACCCTCCCCGGGCTTGGCTCCCTGCGCCATCTTGATCTGGATGTCGTCGGCGTTGGTCAGGTAGAGGCTCGTGACGCCGAAGCGCCCGGAGGCCACCTGCTTGATCGCGGAACGGCGCTCCGGGTCCATGAGGCGCTCGACGTCCTCGCCGCCCTCCCCCGTGTTCGACTTGCCGCCGAGGCGGTTCATCGCGATGGCGAGGGTCTCGTGCGCCTCCTGGGAGATGGAGCCGTAGCTCATGGCCCCCGTGGAGAAGCGCTTGACGATCTGGGAGACCGGTTCCACCTCGTCGATGCTGATGGGCTCGCGCACGTCGCCACGGAGCTTCAGCAGTCCGCGGAGCGTCATGAGCTCCTTCGACTGGTCGTCGACGCCCTGCGTGTACGCCTTGAAGATGTCGTAGCGGCGCTCGCGCGTGGCGTGCTGCAGCCGGAACACCGTCTCCGGGTTGAAGAGGTGCGGCGGGCCCTCGCGGCGCCACTGGTACTCGCCGCCGTTGTCGAGGCCGCGGTGCGGGTCCTCGATGCCGTCCTGCGGGTACGCCGTGTCATGCCGAGCGGCGGTCTCCGCGGCGATCACGTCGAGCCCTACGCCGCCGAGCTGGGTCTGCGTGCCGTGGAAGTACTCGTCGACGAGTTCCTGCGACAGCCCGAGCGCCTCGAACGTCTGCGCACCGCAGTAGGAACTGACGGTGGAGATGCCCATCTTGGACATGATCTTCAGGACGCCTTTGCCGAGACCCTTGATGAGATGGGCGACGGCGGCTTCGGCCGTGACCCCGGTGATGTCACCGTTGCGCACGAGCTCCTCGCAGCTCTCCATCGCGAGGTACGGGTTCACCGCGGAGGCGCCGTACCCGATCAGGACGGCGACGTGGTGCACTTCGCGGACGTCCCCGGCCTCGACCACGAGGGAGGTCTTGGTGCGGTTGGCACTCTTGAGCAGGTGGTGATGGACGGCGCTCGTGAGGAGCAGCGACGGGATGGGGGCCCACTGGGCGTTGGAGTCGCGGTCCGAGAGGACCACGTACTCGACCCCGCGGTTCAGGGCGCCGGACACCTGCTCGCAGATCTCCGTGAGCCGCGCGCGCAGGGAGGCCTCGCCGCCGTCGTGCCGGTACAGGCCGCGCACGCGGACGGTCAGGCGGTCGCCCTCCTCGGTCTCGAGGTTGGCGATCTTCGCGAGCTCGTCATTGGTGATGACGGGGAACTTCAGGGCGATCTGCTTGGAGCGCACCTGGCCGGTGGAGAGCAGGTTGCCGTCCGGGCCGATGGTGACGCCCATCGACGTCACGAGCTCCTCGCGGATGGAGTCCAGCGGCGGGTTGGTGACCTGCGCGAAGGACTGCACGAAGTAGTCGAAGAGCAGGCGCGGCCGCTTGGACAGCACGGCGATCGGGGTGTCGGACCCCATGGCGCCGAGCGGCTCCGCGGCGTTCTTCGCCATGGGTCCGAGGAGGATGCGCAGTTCCTCCTGGGTGTAGCCGAAGGTGCGCTGGCGCCGGTTGATCGAGGCCTTGGTGTGCACGACGTGCTCGCGCTCCGGGAGGTCCTCGAGCTGGATCAGGTTTTCCTTGACCCACTCGCCCCAGGGGTTCGCGGCGGCGACCTCCGCCTTGATCTCCTGGTCCTCGATGAGGCGGCCCTCCTCGGTGTCGACGAGGAACATCTTGCCGGGCGAGACCCGGCCCTTGCGGACCACGCGGGAGGCTTCGACGTCGATGACGCCCACCTCGGAGGCGAGGATGACGAGGCCGTCCTCCGTGACCCAGTACCTCGCCGGGCGCAGACCGTTGCGGTCGAGGACGGCGCCGACCAGGCGGCCGTCGGTGAAGGAGACCGCGGCAGGTCCGTCCCAGGGCTCCATGAGCATGGAGTGGTACTGGTAGAAGGCGCGGCGGGCGGGGTCCATGGTGGCGTGGTTCTCCCACGCCTCGGGCACCATCATCATGATCGAGTGGGTGATGGGCCTGCCGGAGAGCGTGAGCAGCTCCGCGACCTCGTCGAAGGAGGCCGAGTCGGAGGCCCCGGGGGTGCAGATGGGATACAGGTCCTCGGGCGAATCGCCGAGCAGCGGATTGGCGAGCTGCGACTGGCGTGCGCGCATCCAGTTGCGGTTGCCCTTCACGGTGTTGATCTCACCGTTGTGGGCGATGGTGCGGAACGGCTGCGCGAGGGGCCAGGACGGGAAGGTGTTCGTGGAGAAGCGTGAGTGGACGATCCCGAGGCGCGTGGTGAACCGCTCGTCCGACAGGTCCGGGTAGAACGGCTCGAGCTGCGCCGTGGTGAGCATCCCCTTGTAGACGATGGTCTTCGAGGACAACGACGGGAAGTAGACGCCGTACTTGTTCTGCGCCCGCTTGCGGACACGGAACGCCTTCGCCTCGAGGTCGGAGGCGTCGCCGTCGGCCGGCGCGAGGAAAAGCTGCACGAAGTGCGGCATGCAGGCCCGCGCCATCGAACCGACGAGCTCGGCGACCACGGGAACCACACGCCACCCGAGGACCGCGAGCCCCTCGGACTCGGCGATGGATTCCAGCCCGGCGCGGGCGGTCTCCTCCTCCTTCGCCTCGGCGGGCAGGAAGGCCGTGCCGACGACGTAGGAGCCGGCGGGCGGCAACGCGAAGTCGACGACTGCACGGAAGAACTCGTCGGGGACCTGCGTCAGCAGCCCTGCCCCGTCACCCGTGCCCTCGTCCGCGCCGACGGCGCCGCGGTGCTCGAGATTGCGCAGGGCGGTCAGCGCGGCGTCGACGATGTCGTGCCCGGGTTCGCCGCGGAGGGTGGCGATCACCGCGAGGCCGCAGGCATCCTTCTCGTTCTCCGGGTCGTACAGGCCCGAGGCCTCGGGGATGGCTGCGAAGCGCGTGAACGGGGATTCCGCGCGGGTCTCCCCCGAGGCGTGGTCCTGTACCTCGACGTCAGGCGTGTCGGTGTGACGAGCGTCGGTCGGGGTTCCTGGTGTCGGAGCAGTCATATTAAGGATCCTTCCCCCATCGTGGAGCGTCGGGAGGGGACAGCCTTGGCCCCGCGGCCACCCGGCGTGATCGGCGGGCGCCGTCTGTCGATCTCTTGGACATCGTCCGGCCACCGGCGCCCGGCTGAGTCGGCGGGCGAGCGGTGCGAGGTTGTGCGTAGGCCGGGCCATGCGGTGACGGCGGGGCGGTGACCCGGCCGTTGCACCTGGAGTCCACAACTGTGTGGTGTTGCGTCCTTGAGGGGCGGTGGCCCGGGGACTGCTGGTGTGATCGGAACGCGCGGCTCCGCTCTCGCGGGACCCTCGGAGGCGTGATGCGCCTCTCAGGAGCCGTTTGTTTCGGACAGATTACCACGGCCCTTCGCGGCTCCCCGACCCTCAGCGACCGCGTGGTCACCTGAGACCGAAGCGTGATCTGCGCCCTCGTCGTCGTCCGTCCGGGAAGCGTCCCCCGGGGCGTCGTCGCTCGCCGCAGCAGCGGTCGAACCAGCCGTCGGACCGGCGGTCGGACCGGCGGTCGAACCGGTCACGGACGACCCTCCGGAGGGCTTCCCGTTCACCGTCGTACCGGCGGCGTCGGCCCCAGCCGGCGTCTCCGCTGCGGCGGAGCCGCCGTCGGTCGAGCCGGCTGCCGCGCCGCCGTCGGCCTTCGGTTCCCTGCCCGGCAGGTAGACCGACGGCGCATCGGCCGGACGCCTGCGCACCGCGAGGTAGATCAGCACCGCCAGCGCCACGAGGAACACGCCGATGCTCACCCAGACGTTCAGGCGCTGGGTCACGCCGAAGAAGGTGACCAGCTCGGCGTCGTCGATCCGGAGCGCCTCGATCCACACGCGTCCGAGCGTGTAGTAGGCGGCGTAGAGCCAGAACATGCGGCCGCCACGGAGGTTCAGCTTCCGCGCGAGGAGGAGCAGCAGGGCGACCCCTGCCAGGTTCCAGAGGAGCTCGTACAGGAACGTGGGGTGGAAGAGCGTGCCGGGTTCCTGGTCGAGCGGGAAGTTGGCGTTGTCGGCGTCGATCTCGAGACCCCACGGAAGCGTGGTGGGAGCGCCGAAGAGCTCCTGGTTGAACCAGTTGCCGATTCTGCCCACGGCCTGCGCGAGCAGGACGCCCGGAGCGGCGGCGTCGGCGAAGGCGGACAGCTTGACGCCCGCGCGCCGTGCACCGATCCACGCGCCGACGGCGCCGAGGGCGATGGCGCCCCAGATCCCGAGGCCGCCCAGCCAGATCTGCGGGATGCGCGCGAGGTCGCCGTCCGGGCCGAAGTAGGCGTCCGGCGAGGACACCACGTGGTAGAGCCTGCCGCCGATGATGCCGAAGGGGATGGCCCAGATGGCGATGTCCCACACGGCGTCGGCGTGACCGCCGAAGGACACGAAGCGCTTCTGGGTCAGGACGAGCGCCAGGATGATCCCGGCCAGGATGCACAGGGCGTAGGCGTGGATGGTGACCGGACCCAGGGCGAAGCTCGCCCACTCGGCCGGAGGGCTCGGGATGGACGCCGCGATGCGCACGCCGTTCATACTGCGCCCGCCGGGGTGCTCTTCGGCGTCCCGGTGCTCAGCTCCCGGGTCAGTTCGGCGACGGCCTCCACCCCGCCGTCACGGAGGGCGGCCACGAGGGCGGTGCCCACGATCACGCCGTCAGCATAGGCGCCGATCTCGCGCACCTGGACCGAGGACGACACCCCGAGGCCGACACAGACCCGTTCCGCTCCGGCAGCGTGCGCGGCGTCGACGACGGCTTCCGCCGCTGCGCCGACCGAGGACCTCGCGCCGGTGACGCCCATGACCGAGACGGCGTAGACGAAGCCCTTGCTGGCGTCCACCGTGCTCTGCATGCGCTGCGGGGAGGTGGACGGTGCCACGAGGAACACGCGGTCGAGCCCGAGCTCCGCAGAGATCTCGAGCCATTCCGAGGCCTCGTCCGGGATGAGGTCCGGGGTGATCAGCCCGGCTCCGCCGGCGGCGGAGAGACGCTCTGCGAACTCACGGACACCCATACGCATCACGGGGTTCCAGTAGGTCATGACGAGCACGGCGGCGTCGGTCTCCCGCGTGATGCCCTCGACGACGTCGAAGATGCGCCCCACGGTGAAGCCGTTGGACAGTGCCTGGAGCGTCGCCTCCTGGATCACGTGGCCGTCCATGACGGGATCGGAGTACGGGATGCCGATCTCGATGAGGTCCACACCGTTGCGTGCCATGGCGATACCCGCGTCGATGGTGGTCTGCACGTCGGGGAAGCCGGCGGGGAGGTAGCCGATCAGCGCGGCACGGCCCGCGGCCCGGGCCTTCTCGATGGCGGCCGCGGCTTTCGACGCCGCGCCGGCGGGGACGGCCGCAAGGCCGTCGGATGCCTGTGTGGTCACAGCTGCTCCCCCTCCTGCGCCATCTCCTGCTCGGCGCTGTCCTCGGGCAGCAGGTCGAAGTACTCGGCCGCCGTGGCGACGTCCTTGTCCCCGCGCCCCGAGAGGTTGACGACGATGATCCTGTCCGACGGCTTCTCCCCGGGAGCGAGCTGCTCGGCGAGGCGGCGGCCCAGCTTCATGGTGCCGGCCAGGGCGTGCGCGGTCTCGATCGCGGGGATGATCCCCTCGGTCTGGCTGAGCACCTTGAAGGCGTCCATGGCCTCGCTGTCGGTGATCGGCTCGTAGTGCGCGCGTCCGATGTCCGCGAGGTAGGCGTGCTCGGGGCCGACGCCCGGGTAGTCGAGGCCTGCGGAGATGGAGTGCGACTCCATCGTCTGGCCGTCCTCGTCCTGCATGAGGTAGGACCTCGCGCCGTGCAGCACGCCGGGGCGGCCCAGCGTGATGGTGGCCGCGTGGCGGCCGGTCTCGACGCCGTCGCCCCCTGCCTCGAAGCCGTAGAGCGCCACACCGCGATCGTCCAGGAAGCCGTGGAACAAGCCGATGGCGTTGGAGCCGCCACCGACGCAGGCGGTCACGGCGTCGGGCAGCCTGCCGGTCTGCTCGAGGATCTGCTCGCGTGCCTCCTCACCGATGACCTCGTGGAAGTAGCGGACCATCGAGGGGAAGGGGTGGGCGCCTGCCGCGGTACCGAGCAGGTAGTGGGTCGTCCCGACGTTCGCCACCCAGTCGCGCAGCGCCTCGTTGATGGCGTCCTTCAGGGTCTGCGAGCCGTTGGTGACCGGGACGACGGTGGCGCCGAGGAGCTGCATGCGTGCCACGTTCAGGGCCTGGCGACGTGTGTCCTCCGCGCCCATGTAGACGACGCACTCGAGGCCGAGCAGGGCCGCCGCCGTCGCGCTGGCGACGCCGTGCTGACCCGCACCCGTCTCCGCGATGACGCGCGTCTTGCCCATGCGCTTGGCGATCAGCGCCTGGCCGAGCACGTTGTTGATCTTGTGCGAGCCCGTGTGGTTCAGGTCCTCGCGCTTGAGGAACACGCGGACGCCTCCGCAGTGCTCCGCGAAGCGCGTGGCCTCGGTGAGCAGCGACGGGCGGCCCGCGTAGTTCTTGTTGAGCTCGGCCACCTGCGCGGTGAACTCCGGGTCCGCCTTGGCCTTGTCGAAGGTGTCCTGCAGCTCGTCCAGGGCGGCGATGAGCGACTCGGGCATCCAGCGGCCGCCGTACGCGCCGAAGTAGGGACCGGGCGCGTGCCGGAGGCTCTCGTCGTGGCTGAGGAACGCCTCGGCGGTGCCCTCGTCGATCGCGTCCGGGGTCCCGGCTGCGGTCTCCGTCAGATCTGCGTGCTGGTGTAGGTCGGTCATGACTCCCACCGTTCCTGTCCTGTAGGTCCTGACCCGCGCGGGTTGGCCGCCCGGGTTCTCGCCGGACCGGCTGCCCGGTCCCTGTTCTTCGTCACGCTGCGTGCGGTGCACCCTGCAGGGTGCACGTGGCCCCGGTGATCACCGGGGGGTGGTCCTGGTCGGTCCGGTCCGTCAGCCGCGGGTCGCCGCGTGCGGCCTGAGGTGCGTACGGCCCGTTCGCCGGAAGTCGTCGATGACGGCCGCCGGATCGTCGGAGCGGACGAGGGCCTCACCCACGAGCACGGCGTGCGCCCCGCTCGCCGCATAGGCGGCGACGTCGGTGACGTCCCGCACGCCGGACTCGGCGATCACCACGGTTCCCGAGGGTATGAGGTCCGCCAGCGCGGGGAACACGTCCCGGTCGACGTCGAGCGTCTTGAGGTTGCGGACGTTCACGCCGATGATGCGGGCTCCCGCAGCGACGGCACGCTCCACCTCCTCCGCCGTGTGGGTCTCCACGATCGCGTGCATGCCGAGCCGGGAGGTGAGGGCGAGGAAGTCGACGAGCTCCTGCCGGCCGAGTGCCGCCACGATCAGGAGCACGACGTCGGCCCCGTGTGCCCGGGCCTCCCAGATCTGGTACTCGTCCACCGTGAAGTCCTTGCGGAGCACGGGCACGTCCACCACGGCGCGGACGGCGTCGAGATCGGCGAGCGACCCGCCGAACCGGCGCTCCTCGGTGAGGACCGAGATCACGGCGGCCCCACCCGCGGCGTAGGAGGCGGCGAGGGATGCCGGGTCCGTGATGTCGGCGAGGGCACCCTTCGACGGGCTGCTCCGCTTCACCTCGGCGATGACCTCGAGCTCCGCCCCGGTACCCGCCCCGAGGGCGGCGAAGGCGTCGAGAGCCGGCGTGGCCTCCAGCGCGGCGCGCCGGACGTCCTCGAGCGGGCGCGCACGGAGTCGCTCCGCGAGGTCCTCGCGGACACCCTCGATGATGTCGTCGAGGACCGTCATCTAGTGGCTCTTGTTCTTCAGCTTCGAGCCGCCCACGCCGTAGCCGATCTTCCGCAGGACGAATCCGACGATCAGACCGACGAACATGATGCCGATGCCGATCCAGAACAGCAGGGTGCCGAAGTCGTGGTTGCCCTCGGTGCTCGCGAGGATGTAGGCGAAGGAGGCCACGGCTGCGCCGGCCAGCATGATGAGGACGCAGGTCCATGCGGCAGGGCTGTTGCCGTGACCGATCGTCTCGTCACCCATCTGGGCGTGGGTGGCGGGCGTGTTACGGGTGGCCGACTCGCGGGTCTCGGATGCCATGGGATATCTCCTTCGAACGGGTCGAGTCCATTCTGCCACTGTTGCCGCGGACGGACGGCACCGGCTGCGTCCGGCGTCATGCCGCTCCGTGCCGCATGCTTGTCGCTGCCGGGCCAGGACCGGCGCGTCAGCCCGTGGGGTCGTTGCCGCGCGAGAGCTGGTCCCAACTGTCGATCTCGTCGGTGTGGGAGGAACGGCGTGGGCCCTTCGGGGCATCCTTCTCCCCCGGGGCGCCCGGGTCCGGGACGTCGCCGTCGGCGGCCTGTCCCGTGGGTGCCTGTCGGGGCACGCCGCCGGAGGTCGGTGCGGCCGCAGCCGCACCCGTCGAGCGGTCGGTGCCCACACCTGTCTCCAGGTCCGTGTCCGCGTGCTGGTCCGCATCCGGACGGACGCCAGGCGGCACGTCACCGACGGACGCGACCGGCGCCTCTGCGCTGTCCGACGGGAGGAGACCCGCTCCTGCCGGGCGCGGCACCCGCGCCGCCTCGGCGTCGTACCGCTTGTTGATCCCCCAGCTCCGGCCGGCGAGGACCACCCAGGCCGCGGCGAGGACCAGCAGCACCCCGGCGACGGCGGCGACCCACAGCAGCGCGGTGGCGGTGACCTCAGCGCCGGCCGAGCCGCTCACACCGATCGCCGTGCCGATGGCCGGCTCGGCGGCGTTGCGGGGATCGAGGGCGACGCCGGCGCTGGTCAGCGCGATCCCCGTTCCTGCGAGGACCAGGAGGACGGCGATGATCCAGCGCGCCACCCGGCCGGCGATCGACACCGCGAGGGCCGCGGCGAGGGCCACGAGCGCGAAGGCGGTGACCGGGACGGCGGCGTCGCTGCCCGCGATCTCGAGGTCCGGCGTCTGCACGGCCTCCTGCGGGAGCCGGACGAACAGCCAGGTCTGGGTGGTCGAGCCGAAGGCGAGGAGCGCGAGGACCACGATGCCGAGCACGACGACGCCGCGTCGCGTCATCCGCGAGGGCGCGGGCTGCCCGGCGCTCATCGCGCGTCCGACGTCGCGGGCCGGAGTGCCGCGGCCGTGAGGGCGGCCCGCAACGGTGCGGCGGCCTTGTTCACGGTCTCGAGCGCCTCGGTCTCGAGGACGGAATCGGCGACGATCCCGCCGCCGGCCTGCACGTACGCCGTCCCGTCGCGCAGCAGCGCCGAGCGGATCGCGATCGCCATGTCCATGTCACCCGCGAAGTCGAGGTAGCCGACAACGCCGCCGTAGATGCCACGCCGGTGCGGTTCCACCTCGTCGATGATCCGCAGGGCACGGGGCTTCGGGGCGCCGGAGAGGGTGCCGGCCGGGAAGGTCGCCGCCAGGACGTCGTAGGCGCTCTTCGACGGCGAGAGGGTCCCGACGACCGTGGAGACGAGGTGCATGATGTGGCTGAACTTCTCGACCTCCATGAACTGCGTGACGTCGACGCTGCCGGGCACGCAGACCTTCGAGAGATCGTTCCGTGCGAGGTCCACGAGCATCAGGTGTTCGGCCTTCTCCTTGAGGTCGGCGCGGAGCTCGACGGCGAGGTCACGGTCCTCCTCGGTGGTCCTGCCGCGCGGCCGCGAGCCGGCGATCGGGTGCGTGATGACCTCGTCTCCCGTGACGGTGACGAGTGCCTCCGGCGAGCTGCCGACGATCGAGTAGGCGCGGCCGTCGGCGTCCTCGAGGCTGAAGAGGTACATGTAGGGGCTCGGGTTGGTGGTGCGGAGGATCCGGTAGACGTCCAGCGCCGAGGCGTCGCACTCGATCTCGAAGCGGCGGCTGATGACCACCTGGAAGACCTCGCCGTCCACGATCGCCCGCTTGCCGCGCTCGATGGCCCGCAGGTAGTCCGGCTCGAACCAGGACTCCCGCACGCGATCCATCGACTCCTCCGCGGTGGGCGCCCCCGCCGCCATGACCGACACGGGAAGCTCCGCGGGCGCCACCACGGCGGCGAGCATCGCGCGGACGCGGCTCACGGCGTCGTGCCACGCCTCGTCCACGCGCTCGTCCGTGCCGTCGAAGTTGACGGCGTTCGCCACCAGGGTCAGGGAGCCCTCGGCGTTGTCGTGCACCGCGAGGTCGGACACGAGGCACATGGCGAGCTCGGGCAGGAGGAGATCGTCCTCGGGCGGGCTGGTGAGGCGCTCCCAGTGCCGCACGGCCTCCCAGCCCACGAAACCGACCATGCCCGAGGTGAAGGGCGGCAGGTCCGTGAACCGCTCGGTGCGGAGCGCCTCCACGGTGAGGCGCAGCGCCTCCACCGGATCGCCGGCGGTCGGGACGCCCGACGGCGGCTCACCGAGCCAGTGCGCCTCGCCGTCGCGCGTGGTGAGGGTGGCACGCGAGTGCGAGCCGATGAACGAGTACCGGGACCACACGCCGCCCACCGCCGCGGACTCCATGAGGAAGGTCCCCGGACGGCCGTCGGCGAGTTTCCGGTACAGGCCGATGGGCGTGTGGGCGTCGGCGAGGACCTTGAGGTGCACGGGGACCACCCGGCGGTCGCGGGCGAGCTCGCGGAACTCCTCGAGGGTGGGGCTGATGGTGCCGAGCTGCTGCCGTGGCTGCATGATCAGGATCCTCCTGCGTCGGTGGTGCCCGACGCGTCGGGGCGCGTCGCCGTCTGCTGTGTCTGCTGCACCTCGCGGTTCGCTCGGCTCGATTGGCTCGCGTCGGTCACCGCGGGCAGCTCACGCCCGTCGAAGCAGGTGCGTGTTCCGGTGTGGCACGCCGCGCCCTCCTGGTCCACCGTGACGAGCAGGGCGTCGCCGTCGCAGTCCAGTGCGACTCCCCTGACCCACTGGCGGTGCCCGGAGGTGTCCCCCTTCCGCCAGTACTCCGACCGCGACCGCGACCAGAACGTCACCCGTCCGGTGGTGAGCGTCCGCCGGAGGGCCTCCTCGTCCATCCATCCGAGCATGAGCACCTCGAGGGTGTCGTACTGCTGCACGACGGCGGCGACGAGGCCTGCGGCGTCCCTCGAGAGGGCGGACGCGATGGCGGGGTCGAGACGCGCGGGATCGGCCGCTGCGTCCGGGACCGTCACGTGGTCGGTGGATCCCGGCTGGGAGCCGTTCTGGGGGGAGGGAGTGGGAGAAGGCATCACCTGCGATTCTAGTGGCCACGAGGAGGAGCACCGCCGCGCCGGGAGGGCCGCCGGACACCCGCCGTCCCGGGGTCGGCTCGGGATGCATCCGGCCCGTGCGGCGCGGCTGCCGACGGCGTCCGGGTCGCGGCCACCGATCGCGACCGCGTGCTATTTTCAGCTGTGATGCACTACGTAGCCCCGTCCCGTGAAGTGCTGGCCGAGACGCTCCTCGCCGCCGGTCCCGACGCCCCCACGCTCTGCGAGGGGTGGACGTCCCGCGACCTCGCTTCCCACCTCTACCTCCGCGAGCACAAGCCGGCCCTCGGCCTCGGCATGGTGGTGAAGAAGTTCGCGCCCGTCACGGAGCGGGCCACCAAGGAGCTCGGGCAGCGGGCCGCGACGCCCGCCGGGTACGAGGCCCTGGTGCGCCGCTTCCTCGCCGGCCCTCCCGCGCTCTCCCCGATGAGGATCGGCGCGCTGGACAGGAGTGCGAACCTCATCGAGTACTTCGTCCACACGGAGGACGTGCGGCGGGCGACGACGCGCTGGGCGCCCCGGGCGCTCGACGAGGCCTACGCGAACGCCCTGTGGGAGGACCTCGTCAAGCGGGCTGCCATCCTGTACCGCGGCGTGGACCTCGGGATCGTGCTCGTCCGGCCGGACGGCCCCCGCCACGTCGCGAAGCGCGCCCCCGTCTCCGTCGCGATCGTCGGAGATCCGGGCGAACTGCTCCTGCACGCCCACGGTCGACGTCGGCAGGCCCTCGTCACCTTCGAAGGTCAGCCCGACGCCGTCGCCCTGCTCGAGAGCGCCGACGTCGGCCTCTGAGCCTTCGCGGCGGCCGCCGCTCCCCCGGCCCTGCGCCCACAGGCGTCCGCAGTGACCCGCTTCCGGGCCGGTCAGCGGACGGGGAAGCCTGCGTCCCGGATGGCTTTCTTGACCTGGGCGATCGCGTCGACGGGACCGAAGTGGAACACCGATGCGGCGAGGACGGCGTCCGCCCCGGCCTGGACCGCCGGCGGAAAGTGAGCCGGCTCGCCCGCTCCGCCCGAGGCGATGAGCGGCACACCGACGGCCGCACGCACCGCACGGATGAGTTCGAGATCGAAGCCCTCCTTCGTGCCGTCGGCGTCGATCGAGTTCAGCAGGATCTCCCCCACGCCGCGGTCCGCGGCCTCCTTCGCCCACGCGACGGCGTCGATCCCGGTGCCTTTGCGGCCCCCATAGGTGGTCACCTCGAATCCCGACGGCGTCGACGCGTCCCGTGTGCGGCGCGCATCGAGGGACAGCACGAGGACCTGCGCGCCGAAGTGCCGGGTGATCTCGTCGATCACGGAGGGGCGCGCCACGGCGGCGGTGTTGATGGACGCCTTGTCGGCGCCGAAGCGCAGCAGGCGGTCCACGTCGGAGATCTCCCGGACTCCCCCGCCGACGGTGAGGGGGATGAAGACCTCCTCGGCGGTCCGCGCGACGACGTCGAAGGTGGTCTCGCGGTTGCCCGAGGAGGCGGTGACGTCGAGGAAGGTCAGTTCGTCGGCGCCTGCGCGGTCGTAGCGGTGGGCCAACTCGACGGGGTCCCCGGCATCGCGCAGGTCCTCGAAGTTGACCCCCTTGACCACCCGGCCGGCGTCGACGTCGAGGCAGGGGATCACGCGGATGGCGACGGTCATGACTGGCCCTCCCCTAGATCCGGCAGGCGTGGATGGTGCTGACCAGGATCGCGCGGGCACCGAGCTCGTACAGCTCGTCCATGATGCGGTTGGTCCGGTTGCGCTCGACCATGGACCGCACGGCGACCCACTCTGAATCCCGCAGCGGCGAGATGGTCGGCGATTCCAGGCCCGGCGTCAGCGCGGCCGCCCGGTCCACGAGGTCGAGCTTGATGTCGTAGTCCATCATCACGTACTGCCGGGCCACGAGGACGCCCTGCAGGCGCCGCAGGAGCACGTCCAGCCCGGCCGGGGCCTCGACCCCGGCGCGGCCGATGAGTACGGCTTCGCTCTGCAGGATGGGATCACCGAAGATCTCCATGCCGGCGGCGCGCAGCGTGTTGCCCGTCTCCACGACGTCCGCGATCGCGTCCGCGACGCCGAGGCGCACGGAGGATTCCACGGCGCCGTCGAGCCGCACGACGGACGCGGTGATGCCTCGCTCGGCGAGGTAGTCCTTGAGCAGACCCTCGTAGCTGGTGGCCAGGCGCTTGCCCTCGAGCTCGGCGACGGCCGAGAAATCGCCCACGGGGCCGGCGAAGCGGAAGGTGGAGGCTCCGAAGCCGAGCTGCATGAGCTCCTCCGCCTGGACCTGCGCGTCGAGGAAGAGGTCGCGGCCGGTGATGCCGACGTCGAGGGTCCCGGACCCCACGTAGACGGCGATGTCACGGGGACGCAGGAAGAAGAACTCGATCTCGTTCTCGGGGTCCACGAGGACGAGCTCGCGGGTGTCCCGGCGCTGCCGGTAGCCGGCCTCGGCGAGCATGGACGAGGCGGCCTCGGAGAGGGCACCCTTGTTGGGGACTGCGACGCGGAGCATGGAGGGATCTTTCGCTGGGGAGGAGGTGGTCGAACAGGGCCACTCGCCGGGCTACGGGGAAGGATGGGCAGCAGTGGGCGCGGACGGGCGGCTACAGATGCTTGTAGACGTCCTCGAGCGTGAGGCCCTTGGCGATCATCAGCACCTGCAGGTGGTACAGCAGCTGCGAAATCTCCTCCGCGGCGTTCTCGTTCGACTCGTACTCCGCAGCCATCCACACCTCGGCGGCCTCTTCGACGACCTTCTTGCCGATACCGTGCACGCCCGAGTCCAGCTCGGCGACGGTCCGCGATCCTGGTGGTCGCTCGGCGGCCTTGGTGCTCAGCTCCTCGAACAGGGCTTCAAACGTCTTCACGGTCCCTAGGTTATCGGCTCGGGGAGGGGCGGCCTCACGTGCCTGCTCCTCCACGACGGCGGCCGGGCCGGTCATCGCGTCCACGGGTGCAGCACGGCCGCCGTCGCGAGCGCCGCGGTGACGGCCTCGTGGCCCTTGTCCTCGGAGGAGCCGGGCAGGCCGGCGCGGTCCAGGCCCTGCTGCTCGGTGTCGCACGTGAGCACGCCGAAGCCGACGGGCACACCGGTCCGCACGCTCACCTCGGTGAGCCCGGACGTCGCCGCCTGGCACACGTACTCGAAGTGCGGGGTCCCGCCGCGGATCACCACGCCGAGGGCCACGACGGCGTCGAACTCGGAGGCGAGCCGGGCGGCGGCGACGGGCAGCTCGAAGCTGCCGGGCACCCGCAGTTCGGTCACCGCGGCCCCGGCCTCTGCGGCGGCACGGCGGGCGCCGTCGAGCAGGCCGTCCATGATCTCCGTGTGCCAGCTCGCGGCGATGATGGCCAGGCGCAGGGGTGCGCCGGAGCCTGTGGTCAACGTGCCGGGGTCGATGCTGGGTGCGCCGTGGCCGCTCATGGTTCTCCTCGGGTAGGGGTGGGTGATTCAGGGCTGGAGGTCGCTCGTGAGTGATGCGAGGTATGCGGGCCCGCGAGGGCGGGCGGTCCGTCACCGACGGCGTCGCACTCCGCGAGGTGTGCCACGAGGTGCTCGATCGAGACGAGGGGCAGCCCGTGCTCGTCCGCGAAGCGGCGGAGGGCGGGGAGACGCATCATGTCGCCGTCGTCGTGCACGAGTTCGGCGATCACGGCCGCGGGGCGTTTGCCCGCCAGGACGCTGAGTTCGACGCCGGCCTCCGTGTGTCCGGGACGGACGCGCACGCCTCCGGGATGGGCGCGCAGCGGGAAGACGTGGCCGGGACGCGTCAGATCGGCCGGGACACTCGCGGCGTCGGCGAGCACCCGGGCCGTGCGCGCACGATCCGCGGCGCTGATGCCCGTGGTCACGCCCGCGGCCGCATCGCAGGACACCGTGTACGCGGTGCCCTTCGAGTCCTCGTTGACGGCCGTCATGGGCGGCAGCAGGAGGCGGTCGGCGTCGTCGGCCCGGAGGGGCACGCAGAGCACGCCCGAGGTCCAGCGGACGGTCCAGCCCACGAGCTCCGGCGTCGCGTCCTCGGCCGCGAAGACGATGTCGCCCTCGTTCTCGCGGTCCTCGTCGTCGACCACGACGACGGCGCGGCCCGCGGCGATGGCCGAGATTGCGTCCGCGACGGGATCGAGCCGTACGGCGCCGTTCACGAGGCGGCCCGGCGGCCCGCATCCGCGGCTGCGAATCCGAGGAGCCGCTCGGCGTACTTCGCCAGGACGTCCATCTCGAGGTTCACGGGATCGCCGACGGCCTTCGCGCCGAGGCCGGTCTCGCGCAGCGTGGTGGGGATGAGTCCCACCTCGAACCACTGCTCGGGCAGCTCGGGAGCGCTGACCGCCGTCACCGTCAGGGACACGCCGTCGATGGCCACCGACCCCTTCTCCGCCGCGTACCGCCCGAGATCGGCGGGCAACCCGAAGCGCAGCCGGTGCCAGGCACCGAGATCCTCGCGTTCGAGGAGCACGCCGACGCCGTCGACGTGCCCCTGCACCACGTGACCGTCCAGCCGCCCTCCGGCGGGAACGCACCGCTCGAGGTTGACGGGGGCGCCGGGTGCAAGCCCGCCCGTGGTGGTACGGCGCAGGGTCTCACCCATGACGTCGACGCCGACGCGCGTGCCGTCCAGCGTGACCGCGGTCAGGCAGACGCCGTTGACGGCGAGGGACGCACCGGGTGCGAGGTCCTGCCCCGTGGCCGGCGCCTCGACGACGAGCAGTGCGCTCTCGCCATCGGGCCTGAGGTCGAGGGAGACGACTCTGCCCTGTTCGGACACGATTCCTGTGAACATGTGATCTTCCTTCGGGTTCAGCGGTCGGTAGGTGGGGTGGGCGACGTCGTCAGCCCGGCGGGGGCCGCAGGTGGAGGCGGACGTCGGGGCCGAACTGCTGCACGGCGGGTCCGCCGGCGTCGTCGAGGGACCACGCGAGGGCGTCACCGAGCGTGTCGACGCCGAGCTCGGGGTAGGCGGGGGCGCCGCCGCCCAGGATCAGCGGTGCCACGTAGCTGAAGAGCTCGTCGACGACGCCGGCGCGCAGGAAGGCGGCGGCGACACGCGGCCCGCCCTCGACCAGGACATGACGCACACCGTGGCGGTGGAGGTCCGAGAGGGCAGCGTGCACGTCCCGCGTCTGCAGGTGAAGGAAGCCCTCGCCGCGGACGGCCGCGTCCGCCGGCACCTCCGAAGCGCCCAGGACGACCCTCAAGCCCGCACGCACCGGAGCGGCGTCGCGCGCGGTGAGCCGGGGATCGTCCGCGAGGACCGTCCCCGTCCCCACGAGCACGGCGTCGGCCAGCGCGCGGATGCGGTGGCCGTCGCCGCGGGAGGCGTCCCCCGTGATCCACCGGCTGGAGCCGTCCCGTGCCGCCACGCGCCCGTCGAGCGACTGCGCGGACTTCAGGGTGACGAAGGGCCGCGCATCGAGGACGGAGCGCACCCACCGCTCGTTGAGGTGCAGGGACCGGGAGCGCTCGAGGCCGCCGATGCAGTCGACGCCGGCCTGCCGGAGCCGCTCGGCTCCCCCGGACGCGGCGGCGTCGACGTCGTCGGCCGCATGGACGACCCGCGCGATGCCCGCCGCGAGGAGGGCGTCACTGCAGGGGCCGGTGCGTCCGGTGTGGTTGCAGGGTTCGAGCGTCACGACCGCCGTGGCGCCGCGGACGTCATGGCCGCGGTTGCGCGCGTCCTCGAGCGCCGCCGGTTCCGCGTGCGGCGTCCCGGCTCCGCGGTGGTACCCCTCCCCCAGCGTCTCGCCGTCGGCCGAGAGCACCACGGCGCCGACCAGCGGGTTGGCGCCCCGCACACCACGGCCTGCGAGCTCCAGGGCGCGCAGCATCGCGGCGTGCTCGGCGGGGGACACCCGCGGCGACGTGGTGCTCATCGGAGCGTCGGATCCGGCAGGAGGGTCTCGATGCTCGGCTTCGCGGTGCGCTGGGCGCGCGCCCACACGAAGAAGCCGACCAGCGTGAAGGCCCCGTAGAACATGTACATGAACGCACTCGCGTAGTAGCCGGCGCTGAAGAGCAGGGGCACCCCTACGATGTCCACCGCCACCCAGACGAGCCAGAACTCCACCCAGCCCTTCGCCATGCCGTAGGTGGCGAGCAGCGAACCGACGAAGGTCCAGGCATCCGCCCAGACGGGTTCGTAGGAGCCGAGGACGCGGAACAGGGGGGTCAGCGCGAAGGTGCCGACGACCATGAAGATCACCATGCCGATGCGCGCCCTGCTGCCTGCCCACTGTGGCGTGACCGCCTGGCCGCCGTCGCCGTTGGCCCGGCTGCTCGCCCGCCACTGCCGCCAGCCGTAGACCGAGACCGCGATGAACATGATCTGACGCCCGGCCTGCCCGAGGAGGTTCGCGGCGCTCGCCGCGCCGAACAGGGAACCGAGGAACACGGTGAGGAGCAGGAGGTTGCCGATGATCCCCACGGGCCAGGCCCACACGCGCCGGCGCATGCCGCCGAGGGCGCTGAGCAGTCCGAAGACGTTGCCGACCACCTCGCGCAACAGGAGGGAGCTGTTCCCCACGGGGATGCGGGCTTCGAAGAGCCACTGCAGAAAGTCCATGCCGATCCTCCACCGGTCCGACGCGGCTCCGGGTGATGGCGCGGCAGGAGGCAGCGTGCCGTGGCGAACCACGACATGGCCGCAGGCCGACGAACGGACCGCGGACGGAGCCCTGCTGTGCGTGCTTCTCCCATCCAGACTTTGACTGTCGGTCCCGGAATTCCACCGGCTCAACCGCCCTCGCCCGCGGGTGCGGGGCGACGAAGCGGGTCGCGGACTATCACCGCCGGTTCGGACTTACACCGACCCCGGAGCACGTACTGCGGTAATTATTTCACAGCACGACGACCACACCCGCTGTCACGTCCCGATTCCTCCGACGGCGATCAGGGCGACGCCGTCGTGCGGGGGATGTCGAACTGGTACGTGGCGGGCGCGCTCATGCGGGAGCGCACTCGCCGAAGGCACGACGAGGGCGGGCACCGACCGGTACCCGCCCTCGTGGCGTGTGTGACGCCGTGCTACTCGGTGTTCGAGGAAGCCTCGGGCTTCGCGGCGGGTTTGGCGTCGACACCCGCCTCCTTGCGCTGCTGCGCCGTGATGGGCGCCGGGGCCGCCGTCAGCGGGTCGTAGCCGCCGCCCGACTTCGGGAACGCGATGACGTCGCGGATGGAATCCGTACCTGCCAGCAGCGACACCACGCGGTCCCACCCGAGGGCGATCCCGCCGTGCGGGGGCGCACCGTACTTGAATCCCTCGAGGAGGAAGCCGAACTTCTCCTGCGCTTCCTCGGCGCCGAGGCCCATGACCTTGAAGACGCGTTCCTGGACATCCCGTTGGTGGATACGGATGGACCCGCCGCCGAGCTCGTTGCCGTTGCACACGATGTCGTAGGCGTAGGCGAGGGCGTTCTCGGGGTCCGCGTCGAAGGAGTCCATGAACTCGGGCTTCGGTGAGGTGAACGCGTGGTGCACGGCCGTCCACGCCCCGCCGCCCACGGCGACGTCACCCGCCGCGACGGCGGCGGAGGCGGGCTCGAACATCGGTGCGTCCACCACCCACACGAACGCCCAGTCGCCGTCCTTCAGGAGTCCGGTGCGGCGTCCGATCTCGACGCGCGCGGCACCGAGGATGGCGCGGGACGACGACGCCTCGCCCGCTCCGAAGAAGATGCAGTCGCCGGGGTTCGCCCCCACGGCTGCGGCGAGACCCTGCCGCTCGGAATCGGTCAGGTTCTTCGCGACGGGGCCGCGGAGGCTGCCGTCGTCATCGATGAGGACGTACGCGAGACCCTTGGCGCCGCGCTGCTTGGCCCACTCCTGCCAGGCGTCGAGCTGGCGGCGGGGCTGCGAGGCCCCACCGGGCATGACGACGGCCCCGACGTAGGGCGCCTTGAACACGCCGAAGTCGGTGTCCTTGAAGAACTCCGTCAGCTCGGTCAGCTCCAGCCCGAAGCGGAGGTCCGGCTTGTCGGAGCCGTACTTCGCCATGGCGTCCGCGTAGGTCATGCGGCGGATGGGCAGGGGCACCTCGACATCGATCAGCTTCCAGAGGCGCGAGACGAGCTGCTCGCCGAGGGCGATGATGTCGTCCTCCTCGACGAAGCTCGCCTCGATGTCGAGCTGCGTGAACTCGGGCTGGCGGTCCGCGCGGAAGTCCTCGTCGCGGTAGCAGCGGGCCAGCTGGTAGTACTTCTCGAACCCGCCGACCTGCAGGAGCTGCTTGAACAGCTGCGGCGACTGCGGGAGCGCGTACCAGGATCCTGGCGCGAGGCGCGCGGGGACCAGGAAGTCGCGTGCACCCTCGGGGGTGGAGCGCGTCAGCGTCGGGGTCTCGATCTCCACGAACCCGTCCTGATGCAGCAATTCCCGGGCCACGCGGCTGGCTTCGGAGCGCAGGCGCAGGTTGGCCTGGGGGCCGGGGCGGCGGAGATCCAGGTAGCGGTGACGCAGCCGCGCCTCCTCGCCCACCTCGACGTGCTCGTCGATCTGGAACGGCAGCGGCTCGGACGTGTTGAGGATGGTCACCGTCTCGGCGATCACCTCGACCGCGCCGGAGGGGAGGGCCGGGTTCTCGTTGCCCTCGGGGCGCTGCTGCACGGCGCCGACGATCTGCAGGACGTACTCGTTGCGCAGGCTCGAGAAGACGTCCTCCTCGCGCACGACGACCTGCGCGAAGCCGGAGGCATCGCGCAGATCGAGGAACGCCACCCCGCCGTGGTCGCGGCGGCGGGCGACCCAGCCTGCCAAGGTGACGGTTTGTCCTACGTGCTCGGGCCGAAGGGAGCCCAGTTCATGCGTGCGGAGCACAGCATTCCTTCCCACAGATGTGACGGATGATCGCGGGCACGCGGAGCGCCTGCCTAGAGTTGTCTCAAGCCCGCACAACTTTACCGGCAGCACCCCGACGGGCCGGACAGCCGTCGCGCCGCTCAGGCCCGTCACCCGGGGCGCGCACATGCATCCACACCTCTCGGTCAGGAGACACATGACGCAGCAACCCGGCCTGCGCCGCGCGATGGGCGGGTTCGACGCCACCACCGTGGGCGTCGGCGCGATGATCGGAGCGGGCGCCTTCGTGGTGTTCGCTCCCGCCGCCGGGTCAGCAGGCGCGCTCCTCCCCCTGGCGGTCGTGATCGCAGGCTTCGTGGCCTACTGCAATGCGGCGGCCACGGCCTCCCTCGCCGTCCGGCATCCTTCGAGCGGTGGCACCTACCTGTACGGCAGGGAGCAGCTCGGGCACTGGGCGGGCTTCGTGGCAGGCAGCGGCTTCGTGGCGGGCAAGCTGGCGTCCTGTGCGGCGATGGCCCTCACGTTCGGCCTCTACGCCGCCCCGGGACTCGAGAAGCCGGCCGCGGTCGCCGCCGTGGCCGGACTGACGGCGGTCAACCTCCTCGGCGTGACGCGGACGGCCCTGGCCACGCGCGTGATCGTCGCCGTCGTCGTGCCCGTCCTCGCCTTCGTGGTGGTCATCGGGTTCTCCTCTCCCGCCGTGGACGGACTACAGGCGGACCCCGCGCGCGACGCCGGTGTGCTGGGGGTCCTGCAGGCCGCTGCGCTGCTGTTCTTCGCCTTCGCCGGATACGCGCGCATCGCGACGATGGGCGAGGAGGTGCGCAACCCGCGCCGGAACATCCCGGCGGCCATCCTCGGCGCGCTCGGCTTCACGCTGCTCCTCTACCTGTTGCTCTCGCTCTCGCTCCTCAACGCCTTCGGCGCCGACGCCCTCGCGGCCAGCTCGGCCCCGCTGCGCGACCTGGTGGATCTTGCGGTCCCCGGCGAGGGGAGCATGGGTCGCGGCGGCGCGGTCGTGACGATCGCCGCAGCGCTCGCGAGCCTCGGCGCCCTGCTCGCCCTGATCGCGGGCGTGGGCCGCACGATGCTCGCGATGGCGCGGGGCGGTGACCTGCCGGGCCCGCTCCGGCGCGTCTCCGTCCGCTTCTCCGTCCCGTGGGTCGCCGATATCGTCACGGCGGGCGTGGTGGTGGTCCTCCTGCTGACCACCGATGTGCTCACGGCCGTCGGCTTCTCGAGCTTCGGCGTGCTCCTCTACTACGCGGTCGCCAACGCCTCAGCCTTCACGCTCACGGAACGGCAGTGGTACGCGCCGCGCTGGCTGAACGTGGTGGGCGCGATCAGCTGCGTGGTGCTGGCGTTCACGCTGCCCGTCGTGTCCGTGCTGACCATGCTGGGAGTCCTGGTGGCTGCGGCGCTGGCGCGCGTCGTCGTCCTCGCCCGGCGCCGCCGATCGGCCGGCCAGGAGCGCGGTGAACGGCGCGGCCGCCTCTGACGGCCGCGCTCACCCTGGCTCGCGCTCACCGTCGGTCCGCGGGGCGCCTCGCACGCTCGGAGTGCCCCGAGGGCGGGGCGCCTGACGCTGCGCCTCGGCTTCAGGACCTGGTGACGCTCGGGCGCAGATCCGCCTGCGGGGGCGTCCAGGACGCCGGATCCGCGGTGACCTGCTCGCCGGAGCGGATGTCCTTGACCTCGTGGGACCCGTCCGCCGCGGTGAACCAGACGAACGGGATACCGCGCCGGTCGGCGAACTTGATCTGCTTGCCGAACTTCTCCGCGCCGGCCGCCACCTCGGTGGAGATGCCGCGCTGCCGCAGCGCCGCGGCGACGTCCTGGGCCTCGGACCACGCGTCGTCGTCCGTCAGGGTGACCAGCACCGCCGTCGGGACGCCGCGTGAGACCGTTGCGAAACCCTGGCTGAGGATGCGCGAGACGATCCGCGTGACGCCGATGGAGAGCCCGACGCCGGGGAACGTCCGGGTGCCCTTGCTCGCGAGTGCGTCGTAGCGGCCGCCGGAGCAGATGCTGCCGAGGCCCTCGTGACCGTCGAGGACGGTCTCGTAGACGGTGCCCGTGTAGTAGTCGAGCCCGCGCGCGATGCTGAGGTCCGCCACGACCCGACCGGGAGCGCGGCGCGACGCCTCGCCGACAACCTGCCGGAGTTCCTCGAGACCTTCCTCGAGCAGTTCGCCCGAGACGCCGAGGGCCCGGACCTGCTCCACGAAGGAGGTGTCCGCCGTCCGGATGCCCGCGAGGTCGAGGGCCAGGCCCACCTGGTGCTCGTCCGCGTGCACCTCGTCGCGGAGCAGCGCACCGACCTTCTCGGGGCCGATCTTCTCGAGCTTGTCGATGCTCCGGAGCACGGCCGCGGTGTCCTCGAGCCCGATGGCGCGGTAGAAGCCCTCCGCGAGCTTCCGGTTGTTCACCCGCAGGGTGAACGCCGGGATGGGCAGCGCTCCGAGAGCCTCGACGACCGCGAGGGCGAGTTCGACGTCGTACCGGAAGGGCAGGACGCCGTCCCCCACCACGTCGATGTCCGCCTGCGTGAACTCCCGGGCGCGGCCCTCCTGCGGCCGCTCACCCCGCCAGCACTTCTGGATCTGGTAGCGCCGGAACGGGAAAGCGAGGTGACCGGCGTTCTCGACGACGTACCGGGCGAACGGAACCGTGAGGTCGTAGTGCAGCGCGAGCCCGCTCTCCGACGCCGAGGCCTCCTCCGCCTGCAGGCGGGAGACCGCGTAGACCTCCTTGTCGATCTCGCCCTTGCGCAGGAGGTGGTCCACCGTCTCGACCGCCCTGGTCTCGATGCTCGAGAACCCGTGCAGCTCGAAGGTCCGCTGGAGCACCTCCAGCACGTGCTGCTCGACGAGTCGCTCCTCCGGGAGCCACTCGGGGAAACCGGAGAGTGATGCCTTGCGGGCCATGGGGGTGTCCTCCTGAACGCGGATGATCGGTGCGTCCGGGCCACGCGCTCCCGCGCAGGCGGTCCGGTTCCGCCCACCAATCCTAGGCGGCGAGGCGACGCACCCGTGCAAGCGGTCCACGAGACTGCCGGACAGCCGGTGCGCTCACCGGGAGGCGCGGCACAGCTCACGGCGCGCACCCGGACTCACGGGCCGCCGCGCCGCTGGATACAGTAGCCTCAGGGCAGGTTCCGCGGAATCACGCACCTTCGGCGCGATCCGCAGCACCCGTCCGACCCAGCACGACCTGCATGACCATGGCCCCGGCGTTGCTCAGGGCCATCCGACGAGCGAAAGACTTGTAGCGGTGACACACAGTCAGCAATCCGACGACACGACCATGGACCGTGACCTCCAGGAGGACAGCGCCCCGCGCGACACCTCCGGGACCGCACCGATGGCCGGCCCCACACCCGACGCACTGGAAACCTCCGAGGCTCCCCTGACGGTCGAGACGGCCGAGACGACCGAGGGTCCCCTGACGGACGACGCCCCCGATGCGCTTTACACTCCCGGGACAGCCGACGCTCCCGTCGCCTCCGACGTCGCCGACGTGGATGCGCCTGGGGTGAGCGATGCTCCTGAGGCTCCCACGCCGGCCGATGCTGCCCGGACGATCTCCCCGGATGACGTCGCAGACGCCACGTCCCCGGATGCGACGGAGGCCGCAAGCCCCGCGTCCGAGCACGCCGACTCCTCGCCGGACGCCGCGCCCACCACAGCGCCCGACGCGACTATTGAGGCCACTCCCGACGCCGAACCAGTGCCGGCTTCCGCCGCGCCGGAAACGGCCGGGGCAGCCGCGCCCGAGCTCGCACCGGCCGCGCTGGCGACGGCGGAGCCCGCCGCACCGCTCGCGGACGAGCCCGCCCCCCTGAGTCCGCCCACGCCCGCAACGGCAGCACCGCGCCCTCCGCTGCCCACGGCGATGGTTCCGCGCCCGTCGCGGAAGGCCGCACCGCCGATCGTCGCGCCGCCCGCGCACAGCACCCCCCTCGCCGAAGCCGCCAAGTTCGCCCGCGTCGAGGAGGACGGTCACGTCTTCCTGATCGTCGACGGCTCCGAGCACGCGGTGGGCCAGTACCCCGATGCCACACAGGAGGAGGCGCTGGCGTACTTCGTCCGCAAGTACGACGACGTCGCGAGCCAGGTCGCCCTGCTCGAACAGCGGGTGCACGCCAAGGCGCCGTCGTCGGACATGACGAAGACGGCGAAGCACCTGCGCGCGCAGGTGGGCGAGCGCACCATGGTGGGCGACGTGCTGGCGCTCGAAGCGCGCATCGATGCCCTGCTCGCCGCTCTCAGCGGCCTGGAGAAGGCCGAACGGGCCGCGCAGGAGGAGCTGAAGGCCAAGGAGCTGGCAGCCCGGGAGGCGATCGTCGCCGAGGCCGAGGAACTCGCCGGACGTGACCCGGCCACGGTGCAGTGGAAGGCCAGCAGCACGCGGATGAACGAGCTGTTCGAGGTGTGGAAGACCGCCCAGAAGACCGGGCCGAGGCTCGGACGGGGCACCGAGGACGCCCTCTGGAAGCGGTTCCGCTCCGCCCGGACCGTGTTCGATCGGCATCGCCGCGCCTACTTCTCCCAGCTCGACACCGACAACGCCGAGGCGAAGCAGGCCAAGGAAGCGCTGATCAAGCGCGCCGAGCAGCTCTCCGAATCGACGGACTGGGGCCAGACGGCCGCTGAGTACCGGCGCCTCATGGACGAATGGAAGGCCTCGAAGCGGGCCAGCCGGAAGGACGACGACGCCCTCTGGGCCCGCTTCCGCGCCGCCCAGGACCGCTTCTTCGAAGCCCGCAAGAGCGCCAACGAGGCCGTGGACGAGGAGTACGCCACGAACCTCGTGGCGAAGGAGGCCCTGCTCAAGGAGGCGCGGCAGATCCTGCCGGTCAAGGATCTCGCGGCGGCGAAGAAGGCCCTGCAGTCCGTCCGCGACCGCTGGGACGAGGCAGGCAAGGTGCCGCGGGCGGACATGGGGCGGATCGACGCCGGCCTCCGTCAGGTCGAGGACGCCGTCAAGGCCGCGGAGGACGAGAACTGGTCGAAGACCAACCCCGAGACCAAGGCACGCACCAACAGTGCGCTGAGTCAGCTCGAGGCGACCATCGCGCAGCTCAAGGAGGACCTCGCCGCTGCGGAACGTGCGGGGGACGCGAAGAAGATCGCGACCGCTCGCGAGGCACTCACCGCCCGCGAGCAGTGGCTCGAGATGCTGCAGCGCTCGGCACAGGACTTCTCCTAGCTACGGAGCTGCCCGCGAAGCCCTCCGGTCCCGTTGTCCACAACGGAGCCGGAGGGCTTTCACATGGGCAACGGGATGGCGATGCTGGGGTGATGCCGCCCCTGCACAGCATCCACGCATCAGCACCACCCGAGCGGGTGCTGGGCGACGGCGGTTCCCCCATCACATCCACCGGCGGTGCCCTGTTCCACGCGGGTGAGATCTTCACCTCGGCCGAGCTCCAGGCCATGCGACTCGACGGCCTCGTTCACCTCGTGATCGGGCAGTCCTACCTGCGCAGCGACTTCCGCGAGGATCCGGCTACGAGATCGCAGGCCGCCGCACGCAGCGTCCCGCACTCCCTCCGCCCGCGGGTCGCCCTCGGCCGGTCCTGCGCCGCCTGGGTCTACGGGTGCGCCCCGGCGCCGGCCGTCATCAGCCTCGTGACGGACCACCGCCGGAGGACGACGGCGCTGCCGCCGTTCACCGCCGCCGTGATGCACCAGGTGGCGCTCGGCCCCTTCGACGTGAACCTCGTGGGTGGGGTCTCCGTCACCACTCCGCTGCGCACGGCGCTCGACGTCGCGGTGCACGGTGAGGACCGGGATGCCGTGCCCATCCTGCGGGCGATCGGCGACGCTCGCGAGCTGGACTGCCCCCTGCGGCTCGTCGAAGCCGCACTGGTCACCGCCGTCCGTGTGCCGGGGAAGACCCGCGCGCTGACCCGTCTGCGGCGGGCACAAGAACCGGAACAGGCAAGGAGCGCGCCGAGGTGAAGGGAGCGTCCATGCAGGAGGACGTCAGGAGCGCCGCTGCGACCCCGTGGTGCGGTAGACGTCGAACACGCCGTCGATGCGCCGCACCGCGCTGAGGATGTGATTGAGGTACTTCGGATCGCCCATCTCGAAGGCGAAGCGCGACATCGCCACGCGATCCGAGGAGGTGTTCACGTTGGCCGCGAGGATGTTCACGTGGTTCTCCGCGAGGACGCTCGTCACGTCGGAGAGCAGGCTCTTGCGGTCCAGTGCCTCGACCTGGATCTCCACGAGGAAGACGCTGGACTGCGTGGGAGCCCAGTCGACCGGGACGATCCGGTCGGGCTGGTCCCGGAGCTCCTGGACATTCCGGCAGTCGTTGCGGTGCACGGACACGCCGGAACCGCGCGTGACGAACCCGATGATCGGATCCGGCGGTACCGGGGTGCAGCATCGCGCCAGCTTGACCCAGACGTCCCCGACTCCGCGGACCGTCACGCCCGAGTCGGAGAACTTCGGGCGTCGCGGCTGCGAGGGGACCACCGTCTCGGCGATCTTCTCCTCGGCGTCCTCGTGCCCGCCCATGAGCGCCACGAGGTGCTCGATCACGTTCTGGGCGGAGGTGTGACCGTCCCCGACGGCGGCATAGAGGGCGGAGATGTCGTGGTGCTTGAGGTCCTCGGCCACCGACATCAGCGCGCTGTGCGTCATCATGCGCTGGAGCGGCAGGTTCTGCTTGCGCATGGCACGCGTCAGCAGCTCCTTGCCCTTGTCGATCGCCTCCTCGCGGCGCTCCTTGGTGAACCACTGGCGGATCTTGTTGCGCGCCCGCGGGCTCTTGACGAAGCCCTGCCAGTCCTGGCTGGGCCCGGCCCCTTCGGCCTTGGAGGTGAAGATCTCCACCCAGTCGCCGTGGTTCAGCTCGCTGTTGAGCGGGACCAGCTTCCCGTTGACCCGGGCACCGATGGTGCGGTGTCCCACCTCGGTATGGACCGCGTAGGCGAAGTCGACCGGCGTCGACCCGGCGGGGAGCGCCATGACCTCGCCCTTGGGCGTGAAGACGAAGACCTCGCGCGCGTTGATCTCGAACCGCAGGGAGTCGAGGAACTCGTCGGGGTCCGCGGTCTCCTGCTGCCAGTCGACCAGGCTCCGCAGCCAGCCCATGTCCCCGTTGTCGGGGGCCTCGAGTTGCTTGCCGCCGTTCTTGTACTTCCAATGCGCTGCCACGCCGTACTCGGCCCGGCGGTGCATGTCGTGGGTGCGGATCTGGATCTCCACCGGCTTGCCGCCCGGACCGATGACCGTGGTGTGGAGCGACTGGTACATGTTGAACTTGGGCATCGCGATGTAGTCCTTGAATCGCCCGGGCAGGGGGTTCCAGCGCGAGTGCAGGGAGCCGAGGGTCGCATAGCAGTCGCGGACGCTGTCCACGAGGACGCGCACGCCCATGAGGTCATGGATGTCGTCGAAGTCCTTACCGCGGACGATCATCTTCTGGTAGATCGAGTAGTAGTGCTTCGGCCGGCCGGTGATGGTCGCCTTGATCTTCACGGCCCGCAGGTCCTCCTCGACCTGGTTGCGCACCAGACCGAGGTGCTTCTCCCGCTCAGGGGTCCTGTCCCCCACCATCCGGACGATCTCCTCGTACACCTTCGGGTGCAGGGCGGCGAAGGAGAGATCCTCCAACTCCCATTTGATGGTGTTCATGCCGAGGCGGTGCGCCAGCGGCGCGAAGATCTCGAGCGTCTCCCTGGCCTTCTTGGCAGAGGAGGCCGCCGAGACGAAGCGCCAGGTCCGCGCGTTGTGCAGGCGGTCGGCCAGCTTGATGACGAGGACCCGGATGTCCTTGGCCATGGCGACGACCATCTTGCGGACCGTCTCGGCCTGCGCGGCGTCCCCGAAGGACACCTTGTCCAGCTTCGTGACGCCGTCCACGAGCATGGCCACCTCGGGGCCGAAGTCGCGCTTGAGCTCCTCGAGCGTGTAGGAGGTGTCTTCGACGGTGTCGTGCAGCAGCGCGGCGGCGAGCGTGGTGCCGGTCATGCCGAGTTCGGCGAGGATCGTGGCGACCGCGACGGGGTGGGTGATGTAGGGGTCACCGCTCTTGCGCTTCTGCCCCTCGTGGCTCCGCTCGGCGACGAGGTAGGCGCGCTGGATGAGGTCCAGGTCCTCTTTCGGGTTGTTCGCACGGACGGTTCGCAGCAGCGGCTCCAGCACGGGCGAGTACCCGGACGATCCCCGCCCCGTCAGGCGGGCGATGCGGGCCCTGGTGCGTCCGCGCCGACCGGGTGCCGCCTGGTCGCCCGGCGGCAGAGGCCGTGCCGACGGCGGGGTCTCGGGCTGCACGAGCCCGCGGGAGGGTTCGGGCGACCGGGGTGCGTCCGTGGCCACCCTGCCCGCCGATGCTGGCGCGCCGGCGTCCTGACCGTCCATCGGACGATCGACGGGTTCCGCCGCTTCAGCCATGCGCACGTTCCTCGGTCTCGATCCAGGGTTGCGAGGCACTCATCCGCCGTGCGGAGAGCGCCGGTGACAAGTCTAGCCGCGGAGGAGCGGGCGTTCTCCGCGGCTCCTCCGACTCAGACCGATGCCTCCTCGAGTGACCGGCGGTTCTGCACCTTCTTCTCCTGCTTGCGCAGCTCCGGTTCGTTGAGCCGCAGAGCGGCGTACAGCGGGGCGGCGATGAAGATGGTGCCCAGTGTCCCGAGGATGATCCCGATGAACAACGCGAGGGACAGGTCCTGGAGCGTTCCGGCGCCGAGGAGGAAAGCACCGATGAACAGGATGGAGGCCACGGGGAGGATCGCGACGACCGAGGTGTTGATGGACCGGACGAGCGTCTGGTTCACCGCGAGATTGACCTGCTCCGCGAACGTCCGCTTGGTGGAGATGGTCACGTCCGCTGTGTTCTCCCGGATCTTGTCGAACACCACCACGGTGTCGTAGAGCGCGTAGCTGAGGATGGTCAGGAACCCGATGATGGCGGACGGTGTGACCTCGAAGTCGCTCAGCGAGTACAGCCCGGCGGTGACCACCATGACCACCACGAGCGCGGCCATCGCGGCCAGGGACATCTTCCACGTGCGGAAGTAGATGGCCATGAAGATGGCGGCGAGCAGGACGAACGCACCGAAGCCGATCAGCGCCTGGCGGCTGACGTCCTCGCCCCAGGTCGGTCCGACGAAGCTGGAGGTGACCTGATCCTCCGAGACGCCGTACCCACTCACGAGGTTGTCGCGGACGCTGAGCGTCTGGTCGTCGGTGAGGCGCTCGGTCTGGACTCGCATGGTGTCCGCGGCGATGTTGGTGACCCTCGGGACGGCGTCGGGAACGACGTCGGTCACCGCGCCCTCGCCGATCGCGACGTCGGTGTTCTCCGTGGCCGAGACGGTGAACTCGGAGCCTCCACGGAAATCGATGCCGAGGTTGAAGCCGCCCTTGACCACCGGGATGATGATCGAGATGAGCACCGCGATCCCCGCGATCAGGAACCAGAGGTTGCGCTTGGCGACGAAGGGGTAGGAGCGCTTCCCCGAGTACAGCTCGTTGCCGAAGGTGGCGAAGCTGGTGCGGCTCATTCGTGGGTCTCTTTCTGGGAGGAACCGGTACGCCCGGCGACGGTGGAGCCTGTGCGTGCGGCGGTTGGCTGTTCCAGACGCTCCTCGGAACCGCTGCGCCCGGCGAGCGACTTCTGCTGCTCGGCGCGGCGACGCTCGGCGATGGTCATGCGACGTTCCGCCTCCGCCTCGGCCTTCTTGTTACGGGCACGCGTGACGACGACCCGCTTCTCGTCCGGATCGCGCAGGCGACCGGCACCGCGGTACAGCGGGATGCCACCGAGGCGGCTCGGATCGAGCCCCGACCACGGGTGGCCCTCGCCGAAGAACTTCGTCCTGGCCAGCAGCCTGAGGACGGGGTGCGTGAAGAGGAACACGACCACGAGGTCCGCGATCGCCGTCAGTCCGAGGGTGAACGCGAAGCCACGGACGTTCCCGACGGCGACGAAGTAGAGCACCAGTGCGGCCAGCAGGTTCACGGCCTTCGAGGCCAGGACCGTGCGCTTGGCGCGTCGCCAGCCGTTCTCGACCGCCGACACCAGACCGCGCCCGTCGCGCAGTTCGTCACGGATACGTTCGAAGTAGACGATGAAGGAGTCGGCCGTCTGTCCGATGGCGACGATCAACCCCGCCACACCGGCGAGCGAGAGACGGTAGTTCTCCGTCCAGCCGAGGATGCAGATGGCGAGGTACGTCAGGACACCTGCAACGACGAGCGAGGCGATGGTGACGAGGCCCAGCAGGCGGTACTGGAACATCGAGTACACGGCGACGAGGCCGAGCCCGATCAGACCCGCGATCAGGCCGAGCCTCAGCTGGTCCGCGCCCAGGGTGGCGGAGATCTGCTGCTCGCTCTGGATCTCGAAACTGATCGGCAGGGCCCCGTACTTCAGCTGCTCCGCGAGGGCCGCTGCGGATTCCTCGGTGAAGTTGCCGCTGATCTGCGGGTTACCGTCCGGGATGACGACGTTCGTGGTCGGCGCGGAGACGATCCGGCCGTCCAGGACGATGGCGAACTGGTTGCGGGGATCACCCCGACCGATCGCGTACAGGCGCTCGGTGACCTCGCGGAAGATCTCCGTGCCTTCGTCGTTGAAGTCGATGTTCACCGCCCAGGTGTTGAGCGACTGGCCCTGCGAGCCGCGCTGCAGGCCGAAGCTCGCCGAGGAGATGTCCGTGCCGGGCACTTCCACGGGACCGAGGATGTATTTGCCCTGGGTGTCCGGTTCGCACGCGACGAGCGGCTGATCGGCGGGGGCAGGCTCCTCCGCGGGCTCCAGGGAGGCAGGGTCGAGGCAGTCGAGGGCCTCGAATTCCCGGTACAGCTCCGGGGTGATCCAGTTCGGGTCGCTGGCGTTCTGCGGCTCTGCGGCCGGCTGCGGGAGTGCGTCCTCCGCGACGGGCGGATCGGCCGGCGCGGCCTGACCGGGACCGCCGGCCAGGACCGGCCGGAACTCCATCTGCGCCGAGGCCTGGATGAGATCGCGCGTCTCGGGATCCGGAGTGCCCGGCAGCGAGACGATCACGTTCTGGCCGGACTGCGTGTTGATCTCGGCCTCGGAGACGCCCGATCCGTCGACGCGCTGCCGGATGATCTCCACGGCCTGGTCCAGCTGCTCGGGGGTGATCTCGCTGCCGTCCTGCACGCGGGGGGCGAGGATCATCTGCGTGCCACCCTCGAGGTCGAGGGCGAGGCGCGGGCTCCAACTCGCGGTGCTCCAGTAGGAGCCCGCTCCGAGGAGGATCGCGAGCAGTGCTGTCAATGCACCCAGCCAGACTAGTGTCCGCTTGGCTGCCGTCCCGGGGCCGGTACGAGGCATGGTGGGGTGTCCTTATGCTGAGGCGCGCGTCATGGCGCCGGTTCGGTCCTTCGACGGGCGCAGCACGCTGTCCGCGCCCCTGGACATGCTAGTTGTCGCGCTTGACCGGGGGGTCGTTCGGACCCAGCGGGTCGCGCCCCTCGCGGTCCTGGTCGGGCAGGCCGGCCGCGCCGGTGGATGTAGCGGCGGTGGAACCGCCCGCGGTCGTACCGGTGGACCCCGTGGACCCGGCCGGGGCGGAGCGGTCGATGTCGTCGATCGAGGAGGCGTCGTCGGGGACCGACGAGGAGCCGAGCTCGTGCGCGGTGGCGTCGTCAGCGGTCGCGGTGTGGTCGACGTCGTCCGCGGAAGCGGCGGCGGTCTCCTGCAGCACCACCTTGGAGAGAGCCTGCGTGTGCACCGTCGCGAACGTTCCCGGCGACAGCTCGAGCACGGCCTTGTTGTTCTCCTGGTCGATCGACACGATGGTGCCGTAGAGCCCGAACTGGGTCATGACCTCGGTGCCCGGCTCCATCTGCGTCCGCATCTCCTTCACCTGCTGCTGGGCCTTGCGTTGGCGCCGGAACATGGTGAAGAGGAGAAAGGCGAGGGCCAGCGGCAGCAGCAGGCTGAAGATGTCGAACGGAGGGGCTTCTCCGGAGGCGGTCTGGGCGACTACAGCAGCGAGCACGTGGGGTTCCGATCCTGGGACTGGGTGTGGACGGCGTGGATGTGGGCCGGCACACGTTCGTGAGACACCAGTGTAAAGGTGAATACCGGGCGTCCCGACGTCAGGACTCGGGCTTCGCCCAGCTGTCAAGGGCCGATTCGCTGCCGAGGAGGTCTTCCGGAGCCACCGAGAACAGGTCCTCGGGCATGGCCGCCGCGACGTGTGGAGGCATGACCAGGCCGAGGTGCTGCCACGCCGCAGCGGTGGCGATCCTGCCGCGTGGGGTGCGTCCGAGCATCCCCTCCCGCACGAGGTAGGGCTCCGCGACCGTCTCCACCGTCTCGGGCTCCTCGCCCACGGCGATCGCGAGGGTGGAGAGTCCCACCGGACCTCCGTTGAACTTGGTGATCAGGGCGGTCAGCACCGCCCGGTCGAGGCGATCCAGGCCCCGTGCGTCCACCTCGTACATGTCGAGTGCCGCGCCGGCCGCCCGCGCGTCGATGAGTTCCTCGCCGTGCACGAGGGCCCAGTCGCGGACACGGCGCAGCAGGCGGTTCGCGATACGCGGTGTGCCACGCGAGCGGCCGGCGACCTCCGCGAACGCGACCGAGTTGACTTTCATGTCCATCAGCATGGCCGACCGCCGCAGCACGAGTTCGAGTTCCTCCGTGGAGTAGAACTCGAGGTGCCCGGTGAAGCCGAAACGGTCCCTGAGCGGTCCGGGCAGCAGTCCGGCCCGGGTGGTGGCGCCCACGAGGGTGAACGGAGGGAGTTCCAGCGGGATGGCGGTGGCCCCCGGGCCCTTGCCCACGATGATGTCGACGCGGAAATCCTCCATGGCCATGTAGAGCATCTCCTCGGCCGGGCGGGACATGCGGTGGATCTCGTCGAGGAAGAGCACCTCCCCCTCGGTCAGCGAGGAGAGGACGGCGGCGAGGTCGCCGGCGTGCTGGATGGCGGGGCCGGAGGTGATGCGCAGCGGCGCGTTCATCTCCGCGGCGATGATCATGGCGAGCGTCGTCTTGCCGAGTCCGGGTGGCCCCGACAGCAGCACGTGGTCCGCGCTGCGCCCGCGCATCCGGGAGGCCTCGAGCATCAGGGAGAGCTGGCGCCGCACCCGCTTCTGCCCCACGAAGTCGTCGAGGTTCTTCGGCCGGAGCGCGGCCTCGACCGCGCGGTCCTCGGGGTCGGCGGAGGCCGCGACCAGGGGGACGTCGTCGGGCTGGTGGTCCGGGTGCCGGTCCGTCACGAGCCCACCGTCGTCCTCGTCGGGGCACCGGATCCGCGCGTCCCGGCCGACCTCGTGCGGGCCGAGCTCCGGGCGCCGTCCTGCCCGAGCCGGCGGAGGGTGAGTTTGAGGATCTGGCCCACGTCACCGGTCGCCGCGACCTCGGGCGCGTCGGCGACGGCGGCGTCGATGGCCGCGCCGGCGTCCTTCTCGGACCAGCCGAGGCCCATCATGGCGGTGAGGACCTGACCCTGCCACGTCGTCAGGGGGACGCCCGGCGCCGAGTCGAGCGGTACGAGCTTCCCGGCGAGCTCGAGCACGATCCGACGGGCTCCCTTCGGGCCGATGCCGGGTACCTTGCTGAAGGCCTTGTCATCCCCGGCCGACGCCGCGACGCGGATGGCCTCCGGTGTGTGCACCGCGAGCACGGCCAGCGCCAGGCGCGGTCCGACGCCGCTGACGGCAAGGAGGGTCTCGAAGACCTCGCGCTGCTCCGCGTCCTCGAACCCGAAGAGCGTCATCGAGTCCTCGCGGACGATCATCGCCGTGGCCACCGTGGCCTGCTCCCCCGCGCGCAAGCCGGAGAGGGTCTGCGGCGTGGCCTGAACCTGCATGCCGAAACCGTTGACGTCGATCACGGCGGAGTGCAGACCGACGTGGGTCACTGTCCCGCGGAGGGAACTGATCATGGGGTGCTCCAGGGGGGCGGAGGGACGGGAGGTGAAGAGGGCGCTGACGTACCGACGGTCCACGGGCGGCTGACCGCACCGCTGCCTTCGAAGATACGTTCTATTGCAGAACGGTACCGGCCGGGGTGCCGCCGGTCGAGCCGCCACACCGACGCGGGCGGCGTGCGGGCGCTCGAGCGACCCGCGCGCCGTCGCTCGATCAGGGTGCAAGGCCGATTCCCGGGCCGATTCCCGGGCCAGTTCGCGAGCAGGCGTCCGTCACCGACGTCGGGCGCGGGCTTCCGCCTCGGCCCAGAGGCGCTGCGCCGGTGTGATCGCGGCGCCGCCGCTCCTGGCTCCCCCGGTCGCGACGGCACCCGCGCCCGCACTCACGCCGCTGACGCCACGGCGCCACGCGTGCGTGATGGCGAGTGCCAGGGCGTCCGCCGCGTCCGCGGGTCGGGGCGGCGTGTCGAGGCGCAGGATCTTCGTCACCATCTTGGTCACCGCCGCCTTGTCGGCCTGACCGTTACCGGTCACGGCCGCCTTGACCTCGGTGGGAGTGTGCAGGGCGACAGGCACGCCGCGGCGCGCAGCGGACACGATGACGACGCCGGAGGCCTGCGCGGTGCCCATGACGGTGCTGACGTTCAACTGGCTGAACACACGCTCGACCGCGAGCGCGTGCGGCTTGTGGAGATCGAGCCACAGGTCCACCGCCTCGGAGATGACGAGCAGCCGCTCGTCGAGGCTCCGGTGCGCTTCCGTCCCCACCACACCCACGGCCACGAGGGTGGAGCGCCGGTTCGGTTCGACGTCGACGACCGCGAGCCCGCAGCGCGTCAGTCCCGGATCCACGCCCATGACCCGGTACGTCACGGCAGGTCCCGGGTCGTGAGAGCCGCGGCGGCCGCGCGCATCACGGGGAAGGCCTCGATGTCAGTCGTCCTCGAGCTCGGCGAGCACGTCGTCGGGGAGGTGCGCGTTGAAGTAGACGTTCTGGACGTCGTCGAGCTCCTCGAGTGCGTCCACGAGCTTGAGGAACGTGCGCGCACCGTCCGCGTCGAGGTCCACCTGCATGGAGGGGACGAACTCGACGTCGTCGGTCTCGTACTCGATGCTGCTCTCGTCCAGCGCGGCGACCACGGCGCGCAGGTCCTGGGGCTCGGAGACGATCTCGAACGAGTCGGCCGATTCCTTCACCTCGTCGGCGCCGGCGTCGAGGACGGACATCAGCAGTTCGTCCTCGGTGAGACCGTTCTTCGGCAGCGTCACGACACCCTTGCGTGTGAACAGGTACGCCACGGAGCCCGGGTCGGCGATCGTGCCGCCATTGCGGGAGATGCCGAGGCGCACCTCGGAGGCGGCCCGGTTCTTGTTGTCCGTGAGGCACTCGATCAGCAGGGCCGAGCCCTGGGGTCCGCGCGCCTCGTACATGATCGTCTGGTAGTCGACGGCCTCGCCGAGCAGGCCCGCTCCGCGCTTGACCGCGCGGTTGATGTTGTCGATGGGAACCGACGTCTTCTTGGCCTTGGAGACAGCCAGCTCGAGGCCGGGGTTGCCCGCCATGTCCGCGCCGCCCGCACGCGCCGCGACCTCGATGTTCTTGATCAGCTTGGCGAAGGACTTCGCGCGCTTGGCGTCGATCGCGGCCTTCTTGTGCTTGGTTGTTGCCCATTTGGAGTGGCCCGACATGCTTACGCTTCTCCTCTGATCATCCGGATGAAAAGTTCATGGACCCGCCGCTCGCCGGTGACCTCCGGGTGGAAGCTCGTGGCCAGCAGGGTGCCAGAACGCACTGCGACAATCCTAGCGGCGCGTTCGGGCGCCGAGCCGGGCCCGGCGACGTCGTTCCCCGCACTGTCGTGTACGGGGTGTGAGGGCCGATCCGCCGACGCAGCGGGAGGGGTGGGCGCGGCCGGTACCTGGGCGAGGACCTGCACGGCCGGCCCCACCTGCTCCACCCACGGCGCGCGGATGAACACGGCGCGCACGGGCTCGGTCGCAGCCGATCGGTCCGTCGCGGCGAGGCCCTCGAAGGCGAGGTCCGTCTCGAAGGACTCGCGCTGGCGGCCGAAGGCGTTCCTCCGCACCACGATGTCCAGTCCACCGAGGGTGTGCTGGGGGTTCCCCTCCCGGTCGAGCGAGGGGTCCGCGACGACGTCGGAGAGCATGATCATGCCGGCGCAGGAACCGTAGACGGGCAGGCCCTGACGGATCAGTTCGCGCAGGGGCCCCGCCAGCCCGAACGTCCGGGTGAGCTTGTCGATGGTGGTCGACTCGCCGCCCGGGATGATCAGGCCGTCGATCGCCTCGAGCTCGGACGGCCGCCGTACGGGGATGGCCCGGGCGCCCAGCGATGCGAGCGTCGCCACGTGTTCGCGCACGTCGCCCTGCACCGCGAGCACTCCCACGACGACGGCGCGGCGGCCGGGCTCCGACCCGGACTCCAGCCCCGACGACGGCGCGGGTCCGGGAGTTCGCTCCTCCCCCACACGGACGGAGCGACCTGCCGGGGACGGCACGATCTCCGCAGGGGACAGCACGGGGAGGGACGACGTCATCAGGCAAGTCTAGGTCGCCCGGGCCCGCGGTCCCGCGCCGCGCATGCCGGTCCGACGCCGGTGACTGCGATAGTTTTGACGCATGAATCCCCTTCCGGTCCTCCTGGGCAAGGCCGTGCGGTTCGCCTCCCGCCTGCGCGGCGGCGGCTCCGCCTTCCCGGGCCTCGTGGTCGAGCGCCTCGACCCCGCCTTCATGGGCCGCGCACTCTCGACGGTGCCCCGCGGCGTCGTGGTCATCAGCGGGACGAACGGCAAGACGACGACCACCAAGATGGTGGTGGAACTGCTCGAGGGTCAGGGCCTGACGGTCTTCACGAACCGCACCGGCAGCAACTTCACCCGAGGCGTCGCGGCAGCCCTGCTGGGCGCGGTGGACTGGCGCGGCCGCCTGACGGCCGACGTCGCCGTCCTGGAACTCGACGAGGCGCACGCGGTGCACTTCGTGAAACTCGTCCCGCCCCGCTACTCGCTCCTGCTCAACGTGCTGCGCGACCAGCTGGACCGCTTCGGCGAGATCGACGCGACCACGCGGCTGCTCGAGCGCATCGCGATGGCGACCACCGGCACGGTGGTGCTCAACCGCGAGGACCCCCGCGTCGCAGGGATCGCCTCCTCGGTGACCGGTGCCGCCGTCACCTACTTCGGCCTCGACGCCTCGCTCCGCAGCACGTTCCCGAACGACGACGAACTACGCGGTGCCGAGGGCACGGCGCCGGCGTCCGCGCTCCCGGCCGACGTCGTCCTCCGCTCGGTGGACGGCGCCTCGGCGCAGTTCGAGGTGGACGGGGTCCGAACCCGCACGGACCTCCGCCTGCGGGGCGTGTACAACATCTTCAACGCGGCAGCCGCGCTCGCCGCGGCTCGAGCTGTACTCGGTACCGCCGCGGACACCGACCGACTCTTCGAGTCCCTCGCCGCCGTCGAACCCGCATTCGGCCGCGGCGAGAGCCTCGTGGTGGACGGACAGGCCCTCGAGCTGGTGCTCGTGAAGAACCCGAGCGGGTTCCGCCTGGGCCTCACGTCCTTCGACCCCGCGGGGTGCGCGACGATGATCGCCATCAACGACAACTACGCCGACGGCCGGGACATGTCCTGGCTGTGGGACGTCGACTTCGACTCGCTCGGCCTGGGCGGCGTGGAGATGGTGAGCGGCGTCCGCGCCTACGACATGGCGCTGCGGCTCACGTACGACGACGTCCGGGTGGGCGCCGTCGAGCCGGACATCACGGACGCCCTGAAGCAGTTCATCAGCGGCTCCCAGGGCCGTCCCAAGCGCATCTTCTGCACGTACACGGCCATGCTCGCGGTACGCCGCGAACTCTCCAGGATCACGAAGGTCGAGGTGGTCTCCTGATGACCGACGTCCCATCCGCCGCCGCCCTCAGCGAGGCCCCCGCCGATCCCGCGAAGGGCTCGCTGCGGATCCTGCAGCTGTACCCGCGGGAGATGAACATCTACGGCGACTACGGCAACGTCCTCGTGCTGAAGCAGCGGCTCGCCTGGCGTGGCTACGGTGCGGAGATCCTCGAGCACAACGTGGGTGACTCCTTCCCCGAGGACGTCGACCTCATCGTGGGCGGCGGCGGCCAGGACAGCGGGCAGGTGGTCATCCAGGACGATCTGCAGGCGATCGCGCCGAGGCTCCGCGAACTGGCCGAGGACGGCACACCGATGCTGCTGATCTGCGGGCTGTACCAGCTCTTCGGCAACGAGTTCCGGACGCACGAGGGAACGGTCATCCCCGGGATCGGGGTGCTGGACCTCGAGACCCGCGGGGGTACCGAGCGCCTCATCGGCAACGTGGTGGCCGAGAGCGAGGAGTTCGGACAGATCCACGGGTACGAGAACCACAGCGGGCAGACGTTCCTCGGAGAGGGGCTGAAGCCGCTCGCCACGGTCACCAAGGGGGCGGGCAACAACGCCGAGGAGAGCCACGAGGGCGCGCGGCACCGCAACATCGTGGCCAGCTACCTCCACGGCTCGCTGCTGCCCAAGAATCCGGCGATCGCCGATTTCCTCCTCCGCACCGCGGCGGAGCGGAAGTTCGGCGCGTTCCAGGACGACGGCGTGGACGACACCCTGGCCGAGCTCGCCCGCAAGCACGCAGCGGCTCGGCCCCGCTGAGCTGATACCCGCTCGCGGAGAGCATGCCCTGCTCGGCGTCAAGGCTCACGGAACGGCCCTCGCGGCCCCGGCCCCCTCGGTAGCGTCGGAGGCGGGAATCAGAACCGATCCCCGACACCCGAGGGACAGCCGGTCGGCGTCCGCGAGAGGAACATCATGGCCAAGGGAGTAGCAACAGTCTGGGTACCGGTGGAGGACATGCAGCGCGCCGTCGCGTTCTACCGCGACACGCTCGGGTTCGACGTCCGGATGCAGGACACCGACTGGTCCGAGATCGACGCCGGCGGCATGACCATCGGACTCAACGCCCGGGAGAACACGCACAAGGGATCCGGCGGCGGAGCCGTGATCAGCCTTCAGCCCGAGGGATCCATCGAGGACGAACTCGAGCAGATCTCCGGCCGCGGTGGCGCGTCCATCGAGGGCGAGATCAGCGAGTACCCGTGGGGGCGCATCCTCCCCTTCAAGGACAGCGAGGGGAACGACCTGCAGCTCTACTCCCCGCCGAGCGGAGACTGACCCTGGTGGTTCGTCCCTTCCGGCGGACGCCCCTACCGATCGTGCCACCGATGGTCCGGTCGGTCACCGCCGGCTCCGATGGGCGCTGACGCAGGGGCGGTCATCCTCGGGACGGACCGCCTGCTGCTCCGGCGTTGGGGCCCGTGCGATGCAGCACGCCAGCGTGACCTCTGGCTGGAGCGGGATCCGCGCGTCCCCCGCACCGCCGGATCGGCCCCGACGGACGGCCGATGGTCGCTGGTCACCGTCCTGGCTGCGATGATCGCGGGCTTACCGACCGCGACGGCGCTGGTCTTCGCGGAGTACGAGAGACCTCGAGGGCGACGTAGTGGGTGACGGCGGCGATGGCTCGCCGGAATGGACGTACGGGTCATGGTGATTGCCCTTCCCCTGCCTGCGGGTGAGCTGTCGGTATCGGATGGCAGTCATCCGGCCGTCCTCCCGGTCCCGCGTGCTGTCCCTGCAGGCGCGGACGCTCCTGCAGGTCCTTGGCACGGAGGCCATGGGACCGGCTCAATTCAGAAGGTCGTTGCCGCAAGGGCGTCTGGAGCGCCTGCGATGGCCCGGTGGATCCTTGGTTCCCCCGTCCCTGCCAACGGCGAGTCACGAGGGGGTGCAGCGGCAACGCTCGGCATTCTGCACGGGAGTGGGTGCCCGGCGTAATGCCATGAACACTCCCCGAGAACACCCAAGACGAGGTGTGATGCACAGCACCTTGACCGATACCCCTGGGGGGTATAAATTCGGTGCTACCTCAGAAGGTGGTCTCCCAGCCCCTCGGGACGAACGCCGTACAGGCCAACTGCACCGCTTGATGTGAACCGGGCCTCACCAGCACTCACTCGAGGCTCGCTCATTCTTTCAGTGCGGCTACCTCAACACTTGGCGGCTCACCGATTGCGGGAGACCCCATGACTGAGACTGTCAGGACCCCGATAAACCTCACCGACATCAGCGGAACCCAGAACTCCGACGCGAACTCCGCTACAGCAGGGTCGTGTGGGTGCTGCGCGCCCCGGCAGGCCACCGCAGCGTTGCCGGCGACTGAGGGCACCGTGTCGGCGGACTTTGCGGTGACCGGCCTGACATGTGGCTCCTGCGCAGGCCGTGTCAGCAGCGCCATCGGCGCCCTGGAGGGCGTAGACACCGTCCAGATCGCTCTCGTTCCTGGCGGAGTTTCAACCGTCAGTGTCACCAGCAACCAGCCCCTCGATGCGTCATCCGTTCAGGACGCCGTCGAGAAGGCCGGCTACCAGCTCATGACCGCCTGAGCCGACCGGCAGAGGCACGGGCACCCCTCCCCTCGAAGGGGCCGGAGAAAGAGCCATCATGAGCAAGAACCAGAACATCAACAACCAGCAGCACCACCCGGCCGAACCGGAATCGACGCACGGCCAGGCGATGCCCGAAAGCCATGCCCATTCGGCGATCTCCGCCAAGGAGCATCCCGATCAACGCAACGACTTCAGCCATCCTGCGGATCACAGCGGGCACGCGCGCGGCAAGGGTCGCGGGGCGCGTCATGGCGCGGATGAGGATCATCAGGTTCATTCGCACGGGGAGCACGCCGGGCACTCGACGGCGATGTTCAAGAACCGGTTCTGGATCAACCTGGTCCTCGCGGTTCCCGTGGTCGCTTTCAGCCACATGTTCACCATGCTCCTGGGGTACCTGCCGCCGGAGTTCCCCGGCTCGACGTGGATCGCTCCGATCCTTGGCACGGTCATCTTTGTTTACGGCGGTGCCCCGTTCCTCACAGGCGGTGTGACAGAGCTGAAGTCCCGACAGCCGGGCATGATGCTGCTGATCGCGATGGCGATCAGCGTCGCGTTCATCGCCTCCTGGACCACGACCCTTGGCATTGGTGGTTTCGACCTGGACTTCTGGTGGGAGCTCGCCCTGCTGGTCGTCATCATGCTCCTCGGTCACTGGATGGAGATGCGGGCCCTCGGCTCCGCCGCCGGCGCCCTGGACGCCCTGGCAGCACTGCTCCCGGACGAGGCCGACAGAGTGACCGGCACGGGCGCCGAAACAGGCGTCGAAACCGTGCCCGTCAATGCCTTGGTCGTCGGTGATGTCGTGCTCGTACGCTCTGGTGCCCGGGTTCCCGCGGACGGGCAGATCGTCGACGGTGTCGCCGAGTTTGACGAGTCGATGATCACCGGCGAATCACGCACTGTTTCCCGCTCCATCGGCGAGACCGTCGTCGCCGGCACGGTCGCCACAGATAACGCAGTCCGCGTACAAGTGAACGCCGTCGGGTCCGAGACCACTCTGGCCGGGATCCAGCGTCTGGTCGCCGAAGCCCAGGCGTCCTCCTCGAGGGCTCAGGCTCTCGCGGACCGGGCCGCGGCACTGCTGTTCTACTTCGCACTCGGCGCCGGCATCCTGACCTTCATCGCGTGGATGCTCCTCGGCAGCCCGGATGATGCGGTGATCCGCACCGTCACCGTCCTGGTAATCGCCTGCCCCCACGCCCTCGGACTGGCAATCCCCCTGGTCATCGCCATCTCGACCGAGCGCGCCGCGAAGGCGGGGGTCCTGATCAAGAACCGGATCGCCCTGGAACGCATGCGGACCATCGACGTCGTCCTGTTCGACAAGACCGGCACCCTCACCGAGGGCAAACACGCAGTCACCGCAACCACCACCATCACCGGTGTCACCGAGGCTGAACTCCTGGCCCTGGCCCGAGCAGCGGAAGCCGACAGTGAACACCCGGTCGCTCGCGCCATCGTCACCGCAGCACACACCAACCCCGCCGCGGCGGAACTCTCCTACACCGGGACCGGATTCAGTTCCATGACCGGGCGCGGTGTCCGGGCAACCGTCAATGGCCACCAGGTGGCCGTCGGTGGACCGAACATGCTCGCAAAGCTCGGCCTCACCACCCCCGCAGATATTGCTGGGACGGTGCAGGAATGGGTGGGCCGTGGTGCCTCTGTGCTCCACATCATCCGGGGAGGCTCGGTCATCGGCGCGGTCAGGCTCGAGGACGAAGTCCGCGAAGAATCCCGGGCAGCGGTGATGGCGCTGCAGGCCCGCGGGGTGAAAGTAGCGATGATCACCGGTGACGCACGCCAGGTCGCCGACATCGTCGGCAAGGAACTAGGGATCGATGAGGTGTTCGCGGACGTCCTGCCGCAGGACAAGGACACCAAGGTCACGGAGCTGCAGGCCCGCGGCTTGAAAGTCGCGATGGTCGGCGACGGCGTGAACGACGCCCCTGCCCTGGCCAGCGCCGAGGTCGGCATCGCTATCGGTGCCGGCACGGACGTGGCCATGGAGTCGGCGGGCGTGGTCCTGGCCGGGAATGACCCGAGGGCGGTACTGGCTCTGATCGACCTGTCCCGGGCGAGCTACCGCACGATGATTCAGAACCTGATCTGGGCCACCGGGTACAACGTGCTCGCTGTCCCCTTGGCCGCAGGGGTGCTGGCGTTCGCGGGGATCCTGCTCTCCCCCGCCGCCGGCGCAGTCCTGATGAGTGTGTCGACGATCGTGGTGGCGCTGAACGCGCAGCTGCTGCGCCGGATCGACCTCAGCCCGGAACGGGTCAGCTCGGACTGAGATCGCCGCCGCTTTGAGGTAGCCCACTGGAGGATCGAGCCTGCTCGACGATCTGTTCGTTGATCAGGTTGGGTGCTCGTAGCGGCACTGGTTAGGCTGGATGCCCAGGCATGAAGGCGGAACCTTCCGGCGTCGCTCGGCCACCCCTACATCGCCGTATATGTCGGGAAGCCGCGTGAAGCACAGCCACGACAGCAACGACAGCAACAAGGGAAGGACGGTGAGAGTGGTGAGAGCTGGAATCAGCTACGGACCGCGTCCTCTCGCACCGCTCCGCACGCCCCTGACTTCCCTGCTTGCTGCCCTGCTCTCATTCGTCGGTATGACAGCTGTGATCGTCGGGATCCTCGCCATGCACGTTTGGATGGGTGGACACGGGGCAACAACCCACCACAGCGCTATCACCCCGACGGTGGGCAACACGACGGTCAGCTCCACCCCCGCCCACCCCGCCTCTGCAGCAGGGTCTTCAGCAGGGTCTTCAGCGGCCTCTGCCGGCCATGCACATGACCATTCGGCGACGCAGCTGTTGCCCGCGCTGACGCAGTTGGCCGGTGATCAGACCGATCAGGGAGTGCTCGCAGGGTGCGGTGCGGACTGCGCGGACGAGATGGCGCTGAGCATGTGTGTGCTGGCCATGGTCCTCGTCGGTATCGCCTGGCTCCTCACCCGGACCCGGCGAGCCCTCACGTCCTCGCTGCTGCGTCGCGGACCACCCCCGGCGTGCTGGGCATCCCGACCAGCTCCCACCCCTTCACTGACTCAACTCTGCATCAGTCGCACGTAGAATCCGCGGCCTGCACCCCGGCATGACCGGTGGCAGGCCCAGTTATTTCGCGTGTCCGCACCCTCGACGTTTCGACCTGAATCGACCCGGTCCGACGGCGTGGCCGGCACTGCCTCGCCCCTTGGCCCTGTCCGGGGTGAGCGACTGACACAACACCCACTGTGAGCTCTGAAGGATCTGACCATCATGAAGCGTTACCTCTCCATTGCCGCCCTGAGCCTCGCCACGGCCCTCACCCTCTCCGCCTGCGGCACAGACTCGGGCACCAGCACCAGCACCAGCACGACCAGCACCGAATCTGCTGCTCCTGCCTCAAGCGCAGCCGCTGAAGCGTCCGCTGACGCGTCAGCGACCCCCGGCTCGGAGGCTGTGTCTGAGGAGCACAACGACGCGGACGTGATGTTCGCGCAGATGATGATTCCCCATCACAAGCAGGCCGTGGAGATGAGCGACATGATGCTCGCCAAGGACGGCATCAGTTCCGACACCATCAACCTCGCAACGAAGATCAAGGATGCCCAAGGCCCCGAGATCGAGACCATGACCGGTTGGCTCGAGGCCTGGGGTGAGCCCATGGAGCCCGAAGGCGGCATGGAAGGCCACGACATGGGCGACATGGGATCCGAGTCTGGATCCATGGGCAGCATGGAGGGAATGATGAGCGAGGACCAGATGTCCGACCTCGAATCCGCCGAAGGCACCGAAGCATCGCGCATGTTCCTGGAGTCCATGACAGCCCACCACGAGGGCGCGATCGACATGGCGCACACCGAGATCGAGAACGGCGAAAGCCCTGAAGCGATCGAACTGGCGGAAACCATCGTCACCACCCAGCAAGCCGACATCGACGAGATGAAGGAGCTCCTCGCGGGCCTCTGACCTCGCGCCAGCAACACCACGCAATCCACCCCTTGGACCCGCTCCGTAAGGACCGCGTCCAAGGGCTGTGATTGCTCTCTGACAGGTGCCGGTGTGGGGGCCCCGTCCCCTCCATACCGGCACCGTTCCGGCCACTCACCGAGCCCTCGATCCGCCGGTCGGTTACTCAGCGACCGTTCCTGGATCACCTGCTTCTTCTCGACACTCCCCGTAAGGACTGCCTGTTGTCTTCACCCCTGTCCCGCGTCGCACACCTTGGCTCGATCGCCGCCCTCGCCGTGGTGCTCGGCGCCTGCGCCACCCCAGTCTCGACCTCCCTGGACACACCAGCGGATGCACCGGCGGCGCCCGCGCCAGCGGCGGGCTACCCGTCCGGTCACATTCATGGCATGAGCGTCGACCCTGGTACCAATCGCATCCTGCTCGCCACCCACGACGGACTCTTCGACGTCACCCATTTGCCGGCCCGACAGGTCGGCCCGACGATCGACCTCATGGGATTCACCAGCACCAGCGACGGCACCCTCTACGCCTCGGGTCATCCAGGACCCGGCACGGATCTCCCCGACCCTGTCGGTCTCATCACCAGCACTGATGACGGCCGCACCTGGGAACCCGTGTCACGGCAGGGCGAGACGGACTTTCATGCCCTCGCCGCAACCAGCGACGGACTCATCGGGCATGACGGACAGATCATCACCAGCCCCGACGGTCGCACCTGGACCGTCACAGCTGACAACGTGCCCGCCTACAGCCTCGCCGGCGCCGGCAACAACACCGTCTTGGCTACCACCGAAAAAGGCCTCTACCGGTCCGAGGACAGCGGAACCACGTGGGCGCCCGTTGCGACCGCGCCCTTGCTGATCTTCACGACCTTCGCCGGTGAGACAGCGGTCGGTGTCACCCCTGACGGAACAATTCACATCAGCGCTGATGCCGGTCTCACCTGGAAAAGAGGCGGTGCCATTGAAGGAGAACCTGCGGCGATCGCCGCGGCGCAGACCGACAATGACGGCCACCGCATCTGGGTAGCCACCGCCGAAGGAATTGAGGTCTCACGTGATGACGGGAAGACCTTCGCGCCGCTCACTACACCGTGATCCTCGGTGAAGGTGTCTACGGAGTAGCTTCCCTCCTCAGACCCCGACGACGCTGAGCCAGCCAGCGAGGGCCAGAAGGGTGATGACCAGGACCGGGATGGTCAGGACGATGCCGGTGCGGAAGTACTGGCCCCAACCGATGTGGATGCCCTTACGATCCAGGACGTGCAGCCACAACAGCGTCGCGAGGCTGCCGATCGGCGTGATCTTCGGGCCGAGGTCGGAGCCGATGACGTTGGCGTAGATCATCGCTTCCTGCGTCAGGCCGGTGGCTCCCGCTGCGCCGATGGCGAGGGAGGCGATGAGAACGGTGGGCATGTTGTTCATCAGGGAGGCGAGGACCGCGACGATGACGCCGACCCCAAGTGCGGTGATGAGCACACCGTTGTTGCTGATGGCAGAGAACACGCCGGCGAGTTCGTCGGTAAGGCCTTGGTTCCGCAGCCCGTAGACGACCAGGTACATGCCGATGGAGAACAGGACGATCTGCCAGGGCGCTTCCCGCAGAATCCGGGGTACCGAGATCCGTCCGTCCGGGAGGACCGCCATACCGCCACCAGCTGAGGAGAGTGGTGCGTCGTCGGCGTCCGCATGGGAGGTGTCTATGTCGGCTGTGGAGTGAGCGCCGTTCCCGGTGCTCCCGGTGCCACTGGTGGAGCGGTGAGCTGCACCGACGGTCTCGTAGTCGAGGTCCGCTGCCCGATCATCAGTATCAGTTCCGGACGTGGCTGACTGCGTTGTCGCCGGTGCTACCGCTGAGGCTGCTACTGGGACTGCGGTTCGGCGGAAGAGGAACGCGGGTTTGCGGGATGCGACGAGCATGAGGACCACGGCGCCCAATCCGGCCACGGCCGAGAGGGGGATGTTCAGTGGTTCTGCGGCGAAGTAGCCGAGGAGCAGGACCCCGAGGATCACCCAGCCGGTCTTGAAGGTCAGGAGGTCCGCGATGGCGGATTTTGGTGTTCCCAGAACGCTCATGTCATAGGTGCGAGGGATGGCTTCCCTGAAGAACAGGAACAGGACGCAGAGGCTGGTGGCCACGGAGACGATGCCGACGGGAACCATGACGACGGCGTAGCGGGCGAAGCTGATGTCGAAGAAGTCGGCGGTGACGATGTTCACCAGGTTCGATACGACCAGGGGCAGGCTCCCGGCGTCGGCGATGAAACCACACGCAATCACGAACGCGAGGGACGCCTTGGCGGGGAACTTCAGGGCGATGAGCATCTGGATCACGATCGGGGTGAGGATCAGCGCGGCGCCGTCGTTCGCGAACACGGCCGCGATCGCGGCCCCGAGCAGGACGATCAGCGCGAACAGCAGCCGTCCGTTGCCCCTGCCCCAGCGCGCGACGTGCAGGGCAGCCCAGGTGAAGAACCCGGACTCATCGAGGATGAGGGAGATGACCACGATCGCCACGAAGGCGAAGGTCGCGTTCCAGACGATGTCCCACACCACCGGTATGTCCGACAGGCTCACCACCGTGGTGATCAGCGCGACGGCTGCGCCTCCAAGGGCGGACCAACCGATGCCGAGACCTCGCGGCTGCCAGATGACCAGGGTCAGGGTGGCGAGGAAGATCAGAACAGCGACCACGGTCATGGCAGTCATAGCAACAGGGCTCCTAACAGGAGGGCGGGAAGAAACGCACCGGCGAACTCGCTCATGAGCTCACAGGTGAGGAGGTGGTGCTGGGGGTCAGCGGGTGGTGAGGGTGGTATGAAGGGCGGTGACGCGCTCGAGGATGTCATCGCGGACCAGACGCATTCTCTCGATACCGTCAATCCCGCGGTCGCTGGGCTCGTCGGTCTCCCATCGCTCGTAGAGGGTGCCGTCGACCTCGTCGACCTGCGCTTCGGCGCCGAGGATGACGACGACGTCCGCCTGCTCCTGATCCTCGATCGTGATCAGCCGGGGGACGTTCTGGCTGATGTCAACGCCCACCTCAGCCAGCACCTTGGCCGACAGTGCGTTGACCGCGGACCCAGGCTTCGAGCCAGCAGAAGCAGTGGTCACGGAGTCACCGGCGACCTTGTCCATCAGGCCGGCAGCCATCTGGGACTTGCCCCCGTTCTTCACGCACACGAACAGGACAGAGGGCTTGTCGGCCTTGAAACTCACAGGGGCACTCACTTCTTCTGGTCTGACGGGAAGAAAACAGGGGACAGGAAGGAACCAAGCAAAAAACGGGCAGGACCCGCAGCGGAGGTTACTTGGGTTCGGCGAGGACGCCTGCGAGGGCGTCCAGGGCACCGGGGACGATCGAGAAGTACGCCCACACGCCGCGCTTCTCGCGGTGCAGGATCCCGGCGTCGACGAGGATCTTCAGGTGATGCGACACCGTGGGTTGCCCGAGGTTCAACGGTTCGGTGAGGTCGCACACGCACGCCTCGTTCTCGGCGCTCGAGGAAATCAACGAGACCAGGCGCAGCCGGTTCGGATCGGCGATCGCCTTGAACTGCTTGGACAACTCTTCGGCCCGCTGCGCGCTCATCGCCGGCGTTCCGGACGGTACGCAGCACCGACCCTCATCAACCGCCCCAGTGGTCGCGAGGTTTGTGGCTGTAGCCCTGGTTTCTGCCGTGGTTCGGGGCTCGGCAATCGTCGTCATGCCACCCAGCATACCCGCACATTGACAACCGTCGATATGGCTCCGCATACTCGTATCGAAGCCAGTCAATCTCTTCCAAGTGCTCGTGCACGCGAGAAACCGGGCGCTGTTGACTCCTATCCACCATTGACGAGGCCTGTCCGGAGTGCCGGGACAGGGCGAAGACCGAAGGATTTCCCATGACCACCGGAACCTCCACGGAAGCAGCAGAAACGAACGCGACGGACACCCCAACTGGGAAGAAGCCGTCGGTCCTGTTCGTCTGTGTTCACAATGCAGGTAGGTCCCAGATGGCGGCCGCGTACCTGAATCACCTCTCCGAAGGCCGTATCGAGGTCCTGTCCGCAGGCTCCCAGCCCGCCGACCAGATCAACCCCTCAGCGGTCGAGGCGATGAAGGAGGAGGGCATCGACATCACCGCCGAAACCCCGAAGATCCTCACCACCGAAGCAGTCAAGGCGTCCGACGTCGTCGTGACGATGGGCTGCGGAGACGAGTGCCCGTACTTTCCGGGCAAGAGGTACGAGGACTGGGTCCTCGAGGATCCTGCAGGGAAGGGCGTCGAGTCCGTCCGCCCGATCCGCGACGAGATCAAGGGCCGCATCCAGCAGCTCATCAGCGAACTCCTGCCCACCGGTGCCGGTACAGGTACGCAGAGCACCTGACCCTCAGCCTTTCCCGTTCGTCACTTCCAGGATTCGAAAGGCACGCATCATGACAGACCTGCGGCAGGAAAAAATCACCATTGTGGGAGCCGGCCCCGAGAAGATCCGCTTCGAGTACGCCAGCGCGATCACCATGATCCACGGGGACGCAAAAGTCACCGGCGCCACCCTCACCAACGCCATCGCCGGGGACGTCCGGGAATTGGCTCCCACAGGGATCCTCGTGGCCATCGGGCACCTGCCCCGCACCGACCTCGTCCAGGACCAGGTCATCCTCGACGCCGAGGATTACATCGTCATCGACGCACCCACCACCCTGACGAACTTTTCCAGTGTCTTCGCCCGCGGCGACGCCGTCGACCACCGCTACCGGCAAGCCGACACCGCCGCAGGCTCCGGATGCGCCGCAGCCCTGCACGCCGAACGCTACCTCGCAGCTCTCGAGGACGCCCCCAGCACCGCTACCGCTCTCATCGAGGAGAACGCCCATGTCTGACACCACCACCACCAGCACCCTCACCGCATCAGCCGCCACATCGGCGGACACGACGGGCGCCGGCGACATCACGCATCTGCCGATTGCCGTGATCGGCGCCGGACCAATCGGGCTGTCCGCGGCCGCGCATCTCCTCGAGCAGGGGCTGACACCGATCGTCTTCGAGCAGGGAGACAGCGTCGGGGCCGCCGTCCGTAAGTGGGCGCACATCCGCCTGTTCTCGCCCTGGCAGTACAACATCGACCCCGCAGCCCGGCGGCTCCTGGAAGCCACAGGCTGGTTCGAGCCGCGCCAAACCGCACTGCCGTACGGGCGGGAGCTGGTGGAGTCCTATCTCGAACCCCTCGCCGCCCTCCCCGCCATCAAGGAGACTCTGCACCTCGAAAGCCGTGTCACCGCGGTCACCCGCCTCGGAATGGACAAGACCCGCACCAAAGGCCGCGACACCACCCCCTTCCTCGTTCGCGTCAGCGGCCCCGAGGGCACCGTCGATCACCTCGTGCGCGCCGTCATCGACGCCTCCGGCACCTGGAGCCAGCCCAACCCCCTCGGCCAAGCCGGGCTGAAGGCTTCGGGTGAAGGTAAGGCAGCCCGATTCATCACCAAGCCGTTGCCCGACGTCGTCGGCACCGAACGCGACCGCTTCGCCGGAAAGACCGTGATGGTCGTCGGCGCAGGCCACTCGGCCGCGAACACCCTCATCAACCTCGGCCAGGTCGCGAAGAACGAGCCCGGTACTCGCGTCCTCTGGGCCGTCCGCGGGAGCGGCTCTGCCCAGAAGCTCTACGGCGGCGGGGACCTCGACGGCCTGCCCGCCCGCGGCGCTCTCGGCAGCCGGCTCAAGAACCTCGTGGGCGACGGCGTGATCGAGCTCGTCACGAACTTCACCATCACGAACCTCGATACGACCGATACGGGCCTGGCCGTGACTGCGTCGACGCCGGACGGACCCCGCACCATCGACGTCGACGTCCTCGTGCCCGCCACCGGGTTTCGACCGAACCTCGACATCCTGCGCGAACTCCGCCTGGAACTCGACCCCGCGGTCGAGGCACCGCGCGCGCTCGGGCCCCTCATCGACCCGGAATTTCACTCCTGCGGAACAGTCCCCGCGCACGGCGCCGACGTCCTCGCCCACCCGGAGAAGGACTTCTACCTCGTCGGGATGAAGTCCTATGGACGCGCACCGACGTTCCTCCTCGCCACCGGATACGAACAGGTCCGATCCGTGACCGCCGCGATCGCCGGCGACCTCGAGGCCGCCTCCCGTCTCCAGCTCGAACTCCCCGAAACCGGGGTCTGCAGCACCGATCTCGGCGGTTCCTGCGACACCCCGGCCGCGACCTCAACTGACTCCCAGGGTGCTGCGTCGACCTGCGGGACCGGGATCAGCGCTGATGTTTCCTGCGGGACCGACACACCAGAGAGCGGTAACACCTGTGATGTCCCTGATGCCGATGACGTCGTTGAAGCCGAGACGGCCGGTGGTGCTGATGCGGGAAGCTGCTGCTCGGCCCCGCAGCTGGTTTCCGTCGGCATCCCCCTCGGCTTTTCCACCGGCACAGTTCACGGCCGATCCGGCGACCCGGACTACTGATCAAGACCGCTTGGCTGGGTGGGGTCGGCGCACGAACGTCGATCAAGACCCGGTCGGCGATCCCGCCTGCCGGCCAGCGCACCAGGTAAGGACGAACATCATGAGCACGTCACCGACCGCCGACGCCCCCACGGGCGCGCACGAGCACGTCCTGCAGCGCATCTACGAGGAACTGGCCGCGACCTTCGACGGGCTGTTCGGACCCGAGATGGTCGAACGCTACGTCTTCGAGTCCTACACGGCCCTGGCCCGCACAGCGAAGATCAAGACCTACCTCCCGGTCATCACCCGCCGCTTCGCCGTCGACCGGCTCAACGCCCTCGCCCACGCGCAGGGCAAGCGTCCCAGCGGCGTCCCAGAAGTCCTCTTCGTCTGCGTCCAGAATGCAGGCCGCTCCCAGATGGCCGCCGCCCTCCTCAAGGACCTCACCCAAGGCGCAGTGAACCTCCGCTCCGCGGGGTCCATGCCGGCCGAGCAGCTCGACGAGAACGTCGTGACGGCCATGAAGGAGATCGGGCTCGACCTCGACGAACAGTTTCCCAAACCGCTCACCGACGACGTCGTCCGGGCAGCCGACGTCGTCATCACCATGGGCTGCGGAGATACCTGCCCCATCTACCCAGGGAAGAAGTACGAGGACTGGAACATCAGCGACCCCGCCGCCATGGACCTCGCAGGCGTACGCTCCATCCGCGATGCATTGAAAACCCGGGTTTCGAACCTCGCTTCGCAGCTCATGAGCTGACCGCTGGTCCTCATTGGACTGACGTCTCGTTGCAGGGCGTGGTGCAACTCACCGCGACACATCGTGTGGGACCTCTGATGGCACGCATACGGTTCGGCTTTCCGGAGGACACAAGGGTAGGAACGACGCAGCTCACCCGGCGCTGTCATGAGGACATAGCGGGACTGCACGAGGGCCGCTGTCCTAGGCGTCACCGCGGGATTGTGCATCAAGTGCCGGTTCCTGATCTCTTCCACGGCCCCGCTCGTGTCCTTCGCCGGCAAGGAGCACCCCCGCGACATGACCTTTCACGCGGCAGCCTGGGCATCGATCACGTCGCTCTTGACGGAGCGGCTCCGTACCGAGGCATCGCTCCACCGAACCCCGCGGCGTCATGAATCTTCGAGTGGGTGTCCACGCCGACGGTGCTTGTCCCGACAGGCTGTTCCACGGCATCGACGTAGCGGAGTTCGCGGACGCGTCACGGTCCAGCATTCCCCTCCTTCCCCTGTCTCCCCGCCCGGAAGCATGGCAGGGTCGCAACATGGGCGCATCCGGTGCAGGGAGACGGTCACGACTCACGGTGCCGGGCGGAACGGTGCTCGCGCTGATGCTGACCGGCTGTCAGCCGTTCGCCGGATTGGCCTGCCCCGCTGTCGGCTGGATCAACGTGGTCGAGATCAGGCTGGACGGTCCCGAGGACGACGTCGGGCGGGTTGCCTGGGTTCAACTCTGCGACGACCGCGGCTGCTCCACGCCGGCGGCTCCGCCGTCTCGTTCGGCAGCACCGCCGTCTCCCCCGGATGTGGGCCCACCACCACCGCCGTCCCCACCCGCGTCATCCAGACCTTCTGTGACTGATCTCCCTGGGCCGTCCGCCCTCCCCACCGACACTCCGACGTTCGCGTCCGGGCCGGAGATGCCGGTGGTGCCGGACTACTGGACGGAGCCGGACGGGGACGGGCGCTGGAGGGTGCAGGTCGGCATGTCCACCCCCGACACCGTGACGGTCCGGGCCTTCGCCGCGGAGTCCGCCGTCCTCGCGGAGTCGACGGTGGATCTGACGTGGAAGCGGGTCGGAGGGTCGGAGGCGTGCGGCGGACCGATGGCCACCGAACCGCTCGGCCTGGCCATCCCCGGCTAGAGCGCCGACCCTCCGCCCGGCGTGCTGCTGAAGATCTGTCAATCCCTCAGCGCGCGTAGGTACCGTCTGCGCACGACGCGCTGAGCGACGAGGATCAGCGGGAAGACCGCCCGCCACGGCTGCGACGAAGAGGCACGCGTGAGAGACCGGACCGTGATGAAGACCGTGTCACCGTCCCGATGCACGATGAATGCCTCTTCCCCGCGCACAGGGTGCCCCGGCCGCGTCCGGTAGGAGAAACCGATCCTGTCCGGTTTCTCCACGACGGCAACCACCTCGACCGGTTCCGCCACGGTCAGACCGAGCAGGGTCGCGGTGACGGTGAGCCGCTCTCGCGGGACGACCGGCCCCGAGCTGCGCACGGAGAAGCCGCTGCGGGTCTTCACCGCCCAGCGCAGCACCTCTGCTCCGGTCCGTTGCCAGGTCGACTCGCCATGGCCGATGACGGCTGTCACCTCGGACCTGCGGAACGCACGATCGGTGGGTGGCCACAGCGGCTGATCCGGAGCGGTGGTCGCTCCGCCTGGGCTCACGCTGCCGCTCATACATCAGAATGTAGCCGACGGCAGAGGCCCCCGCCGGAGCGAGGGCCTCCACCGTTTTAGGACGATCGCCGGATCAGGGGATGTCGCTCCGGGCGGCGTCCCGCTGCAGCTCTCGGGCGTCGTAGTCGGTCAGGAAGCCCTGCCGCTCAAGCGTCCGGGCGCTCTCCTTCACGGCCTTCACGTACGCGCCGTGGTTGCGGTACAGGCCGTCGATGACGTCCTGGGACAGCGGCCGCTCGTAGCCCGCGATGAAGCAGAACGAGGCGCCCGTCGCCGTGCCGAACCAGGTGCTGGTCGGCGCATCGAGGAAGGGCGAGCGGATGCCGCCCTGCACGTTGCCGAAGGCGTCGAGCACGGGAGCCCCGCCGCGCACGAGGATCGGCTCCGCGCGAGGAGGTGCGATCCCCTCCCTCACCCACAGGTCCAGGTTGCGGAGAGCGGCGTTGAAGAAGATGGAGCTCGGGATCCTGCTGCGCGGCCCCTCGTTACAGGAGGCCGGCGGTACGTCGCGGTCCGCCGCGAGGATGTCCGCGGAGGACGCCGAGAACGTCAGCTCGTCGGGCGTGGCGTGCCCGGCGCCCGCCATCTCGTAGTGCCGGTACTGGTCGCCGGGTGCGTCGCTGTCGGGACGGCGTGAGCCGATGCCGAGCAGGTAGTCGGACTGCGACATCAGGCGCATGATCGGCACCCCGACGTCCTCGAACTGACGGCGCTCGTCCGTGGCCGGCGGGGCGGGCTCGCACTGGTTCATCGGGTAGGCGCCGGCGAACGCACCGCCGGCCACGGCGACGAGGTACGCGTCGTAGATCGGCTCACCGTCGGACTGCACCACGAGGGGGTGCACACCGTTGATGTAGTTCACGAGGTAGCCGCCGGTCTGCGAGTAGCCGAAGCCGTAGGCGTGCTCCACGCGGGTGGTGGGCGATCCGTACCGGAGCGGGTTCGCGGCGTCGTCGCTCTTGAGCCACGCGCCGACCTGCGAGTAGATGTCCCAGATCAAGCCGTTCTCGGTGGTGCGGGAGGAATCCGCAGCAACCGTGGCGCAGTTCCGTGGGTCGGTGAGCGGCAGCGGGTTGGCGAAGGAGAGCGAGGCGTACCGTTCCGGGTCGAAGTTCTTCAGCGCGTCGACCGCGATCGGCTTCGCCGTGATCCCCACCCAGGCGTCGCCGTTCGCGACGATCTCCTCCTGCGCCACCGCCCAGCCGATGTTGAGGTCGAACAGGTTGCTCGGGTTGAGCATCTCGACCACCACGTTGCCGCTGAACTTCTGGCCCTTCGCGGGTTTCCGCACCAGAACGCGGGTGGTGTAGGGGGCGTCGGCGGTCCGGATCTGTGCAGCGCCCGGCGCGGGCCAGGTGTAGACGTTCGAGGTACCGCTGACGAGGAATTCCTCCTCCACGTACCCGAGCGCCCCGAGGTCCTGCGGGACTTCCTGGTGGTCGGCCGCGCCGAAGGGATAGGAGTCGGCGGTGCTCGCCAGCGGCCCCTCCACGACAGGGATCGGTGTGGTCGCCGCAGCTGCGTTCGGGGCGGGCGGCGTAGGGGCCTTCGCGGCCGCGGGGACCGCGGACGCACCCAGCCCGGTGACGGCCAGGGTCATGCACAAGAGGACGGACAGGCGGGATCTCATCGATGCTCCTTCTCGACGCCGGGCTGCGCTGCCCGACACGCTCCGCGACACCCGGCTCCTGTGCCGGGCGTCCCCCTGTCAGCGCGGTCCGAGGGACCGCGATCATCAGGTGGCGAAGCATTCCGACAGTAGGTACGCGGCACGAGGAGGGTCAAGGGTGGTGCGGACACGTGCACCAACGTGCAAAAGTTGATTCCCATGAGCAACCCTTTCCTCGCGCCGAGCACCCTCGACTACCAGCTGCCCCCCTTCGCCGACATCCGTGACGAGCACTACCTCCCGGCGTTCGACGCGGGGATCGAGCAGCACCTCGCCGAGATCGCCGCGATCACCGGCTCCGAGGAGGCACCGACCTTCGACAACACGGTCGTTGCGCTCGAACGTGCGGGCAGCACGCTCGACCGCGTGTCCCGCGTGTTCTTCAGCAACTCCGTCAGTCACGCCACCCCGGCCGTCCAGGACATCGAGCAGCAGATCTCGCCCCGCCTCGCCGAGCACGAGGACAACATCAAGCTCGACCGGGCACTCTTCGAGCGCCTGCGTCAGGTGCCGCTGGACGGGCTCGACGACGAGTCCGCGCGCCTCGTCGACGAGTACCTCCGCTCGTTCGTGCGGGCGGGGGCGGAACTCGACGACGACGCCCAGACGACGCTGCGGCGCCTGAACACCGAGCTCTCGAGCCTCAGCACGGAGTTCTCGCAGAAGCTCCTGAAGGACACGAACGCCTCGGCACTGCTGCTCGACGCCCCCGAGGAGCTCGACGGCCTCTCCGCCGATGCCGTCTCGGCCGCAGCCACCGCGGCGAAGGACGCCGGGCACGAGGGCAAGTACCTGCTGACGCTCATCCTCCCCACCGCGCAGCCGGCCCTCGAACAGCTGACGGACCGCGACGTCCGCCGGCGGCTCCACGAGGCGTCCGTCACCCGCGGTGCACGCGGCAACGACGCCGACACCCTGGCGATCGCCGCCCGCATGGCATCCCTGCGCGCCGAACGCGCTGCCCTGCTCGGCTTCGACTCGCATGCCGCGGCGGCGACCGACAGCCAGACCGCGCCGTCGTACGAGGCGATCATGCAGCGCATGCGGGAGCTCGCGGCGCCCGCCGTCCGCAACGCACGCGCCGAGGCGGCCGAGCTGGAAGCGGCGGCGGGTCACCCGATCGAGCCGTGGGACTGGGCGTACTACGCCGCGAAGGTGCGGAAGGCGAAGTTCGACGTCGACCTCGACGCCCTGCGCCCCTACTTCGAACTCGAGCGCGTGCTCCAGGACGGCGTGTTCCACGCGGCGGGCCGGCTGTACGGGCTGACCTTCTCGGAGCGCCCCGACCTCATCGGCTACCACCCCGACGTCCGCGTCTGGGAGGTGTTCAACGAGGACGGCTCGGGGCTCGGGCTCTTCCTCGGCGACTTCTACACCCGCGACACCAAGAGTGGCGGCGCCTGGATGAACTCCTTCGTGGACCAGTCGACGCTCGAGGGGACGCGCGCCGTCGTCATCAACAACCTGAACATCTCCCGGCCCGGGACGGGCGAGCCCACGCTGCTCTCCTACGACCAGGTGGTGACGATGTTCCACGAGTTCGGCCACGCGCTGCACGGTCTCTTCTCGGACGTCACCTACCCGATGTTCGCCGGCACCTCCGTGCCCCGGGACTTCGTCGAATACCCCTCGCAGGTCAACGAGATGTGGATCCTCTGGCCGGAGATCGTCGCGCACTACGCACGCCACCACGAGACGGGCGAGCCGCTCCCCCAGGACGTCATCGACCGCATCCACGCAGCCGGGGCCTGGGGTGAGGGCTTCGAGACCACCGCGTACCTCGGCGCCACCCTGCTCGATCTCGCCTGGCACTCCATCCCCGCCGGGACCGTCGTCGAGGATCCGCTGGCCTTCGAGGCGCGCGCGCTGGCCGAAGCCGGCGTGGACTTCGCCCCGGTGCCGCCGCGGTACCGCACGTCCTACTTCAAGCACATCTTCGCGGGCGGGTACGCGGCGTCCTACTACGCCTACATCTGGAGCGAGATGCTCGATGCCGACACGGTGGAGTGGTTCAAGACCTCCGGCGGCCTGACCCGGGAGAACGGCGACCACTTCCGGCGCGAGCTGCTCGCCCGGGGCAACAGCATCGATCCGCTCGAGGCGTTCCGGCGCTTCCGCGGGCGCGACGCCGAGCTGCAGCCCCTGCTGAAGCGCCGCGGCCTCGCGTGAGTGGTGCCGTGACGGGTGATCTCCCGTGGTGACCATCGCGCAGTGCCAGCGCCTCCAGACCGCCTGGCTCGCCGCCCTCGCGACGGCGACCGGAGGGAAGACGTTCTCGACCCACGGGAACACCTGGGTGTGGCTCCCCGCCCGTCGGGAGCTCGCCATGATGTTCCCGCCGTCGCTCAGCGCGCACTCCGTGCGTCCGGCGCTCGCCGAGGGCATGCGCCTCGGGGCCGCGACCGCGCGTGTGTGGCTGAACGGCGCCGTCGACCCCTCCGCGCTCGGTCCGCTCGGGTTCTCACCCGGCTGGCAGCCCTGGTGGATGGCTGCGCCGGTCTCCGCCGTCGGAGATCCTCGGGGCGAGCACCATGGTGCCGATGGGTCCACGGGCGAACCCGCCGGAGATCGTGCGGAGCGCCGCGCCGTTCTCACGGCCGACGTCCCCGACTACCGCGGGCCGCTGGAGCAGGAACTCCGTGTGGTCCGCTCGCAACCCCGGCAGGCATGGCACGCCGTGACCCGGGATCCTGGCGCCGGGAACATCACCGGCGCCGCCTACTCCTTCTATCCGGCCGGGGTGACGGGCCTGCGCGGACTCGGCGGCATCCATCACCTCGAAGTGCTGCCCGCGTACCAGCGGCGCGGACTGGCCACAGCACTGCTGAGCACGACGGCCCGCGCTGCGCAGGAGGCGGGCGCCGAGCACCTGGCCGTCAACGCGACGCCGCAGGGCTACGAGTTCTTCTCGCGACGGGGCTTCACGCTCCTCGGGCGTGGCAGGACCCTCTCGATGGGTCTCTGAGCGGATCATCTCGCCGCTACTGTGGGTGCAATGAATTCCGAAGAGCGAGCGTCTCCGCCCCTGGCTGCCGGTGAAGCCGCAACTCTCTCGGGCTTCCTCGACTACCTCCGCGGGACTGTCGTCCTCAAGGCGCACGGACTCCGGGACGACGACGGTGCCCGGCGGCTTCTCCCCTCCGCCTCGACCGTCTCCGGGATCGTCCGGCACCTCGCGCACGTGGAGCGCAGTTGGTTCCACGACGACATCGAAGGCGACGTGGACGGTCCGTGGGCACGGTCACGCCGCAGCCGGCACCAGGAGTTCGCCGTCACGCCCGCGGACAGCCTCGACGAGATCGTGCGCGACTACGAGGCCGCCTGCGCTGAATCGCGGGAGATCCTGGCGCGGCACTCTCTCGACGACCCGTGCCGCGGCACGTCGAACGAGCACAACGTCCGCTGGGTCGTGGTGCACATGATCGAGGAGACCGCCCGGCACTGCGGGCACGTGGACATCCTGCGGGAACTGCTCGACGGCTCCACCGGTCAGTAGATCCACCGCGTTCCTCCCCCACCGCACTCGGGAACAGCGAAGGACCGCAGCCCTTCGTAGGCTGCGGTCCTTCTGCCCCGGTGGTGCTGGTGGTGCTGGTGGTGCTACCAGCCGCGCTCCGCCAGGCGGTGCGGCTGCGGGATCTCGTCGACGTTGATGCCGACCATCGCCTCGCCGAGCCCTCGTGACACCTTCGCGATCATGTCCGGATCATCGTGGAACGTGGTGGCCTGGACGATCGCGTTGGCGCGCTCGGCCGGGTTACCCGACTTGAAGATGCCCGAGCCCACGAAGACGCCGTCGGCGCCGAGCTGCATCATCATCGCGGCGTCCGAGGGAGTCGCGATTCCACCGGCAGTGAAGAGCACCACGGGTAGGCGGCCTGCCGCAGCGGTCTCCCGGACCAGCTCGTAGGGCGCCTGCAGCTCCTTCGCCGCGACGTACAGCTCGTCCTCCGCCATGGAGGAGAGGCGGTTGATCTCGGCGCGGATGGTGCGCATGTGCATGGTGGCGTTGGAGACGTCGCCGGTTCCCGCCTCACCCTTCGAGCGGATCATGGCCGCACCTTCGTTGATACGGCGCAGCGCCTCGCCGAGGTTGGTTGCCCCGCAGACGAAGGGGAGGGTGAACTTCCACTTGTCGATGTGGTTGGTGAAGTCGGCGGGCGTGAGCACCTCAGACTCATCGATGTAGTCGACGCCGAGGGACTGCAGGACCTGCGCCTCGACGAAGTGCCCGATCCGCGCCTTCGCCATGACGGGGATGGAGACGGCCTCGATGATGCTGTCGATCATGTCGGGGTCGCTCATGCGCGAGACGCCACCCTGGGCGCGGATGTCCGCGGGCACCCGCTCGAGGGCCATGACGGCGACGGCACCGGCGTCCTCGGCGATGCGTGCCTGCTCGGCCGTGACGACGTCCATGATGACGCCGCCCTTGAGCATCTCGGCCATGCCGCGCTTTACCCTGTTGCCGCCCGTCTGTGCAGCAGCGGTCGAATTTCCTTCAACGGTGGACACAACTTGCCCCTAAGAGGTAGATGAAGCTGACATGTCATGATACGTCGCCTGAGATGCCCGCCCGCCCCGCGGGAGGGCCGCGGTCACGCGCCGTCACGTGCGGTCACCCTTGCACCACGGGCCTCCGGTTCCGCGTCGGCGAGTTCCCTCGCTCGTCCCGCGGAGCGCAAGCGGAGACCCCGGAAGAACGAGAACCGCCGACCAGCCACAGCCGCCGGCCGTGGACGCTTCCGTAGACTCGTGACCATGACCATGGGGACGAGTGGACGCGTGCAGGCATGACGAAGAGTGACCCTCGCATGGCGCCAGGACGACCGAGCATGACTCACGTGAGCCGCTCCGTGTTCGGGATCTCCCTCGCTGTCTGTATCGGCGTCACGATTCTCGGCGAGCGGTTGCCGGCGGGGTGGGGGCCCGCTTCGCTCCTTGCCATGGTTGTGGCTGCATGCGCGTTCCTGACGTGCTCCGTTCTCGACTATCGACGTGATCGAGCGGCGCTCAGCGCTGTCGAGGAGCAGCAGGCCGAATGACTGAGATGTTGACGACACCTGCTCTCTCCTCCCGAAGTGGGCGAGCCGACACTCAGTCGAGCCAGTCCGGGGGGCCGGCCAGGCCGATCCGGTAGCGCGCCGCCTCCTCGGAGGGGCTGAAGGGCCCGAGGGCAAGTTGGAAGGTCCGCAACTGCAAGCGCGTGCGCTGCAACCGGAGGCGAGCTGTGAGCGAGCCATCGCCGCGACCGGGCACCCCGGCGAGGGGGGCCACGGACGGGGACACCACCAGCGCGCCGGCGCTTGCGATACCGCTGTAGAAGACCGCCTCGGCCCTGTTCAGCCCGCCCGGGGCGCCGAGGAACGCGAGGAGCTCGGCGGGGACCGGTTCGAGTTCGGGCTCCACCGCGCGGAGGGCCTCCGCGAGCTCCCGGCGACTGCCCGGCAGGTCCACGGCCCCGAGCGCCCGGGCGCTGAGCGACCACTCGGCGACGTAGGTGTCGGCCCAATCACGGCCGAACCTCGGTGCCAGGTCGTGTCCGACGGCCTCCTGGGCGGCGAGGAAGGCGTCCGTGAAGGCCAGGTGCACCCAGCGGAGCAGGGCGGGGTCGGAGGCGGAGTAGACGCGGCCGTCGTCGGTGGTGCCGCGGACCCGCCCATGCATACCCCGGACCCTCGCCGCCTCCCGCTCGGCGAGCTCCGCCGAGCCGAAGGTGCTCACGGTGAGCCAGCGCGCTGTCCCCGCGAGGCGGGCCCAGGGGTCGCTGCGGTAGGAGGAGTGACGCGCCACCCCGGCCATCGCCAGCGGGTGCGTGCCCTGCCCGAGAAGGGCCGCGACTCCACCCACCAGGGTGGAGAGGTCGCCGTGCACCCGCCAGACGACGCCGTCGGGCTCGAACAAGCCCGGCCCCTCCCCCACCGTGGCGATGTCGCGCACCCAGTCGGGAGCGCCAGTCGGGTCACCGGAGACCCGGGCGCGGAAGGCGCGGCGAACGCGATGGCCCAGGTCGGCGGGGCGCGGTAAGTGGCTGGCAGGCATCATGCTCCAACGGTAGGTCGAGGACGACGGACACCCGGATAGGACTCCACGACGAAGCGTAGAACACGGCCCTGACACCGCCGTCGACGCGCAGCCGCGCTCGAGAAGGGCCGTGCGCAGCTCGACGGACTGGGCCCGGATCAGGGCGGCGCCGACGCCGCGCCACCAGCGAGTCGAGGCGTTGGCACGCCGACCGGATCAGGTAGTCCTGCGGAGGCGGGACCTCTGCGACTCAGCTCGGGGACAGGGCGCGCATCACCCTCGGTACTCCTGGAGGTGGTTCTTCTCATCGGGGGTGGACGTTCGATGGAGCTGGATCCGATGGCCGTCATGGCGGAGGGCGTGGAGGGCTTGCTCCAGGGACTCCTCGCGTAGGAGGAGGAGATCGCTGTCGAAGGTGGATATGACGAACACGGGCAGGCCCTGCCGGGCGACCGCAGTCGTGAGACCGGCAACGACTCCAGCCATCGTGAAGGGAATCGGCCCGTCGACGTAGAGGCAACGCCATCCCGCATCCACCTCGTCGGAGGAGAGACCGGCGCTGTCCTCCGCCACCACGGAGAGCTCCCTGGGGGTGCGGGTGATCGACCACACCCCGGTCAGTGGACCGAGGTTCTCAATGGAGCTGGACGGGTCGAAACGGTGGATGCTCAGTGAATTCGGGAGCAGTGTCAGGCTGACTGTCGGCGCGGTAGGCATTGGGTTCGTGGTCATGATTACACCGATTCGGTGTCGCGGAAGACGCTCAGGGTGGCGTCACTGTGATCGCCCGGCCACTATGACAGACGCCATCAAGGCCCTCCAACTCCGAGGGCAGAAGAGCAGGACTGGAGGCGTCATGAGGTCGCCGTCGGCCTTGGTTCTCAACGCGGTTCGTTGACCGGTGGAGACCGCGCTCGGAGTGCGATCTTCATTGACGCGCGAGGCCCGGTGGGCCGGTCCGCCGCCCGGTGGTTCACAGGAGATGACCGGCGGATGCCATGAGTCGTTCCACGGCATCAGCCAGTTCTGAAGGCGGTCGGCGTCCGTCGAGTTCGAGGGTTGCACCCTGTCGAAGCAGCGGTTCGACGTCGAGGACCTGCTGACGGATCACGGACTGTTCTGCCTCTGCGTTGCCGTAGGGATTGTTGGTACGAACGGAGACGCGCTGGATGAGCACGTCCACCGGTGCGCTGAGGAGTACGACGGCCTCGAACCGGTCATAGAACCGTCCCTGGTTCTCGACGGTTCCGGAGACGACGACGGACGAGTTCGAAGCGAGGTACGCGGCCATGCGCCTTTCGTCCCATGTGCCGTCTGCGAGCACCCAGCCGTCATCGTCGGTGTCGAGGGTCCGATGGCCCCGCCGGGACAGCTCGCCCAGCAGCGTCGTCTTTCCCGCGCCCGACATACCGGTGAGCAGGACTCGGGACATCAACTCAGCCTCACGACATTGCAGTTGCCCAGCGACCGACCCTTCATCGGCCGGTGGGGGTCGAGGCCTGGACGGCGATTGCGGTGGTACTGGCGACGAGTTGGGCGATGATCAGCCAGGGGTGGGCCGCGCCCAGGTAGAGGGCGAGGAGGAGCGGGATCATCGCGAGGACGGTCATGTCCGTTCCGCGCAGGAGCGAGGACAGCTGATTCCTCGGTACGGGGCCGAAGGGGGTCTCCACCGGCGGTGTGGTCCAGTCCGTCGGGGGGCGTGTTGCTGCCCGGGTGGCTCCGGCTCCCATACCGGCTCCGGCCAGGACCGCCAGAAGCACGAGAACAGGTGTGCCGGCACCGAGTACCACCAGTGCCCCAGCGAGGGCGCCCATCCACGCTGCCATCGCGACTGCGGGCATGAGCGTCCGGCTGCACCGCACCAGGGCCGGGCTGATGGGTAGAAGCGCGTCGAGTTCGGCGACGACTGCTGTCTGCCGTGCGACGGTCCCCGTTCCTGCTGTGACCAGGCACCCGGCGATGAGGATGACGGTCAGTTGAAGGACCACGGGGAGGGCCGGCGTCATGACGGTGACACCGACGCAGAGCCCCAGCCACACCAACGCCGCCTTGGGCGGTGGTTGTAATCGCAGGAAAGCCACGACGTCGGCGCGGACCATGGCGGCGAGTGGCCCGCGGGCATGCCGTCGGTAGTAGCGCGAGCCACGGCGGCTGACGTGTGCGGAGGGCGCGGTCACGAGGGAGCGGCGAAGCTCGTTGAGATCGACGAAGACGATGGATGCCGCTGCATGGCCTGACACCGCACCGCCACGCTGCAACTCGATGCCGCGTACGGTGCCTACGCGGGGCACCACGTAGGCAAGGAGTGCCGCGGCAAGGCTGACGACGAGGACAAGAGGCCACACGCTGGAGGTGATGAACGGTAGGGCGGCCACCGGAAGGAGAGCGAGGAGCACCGCCGCCCGCAGCCCGGTGGTCGCCGGTGCCAGTTGCAGCACCGAGGCGCCGGCAACAGCGACGACGGCACCGCCTCCGAAGGTCACCGCGGCGATCCCGTGCGCCCATGGTGAACGGTCGACCGTGGTCAGGACACTGAACGGAACGTAGGCGATCGAAGAAATGGACCCGACGGCGACCAGTCGCGTGAGGAACGACGGAAGGACCATCGGCCGGCGATCGATCGGCAGCGGCAACCACCAGGCTCCTTCGGCCTGACCGACGGTGACAGGTCCCAGCTTGCGGGCCAGGACCACCACCCCGACCAGTGCCAGGTACGCCACCACCATCCAGACGATACCGGCGGGCACCACCTGCGACTGCTCGGCCACCAGCGTGGTGTCTCCGATGTTCCTCGCCGTGATCTCGTCGCGCAGTGCCACGACGAGGGACCCGACCATCATCATCAGGCAGACAGCTGCCAGTGCGTTCGAGTACACATCGACGAAGAGATCGCGGGTCGACGAACGAGCTCTGTTGTACTGCCGGGCTGCATGCCGGGTCGAACGAACGACACACCGAGCAAGGAGCACCGAATCCCCGTCAGGCATCGCCGGTCCCGGAGATTCGCCCGGAGAATCAGGCGCCCGCAATGATCTGCGCTCCCCGCTCAGTACCCACCGTCGTCACGGTCTCGTCGATCACCAGGCACGACGTCGCCGTCCGGACCAACAGGCGCGCGTCATGAGTGACCAGGACGACCGTGGTGCCGGCATCCGCCCGCTCCCGGATCCGGCGGGACAACGCATCGCGCATCACCGGGTCCAGACGCTGCTCGGGCTCGTCGAGGAACAACAGTGACGACGGGCGGATGAAACCAGCGGCCAGAAGCAGACGCCGACGCTGCCCGGACGACAACGCATCGGGAACCGCATGAGCTCGGTCCGCGATGCCGAAGTAGTCCAGCTCGGCATCCACGGCCTCTTCGGGAGCACTCACGGAGTGACCCCGAGCAACCAGGAGTAGGTGTTCACGCACCGTCAACGACGGAAAGAACACGTCCTCGTCGAACACCGTGGCGACCTGCCGGCGGAACATCACGGCATCGGGCATCACCGGCAGACCATGGACCCGCACATCCCCCGCCACCGGGTCCTGACGCCCCGCGAGTGTGCGGACGACGGTGGACTTTCCGGCACCGTTGAACCCCACCACCGCGAGAACCTCACCTGTTGTCACACCGAGGCTCACCTCCCCGCACACAGGAGTGCCCCCGTATCCGACGAGCAGACCAGAAGCCTCGAGCACGTCCCCCACATCAGCCATACCCCAACCCTAGACAGGAACCACCCTTCGGCTGGCCAGGCCGGCAACGGCGGACTCGACGTCCGGGCAGCCCTGAGCAGGAGGGCTACGTCATCGTGCAGGAAGAACCACGCGTACATCGCGCTGTCAGCGCGGATCCGCCACCGTCCCGAGGAAGACGGGCAGGCCCGTCTTCCTCGTGGATGATCTGGTCGCCGAAGGACCTGTCGAAGGAGATGCTCACGTCGGGCACCATGGGAGCCGATGTTTCCGCCACGTTGATCTGCGTGACCGCAGCTGCCACCGTGCCTTTCTCGGCGACGGTGATGTTCGCGGACTGCGCCGCTCCTGACACGTAGGCGTCGGTCGTGATCGCGTCGACGTCGGGCTCGATTCCGATCGATTCGTCGAGGCCCATCGCCGCCAGGACCTGCACGACGACGGCACGGTCGACGGGGGCCGCGACCTGTTCGGGCGCGGAGCTCGAACACGCGGTCACGGTCACTGCCACCCCTGCTGCGGTCAGTCCGGCGGTACGCCGACACCACTGCTGATGGCGCATGGAAGAACACGAGCCCCGCGTCGCGCCGCTCCGGGCGACGTCAGGTCCAGTACAGGAGACGGGCGGCCGGAACGCGTCGCTCGAGCTCCTCGACGAACCAGGTACGCATCTCGGACATCGTCTGCTTCGGGTACACGTACTTCACCCCGCCGAACTTGGACCGCTTCTGACTGCGCAGGTCCTCGTCCATCTCGAGCTTCGTGCGGGGGTACCAGCTCAACAGCACGTCCTTGCTCGCGGGGGTGAAGCGGTGGGTGATGATCTCGGCGGTCAGGTCGAGGTCGGGGATGCCCTGGACGGCCGCCGCGACGTCGTCGAGCAGCGCACCGTACTGCTCCCGCCACCCGGGGACGGGCATGATCGGCGCGATGGTCAGGCCAACCCGGTAACCCGCGGCGGCGACCGCGCGCAGTGCGGTCAGGCGGGCGGGCATGCGGGCCGTGCCACCCTCGAAGCGATTGGCCACCTCGGCGGCATTGACGGAGAAGCGCACACGCGTCCTGCGGCCGTGGTCGAGCGTCACCAGCTCCCCGACGTCGTCGAACTTCGTGGTGAACCGCAGCGAGACGTCGTCGCCGTACTCCCCCGACCCGACGCGCGAGATTGCCGTGGCGAGTGAGCCCGTCACGCTCTCGATGCCGAGGGGATCGGTGTAGCAGGACAACTCGAAGGTTGTGCCCTCGTGGTCGCGCTCGATGGTGCCGCTGGTCACCGAACCCCTGCCCGCATGCGTGCGGATCCCACCGAGGACGTCGTCGATGTTCGCGTAGACCCGCGTGACCGGCGGACCCTGCAGCGAACCCGCGAGGTAGCAGTACTGGCAGTGCGCCGGGCAGCCCTTGGCGAGGTCGATCCGCCAGTCCGCGCTGGGTGGGATGGGCTGCGGCTTGAGCGTGCTCGGAGGCGCCACGACGACGGCGAGCGTGTTCTTCGCGGACGCGTAGGTCTCGCGTTCGGTGGCACCGCGGAGGCCCGTGAGTGCGTTGCCGGGCATGACGCGGATGTCATCGACACCGGCCATCTCGCAGCGCCGGATGATCTCGGCCGTGTGCGGCAGGTCGGCTGCGGCACGCGTGATCATCACGTGCTTCGGTACCCACAAACGGGTGGGCGACGGGGTCGAGGCGAGGGTGGTCAGGTCGATGTCCTGTGAGATCGTCATTACCCTTATCAACACCGATCGAGGCCCGGATGTTCCGCCTGGGCGGGGTCGGACGAGGGGTCGGACGAGGGGTCGGACGAGGGAGTGAGCAAGAGCAGGAGGGCGCGGAACCGAGGGTCCGGGAGCTCCCGTCGTGAGCCTCCGACCCAGCTCGACCGTCAGCGGGTACTGGGGGGTCCTTGAGCGCGGCGGAGCCGGGCGCTCCGACGCGTCAGGCGGGACGCGCCTCGATCGACTGCAGGCGCACCGTCCGGATGCGCTGGTACACGGTGACGAGGCTCGCCAGGGCGAGTACCACGAGGACACCCAGCAGGACCACCTCCGGCAATCCGAGACCCGTCAGACCGGTCACCACGAGCACGGACACGAGGCGCTCGGCGCGCTCCGCCAGGCCGACGTTCGCGGTGAAGCCCAGCGACTCGGCCTTGGCCCGGGCGTAGGAGACGAGCATCCCCAGCACGAGGCATGCGAGGGCCGCCACCGCGATCGCGGCGTTCTGGCCGCCGGTGAAGAACCAGATGGCGACGGCGGCGAACAGCGCGCCGTCCGCGATGCGGTCCAGGGTGGAGTCGAGGAAACTGCCCCACGACCCTCCGTGGTCCTCCATGCGCGCCATGATGCCGTCGATCACGTCGGAGAAGACGAAGAGGGTGATCACCACTGTTCCCCAGAACAGCTGACCGAGGGGGTAGAAGACCAGCGCCCCCGCGGCCACCCCGATGGTGCCGGTGATGGTGACGGCGTCGGGCGTCACCCCCCAGCGCAGCAACAGTCTCGCCAGCGGGGTGAACAGGCGCGTGAAGAACCCGCGCGCGTACCGATTGAGCATCAGCCGGCCGTCCCGGACGGCTCGTCGGCGGGGTCCCGGGGCGGCTCGGCGTCGCCCGTGGTCCGAGCCGTCACGGCGGGCTCGGGAATCTCGGCGGGCCAAGCCGCGGCCACCTGCTCACGCACCTCACCGAGTGTCTGGGTGATCGCCTTCGTCTGCGCGATGATCGGCAGGAAATTGCCGTCACCGCCCCAGCGCGGCACAACGTGCTGGTGGAGGTGCGCGGCGATGCCCGCTCCCCCGGTGACTCCCTGGTTCATCCCCAGGTTGAAGCCGGTGGGGCGCGACACGCGACGGAGCACCCGCATGGCCGTCTGGGTGAGCGACGCGATCTCCGCCGTCTCCTCCGGATCCACGTCCGTGTAGTCGGGAACATGCCGGTACGGGCAGACCAGCAGGTGGCCGGCGTTGTAGGGGAAGAGATTGAGGAGCACGAAGGCGTGCGTGCCGCGGTGCACGATCAGCGCGTCCTCGTCGCTGAGGTGCGGCGCACGGCAGAAGGGGCAGGTCTCCTCAGACGTCACCTGGTCCTGGCCGCCCTTGATGTAGGCCAGGCGGTGGGGGGTCCAGAGGCGCTGGAAGGCGTCGGGGACCCCCGCCAGCTCGAAGTCGTCGGTCACCGCGGCGTCGCCCTCGTAGGAGCCCGGCCCCGTTCCCGGGGTCCCTCCTGCCTCCGGCCCCTGCATCAGACGGTCGCCTCCCGGCTGCGGACCGCCTCCACGATCCGTCGGACGGCCTCGTCCACCGGGACCTGGTTGTCCTGGCTGCCGTCCCGGAACCTGAAGGAGACCGCGTTCGCCTCCTGGTCCTCGCCACCCGCGATGAGCACGAAGGGCACCTTCTCCTTGCTGGCCGTCCGGATCTTCTTCGGGAAGCGGTCCGAGCCGGCGTCCACCTGTGCGCGGATCCCCTCGGCCTTGAGCTTGTCGACGACGTCGTACAGGTACTCGTTGAAGGCCTCGGCCACGGGGACGGCCAGCACCTGCACCGGCGCCAGCCAGGCCGGGAAGGCTCCGGCGTAGTGCTCGGTGAGGACGCCCATAAAACGTTCGATCGAGCCGAAGAGGGCCCGGTGGATCATGACGGGCCGCTGGCGGGACCCGTCCGCGGCCTGGTATTCGAGCTCGAAGCGCTCGGGCAGGTTGAAGTCCAGCTGGATGGTGGACATCTGCCACGTCCGGCCGATGGCGTCGCGGGCCTGCACCGAGATCTTCGGACCGTAGAACGCCGCGCCCCCGGGATCGGGCACGAGCTCGAGCCCCGACGCCTCGGCGACCTCGGCGAGGGTACGCGTGGCCTCGTCCCAGATCTCGTCCGAGCCGACGGACTTCTCCGGGTTGCGCGTGGAGAGCTCCAGATAGAAGTCCTCGAGTCCGTAGTCCTTCAGGAGGCCGAGCACGAAGGTCAGCGTCCCCGTCAGTTCGTCCTTCATCTGCTCGCGCGTGCAGTAGATGTGGGCGTCGTCCTGCGTCATGCCGCGCACGCGCGTCAGGCCGTGCACCACGCCGGACTTCTCGTAGCGGTACACCGAGCCGAACTCGAAGAGGCGCAGCGGCAGTTCGCGGTAGGAGCGCCCGCGGGACCTGAAGATCAGGTTGTGCATGGGGCAGTTCATCGGCTTGAGGTAGTAGTCCTGCCCGGGCTTTCGCACCGAGCCGTCCTCGTTCAGCTCCTCGTCGACGTGCATCGCCGGGAACATGCCGTCGCGGTACCAGTCGAGGTGGCCCGAGACCTCGTAGAGGTGGCCCTTGGTGATATGCGGCGTGTAGACGAATTCGTATCCGGCGTCGGTGTGGCGCTGCCGGGAGTAGTCCTCCATCTCCTTGCGGATGATGCCGCCCTTGGGGTGGAACACCGGGAGTCCGGAGCCCAGCTCGTCGGGGAAGGAGAAGAGGTCCAGCTCGGTGCCGAGGCGGCGGTGATCGCGGCGCTCGGCCTCGGCCAGGCGCTCCTGGTAGGCCTTGAGCGCATCCTTGGTGGGCCACGCCGTACCGTAGATCCGCTGCAGCTGCTTGTTCTTCTCGCTGCCCCGCCAGTAGGCGGCAGCGGAGCGCGTGAGGGCGTAGGCGTTGGAGATCAACTTCGTGTTGGGCAGGTGCGGACCCCGGCAGAGGTCCTTCCAGACGACGTCGCCGGACTTGCGGTCCACGTTGTCGTAGATGGTGAGCTCGCCCGCGCCCACCTCGACGGAGGCGCCGTCCTCGTCCGTCGCGCCACCCTTGAGGCCGATGAGTTCGAGCTTGTACGGCTCGTCCTTCATGGCCTCGCGGGCCTCGTCCTCGGTCACGACGCGGCGGACGAAGCGCTGGTTCGCGTTGACGATCTTCAGCATCATCTTCTCGAGCTGCTTGAGCTCGTCGGGCGTGAAGGGCTCGTCGACGTCGAAGTCGAAGTAGAAGCCGTCCGTGATGTAGGGGCCGATGCCGAGCGTGGCGCCGGGGCGCAGCTGCTGGACGGCCTGCGCCATGACGTGGGCAGCGGAGTGGCGGAGGACCTCGAGGCCGGCCGGGTCCTCGAGCGTGACGCCCTCCACCTGGGCGCCGTCGCGCAGTTCCTGGTCGAGGTCCATCAGCTCGCCGTCCACCCGCATGACGACGACGTCGCGGCGCTCGGAGAACAGCACGGCGCCGGTGGTCCCCGTGGTCGCCTGAACCTCTTCGCCGTCGACGATGAGGTTCAGGGGCTGGGGCGCTGACACGGGAGGTCTCCTTGGGGACGGGGGGATGGTCGCCCGAGAAGGGCGCGGCAGCCACCGGCGAGGGCCGGGACCGCCCTGCTGATCGTATCGGGTGCGTCGGGAGGCGACCAACAGCCTCGCCGGGTGCGCGGGTGCCGCCGGAATGCCGGACCGCCTCCGGATGTTGTGGGGGGTGCGGGCGGCAGGAGCCGCCCGGTATCGACGAGAGCGTGCGCGTCACCAGCACGCAGAAGCGAGGAACGCCGTGGACTACACGCCGGACGCCGGTTCCATCACCATGTTCTCGACCTCATGGTGCGGCTACTGCCGTCGCCTGAAGTCGCAGCTCACCGCCGAGGGCATCGGTTACACGGAGATCAACATCGAGGAGGTCGAGGGTACGGCAGAGCTCGTCGCCTCCCTGAACGGCGGCAACCAGACCGTTCCCACGGTGATCTTCCCCGATGGCAGCACGGCGACCAATCCCTCGGTCGCCGAGGTCAAGACGCGGATCGCGGCCTGACCGGACACTGACCGGACCCTGACCGGGGGGCCGCGCGGGCGCCGAGCGGTCGCCGACGCGGCCTTCGCGGGTCGCGCCCCGTCCTGAGTGGGCCAGCCCCGGACGGGCCGCCCGCCGGGGCGGCGTCCGTCCTATGCTGGGAACGGCGGGCCGGGCATCCGGCCGCCGCTCCCCGCGGAAGGACAGCAGAGATCATGGTGCACAGAGTTCAGGGCGTCGTCGTCAGGGCGAAGGACGCCCCGGCGGCCATCGAGACCATCCTCGTCCCGGATCCGGGACCCGGTGAGGCGCTCGTGGACATCATCACCTGCGGCGTCTGCCATACCGACCTGCACTACAAGCAGGGTGGCATCAACGACGAGTTCCCCTTCCTGCTGGGACACGAGGCCACCGGCGTGGTGAGCGCCGTCGGCGACGACGTCACCACCGTGGCTCCGGGTGACCGCGTGATCCTGAACTGGCGTGCGGTGTGCGGCGAGTGCCGCGCCTGCCGACGCGGCGAGCCCCAGTACTGCTTCGACACGCACAACGCCACACAGAAGATGACCCTCGAGGACGGCACCGAACTCACCGCCGCACTGGGCATCGGTGCGTTCGCCGAGAAGACGCTCGTGGCAGCCGGCCAGTGCACAAAGGTGGACCCCGCGGCTGACGCCGCTGCCGTCGGCCTGCTGGGCTGCGGCATCATGGCCGGCATCGGTGCCGCCATCAACACGGGCAACGTCGGCCTCGGCGATTCCGTCGCCGTCATCGGCTGCGGCGGGGTGGGCATCGCCGCCGTCGCCGGGTCGAAGCTCGCCGGCGCCACCACGATCATCGCCGTCGACATCGACGACCGGAAGCTGGACCTGGCTCGCGGGCTCGGCGCCACCCACACGGTCAACTCCACGGGCGAGGATCCCGTCGAGGCGATCCGCGCACTCACCGGAGGCAACGGGGCCGACGTCGTGATCGACGCCGTCGGGCGCCCCGAGACCTACAAGCAGGCGTTCTACGCCCGCGACCTCGCCGGGACGGTCGTGCTCGTCGGCGTCCCGACGCCGGACATGACCATCGACCTCCCGCTGCTCGACGTGTTCGGCCGGGGCGGCTCGCTGAAGTCCTCCTGGTACGGCGACTGCCTGCCGAGCCGCGACTTCCCCATGCTCGTCAGCCACTACCTGCAGGGCACGCTCGACCTCGACGCGTTCGTCACCGAGCGGATCCGCCTGGACCAGGTCGAGGAGGCCTTCGAGACCATGCGCAGCGGCGCGGTGCTCCGCTCGGTGGTGGAACTCTGATGGCTGCGCGGATCGAGCACCTCGTCACGTCGGGGACGTTCTCGCTCGACGGCGGCACCTGGGACGTGGACAACAACGTCTGGATCGTGGGCGACGACGAGGAGTGCGTCATCATCGACGCACCCCACGACGCAGCGGCGATCGTGGACCAGGTCAACGGCCGGACCGTGCGGGCCATCCTCCTGACCCACGGCCACGACGACCACATCCGGGCGGTCGGGGACCTCTTCGACGCGGTACGCGCCCCCATCCACCTGCACGAGGCGGACCGCGAACTCTGGGACATGGTCTTCCCCGAGCTGAGCCCGGCCCAGTGGATCTCGGACGGCTACACGATCGACGTCGCGGGCGTCACCCTCACCGCCCTCCACACGCCGGGCCACTCGCCGGGGTCCGTGTGCTACCTCCTCGAGGCGGCCGGCACGGTCTTCACCGGCGACACCCTGTTCCAGGGCGGGCCGGGTGCCACGGGGCGCTCGTTCAGCGACTTCCCGACCATCATCGAGTCCATCCGCTCACGGCTGCTCACCCTCCCCGAGGACACGATCGCCCGGACGGGTCACGGAGAGAGCACCACGATCGGAGCAGAGGCACCGCACCTCGACGAATGGATCGCGCGGGGGCACTGACGCGGACAGCCTGACGGTCGGGCCACCCGGCCGTCAGGCTGTCGTCCGCCAGGATCACGTCCGTCAGAAACATCCGAATGCTTACGCCGTCGTCGGCTCCGTGACCGGCTCGCCGAGGCGCACGATCGCCGCGTAGGCCTCGAGGAGCGCGGCCTCGACGACGTCGACGGTCGTCTCCGGGACGAGGTCCTCCGCGGCGCCCGCCGTCGTCGGGTCCCATGGGAGGCCGAGGGACGCGTACACCCCGGTGAGCACCTGCCGGATCGGCGCGGAGTCCTCCACGACGATGACGGACGAGAACAGCCAGGCGCCTGCGACGACGCGCTGCGCGGTGCCGACGAGCTTCACGGCGGGTACGCCGTCGCGTCGGCCATGCACGCTGAACTCCCCCGGGCAGTACTCCCCCGGCACCTCGCCGACGCCGGCCTCGAGGCCCACCCGGGCGAGCACCCCCGAAAAGAAGTCGGCGAAGGCCGCGAAGCGCGCGCGGGTGCCCGCCACGGGATCCTCGGCTCTCTCGATGTGGTCGACGACGAGACAGCCGCGGTGGTACGCGGCAGCTCGTCCGCCGGCCCTGCGGACGAGCGGCGTGAACCCGAGCTCCGCTGCGGATCGGCTCGCGGCGTCGAAGCCGGGGAGCCGCGCATCGCGCTGACCGAAGGCCACCGTGGGGCTCGGTCGGTACAGGCGCAACGTCTGCGGGCGGGTACCGGCGGCCACTTCGCGCAGCAGCCCCACCCCGCGGTCGAGCTCTCCTGCCGCGTCCTCCGACACGGGGTCGACGGCGAGCGCCAGCTCGGACGCGCCCTTCCACGGAGTGCTCATCCGACCATCGTAGGCAGTGCGGGCGAGCAGGAACGACGACGGCGCCGGGCGTCAGGGCATGGGTGTGATGGTCCAGTCGAGCCAGAGGCCTGCCTCGAGGGCGATGGCGGGAGGCACGGTGTGTGGACCGTCGAACTCGCGGTAGACGACGTCGTGACCGCGGTGTTCCAGGTCCGGGACCACGCGCCTGCTCGTCGCATCGATCGGCAGCACGGTGTCCTTCGTGCCGTGCGCGACGAACACGGCAGGGTGGCCGTTCTCAGGCCCGGCGGGGATGGACCCGGGTGAGAAGGCGATGATCTTGCGGAACAGGGTCCCGTTCGCGAGGCCGAGTCCCAGCGCGTAGGACGCCCCGTCGGAGAAACCGGCGATCGCGATGCGCTCCGGATCCACGGGGACGAAGTCGAAGACCTCCTCCAGGGCGCTGTCGATGACGGCGGTGTCCGGTCCGAATCCGCCCCGCACCGCGTCCCAGGTGGAGGCTCGGGAGGCGGGCGCGAGCACGACGATCCCGAGCGCTTCGGACGCGGCACGCAGCACCGACAGCCCTCCCTGCGCATCCCCGCCCGCTCCGTGCAACGCCACGAGGAGGGGTGCTGGCCCGTCCTCCGACATCCGCTCGGGAACGAAGACGATCGGGTCCCGCGACCCCGCCACGCCCAGGGCGTGGACACCGGCCGGGGCCGTGGGGCCGACCGCTCGTCCGTCCCGGACGTGCGGTCAGGACGGCGGGATCCTCCGACGTGCTCCGTGATCGTGCAGTGTCCATCGATCCTCCTCGGCGCGCTACGTCCCGGCCGGAGGAGTGGGGAGCTCCGCTGACGGGCGGGCCCCGCACCTCCTCGCGGCGACACCTCGGAGCCCAGGGTCGCCCGGGGTGCCCGATACCGGTTGCCATGAGGCGCCGGGTCGGTCATCACCGACCAGGAAGGCGCAGCCCGGGCTAGCGGCCGCCGTCGATCCGCCGGCTGCGCTGCTCGATGCCCGGTGTCCCGTAGGGGTAGTCGCTGAACGTGGGTGCGCTGACCTCGTCCAGGCGCGCCAGTTCCGCGGACGTCAGCGTGACGTCGGCGGAGGCGAGGTTGTCCGAGAGTTGCTCCTGCGTCCGGGCTCCGAGAATGACGGACGTGACGCCGGGCTGTGCCGCCACCCAGGCCAACGCCACGTGCGAGGCGTTGACGCCGCGCTCACCGGCGATCCCCGTCACGGTGTCGATGATGCGCCAGGTCCGCTCCTCGGCATTGCGCTTCTCCCACGCCTCCATGCCGCGCTGCGGGTTCTCGCCGAGCCGTGTGGCGCCCGTGGGCTCGGTGTTCCGGGTGTACTTCCCGGTGAGCCAGCCTCCGCCCAGCGGGGACCACGGAAGCAATCCCATGCCGGCGTCGAGCACGGCCGGGACGATCTCCGCCTCGATCTCCCGCACGAGCAGCGAGTACTGCGGCTGCAGGGTGACGGGGAGCGCGTAGCCCCGCTGCCGGGCGATCATCACGGCCTTCGTGAGCTGCCAGCCGGTGTAGTTCGAGAATCCGTAGTAGCTGATCTTCCCCTGCGTGACGGCGTCGTCGAGGAAGCCCAGGGTCTCCTCGAGCGGTGTCAGCGGGTCCCAGGAGTGGACCTGGTAGAGGTCGATGTGCTCGACGCCCAACCGGGTCAGGGACGCCTCGAGTGCCCGTCGGAGATGACGTCGTGACAGCCCCAGGTCGTTCACGCCCGTCCCCATGGGGAACCGGCCCTTCGAGGCCAGCACCATGGTTCCGGCGTCCACGGGGTTGCGCGCCAGCCACCGCCCGATGATCTCCTCGGACGCACCCGCCGTGTAGACGTCGGCGGTGTCGATCAGGTTCCCGCCGGCGGCCGCGTAGTCGGACAGGATGGCGTGCGAGGCCGCCTCGTCCGACTCCGCGCCGAAGGTCATGGTGCCGAGTGCAAGATGCGACACCGAGGTGCCGCTGGTTCCGAGGTTCCTGTAGTCCACGATCTGCCTTTCAGTGGGCGGTGGCTGCGAGCGGTGGCGTCGTCGTGCGTGCTTACCGTCAGTCGGTGACGGTGACGCCCTTCCAGAAAGCGTAGTGATCGCGGATGTTCTCCGCCGCCTCTTTCGGCTCCGGGTAGGTCCAGGCGGCGTCGGTGTTCTGCTCGCCGTCGACCACGAGGCTGAAGTAGCTCGCCGTGCCCTTGCAGGGGCACACCGTGTGTGTGTCCGACGGCACGAAGGCGTCGGCGCGGATGGAGGCCGGTGGGAAGTAGTGGTTCCCCTCCACCATCACCGTCTGGTCCGACTCCGCGATGACCGTGTTCTTCCAGATCGCCTTGGGCATGACTTCTCCTTCTCGTGGTTCTCGTCGTCGAGCCCCGGGAACGGTGTTCCCGGGGTGTCCGGTGCAACCCGCACGAGGTGCCGCGCATTCCGCGGGTGGAGTGCCGGTTCAGAGCTTCCGGACGGTGAGGATCTGCTCGAGCCGACCGAAGGGGCCGTCGACGTCGTGCACCACGCTCGAGGTGAGTCCCACGCCGTTCGCGCCGAAGGTCACCCGTGTGTCGAGCCCGAGCCACTCGCCGTGGGGCAGCCGGTGCAGGTGGATCTGCAGGTCGACGTTCGGGAACAGCCAGCTCCCGCCACCCGGCGCCACCCTGGAGGCGATGCCGTTGGCCGCGTCCATCATGCCGACGAGCCGCACGACGTCCGGCGTGTCCTCCCCCTCGACCATCGTGTGCGGGTTCCGAAGCCACACCTGCCCGCGCCCCGGCCGGTGCCCGGGTGCCACCCTGACCTCGAGGGAGCGGATGAACCCGCCGGGCCACGCCGTCATCCCCTCGTACGGGCCCGCTTCCTCGGGCCCTGGCATCCGCGGGTCCTCGAGGGCGGCCACGGCGGACGTGTCCTGGGTGCCCAGGCGCCACGCCCTCGCGACGACGGCGGTGCGCCCCTGCGCTTCCATGCGCGCCTCGAGGAGTTCGATGGTCCGCCCCGGACGGACGACGGCGGTGGACACCTCGAACTCGCCTCCGGGGATCATGCCGTGGATGTCGAAGCTGATCCGTGCGAGCTGGAGTCCGTCACGCGGCTCGCACTCCAGGAGGCACCGGGTGAGCAGACCGGAGACGGGTGCCATGTGCTGTTCCTCGGGGTTCCACGCCCCCTGCGCGTGCACGGTCGACGCGAAACGGCCGGCGCCCAGGGATCGGTAGAAGGCTTCGGGCACGCTGGACTCCTCGGTCGGTGGGGTGTGCCGGTCATGGGTCGTGGCCGCCACGGCCCCCATCACCACGCGGGAACCGTGCGGCACATCCGGTCATGCTAACCGAGCCGTCCGAGGGGTTCATCCACCACCCGGCCGGTGGATGAACAGGAGTTCCGGAGGGCGCGGACGGTACGGGGGAGGAATAGACTTCAGAGGTCGGGGGTTCCCGCTCAGTAGCCGGTCGTCGTCGGGCCCGCTCGGGTCCGCCCTGTATCCGGCACCCGGAAGCGCTCCCGAGCGGGGAGCAGTACCAGAATCGAACCGAGCGGAACATCATGGCCCAGACTCCCCCCTCGCGCGTCTCCGACGCGCTCCCCAGCCCGAACGACGTCGCACTGCCGGGTACAGCCACCCGGCCCGCCGTCGAGGCGGACGCCGGGTTCACCACTCCATCCGCCACGTCATCCCCATCCTCGTCCGCCGCCCCGTCCGCCGCTGATCGACGACGTGCGCGGGCGACCGTCGAGGCGCCCGAGGCGCTGCCCGCCCGGGACAAGCTCGTCATCACGCTGCTGCTGATCTCCGGGTTCGTGGTGATCCTGAACGAGACGATCATGGGGGTTGCGATCCCCCGACTCGTCGAGGACCTCGGCATCACCGTGAGCGCCGGCCAGTGGCTGAGCACGGCGTTCATGCTGACCATGGCCGTCGTGATCCCCGTGACCGGGTTCCTCCTCCAGCGGTTCAACACGCGTCCCGTGTTCATGGCCGCCATGGGGCTCTTCAGCTTCGGCACGCTCATCGCCGCACTGGCGCCCGGGTTCGAGATCCTCGTGGTGGGTCGCGTGGTGCAGGCCAGCGGGACCGCCATCATGATGCCGCTGCTCATGACCACCGTGATGAGTCTGGTGCCGCCGGCATCGCGCGGCAGGATCATGGGCAACATCTCGATCGTCATCTCGGTGGCGCCCGCCCTCGGCCCCACCATCTCGGGGGCCATCCTCAGCGTGCTGGACTGGCGCTGGATCTTCTGGCTCGTGCTGCCGATCGCCCTCGCAGCCCTCGCCATCGGCGCCCGGAAGATGCAGAACGTCACCACGCCGCGTCGGTCCAGGATCGACGTCGTCTCCGTGATCCTCTCCGCCCTCGGCTTCGGCGGGTTCATCTACGGCCTCAGCCAGCTGGGCGAAGCAGCAGCCGATGCAGCCTTCCCCGCGTGGGTCCCCCTCGTCGCAGGCCTCGTGGCGCTCGGCCTGTTCATCGCCCGTCAGCTCATGCTGCAGCGCAGGGACGCCGCTCTGCTCGATCTCCGCGTCTTCACCTCGCGCAACTTCACCGTCTCGATCGTCGCGATCGCGGTGACCATGATGGCGCTGTTCGGGACCATCATCCTCATCCCCATCTACGTGCAGACGGTGCTCGGGCTTGACCCGCTCGACTCGGGGCTGCTGCTCCTTCCCGGCGGCCTCGCCATGGGTCTACTGGGACCGGTGGTGGGTCGCATGTACGACCGCCGCGGCCCACGCGTGCTCCTGGTCCCCGGGTCCCTGCTCGTCAGCGCGGTCTTCTGGTTCATGACGCAGGTCACGGAGACCACATCCGTGTGGTTGATCCTCGCGGCGCACGTGATCCTCAGCGTCGGGCTGGCCCTCATGTTCACGCCGCTGCTCACGTCCGCCCTCGGCTCGGTGCGACCGCACCTCTACTCGCACGGCAGCGCGGTCTTCGGGACGGTGCAGCAACTGGCCGGTGCCGCCGGCACGGCTCTGTTCATCTCGGTGATGACGCTGCGCAGTACGTCGCTTCTCGGTGAAGGCGCCGCCGAGGACGCCGCTCTCGCGGGTGGCATCCGTGCGGCCTTCCTGTGCGGTGCCGTGATCTTCCTGTTCTCGGTCGTCGCGTCCTTCTTCGTCCGCGCCCCGGACACGGACGGAGCGCCGGCGGCCCCCGTCCACTAGGCCTCCCTTCCGGCCGCGCGTCAGGGCCCGTGGCCCGGCCCGGGCGTCAGGATGCCGGTTGCCGCAGCTCGATGAAGCCGTCGCTCGTGACGCGCGTCTCGTACACGGGCTGCGGCACGGCGGCGGGTCCGCGGTAGTTCTTGCCGTCGTCGAGCCTGAACATGCTCTGGTGCCAGGGGCAAGTGATGCACCCGTCCTCGATGCTGCCCTGCTCCAGCGGGCCACCGAGGTGGTTGCACACGCTGTCCATCGCGGTGAGCCGGCCCTCATGACGCAGCAGGAGGATGGGCACACCGTTGGTCTCCACGGTGTGGCGGCCGCCCTCGACGACGTCCTCGGTCCGGGCCACGCGCGTCCATTCCTTCGGAGCTTCGTGCCATGCCGTCCGGTTGACGTTGACCCCGTTCGCGTAGCTCAGGTGCCCGCCGAGGAACGCGCTGAAGAGCATCGATCCGAGGCCGCCCAGCCCGAGCAGGACCCCGAGCGCGCGGTTGTCCTTCGCGCGCGCCACCGCCGACGCGGTGTAGAGCAGGACGGCCACGGAGTTCCCGGCGGCGTGGACGATACCCACGCGGCGCTCCTTCTCCTGGGTGTCCGACCAGTCGTGCAGGCCCGTGATCGCCGTGGGCACGGCGGAGAGGATGCCGACGGTCACCAGCATGTCGGCGGCCTTGTGCGAGTCCTTGCCGCCGGTGAGGTCGAGGAAGGACGCCATGCTCCACGCGCCCGAGGGCACGACGATGAGCATGGGGTGGAGGTGGTGGCCGATGGCCGTGCCGCTCAGCACGTTCCGGATGGCACGCGGCCGCACGGCCTTCGAGACGACGGCGGCGATCGGATCGGCGACGCGGTCCAGGACCTTCGCGTGCTCGAGCCCGTCGATCACGCTCTGCAGGATGTTCATCCACTGCTCCTTCTGATCCCGGACGCCACGACGCCGGTTCCACGGATGCTGACCGCGGTGCCGCCCGGTTCCACCGTGGCAGCCGGCCCGGATCGGGACAACCGCCGCGCAGCTGCTCGCCGTCCCTTTGGTGTTCGGCGGGATCGATGCGAGAATCCGCTGCCGGATGAGGGCCGGCACATCCGGCGGTGCTCATCCTGCCGGCACACGTGAAGCAGGAAGCGGTGCCTCCCCGTCGTTGCGGTTCCTGGCGTCCACGTGCCCACGCGGACACGTCACGCGTGCCTGACGGTCCCCGTCGCAACGCCTCGGTAGGCTGTCCGGAGAGCGCCGATGGGGGCGTCCGGTGAGGACGGATCAGATGCACAGCAGGATGTCCGGCGCGCACGGGCGGCGCGTCGATCGACGACGTAACGGTCCCGTGTCCGCCGGTCCACTCGCGATCGGCGTGGCCCTCGCGCTGACCGCGGGCTTTGCACCGTCCGCGCTGGCGCCAGGCCCGTCCGGCCCCACCTCGACCGGTCGGGCCTCGGTCAGCGCCCTGTCCGATCGCGCCGTGGATGAGGGCGCCGCCGGCGGTCCTGCCGAAGCCTCCGCCCCACCGACTGCTCCCGCAGCCTCACCGTCGGAATCCCCCGCAGCCGTCCGGGCCCCTGCCGGCGACCCCGCACGCACGGCTCCTGCAGCGTCCGGCTCCGCGTCCGATCCGTCGCGGTCCGCCCACGGGGCTCGCCGGCCGCCGGTAGGTCTGACGCCGGCGGGGAACGTCACAGCGGTCCGACGCACTCCCCCGCTCACGGTGGGCAGCATCACCATCGATGCCGTCACGGGCCGCAAGGAGACCGTCGTCGCGGCCGTGGACCGGACGGCGGTGCTCATCGGCGACTCCCAGTCCACCCGTCCGGAGTCGTGGCCGCAGCTCGCACTGCGCACCCTCGGGTACGAGGTGCACTTCGCGGGAGCCGGCGGCACGGGTTACGTCGCGGCCAACCGGTCGATCGACGCCCTGAACTACCTCGATTCCTTCGCTGGCAACGTGTGGGCGCTGCCCCATGGCGACCCATCGCTCGTCGTCGTCGCCGGTGGCGGGAACGACGCCGCGACCGGCGCATCGGACGGGGCCATCCGTGCCAATGCCGAGGCGTTGCTCGCCGGGTTGGAGCGTGAGTACCCCTCCTCCCGCTTCCTGATGATCGGGACGCTCAGCAGGAGCGCGGAGGACGGCGGCGCCAGACGCCACGAGGTGGACGCCCTCCTCGGCAGTCTGGCGGCGGAGAAGAGCATCCCCTTCGTGTCCGCGGGCGACTGGCTCACGGTCCATGGACTGGAGGAGTACCTGGCCGACGACGTCCATCTGGACGCCGAGGGAGACCGCCGCGCGGCGGGCGTCCTCCTGGGCGAACTGCACGCGCTGAACCTCGACGTCGTCATCGCCATCCGTCCCGAGCGCTCCGACCGCGAACAGCAACGGGTCGACTGACCGCTGCGCCACCCCTGATCGCGTGGTCCGGGGAATCACTCAGTCGGCTTATCGTTGAGGAATGAGCATCAGCGACCGCCTGGCCGTCGTCGTCCCCGTCTTCAACGAAGCCGGCATCGACCGCACGCTGGACGCTCTGCGGACCCAGCGTGACGACCGCCTGCACGTCTTCGTGGTGGACAACGCGTCCACGGACGACACCGCGCACCGCGTGCTGCGGTACGCCGAGCGTCACCCCGAACTGGCGCTGACGCTCGTCAATGAGCCACAGAAGGGTACCGGCGCAGCCTCGGACACCGGGTTCCGTGCGGCCATCGCTGCCGGCTACGGCATCGTGGCCCGGACCGACGGCGACAGCGAACCCGCCGCGGACTGGTCCGAGCGCATCCACGCGGCCTTCGGACGGGACGAGCGGACGCAGCTGATCGGTGGCACCAGCATCCCCCTGCGCGACCGCCACTACCGCTGGGGGGACGAACTGCTGATGCCCGGGGCACTTCGCCTGCTCCGCATCATGATGGCCACGCACCACGTGGACGCGGCCTATCTGCGCTTCGTCGCCGGGCACAACATGGCCGTCCGTTCGTCCGCCTACCTCGGGAGCGGCGGCTTCGCGCGCACCGCGATCGACACGCGCGACGAGGACATCGACTTCTCCGTGCGCGTGGCCCGGCGTCTGGGCCGCGACGCGGTGCAGATCGACCCGCAGCTCAAGGTCGCGACGTCCATGAGGCGCGTCCGCAGGTACGGCATCGGGCTGATGGGCGTGCACCACATGGTGCCGGCCCTGCGCGGACGGCTGATCAGGGCGATCGACATCCGCTGAAGGGTACCGCCTCGGGTCAGGCTCCGCGCGTGCGGCGCTGCTCGAAGAAGTCCCACATGAGGTCGTTGGCGCTGATCTCCTGCGTGGTGACGCCCGCTCCCGGGAAGGCGGCGGCGTTGCCACCGGGCCAGGTGTGGCCCCCACCGGTGATGACGTACTGCACCACGTCAGCATTCGCGCGGCATCCGCGATGCTCGATCACATTCACGTTCGTGCTCACGGTCGCCTGCCGGCTCCCCTTGCACCCGTTGATCGACGCCCAGCGCTCCGAGGCCGTGAGCGCGCCGTACCCCCAGTAGGGGGCGCCGCCGCCGCCGAAGGGATTGACCGGATCCGCGGTCCCGTTGAACGTGATCACCGGGACGCCCCGCGACGGTGAGCACGTGTCCGTGTCCGGCACGGTGCCGGCCGCGGTCGCCTCCGGAGCACCGGCCCTCAGCCCTGCCACGGGGGCGATCGCCGCCACGAGCGTGGGGTTGTCGCAGGCGAACTGCGACACCATCCGGCCGCCGCCCGAGTAGCCGGCCGCGTACACGCGGCGGTCGTCGACACAGCCGCTGCCCGCCAGGGTGCCGATCAGGTCGCGGAGGAATGCCTCGTCGTCGGGCGCTCCCGGTACGTCGGTGGCGGTGAACGGGACGTTCCACACGAAGCCGGCGGGCGCCGGGATGGCCCCCTGCGGGGCGACGACGATGAAGCCCTCGCGCTCCGCCGTCACGTCCAGCTGCGAGCGGGAGAGCTGCTCCGCGGGCGTGCTGTTGCTGCCGTGCAGGTCGAGAACCAGCGGCAGTGGCCTGTCCCCTCCCGCCGCGGGCACGTGCACCACGGCGGACCGTTCGCGCCCACCGGACATGATCGTGATCGTCGACCGCCCGGCGTCGAGGTCACATCGTGCTCTGGCATCCTGCGACGCCATCGATCCGCCGGGCGCTCCCAGCGCGGTCGGGACGTGCGCGAAGGTCGCGGCGAGGACGAGGGCCGTGAGGGCGAGGGCGGAGGGGGAACGGCGGCGGCGCATGGAGGCTCTCTTCATCGAAGCGGGCAGTCGGTAAGTCGGTCGATCCGTCACCCGAACCTATCGGCCCGCACGGAGGCGCGCCACAGTGTTACGCGGCCCCGAACCGGTAGGTATCGCTCACGCGCTCTCCACAGCGCGCACGAGGTCGAGGGCCTCCTCGACCAGGGCGACCCGGCCCTGCCGCACGGCGGCGGTCGCCCGGACGGTGCGTCGGAAGGCGGCGTCGTCGCCCCGGCCCTGCCGGAACGCGGGAAGGTGCACGAGGACGGCCGCGCGTCGCAGCCACGCCGCATCATCCGCCGCCCACCGCTCGACGACGGACCGCGCGCGGACCGCGTCCTGCCCCTCGAGGCGGAGGAGCAAGGGCCCGACGACGTCGACGGCCAGCGGATCGACGAGGTCCTCGAGCTGCGCCGTCCTCAGGAACCCCTCGACGCGCGTGAGGTCCGTGGCACGCAGGACCGGCACGAACGCCTGCAGGAGGACCACCGCGGCGAGCCGCCGCTCGAAGACAGGCCGCTGCCACAACTCCGAGGCGAGGGAGGTGACGTCGTCGTGCCCGAGCTCCGGATAGCGACGCCGGGCGTCGCGGATGGTCCCGCGGACCGCGCCCGTCGAGGCACCGTAGTGGGCGACGTCCGGACCGTGCCGCCGCTCGTACTCCTCGGCGCGCTGCCAGGTGCTCTCGTACTGCAGCGCCGCGTCGATGAAGGCCGCCGCTCCGCTCTCCCCGTCCGTCACCAGAGGAAGATGTCGAGCCATTCACGCGTGTGGGCGTGGATCAGGACGAGGAACAGCACGAGGTCGAAGAGCAGGTGCACGCAGATGATGTAGGAGAGCGATCGCGTCCGCGTGAAGATGAAGGCCTGCAGGAGCGCGAACGGGTAGATGAAGAGGGGTGCCCAGGCGTGGAACCCGAGCTCCCACAGGAAGCTCGTGAAGAGGACCGCCTGCAGGAGGTTCGCCTGCAGCATCGGGAGATGGCGGCGGAGCAGCGCGAAGACGGTGCAGATGAAGAACAGCTCGTCCCAGATGCCGAGCCCGTTGGTGCCGACGAAGAGTCGGACGATCTCGTCGGGCTCACGCGCAGCCGGCCAGTTCGTGTAGACGCCCGTGCCCAGCATGTAGGCGGGCAGCAGTGCGTATCCCAGCAGCACGACGACCGGTAGATACCACTTCTCCGCGCGCGTCCACGACTGACCGGTCCGGACGGGGTACGTGATGGCGTGGTCACGGTAGACGAAGCGTGACACCGCATACGGAACACCGACGGCGACGATCATCGCGGCCCCCATGACGGTCATGTGCTCCACGCTGATGTCGGTGGTGATGGGAACGAGGGTCATGACCAGCAGACCGAAGGCGATGAGGAGCAGATCCCTGAACAGGGCCCTGTTGATCACCGCGGCGATTCCCAGCGCGACGGCGAGCACGAGATATCCGGCGACGGCTTGATGCAGCACGAGGAGCACGAAGCCCGAGAGCGAGACGAGGGCAGCGGGAATGAGCTCCCGTGACAGGACCGTGGAGGGCCCCTGCTTCCAGTCACGCCGGACATCGCCCGAACGGGGGCGGTCCGCAGTCGATGCCTGCTGCTCCACGAGATGCTCCTTGGTCGGCGGCCTGCGCCTGGCAGGGCTCCGCGAGGTCGTCGCACCATTCTTTCCGCAGCAGGCCGCCGCGTCCACCGGGTTCTGGCGCGTGGACCGCCGATCAGCCCCTGATCCCGGTGCTGATCCGACTGCTGCCACACTGGAGGCATGCGCGAGCTCGTCGTCCTCGGAACGGCATCCCAGGTCCCCACCCGCACGCGCAACCACAACGGCTACTTCCTCCGCTGGGAGCGTGAGGGCATCCTCTTCGACCCCGGTGAGGGCACCCAGCGACAGTTCACCTTCGCGGGTGTCCCGGCGTCGCGGATCACGAGGATCTGCCTGACCCACGTGCACGGCGATCACTGCCTGGGGCTGCCCGGCGTGCTCTCCCGGATGGTGCTCGACGGCGTGCAGCACCCCGTGCACCTGCACTTTCCCGCCTCGGGCGAGGACGTGGTGCGCGCGCTGGTGTCACTCGCGACGCCCGGCCTCGATCTCCACCTCGTGCCGCACGGCGCCGCCGGACCAGTAGCCCCCGGGCTCGACGTCGAGCCCCTGCGCCACCGCATCGACGCCTTCGGGTACCGGCTGGTGGAACCCGACGGTCGAAGCTTCGTCCCCGCCCTCCTGACCGGGGCCGGGATCGCGGGGCCCGACGTAGGACGCCTCCAGCGCGACGGGCGGCTGGGCGCCGTGCGTCTCGAGGACGTCTCGGTCCCCCGCCCGGGCCGACGCTTCGCGTTCGTGATGGACACGGCCGTCTGCGACGGCGCCCTCGCCCTCGCGGACGGCGTCGATCTCCTGGTGGCGGAGAGTACGTTCAGCGCCGACGACGCCGCGTTGGCCGAACGCTACCTCCACCTGACGGCGGGGCAAGCCGGCTCGATCGCGCGAACGGCCGGCGCGGCGTCCCTCGTCCTGACGCATTTCTCCTCACGGTACGACGACGTGTCGGTGCTGGCGGCCCAGGCCCGGGCCACTGCCGGAAACGCCACGGTGGTGGCGGCTGAGGATCTCGACCGCATCGCCTTCCCGGACCGGCAGCGCGGCTGAAGCCAACAGCTCTGAGGCCCGTGCACGGGCAGGTAGCTAGGATGCGATCATGCAGCAGCATATGAACACGAGTGCCCGGATCTCCTCCTCGCCCGCCGAGAGAATCGCGGCGGCCCTGTTCCTCGTGATTGCGGCCTTCCAGGCGGGGTTGGCCGCTGGAGCGCCGTGGGGAGGCGCGTCCTACGGAGGCGGTCACCGCGGCACCCTCCCGGCGCGCCTCCGTGCCTCGAGTGCCGGGGCGACCCTCCTCTACGGCGGGCTGTCGGCCTTGACCCTGACCACCCGGAGCAGGATCGCCAAGCGTCGGGTGCTCACCGTCGTGACGGCCCTGATGGCGCTCGGGACGGCCATGAACCTCGCTTCGCCGTCGCGCGTCGAGCGCGCGGTGTGGACACCGGTGGCGGGCGCCCTCACCGTGGCGCTCGTGCGCGTCGTGCGGGACCTGAGGCACTCAGCCGAGCGGCCTACCTGATTACCACCAGGCCGGTCGACGCGCGGTCGCATGACCCATGTGCACAGAAGACCACCACCGTGATGTTCGGGTACCGCTTCACGAACTGCGATAGCGTGGTGAGGATCCCGTCGGACTGGTGGGCCCACGCCGCTCCGTGAGATCCGTGTTGACCCTTTCCCGGGGGAAATCGACGGCCGCGGACGACCAGCTGCACAGGAGGACGCCATGGCCGCCGGCCGTAATCCGCTCGATGACATCCGCGAGACCCTGAGCCACCTGACCGACCAGCTCAAGACGTCGGGCTCGGAACGCGTCGATGACCTGCGCGGAGAGTACTTCTCTACGCGTCCCGGTCCGGCTCGACCCCTGGCGGAGGTACAGGCCGAGCTCGACGCCCTCGTGGGTCTGGACACAGTGAAGGAGCAGGTGCGTGCGCTCGTCGCCCTCCTCCAGGTGCAGGCACGGCGGAAGGCGCACGGTCTGCCCGAGGTGGCGACGTCCCAGCACCTCGTGTTCCTCGGCAATCCCGGGACAGGCAAGACCACCGTGGCACGCCTCCTCGCGGAGATGTACCGCGCGGTGGGCCTGCTGCAGAAGGGCCATCTCGTGGAGGTGGACCGGTCCGGACTCGTGGGGCAGTACGTCGGGGCCACCGCCCTCAAGACCGACCGGGTGATCCGGCGGGCGCTCGACGGCGTCCTCTTCATCGACGAGGCCTACGCCCTGACGCCCGACGACGGCCGGATGGACTTCGGGCCGGAGGCCATCGAGGTCCTGCTCAAGCGGATGGAGGACCACCGTCATCGACTGGTGGTCATCGTGGCCGGATATCCGCAGCTGATGGAGGCGTTCCTGCTCTCCAACCCCGGTCTGAGGTCCCGTTTCGCCCGGGAGATCACCTTCCCTGACTACTCGGTCGACGCACTCCGGACGATCTTCCACCAGATGCTCGCGCAGCACGAGTACGTCCTCGCCGAGGGCGCGGACGAAATGCTGCGCCGCATCTTCCTGGGCCTCCACGTCGGGGAGGACTCCGGAAACGCCCGCTTCGCCCGCACGCTGTTCGAGCAGTCGCTCAACCGGCAGGCGTTGAGGCTGTCCCTCGACCCTGACCAGCAGCTCGACGCGCTCGACCGCGACGACGTCATGACGCTCACCGCCACGGACCTCGTCGAGGCCGCACAGGCCCTCGGCGGGGAGCCGGAGCCCGAGCCCGGACCGGAGCCCGAACCGTCCCGGTGGTGGAGCTGGCTTACCTGAAGCACCCGGCGGTGTAAGGGATCGGACATGGAAGTAGGCCCGGTCGGACGTCCCGACCGGGCCTACTTCTGGTTACATGAGCGGTGCGTCGAGACCTAGAAGTCCCAGTCCTCGTCCTCGGTGTTCACGGCCTTGCCGATCACGTAGGAGGAACCCGAGCCGGAGAAGAAGTCGTGGTTCTCGTCGGCGTTCGGTGACAGCGCCGAGAGGATCGCCGGGTTCACATCGGTGACGGACGACGGGAACATCGCCTCGTAGCCGAGGTTCATCAGCGCCTTGTTGGCGTTGTAGTGCAGGAACTTCTTGACGTCCTCGGCCAGACCCACGCCGTCGTACAGGTCGTGGGTGTACTGGACCTCGTTCTCGTACAGCTCGAAGAGCAGCTCGAACGCGTAGTCCTTGATCTCCTGGCGGCGCTCCGGCGTCGCGCTCTCGAGGCCACGCTGGAACTTGTACCCGATGTAATAGCCGTGCACGGCCTCGTCGCGGATGATCAGGCGCACCAGGTCAGCGGTGTTCGTGAGCTTGGCGCGGGAGGACCAGTACATCGGCAGGTAGAAGCCGGAGTAGAACAGGAAGCTCTCGAGCAGCGTCGAGGCGACCTTGCGCTTCAGGGGATCATCGCCGCGGTAGTACTCCGTGACGATGCTCGCCTTCTTCTGAAGGTTCACGTTCTCCGTGGACCAGCGGAACGCCTCGTCGATCTCCTTGGTGGAGGCCAGCGTGGAGAAGATCGACGAGTAGCTCTTGGCGTGCACGGACTCCATGAACGCGATGTTCGTGAGCACGGCCTCCTCGTGCGGCGTGATCGCATCCGGGATGAGGCTTACGGCGCCCACAGTGGCCTGCACCGTGTCCAGCAGCGTCAGTCCGGCGAACACGCGCATGGTGAGCTGCTGCTCGTCCGGCGTCAGCGTGGCCCAGGACTGGACGTCGTTGGACAGCGGCACCTTCTCCGGTAACCAGAAGTTGTTCACCAGTCGGTTCCAGACCTCGACGTCCTTGTCATCCTGGATGCGGTTCCAGTTGATGGCCTGGACCTGGTCGACGAGCTTCAGTTTCCCGCTCATGGTGTGTTCCTTGTCTGAGGTTGGTGGTACCTGGTGCCGATGATGCCACGCCGGACCGACGTCCTGGCCGCGGGGACTGCTAGAGCATGCAGGAGACGCAGCCCTCGACCTCGGTACCCTCGAGGGCCAGCTGGCGCAGGCGGATGTAGTAGATCGTCTTGATGCCCTTGCGCCAGGCGTAGATCTGCGCCTTGTTGATCTCGCGCGTCGTGGCGGTGTCCTTGAAGAACAGCGTCAGGGACAGGCCCTGGTCCACATGCTGCGTGGCAGCGGCGTAGGTGTCGATGATCTTCTCGAAGCCGATCTCGTAGGCGTCCTGGTAGTACTCCAGGTTGTCGTTCGTCAGGTACGGCGCCGGGTAGTACACGCGGCCGATCTTGCCTTCCTTGCGGATCTCGATCTTCGACGCCACCGGGTGGATGGAGGACGTCGAGTTGTTGATGTAGGAGATCGAGCCGGTGGGCGGGACGGCCTGCAGGTTCTGGTTGTAGATGCCGTGCTCCATGACCGAGGCCTTCAGCGCGCGCCAGTCCTCCTGCGTGGGGATGTGCACGTTCGCGAAGAGCTCCCGCACCCGCGCCGTGGTCGGCTCCCAGGCACGCTCCGTGTACTTGTCGAAGAACTCGCCGCTGGCGTACGTGGAACGCTCGAAGCCGGCGAACGTGCGGCCGGTCTCGATGGCCATCAGGTTCGACGCCCGGATGCAGTGGTACACCACGGAGTAGAAGTAGATGTTCGTGAAGTCCAGGCCCTCTTCGGAGCCGTAGTGGACGCGCTCACGGGCGAGGTAGCCGTGCAGGTTCATCTGGCCGAGGCCGATGGCGTGCGAGGCATCGTTGCCCTCGGCGATCGAAGGCACCGAGCTGATGTGGCTCATGTCCGAGACGGCGGACAGTGTGCGGATGGCGGTCTCGATGGAGAGAGCGAAGTTCGGCGAGTCCATGGTCTTCGCGATGTTCATCGACCCGAGGTTGCAGGAGATGTCCTTGCCCACGTGGTCGTAGGAAAGGTCCTCGTTGTACGTGGTGGGCTGCGAGACCTGGAGGATCTCCGAGCACAGGTTGGACATGATGATCTTGCCGTCGATCGGGTTGGCCCGGTTCACGGTGTCCTCGAACATGATGTACGGGTAGCCGGACTCGAACTGGATCTCCGCGAGGGTCTGGAAGAACTCGCGGGCCTTGATCTTGGTCTTCTTGATCCGGGCGTCGTCCACCATCTCGTAGTACTTCTCGGTGACGGAGATGTCGGAGAACGGCATCCCGTACACGCGCTCGACGTCGTACGGCGAGAACAGGTACATGTCCTCGTCGCGCTTGGCCAGGTCGAAGGTGATGTCCGGGACGACGACGCCGAGGGACAGCGTCTTGATGCGGATCTTCTCGTCCGCGTTCTCGCGCTTGGTGTCGAGGAAGCGGTTGATGTCCGGGTGGTGCGCGTGCAGGTACACCGCGCCGGCACCCTGACGGGCGCCGAGCTGGTTGGCGTAGGAGAAGCTGTCCTCGAGGAGCTTCATCACGGGGATGACGCCGGAGGACTGGTTCTCGATCTGCTTGATCGGCGCGCCGACCTCGCGGATGTTCGTCAGCGCGAACGCGACTCCACCGCCGCGCTTGGAGAGCTGCAGTGCGGAGTTGATGGAGCGGCCGATCGACTCCATGTTGTCCTCGATGCGGAGCAGGAAGCAGGAGACGAGCTCGCCGCGCTGGCGCTTGCCGGCATTGAGGAAGGTGGGGGTGGCGGGCTGGAAGCGGCCGTCGATGATCTCGTCCACCATCTGCTCGGCGAGCTGCTGGTTGCCGCGAGCCAGGTGGAGGGCCACCATGCACACGCGGTCCTCGTAGCGCTCGAGGTAGCGCTTCCCGTCGAACGTCTTCAGCGTGTACGAGGTGTAGTACTTGAAGGCGCCGAGGAACGTCTCGAAGCGGAACTTCTTGGCATAGGCACGCTTGAAGAGATCACGGACGAAGTTCATCGTGTACTGGTCGAGCGTCTCGCGCTCGTAGTACTCGTTCTTCACGAGGTAGTCGAGCTTCTCCTCGAGATCGTGGAAGAACACGGTGTTGTTGTTCACGTGCTGGAGGAAGTACTGGTGCGCGGCCTCGCGGTCGGCGTCGAACTGGATCTCACCGTCCGGTCCGTACAGGTTCAGCATGGCGTTGAGCTCGTGGTAGCCCAGGTCCTTGAAACGGTCCACCGTCGCGGCGGGAGCGCCCGTCTCGGTCTCTGCAACACTCATGTCCAAAACTCTTCCAATCCTCGGGTGACTCGGTCCGCGTCCTCGGACGTGCCCATGACTTCAAATCTGTACAGAACGGGGACGTCGCACTTCGCGGCGACGACGTCGGCGGCACGGCAGTAGGTCTCACCGAAATTGGTGTTGCCTGCCCCGATGACCCCCCGGAGGAGGGTGCGGTTCTGTGGTTCGTTCAGGAACTTCACCACCTGCCGCGGAACCGCCCCCTTGCCCGTGATGCCTCCGTAGGTGGGGAGGACCAGGACGTACGGGCGGGTGGCGGTGAGCGTGGGAGCCTTCGTGAGCACGGGCAGACGTGCTGCCCGGATGCCTAGCTTCTCCACGAACCGGTGGGTGTTGTCGGAGACCGACGAGAAGTAGATCAGCGAGGCGTCGGTGACGGGCCCTTCGGCCTCACCGGCGTCGGCCGCCTGGGCGACCCGCTCGTCCACTCCGGCGCTCATCGCGATGATCGTGCTGACCGGTTCCCCTCCGGGAACCGCTCAGGCCACCGAACTGACGGTGGAGTCGCCGATGGCGCTGATCTTGTCGGGACGGAACCCGGACCAGTGGTCGTTGTCCGTGATGACCACGGGAGCCTGCATGTAGCCCATCGAGCGGACACGCTCGAGAGCCGCGGGGTCCTGCGAGATGTCGACGCTCTGGTAGGCGATGCCCTTCTTGTCCAGAGCGCGATACGTGGCGTTGCACTGTACGCAGGCCGGCTTCGTGTAGACCGTGACGGTCATGTCCTGTCCCCTTTTCCTCTACTGCTGACTCGTGGTGCTGCGGGCTGTGCGCGGCCCCGGGAAGGGGGTGAAATCCGGGGATTCCCGCGCCGTGGGGCTCGTGCCCGACCAGCGGCTGTTCTGTCCTTCGATACTACATCTAGTGCGACCGACTGAGGCAGACCCCCACATGATGTATTACAAGTATGTCATTCCTGCTCCGAGTAGTCCACATGATGTCCACAGACGACGGGCCACGAAAAGCCCGGAACGGCGCTCTTCGAGGCGCGATCCGAGGCGTCGTCCACAGAGCTGTGGAGTACTTCCGCACAGGCAGAAACGACGTCGTGTCGCCGTGTCCTCGGCGTGTCGTGCTGCACCGTTCCGACGGCGGCCGGACCGTCTCCAGGTGCGCCGACCCTCTCCGGGCAGGGCAGGAACGACGACAGCCGGCACCCCTCGTGATCGAGGAGTGCCGGCTGTGCGGGCGTCTAGCGGGACGGGCGCTGCGCGAGGATCTGGTCGACGCCCATCCGACCGTCGCGGAAGGTCATGGACGCTCCCACCATGTAGAGCCGCCACACGCGGGCAACCTCCTCGCCCATCATCGCCACGGCCTCGTCCCAGTTCGCTTCGAAGCGCTCGTGCCAGGCGTCGATGGTGCGGACGTAGTGCTCCCGGAGGGCCTGGACACCCCTGATCTCGAAGCCGGCTCCCTCGATCAGGGTGACGGTGTCCCCCACCGGGCGCATGTGCATGTCGGGCGCGATGAACGATTCGATGAACGGGCCGCCGCCGGGGTGCTTGCCGTGCCGCGACATCTGCTGGACGAGCACCTTGCCGCCGGGAACCACGTTCCGGAACAGCGTGGAGGTGTACGTGCCGTAGTTCTCCTGGCCCACGTGCTCCCCCATCTCGAGGGACGCGACGGCGTCGTAGGGGCCGTCGTTCACGTCACGGTAGTCCTGCAGCCTGATCTCGACGCGGTCGCCGAGGCCGCGCTCCGCGATCCGCTGGTCGATGAACGCCTTCTGCTCCTTCGAGATGGTGACGCCGGTGACCTTCGCGCCGAAGTGCTCCGCGGCGTACAGGCTGAGCGAACCCCAACCGCAGCCCACATCCAGGAACCGCAGGCCCGGAGCGGCGTCGAGGCCCACTTTCCGGCAGACGAGGTCCAGCTTGTCGCGCTGGGCGTCCTCGAGCGTGTAGCCGGGCTCCTCGGAGAGCCAGTACCCGCACGAGTACGCCATGTGGTCGTCGAGGATCAGGCCGTAGAAGTCGTTGGAGAGGTCGTAGTGGTGACTGATCGCAGCGCGGTCCCGGAGCAGGCTGTGGAGGCGCCCCTTGATCTTCGCCTGCGACGCCGGTGCGGGCAGCGGCGCGCCGAGCGCCCCGACCTCCCGCGCGACCTTCCCGAGCTGAAGGAGGAGCTGGGGGGTCAGCCTCGGCATGGACAACCCGCGCCGGCCGATGACGGTCCAGAGATGGGTGAGCGCGTGCTCGAGTGAGCCCGGTACGTCCAGTTCCCCGGTGACGTAGGCCTGCGAGACGCCTAGCTCGCCCGGGCTCCAGAGGATCCGGCGCAGCGCGTTGACGCTGTTCAGGCGGACCTCGGGCTGGTCGGACGCGCCCGCGGTACTGCCGTCCCAGGCCACGAGGTGCACGGGCAGCGCTCCCCCGACGATCGGCGCGAGGATCGCGGCGAGCTTGCCCGCGACCCCGCCACCGGGAAGGCCCTCGACGGTCCTGTCCTGAGGGGCGGGGGTGCCGGTGGTCGTGCCGGGGTCGAGGTCTGTCACGGGGAGTTCTTTCTCACGAGGGTGGAGCAGCGGACTCGCCGAGCGTCCGCCCGGCGTGGTGGAGGTAGTGGTGGTGTCAGGGCCGTCTATCGAAGATCAACTGCTGGACGTCGAGGTACCCCGCCTGGAAACCGGCCCTCGAATAGCAGAGGTAGAACTGCCACATGCGCTCGAACGTCTCGTCGAAGCCCAGCGCGTGCACCTCCTCGTGGCGGGCGAGGAAGCGTTCCTCCCAGAGCCGGAGCGTCTGGGCGTAGTGGTCCCCCATGGACAGCCGCTCGCGGACACGGAGGCTGGTGTACCGCTCCGTGACGTCCTCGATGGCGCGGACCGACGGGATGAACCCGCCCGGGAAGATGTACTTGTGGATCCACGTGTAGGACCGGCGGGTGGCCATCATGCGCTCGTGGGGCAGGGTGATGGCCTGGATGGCTACGCGCCCGCCCGGTGCCAGGACCCGGTCGATGGTCTGGAAGTAGACACCCCAGTAGTCGAATCCCACGGCCTCGATCATCTCGACCGACACCACGGCGTCGTACTGGCCCTCGACGAGCCGGTAGTCCTTCAGCTCGACCCGCGCGCGATCGGACAGCCCCGCCTCACTGATGCGCTGCTCGGCCAGCTCCTTCTGTTCGCTGGACAGTGTCACCGACACGACCTCGGCCCCCCTGCCGGCGGCCCGGAGCGCGAGCTCGCCCCAGCCGGTCCCGATCTCGAGGACGCGCGACCCCGCGCCGACCTGGGCCTGGTCGAGGAGCCGGTCGATCTTCCGACCCTGCGCATCCGCGAGGTCGTCCCACTCGACGTTCAGGAGGTCCTTGCCCGTCGCGTCGAAGAGGGCGCTGGAGTAGGACATGGTCGGGTCGAGGAACAACGCGAAGAGCTCGTTCGAGAGGTCGTAGTGACGGGAGATGTTCGACCGCGTGTTGGCGGTGCTGTTGCGCTCCCTGCGCGGCGGCTTCGGAAGATACAGTCCGCGCAGTTTCTGCAGCGGCACCGGAACCAGGTGCGCGGCGCGCGCCGCGAAGACCTCGATCACCTCGGTGAGGTCGGACGCCGTCCAGTCCAGCGCCATGTAGGACTCCCCGAGCCCGATCAGCCCGTTGTCGCCCAGCCGCGCGTAGAAGTCCGCAGGGCGGTGGATGCGCATCTCGGGCCGCGCGCCGCCCCCCGGCGCGCCGAAGATCGTCCCGTCGTCGTAGATGACCCGCAGCTGGAGGGTGTTCACCGCAGCCGTGAAGATCTTCTCGGCCACGGTGGCCGCGATCCTGTTCCTCGGGCCGCTCGGCACACCGGCGATGCCGGGCCAGACGGCCGGGTCCACCCCGGACTGCGAGGGGACAACGGTGGTGCTCATCGAACGGCCTCCTGGTGCTGGTGACGCGGCCTGGGGCTGACGGGCAGCCGCCGCAGCCAGAGTCTAATCCCCTGCCATCTGATCTGGACGACCACGCGTAACGGGGCGACAGGAACCGCGAGCGCCATTTTCGTGATCGTGGAGGTCGTCGCCGGCAGGCGTCGGCCCGTCATCGTCGCGGTGAAGGGTGCGTGGGCCTCCCGGTGCAGGACGACGGCGACACCGAGCTTCTCGCCCGGCTCGGGTACGCGCATCTCGTACTCACCCTCCACGGGGTTGAACGGCGAGACGTACAGGCGCTTCTCGGTGCGTGCGGCACCGCGGTCGTCGACGTCGAGGAGGTAGCAGTGGCGCTCGCCGTAGGTGTTGTGCACCTCGGCGACGACGGCGGTGAGGGCGCCGGAGCGGTCGTGGCACCAGAAGAGCGACAGCGGGTTGAACACCCGGCCGAGGACGCGGCCGCCGGCCAGCATCGTGACCCGTCCGCCGTCGTCGTGCCGACCCTCGGAGCGGAGGAACTCGGCGATGTTCTGCCGGATGGTGCGGTCCGGGTCACCGAGGTGATCCTCGGGCAGGAATCGCGCGAAGGGTGCGAGCCACACGGGCAGCACGGGCAGGTCGTCGAGATCCACGAGCCAGGTGTAACTCCGGTAGGTGAACTCGTTGCGCAGCGGTGAGCGCCGGACGTGACGGATCACGGTCGGGTAGAGGAAGGCGTTCATGCCCGCACGGTGGCGCGCTCGGTGGCCGGATTGCCGTCCCAGGTCCCACCGATCCGCTCGGCGGCACGCAGGCCGGACAGGGCCCCGTCCTCGTGGAAGCCCCACCCGTGGTAGGCGCCGGCGAACGCGATGCGCTCGTCGCCGAGCTCTCCCAGGCGGGCCTGCGCGGCGAGCGACTCCGGTGTGTACTGCGGATGCTCGTACACCATGGTCTTCAGCACCGTGGCCGGATCGATCAGTTCGCCTTCGCCGAGGCTGACGATGAAACGGTGGTTGGTGCGCCCCTCGAGACGCTGGAGCCGCGTCATGTCGTAGGACACGAGCACGCGGTCCGGCGTCGCGTCGCAGGAGGGCAGCCGGTAGTTCCAGGACGCGCGGGCACCCTCCGCATGCGGCAGCACCGATTCGTCGGTGTGGAACTGCGTCGTGTTCACCGAGTAGGGCATGGTCCCGAGCACCGACGCGGCGAGGGATGCACGATCCCTGTCGCTCCCGCCCCCTCCGTCACCGTGCCCGTCGCCGTGTCCGTCGCCGTGCCCGTCGAGCAGGGCGAGGGCCTGGTTCGGATGGGTCGCGACGACGACCGCGTCGAACAGTTCGGTGCCGGCGGGAGAAGTCACGAGCACGCCGTCGGCGGTGCGCCGCACGGACGTGACCGGGCTGGCGAGCCGGACGTCGTCGAGCCGGTCGACGACGCGCCGCACGTATTCCGCGGACCCGCCCGTCACGGTGCGCCATTGCGGGGAGCCCTTGATGGTGAGCATGCCGTGGTGCTCCATGAAGGAGAACAGGTAGCGGGCCGGGTAGGCGAGCGCCGTCGCCGGGTCGCAGGACCAGACAGCGGACACCACCGGCGTCATGAAGTGCGAGGTGAAGTAATCGCTGAAGGCGTTGGCCTCGAGGAAGTCACCGAGGGTCGCGTCCGCGTCCTCGCCGGGTGTCCCCGCGGTGCGGCGGAGCAGCGCCCGCGCGGCCCGCTGGAAGCGGAGGATCTCCAGCAGCATCCTCAGGTAGCGTCCGCGGAGGAGCACGCCGGGCTGGGCGAAGACACCGCGCCTTCCCTTGGCACCCGCGTATTCGAGGCCACAGCCGTCGCAGCGGATGGACATGCTCATGTCCGAGTCCTGTGTGGGTACGCCGAGCTCTTCGAAGAGCCGCAGGAGTGTGGGGTAGGTCCGGTCGTTGTGGACGATGAAACCGGTGTCGACGCCCGTGGTCGAACCGTCCGCGAGATCGACCTGGTGGGTGTGGGCGTGCCCGCCCGGGCGGTCGTCCGCCTCGAAGAGTGTCACTGCGCTGTCGCACCGAAGCACCCACGCGGCGGTCAGTCCGGAGACGCCGCTGCCGATGACCGCCACGCGGCGGCGGCCGACGCTCGCGTCACCATCGGTAAGCTCGACGTCGGGCGTCGTGTCTTCGGGCATCTCGTCTCCTGCGGGCTGTTCCGGTGATCCTCACGGCGGGTGCCGCGGACTCGCTCCAGGCCGCCCCGTACCGCGTGATCGGATGGCGCTGCTGCAGAGTGTGAATCGGAAGAAGTTCGCTACTACATGGGGCCGGGATTGGTGCAAGCGGTTTCTGCAGCACACCATCGTGCTGGACCGTTCGAAAGGCAGGTGGTAGGTGGTCAATCCCATACACCTCCGCACCCTGCTCGAGGTGATCCGTCACGGCACCTTCACCGGTGCGGCCACTGCCCTCGGCCTGACCGCGTCGGCGGTTTCGCAGCAGATGGCGGCCCTCGAACGCGACACCGGAGCACGCCTCTTCGTCCGCTCGGCGCGGAGCGCCGTCCCGACCGACGCCGCGGTCGCCATGGCACGGCACGCCACGAAGGTGCTCACGGACATCGAGGCGCTCCTGGCGTCGACCGCGCGGGCGGGCACGGCCCAGGGGGCCGAGTTGAGACTCGGGATCTTCCCCAGCCTCGCCACCTTCGCGCTGCCACGGCTGCTGGCAACACCCGAATGGCAGCGACTCGGGGTGTCACTACGCGTGTTCGTCGGCGAGCCGGGCCACACCATCCAGGGCCTGCGTGAGGGCGGCGACCTCGATCTGGCGCTCGTCTACCAGGTGGGTCAGGCGGGGCTGGCCTGGCCGACGACGCTCCGTCGCCAATGGATCGGCGACGACGAGTTCCGCGTCGTCCTGCCCGCGATGTGGGGCGTCCGCGCCGGCTCCCGCGTGACCCCGGACCAGCTGGCCGACATGCCGTGGATCATGCACCATCCCGGCACGGCGGACGCGACGGTGATCGAGCGGCTCTTCGCGAGCTGCAACCTCCACCCGAGGGTGGTGGCCTACTGTGACGACTTCAACGCCAGCCTCGAACTCGCCGCCGCCGGGCTCGGCGCGGCGCTGGTCCCCGATCTCGCCATGGTCGAGGCACCGCAGGGCATCGTCTCCCTCGACGTCCCCGAGATCCGGTTGGCCCGGAGCATCTTCGCGCTGCGCACGGGTGACGCGGACGAGGCGCGCGTGCGGCTGTTCATGGATCAGCTCGCGGAGATACTCGCGGTACGGAGCATCGGACCGAGCAGCGGCGGTCACGGGAATTGACGGGTCGGCCGTTGCCCGCGGGGGCAGGAATCAGAGCGAACCCATGACCCCGGCCTCGGGCGGACGGGCCAGGTCGAGGGCGTCGAGGACCGCGAGCGCGGCCACGTGCTCGTTGAACGTGTACAGGTGCAGGCCCGGGGCGCCGTCATCGAGTGCCTGCCGCGCGAGTGCCACGGTCGCCTCGGTGCCGATGCGCCGCCTCTCCTCGGGCTCGGATGCGGCATCGAGGCGACCCACCAGCGTCTCATCGACCTCCACACCGCCGAGCTCCGCGAGCTTCCTCATGCGTCGCGGACTGGTCAGGGGCATGACGCCGGGGATGATCGGGATGGTCACACCGGCACGATGCGCTCGCTCCAGCAGCCGCGGATAGTCCGCGGTGTCGAAGTAGACCTGCGTGATGGCGAAGTCGGCCCCTGCTCCCTGCTTGGCGAGCAGCACCTCGACGTCCTGCGTGAGACTGTCCGATTCCGGGTGCCGCGTGGCGTAGGCCGCCACGCCGACGGCCACCCTGCCCGCTGCCAGCTGCGCCGTCCTCCGCCCCTCGACCTCGCGGATCAGCCGGACCAGCTCGTCGGCGTGCTGGAGGTCGCCCTCACGCGGATCCGTCCCGTCGGGTGCGTCCCCGCGCAGGGCGAGGATGCCCCGCACACCGCCCACGATCAGCCGGTCGACGATCTCCTCGAGTTCGGCCCGCGTACTGCCGACACAGGTCAGGTGGGCGAGCGGTCGCAGGTCCGTCTGGGTCAGGAGGCGGTTCAGGAGGGCGACGGCGGTGTCCCTGTTACTGCCTGCGGCGCCGTAGGTCACCGAGACGAAATCCGGCCGGGTCCTTTCGAGCCGACGAACCGTCGTCCACAGGGCGTCCTCCGCCTGGGCGTCGCGTGGCGGGAAGAGCTCGTAGGAGAGTGCGGGATAGCTCGTCGGTGGGCGCGCGGGCTCCCCCACCGCGCCGTGGCCCTCGGCGTCATGCCGGAGCGAGCTCAGGTCGTCTCCTCCGGCACGTCCGCTGACTTGACGCTGTTCTCGACGATCCCGAGTTCCTCGAGGCGGGCGGACATCCCCGCGCCGTCCGAGGCGTACACCCATGGGATGCCAGGCGTAGGGAGGACCCCCGATTTCGAGCGCCCGCCGGCCAGGACGGCTTCGCCCACGGACAGCTGCCGGATGGCGATCGCGCGCACGTTCTCCGGATGCCGCTGCGCGAACTCCGAGTAGATGGCTTCGTCGTGCTGTCCGTCGTCGCCCACCAGGAGCCACTTCATGTGCGGGAACTCCTCGGCGAGGCGCTCGAGCGCCGTGCGTTTGTGCTCCTGGCCGCTGCGGAACCAGCGGTCACGCGTCGGACCCCAGTCGGTCAGCAGCTTCGGTCCGGCAGGGTACAGGTTGCGGGACAGGAAGCGTGACAGGGTGGGCGCCACGTTCCACGCTCCGGTGGACAGGTACAGGACGGGAGCGGACGGGAGGGTCCGCACGATCCGCTCGTAGAGCACCGCCATGCCCGGCGTCGGTGTCCGGGCGTGCTCGTCGAGGACGAACGTGTTCCAGGCGGCGAGGAACGGCCTCGGCAACGCGGTGACCATCACGGTGTCGTCGATGTCGGAGACGACGCCGAACGTCGTCCCGTCGGCGACGATCCTGATGGGCGCCTCGACCGTCCGCGATTCCCCGGACTGGAGGGTGATGGTGTGCCAGCCGGCATCGAGCGTGACCGGTATGTGGGCATCGACCACACCTCCGCGGTCGGCCTCGACGTCGTGGACGGTGTCCCCGATCGTCACGTGCACGACGGCGTGTGCCACCGGTGCGCTGGTGAAGTTGCGCCATCCCCTCATGCCCTCCTGCAGGGGCTTGAGCGGACCGTCGTCGGACACGCGGCCGGTGTCCCTCGGATCGCTGAGGACCACGCGCGCGAGCACGCGCACCCACGAGGTCGAGCCGTACCCCGTGTAGGGGATGACGGTCTCGATCCTGCCACGGCGCACTGCGAGCCGTGTCTGGAAGCGGAGCCAGGCGTCATCGAGCCTCATGGCGAGATGCCCGCCGTCGCGCCCGGGGCTCATCGGGAGGCCTTACCGGCGCGGCACGGGCAGGAAGGGCATTCGGAGCTGAGGCGCATGCGTTCAGTCTGGCACGGTGCCTGCCGTCGGAACGAGTGCCGACGGCCCAGTGGCCAGACCAGTGGACACCTGGATCACAGGTCACGGCACGGCCACAACCTGGGCCCGGAGGCCTGCCGGTCTTGTCCCCCGACTCCCCCGGCTGGGACTCTGGGATTCCGATCCGTCAGCTCGACGGACCGGTTGACGAGCACCGGGGGACGACATGGCGGTTGGATGGGACGCGACGACGACAGAGGTCGTCCGACTCAAGGAGGGGGCGCCGCTCCAGAGCTGGCAGGCCGGCCGCGTCCTCGATGAGACGACGACGGCGGCGGACCTCGCGCACGCGATCCGCTTCGGCAGGGCCCAGAGCGCACTCGAGGCCGTCGCGGCCGGTGGGGCAGGACTGACCTCGGACCATGCGCGGGCCATCCACTTCGCCAACGAGATGGCGGAGCTGCGCCACTATGAGCCCCTGATCACCGTCGAGGACGACATCCCCGTCCTGGCCGACGGGGTCAGCGACCTCATCGCACGCTTCGACGACCTCGGACTGTGGCAGGACGAACGCGCCTGGGAGCTGTGACCTCGGCCCGTCCGGCACGCCGCTCGGCCTGCATCAACTACTTCGTCGACTGAGCACCTATCCACCCGGGACCGAGCTCCGAATAGGTGCTGATCGACGCGCCCTGCAGCTCGATCAGCAGGGATGACATGGCCCGACGCCCGCCTCTTCCTGCCGCTGGAGCAGGTCCCAGGAAGCGGTCTCACCATGAAGACGAACGATTACTCCCCCACGTCGTCGGGGTCCTGTGACGTGGACGAGCGCTTCCACGTCACGCTTCTGCCACCAGTGCTCGTCTTGAGCTGGGCGCATCGCCTCGTCATCGACGAGACGGACGTCCTCCTCGCCCTAGCAGCGGTACGCGCCTCCGGAGGTGACAAGCTCCCGGTGCTCGTGGAGCTCTCGCAGCCAAAAGAAATCACCTGGGACGCCCGGAAAGCCGTGCTGGATCTCCCGGACCGCTCGCGCGTAGCCCTTCTCGGCGCGGACGACGTCGATCGGGTGCTCACCGCCTTCACCGTTCGCTCCTCCGCTGACATCCGTTTCTTCACGAACCGCGACGAGGCGGAGCTGTGGTTACTGCAGGGGTGAATACTGCGCATCCGACAGATACGGCCCGGCTGCCGCGCACCGAGGGGCTGACGGCGAAAGCCGTCAGCCCCTCTTCGGCGTCCAGGAGCCTGCACGTGCAACACTCAGGACCATGACCGCCGTCCTGCTCATCTGGAACGAGGCCCGGCCATGGCCGGGGACGTACGTGGAGGACGTCGACACGGTCCACCGCACCGGGATCCTCCGGATGCCCTGGCCGGCCGCGCCGGAGTTCGACGCGCAGCCAGGGGTGGACGTCTGGCTCATCATCGGGGCAGCGGGCGCGCAGCAGGCAGGCCTCATCGGGCACGGGATCCTCGCCGGAACGACACCCGGCGCACCGGCGTCGCGCGACGCCGATGAACCCGGGCGAGCAGACGCACGTGTGTCGGACGAAGCAGCTGTCCAGGAGCTGTGGCTGCTGATCGACCTGGACCTGCTGCTACAGCGCGGTGACGAGATACCGGCCGAGGCAGTGATGACAGCGTATGAGCTGCCCGACCCCTCGACCGGACGTACGTCATTCACCGCGCAGGAGCTCTCCGAAGCGGCCGACGCCGCTCTGCGCCTGCTGTGGTCGAGCAACGTAGCGGCCGCGATCGCGAGCACCTCGCCCGTCCCCGGCTCACTCCCCGCAGCAGCAGTGATGCGTCGTCCGGACAACCGCTTCGAAACCGACGACGACCTCCGCCGCAGGACCCTGGCCGCACGTGGCTCTGTCTGCCACGGCTGCGATCTCGACGGCGAGCAGACGTACGGCCCCGCGGGCGCCGACATCGTGCAGGTCCACCTCATCACGCCGCCCGAACTCGTCGGCGCGTCCTTCGAGCCCGATCCGCTGGTGGATCTTGTCCCGTTGTGCCCCACGTGCCATGTCGTCGCGCACGGCCGCGCTCCCCAGCCCCACAGCGTCAGCGAGATCAGATCGATGATCAGGGCTGGCGGATTCCTGCCGGGAGAGGTCATGTCGGCTCATCAGCTCGACGCCGAGCGTGCAGCGACGCGCATCCTGGAAGCAGGCACCTGACACCGCGGACCTCTTGAAGGTGATGTGTCCCAGCGCTGGGAGCGATCAAGTTCTGGAAGTCGTCGCCTACTACGCAGAGCAGGACGACGGTTCGCCTGATGCCCGGTGTGCATACGCTGATGACCAGCATGCCCCCGATCACGTCGTCGTCCGCCAAGATCGCCGAGGGTCGGTGCGACCAAAGCCGCACCGCCACTCGATGAACACGGCGTGCTCAGCCCTTCACGCACAGGATGGTGCGCAGGTGCTGAACCACCGACACGAGGTCCGACTGCGCCGCGACGACCGCACCGAGCTCCTTGTAGGCGCCGGGAATCTCGTCGACGATCCCTGCATCCTTCCGTGACTCCACACCGCGGGTCTGCTCGACGAGGTCCTCCACGGTGTACGTCGCCTTCGCCCTGTTCCGGCTCATGCGGCGGCCGGCGCCGTGCGACGCCGACTGGAACGACGCCGGGTTGCCGAGCCCGCGCACGATGTACGAACCGGTACCCATCGACCCGGGAATCAGGCCGAGGTCGCCGGACCCAGCCCGGATGGCGCCCTTCCGGGTGACGAGCATAGAGCGACCGTCGATCTCCTCCTCCGCGACGTAGTTGTGGTGGCAGGAAATCTCCGTGTCGAAGCCGACGTCGGCGGTCGGCAAGGCCTTCCGCACGGTGTCCTTGAACAGCTCCATCATGATCTTGCGGGATCGCAGCGCGTACTCCTGCGCCCACTCGAGATCACGCCGGTAGGCGTCCATCTCGGCCGAGCCCTTGAGGAACACGGCGAGGTCCCGGTCAGGAAGGTCCCTGTTCTGCGGCAACGTTTTGGCGATGGCGATGTGCCGCTCGGCGAGCTCCTTGCCGATGTTCCTCGAGCCGGAATGCAGGGTCAGCCAGACGCGGTCGTCGGCGTCGAGGGTCATCTCCAGGAAGTGGTTGCCTCCGCCGAGTGAGCCGAGCTGTGAGTGGGCCTTCGACTCGAGCTTCTGGACGCCACCGTGAAGATCCTTGAAGCGGCGCCAGAAGACGTCCAGACCATCGGTGACGCCGAGGCGCCGGAGGTCCAACCGCTGCTCGTGACCGCGGAAGCCGAGCGGTATGGTCGCCTCGACGGCCAGGCGGAGCGGCTTGAGATCCTCGGGCAGGTCCTCCGCGGTCAACGACGTGCGGACCGCTGACACGCCGCAACCGATGTCCACACCGACGGCGGACGGCGAGATGGCGCTCTCCATCGCGATCACGGACCCGACCGTCGCGCCCTTGCCGAGATGGACGTCGGGCATCACCCGCAGACCGTACACGTGCTCGAGTTCCGCGATGTTGCGCAGCTGCTGAAGAGCGGCAGGCTCGATGTCGCTCTCCGGAGCCCACATGAGGGTCGACGCTCGCGCGCCGCTGAGTGTGACAGGTAGATCCATGGTGCTGCCTCCTTGAAGGCTGATCACCCTCGACACAGAGGTCGGGGGAATGAAGGTTTCGGCCCGGTACGGGTGACCTTCAGAATGTTGGACCGACGTGCCCCGGCTTCCAGGACGTCGATAATGAGCAATCGCTTATCGCGAGAAAATGTCCGCGACAGTTTTCAGGCGCGACGGCATCCGAATTCATCGAGATACAGGAAATGTTTGTCCTTATTCACGCGCGCCGAGAAATGCTCAAGTCTTCTGACACAATGTCGACACATTGAACAGGACAACGAAAAAGGCCGTTCCGGGCTGGACTTACCCGGAACGACCGTGACCCTTCCAGGATCAGCTAGGTCGAGACGCTCCGGTGCCGCAGGTTCACACTATGCAGGGCGTAGCCAGGCTTGCATTCTTCGAGGAGGGTGACGAGCGCGAGGTCGGCAGCAGGCAGGAGGAATCGGCGATTCGCCGCGGCGACACACATCCTGACGCTCATTCCATTCTCTCCAGTCTGCTTCGACGGCTTGTTTCGCTCGTCCGGATAATACTTTATGCCACGTCGTGGACATGTGTAAAGCCCCAATTCACGAATTCAATCGTCGAGGTCGAATTCATCGTGACCGCCGCAGGACTCCGTACGGCGGAACGGGAGTGCCTCTCACCAAGAGCGGACCTCGCCCGAAAGTGAATGGATCCGAGAGTCACTGGACGGGGACGAATCAGACGCCGGGAACGAGAAGGCGCATGACCGACGCCGCTTTCCGCACTGCGGCAGGGGTGGCACGTTTCAGCGGCCCGGCGACGGCGACAGCGCCGACGCCCGCGCCGAGGAGGGCACCTGTGAGCATGGTCCGCTGCACGGTGCGCCTCGTTCCACCCCACCCACCGGTCGTGCGCGCGTTGTCGGGATCGAGCGACGGGCCGTAGAGCGCACCGCTGGAGTCGTCGGCGGGTTCCTTCTTCGACAGGTGCGTGTGCTCCACCTGATGGGCCATGACTCTCTCCAACCGGCCAGGCATGATCCGATGCTGCCTGACCATCGACCTGCCGAGGCGGCCCACCGCGAGCTCACGGGTCGGCGACTCGACCACGCCGAGGATCGCCTTGGCCACCCGATCGGCCGAGTACACGGGCGGCATGGCGACCACTCGCCTGCCCGTGTAGTTGGCGACGTGATGGAAGAACGGTGTGTCGATCGTCGGAGGTAGCACCGTGCAGACGTGGATGCGCTTCTTCCGGTCGAGCGTCAGCTCCGACTGCAGGCTGACGCCGAGGGCGCGGACGGCGGCCTTCGAGACGGAATAGGCGGAGGTGTAGGGCTGCGGTATCACGCCCACGATCGACGCGACGTTGACCACGACGCCGGACCCCTGGTCCTGCATGCGCTCCAGAGCCGCCCGTGAGCCGTACACGTAGCCCAGTAGGTTGACGTCGATGACGCGCTCGAAGTCCCTCATGGGCACCTCGAGGAAGGGAGAGAAGACGGCGACCGCCGCATTGTTGACCCAGATGTCGATGCGTCCGAACTCCTCGACGGCGCGAGCGGCCAGTTCTTGCACCGCGTCGTACTCGGAGGTGTCCGTCGGCACTGCTAGCGCTCGTGACCCGAGGGCCGTGCACTCCGCCACGAGGGATTCGAGCGCCTCGACCCGTCTGCTCGCGAGCACGAGGTTCGTACCCCTGCGGGCGAAGCGAAGTACCGTGGCACGGCCGATCCCGCTCGCTGCCCCGGTGATGACCACGACGCTGTTCCTGATCCGCATACAACCCTCCGACGCTCCGGACGGCCTGCCCGCCCGCTCGTTCCATGACCGTACGGACGGCCGGGTCAGGACTTCAACGCGATTCGATGGAAGGAGGAGGATGCGCGGCCGGCCGACGTGTGCTTCATGTGTCCGATGACGCTTCCGCCGTCCCGGTCAGGTGCCGTTCGAAGCCCCGAAAACCGCAGGATCGATCACCGAGATATACCTCGACTCCGCTGGCCGTCTGTCTCCTCGAACGAGACAAATAATCCGAGCAACAGCTCCGCCCGACACACCTCGGCGGTAGATTCTGGTGGGTCAGCGCGAGTTGGGTCAATGACACCGAAGCGGACGCTGCTCCCGGCAACCGCGAGACGAACCGCACTCGATATCTGCCAGGAGTTCTACGAGCGCTTCCACCTGACTTTTCTCCCCGCCCGTGCTCGTGCTGAGCTGGGCGCATCGCCTACTGATCGACGCGACCGACGTCCTTCGCGGCTCGGACGACGTCGACCTGATGCCCACCGCCTTCACCGTGCGCTCCTCCGCTGACATCCGCTTCTTCACGGACCGCGACGAGGCAGAGCTGTGGTTACTTCAGGGGTGAATACTGCGCATCCGACAGATACGGCCCGCCCACCGCGCAGGCTTTCTGCAGATTAGCTGCAGAACCTGAAGTACGTAATGCGGCCGGTGCCATGATCTGCAGGTGTCCGCTGGGGACACGCCACTCTGCGAGGTCTACATGTCACTTCTCAAGGACCAGTTCTCACGGTCCGCATCCTCTCCGCGTCGCAGGACGGTACACCCGAGCGCGTCCCGGCGCTCCACGACAGCCCTGCTCCTCGCCGCCCTCACCCCCCTCGCTCTGCTTCAGGCCGTCGCAGGCTCGCCTGCCGTCGGCGCCACCACGGCGTGCTCACCAATGACGCAGTCCGTGTACCAGAGCATCAACCCGACAACGACGGCGTCGCTGCTCACCACGAACACCGCTGAAGTGCCCATGGCCGCGCGGTACTCGGGCTTCACGCAGCTTCGGGGACCGGTATTCAAGGCAGGAGCCACTCCTGCGGTCGGCCTCGTTCCGATCCACCGCATGTTCAAGGACGGTAACTTCCTGCTCCTGCCCGACATGCCCGGCACGGACGAGTTCGAAATCGTACAGACGCGCCACGGTTTCCAACGCCACAACGTCGAGTTCTACGCATCACTGTCTCCCGTCGCCTGCGGCGTGGAGGTGCGGCGGTACTTCAACGGATCCAAGCACCGCTACAGCGCATCGGTGTCCGAGGGGTTGACGTTGCGCCAATCAGGTTGGAGCGACGAAGGAGCCAAGTTCTGGGTGCAGTCCCTGACAGCACCGGCACCGGCACCGACTCCCACTCCCACACCGACAACGGCACCGACCGTGGCACCCGCACC
>NZ_JBZCNC010000002.1:698722-861232 GCF_058269115.1 Arthrobacter sp. TJ-266
CCCACTCCCACACCGACAACGGCACCGACCGTGGCACCCGCACCGGCACCGACGCCCACTCCCACACCGACAACGGCACCGACCGTGGCACCCGCACCGACACCGACCCAGGCCCCCGCGCCAACACCCGCGCCCCCCACCCAATCACCAAGCCCGAAGCCCGTTGAGGTTTACGACGTACGTGCCGGCGCAAGCATTCAGGCTGTGCTCAACACGAAACCCAGCGGCGCCACTATTCGATTGCAGGCTGGCGACTACCGCTTGTCGACCGCGTTGCAGATGAAGACCGGACAGAAGTTGATCGGTCCGTCGCAGGGGTATGCGAACCTCCGAGGCGACATCACTCTTAGCGGTTGGTTGCAGGATGGAGCTCGATGGTTCACGTCGGGGAAGCTTCCCGCTGTGTACACGGATAATGGACAGTGCGAAAAGAACAGCGGGCCCGGCGCGAACCCATGTAAGAGCCGAGAGCAGGTTTGGTTCAACGGCGACCGTCTGACACGCGTCATGGCCCTCGCCGAGGTGAGCCCAGGCACGTTCTATCAGGATTTTGCTGCGAATCGCACCTACATCGGGCGGAATCCTACCGGGCATACCGTGGAGATGTCGCTGACTCGAGCGGCCATCAACACATCAGTGAACGGTGGGCGCCTACATCGCATCAAGATATCTAGATTTGCATCTGCTGGGCAATCCGGCGCTGTTGTCATTAGCGGCGAAGATTGGGAAATCGACAACTGCCTTTTCACTGAGAACCACGCCATCGGTCTGCATCTGACCACTGCTGACCGGGCGCATGTGCATCACAATCAGATGGTGGGCAACGGGCAATTGGGCATGGGCCATCACCGATCCCACGAAACAATAATTGAACACAACAACTTTGAGGCAAATAACACGGACGGGTTCTGGCGATCCGATTGGGAGTCCGGCGGCTTCAAAGCTACTTACTCCAAAGGAACGATTTTTCGCGACAATACCGCCCACAATAACGAGGGCACCGGAATCTGGTTCGACATTGACAACATAAATATCACGCTTGGCCCCCGCAATACTGCTACAAACAATTACGCTGATGGTATTCGCTATGAGATCAGTTATGCAGCGATGATTTTCGGGAACACAATAAGTGGCAACGGCTATCGTTACGCCTTCGGCGGCGGCCGGGGCGCGGACTATTCAATGTTCGCAGTCGGTGGGATCAACATCAATACATCATCGAAGGTCGAGGTCTTCGACAATGTGTTAGGCCCGAACCAGAACGGAATAGTTGCCCAGTACCGTTCACGCGGGTCAGGCGAGATAGGTGCACGCGACCTCTCCGACCTCCGCGTACATCACAACGTTGTCGATATGACAACCGGCACCCGGTTCGGTGAGGGAGTGTCCGGGCTTCATACTCTGGGGTTGACCGACGCGTCCATGTATTTCGACGCTCGAAAGAACAACAAATTCCATAACAACATATACACGGTGCTCGCGGGTGCCGACCGTCGATTTGCATGGAGCGGCAAGTACAGGACATTCGCTGACGCGCAAGCTTCCGGATCTGAGCTCGGAAGCGTATTGAAGATCGGGGTCCGCTCCGACACTGGTGTCGCGTCAATGTTCACCGACGGGCGCCTCACACTTGCACCGGGGTCGTCCTTTGGCGAGGACCCAACAAACGGCGATGCTCGGTGATAGCGAACAAGGAACCACCGGTCCTTCGAGGCGCCGTTCACGATGCGGCCCAACGCCCAGATCGGGTCCCCATGCCACGGCCACCTCTCCGTCCCGGCAAATCCGACACGAAGATGTCAGCCGTCTACAAGGTAGATTACGTCAGGCATGGGAGTACGTTCCGTGACGCCGATTGCGCTTCCCACTGCACCGTCGCCGCGTCCTGCTCGACGCCGGGACGGTAACTTGGCTGAGCGCTTACGGGGGATCAACCCCTGAGGGCGCGAGCACCGACGCCTGACAGCATGCCCCCGAATCTGGCACCGATGCGAAACTCGGGGGCATGACTGCTCTTCTCCTGATAAGGAAAGTTTACTATTCACTCGTCGTCGGACCGAGAGTGCGCCACCCAGCAGCTCCGGACGGACGAGGGTCCGCGGACACCGAAGTACCCGTCCACTCCGACCTCATCCCAGACCGAGGGGACAAGATCCCGATTCACCGGGTGTGCTCCGCGGGTCAGCTCCTCGAGCGACCTGACGAGGTTCCTCTGATTCTCAACTCCGGTGACGCGAGGATGGTTCGGAGTCTGTGGGCGGGAGCGTCCACAGCCGTCACCGGATCGGCCGACCCGCTACCGGGAGCCCCGCCCGGAACAGTCCACCGGGTCCGAGCGGTCAATCGTCCGAGACGAATCCGCACCTGCGCCGGACTGTCCATCCGTCGGGGCTCGGTGTGTCACGGGTTTGACCTCGACGTCGAGCAGAAGGACGCATTGCCGGTAAGTACCTCGCGCAGCTGCACCTCGTCGCTCCGGTCCACCTCGTCGATGACGAGTTCACATCGGATGTGCTCATCGACTTGATGCCGCTCTGCCCCACCCGCCACGTGGTGGTTCACACGGCAACGCCCGACGCCCTGAGTATCAGCTACCTCCGGGGCATGCTGCGGTCGAATGGTCTCCTCAGGGGGTCGGTCGTCATGGACCAGTAACTCGTTGCCGAGGAAACAGCTCGGCAAGTCCTCGGCGCGGGGAGCTGATATGGGACCCCGACACGGACGGGGATCAGCGTGTGGCGACGCCCGTTCGTAGGGAGCGCGGAGCGAGAGGTTCGTGCCTGCTGACATGTAGTCGAGTCGTTGAGGATCTTTTGGAGTTGACGGCCCTCGGCCGGCATGGGAGCCGATGCCATCGACCAGGGGGTCAGGACCCTGATTGTGGCGTCGCCAGGGGCAGGTGGCCGTGTTCCGTAGCGGATACGGCTTTATGGTGAGAACACGGAAAAGGCCCGGTTTCCCGGGCCTTTGGTCGTGGAGCTAAGGGGATTCGAACCCCTGACCCCCTGCATGCCATGCAGGTGCGCTACCAGCTGCGCCATAGCCCCTCGGTCGTCGTCCTGGCCGGGATACCCGGCCGAAGCAACTTCCTCAGTGTAGTAGTTCCGCTGCCGCCCGACAAATCAGCGGGAGCTTCCCCGGGTCACCCCTCGAGCGGCTCCGTCGGCAGGGACCCGAGACCCACGTTGTGCTCGGTCAGCTGCCACGAGAAGCGCGCCTGCTCACGATCCGTCACCTCGTGGACCTCGGACCAGTGACAGTTCGAGAGGCCCGAGAGCGCGCCCCAGTGATCGGGAGGCAGGCCCATCAGAGCGGCGAGAGCTGCCCTGATGGAACCACCGTGGCTCGCGACGACGAGAGTGCCTCCGGGCTCGACGCGGTGCACGGCCTCGAGGACCGCCTCGAGCATGCGCTGTCCGACGTCGCGCCGGTTCTCCGCCCCTCCGGCTCGGACGTCAGGATCCCCGCTCCGCCACGCCGTGTTGTCCTCGGCGAAGCGGTCGGCGATCTCGCCGAACGTCAGCCCCTGCCAGACTCCCGCGTTCGTCTCCCGCAGCCGCGGATCGTGCTCCACCCGCGCGCCGCAGATCCTCGAGAGAGCTGCAGCGGTGTCCGCTGCACGCCTGAGGTCGGACGCCACGATCACTGAGGGACGCTTGGCGGCGAGTAGCTCTGCTGCCCGCTTGGCCTGCGCCCGCCCCGTCGCGTCGAGATCGATGTCCTCCTGGCCCTGGAAGCGCCCTGCGTGGTTCCACTCGGTGCGGCCGTGCCGCCAGAAGATGATGCGGCGCGCTGCCGCGTCGGAGTGGGGGTCGCGGCTCACTCGGGGGCGTCGTGCTGTGCTGCCGGCTGCGCAGGGCCCTGCAGCACGCCGTCGAGCTGCAGATCCACGGCCGGGCAGTCCTTCCAGAGGCGATCGAGCGCGTAGAACACACGATCCTCCTCGTGCTGCACGTGCACCACCACGGTGGCGTAATCGAGCAGGACCCAGCGGCCCTCGCTGCGACCCTCACGACGCACGGGCTTCAGGCCCTGCTTGGACAGCTCTTCCTCGATGCCGTCAACGATCGCGTTGACCTGGCGCTCGCTCGGCGCCGAGGCGATCAGGAAGACGTCGGTGATGGCCAGCCGGTCGCTGACGTCGATGGCGATGATGTCCTGGGCTATCTTGTCCGCCGCAGCGTGCGCCGCTGTGCGGGCGATGCCGACGGACTGTTCGGTTGCAGTCACAGATCTCCTTGTATGTGGTCAGCGGTGTCACCCATTGAGGGAGCTGACAGTCATCATTATCCCGGTCACGAGGGCCGCTCCGCCCACACCGAGCAGCGAGTACTGCAGAATGCGCAGACGACGCGCCCGCCCTAGTCCTGCTGTCATGGCATCCAGGGGGTCGAGCCCGAACGCGGTCCGCGCCCCTATCGGGCCGGTCCCCCGCGTTGCCCCCACCTCCGGCGGCGACGCAACGGCGGTCTCCGGCTCGGGATCGGACCCGGTGTGGGACCCGGCAGCGCGGGGCACCACGACGGGGATGTGTGACGTCATCGGCGCGCGGAGCGCCGACGGCGCATCACCGGGACGGCGGGAAGCGTCGGAGTGGGGGACGAAGGGGATGTTGTGTGCCGTCGTGGGATCGTTCGGGACGGGCTTCCGCTGCTGGTTCTGCTCGGCGAGTTCCTGGATCCGCCGGGCGCGTGAGTTCAGGACCGCGGCGCGCTCCGCGAGAGCCCTCTGCTGCGCGAGGACCTCCAGATCCACGACGATGGTGCCGTCGCCGTCGGTCGTCTCGAGTCCTGCGACGAGGGCACGCGCGTCCTGGACGAGGGCATTCCGAGCCGCTAGCGCCTCCTCGACGGTCATGTTCCCGTTCGGCTGTGGGGCGGACCGGTTCGCGGCTGGGGCCCCAGGGAGCGCGGCAGGGGTATGGTCGTCGGCCGGTCGCACGGAACCGTCGACAGCGGTTCCGGGCCGCTCGACAGCGGCGGTCTGGGCGGTCTCCTGCCGACGGCGGTCTCGGCGTCCGCCGGGAAGCGCCACCCGGTCGGTACCGCCCGTCGCCGTGCCGGGATGGGCAGCCGATGCCGGGTGGAGGGCCCGAGCAGCCTGCGCGCCCTGCCCGGCAAGCGCGCGAGGGGCATGCGGCTCCACACCCCGCCCCAGCTCGGTCCCGCTCCCCTGCGATGCCGGGGCAGCGGCTCCGGATGACTCGTGTACCTTCGGAACCTCACGCCCTGCCACCGCGGATTCCGGGCCGGTCGTCGGAGAGCGGGTATCGGCCGGCTGAGCGTCGGAGGGAGCCAGCGAGGACGACTCGGCGGTGTGGTCGGCTACCGCACCGGGTTCGGCGGGAGTCCGTGCTGGGAGATCGGCTGCGGACCCGGGCGTGACCGCTGAGGTCGACGAGGCGCCGGCGCGCTGCACCCGGAGTGTCCGTCGCGTCGGCACCTCCACCCTCGCGCCGTCGGCCGCCTCGGCAGGGCGACCCTCCGCGAGGGCCCGGTAGGCCCGCAGTGCTTCGCGATCACGCGCGCGGACCTGTGACTCGCGCTCCCGGGCGTGCTCGGGCACGGCGTCGACGGGGGCACGGGCAGCACGCCGGCTGTGTCGGATCCCTTCGGGCAGTGCCGAGCCGTCGTCGACGGGTTGCCCGCCCGACGCATCACGCACTGTCATGTCCAGTCCCCCTGACCGTCGTCCATCCGCTTCCCTGCATGAGACCTGCTGCCTGAGACGTTGCTGCTCGAGACCCTGCTGCCGAACCCGATCGCGCCTGATGCACCAGGGACCCCTCGCGGTCCTGTGCACGCTCGACGGGCGTCACTGACGCACGGCGACCCTGTACAGACGGTGTTTGGCGATGTACTGGACCACGCCGTCAGGCACCAGGTACCAGACGGGCTTGTCCTCGTCGACGCGTCGGCGGCAGTCCGTGCTGGAGATCGCCATCGCCGGCACCTCCAGCAGGCTCACGTCGCGGCCGCGCCCGTTGAGCTCGTGCCCGGGCCGGGTGACGCCGATGAAGTGGGCCAGCGACCACAGCTCCTCCGCGTCCTTCCACGTGAGGATCTGCGACATCGCGTCCGCACCGGTGATGAAGAACAGCTGTGCGTCAGGGCGCTCCGCCTTGAGGTCGCGCAGGGTGTCGATGGTGAACGTCGGTCCGGGTCGCTCGATGTCCACCCGACTCACTGTGAACCGCGGGTTCGACGCCGTGGCGATGACCGTCATGAGGTAGCGGTGCTCGGCCTCGGTGACGTTCTTGTCGACTTTCTGCCAGGGCTGACCCGTCGGGACGAACACCACTTCGTCGAGGTCGAAGACGGTCGCGACCTCGCTCGCGGCCACGAGGTGGCCGTGGTGGATGGGATCGAAGGTTCCACCCATGACGCCGAGGCGCCAGGGACTACCGTCGGCGCGGCGCTGCTGCGTTGCGCCCATGACCTCGCGTCCGGGCGTTCCAGGTACCACCGATGCCGCTAGTGCCGGTTGGCTTCGCCGTGATCGTGGTTGTTGGTGTGCTGCTTGTGGGGGTCGATGTGCTCCTCGACGGCCTCGTGGCGGTTGCGCACGTTGGAGAAGGAGACCGTGACCAGCATCAGCAGGAGGAGGATACCCATGACGATCAGCCCGTAGGCGATGGCCGGCATCGGAAGTTCGGTGTGGTGTTCCGCGCCTTCTGCTGCCAGCAGTGCGCCGCCGAGGGAGTAGAGCATCGTATGTCCTCTGTGAGATCGGGTCGGTCCGACCGGCGGGACCGGCCAGGACGATTTCTCCCATGGTACGCGTACCCGGCCCGGCTCCCCCGCCGTCGACCGCCGATCAGTGGAAGATCAGCGGCCGGATCGGCGACGGATCGGCGACTGATCAGCGACGGATCTGGCCCTCGCCCTGCACGATCCACTTCGTGGTGGTGAGCTCCGTCAGGCCCATGGGGCCGCGTGCGTGCATCTTCTGCGTCGAGATCCCGACCTCCGCGCCGAGACCGAGCTCACCGCCGTCGACGAAGCGGGTCGAGGCGTTGACGAGGACGGCCGCGGAGTCGACGCCGGCGACGAACTCCTCCGAACTCGCGAGGTCGTTCGTGATGATCGCCTCGCTGTGTCCCGTGCTCCACCGCCTGATGTGCCGCAGCGCGTCGTCGACGCCGTCCACCGTGCGGACGGCGAGGTCGAGCTGCATGTACTCGCGGCCCCAGTCGTCGTCCGTCGCGGCCAGGGCGTGCACGCCCTCGGGCACCAGGGCCCTCGCGCGGTCGTCCACGTGCAGCATGACCCCTGCGTGGGCCAGCGCCCCGAGGACGGGCCCTGCCGCCGCTGACCGGCTGTGCACCAGGAGTGTCTCCACGGTGTTGCAGACGCTCGGCCGCTGGGTCTTCGCGTTGAGGAGGATGTCGACCGCCATGTCGGTCTCGGCGCTCTCATCGAGGAAGATGTGCACGTTGCCCTCCCCGGTCTCGATGACGGGAACGCGCGCGTTCGTGACCACCGACTGGATGAGCTCACGGCCGCCCCGGGGGATCAGCACGTCGATGCGCCCGCGCGCCCGCATCAGGACCTGCGCCCCTTCCCGTCCGAACTCGTCGACGCTGAGCACGGCGTCGTCGGGCAGGCCGAGGTCCTCGAGCGTGTCCCTGATGATCCCGATGAGCGCGGCATTGGTCGAGGAAGCCGCGCTCCCGCCCCGGAGGACGACGGCGTTGCCACTTTTCAGCGCGAGGCCCACGATGTCGACCGTGACGTTGGGCCGTGCTTCGTAGATGGCGGCGACGACCCCGAGCGGAACGCGTACCTGCCGCATGCGCAGGCCGTTCGGGAGTGTCTCGGCCCGCACGGAGGTGCCCACCGGATCCGGGAGGGCGGCGAGCTGTGTGAGTGCGTCGGCAAGCAGTGCCACGCGATCGGCATCGAGGCTCAGCCGGTCGAGGAGGTAATCGGAGGTCCCGCCCGCGCGTCCGCGTTCGACGTCGTCGCGGTTGGCTGCGAGGACGAGATCCCGCCGTGCGACGAGCGCCTCGGCGATCGCGCGGAGGGCGCCGTCCTTCCGTGCGCGGTTCGCCCGTCCGAGCGTGCGTGAGGCCGCCCGGGCCCGATCCGTGATGGCGTGCACCGCGGCGACGATCGCGTCGCCGTCCGGATCCTGCGCAACGTCCCCGGTGGAGGTCTCCCGCTCAGGGGGCGCTGAGGGCGCAGCGGACGACGACGGTGCGGCTGCCCCGCCGGGCACGGCGGAGGGGGTCGTGTCGTGCTGCGTCAGCGCTTCGGTCTCCGTGCTCACATCGGTCATGCACGCATTCTAGCGAGCGTCGGCGGCCCTCCCGGGTGCGTGTCAGCAGGTGACGGCGTCCTCAGCCGTGCAGGACCACGAGGTCGTTCACGTGCACCACGGACCGTTCGTACTCCGCCCCGAGGTCCTCGGCGAGCTCGTGGGTCGAGCGGCCGAGCATGCGCGGCAGTTCCGCGGAGCTGTAGTTCACGAGCCCTCGGGCCACGACGGACCCGTCGGGGCCGACGAGCTGGACAGGGTCACCGGCCTCGAAGACGCCCGAGACCTCCACGACGCCCGCCGGGAGGAGTGACCGCCGGCGTTCGCGCACGGCCCGTACGGCGCCGTCGTCGAGGACGAGCGTGCCGAGCACACGGGCGAGATGCGCGAGCCAGAGCAGGCGGATCGGCTGGCGCTTGCCGGTGGCGGTGAACCAGGTCCCGACGTCGTCCCCCCGCAGGGCCGCTGCGGCGTTGGCGGTGGACGTGACGAGGGCGGGGATGCCGGACGCCGCCGCGATGGTCGCGGCTTCCACCTTCGTCACCATGCCGCCGGTCCCCACGCCCGACTTCCCGGTCCGTCCGATCGTGACGCCCTCGAGGTCCGCTGCGGAGGCGACGAGCGGGATGCGCGTGGCGCCGGCGCTCGGCGGACCGTCGTAGAGGGCATCGACATCGGACAGCAGGACGAGGGCGTCGGCCTTCACGAGGTGGGCCACGAGGGCGGCCAGGCGGTCGTTGTCCCCGAAGCGGATCTCATGACTGGCGACGGTGTCGTTCTCGTTCACGATCGGCACCACGCCGAAGTTGAGCAGCCGCTCCATCGCCCGGTGGGCGTTGGCGTAGTGCGACCGCCTGATGAGATCGTCGGCCGTGATCAGGATCTGGCTGACGATGATTCCGTGGGCCGAGAACGCGCGCGAGTAGCGGGCCATCAGCAGTCCCTGCCCCACGCTGGCCGCGGCCTGCTGGGAGGACAGCTGGGACGGCCTGCGGGTCAGTCCGAGGGGAGCCAGACCAGCGGCGATGGCTCCCGAGGAGACGAGGATGACCTCGGTCCCGGCGGAGCGCCTGGCGGCGAGCACGTCCGAGAGGCCCACGAGAGCGTCCTCAGAGATACCGCCCGACACCGAGGTGAGCGACGACGACCCGACCTTGACGACGATCCGCCCGGCCTCCGCCAGCCCTCCGTGCACTCCCCCGACCGACCGGTCCGAACTCACCTCCGCCTAGCCCTGGGACTCGGCGTCAGCCTCCTGCTGGGATGCAGGCTGCTGGCGGTTCGTCACCGATTCGGTCCAGACACCGGCCTTGCGGTCGGCCTCGAGGTCCGCCCTGGCCGCAGCCTTCGCGTCCTTGCGCTCCTGGTACTCCTCACGCTTCTGCTCACGGGTGGGACGGACCCACTCCGCGAGGCGCAGGTCGGTACCGCGCGGTCCGGCGAGCAGCTCGGCTCCGCCCATCATGGTGGGCTCCCAGTCGAAGACGACGCCGTCGCCCTCACCGATCACCACGGTGTCGCCGGGCTTGGCGCCGGTCTTGAACAGCTCCTCCTCGACACCGATCTTCGCGAGCCGGTCCGCGAGGTAGCCCACGGCCTCGTCGTTGGTGAAGTCGGTCTGCTTGACCCAGCGCTCGGGCTTCTCACCGAGGACGCGGTACAGCGGAAGGGCGTCCTTCTCCTCGTGGCGGATCCGGAACGAGACCGCATTGACGCCACGCGGACGGAGCACGGGCGGCTCGACCCGGGGCGGCGTCGTAGCGACGACCCTGCGTGCCTCCTCGACGATCTCCGCCATCGCGAAGCCGAGCTGACGGAGCCCCTCGTGGCTGGACGCCGACACCTCGAAGACGCGGTAGCCGCGTGCCTCGAGCTCCGGCCGCACGAAGCCGGCCATGTCCTTGCCGTCAGGCACGTCCACCTTGTTGAGCGCGATCAGCCGCGGCCGCTCGTTGAGGGGCACGACGTCGCCGTCGGGACCCGCATAGCTCATGTCGACGGCGTACTTCTCGAGTTCGCGTTCGATGACGGCGAGATCGTTCAGCGGGTCGCGGTCCGTCTCCAGCGCCGCGCAGTCGAGCACGTGCACGAGCGCCGCGCAGCGCTCCACGTGCCGCAGGAAGTGGTGCCCAAGGCCCTTGCCCTCGCTGGCACCCTCGATGAGCCCGGGGACATCCGCGATGGTGAACCGCGTGGACCCGGCCTCGACGACGCCCAGGTTCGGCACGAGCGTGGTGAAGGGGTAGTCCGCGATCTTGGGGCGAGCCGCGGACATCGCCGCGATGAGACTCGACTTGCCCGCCGACGGGTATCCGACGAGCGCGATGTCGGCGATCGACTTGAGCTCCAGGACGACGTCCCGCTCGTCGCCGGGGATCCCGAGCAGCGCGAAGCCGGGGGCCTTGCGCTTTTGGGACGACAGCGCGGCGTTCCCGAGACCGCCCTGGCCTCCGGCAGCCGCGACGAACTCGGTGCCCTCGCCCACGAGATCGGCGAGCACCTCGCCGTCCTTGGTCTTCACGACGGTGCCGTCGGGGACCGACAGGATCAGGGTCTCCCCGCTCTTGCCGCCGCGCCAGTCGCCCATTCCGTTGCCACCGTTGGTGGCATGGCGGTGCGGGGCGTGGTGGTAGTCCAGCAGCGTGGTGGTCTGGTGGTCGACCCGGAGGATGACGTCGCCGCCGTCGCCGCCGTTGCCGCCGTCGGGTCCACCGAGGGGCTTGAACTTCTCCCGGTGGACGGACACGCAGCCATGGCCACCTGTGCCCCCGGATACGTGCAGGACGACGCGGTCAACGAAGCTCGCCACGCTGGTCTCCTTCTACAAATGCTTCACTGTGCCGAGTCTAGGCGGCTTAAAACAAGGTGGGGCGAGCCGTAGAGGCTCACCCCACCCGAAATGCCTGGTGTACCGTGCGGAGCATTACTCCGCTGCGGCTCCGACGATGTTGACGACCTTGCGTCCACGGCGGGTACCGAATTCGACGGCCCCTGCCTCGAGTGCGAACAGGGTGTCGTCCCCGCCGCGGCCGACGTTGGCGCCCGGGTGGAAGTGGGTGCCGCGCTGGCGGACGATGATCTCGCCTGCCTTGACGACCTGACCACCGAAGCGCTTGACGCCGAGGTACTGCGCGTTCGAGTCGCGGCCGTTACGAGTTGAGCTTGCGCCCTTCTTGTGTGCCATGGGTTAAACCTGCCTTCGCTGAAGTGTCTGCTTGACCGATCGGAAGTCCGGAAGGACTACGCGATGCCTGTGATTTTGACTCGGGTCAGTTCCGAACGGTGACCCTGGCGCTTCTTGTAGCCGGTCTTGTTCTTGAACTTCTGGATGACGATCTTGGGCCCGCGGAGGTTCTCCACGATCTCGGCCGTGACGGTGACCTTCGCGAGGTCCTCGGCGGCGGAGGTGATGTTCGCACCGTCCACCAGGAGGAGCGCGGGAAGCTTGAATGAGCTCCCGGCCTGACCGGTCACGCGGTCCAGGGTAACGAGGTCTCCTACGGAAACCTTTTCTTGGCGGCCGCCTGCGCGGACAATCGCGTACACCACGGGGAACTCACTTCTCTCGACGATCTTGACTTCTGATGGAAAAACTCGGGTGCCTCATGCCGGCGATCCTCAGGATCGGCATTCCGACCACGCCCTGCAATGCACGTGCCCTCGGGCTCCTCGGCGGCGATGCGCCTGCTGCGGCTGACACCGCTGCATGAAGCGGGACACAGCCCATTACCGGCGACTGCACCGAGGGTCAAGATTACGTCAGGACGGCGTCATCCCGCAAATCACGGGTACCACTCGCGCGTCGTCCTGCACCCTTCGAGCCACGCCCGCGGGCAGGACGGCGGCCACGAGGGCCGACGCCGTCCTGCCCTGGTGGCACGCGCCACCCGAGCGGTCGGTGGAGCGGTCAGAGCTCGGACGCGGACACACCGACGCCGAAGATGACCGGCTCGGTGCCGGCCTCCTGCCGGATCGGCGCAGGACGCGCGGCGGCCACATGGCGGCTGCCCCCCGAAGCCGAGGCGGACCCGTCACTCACCTGCGTCTCGATGCTGGTGTCGGCGCCTCCCTGCGCACTGCGCGCCACGCGACGCCGAGGGCGCCGGGACGTGGGCTTCGAGGCAGGAGCTGCGTCCTCGCCGGAAGGAGCGCTGTCGGCCGTCGGAGCCTCGCCGGCGGGCTGTGAGCCCGCCGTCGTCGGCCCGTCGGTGGACTGCTGCTGCGTGTCGCCCGCCGTCGTCCTCCGGTTGAAGGCCTCACTGAGGCTGTCGAGGGTGAGGCGGGTGGCCGGGGCCGGGGCCTCCTCCACGATGTCCGCGCGGCGATCGGCACGCGGCAGCGTGACCGTCTCCCCGTTGATGGTGAGGACTGCCTCGGTCACCTGGATGTCGGCGTCCGCGGCCTCCTCCTCGCTCGGTTCCTCGTGCGCGTGGTGCGTCGCCGCGGCGATGCTCGCCAGGGCCGCACGAGCGGCCTCGGCCTTCGCCGCGCGGTCGGGGCTCTCCGCTGCGGGAGCGACCACGGGCGCCGGCGCGAAGTCGTCCTGCTGACCCCCACGCCCACGGCTCCGCTTGCGCTCACTGCGGGACGGCCGCTCCTGGCGGGGCTGCTGCTGGACGTCCGCCGTCGACGTGTGGCGGTGCTCCACGGGTTCCATGTGCGTCACGACGCCGCGGCCCGCACAGTGCTCGCAGTCCTCGCCGAAGACCTCGAGCAGGCCCGTACCCATGCGCTTGCGCGTCATCTGGACGAGGCCCAGCGAGGTGACCTCGGCCACCTGGTGCTTGGTCCTGTCACGGCCCAGGCACTCGACGAGACGGCGCAGCACGAGATCCCGGTTGGCCTCGAGCACCATGTCGATGAAGTCGATCACGATGATGCCGCCGATGTCGCGGAGGCGGAGCTGCCGCACCACTTCCTCCGCGGCCTCGAGGTTGTTCTTCGTGACGGTCTCCTCGAGATTTCCCCCGCTGCCGGTGAACTTACCGGTGTTGACGTCCACCACGGTCATGGCCTCGGTGCGGTCGATGACGAGGGATCCGCCGGAGGGCAGGAAGACCTTGCGTTCGAGCGCCTTCGCGATCTGCTCGTCGATCCGTGATGCCGCGAAGATGTCCTCATCGCTGGTCCACTTCTCGAGCCTGCCGACGAGGTCCGGCGCCACGTACATGACGTAGGCCTCGATCGTGTCCCAGGCCTCCTCGCCGGAGACGACGAGCTTGGAGAAGTCCTCGTTGAACACGTCGCGGACCACCTTGATGGTGAGGTCCGGCTCGCCGTACAGCAGCTCGGGCGCGAGGGTCTTCGTGGAGCCGGCCTTGCGCTCGATCTCCTCCCACTGCGCACGGAGACGGTTGATGTCGTGGGTCAGCTCCTCCTCGCTGGCACCCTCGGCCGCCGTGCGGACGATCACTCCCGCGTTCTCGGGCAGGCGGTCCTTGAGGATGCGCTTCAGCCGATTGCGCTCGACGTCGGGCAGCTTGCGGGAGATACCCGTCATCGAACCGCCGGGCACGTAGACGAGGTACCGGCCGGGGAGGGAGATCTGGCTCGTGAGCCGGGCACCCTTGTGGCCCACGGGGTCCTTGGTGACCTGGACCAGCACGGGATCGCCGGACTTCAGGGCGAGCTCGATCCGACGGGGCTGACCGTCGAGCCCTGCCGCGTCCCAGTTGACCTCACCGGCGTACAGCACCGCGTTGCGGCCGCGGCCGATGTCCACGAACGCGGCCTCCATGCTCGGCAGGACGTTCTGCACCTTGCCGAGGTAGACGTTGCCGATCAGGGAGTCCTGCTGGGTGCGTGAGACGAAGTGCTCGCCGAGGATGCCGTCCTCGAGCACACCGATCTGGATCCTGTCATCGCGCTGGCGCACGATCATCTGGCGGTCGACCGATTCCCGGCGCGCGAGGAACTCCGCCTCGGTGATGACCTGGCGGCGACGCCCGGTGTCGCGGGACTCCCGCCGACGCTGCTTCTTCGCCTCGAGGCGGGTGGATCCGCGGACGCTGGTCACGCGGTCCGACGGCGGCGCCTCACTGGACTGCCGCGGCGCACGGACACGGGTCACGGTGTTGGGCGGGTCGTCGTCCTCGCCGCCGGTCAGTTCGAGGTCCTGGTCACCACGACGGCGACGACGACGGCGGCGGGAGGTCACGCCCCGTCCGTCCTCGGGCCCGGAGGAGTTCGCACGATCGGCGTCGTCCCCCTGCTCCTCGGCGGAGTCGGTGGACTCGCCCGAGCTCGGCTGCCCGGCGTCGCCGCGCGAGCGGCTCCTGCCGCGGCGGCTCCGGCGGGAACGGCGACCGGACTCGTCGGAACTGTCGTCGTCCTCCTGCTCCTCGTCGCTCGGGGGTGTCACCTTCACCGAGGGAACGGCGACGGTGGTGAGATCCGGAGCATGGAACAGGAGTGACAGGGGCGATTCGGGGACGGCGAACGGATCGAAGCGGTTCTCGGTGGTGGTCCCGGCGCTCTCGCCGGAAGCCGTGTCCGCGGCGTCGTCCTCGTCGGTGTCCTGTTCGACGTCGCCGGCGGGAACCGTGCCTGCCGTCGGGGGCACCTCGGGCCTCGGCGACGCCGATGCCGGTGCGGCGTCCTGGTCGCCCTGATCCGGTTCGGACGCACGACGGCTCCGGCTGCGCCCGGTCGCGGTGCGACGCGTGCGAGCAGGCTTCTCGTTCGGAGCACTGTCCGAATCGGGCGTGTTCGTCCCGGCGTCGGGTGCGGCGTCGGGTGCCGTAGCACTGCCCCGAGCGGCGTCCGGACCGCCCGTGGGCGCGGTGTCCGCTGCGACGGGTGGCGCGGCGTCGGCGGGGCCTGCTTCGGCCGTCGCGGCGCGGCGGCGGGTGCGCGTGGCGCGTACCGGCGGCTCGATGACGGTCGCGGTCGCGATCGTCGGCGTGGCATCACCGTCGGCGGTGGTGGTCCCGGAGAGCGTATCCGGCTGGGCTGTCACCTCGACGGGGGCAGCGGGACCGGCTTCTGCGGTCGCAGCGCGACGGCGGGTGCGGGTTGCCCGGACGGCGGGCACCGTCGCCGCACCGTCGCTCGTTCCGGAGGGATCGGAGAGGGCAGCTGCGGCGCGGTCGGGAGCCGCCTGCGCCGGGGCGTCGGCCGCCGGGAGGTCCGTCGTCGCGGTCGTTTCGGCGGCGACGGCAGGCTTGCGGCTGCGGGTTGCCCTCTTCCGCACGGGCGGGGTGTCCTGGACGTCCGCCGTCGGCGCGGCGGCTTCAGTGGTCGGCGCGGCGGGGAGGTCCGAGTCCTCCGAGGGCGTGGTCACGTCGGATGCCGACGCCGGGGTAACGTGTGCTGCCGCGACGGGTGCCGCGGGCGGCGCGCCGGCGGGTGCACTCGCGGTGCGTCGCTTCCTCGGCGCCCTGACCGGGGCCTTGACCGCCTCGGCGGCTGCCTCCCCGCCCGTGTCACCCGGGTCGGTGGACCCGGTGACGGGTTGCTGCTCCCCCTGCGCCGTCTCGCGCTGCCGCGTCTCCGACACCGCGGCGGTGGTCTCTTCTGTTCCCTGCTGATCTGACTGGTCCATCGGACTGTGCTCCAAGCCCCCGGCGGCACCGGCCACATCCCAGCGCCCTCCGGGGCGGTATGTCGGTCTGCCGCGGGCCTCTCGCCCGGCGGCCGACCGGAAGTCGTTGTCTTGTCGTCCGGCGTCGCACCGACTCTGGGGTGCGTGATCACTCGGAGACCAGTGGCGCTTTTCCTTGTCCTCCGCCGGTATCGACGGTGTGTCCCCCGGGCGGATTCCCCCTGGCGTCCGCCTCCATGGGCGGACTCGTCAGGACGGAAGCATCGCTCGCGGAACGGAAGCCTGTCACTGGACCGGCGGGGGAATGTGGATCCCTCACCAGCCTTCGTCATTGTCTCACACCGTGCTGCGGCGGGCCCGGAACCCGCGGTCCGCGCGCAGGGCGGCCGTCGTCGGGAGGTCGGCTCGAGCGCCCGTGGAACGCATCGGCAGGTCCCGGACGACGGCGAGCACCGGGCGCATCGCCCGGTGCTCGTCAGCGCTCGGGCAGCTGGCCCGTCACGGGTGCGTTGTCCTCTGCGAGGGGCCTCGCCACCGGCACCTTCGTGCCGAGGACCTGCGCCACGACGTCGTGGGTGATCTTCTGCGCGGTGAGGCCCACCCGGGCCAGCACCTGATTGCGTGTCCCGTGGTCGAGGAACTCCACCGGGAGCCCCACCTCGTTGAGCGCGGTGTCCACCCCTGCCGACCGCATCTCCTGGCGGATCCGCGACCCGACACCGCCGGCTCGGACGCCGTCCTCGATCACGATCACGATGCGGTGGTCGGCGGCGAGGTCGATCACCGAGCGGCGGACCGGCAGCACCCACCGCGGGTCGATCACGGTGGAGCTGATGCCCTGGGCGCCCAGCCTGTTGGAGACGTCGAGCGCGAGTTCGCTCATGGCCCCCACGCTGACGATCAGGACGTCGTTCCGGCGCGACCCGGACGGTCGGCGTGAGAGGACGTCCACGCCGTCGTGCAGCCGCTCGACGGCTTCGACCTCCGCACCCACGGTGCCCTTCGAGTAGCGGACCACGCTCGGCGCGTCGGACACGGCGACGGCCTCCCGGAGCTCCTCACGGAGGCGGGAGGCGTCGCGGGGGGCCGCGAGGTGCAGGCCCGGGATGGCCTGCAACATGGCGAGGTCCCACATGCCGTGGTGGCTCGCGCCGTCGGGCCCGGTGACGCCGGAGCGGTCGAGGACGATGGTCACCCCGGCCTTGTGGAGCGCGACGTCCATGAGGAGCTGGTCGAACGCCCGGTTGAGGAACGTGGCGTAGAGGGCGATCACCGGGTGCAGTCCGCCGAAGGCCATGCCGGCCGCGCTGGTGACGGCGTGCTGTTCCGCGATGCCGACGTCGAACACCCTGTCGGGGTGACGCTCGGCGAAGGTGTGCAGACCCACGGGGATCAGCATGGCGCCGGTGATGCCCACGATGTCGGGGCGTTCGTCGGCGATGTCGGCGATCTCGGAGGCGAAGACGGAGGTCCAGGACTGCGCTCCGGCGGCGCCCACGGGCTGGCCGGTCTCCGGATCGATGATCCCCACGGCGTGGAACTGGTCGGCGTCGTGGGCCCTGGCGGGCGCGTATCCGTGGCCCTTCTCGGTGATCGCGTGCACGATCACGGGACCCTCGTACTTCTTGGCGAGGTGCAGTGCCTGCTCGACGGCGGACTGGTCATGACCGTCCACCGGCCCGACGTACTTCATGCCGAGGTCCTCGAAGAGCCCCTGCGGCGCCCACCAGTCCTTGATGCCCTTCTTCATGGCGTGGAGGCTCTTGTAGCTGAACTCGCCCACCGTGCCGCCGTTCTGCATGCGGTTCTTGACCCAGTCGAGCGTCCGCTCGTACACGCGGTGGGTGCGGACGGTGTCGAGGGTGGGCCGCAGGGAGGCGAGGTAGTCGGCTACGCCGCCGATGGTCGGCGCGTAGGAGCGCCCGTTGTCGTTGACGACGATGACCACCCGGCGGCGCTTGTCCGCCGCGATGTTGTTGATCGCCTCCCAGGCCATGCCACCCGTGAGTGCGCCGTCACCCACGAGGACCACGGTGTAGCGATCCCCCTCGCCGCTGAGCACCCGGGCGCGGGAGATGCCGTCCGCCCACGAGAGCGAGGAGGAGGCATGGGAGCTCTCGACGACGTCGTGCACGGATTCGGCGCGTGACGGGTAGCCGGAGAGGCCTCCCTGCTGGCGTAGCGTGTCGAAGTCCTGGCGTCCGGTGACCAGCTTGTGGACGTAGGACTGGTGACCCGTGTCGAAGATGATGCTGTCCCGGGGCGAGTCGAAGACGCGGTGGATGCCGAGGGTGAGTTCCACGACACCGAGGTTCGGTCCGAGATGGCCGCCGGTGCGCGAGACGTTGCTGACCAGGAAGTCGCGGATCTCCCGCGCCAGCGCTGTCAGCTGTGCCTCGGTGAGTTTGCTCAGGTCCTGTGGGCCGTGGATCGTCGTCAGGAGTCCCATCGGCACCTCCTCGCTCGGTGATCGCTGTCTTCGGCGGGGCGTCGTAGCGCCCCTGGGTGTCTTCAACTCTAACGTTCGGCCCCTGTGACGGGTGCCATTGACTCTTCGGTGCCGCACCCCGGATCGGCTTGCCCCGGGCTGCCGATCGATGCGGTGGCCGCTGTCACGAGGACGGCGGGAGGAGCCGCGCGAAGGACTCCATGTGATGCGTGTGCGGGTAGAGGTCCAGGACGCGCAGGTGGTCCAGGGACCATCCGGCGCCGAGGAAGTAGCCGAGATCGCGGGCGAACGAGGCCGGGTCGCAGGACACGTACCCGACGGCGCGCGGGCGTGCATCGACCATCTGCCGCACGACCTTCCTCCCCGCGCCGGCCCTCGGCGGGTCGAGCAGGACGACGTCGAGCGGGCCGTCCCAGCCCCCGAGGACGGCGTCCACGCGTCCCTGAACGATCGACACGTGGTCCTGGCCGTGGAGATTGCGCTTCGCGTCGCGGCTCGTCCCCGGGGAACCCTCGACGGACAGCACCGAGCCGTCCGGGCCCACCGCGCGCGCCAGCGGCACGGTGAACAGGCCGGCGCCGGCGAAGAGGTCCGCGAACCGCTCCCCCGGTGCAGGCTGCAGCCCGTCGAGCACCGCGGCGACGAGCGTCTCGGGCGCCCGGCGGTGGATCTGCCAGAACCCTGCTCCGCTCACCCGGTACTCGTCGTCGAACACCGTCTCCCGGAGCCAGGTGCGGCCCTTCAGCCGCTGCACCTGACCGGACTCGGGGTCGAGGACGGCCACGGACGCCCCGCTGATGGCCGACGCGACGGCCGCCACCCGCCGCGGTGTGGTCGTGGCGGCCGGGACCAGGAGCACGAGGGGGTCTCCCCCACCGGACGGGACCGCGACCTCCAGCCGCTCGAGGCCGGTGAGCTCCAGCGTCCAGAGGGCGAGCGCGTCGATCTCCGGGACGGCCAGCGGCATGGCGCGGACGGGCACGACGTCGTGGGAGCGGTGCACGTGCATGGCGAGCTTCCCCGAGGCGTCGACGGCGAACGAGGCCCTGGTGCGCCAGCCGAGACCGTCACTCGACTCGCCGGCGGCGGCCTCGACCACGACCCCCCGTTCGACGGACGCGAGGCGCGCGAGCTGTTCCTCGAAGACGGCGCCCTTCAACCGGCGCTGCTCGTCGAGCGCGATGTGGCCGAACTCCGCTCCACCCACGGGCGCGCGGCCGCGTGCTGCGGCTCCGAGGGCGTCGGCCGGCGTCCAGGGGTGCGCGACGCGGTGGGGGGAGTCCTCGAGCACCTCGATCACATCGGCGCGCCAGAAGCTCGCGGCGTCATCCGTCTCCGTGAACCGGACACGGACAACCTCTCCGGGTAGGGCGTGCCGTACGAAGACGACCCTGCCCTCGTGCCGGGCGACGAAGTGGCCGCCGTGGGCGGGCCGCTCGACGGTGAGGACCGCCTTCGTGCCGGTGACTCCGCCGGCGGGGTCACCCGCCGGACCGGGCGTGCCGGGACCGGGCGTGCCGGGACCGGAGGTACCTGGGGTGGACGCGGACGTGCCGGAGGTGGTGTCGGGAGGGGTGGTGCCCGTCGGGGCGTTCGCGCTGTTCTGATGCATGGGGTGTTCCTAGTTGAGGTCCTGGTAGGTGCGGGTGGCGTCCGAGGACGCGAGCTGCCACGGGACGCTGGCCACCATGACGCCGGGGACGAAGTGGAGCCGCGCCTTGATGCGCAGCGCCGTCTGGTTGTGCACCAGTTGCTCCCACCACCGACCCACCACGTACTCGGGGATGTAGACGACGATCAGGTCCCTCGGAGCGTCACGGCGCATGGTCCTGATGTAGTCGAGGATCGGCGAGATGGTGTCGCGGTAGGGCGACGCGAGGACGGTGATGGGTACCGGGATCTCGTACTTCTCCCAGTCGGCGAGCGTGCGGCGCGTCTGCTCCGGATCGACGTCCACCGTGATGGCGTCCAGCCGGGACGGGCGGGACGCGCGCGCGAACGCGAGTGCCCTGAGCACGGGTTTCCGGACGTGCGAGACCAGGATCACGGCGTGCACGCGGGACGGGAGGGCACGCAGCTTGACGGCGTCGTCGATGGCGAGTTCCTCCGCGACGGCGTCGTAGTGCTTCTTGATGCTCCGCATCAGTGCGAAGAGGACGGCCATCGCGAGGACGGCGATCCACGCGCCGTACTCGAACTTCGTGACCAGCACGACGACGAGCACCGCGGCGGTGAGGACGAACCCGAGCGTGTTGATGGCCCGGGACTTCTGCATGCGCCAGCGCTCCTGCGTCCCCACGGTGCTGCGCAGCGTCCGCGTCCAGTGCCGGATGAGTCCGAGCTGGCCGGCGGTGAAGGACACGAACACGCCCACGATGTAGAGCTGCACCAGCGCGGTGACGTCGGCCTGGAAGACCAGGATGAGGACGACGGCGCCCAGTCCCAGCGCGATGATGCCGTTGCTGAACGTCAGGCGGTCGCCGCGCGTGCGCAGCTGGCGTGGCAGGTAGCCGTCCGTGGCGAGGATCGAGGCCAGCACCGGGAAGGCGTTGAACGCGGCGTGGCCGGCGAGCATCAGGACGAGGGCGGTGGCCGCCACCACGACGAACAGGAGGGGCGAGTCGGACCCGAACACCGTCCTCGCCAGCTGGCTCACCACGGGTGCCTGGATGTAGTCGGCCGGGACCGGACCGCCGTCGAGCAGCAGTTGGGAGGACGGGTCCTGCACCACGTGCACCCGCGCGGCGTCGGCGAGGAAGAGGACGCCCGCGAGCATCACGGAGGAGACGAGGCCGAGGACCAGGAGCGTGGTGGCGGCGTTGCGGCTCCGCGGCGCCTCGAAGCGCGGCACGTTCGCTCCCGGGCCCTCGAGCCCGGTCAGGGCGGCCGCCCCCGCGGAGAACGCCCGGAGGATCAGCAGCGCGCCGGCCAGGCCCACCAGGCCGGCGTCGAGCGCGGCGTCCGGGAGGATCTCGAACCGCGCACTCGGTGCCTCCTCGAGCGACCCCGAGAGGACCTGCGCGGTACCCGTGGCACAGAGGATGAGAATGCCCGCGAGGAACGCGTAGGTGATCACCGCGCGCGCACGCACCCCGCGGGTGATCCCGCGGAGGTTCAGCAGGACCAGGAGGGCGACGCCGACCACCGCCAGCACCACGCGGCCGGATTCGAGAGCGGGCGCGATCGAGACCAGGTACTGCGCGGCGGCCGAGACCGACACCGCCACGGTGAGCAGGTAGTCGATCATGAGCGCCGAGGCGACCGTTGTGCCGGCGCGGGGGCCGAGGTTCCGCTTGGCGATCTCGTAGTCCCCTCCGCCGGAGGGGTAGGCGTGCACGGCCTGCCGGTAGGAGGCGATGACGACGAGCAGCACGGCGATCACGGCCAGACCCACCCAGGGCGAGACGGCGACCGATGCGACGCCCGCGAGCGCGAGCGTCAGGAGGATCTCGTCGGGCGCGTAGGCCACGGAGGAGAGGGCGCTCGCCGAGAACACCGGCATGGCGAGGCGCTTGGGGAGAGTCCTGTTCCTCAGCCGGTCACTGGCGAACGGCTTGCCGACCAGCACCCGCTTGACGGCCTCGAGAAAAGTCAGCACGCCCCACAGACTACTGCGTCCGTGCCTGCGCCCAGCCACTAGGCTTGGGGCTGGAATCGTCCGCTCGACACAGGAACCCGAGGTGCACCCGGTGGCTCATTTCGTGATCATGGGCTGCGGCCGGGTAGGCGTCAGCCTCGCCCACACGCTCGACGAGTCCGGCCACTCCGTGGCGATCATCGACCAGGACGACCGCGCCTTCCGCCGGCTGCGCTCCTCCTTCGGGGGGCGGCGGGTCACCGGTGTCGGTTTCGACCGGGAGACCCTCAAGTACGCCGAGATCGAGCAGGCCTACGCGTTCGCCGCCGTCTCCAGCGGCGACAACTCGAACATCCTCGCCACACGGGTGGCGCGGGAGACCTTCCACGTACCCCACGTGGTGGCCCGCATCTACGACCCGGGGCGCGCGGAGATCTACCAGCGACTCGGTATCCCCACGGTCGCGGCCGTGCGGTGGAGCGCAGACCAGGTGCTGCGTCGAATCCTCCCGGAGCAGACCATCAACGGTGACTTCCGGGAGACCTCGGGGCGCCTGATCCTCGCGGAGCTCGCCCTCGGGGACGGGTGGCTCGGCCGGTCGCTGCGGAGCATCGAGGCGGCCAGCGGGGTGCGGATCGCCTACATCACACGGTTCGGCGAGGGCATGCTGCCTACCTCCGAGACGAGCTATCAGCAGGGCGACATCCTGCACGCCATGATGAGGACGACGGCGACCGACGAGATCGGCCGCATCCTCGCCGCACCACCGAAGGAGGAGGCCCCGTGAGGGTTGTCATCGCAGGTGCCGGCAGTGTCGGCTCGTCCATCGCCCGTGAGCTCCTCGGCAACAAGCACGAGATCCTGCTCATCGACGAGAAGCCCGAGGTCATCGGCCGGAGCGGGCTCAAGGGCGCGAAGTGGCTCATCGGCGACGCCTGCGAGCTGACGACGCTGAAGGACGCGCGGCTCGACGAGGCCGACGTGGTGGTCTCGGCGACCGGTGACGACAAGGTCAACCTGGTGGTGTCCCTGCTCGCGAAGAGCGAGTTCGGGGTGGGCCGCACGGTCGGTCGCGTCAACAATCCGAAGAACGACTGGATGTTCGACGACTCCTGGGGCGTCGACGTCGCCGTCAACACGCCCCGCCTCATGACGGCGCTCGTCGAGGAGGCGGTGGAGATCGGCGACCTCGTGCGCCTGCTGACCCTGCAGACCGGGGCTGCGTCGATCGTCGAGTTCACGGTCCCGCACGACTCACCGCTGGTGGGCGGCACGATCGGATCGATAGAGCTGCCCTCGGACTGCGCCGTCGTCGCCATCCTGCGCGACGAGTCACCGATGACGCCGAGCCCGGACGACGTGGTCGAGGGCGGCGACGAGGTGTTCTTCCTCGCGGCGATCGCCGCGGAGGACGCCCTGCGGGTGGCGCTCTCGGCGCGCATGGAGGACGACTCCTAGGACGGCCGGCGCAGCGTCCGCGAGGGGTCCGGTGCCGCAGTGGCGGGCGTCAGGACGACGGCGGCGTGGCCGAGGCCTTCTCCCCGGCGCCGTCCGTGGGCAAGATCCGCGGACGCGACACCACCCAGGCGAGCCACAGGCCGAGCGCGTAGAGCGGCAGGCCCATGGCCACCCGCGTGGACCCCAGCGCCGCGACGTTCTCCGCGAGGTACAGAGGGACCTGCACCACGAGCCGCAGGGCGAGCACCCCGACGATGATCCACGTCGCGAGGGCGTAGGCGCGTACGCGGCCGGGGTCCTTCCGCCATTCGATGCCCTCGTTGCGGATGAAGCCGAAGATGAGCCCGGCGAAGGGCCAGCGGAAGACCACCGACGCCGCCATGGCCACGATGTACGCGCCGTTGATGTAGAAGCCGGGCAGGAAGAAGTCCTCGGCGTTGCCGGTCCGCTGCGCCACGAAGGCGCAGAACGCCACGCCCACGAGGCCCGCGAGGGCCTGTGTCACGGGAGTGCGGGAGACGAGCCTGATCACCGTGAAGACCGCGGCCACGGCCAGGGCCGCGATCAGGGAGACGGACAGCTCGGACGTGAATGTGAAGAGGACGGTGAACACCAGGCCGGGCGCGATGCTCTCCGCGAGACCCTGCACACCGCCGATGGACGAGAGGACGTCGATCTGCCCGGACTCCGAGCGCTGCACGCCGGATCGGGCGGCGTACTGGGACGCGAGTTCCGCCGCCGTCGGGCCCTGGTGCGCCTCGTGATCCTGTCCGGACCCACCCGCAGGTGCCTGCCGCTGCGCGTCGCCCTCGGCGGGCCTGTCGGTGTCACTCATGAATACTCCTCGGGCCGGCCGATGATCTCGTAGCGGGGGTTGTACACGGTGGGGATGCCGTCCACGCGGGTCAGCATGCCCTCGATCCTGACGGCCACGCCGGCCTCGATGCCCGGGACCCGGCGCTGGCCCATCCAGACGACGCGCACGTCATGGCGGACGGCCCGTCGGATGATCCGCAGGAGGACCGTGAACGTCGGAGCACTGAGCGCCGGAGCCAGGGTGACCCGCTCGACCACCCCCTGCACGGTGATCCTCCCCCGCTGGGGCAGCTCCACCCCCGCGGCGTCCGCGTCACTCCCCGGGGGGCGGATGGCGCGCGACGACGGCGGGTTCGGCGAGACGGGCACGTGCGTCAGCGGGTCTCGGTGATCTCGGGGCCGCGCTGCAGCGGGTTGAGGTCCGGGCGCTCGGGCGTCAGCGGCGGCGGACTTGCAGCGGCGTCCTTGGGGAGCTTGAGCTGCAGCAGTTCCCGTGGGGGCAACGGGTGGTCACCACGGACCACGACGACGCTGCGGAAGAGCTGCTCGATGGCCGCGGCTGCGTGGGGCTCGATGGCTGCCGGTCCGCCGAACACACCTCGGAGGAACCACCGGGGCCCGTTGATACCGACGAACCGCGCGACGCGCACGCCTGCCTGGCCGTCCGGCGTCTGGGCGGGCAGCGTCGCGACCAGTTCCGTGCCGAGGCGCCCCGGGCGCTCCTGCACCGTGCCGCCCTGGGACCCTACCGACACGCCGATCTGCTCCCGGATCTCGTCCCACAGTCCTTCGGTCCTGGGTGCCGCGAAGGCCTGGAGCTGCAGGGTGGAGCCGCCGAGGTCGAGGGTGACGGCGATGACGCGCTTGCTGCGCTCCTCGACCTCGAGGCGGAGTTGGAGGCCTTCGGCGGCGTTGATGCGCAGTGCACCGAGGTCGATGTAACCGCTCGCAGTGTCCTGCTCGGAGGCGTCGAACGGTCCGAGTGCGGCGCGGTCGTAGTCGGCCGTCGCGACGTGGCCGGCCTGGGGGGCGACAGCCGGTGCGTCATCGCCCGTCGGCGCAGAGTCGGTCGGCGCTGGATCCGTCGGCGCGGAGTCCGATGCCTCGGAGCCCGTCGGCGCGGGATCCGTCACCTCGGGAGTGGCGGTGGACGCCGTGACCCCCGTCTCCGTGGTGGGCTCGGCGTCGTGCTGCTGTGCCGACTCGCCGGCCGGAGCGGCGTCGTCCTGTTTCTTCTTCCTGAGGCGCCCGAAAGCCATGGCGGGTTCCTTTCCTGATGACGTGAGAGGGTTCGTGGGACTGCGGTGGTGACGTGTGGTGATGCGGTGCGGTCTGGGGTTCGAGCGCGGCCCGGGGGCGTCAGCCGTCCACGACGCTGACCGGGGGGCTGCCGGCCGCCGGATCGCGGAAGCCGCCGGTGGACCCGAAGCCGCCGGACCCGCGAGCGGTTCCGGGAAGCTCCTGCACCACGACGAAATCGGCGTGCTCGACGCGTTGGATGACCAGCTGGGCGATGCGGTCGCCCCGGGTGAAACGCACGGCGGCGGAGCGATCGGTGTTGAGCAGGCAGACCTGGATCTCGCCCCGGTACCCGGAGTCGATGGTCCCCGGTGCGTTGACGACGGTCACGCCGAAGCGCGCCGCCAGTCCCGACCGGGGATGGACGAGCCCGACATGGTCCGGAGGGAGGGCGATCGCGACCCCGGTCGGCACGAGGGCCCGCTCGCCGGGTTCGAGGACGAGGTCGACGGTGGTGCGGAGGTCGGCGCCGGCGTCGCCGTCGGTGGCGTAGGAGGGCGGCACGAGCCCGTCGTCGAGCATCACGATCTGGACCGGGAGGCCCTGCTGTGCACCCATCGACCGCATCTCCACCGTTCGCATTCCGGCTACCAGCCCCCCACTGTAGCGCCTTTGACCGGCGCTCCGACGGCGGCGAGGGATGAGGTGCGACCCGATTGATGGAATGCTGGAGTCATGTCCAGCGCACCAGGGGAAGCCCCCCGCACCACGTCCGGCGAGAGTGTCCTGTACGAGGAGAAGCTGTGGCCCTCCCCTTGGATCTGGCTGATCGCCGCGGGTTTCTCGTCGGCCACCATCGTGATGTTCGCGCCCATCTCCGTGGGCTTCGCCGTCGGGGCCGCCGTGGTGGTCGCGGCGATCGTGTTCACGCTGCTGATCCTCTCCACGCCGCGCATCCAGGTGACTCCGACCACCCTCACGGTGGGACGGGCGTCGATCGAGCGCAGGTATCTCGGGACGGCGGAGTGGTTCACGGGCGACGACGCGACGTATGAACGCGGACCGGGGCTCAACGGCCTCGCGTACCTCTGCATCCGCGGATGGATCTCGCCGATCGTGACGGTCCAGGTCACCGATCCCGAGGACCGGACGCCGTACTGGCTGATGTCCTCCCGCCACCCCGAACGTCTCGTGGCCGCCCTCGAGGCGTGACGCCGTCCGAGTGCGAGGGTCAGCCCTCGCACTCCGTGCAGAACAGCTGCCCCCCGCGGTCGTGGGCGATCTGCGACCGGTGCCGTACCAGGAAGCAGGACGCGCAGGTGAACTCGTCCGCCTGGGCGGCCAGGACCTGCTCGGTCACCTCCTCGCTGGACAGATCGGCGCCGGGGAGATCGAAGGCCTCCGCCGACGCGATGTCCTCCGCGGTCACCGCCTCCGCACCGAACAATCGCCGGGCAAGGGTCAGCACAGAGGGCCGCGCTCCGTAGGTGTCCGTGATCGTTCCGCCGGCCATCGTGTCGGTTGCCTCGTCATGAGGTGTCATGCCTGGTATCCCACGCTCCCTTGTCTGCTGCGGCGAGCCACTGCTCGCCGCTTTCGTCAACGCCGGGCACGCCCGATTTGTGCCCGCGAGGGGCCGTGCGGAGGCCCGGAGCGCCACGCCTCGCGGTGTAGTAGGAAAGGCTGTCATTCAATGGCACAGTTTCATCTAGGAAATGCCGTCAGCTGGAGGAATGCATGCAGGAGTTACGCCTGGTGGGAGTGGATGGCGAACATCTGCGCTTGAGCAGCGAACAGGGCGCGACGTTCCGTCTGCCCATCGACGATGCCCTGCGCACGGCCACGGCCGGCGAGAACGCGGGCAGGGCGATCAGCGCGGCCGGACAGGACACCGCCACCGACGCCGCGGGCACCCCAGCGACTCCCCCCGCGAGGAAGCCGACGAAGCCGCCGGTCCCGCTCACTCCACGTGACATCCAGGCGCGCATCCGGTCGGGTGCGACGGCCGAACAGGTCGCCTCCGACGCCGGTGTCGACCTGCAGCACGTCCTGCGCTACGAGGGCCCCGTCAGGGCCGAGCGCGAGTACATCGCCTACCTCGCCCAGCGCGTCGAGGTCGCCTCCCCCCTGCCGAGCCACGACGGGTACCGGTCGGCGTTCGGGGACGAACCCGCGCGGCTCGGCGACATGGTCGCGTACCGGGTCCGCAGCTACGGGATCGATCCGGCGACGCTGGAGTGGGATTCCTGGCGCCGGCCCGACGGCGCCTGGCACGTGGTGGCGTCGTTCGAGCTCCCGGAGGAGTCACGGGTGGACCTCGGGGAGCAGCCCCCTGCCTGGTGGACGTACAACCCCACGCGGAAGAACGTGGCGAACGGCAACCGATGGGCGCAGGTGCTGAGCGAACTCGAACCGCTCGACGGCCCGCTTCCCTCCCGGCGGCTCAGCGCCGTCGCGGACCGCGTCTTCGATTTCGAAGCCGTCAAGGACGCAGGGGCCCAGGAGTCCGATGCACACGAAGCCGTCGAAGGACGCGACGGGACAGACGCACTCGACGGTTCCGACGCACCCTCACCGTCGGAGGAGCAGGACAGCCTCCTGGAGGTCCTCCGGTCGCGGCGCGGGCAGCGACTCGGCGCCGACGAGGAGCAGGACGACGCCCTCGCCGTCATGCTCACACGCGGAGCCATTCCTGCCGCGCACCCCCGCGACGGTGGGGAGTCCGAGCCGGGCCACGGTGAGGACCCCGTCCTCCCGCTCTCCCTGGCTCCGCAGGCCTCTGCCGACGCCGACAACGGTGATCCGAAGGAGGGTGATGCGTCGCAGGACCGCAACGACGACGGCACGCCGCGTTTGTATGACGGCGTCAGCACCGACACCCGGGAGATCAGCATCTTCGCCCGACCGTCGTCGGGCAAGGCACCCCGCGATCGCACGGGAGCTACCGCCGACGAGCCCGCGAGGCCGGCTGCGAACGCCGGCAAGGCGAGGGACAGCGCGAAGGCCGCCGCGAAGGACAGCGGGAAGGACGACGCCGACCCGGCCGCCGAGCGACGCGCCAAGCCGAAGCGCTCCAGCGTCCCGAGCTGGGACGACATCGTGTTCGGACGCCGGGGGGACTGAGCCCGCGCGGGAGGGCGTCAGGGGCCTGCGAGCTCCTCGGTCCTCTGCTCGAACGGCAGCGGGATCTCGTTGCTGAAGAGCAACGGCGAGGTGCGCGAGGTCTGTCGGCGCATGTGATGCCCGCGGCAGAGCGTCTCGTACCCGATCACCGGGGTCAGGTCCCGGCCGCCATCCGCCGCACCCGACGCGGAGGCACCTCCGCGGGACGCACCCGCCGGGCCGCCGTCGAGGTCACCCGGGACGCCGGCCGACTGGTCGACGTCCCCGACGACCATCTGGTCACCCTCGACGACCATCACGCCGTCCACGGTGCGCGCGTTGTGCGTGGCCCGCTTGCCGCACCAGCACAGGGCTTCGACCTGGAGGACCTGCACGCGGTCCGCGAGCTCGATCAGGCGCTGCGATCCGGGGAAGAGCCTGGTGCGGAAGTCCGAGGTGATACCGAAGGCGAAGACGTCGATACCCATCTCGTCAACCACGCGCGCGAGCTGATCGATCTGCTCCACGGAATAGAACTGCGCCTCGTCGCAGATGGCGTAGTCGATCCGCGCCCCCCTGGTCTGGCGTCGTGAGAACTCCGACCAGAAGTCCGTCTCCGCCCGGACCTCCACCGCGGGGACCTGCAGCCCGAGTCGGCTGGAGATCATCGACTCGCCCGCGCGGTCGTGCGAGCTGAACAGCAGACCCTGCCGTCCGCGTGCCGCGTGGTTGTGGTCCATCTGCAGGGCGAGCGTCGACTTCCCGCAGTCCATGGTGCCCGAGAAGAACAGCAGCTCAGCCACGGCCGCGCCCCTTGCGCCGGGCGGGCGACCCGCCGTCCGCCGTGGGGAGCTGCAACAGGGGGACTTCCCGCTCGGCCCGCGTGAGCGAGCCGTGCTGCCCGACCATCTCGAAGGCGGTGTGCTGGACGCGCCGCCCGTCGATCAGGGCGATGGCCTCGCGGGCCAGGACGAGGACGTCGCCGATACGAGGGCGGACGGCATCATCCACGGCGCCGAAGTACCCCTGCGCGATCGCCTCGTCCCGGGTGAGGACCCACGCACGGGTCCCGAAGGCCTCGTGCCACCGCACCGCGACGGCCTCGCGCTCGGTGGCTGTGAGGTTCGTGTCCAGGTACAGGTGCAGCATCCGCGCCTCACCCGCCGTGTGACGGACGCCGTCCAGCAGGTCCGGTCGCTGCGCGTAGTCGATGCGCTGCGTCGCCGGGACGTCCACCATCCCGTGGTCCGCCGTCACCAGGAGGAGGGTGTCGGAGGGGACGCGGCGGGCCAGGAGCTTCAGTGCTGCGTCGAGGTCCTCCAGGGCCCGGAGCCAGTGGCTCGAGGCCACACCGTAGCGGTGCCCGGCCTTGTCGAGGTCATTGAGGTAGAAGTACATGAGCATGCTCGGCGCACGGGACAACCGCTCGGCCGCGGTGTCGAGCATCGCGTGGATGGTCGATGCCCCGACGAACACCCCGCCCCGGAGGGCCGCCCGTGTCATGGGCGAGTCCTCGAACCGGGGCTGGCTCACGGTGACCACCGGGATATGGCGGGCTGCCCGCTCGAACACCGTCTCGTGCGGCTGCCAGAGAGCGGGGTCGACGCCGGCGTCCCACCGGCCGAGCATGTTGACCACCTTGTCCTGGTCGGGGTCGAGGACGTCGTACCCCACGAGCCCGTGGCGTCCGGGCGGCAGTCCCGTCCCGAGGCTTGCGAGCGAGGAGGCCGTGGTCGAGGGGAACGCCGAGGAGAGCATGCGGGCCGTCTCCAGCCGCTCCCGCAGGTAGGGTGCGTGCGCGGCGTGCTTGCGCAGGAGGCCCAGGCCGAGACCGTCCACCATGACCACGGCGACGCGGCGGGACGCCGGCAGACTGAGGGCGTTCTCGAATCCCGGCACCCCGATCGTCGCGGCAGCACTGGTCATGACCTCTGCGACGGTCGAGGACCCGTAGGCGGGCGCGCTGGGCAGGGATTCCCTGTGCACTCGGCTCATGGAACGCTACTGCTGGTGGTGGGCGCGGCTGAACCGGGCGCCGAAGCCGGGCTGCCTGCGGGTGTCGGGGGCGGGCGCGACGACGAACCCTCCCGCTGCCGGGCTCGCCGAGTTCACCTTGCGCAGTGCGCGCGCGAATGCCTTCGCGTTCTGCACGGCCTGGGCGCCGTCGGCCTCGGCGCTGACCCGCAGCACGATGTCCTCCTGGGCCATGGTGCCGGTGAGGCCGTGGTCGGCGTCGCACTGGGCGTCGCCGCAGCTGGCCGGGCCGATGTCGATGCGCTGCCCGCCGGACCAGGCGATGGCGAGGGTCATCTCGCGCACGGGGTCCGACGGCTTGTAGTCCTGCGGCTGCGCGTAGACGTAGCTCAGCACCACGGAGCGGATCTGGCTGACCGGGACGGATTCCGTGGAGATCTGCGCCATCACCTGCTCACCGGCGTCGTCGAGCTGCTGGTCGTCGACGTGGGTGATGACGAGCATGTCCTCCGTGAGGACGAGCACGGTGATGTGTCGGTGCACCTCGGTGCGCTCAAAATGCGTCTCGAGGTGCGCCACGTGGGACAGCGGTTCACGGCCGTCGAGAGCGTCGCGGACGACGTCGGCCACGAGCCTCGGGTAGAAACCTGTGCGTTCGAGCGACCTGTCGAGGTCGCGCCACTGCGCGGAGAGCGAGGGGGTCATACCCCCAGTTTCCCCCACCCGCCCGCGTTGCACCTAACGGGCGGGCCTACGCGGCGACACGGCGCGACGTGCTGTCCTGCCCCTCGTGCGTCGCGGGTCAGTCACGCATGGCCCGCCGGGCGCTGTCCGTCCGGCGTTGCGGGTTGCCGACGTCGATCCCCGCGCTCAGGACGGTCAGGCCGGAGGTGGCCACGAGCACGGGATTGAAGTCCAGCCGGGCGATCTCGGGATGATTGTCCTTCAGCAGTGCCACGCGGGCCACGAGGTCCTCGATGGCGGGTACGTCCGCGGGCGGAAGCCCCTGGTAGCCCAGGAGCTTCCGCGCGGCGCGGGGCGCCCGGACGAGATCGGTGACGTCGTGGGACGTGAGCGGCGGCACGGCGTGCGCCCAGTCGTCGAGCAGGTTGACGGCGTCCCCGGCGAGGCCGAAAGACACCACGGGACCCATCAGCGGGTCCTCGATGGCGCGGATGCTGCACGCCTGGCCGGAGGGAGCCATCGGCTGCACCTCCATCCCGAAGCTGCCGAACGGGGCCAGCACCTTCTCCATCTGCATGATGTTCCGGCGCAGGGACGCCGCGTCCTCGATGTTGAGCCGTACCCCGCCGAGGTCGAGGCGGTGGCGCAGGTGCTCGTCCATCGTCTTCAGCACGACCGGGAAACCGAACCGTTCGGCGTGTTCCACGGCCTCGTCCGCCGTCGTGAAGCCCGCGGAGGGCAGGAGCGAGATGCCGTAGGCGGACAGGAGGGCCGCGCACTCCCCCGGGCTGAGGCGCGTCAGGTCGACGTCGGAGACCCTCGCACGGACCTGCGCGAGGACGCGCAGCGCCTCGTCGACGTCCACGTCGGCCGGGTCCACGAAGCCTCCGTGCTCGACGGCGCGCCACCGGCAGTACCGCACGACGGCGCCGAGCGCGGCCAGGGCCGCTCCGGGGCTGGGGAAGCACGGCAGTCCCGGCTGGAGGCCCGAGGGCGTGTCCTGAGCGTCGAGCGCGTCCGGCGCGTCGTCCGGCCCCGACGTCGACGCTCCGTGCGCCGCAGCCGATGGAGCGGTCGGTCGATCGGACGGCACCGCGATCAGCCCGTCGAGCTGGAGCCGTCCGTCGAGGATGCCGGGGAAGGATGCGATCACGGGTTTACCCGCAGCCTCACCGCAGCGCTGCAGGCACGCGGCCACGGCCTCGGCCGTCAGCCCTCGTGCGGGGAGCGTGACGACGACGGCGGCGTCCACAGCGTCGTCCTGCAGGGCGTCCATGACAGCGGCCTCGAGCGCGGGGAGGGCCACCGACGCGCCGACGTCGAGCTGCAGCCCGGCGTCCACCCGCGCGACGGTCATGCCCTGCGCCACGACGCCGTCGGCCACGACGGACCCGAGCGCGGGCGAGTTCCCGATGACCGCGACCGCGCCGCCATGCGGCAGGGGCTGGCTCCCCACGATCTGAGCGATGTCCATGAGCTGCTCCGTGGTCCGGACGCGCATGACCCCCGACTGCCGCAGCATCGAGTCGAGCGCACCGGGAGGCGCCTGGGTGGTGCGGACGGCGTGACCGGGGGGCAGGCGGACACCGGTGACGTCCGACATGGCGACGATGACGGGTTTCGTGCGGGCGAGCCGCCGGGCGATGCGCGAGAACTTGCGCGGATTACCGATGGACTCGAAGTAGAGGCCCACCGCGCCGGTGGTGGGGTCGTCCTCCCAGAACTGCATGGCGTCGTTGCCCGAGACGTCGGCCCTGTTGCCCGCGGAGATCACCGAGGAGAGCCCGAGGCCGCGCCGGTGCGCGCTGGCGTACAGCAGCACCCCGAGCCCGGCGGACTGGCTGAAGAGGGACAGTGCGCCGCGCAGCGGCAGGTCCGGCGCCATGGAGGCGTTCAGCCGCACGGCGGGGTCGGTGTTGACCAGTCCGAGCGATTCCGGGCCGACCACGCGCATGCCGTGCGCCCGGGCCTTGTGCACGAGGGCGCGCTGGCGCGCGAGCCCCGTCCCGTCGTCGTCCGTGTACCCGGCGGTCACGACGAGCAGGCCCTTGACGCCGGCGCGGGCGCACTCGTCGACCACGGCGTCGACCTGCGCGTGCGGGACGGCGAGGACCGCGAGGTCCACCGGTTCGGGAACCTCGGCGAGGGACGCGTAGGAGACCATGCCGTGCAGCTCGAAGGCCTCGGGATTGACCGCGAACACGCGCCCCGTGAACCCGGCGTCGACGATGTGGTCGAGGAGCTCGTACCCCACCGTGCCCCACTCGCGGCTCGCCCCGACCACCGCGATGGACGACGGCGTCAGCAGCTCGGCCATGCTGCGCGCCTCGGCGCGGTGCTCACGGGCCTCCATGACCGCCTGCGAGCGGCGCGTCGGGTCGATGTCGAAGCCGAGCACCACCACGCCGTCGTCGAAGTGCCGGTCCACCTCGTAGCCGGCCTCGGCGAAGACGGTGATCATCTTGCGGTTCTCGGGCAGCACCTCGGCGGAGAACCGACCGATGCCGTTCTCGCGCGCCGCGGCGGCGAGGTGCTCGAGCAGGATGGACCCGACCCCGCGTCCCTGGTGGTGGTCGGAGACGTTGAAGGCCACCTCGGCCTCGAGGGGGTCGTCGAGGCGGTCGTACCGCCCGATCCCGATGATCTCCGCGCCCCGCGTGATCACGAAGGCCACGCGGTCGTGGTGGTCCACCTCGGTGAAGCGGCGGAGCTCCTTGGTGCTGAGCGTGGCCTTGTAGGTGAAGAAGCGCAGGTAGATCGAGGCCTGCGACTGGCTGACGTGGAACGCCTGCACGGCGTCGGCGTCCTCCGGCGAGATGGGGCGCAGATGCGCGGTTCCGCCGTCGCGGAGGACGACATCGGCCTCCCAATGTTCCGGGTACTGTCCGTCGGCCGCCATAGACTCAGGGTAGTCGGCATCCCTTCGCCCCACGCGTCGGGGCCGCCCGTCCCGAACCCCATCCCCTGACGTCGAGGAACCGCACAGACATGGCCAGGCGCCAGAACACCGCACCGCCCGAGGACTACACCGAGAAGATCATCGACATCGACGTCGAGACCGAGATGGAGGAGTCCTTCCTCGAGTACGCCTACTCGGTGATCTACTCCCGGGCGCTCCCCGACGCCCGTGACGGCCTCAAGCCCGTCCAGCGACGCATCCTCTACATGATGGCGGAGATGGGCCTGAGGCCCGACCGCGGGCACGTGAAGTCGGCGCGCGTGGTCGGCGAGGTCATGGGCAAGCTCCACCCGCACGGCGACACGGCCATCTACGACGCCATGGTGCGCATGGCACAAAACTTCTCGCTGCGGCTGCCCCTGATCGACGGTCACGGCAACTTCGGGTCGCTCGACGACGGCCCGGCCGCCGCCCGGTACACGGAGGCGAGGCTCGCCGCGGCCGCGCTCAGCATGACCAGCCACCTCGACGAGGACGTCGTCGACTTCATCCCCAACTACGACAACTCCCTCGAGCAGCCGGAGGTGCTGCCCGCGGCCTTCCCGAACCTGCTCGTCAACGGGGCGAGCGGCATCGCCGTCGGGATGGCGACCAACATGCCGCCGCACAACCTCGGCGAAGTGGTCGCCGCCGCACGCCATCTCATCGCGCACCCCGATGCCTCCCTCGAGGACCTCATGCGCTTCGTCCCCGGGCCCGACCTGCCGAGCGGCGGCAGGATCGTGGGGCTCGACGGCGTCCGCGACGCCTATGCGACGGGCCGCGGCTCGTTCAAGACGCGCGCCACCGTCACGGTCGAGCAGCTCTCCGCTCGCCGGACCGGCCTCGTGGTCACCGAACTGCCGTACACCATCGGCCCCGAGAAGGTGATCGAGCGGATCAAGGACGCCGTCAACGCCAAGAAGCTCCAGGGCATCTCCGACATCGTCGATCTCACGGACCGACGGCACGGCCTGCGGCTCGTCATCGAGCTGAAGAACGGCTTCAACCCGAACGCGGTGCTCGCGCAGCTGTACAGGTTCACTCCGATGGAGGACTCGTTCGGCATCAACAACGTGGCACTCGTGGACGGGCAACCCCGCACCCTCGGCCTGCTCGAGCTGCTGCGTGTGTACGTGGCGCACCGCATCCTCGTGGTCCGGCGTCGCACGTCCTACCGTCTGCAGCGCAAGCGCGACCGCCTGCACCTCGTCGAGGGCCTGCTGGTGGCGATCCTCGACATCGACGAGGTCATCCAGATCATCAGGTCCTCCGACGAGACCGCGGCGGCCCGGGAACGGCTCATGGCCATCTACGACCTCACCGAGGTCCAGGCGAACTACATCCTGGAACTGCGCCTGCGCCAGCTCACCAAGTACTCGCGGATCGAGCTCGAGAAGGAGCAGGAGCAGCTGCGCCTCGAGATTGCCGAGCTCGAGGCGATCCTCGGGTCCGAGGATCGCCTGCGCGCCCTCGTCTCCGAGGAGCTCGCCGCACTGGCGGTACAGTTCGCCACCCCGCGACGCACGGTCCTGCTGGAGTCCGAGGCGTCGGCTCCGCTGAAGGGTTCCTCGCTGCCCGCGCCGAGCAAGGGCGCGAAGGCCGTCCTGCCGCTCGAGATCGCCGACGACCCCTGCTGGGTGCTGCTCTCGGCCTCCGGACAGCTCGCCAGGACGTCGGACCGTCAGCCCTTCGGCGACGGCCCCCGCCTCCGCCACGACGCCCTCCTCTCCGTGCTCCCCTCCACGGCGCGCGGCGAGGTGGGTGCGGTCACCTCCGCGGGTCGGATGATCCGCCTGCAGGTCATGGACATGCCGGCGCTCCCGCCCACCAACGGGATGCCGAACCTCGCCGGGGGCGTGCCGTCGTCGGAGTTCCTGACCCTCACCCGCGGCGAATCGCTGGTGGGCCTCGCGCCGCTGACGGGCGTCGTCGCCCTCGGCACGGCGCAGGGCGTGGTCAAGCGCGTCCAGCCGGATCACCCGCTCAACCGCGACGACTGGGAGATCATCACGCTGAAGCCGAAGGATCGTGTGGTGGGTGTGGTCGCCTCCTCGGACGCGGACGATCTCGTGTTCGTCACGCGCCTCGCGCAGCTGCTCCGCTTCCCGGCGTCTGCGGTGCGCCCGCAGGGACGCTCGGCGGGCGGAGTCGCGGGTATCAAGCTCACCTCCGGTGACGCGGTCCTGCACTTCGGTGCCGTCTCCCCCGCCGACGCCCGCGCCGTCGTCGTCACGGTCACGGCGTCCGGTGAGGCACTCCCCGGGACCACCGCCGGTTCGGCGAAGGTCACCGACGCCGCGCAGTACCCCCTCAAGGGGCGGGCGACCGCGGGTGTCAGGGCGCACCGCTTCCTCCGTGGCGAAGAGGCGTTGTCCCTGGCCTGGGTGGGGCACGGGCCGGCACGCGCCACCTCCGCGAACGGCGTGGCGCGCGCGCTGCCCACCGAGCACGGGCGTCGTGACGGCTCGGGCGTACCGCTGAATCAACAGATCGACGCCGTCGGGCCCGGCCCCGACGGACTGTTCGAGCTCATCGCCTCTGCGGGCGCGCGCGGGCCCGGCGCGGCTCGTGCCGGTGCCGGTGCCGAGCCGGACACGACGAGCGACGGGCCTGCCTCGCCCACCCCCGTTCCCGACCTCGGAATCGACGCCGTACCCGACCCCGTTCCCGACTCCGTCCCTCACCTTGGAATCGACGGCGGAGGAGCGGAGCCCGGGTCAGGTACCGGTGGACCGGTCACGGGTCGGAAGCGCGGTCAGCGGAAGAGTCCGTCCTCATCTGTGACGGACGACGGCGACGGGGAGTCCGGGCAGGGAACCCTGCTCTGACGGACGTAACGCGTGTGCCGCCTCATCGGAACGACGACGGGGCGGCACACGCGGGACCGCTCAGTCCGCTGCGGTGAGAGGCAGGTCGAAGACGATCGAGCGCTGCGTCGGCACGTACCCCAGGCGCTCGTACAGCCCGAGGGCACCGGACGGGTTGTCCGTGTCCACGCCGAGGCCCGCGTTGTCCATCCCCGCAGCCCTGTACCGCTTCATGGCCTCGGCAAGCAGGGCCGGTGCCAGGCCGCGGCCCCGCCAGGTGCTCCTCACACCGAGCAGATCGGTGTAGCCCTCGGAATGGCCGAGGAGTTCCGGCGAGTCCGGGTCGCAGCTCGCCAGGTGGTAGGCGATCACGTCCCCGCTCCCGGGCTCCACGAGCGCGAGGCTCCAGTCCGCACGGAACTCGGGGTGGCTGACGGTGAACTGCCACGATTCCTGGTCGCGCGGCTCGCTCCCCCAGTGATCGCGGAACGCGTCGTTGTGGGCGAGCCTCACGAGTTCGACGACGTCGCGGCCTCCCGGGTCGGCGAAGCTGACCAGTTCGAGGTCCTCGGGGAAGACCACCTCGGGGATCGGCTGGTCGAGCGGACGGGTCATCTCCGTGAAGTACCGGACGATCGTGCTGCCGCTTCCGCGGAGGAGCGCGAGGTGGGAGGGGTTCCGCTCCTCGACGTAGCTCCTGAACACGCCCTCGGCCTGGTCGTTCTCGCCGAGCCGCCGGCGTGCCCGCTCTGCCTGCCACTGCAGGATCGCGCGGCCGAGACCCCTGCGTCGCCAGGCTGGATCCACGCCTCCGGCCCCGTGCACGAGGGTGGAGCCCGCGTTCATGGACACCCGGCCGAAGGCCCTCAACTCCCCGGTCTCGTCGAAGCCCGCGATCGTGTCGCGGCGGGCGTCGTTCTTCGAGTTCCGCAGCGCCTGCTCGAGGTCGGCGCGCTGCTCCACCCAGTCCGGCTCGTCGGTCACGGCGATGCGCTTGACGAGCGCCAGCCACCGGTCGATGTCGGCGTAGGCCAACGGTCGCCACTGCAGGTCGGAAGGCAGCTGTCGCGCGTCCTCGGGGCGTTCCGCGGTCGGGCGTTGGGCGGTGGGACGGGCGTCCTCCGGTGAGGTCTCGGGCGTCATGCTGCCAGCGTATCGCCGGGAACCCCGCCACCACAGGAGGACGACCGCCACGGAGTGCTGCCGATCGCGGTGACCTCCTACCGGAGCGTCAGGCCTCCATGGACCCGGGGTGCGGCGGCCCTGGAACCCTGCTCGGTGCCAGGAGCCCAGCACCGAGGTCCAGCACCTCGTCGCACGTCGCCGCCTCGGCGGGATCGTGCGTCACGAGCAGCACGGCGGTCCGTGGCAGGCCGCGGCGCAGATCGGCGAGCAGCGCGCGGGCGCCGTCGCGGTCGAGGTGGGCCGTGGGCTCGTCGAGGAGCACCACGCCGGCCCGCGTGAGCAGTGCGCGAGCGACGGCGAGCCGCTGACGCTGCCCACCGGAGAGCCTCGACCCGCCGGGACCCACCGATGCATCGAGGCCGTCCTCCAGCCCGTCCACCAGGTCCGTCAGCCCCACGGCGTCGATGACCGCGAGGAGCTCACCTTCCGTGGCGCTGTCACCGGGCCTCCGGGCGAGCTGGAGGTTCGCCCGGAGCGTGGAGGTGAAGAGGTGGCTCTCCTGCGGGCACCAGGCGACCCGCGGTCGCGTGGAGGGCGCAACGGCTTCCCCGTCGATCACGAGACGTCCGCGCTCGAGCGGCAGGAATCCGAGCAGGGCGCCGAGGACGGTCGACTTGCCGCTGCCGGACGGCCCGGTGAGCCCCGTCCACCGCCCCGGTTCCAGCGTCAGGTCCACGCAGGTCACCACGGGGTGGCCCGGCTCGTACCCGATCGCTGCGTCCTCGAGGGAGAGCGTGGTGACGGGAACCATGTCGATGCTCCCGGGAGCATCGACGTCGCGTCCTGATGACGAGGGGTCGAGGAACGGCTCGAGCCTCTGCACCACGGCTGCGAGAGGAGCCCAGTGCCGGACGGCCGCGGTACCGGAGACGAAGGGCTCGATCAGTGCGAGCTGCATGAGGACGAGGACGGCCGTGACGTCGGCGGGGAGCCCGTCCGCCGTCACCAGGATGCCCAGGGACGCAGCCGAACAGGCGGCGACGACCACCGCCGTCGACAGACCGGACGCTGCTGCGGAACGACGCGCGGCGGCGGCTAGACGGCCTTCCGTCCGCCGTGTCGCCTCCAGCGCGGCACGGTGCGCACCGTTCACACGGAGATCCGCCGCGGCGCGCAGCAGCCGCGCGACGCGTCCGAGAGCCTCGGCCCTCAACCGCACCGTCACGGCACCTGCCGCCCGTTCGCGCAGCACAGCAATCATCGGCGCGACGACGACGGAACCGCCCACGGCGAGCGCCTGCCAGCCGACGGACGGGGGATGCAGGAGGCCTGTCGTCACGAGAGCCGCGACCCCCGCGAGGACGGCGGTGAGGGCAGGCGAGAGCGCGCGTGCGGAGCGGTCCCGCAACTCGTCGATGTCGCCGACGAGCCGCTCGATCCCCCCGGACCCGCGTGCCAGCCTCCGCCATGACTGCCCGGTCCGCAGCAGACCGGTCCACAGTCCGAGTCGCGTCTCGTCGGCGCGGTGGAACACCGCACGGTGCAGCCACAGCCGCTCCTCGTAGCGCAGCAGCGACCTGCCGATGCCGAAGAACCGCACGCCGACGATCGCCGTGAGCAGGTAGAGGATGGGAGGCTGCTCCGACGCCCGGACGATCAGCCATCCGCTGAGGGCCGTCAGGGCGACGCCGAACACCGCGGACCCGACACCGAGGAGGGTCGCGGCGACGAATCGGCGATCCCAGAGCCGGACGAGCGCGAGGACGGCGCGCGCCGACCGCCACCACCGCGCGAGGGACGGCCGCGGCGCCGGTGCCTCGCTGTGCCCTGGCGTGTCGTCGGACATCGCTGCCGCCGGTATCGCCGATGGTGCTGGGGTGTGTGCTGCGGACAGGCCTGCAGATGCTGCGGACGGAAAGCCATCAGTCTCGCGCTCGCCGTTCGGCTGCCCGTCGGCAGGATAGTCGGCCGCGTTCTCGTCCGTCGGAACCCCTAGACGCAGCTCGCTGTCGGCGATGGCCGCCGTCGCGTCGTCGTGCGCGATCAGCAGGACGGTGAGTCCGGGCCTGCGCGCCGTGATCGCGGCCCGAATTGCCGCGGAGCTGCCATCGTCCACGTGGGCCGTCGGCTCGTCGAGGAGCAGGAGCCCCACGGCGGGATCCTGCGCTCGCAGGAGGGCCCGCGCGACGGCGACGCGCCGCAACTCGCCAGGGCTCAACTCACCTGTCCGCCGGTCCACGAGGTCAGCCGCACCCACGGCGGCGAGCACCTCCGTGAGCGAAGGATCACCCTCCTCCGTCCGCCCGTACAGGGCGAGCTCGGCACGCACGGTGGGCGCGATCAGCTCGGGGTGCTGCGGCACCCAGGCCACGCCGCCGTCGGGCGGGGTCGTCACGGTTCCCTCCACGTGGAGGCCCGCCGGAACCGCTGCGCTGCCCGCGAGGACATGCATGAGCGTCGTCTTGCCGCAGCCGCTCGGGCCCCTCAGGGCCGTGACCGACCCGGGGGCGAGGCTGAACGAGAGATCCCGCACCACGGGGCGCACGGCGCCGTCGTACCGGACCGTCACGCCCGCCAGTGACACCGCCACCGCACCCCCAGCGGCGGGACGTCCGGCGCCCCCGGACGCCGCGAGCGGGGCGTCGATGACCGCGCGGACCCGCGCTCCGCTCTCCTCGCCGTCCTCGCTCGCGTGATGGGCGGCACCGACGTCGCGGAGCGGGCCGTAGCACTCGGGCGCGAGGACGAGGGCGATCAGGGCGGTTTCGAGGTCGAGGTCCCCGTTGATCAGGCGCACCCCCGCGAACACGGCGACGACTGCCACGGAGAGGGTGCTGATCAGCTCGAGCGCCAGCGAGGACAGGAACACCGTGCGGAGGGTCGTCATGGTGCGCGACGAGTAGTCGGCGGCGATCTCGCGCAGGGCGCGCGTCTGCTCGCCCGCGCGGCCGAGACCGACCAGCACCGGCAGCCCGCGGGCCAGTTCCACGAGGTGGTCGGAGAGCCGTCCGAGCGCCGCGGCGGCCTGCTGCGTGCGCTCCTGCGTGTGCAGCCCGATCAGCACCATGAACACGGGCACCAGGGGGACGGTGAGGACGATGATGAGCGCGCTCACCCAGTCCGCCGCGAGGATGCGTGCACCGATGAGGAGGGGCACCACGGCGCACGTGATGAGGGACGGGAGGTACTGGGTGTAGTAGGCATCGAGACCGTCGACGCCCCGGGTGAGCAGCACGGCGAGAGAGCCCTGACCACCGCCCGCAGAGGCCGCGCGAGTGGTACCGCCGTCGTCGAGCACGCGCAGGAGCGCGGCCTCGCGGAGCCTCTCGCGGACGCCGAGGGCGAGCTTGGCGGCCGTGGCGTCCTGGCCCCACGCCGCGGCGGTCCGGAGGATCCCGCCGGCGACGCCCTGCACCAGGACCGCACGGACATCGAGTTGCCCGGCGGCCACGCCGGCGATGCCGATGGCGAGGGCCTGTGCCAAGAGCACCAGGCCGAGCGCGCGTGCCGCGGCGAGGACGCCGAGCAGGTAGACCGCCGACGTCGAGCCCGCAGCCCCGGCAGGACCACCGGCCCTCAGGGAGGCGATGGGCGAGACCCGTCGGGTCCGCTCCGTACCGTCCGTCCCCGGCGCGACCTCCGTGGAGTCGCCTGCGGGCCGCCCCTCCGCGAATGACGTGGAGTGGCGCATGACGGTGTGGCTCGCTCCGCTCACAGGGCTTGGACGGCGTGGGCCGCGGGGATGCTCTCCTCCGAGACGCGCCGACGGAACACCCAGTATGTCCACGCCTGGTAGGCCAGGACAAGCGGCAGCCCCACGCACGCGACGATGCTCATCAGCCCGAGCGTGTAGGGCGAGGACGAGGCATTCCGCACCGTGAGGTCGAACGCGGGATCGAGCGTGGACGGCAGGACCACGGGGAACGCGGCGCCGAAGATCGATCCGGTGAGGGCCAGCATCCCGATCCCGAGGGCGGCGAACGCGCGCCCGTCCCGGCCGATCGTCGCGGACCTGTAGGAGGCCAGGAAGGCGACCACGGCGAGGACGACGGCGAGCCAGGTGACGACCGTCCCGTCGTCGACCTGGACGAGGAGCGCCCAGCCGATGAACGGGAGCATCGCGATCGGCAGCAGCCGCCGGAAGAGTCGGTCGGCCTGGCGCCGCACCCCGCCGTCGGTCTTGAGACCCACGAACGCCGCGGCGTGCACCAGGCAGAAGAGGACGACGGCGGCAGCCCCGAGCAGGGCCGGTCCGGTGGCCCAGGCGAAGGCGCCTCCCACCCTGTCCCCGTTGGCGTCGAGCGGCAACCCGGTGGTGGTGAGTGCGAGGGCGGCCCCGATGCCCGCGGCCGCGGCGAAGGAGCCGACGGCAATGGCCCAGTCCCACCGGTTGCGCCAGGCGTCGCTGTCCTGCTTGCCCCTCCACTCGAAGGCGACGGCCCGGAAGATCAGGCCGAGCAGCACGAGCAGGAACGGCAGGTAGAGCGCCGACAGGAGGGACGCGTACCAGAAGGGGAAGGCCGCGAAGGTCGCCCCGACGGCAGTCACGAGCCACACCTCGTTGCCGTCCCAGACCGGGCCGACGGTGTTGAGCAGCACGCGCCGCTGGGTGTCGTTGCGCGCCATGAGCTTCATCAGCATGCCGACGCCGAGGTCGAACCCCTCGAGGAAGAGGTAGCCGGCCCAGAGCAGGGCGATGAGGACGAACCAGAGGGTGGGGAGTGCCTCGGTCATCGTGGTCCCTTCCGGAGTGAGGAGGTGTGGGCTACTGACGCACGGTCGGGGCTCCCGTGACCGGCAGCCCGTCGGTCAGTACGCGAACGCGAGCACATCGCCGTCGTCCTTCCTGCCGCTCGGGGCGTCGTCGTCCTCGTCCGTGTGGGCGAGTTCGGGCATCGCGGAGGCGGTACCTCCCCGGACGTACGTCACGAGGAGCTTCACCTCGACGACCAGGAGCACGGCGTAGACGCCGGTGAACAGCACCAAGGAGGTCACGAGCTCGGTGAGCGACACCCCGGGAGACACGGCCGCCGCGGTGAACATGAAGACACCGTCGACGCCGCTGAGGTCCGGGTTGGGCGCGACCACGAAAGGCTGGCGCCCCATCTCCGTGAACACCCAGCCGGCGATGTTCGCGCCGAAGGGCGCGAGGATCCCGAGGACGGCCAGGCGCATGAGCCACCGTGACTCTGGGACGGTCCCCCTGCGGAGGACCCACAGGGCGGCGGCGGACGCCGCAGCGGCGATGGCCCCGAACCCGATCATGATGCGGAAGCCCCAGTAGGTGACCTCCATGACGGGCAGGTAGTCGATCTCGGTGCCGGCCAGATCGCCGTACCGGGGATCGTCGGGGAGGTGGGTGCCGTACTTCTCCTGGTACTCGGGGAGGAGGGTGTTGACGCCCTTGACCTCGGTGGTGAAGTCGCCGTTGGCGAGGAAGGAGAGGACTCCCGGTACCTCGATGACGGCGGTGATGTCCTCGCAGCTCTGGGCCCCGAGGTTGCCGACGGAGAGGATCGAGAAGCCGGTGCCGTCGTGGCACGCGGCCTCCGCAGCGGCCATCTTCATGGGCTGCTGGTCGAACATGAGCTTGCCCTGAAGGTCGCCGGTGATGCCGGTGCCGGCGAAGGCGATCATGGCGACCACGGCTCCGGCACGGGCCGAGCGCAGCCAGACGGCGTGGTCGACGGCGTCACGGGCCCCGGCGCGTGCCCCGACCACGACGGCACCGTTCTCGCCGACGCTGTCGATCCCGTCGTGGCGGCGCTTCCAGAGGTGGTACCAGCTGATGCCGAGGAGGAAGGCCCCGGCGACCGCGAGGCATCCGAAGACGGTGTGGGGGAAGGCGACCAGCGCGGTGCTGTTGGTGAACACGGCCCACGCGTCCGTCATCACGGGCCTGCCGTCCACCACCTCGACACCCACGGGGTGCTGCATCCAGGAGTTCGCCACCAGGATGAAGTAGGCGGAGAACACCGACGCGAGCACGGCGGCCCAGAGGGACATGAGGTGCAGTCGCTTGGGCAGACGGTCCCACCCGAAGATCCACAGGCCGAGGAAGGTGGACTCGACGAAGAAGGCGAGCAGCGCCTCCATGGCCAGAGGGGCCCCGAAGACGTCACCGACGAAGCGGCTGTACTCGCTCCACGCCATCCCGAACTGGAACTCCTGCACGAGACCCGTGGCCACGCCGACGATGAAGTTGATGAGGAACAACTTCCCCCAGAACTTGGTCATCCTCAGGTACTGCTCGTGACCGGTGCGGTGCCACATGGTCTGCATGGTGGCGACGAGCAGTCCGAGGCCGATCGTCAGGGGAACCATGACGAAGTGGTAGACGGTCGTGATTCCGAATTGCCATCTGGCGATCTCCAAGGCTTCCATGAGGCCCCTTCCGCGGTGCCGCCGTCGATCCCGACGGGACTTCTACAACGTGTAGAAAAGTTCTACTACACAGTGTAGAACGATTTCGGATCCACTTCTACGCGGAGTAGAAAGGCACGGCGCGACGCTGTACTTTAGATGCATACGCTCTATCGCTCCCCCGGGGAGCGGGGTGCCACCCGAGGCGGGTCGGCACCGCGGAATGATCGAAGGAAGAACATGGCAACGCTCGGAGACCTTGAACGCACAGTGATGGATCTGCTGTGGTCGACACCCGGGGCCGTGACCGCCAACGAGGTGCGCGACGCGATCGCCGAGGCCCCGCTCGGACAGTCCGGCCGCGAGCTCGCCGTCACCACCGTCCTCACCGTGCTCTCACGACTCGAGAAGAAGGGCCTGGTGGAGCGCGAGCGGAACAGCCGACCGCACAGGTACCGGTCGGTGACCAGTCGCGAGGACCACACCGCGGAACTCATGCACGAGGTCCTCGTCACCGCCCCCGATCGCGAGGCCGTTCTGGCCCGGTTCATCGGCAGTGTGTCCGAGGCCGAGGCGGAGACGCTCCGCAAGCTGCTCGGCCGCGACTGACTCCACCGTGTTCTGGGCCTCCTACCTGCTCGCGGCGCTCGCGATCATCCTGGCGTGGCCTGCGCCCATCCTCTTGTCCCGCGCACAGTGGCCGGCGCGCGCTCCCTTCACGGCCATGGTGCTGTGGCAGTCGATAGCGCTGGCCGGTGGATGCTCGATGATCGGGGCCATGCTGGTATGGGGGCTCGAGCCCCTGGGCGACAACCTCGTGTCGGCGTCGGCGGGGTTCCTCGACATCCTGCTCAATGACGAGTCGGTGGGCACGCTCGGCGTGGTCCACGTGTTCGCCATCAGCGCGGCGACCCTCCTGTTCGGTCACCTCGTCTCGACACTCGCCCTGACCTTCGTGCGCATCAAGCGGCAGCGGCGGCGTCACCGCGACATGCTGTCGCTGCTCAGCTCCCCCGCCGCGGACCAGCCGTCGACGCTCGTCATCAACCACCCCGCGCCGGTGGCGTACTGCCTCCCGGGCGGGGCGCGATCCGTCACCGTCATGTCCAACGGGCTGATGGACCTCCTCACGCGCACCGAGCTCGACGCCGTCCTGACGCACGAGAATGCACACCTCCACCAACGCCACCATCTGCTGCTGTGGGCCTTCGCCGCCTGGCGGTCCGCGCTGCCATGGCTACCGACGTCGCGGCTGGCACAGCGTGCCGTCAGCGAACTGATCGAGATGCTCGCCGACGACGAGGCGCTCCGTCACGTCGATGAGCACACGCTCGTCCGTGCGATCGCGATAGTCGGTGCCGGCGCGGGGCCGATCGCCCGGGATCCTCTCGATGACCCGTTGGCCGACGAACCCGCCGCAGGACGGGTCACGGGCAGGATGGTCACGGACGTCACGGGAGGTACGACGTCGATCGACTCCACCAAGCCCCGCCTGCGCAGACTACTCACCCCTCTGCCACCTCTGGGGCGGCTGCACCAGGCCGTGGCACTCTCGACGGCGGGCCTCCTGCTCGTCGTGCCGCCGGTGCTGCTGGTCGCTCCCGAGCTGATCGGCTGACCATCCGGCAGCTCTCCGACGGACGGCGTTACTGAAGCTGGCTTCGGACCGATCCGGAGTCGGTCAGGCGTCGATGCGATCCCGATCGAGGGACGCCGCACCCTCCACGATGAAGTCCTTCCGCGGCGCCACATCGCTGCCCATGAGCAGATTGAAGACGCGTTCGGCCGACTCCGCCTCGGTGATGCGAACCCGACGCAGCGTGCGGTGCCGGGGGTCCATGGTCGTCTCAGCCAACTGGTCCGCGTCCATCTCGCCCAGTCCCTTGTACCGCTGGATGGGCGACTTGTACCGCTTCCCCTGCTTCTCCATGGCAGCGAGCACTTTCGCGAGTTCTGCCTCGGAATAGGTGTAGATCATTTCGTTGGCCTTGGAGCCCCCGCTGATCACCTCCACCCGGTGCAGCGGTGGTACCGCCGCGTACACGCGGCCGTCCTCGACCAGCGGTCGCATGTACCGGAAGAACAGGGTGAGCAGCAGCGTCCGGATGTGTGCGCCGTCCACGTCCGCGTCCGTCATGAGGATCACCTTGCCGTAGCGGCGGGCGTCCAGCTGGAAGCTCCGGCCGGACCCTGCGCCGATCACCTGGATGAGCGCCGCACATTCGGCGTTGGAGAGCATGTCCCCGACCGAGGCCTTCTGCACGTTGAGGATCTTGCCCCGGATCGGCAGCAGCGCCTGGTAATCGGAGGAACGCGCGTTCTTGGCGGTTCCGAGGGCGCTGTCGCCCTCGACGATGAAGAGCTCCGAGCGTTCGGGATCGTCGATGCGGCAGTCCGCGAGCTTCGCGGGCATGGTCGAGGTCTCGAGGGCGTTCTTGCGACGCTGCGTCTCCTTGTGGACACGCGCCGAGATCCTCGACTTCATCTCGGCGACGATCTTCTCGAGCAGGAGGGCCGAGTGCGCCTTGTCGTTGCGCGACGATGACGTCAGCCTTGCCTGCAACTCCTTCTCGACGACCTTCGCCACGATCGCCTTGACCGCCGAGGTGCCGAGGATCTCCTTCGTCTGGCCCTCGAACTGCGGTTCCGCCAGCCGGACCGTGAGGACGGCCGTGAGTCCGGCGAAGACGTCGTCCTTCTCGATCTTGTCCGTACCCGCCTTCAGCTTGCGCGCGTTGGCAGCGATGACGGTGCGGAACGTCTTCAGCAGGGCCTGCTCGAAGCCCGACTGGTGCGTACCGCCCTTGGGCGTGGCGATGATGTTCACATAGCTGCGGAGCGTCGTCTCGTAGCCGATCCCCCAGCGCAGCGCGATGTCGACGTCGCACTCCCGCTCGACCTCCGCCATCCGGCTGTGACCACGATCGTCGAGCACCGGGACCGACTCGGTGAAGCGGCCCGACCCCTGGAATCGCCACACGTCCGTGACGCCGGCGTCCAGCGCAAGGAATTCCGCGTACTCGGAGATGCCGCCGTCGTGCTGGAAGACCTCCTCCACGGCTCCGGACTCCCCCGGAGTTCCCGGCAGCCTGCGCTCGTCGCGCAGCGTGATGCGCAGACCCGGGACGAGGAAGGACGTCTGACGTGCGCGGGTCTGCAGCTCCTCGTAGGAGAAGGTCGCGTCGGGCGTGAAGATCTGCCGGTCCGCCCAGTAGCGGATCCGGGTTCCTGTCACACCACGTTTCGCCGTCCCCACGACGTCCAGTCGCGAGCCGTCGAGGAACGGCTCGAAGGAGGACGTGGGTGACGGCGACCGTCCGTCGGAGAAGATTCCCGGCTCGCCCCGGCGGAAGGACATCGCGTAGGTCTTGCCGCCGCGGTCCACGAAGGCGTCGAGACGTGCTGAGAGAGCGTTGACGACACTGGCGCCCACACCGTGGAGGCCGCCCGAGGCGGTGTAGGAGCCGCCCCCGAACTTGCCTCCGGCGTGCAGCTTCGTGAACACCACTTCCACGCCGGTGAGCCCCGTCTTCGGTTCGATGTCCACGGGGATACCGCGCCCGTCGTCGTGGATCTCGACCGATCCGTCGGCGTGCAGGATCACCGTGATGTTCTGGCCGTACCCCGCCAGTGCCTCATCCACCGAGTTGTCGATAATCTCCCACAGGCAATGCATCAGTCCACGGGAATCGGTGGACCCGATGTACATTCCGGGGCGTTTGCGCACAGCCTCCAGGCCCTCGAGGACCGAGAGGTGCCGCGCGGTGTAGTTGGACGTGGGGGGTGTCACAGCGGTGTCTCCTCGACGGTACGGCCCCTCGCCGGACGAGCCCCAGAAGGGCGACCGCGCGGAGGGATGGGGCCAGCTTATTACGGCCTGATGACACTCCTCGGCAGGCGCGACCTGTCGCGCCGACCCGTGGCACCCGCGCCACAGCAGGGGTTCGACCCCCTGCCATAACCTCTGCTACGCCCCGAGCGAAAGGAGGCCCAGCTTGGGGAGGCGCGGCACCGAATAGTGGTTATATGAATACACGATCCACATGAGGAGGCATTCATGACCACTGCAGTAGCAACTCGCGAACTCACTGCCCTGGACCGCTGTGACCGTTGCGGCGCTCAGGCGTACGTGCGGGCGGTCCTTCAGTCCTCCGGTGGAGAACTTCTGTTCTGCGGCCACCACGCGCGCGCAGTAGAAGCCAACCTGAAGCCACTCACGTCCGAGTGGCAGGACGAGACCAAGCGACTCCACGAGAAGCCGGTCGCAGCAGGCGACTGATTTCCCCGACCCCGATCCGACGGCGCTCCGTGTACAGGCGCCGCATCGCGTGACGAAGGCCCCCTCCGAGGAGGGGGCCTTCGTTGTATCCGGCGGGATGAGCGGGCCGGTGCAACACCGTATCGGTCCTGCCGCTCAGCTGCGATCATCGCTCATGGTCCGGCCGGGGCATCGGCTGCCCCGGCCGGCGCACATCGATCAGTCGAGGTAGTCCCGCAATACCTGCGAACGCGAGGGGTGACGAAGCTTCGACATGGTCTTGGACTCGATCTGACGGATTCGCTCGCGGGTGACCCCGTACACCTTGCCGATCTCGTCGAGCGTCTTCGGCTGACCGTCCGTGAGACCGAACCGCATCGCGACGACGCCGGCTTCCCGCTCGGACAGCGTGTCGAGCACGGAGTGCAGCTGCTCCTGGAGCAGCGTGAAGCTCACGGCGTCGGCGGGAACCACGGCCTCGGAGTCCTCGATGAGGTCACCGAACTCGGAGTCACCGTCCTCGCCCAGCGGCGTGTGCAGCGAGATGGGCTCACGCCCGTACTTCTGCACCTCGACGACCTTCTCGGGTGTCATGTCGAGTTCGAGTGCCAGCTCCTCGGGCGTCGGCTCGCGGCCGAGGTCCTGGAGCATCTGACGCTGGACGCGTGCGAGCTTGTTGATGACCTCGACCATGTGGACGGGGATACGGATGGTGCGCGCCTGATCTGCCATGGCTCGTGTGATCGCCTGGCGGATCCACCAGGTGGCGTAGGTGGAGAACTTGAAGCCCTTGGTGTAGTCGAACTTCTCGACCGCGCGGATGAGTCCGAGGTTCCCCTCCTGAATGAGGTCGAGGAACAGCATGCCGCGGCCCGTGTAGCGCTTGGCCAGCGAGACGACGAGGCGCAGGTTCGCCTCCAGGAGGTGGTTCTTGGCACGCTTGCCGTCGTGGATGACGAACTCGAGCTCGCGCTTGAGCTTCGGGTCCATGTCGGGCTCGGCGGCGATCTTCTCCTCGGCGAACAGCCCGGCTTCGATCCGGAGCGCCAGATCGACTTCCTGCTCGGCATTCAGCAGGGCGACCTTGCCGATCTGCTTCAGGTAGTCCTTGACCGGGTCCGCAGTGGCTCCGGCCGAGACGACCTGCTGCGCGGGGGCGTCGTCGTCATCGGCGTCGGAGTAGACGAAGCCGGTGGTGGTGCCGACCTCTGCCGCTTCGGGCTTGGCGTCCTCGACGTCCGCGTCGAGCGCGACGTCGGCGATGGGTGCGTCGGCCTCCAGCGTGTCCACTGATCCCGAAGCGTCGGACGCGGTGGCCTTGGCGGCCGCGGCGCTCTTCGTCGCGGGCTTCTTGGCCGCGGCGCGTCGCTTCGTCGTGGTGGTACCGGCGTCCGACGACGCCGGTGCTGCTGTCTTCTTGACCGTCACAGAGAACCTTTCATACGGCGATGTGCGATGCCGTCAGACGGACAACACCACTATGACCCTGTCAAGTCCGCGCTGGTTACCAGACGGCCATCGCAGAGTCGTTCCCCTGAGGAACCGCTCTGCGACGACGGCTATTCCCGCCGCCGCACGCCCTCGAGGGGACGTGTGCGTGGGTGTTGCCGAGTCGTTCTGGTGCACGGACCCAACCGGGTCTCACCGTCAAGTGTCTCACGTGCCCACTCCACGCCGGAAATGTATACCGGCTTACTTCTTCCTGCGCCTCCGTTGACAGCGCGCCGTCGCGCGCCGCCCGATGATGTGCGCTCTCGGCTCCACGACGCACGAGGGAGGCCTTCATCGGGCCACGTCGGGTCACGTCAGGCCGCGTCCCGGGTCGACCGACGGCGATCGGTGGATGCCGACGTCGACGAAGCAGGTGACGAGGCAGGTGACGAAGCCCCCTTTGCTCCCGACGCCGTCGGTGCTCTCGACTCGAATGCCGACGCTGACGAGGTGGACCGCCACGCCGTCGTGCGATTGCGGGCCCACGATGGCAAGCCACCTCGGCACAGTAGTTCGTTGAGCAGACGCGCGAGTCGATACCCGGGGAGCGCCGCTTCGGCTGCCTCGAAGAGGACCGCCGCCCGAGATCCCCGTCCTCGCGCGTACTCGAGCCAGCCGAGCATCGTGAGCGCCGCGGCTCTCGCCTCGCCCGTCGGGCCGGCGACAGCGACGAGGCGGGTGAGGACACGCGTCATGGCATCGACGCGTTCCCAGTCGGGCGTGCCGGGATGGAGACCCGCGAGCACGTCCGTGAACAGTCGAAGGGCGGAGGGGTCGGGCGCTGTCCGACCGTCGGCAAACCGATCGAGGAGCGGAGCAGCCAGTCGGACGTCCCCGGGTTCGTCGGACTGCGCCACGCCCCAGGCGGCCGCGAGAGGCGGCACGACGCACTGCGCATCGTCACCGCGTATCCCCGATGAATCCATCGGTGCCGCAGCGATCACCCCGCAGGACACGGCGCCTTCGAGTGCCGTGTCGGATCCGAGACACGCGCTCACGAGCAGGAAGTCCCGTACCGCCCTCGATTCGAGGCTGGCCAGCAGGAATCCGGCGAGGTCGGCGTCCAGGTCCGAGCCTGATCCGAGCAATGACTCTTCCACAGCAGTGCTGGACCCCTGGATGACCGCATCCCACACGTCCGACGTGGCGGTGAACTGGCGCTCCTCGTCCCAGTGCCCCGCGCAGGCCGCCGCGTAGTGGGCCTGACCCTCGTCGACGGCATCGCGGGAGGGCGAGGGAATCGGCCGGGCGACGAGGGGCGACGACCGACCGACGGCGTCGGCGGGTGATTCGTCGAAGGAGCTGCCGCCGAAGATCAGTTCGGCGTTCAGACGGCTGTCCGTGACGGTGTCCAGCGGGTGGCCGGACCACGGACAGCACCTGCCGTCGTCGCAGAAGTAGTCGCGCCAGGCGGCGGCGGAGACGAGCCAGCCGCTGCGCACGGGCAGTCCCGCCGAGGCCAGGACGTCGCTCAGTTCCCGCACGAGCACGCCCTGCGGCGGCGGATCATCGGGACGCCGTACCGCGTGCGTGTAGACGATCACGAGGACGCCGTCGGCATCGTCGTCGCCGTCGATGAAGGACAGGACGGCCCGCGCGAAGTCCGTGGCCTCGCCGCCGGGCGAGGGATCGGCTGCCGGGAGGTCCACGCGGAGCGTCGCCCCGAGCCGGCCCCTCCCGGTGGTGAGCACGACGAGGCTCTCCATGGGCGTGAACCCGAGGGCGTGCGGCACGTAGGAGAGGATGTCGGCCGGCGAGGTCACGGACAGGACGGGACGCGGGGCATCCGAGGAAGGGCGGGGCGAGGGATGTGAGGGTGACATGTCCGCCAGCCTCCTCCGGGTGCCCTCGGACGGCTCGACCGAACATCCCTATGTGGACAACGCAGTCGGCTCCGGAAGCCGTTCGAGGACGGCGAGCCCGACCGGCGTCCTCCCGGTCACGGCCGCGATGGACGGCCCGCCCGGCGGTCCCTGCGACGTCGTCGCTCGCGAGCGAGCGCCTCGCGCAGCGGGGGGACGACCACGCCCTGATCGGCCATGCGACGCCTGACCCTTCGCCGCACGACGACGACGGCCACGGCTCCGGCCGCGAGCAGGACGAGCTGCACGGACATGGCGAGGCGGAAGGACGTGAGGGAGTACAGGTCACCGTCCGAGACACCACGGGCGAGCAGCACGTCGAGGACGACGCCGATGACGAACATGGACAGCAGCGACGCCATGAAACCGCCGATGTTCACGATCCCGGTGGCCGTTCCCATCCGGCCCGCGGGATTGAACGTCCGGGCGAAGTCGAAGGCGATCATGGACCCGGGTCCCCCGATCGCGAGCGCGACCACGAGGAACGTCAGCAGGGGAAGTGGGGCAGGGCCCGGGTACAGCAGCACCATCAACCAGGCGACCGCCATCAGCGCGGCGATCGCGAGCACCATCGTGGACCGGCGGAGCGGGTGCCGCGCCACGTACCGCCCCAGCTGCGGCCCGCAGGCGATGCCCACGGCCACGAAGAGGGTCATCAGGGCGGACGCCACCGCGTCGCCCACCTTCTCGGCGCGTACGAGGTAGGGGTAGCCCCACATGAGGACGAAGACCGTCCCGGGGAACTGGATGGTGAAGTGCGACCACAGCCCGAGGCGCGTACCCGGCTGCTTCCACGCCTGCGCGAGGGAGACACCCGTCTGGCGGAGGGTCGGCGCTGCGCGGTCGCCGGCCGGAGACGGCGAGTCCCTGATGATCGCCGTCGCGAGGATGGCGGCGAGGACGGAGAGGGATGCAGCGGACAGGAACGCGGTCTGCCAGCCAAGACCCGTGAGGAGGGCCACGAACGGGATGACCGAGACAACCTGACCCAGTTGGCCGATGATGCCCGTCCACTGCGTGAGAACCGGGATGCGTCGGGGCCCGAACCATGCCGGCAGCAGCCGGAGGACGCTGATGAAGGTGGTGGCGTCACCCGCTCCGACGAAGAGGCGGCCGGCGATCCCCTCGCCCACCGAGTCGGCGAAGGCCAGCTGGGCCTGCCCCACGGCCATGAGGACGGCGCCTGCGACGATCAGGAACCGTGGGCCCCAGCGATCGACGAGCACACCCACCGGCACCTGGAGACCCGCGTAGACGAGCAGCTGGACGACGGTGAACACCGACAACTGCGATGCGGAGGCGGAGAAACGATCGGTCGCCTCGAGACCGGCGACACCGAAGGTGGTGCGCTGCGTCACAGCAACGAGATAGGCCGCGACACCCGCTCCCCACACCAGCAGCGCACGCGTCGAACCCACGACCCCAGTCTCCTCCGGTGCAGCGGTGTTCTCCAACCGGACGCGTCCCGGGACGAATCGACGACGGTGTGCTCCCCGCGACGGCTTCCCCCGAGCTCACCCGACGGGCGTGCCCTCAGCCCTCGGGGCGAGGATCACCGTGGCGGTCGTCCGGGCGGAACTCGGTGTCCCAGAGCAGCGTCGACTCCTCCTCGGCCTGCGGACTCGCCAGGTAGGCCTCGACGGCGGCGCCCAGCTCGTCGGCGCTCGCCAGCTCGCTGTTCTCCTTCACGAGCAGCGACCGCCGCTCGGCGCCGTCCGCGTACTCGTCGTAGCGCTTCTCCAGCGACGTCACCACGGACTGCACCTCGGTGCTGTCCCCGACCTGCCGGGCGATCTGGCGTTCGACGTCGCGCCCTGCCTCGCGCAGCCGGTCGGTGGGCAGGACCAGACGGGCGGTCGCACCGAGGTACTCGAGGCCGGCAACCGCCGCAGGCGGGTACTCCGCATCCGAGAGGTAGTGGGGAACGTGGATCACGTGCCCGACGACGTCGTGCCCGGCCTCGATGAGCCGCAGCTCCAGGACGTGCCCGATCGAGGCAGGAACCTCGACCGTGGGACGCCACGCACTCATGCCGTCGATCAGGTCGGGTCGGTTGCCGTGCAGCGTGACGCCGATGGGGCGGGTGTGCGGCACCGGCATGGGGATCGCGTGGACCCAGGAGATCAGGCTCACGTCGAGGTCCTCGACCAGTCCGACGACGGCGCTCACGAAGCGCTCCCACTGGAGGTCCGGCTCCACCCCGGTGAGGAGGAGGAACGGCTCGCCCAGTCCGTCGTGCAGGCGGTGCAGCTCGAGGCTGTGCGGGCGGTAGTCGGTGAGGTGGTCCTCGACGAAGGTGATCTTCGGTCGCCGACCCCGGTAGTCCATCAACTGGTCGGCGTCGAACTCGGCGACGATCCGGTGATCGAGGACCTCGAGGAGCTCGGCACTGACCTGCTCGACGACGTGACCGGCGTCCATGAAGCCGGTGAGGCTCATGAGCAGGGGTAGCCCTCTCAGGTCGGGATCTCCGATGATCGTCTCGTCGGTGTTGTACAGGGTTCGCGGATCCAGCATGGTGTTCTCCTCGCCGTCAGGTCCTGTAGTCATCAACACGCCCCGCTCCTCCTTCATTCCGACGCCCACCGGCGCCCACCGTCACCTGCGGTACGTTCCGCCGGTCGGCCGCGCGAGTGGGCAGAGACTACGATCGTCAGGACCGTTCCCGGACCGCTCAGGTGTGCCGGGGCCCGCAGTGCCGCCGGACCCGGGCGGCTGCGCCGGATACGAGGAGAAACGCCGTGATCACAACGATCGACCTGCATCTGACAGCCTCCGACAAGGACCTCAAGAAGGTTCCGAGTGACGCTCTCGTCATCGCCGTCGGGAAGGGCCCCGACGGACCGGCCCTCCTCGACAACCCGCTGCCGGCGAAGGCGGCGCGCGCCCTCGGCGACTCCCTGCAGGTCCTCGGGATCACCGGCGCGGCGGACGAGGTGCGACGCCTGCCCGGCCTGCCGGACACCGGGGCCGACACGCTCGTCCTGACCGGTGTCGGCACGGTCGCCGCCGACGCCGTCCTGGACGCCGAGACCCTGCGCCGTGCCGCGGGAGCCGCTGTGCGCCACCTCACCGGGCTCGACACCGTCGTCCTCGCGCTGCCCGCAGCCACCGTCGACGCCGCCACCGCGGTGGCCGAGGGCGCCGCCCTCGGCGCCTACACCTTCGATGGACTGAAGACGGGCATGAAGCCGGACGGCACGGTGTCGTCGAGCGATGACAAGGCGGCGGTCCGGAACGTCGTCGTGCACACCGGGACGGCGGCCGACGCAGGCCTCGCGGAAGGCCTCAAGCGCGCCGTCGTCCTCGGCCGGAACGTCAACACCACACGCTCGCTCGTCAACCAGCCGCCCAGCCACCTGTACCCGGAGTCCTTCGCGCAGGCCGCCAAGGATCTCGCCCGCGGATTGCCCGTCAAGGTCACGGTCATGGACGAGAAGCGCCTCGAACGTGACGGGTACGGCGGCATCCTCGGCGTCGGCAAGGGCTCCTCGCGCCCCCCGCGCATGGTCAAGCTCGAGTACTCCCCCGCCAAGTCCGCCGTGCACCTGGCGCTCGTGGGCAAGGGCATCACCTTCGATTCCGGCGGACTCTCCCTGAAGCCGGCCGCAGCGATGCAGACCATGAAGCTGGACATGGGTGGCGCCGCGGCCGTCCTCGCCACCCTCCTCGCCGTCGCCGAGCTGGGTCTGCCGGCCAAGGTCACGGCGTGGCTGTGCCTCGCGGAGAATATGCCCTCCGGGACCGCACAGAGGCCCGAGGACGTCATCACCATCTACGGTGGCCGGACCGTCGAGGTGCTCAACACCGACGCCGAGGGCAGGCTCGTCATGGCCGACGGCCTCGCCGCCGCGAGTGAGGAGTCCCCCGACGCCATCATCGACATCGCGACGCTGACGGGCGCGCAGATGATCGCCCTCGGGACGCGCACCTCCGGCGTCATGGGCGACGACGGCGTCCGCGACGCCGTCAAGGCGGCGGCGGACCGCGCGGGCGAACCGTTCTGGCCCATGCCCCTGCCCGAGGAACTGCGTCCGAGCCTGGAGTCGCAGGTCGCGGACATCGCGAACATCGGAGAGCGCAACGGCGGCATGATGACGGCCGCCGTCTTCCTCCGTGAGTTCGTGGGGCAGGTCGACGGCGAGAAGATCCCGTGGGCGCACCTCGACATCGCCGGACCGGCCTACAACGAGGGGTCCGCACACGGGTACACGCCGAAGGGCGGCACGGGCGTCGGCGTCCGCACCCTCCTGGCCTACGTCGAGGACGTCCTGGCCCGTTCGGTCTGACGGTTCGCGGAAGGGGGCGCCGGAGCATCCGCGCCTCCTTCCGCCCCGGCCGGAACCCCGACGGGTACGCAGCCGGGTGACTCTGCACACATAGCGGGTACCCGTGGCCCGGACGCGCACGGTTCAGGTGGATGCCGATTCCTTCTGGGGATAGGCTGAAAAACGGGAGCATTTCACGCGCCGGTGGCCGCGAAGCGGCTCCAGGGGCTAACCACTCACCAATCGATCCATCAACAGACGCGATCAGCGCGTCGAGAGACCACGCGAGGGAGCGTCCAAGTGGCCGAATCGGCAACTGCGCAAGAGTTCGACATCCTGGTACTCGGTGGAGGCAGCGGCGGATACGCCGCCGCACTCCGCGCGGTGCAGCTGGGGTTCACGGTGGGGCTCATCGAGAAGGGCAAGCTGGGCGGCACCTGCCTCCACAACGGCTGCATCCCCACGAAGGCCCTCCTGCACTCGGCGGAGATCGCGGACGGCGCCCGTGACGCGGAGAAGTACGGTGTGAAGGCGACCTTCGAGTCCATCGACATGAACGCCGTCAACGCGTACAAGGACGGCATCATCGCCGGGAAGTACCGCGGCCTCCAGGGACTGATCAAGTCCAAGGGCATCACCGTCATCGAGGGCTCGGGCACGCTCGCGTCCCCGACCACCATCGACGTCGACGGCACCGTCTACACGGGCAAGCACATCATCCTCGCCACCGGCTCCTTCTCCCGCAGCCTTCCCGGCCTCGAGATCGGCGGCAAGGTCATCACCTCCGACCAGGCGCTCCAGATGGACTTCGTGCCGAAATCGGTCATCATCCTCGGCGGCGGCGTCATCGGCTGCGAGTTCGCGTCGGTCTGGAAGTCCTTCGGCGTGGACGTCACGATCATCGAGGCGCTCCCCTCGCTCGTCCCGAACGAGGACGCGTCGATCGTCAAGAACTTCGAGCGCGCCTTCAAGAAGCGCGGCATCAAGTTCAACACCGGGACCCGGTTCAAGGCCGTGGAGCAGAACGACGACGGCGTCGTCGCCACGCTCGAGGACGGCAAGACCTTCACCGCGGACCTCATGCTCGTCGCCGTCGGCCGCGGGCCCGTCACGCAGAACCTCGGCTACGAGGAAGCGGGCCTCACCATGGACCGCGGGTTCGTCATCACCAACGAGCGCCTGCACACCGGCGTCGGCACCATCTACGCGATCGGCGACATCGTCCCCGGCCTGCAGCTGGCCCACCGCGGATTCCAGCAGGGCATCTTCGTGGCCGAGGAGATCGCGGGCCTCAAGCCCGTCGTCGTCTCCGACCTGAACATCCCGAAGGTCACCTACAGCGATCCCGAGATAGCCTCCGTCGGATACACCGAGAAGGCGGCCCGCGAGAAGTTCGGCGACGACCGCGTCGAGACCCACGAGTACAACCTCGCGGGCAACGGCAAGAGCTCCATCATCGGCACGGGCGGCATCGTCAAGCTCGTGCGCGAGAAGGACGGCCCCATCGTGGGCGTCCACATGCTCGGCAGCCGCATGGGCGAGCAGATCGGCGAGGCGCAGCTCATCGTCAACTGGGAGGCCTACCCCGAGGACGTCGCTCCGCTGATCCACGCGCACCCCACGCAGAACGAGGCACTCGGCGAGGCTCACCTCGCACTCGCCGGCAAGCCCTTGCACGGCTAGGACCGCCCACACAGCACCTCATCCAGCATCATCCGGGCTCGGTCCACGTCGAAGGGCGTGGACTAAGCTCGGAAGAAGGAACAGCACGCACGTCCAGCTGAACGGGCTCACCGCGTCGCCCAGCTGCCAAGGAACGATCTACGAAGGAGAAACGGGCGCATTATGTCTGAATCCGTGAACTTGCCCGCTCTCGGTGAAAGCGTCACCGAAGGCACCGTCACCCGCTGGTTGAAGCAGGTCGGTGACCGTGTGGAGGTCGACGAGCCCCTGCTGGAGGTCTCGACCGACAAGGTCGACACGGAGATCCCCTCCCCGATCGCCGGAGTCATCGAGGAGATCCTCGTGGCCGAGGACGAGACCGCCGAGGTCGGCGCCCCCCTCGTCAGGATCGGCGACGGTTCGGGTAGCGATTCGGGCACCTCGAGCGACTCGGGTGCGGCCGCCGCCTCCGACGAGTCCGAGGGCGCCTCCGTGCCGACTGAGGACGCCGTCCCGTCGACCGAGAAGGCTCCCGAGACCGAGGAGCCCGCAGCGACCAGCGGTTCGGACGAGACGTCCGGATCAGACGACTCCGACGGTTCGGGCGAGGGGACCGAGGTGACCCTGCCCGCTCTCGGCGAGAGTGTCACCGAAGGGACCGTCACCCGCTGGCTCAAGGAGATCGGCGACGACGTCGAGGTCGACGAGCCGCTCCTCGAGGTCTCGACCGACAAGGTCGACACCGAGATCCCCTCCCCCGTGGCCGGAAAGCTGCAGGAGATCCGTGTAGGCGAAGACGAGACCGCGGAGGTCGGTGCAGTCCTCGCCGTCATCGGGTCCGGCGCATCCGCCCCGAAGAAGGTCGAAGCAGCCTCCGGTGAACCGCTCGTCGCCGCACCGGCCGAGGAGCGCGAGGACTCACCCACCGAGAAGCAGGGCTCCTCCCACGAGTCCGAGCGGGCATCCGGCACGTCCGAGCCCGACGACGACGCGAGCGGGGCCCCCACCGCACCCGCGCAGGCATCCCCCGCACCGGCAGCGCCGGCCGAGCAGAAGCCCGCCGAGCAGAAGGCGCCCGCGTCGGAGGACGCAGGGACCACGGACGTCTCCGCCTACGTGACACCGCTCGTGCGGCGTCTGGCGAACCAGAACGGCGTGGACCTGGGCACCATCACGGGTACCGGCGTCGGCGGCCGTATCCGCAAGCAGGACGTGCTCGATGCCGCCGAAGCGCAGAAGGCCAAGGAGTCCCAGCAGGTGGAGTCCGCTCCGGCACCTGCAGCTGCGACGCCGTCGTCACCCGCTTCGGCGCCGTCGAAGCCCGCTGCACCGACGGTCGAGCCGTCCAAGCTGCGCGGCACCGTGGAGAAGGCTCCGCGTATCCGCCAGACGATCGCCAAGCGCATGCGCGAGTCCCTCGAGGTCTCGGCGCAGCTCACCCAGGTGATCGAAGTCGACATGACCCGCATCGCGAAGCTCCGCACCGCGTCGAAGGACACCTTCCTCGCACAGAACGGCGCGAAGCTCACCTTCCTGCCCTTCATCTCGAAGGCCGTGACCGAGGCTCTCAAGCAGCACCCGAAGCTGAACGCCTCGTTCGACGAGGAGAAGAAGGAAGTGACGTACCACGACGCCGAGCACCTGGCGATCGCGGTCGACACCGAGAAGGGCCTGCTCGTCCCCGTCATCAAGGACGCCGGCACCCTGAACCTCGGTGGCCTGGCGAAGAAGATCGCCGACGTCGGGAGCCGCACGCGCAACGGCCAGATCGGGCCGGACGAGCTCTCGGGCGGGACGTTCACGATCACGAACATCGGTTCGGCCGGGGCACTGTTCGACACCCCGATCATCAACCAGCCGCAGGTGGGCATCCTCGGGACCGGCATCATCGTGAAGCGGCCCGTGGTCATCACGGGCGTCGACGGTGATGACACCATCGCCATCCGCTCGATGATGTACCTCAGCCTGACGTACGACCACAGGCTGGTCGACGGCGCCGATGCGGGGCGGTTCCTCCAGACGCTCAAGGCACGACTCGAGGGTGGTGCGTTCGAGGCCGACCTCGGCCTCTGACAGTACCGAGGACCCTGGCGGCGACGACGCCGTCCGCCAGGAGCTGGACGAACGACGAGCAGGGGCCGCGCCACGACAGGCGCGGCCCCTGCCGTCTGTCCGGACTGCTGCGGCGGGCATGGCCGTATCTCCCGTGACGGCTGCGTACCCCGATGGAAGTCCGTCCTGCCGCTCCCTAGGATGGGAGGGAACCACCGGACGCGAGCCCGCGCCCGTCCCGCAGACCCGAAGGAGAACCATGGCTACCGTTCGTTCAGCCCACACCGTCTGGAGCGGGGACCTTCCCACCGGATCCGGCCAGGTCACGCTCGATTCCTCCGGTCTCGGCACCTACGACGTCACCTGGAAGGCGCGTGCCGAGCAGTCCGAGGGGAAGACGAGCCCCGAGGAGCTCATCGCAGCTGCCCACTCGGCATGTTTCTCGATGGCGTTCAGCCACGCCCTCGGCGAGGAGGGCAAGACCCCCGAGCGCGTCGAGACCAAGGCCGACGTCGATTTCCAGCCGGGCACGGGCATCACGGCCATCCGACTGACGCTCGACGCCACGGTGCCGGGTCTTTCCGAGGAGGACTTCCAGCGTGTCGCCCAGGCGGCCAAGGAGGGCTGCCCCGTCTCGCAGGCCCTCGCGGGCGTGAAGGACATCTCGCTGACCGCGACCCTGCACGGCTGATCGACCGGACCGCGCCCCACAACGGCGAGCGCACCCGGTCCTGACTGACGGAAGGACCCCGGACCCGGTCCGGGGTCCTTCCGTGCCAGAGCGGCTCCTGTGTTGTCGACGGGCTCCCCACTGGTATTCACGCCGCCGAACTAGTGGTTCGATGGGATCATGCGCATCCTCCTCGCCGGTGCCTCCGGGACCATCGGAACCGCCCTCACGCGTCAGCTCGCCGTCAGCCACGAGATCAGGCGACTCGTGCGCCGCGACCCGAAGAACGAGTCCGAAGTCCGCTGGAATCCCTCGACGGGAGACCTCGACGTCGCTGCCGTGGAGTGGGCGGACGCGGTGATCAACCTCTCGGGCGCGGGCATCGCAGGACATCCGTGGACGCGGAGCTACAAGGAGACGCTGTATTCCTCGCGCATCATGCCGACCCGGACACTCGTCGCGGCGATCACGCGTGCAACGAACCGCCCGCAGGTTCTCATCAGCCAGTCCGCCTCCGGCTACTACGGGGACCGGGGTGATGACGTCCTCACGGAATCGTCCGCGTCGGGTCAGACCCTGCTCGCCGACATCTGCCGCCGGTGGGAAGCGGAAGCCCTCGCTGCCCCGGAGGAGGTCCGCGTGGTGCTCCCCCGGACGGGCATCGTGATGGCGAAGGAGGGTGGCGCCCTCCCGAACCTCCTGATCCCCATCCGCCTGTTCGCCGGGACATCCCTCGGGTCGGGGCGTCAGTGGTGGCCCTGGATCAGCCTCAACGACGAGATCCGGGCCCTCGAGTTCCTCCTCACCGCACCGCTCAGCGGGCCCGTCAACCTGAGCGCCCCGGCCCCGGCGCCGCTCGACCAGATCGCCCTGCAGCTCGGCAGAGCGTTCAAGCGCCCGGTCTGGTTCCGTGTCCCGGCATTCATCCTGAAGGCCGCGATCGGTCAACTGGGCTACGAGCTCCTACTCGTGAGCACGCGCATGGAGCCGCGAGCGCTCGTCGCGGCCGGCTTCTCCTTCGACGAGGAGACCCCCGAGGCGCTGGCGCAATGGGTGCACCGCACGGTCACGGCGCCGTCCGAGTAGCCTCCACTCGCTGGACCGTATCGGGACCGTAGCCGGACCGTATAGGGACCGTATCGGGACCGCATCCGGGCGGAGGGAATCGACGTCCTGGTTCCGAGGCGGCCGCATGGGGGCGTCACGTGGTGCTGGTCCTGGGCGTGGTCGTGGTCGCACGTCCTCGGGCGTCCTCAGTCCTCGGGCGGTTCGACGACGGAGTGGATGCGCCAGCCGTCCACGGTGTCCCACAGCGCGAAGATGAGCTCCTGCTGTCCGGCTGCCATGAGTGACGGGGTCCCGGCGTCGGCGCCCTCCTCCGACGTCCCCTCCGCGGCACGGTTCCCGACCGGTTCCTCGGTGTACGGGGAGATCTGCGCCGTCGCCCGCACGAGAGCGACCTCCGTTCCCTCCGGCGGTGTCGCGACGCCGGAGACAGGTGCGAGGGCGGAGTCCGCCGCGACGTCGTCGTCCGTGAGCCGTTTCTGATCCCGCAGGCCGATGGACAAACCCCGGAGGGTGTTCCCGGATCGCGCGAGGACGGCGACAGCCTCCTGGTCCGCGACCATGGCGGGCGACCCGTCGACGTCGACGGTCCGCAGCACCTCTGGATCGGCGGTCGCGAACGCAGATGCTCGCAGCGCGACGAGACCCGAGAGTGCCACGGAGGGATCCTCGGATCCGGCGAGCTGCTCCGGACTGGCGTCAGATGTCCCGTCGTCGGACGTCGCCTCCCGCTCGGTGCTGTGCCCCGCGCTCACGTCGACCGCCTGACCGTCCGCTTCCGGAGCAGGTGTACCCGTGCCGTCACCCTGCACGGCGGGCTCGCTCCCGAGCGATTCCGGCCCGCGGAGACCCTCCGCCGTGAGCATGACCCCCATGACGAGCAAAACGGCGGCGATGCACCCCGACACCACTCCGAGGACGCGCCGGATGCGGTACTGGGCACCGTAGTCGCCCTTCACGGGCTGGAACGTCGTGGAGCTCCGGTGTGGTTCCGATGGGGATGTTCGCGGCCCAGGAGCCGAACCGCGACGGCGGGGTGATTCCTCGTCCGGTGTCGGAGCGACCGCCCTGCGCGGGAACAAGCGGGCCGGCCGGGTGCTTCGGCCTGACCGGCTGGTTCGCGGGGAGCCGTTGACGCGCCGGCCTGCGCCGGTACTGCCGTTTCCGGGTGTGCGCGGGCCGCTCGTCGCACCTGTGCGCCGGAGCCGCGCGATGAGCGAGCGCCGTGGTGCCGGCCGTTCGTCAGCCCTGCGCGTCAGCAGGTCCGGCAGCACGCTCGTGTGCACCGCCGGCACGAGGTCCACCGGTTCCGCAGCCGAGGCGGAGAGCAACGTGCGTGCGAACGATGCAGCGGTGGGACGGCGCTCACGGTTGGTGCTCAGCGCATCCTCGATCAGCTGCATCAAGGTGAGCGGGACATCGGGCACGATCAGCGCGAGCGGCGGACGCTGATCGGTCGGGCCTGGGATCCGTCCGGTCAGCGCGAACCAGGCGACGGCCGCGAGCGCGAACACATCGGCGCCGGAATCGTAGCTGCCGGTCCGCCCGGGATCGAGGAAGCCAGGGGTTCCGGGCATGAGCAGCGGATCGGTTCCCAGCAGTCGGCCCGTGCCGAGGTCGGCGAGCAGCGGGCGGCCCTCGTGCGTGAAGAGGATGTTGCCGGGCGTCACGTCACCGTGGAGGGCGCCTGACGCGTGCAGATGGTCGAGCGCCTGAGCCACGGGAACGAGAGTGGTCACCACCTCCGCGATGGGCAGAGGCCCCCGGCTCGTGACGAGTTCGAGCAGCGAACCGCCCGCTGCGAGCTCCATCAGCAGTCCCGGCCCCTGGTTCGTGCTGATGACCCGGTGCACCCGGACGAGGTGGTCGTGGTCGAGTCGCCGCAGGAGGGCGAGTTCCCGATCGAGGTCGTCGGCGGGTGCTGCATGGTTCCCACTGACTGTCGGACCACCGGCGTCGACGGACGCGCCGTCGTTCAAGGGAGCGAACGGTGACCGTCCGACGGATGGCGGTGGAACGTCCGGTACCCCGATGGAGGGCAGAGCGGCCCGGCGTGCGCGGCGCCCGGGCAGGGGCGTGGGGGTGGGCGCAGTGTCCGGTCCCGCGCCGGCCGGTTGCACACCTGTTCCGTAGTCTCGAGCTCTCGGTAGGCGATCGCCCGGAGCGGATGACGAGGACGAGGAGCCAAGCGGGACTGGCGGCGGATCGCCAGGAGCAGCCCCGGTCCTGGTCGCCACCTTGAGGGCGAAGCGCTGGCCGGCCGAGTCGGTGACGAGCCACACCGAGGACGAGCCGCCACGACCGAGCAATCGCCCGGTCGTGAGGCCGACGGCGGTGGGCTGAGCGTGGCCGTCGTCATCACGATCATTCGCTCGGCCGACATGTGTGCCGGGACCGTGCGCAGCCCTAGCCGGATGGACGGCGCCCCCTCGGACCGGCAGGGGTGTTCCCGACGGCGGAACGCCCGGCACGGAGGACGGGGACGGCGGTACGGCATCGCTCATGTGTCCTTTCTAGGTCACGACCGAGACCTCCTCCGGGTTATCCACAGGATCCGGCGGAGAACGCCTTGCCTCGATCGAACATGTGTTCTATTTTTGTTCGACACGTTCCTTCCACCAGCGTCAGGCCGTCATGCACTCCCCCACGTCATCCCCGTCCGATGCCGGACCCCGAGCGGGTCGTCGTCAGGACGTCGTCAGCACACCGTCGTCCTGGCGGACGCTCGACGAGCACGTGACCCTAACACTCCTCCCCGCCGGCGGGACGGTCCGGCCGCGCACCCTGCGATGGCGGGGTTCTACCTGGTCCGTCGTCGGTACGGCCCAGCACTGGAGCACGTGGCACGCATTCGCCGTCGAGCAGGGCGACCAGGACGTCCCGCCGACGTCACGCGCGTTGCGCATGGAGTTCTGGAGGTTCTCCGCCCAGACGAATCCCGTGGCGCCGGTCTTCCACTTCGAGGTCCGCGGGCGCGAGGACCAGTGGCGCCTCGCCCGACTGGGTGTCGTATTCGACCTGCCCGACGACACCTGAGATCACCGTCCGACGTCGGGACCGGCGTCCGAGCGCGTTGCGCACCGAGGTCACCGGCGGGCGGTGTCGGTGGACGGCGTTACCCTTGGGGCATGACTTTGGTGCTGTCGCGGGTGGGCCTTGCTCCTGACCACGTGGAGTACGCGCGGGGCCTCGAGATGCAGCAGGCCCTGCACGCCGCCGTCGTCGCCGGTGAGGCACCCAGCACGGTCCTCCTGCTCGAGCACAGTCCCGTGTACACCGCCGGACGTCGCGCCGAGGACCACGAACGTCCGTTCGACGGCACGCCCGTGGTGCCCGTGGACCGGGGCGGGAAGCTGACGTGGCACGGGCCGGGACAGCTGGTCGGCTACCCCATCCTCGCCCTGCGTGACCCGGCGAGGATCGCGGACTACGTGCACCTCCTCGAAGAGGTGATCATCCGGAGCCTCGCAGTGGTGGGTGTCGAGGGTACGCGGATCGACGGACGATCAGGCGTGTGGGTGGCCGCTGACGCCTCCGGCCCCGCGCGGAAGATCGCGGCCATCGGGATACGCGTGAAGGACCGCGTGACCATGCACGGGTTCGCCGTCAACTGCGACAACGACCTCGCTCCGTTCCGGCAGATCGTCCCCTGCGGCATCAGCGACGCCGGGGTCACGACCATCTCGCACGAGACCGGCCGGTCCGTGTCCCCCCTTGACCTCGTGTCGCTGATCGAAGCGGAACTGCGCAACAATGAGGCAGAGCTGCTGGGCGACGACGACGGTGTCGGGGGCGTCGAGGGCATTGCCGGAAAAGACGCCGGATCGGCGCCGCACACCATGTCAGAAGGAGCCTTACTGTGAGCCTTGCACCCGAGGGTCGTCGCCTGCTGCGCATCGAGGCGCGTAACGCCGAGACACCGGTGGAGCGCAAACCGGAATGGATGAAGGCCAAGGTGAACATCGGACCGGAGTTCGTCGCGATGAAGAACCTGGTGAAGAAGGAGGGCCTGCACACGGTCTGCGAGGAAGCCGGCTGCCCCAACATCTTCGAGTGCTGGGAGGACCGCGAGGCCACCTTCCTCATCGGCGGCTCCGAGTGCACGCGACGCTGCGACTTCTGCCAGATCGACACCGGCAAGCCCCAGCCGCTGGATCGGAGCGAGCCGTTCAAGGTGGCGCAGTCCGTCCGCTCCATGAACCTGCGGTACGCGACCGTGACCGGCGTCGCGCGGGACGATCTCGCGGACGAGGGCGTCTGGCTCTACGCGGAGACCATTCGTCAGATCCACAGCATGAACCCCGGCACGGGCGTCGAGATCCTCATCCCCGACTTCTCCGGCAAGCCCGAGCACATCGCCGCGATCTGCGATGCACGCCCCGAGGTCTTCGCCCACAACGTCGAGACCGTCCCCCGTATCTTCAAGCGCATCCGCCCTGCCTTCCGCTACGAGCGCTCGCTGGACGTCATCACGCAAGGTCGCGACCTCGGCATGGTCACGAAGTCCAACCTCATCCTCGGCATGGGTGAGACCCGGGAGGAGATCTCGGAGGCACTGCAGGATCTCCACGCGGCGGGCTGCGACCTCATCACCATCACGCAGTACCTCCGCCCGAGCGAGCGCCACCTCCCGGTCGACCGCTGGGTCAAGCCGTCCGAATTCGTCGAGCTGAGTGCGGAAGCCGAGAGCATCGGCTTCCTCGGGGTCATGAGTGGCCCACTGGTCCGCTCCTCGTACCGGGCAGGACGCCTGTGGGCGAGGGCCATGCGCAGCAAGGGCCTGGAACTCCCGGAGCATCTCGCCCACCTCGACGACGAGGGATCAGCGGCCCAGGAGGCCTCGTCGCTCCTCGCCGGCTGATCGCCGGGAAGCCTCCCGAGCCCGGCGGGCTACCGGCCATCCCGTAGAATCGGAGCACTATGTCGCACACCATCGATTCCCCCGATTCGCCCAAGCCCCGACGACGCATCTTCTCGCGCAAGCCGAAGGCTGAGAAGGGCCCCAAGAAGCCCGGGCGGATGAAGCAGGTGTCCGAGGTCTTCAAGATGACGCGCCGCAACGATCCGAGTGTCGTCTGGTTCATGCTCCTGGCGTTCGTCGGCATCATCGCGGTGGGACTCCTCATCGGGCTGCTGATCGACAACGTGATCACCCTGATGATCATCGCCGTCCCCCTGGCCTTCCTGGCCGCGATCTTCATCCTGTCGCGGAGAGCCGAACGCGCTGCGTTCTCACAGATCGAGGGACGCCCGGGAGCAGCGGGAGCCGCTCTCAGCGTCCTCCGCCGGGGCTGGATCCTGCAGGAACAGCCCATCGCGGTGAACCCCCGCACGCAGGACGCCGTGTTCCGGGTCATCGGGCGTCCCGGGGTCATCCTCGTGACGGAGGGACCGTCCACGCGGGTGAAGCAGCTGGTCGACGGCGAGAAGCGGAAGATGGCGCGCATCATCCCCAACGTGCCCATTCACGTGATCGAATCAGGACGGGACGAACGACAGGTTCCCCTGTCCAAGATCCCCAAGACGGTCCAGAAGCTGAAGAAGACCCTCACGAAGCAGGAGGTCTATGCCGTGGACAAGCGCCTGACCGCTCTCGGGACGAAGCTGCCGATCCCGAAGGGCATCGATCCTTTCAAGGCCCGGCCCGACCGCAAGGCGATGCGCGGGCGCTGAGCACGCGTCGAGGTCCGAGCAGCGGCGGTGATCCCCTCGAGGGTCACCGCCGCTGTCGTGTCCAGCGGCCTGTACAGCGTCGAGACGGCCGTCAGATGCGGAACAGGCCCGTTCCGCGGGCGCGGTCATGGACGCCGCGCTGATCCACGTCGATGATGAGCGCGGGAATCACCAGGCAGAGGAGCAGACTGCGCACGGTGGCCGTCAGGTACCCCGCAGGCTTGCCGTCGAGCGTCTGCACCTGCATACGGAACATGCGATGACCGATGCTGTATCCGAAGAAACCGACCAGGAGGATCTGCTCCGCGAGGAAGATGAGCAGCGTCGCGAAGCCGTCGTACCCGAAGAACGCCGCGGAGAGCAGCGAGCAGAGCAACCAGTCGATGAGGAGCGCTGCCGCCCGGGGTCCGAAGCGGGCGATCGACCCCGGGCCGGCCTCGGGTCTCCCGAGACGCTGCCCGGGCCACTGCTGGTTGCCGGAAGGGGAAGGCCCCTCCATCCAGGAGCCGAGGTCTCGTCTGTTCACCACGTCGTCCAGCCTACCGGCCTCAGGGCGCGGCATTATGCCGTGCGCTCGCCCGGAACGCTAGGGTGGGGAGCGCAGTTCGCCCCATGTAACGTCCACGAAACACGGCCGACACCAGCGAGAAACTGCCCGCTCCTACAGTGGGGACGAGTCGGCGGCAGTGCAGCGCACCTGCCGTACCTCGAGCTCCCGCGGCAGTGCGGGGGTCTTGGCTGGCGCCGATCCGTTCCCCCTGCCATGCGTTAGGAGCATTGATCGATGTTTAAGAATGCGGACGAGGTCCTCAAATTCATCGCCGACGAGGACATCAGGTTCGTCGATGTCCGGTTCACCGACCTCCCGGGAGTGCAGCAGCACTTCAACGTCCCCGCGAAGTCGGTGGATGCTGACTTCTTCATCGATGGTCAGCTCTTCGACGGATCATCGATCCGCGGCTTCCAGGGCATCGCGGAATCCGACATGCAGCTCATCCCGGACGTGACGACGGCGTTCATCGACCCGTTCCGCACCGAGAAGACCCTCGCGCTGAACTTCTCGATCGTCAACCCGCGTACGGGCGATCCCTACCACCGCGATCCCCGCAGTGTCGCCGAGCGCGCCGAGGCCTACCTGTCCTCGACGGGCATCGCCGACACCGCGTTCTTCGCACCCGAGGCCGAGTTCTTCATCTTCGACAACGTCCAGTACGAATCCTCCCCCCAGGGCAGCTTCTACAAGGTCGACTCCATCGAGGCCCCCTGGAACAGCGGGCGCGAGGAGGTAGGCGGCAACCTGGGCAATAAGACGCCCTTCAAGGGCGGCTACTTCCCGGTCTCCCCCGTGGACAAGCAGGCCGATCTCCGGGACGCCATCTGCGTGGAGCTGGACAAGGCGGGCCTCGAGGTCGAGCGCTCGCACCACGAGGTGGGCGGCGCCGGTCAGGCCGAGATCAACTACAAGTTCACCACCATGACGCATGCGGCCGACGACCTGCAGAAGTTCAAGTACATCGTCAAGAACGTGTCCAACGCGTGGGGCAAGACCGCCACGTTCATGCCGAAGCCGGTCTTCGGTGAGAACGGCTCCGGCATGCACTGCCATCAGTCGCTGTGGGCGGGCGGCCAGCCGCTGTTCTACGACGAGCGCGGCTATGCCGGTCTGTCGGACACCGCCCGCTGGTACATCGGCGGCCTGCTGAAGCACGCATCCGCCGTCCTCGCCTTCACCAACCCGACGGTCAACTCCTACCGCCGCCTGGTCAAGGGCTTCGAGGCGCCGGTCAACATGGTGTACTCGCAGGGCAACCGCTCCGCCGGCATCCGCATCCCGATCACGGGCTCGAACCCGAAGGCGAAGCGCATCGAGTTCCGCGCGCCGGACCCCTCGTCGAACCCGTACCTGGCCTTCGCCGCGCAGCTCATGGCCGGCCTCGACGGCATCAAGAACCGCATCGAGCCCGCCGAGCCGATCGACAAGGACCTCTACGAGCTCCCCGCGGAGGAGGCCAAGGACATCCAGAAGGCTCCCGGGTCCCTCGAGGAGGCGCTGCTCGCCCTGGAGGCGGACAACGAGTTCCTGCAGGCCGGCGACGTCTTCACCCAGGACCTGATCGACACCTGGATCGACTACAAGCGTGAGATGGAGATCAAGCCGCTCTCGCTGCGCCCGAACCCCTACGAGTTCGAGCTGTACTACGGCGTCTAGCACGCATCACCGGCATCACCGCGAGTGATCCGGGAACGACGACGGCGGCCTCCCCTTTCGGGGTGGCCGCCGCCGTCGTTCGGGGCAGATGCCGCCGCTCAGTAACCCCTCAGTACCCGTAGAAGTGCCTCTCGAAGATCCCGCGGCTGCGGCGCGTCATGCGTAAATAGTCCTCCTCGAGGTCCGAGCCGCTCCCCGGTCCGTATCCGCACCAGCGCGCCACCGCCTCGAGGTCGCGGCGCGAGGACGGCAGCACATCGGAATTCCGCCCGCTCCAGACGACGTTCGCGCCCCGGATCCTCGTGGCGAGCGTCCAGCTCGCGCGGAGCGTCGCGACGTCCTCCTCCGGCAGAAGCTCCTCGGCCTCGATGATGTCGAGCGCGCCCAGCGTGGACTGCACCCTCAAGGACGGCAGACCGTGCGCGTGCTGGAGCTGGATCAGCTGGACGAGCCACTCGACGTCGCTGAGCGCCCCCCGGCCGAGCTTCACGTGCCGCGACGGGTCGGCGCCCCGCGGCAGCCGCTCGGACTCGACGCGGGCCTTGATGCGGCGGATCTCCCGGACGTCGCCGTCGTCGAGCCCCTTGGGGTACCTCACGGTGTCGATCAGGGCCACGAAGTCGGTGGCGAGGGCATCGTCCCCGGCGAGCGGCCGCGCGCGCAGCAGGGCCTGCGCCTCCCACACCAGCGACCACCGGCGGTAGTACTCGCGGTAGGAGTCGAGCGACCTGACGATGGCACCCTGCTTGCCCTCGGGCCGGAGGGACGTATCGATCTCGAGGACCCGCTCCGCGAGGACCGGTGGCCGGCACGGTTGCGTCAGGAGAGCCGCGAGCCGGCCCACGAGTTTCTCGGCCTGCCGCTGGGCTGCCGCCTCCCTCGCGCCCTCCACGGGCCGGTGCACGTACATGACGTCCGCGTCCGAGCCGTAGGTGATCTCACGTCCGCCCTGCCGGCCCATCGCCATGACGACCACGTCCGTCAGCCGCTCCTCCTCGGCGAACACCTGCTTCTCGGCCACGTGGAGCGCGCCGAGGACGGCCGCGCGGTCGGCGTCGGCCAGCGCCTCCCCCACCTCCGGCTGCGACAGCACGCCCGCACTGTCCGCGATCGCGATGCGGAGGATCTCGCGGCGGCGGATCAGGCGGATGAGCCGGATCGCCTCGGCGGGTTCGGGGTGGCGCGACATCTTCGACTGGATCTCCTGCCACTGGGAATCGAAGCTGTCCGGCACGAGGGCGGCGTCGGACCCGAGCCACTGCGTCGATTCGGGTGACACCTCGAGGAGATCGGTGATGAAGCGGCTGCTGGACAGCACGGCGCACAGGCGCTCGGCCGCGGCCGTCGAGTCCCGCAGCATGCCCAAGTACCAGTGGCTCTCGCCCAGGGCCTCGCTCAGCCTGCGGAAGCCGAGGAGACCGGCGTCGGGGTCCACGCCGTCCGCGAACCACGCGAGCAGGATCGGCAGGAGATGCCGCTGGAGCAGTGCCCGGCGCCTCAAACCACCGGTCAGCGCCTCGATGTGGCGGAGGGCACCGCGGGGATCCTGGTACCCGAGCGCCGCCAGTCTGGCCTGTGCGGCCTCGGCCGTGAGCTGGACGTCCTCCGGCCGCAGCGTCGCCGCGGTGTTGAGCAGGGGCCGGTAGAAGATGGCCTCGTGCAGCCGCTTGACCAGCCGCCGCGTCCGCTGCCACTTCTCGTGCAGGCTCTGGGCGCTGGGCCGTACGGTCACCATGCAACTCTCCGACGACCGCGCGAGGGCCCTGAGCGAGGCGTCGTCCTCGGGCATCAGATGCGTGCGCCGCATCTGCATGAGCTGGATGCGGTGCTCCAGCACGCGGAGGTACCGGTAGGCGTCGTCGAGGTCGAGGGCGTCGGACCGCCCCACGTAGCCCGCGGCACTCAGGGCCTCGATGGCCGAGACCGTGTCCCTGACCCGGAGCGATGCGTCCAGCCGGCCGTGGACGAGCTGCAGCAGCTGCACGGTGAACTCGACGTCGCGCAGACCGCCCGGGCCGAGCTTGAGCTGCCGAGCCTCCTCGTCCCGCGGGATGTTGTCCGTGACCCGCCGACGCATGGCCCTGACCGCCTCGACGAATCCCTCGCGCTGCGACGATGCCCAGATCAGGGGGGCGACGGCGGCCTCGTACCGCCGACCGAGCTCGAGATCGCCGGCCACCGCACGGGCCTTCAGCAGCGCCTGGAACTCCCAGGTCCTGGCCCAGCGCTCGTAGTAGGACACGTGGGAGGCCAGTGTCCTCACGAGGGGTCCGTCCTTGCCCTCGGGGCGGAGGTTGGCATCCACCTCCCAGAGCGCCGGCTCCTGTCCCGGCGAGTACACCCCCCGTGCCATGGCCGAGGCGAGACCCGTGCCGATCCGGGTGAGCACCGACTCCTCGACGTCGTCGCCCTCGACGACGTAGACGACGTCGACGTCCGAGATGTAGTTGAGCTCCCGGGCCCCGCACTTGCCCATCGCGACGACGGCGAGCCGCACGCGCGCCACGACGTCGGCCCCGTACACCTCGCCGAGGTCCGCACGGGCGATGGCGAGGGACGCCTCCAGCGCGGCTCCCGCGAGGTCCGCGAGCTCCCGCCCGACGACGGGCAGGTAGTCGACGGGCGCGCAGTGGCACAGGTCCCGCACCGCGAGATCGGTGAGCTGTCGGCGGTAGGCGACCCTCAGTCGCTGGTAGGCCTCCGTGCCGCCGACACCGGCCACCGGGTTGTCCTGCGCGGGATCGGCGTCGACGGCTGCCAGGAGCATCGACCGCAGCTCCGCGGGATCCACGACGGGAGGGCTCTGCGGTCCGGACCTGACGACGTCGAGGTGTTCGGGATGCCGCATGAGGAACTCCGCCAGCGCCTCTGAGGCGCCGAGCAGCCGGAACAGCGGACCGGCGCGGTCCTCGTCGTCGAACACCGCCCGGACGCCCGCGGGATCCGCGGCCAGCAACCGCACCAGCGACTGCAGAGCCAGATCAGGGTTCGCAGCACGGCCCAGATGGGCGAACAGCACGTCCTCGTCGAGCCCGGCCAGCTCGGGGGCGTCGAGGAAACGTCGGCTCTTCTCCAAATCGGTGAAGCCGTGGCTGATCAGCGTGCGGTTGAGGCTCATGCGCCAACACTAGCCACGTCGGCACGGCAGCCGGACGGCCCGGACCTAGAGGATGTTGAGGTTCCGTCGCAGCTCGTACGGTGTCACCTGGATGCGGTAGTCGTGCCACTCGGCGCGCTTGTTGCGCAGGAAGTTCTCGAACACCTGCTCCCCCAGCACGTCGGCGACGAGCTCGGAGTCCTCCATCACGCGGATCGCGTCGTGCAGGCTGGCCGGCAGCGGATCATGCCCCATGGCCCGACGCTCGGCGGGCGTGAGGCTCCAGACGTCGTCCTCAGCGGCGGCGGGGAGCTCGTAGCCCTCCTCGATACCCTTCAGGCCTGCCCCGAGGAGCACGGAGTAGGCGAGGTAGGGGTTGCTCGCGGAGTCGATCCCGCGGTACTCGATGCGCGCGGACTGCCCCTTGTTGGGCTTGTACAGGGGGACGCGCACGAGTGCCGAGCGGTTGTTGTGGCCCCAGGACAGGTAGCTCGGTGCCTCACCTCCGCCCCACAGGCGCTTGAACGAGTTGACGAACTGGTTCGTGACCGCGGTGAACTCCGGGGCGTGCCTGAGGATCCCCGCGATGAACTGGCGGGCGGTCTTCGACAGCTGGAACTCGGCGCCCGCCTCGTAGAACGCGTTCGTGTCACCCTCGAAGAGCGAGAAGTGGGTGTGCATCCCGGAGCCCGGGTGCTCGGAGAAGGGCTTGGGCATGAAGGTCGCGTAGCTGCCGGAGGTGAGTGCGACCTCCTTGATGATGGTACGGAAAGTCATGATGTTGTCGGCGGTCTGCAGGGCGTCCGCGTACCGCAGGTCGATCTCGTTCTGACCGGGGCCTGCCTCGTGGTGACTGAACTCCACCGAGATACCCACGGACTCGAGCATCGCGACCGCCATGCGCCGGAAGTCCTGCGCCACCCCGCCCGGTACGTGGTCGAAGTAGCCGGCCTGGTCGACGGGGACGGGCTGTCCGTCCGGGCCGAGCTCGGCGGACTTCAGGAGGTAGAACTCGATCTCGGGGTGGGTGTAGCAGGTGAAGCCCATGTCGGCGGCCTTCGCCAGGGTCTTCTTCAGGACCCCGCGCGGATCGGCCGTGGAGGGTTGCCCGTCGGGGGTCAGGATGTCGCAGAACATCCTCGACGTCTGCTCCTTCTCGCCACGCCACGGGAGGATCTGGAACGTCGAGGGGTCGGGCTGCGCGAGCATGTCCGACTCGTACACGCGGGCGAGGCCCTCGATCGACGAGCCGTCGAAGCCCAGCCCCTCCTCGAACGCGCCCTCCACCTCGGCGGGCGCGAGCGCCACGGACTTCAGGGACCCGACGACGTCGGTGAACCACAGGCGGACGTAGCGGACGTCGCGCTCCTCGATGGTCCGCAGTACGAACTCCTGCTGCCGGTCCATGACAACCTCACTCCCTGATCGTCGGGTGCACCCGCGCGGGCCACGCCACCAACACTCTACTGACACGCACACGTGATCCGGCGCCGCGGCGGGCCGCGACAGCCGCCGTCGTCGGCGTGTACCCGCTCTCACCCACCGGCGACGTGTGCGGGACCCGTCGCGGTGGCCGGGGGAGGTCGGCACGGCGGACGGTCCGATAGTCTCGTGCCATGACCTCCGCCGAGATCCCAGCGCCCTACGGGGAGGGGGCGGCCGCGGCGTCGAACCCCCGGACGGACGCGCCGACGACAGCCCGGACGCCGTCCCGGATACGCGTCCACCACCTGCAGCAGGCCAAGGACGAAGGCCGGAAGTTCGCGATGCTGACGGCCTACGACCAGTACGCGGCCCAGGTCTTCGACGAGGCCGGCATCGAGGTGCTGCTGGTCGGCGATTCGGCCTCCAACAACGTCCTCGGGCACGCGACCACCCTGCCGATCACCCTCGACGAGATGATCCTCTTCAGCCGCGCGGTGAGCCGCGCGGCCTCACGCGCGATGGTCGTCGCCGACCTGCCGTTCGGATCGTACGAGGTGTCCCCCGAGCAGGCGGTCGGGTCCTCCGTCCGCCTGCTCAAGGAAGGACTCGTCCACGCGGTGAAGATGGAGGGCGGCGCAGCGTACGCGGACACGGTCCGGGCACTCGTCAGGGCCGGCATCCCCGTCATGGCGCACGTCGGCTTCACACCGCAGAGTGAGCACGCCCTCGGCGGCTATCGCGTTCAGGGCCGCGGGGAGGCCTCGCAGCGTGTGATCGACGACGCCGTCGCACTGGCCGATGCAGGCGCCTTCTGCGTCCTCATGGAGATGGTGCCCGCCGGCACCGCCGAGGCCGTCGAGGCGGCCGTCCGGGTGCCGACCATCGGGATCGGGGCCGGACCGGCGACGACGGGCCAGGTCCTGGTGTGGCAGGACATGGCCGGGCTGCGCGGTGGGCGCCAGGCGAGGTTCGTGAAACAGTTCGCGGACGTCCGCGGCATCCTTGCCGGCGCTGCCGCGGCGTACGCGGACGAGGTGCGCTCGGGCACCTTCCCGGGTCCCGAACACACCTTCTGACCTGCTCGACCCGGGTCCGGGGAAGACTCGCCGTAGGGCGTCAGTCGTCCTCGCGGTCCCACGAGTCGTTGCGCTGCTGGACCTTCTCGAGGGCCTTCTCCGCCTCGGCGCGCGTGGTGTAGGGGCCGATCAGCTGCGACCAGTCCGACTGCCGATCCTCCTCGACCTCGTGCGTGCGCACGTTGAACCAGTACTCCGTCATGTCGACCTCCTCCTCGAAGCGTCCGGACCGCGCCGGAGACGCGTCCAGCGCCGTCCGCACCGCGTGCATCCCGTCGTGTGACCCCGGGCCCGCTATAGGATCAAGGGTATGCCCCAGCCCTCCGCCACCGCTCCCCTCGGGACCCTGACGCCGGGCGTGGTCTCACCTCTGCGGCCCGTTCCCGCGGGTATCGTCCGCCCCGAGTACGTCGGCCGGAAGGCCCCCGCGCCGTTCACGGGGTCCGAGGTGAAGTCGGCCGAGACCATCGAGAAGATCCGCAGCGCCGGCCGGATCGCCGCGCAGGCCGTCCTCGAGGTCGGCAGGCACGCCCGTCCCGGTGTCACGACGGACGAGCTCGACCGGATCGGGCACGAGTTCATCCTGGACCACGGCGCCTACCCCTCGACCCTCGGCTACCGCGGATTCCCCAAGTCCCTGTGCTCGTCACTGAACGAGGTGATCTGCCACGGCATCCCGGACTCCACGGAACTCGCCGACGGCGACATCCTGAACATCGACATCACCGCGTTCAAGGACGGCGTGCACGGGGACACCAACCGGACGTTCTGCATCGGCGACGTGGACGAGGAGTCGCGGCTGCTCGTCGAGCGGACCGAGGAGTCGCTGCACCGGGCCGTGCGCGCCGTGGCCCCGGGACGGCAGATCAACGTGATCGGACGCGCCATCGAGTCCTACGCGAAGCGCTTCGGCTACGGCGTGGTGCGCGACTTCACGGGGCACGGCGTGGGCGAGGCCTTCCACACCGGGCTGATCATCCCGCACTACGACGCCGCCCCGGCCTACGATCGGGTGATCGAGCGCGGCATGGTCTTCACCATCGAACCGATGCTCACCCTCGGCGTCGTGGACTGGACCATGTGGGACGACGAGTGGACCGTGGTCACGCGTGACCGGAAGCGGACCGCGCAGTTCGAACACACGCTCGTGGTCACCGATCACGGAGCCGAGGTCCTCACTCTTCCCTGAGTACCGCCCGCACCGACCCCTGCACGACCCCGCACTGTCCACCCTCACGAGCCCCTGCCGGTACGCGCCGGCCCCACGTCAACGGAGAATCATGGCCAAGGACACCGAGAAGAAGAAGACCAAGCTGCCCTCGAAGCTGCCCACCACGGTGATCGGCGTCGACATCGGCGGCACGGGCATCAAGGGCGGCATCGTGGATCTCGAGAAGGGCGTGATCGTCGGCGAGAGGCACCGTATCCCCACCCCCAAGCCGTCCACGCCCGAGGCCGTGGCGGAGGTGGTCCGGCAGATCGTGGCCGAGCTCTCCTCCCGCCCCGAGGGGCCTGCGGCGGACAGCCCCGTGGGCGTGACCTTCCCGGCCATCATCCAGCACGGAGTGGCGCGCTCCGCGGCCAATGTGGACAAGAGCTGGATCGACACCGACGTGGACGCCCTGTTCACCACAATCCTCGGGCGCGATGTCTATGTGATCAACGACGCCGATGCCGCCGGCCTCGCGGAGGTCCAGTACGGCGCCGGCAAGGGCCGGATGGGCACGGTCCTCGTGATCACGCTGGGGACCGGCATCGGCTCGGCCTTCATCTTCGACGGCCGGCTGGTGCCGAACGCCGAGCTGGGCCACCTGGAGATCGACGGGCACGACGCCGAGACGCGTGCGTCGGCCGTGGCCCGGGAACGTGAGGGCCTCGACTGGGACCAGTACGCGGTGCGACTCCAGCGCTACTTCTCCCACGTCGAGTTCCTCTTCTCCCCGGAGCTCTTCATCGTGGGAGGCGGCATCTCGAAGCGCAGCTCCGAGTACCTCCCCTCGCTGGATCTTCGGACGCCGATCATCCCGGCCCAGCTGAAGAATCACGCGGGGATCGTGGGCGGCGCCCTCCAGGCGGCGCTCCTGCACGTCGACTCCGCCTGACGTCGGGAGACGGGCCGCGGTCCCACGGCCTGCCATGGGTCGTGGGGTCCGCGGCCGAGGGGCGGCGCGTGCTCCTTCAGCAGGCTGCCAGCGATGCCGCCTCGGCAGCTCGGGAGGCTAGAGCGCCGTCAGCGGCCGCTGCACACCCGAGGGCACTCGGGCACTGTCCGCCGTCTGCGCCCTGAGGGTCTGGATCGCCTCGTCGAAGTCGTCGAGGGATTCGAACCCCTGGTAGACGCTGGCGAAGCGCAGGTAGGCGATCTGGTCGAGCTTGCGAAGCGGTTCGAGGATGGCGAGCCCCACCTCGTGGGCGTCGATCTCCGCGACACCGCTGGCCCTGACGGTCTCCTCGACCTCCTGCGCCAGCAGCGCGAGATCGTCCTCCGTCACCGGGCGGCCCTGGCAGGCCTTGCGAACGCCGTTGATGATCTTGGACCGGCTGAACGGCTCTCCCGCGCCGGAGCGCTTGATCACGCTGAGGCTGGTGGTCTCGACGGTGCTGAAGCGGCGCCCGCACTGCGGGCACTGACGACGACGTCGGATCGCGGATCCGTCATCGGCCAGCCGCGAATCGACGACGCGGGAATCGGAATGACGGCAGTACGGACAGTACATGCTTCCCCCTCGCGTTCCATGATCGGTGGCGTGACATCGCCGTGGTGCCACCGCAAGTCTAGAGACACGCGCCGATGAACGACAACCGTGTGATTCCGCGGTGGTCCCGCGGAATCAGCGCGCCTGGTCCTCGGGGAAACGTGCCGTGACGGCCTCACCGTGGGCGGGGAGGTTCTCGGCTGCCGAGAGGGCGAGGATGGACGGCGCCACCTCGCGGAGCGCCTCGCGGTCGTAGGTGATGACCTGCATCGCCCGGAGGAACGTGGTGACGTTCAGGCCGGAGGCGAACGCCGCCGTGCCCGCCGTCGGCAGCACGTGGTTGGAACCGGCACAGTAGTCGCCGAGGCTCACCGGGCTGTGCGGGCCCACGAAAATGGCCCCCGCGTTCCGGATCCTCGCCGCGACCCCGGCGGCGTCGGCCGTGTGGATCTCGAGGTGCTCCGCGGCGTAGGCGTCGCACACCGCGATGCCGTGCTCGACGTCGTCGACGAGGATGACCCCCGACTGCGGGCCGGAGAGGGCGGTCCTCACGCGGTCCGCGTGACGTGTCCGGTCCGCGCGCGTCCGCAGGGACTCCAGCACGGCGTCGGCGAGGTCGACGGAGTCGGTGATGAGCACGGATGCCGCCTGGGGGTCGTGCTCGGCCTGGCTGACGAGGTCCGCCGCCACGAGCTCGGCGTCCGCCGTCCCGTCGGCGAGCACGGCGATCTCCGTGGTCCCCGCCTCCGAGTCGATGCCGACGCGGCCGAGGACGAGCCGCTTCGCGGTGGCGACGAACACGTTCCCGGGCCCGGTGATCACGTTCACCGGGTCGATCCCGCGTCCGGAGCCGGCAGCACCACCGGTGTCCGGGCCCGCGCCGGTCGCCGTGTCAGGTACTCCGTAGGCCAGCGCAGCGACGGCCTGGGCGCCGCCCATCGCGTAGATCTCGTCGATGCCGAGCATGGCCGCTGCGGCCAGGATCACCGGGTGGGGTGAGCCGCCGAAGTCCTTCTGCGGCGGCGAGGCCAGGGCGATGGAGCGGACGCCGGCGGCCTGCGCGGGCACCACGTTCATCACCACGGAGGACGGATAGCTCGCCAGTCCGCCGGGAACGTAGAGGCCCACGCGATCCACGGGCACCCAGGTGTGGGCGAGGTGTGCTCCCGGCGCGACCTCGATCTGCGCATCGGCGGGTCGCTGGGCCTCGGCGAAGAGGCGGGCGCGCCGGATGGCTTCCTCGAGCGCGGCACGGACGTCGGGGTCCAGCCCGTCCAGCGCAGCCTGGATCACGTGCGCCTCGACGCGGGGGTGCTCCTGCTCCACGCCGTCGAACCGCTGCGCGAGGTCCGTGAGCGACGCCAGTCCACGGTCCCGGACGTCGTCGATGATGGCCTGCACGGCCGCCTCGGAGGAATGTGCGCTGGCCTCCGCCCTCGGCATGACGCTCCGGAGTTCACCCGGGGTCAGCACCCGGCCCCGGAGGTCGATCGTACGGAAGTCGAGGCTGGTCGGGAGGGGAGCTGTGGTCACCACGGCAGTCTATCGGCAGCCCCGGTGGGGCGTCGTCACGGCGAGGGCGACGCGGAGCACTGCTACGCGCGACGGCGCCCGGCGGCGCGCGTCCCAGGTCCGGCGGCAGTTCTCAGTGCGACGGTTCTCAGGTACGACAGTTCTCAGGTACGACGGCGCGCGAGCCCGATCAGGGCGGTGACGAAGATGATCACCGCGGCGAACGCGGGCCAGATGAGGAGCGCGCCGTAGGAGTGCAGGACGAACGCGGTACCAGCGGCGTCCTCCTGCCCGTGGGGCCCGAACATCCAGGCGAGCCCCTCCCCCACGGCCAGGGCCAGCGCGGAGCCGATCATCGACCCGCCGATCGCCGCGAGGACGCGAGCCACGACACCGGGCAGCCGCAGCCGCACCGCGACCACCGTTCCGACGGCGATTCCGGCGGCCGCCTCCAGGCCCGCCAGCGTCAGGTCGCGGAGTACCCACTGTTCGGCGAGGGCTGGATCACCGAAGAGCCGCCCGGTCGGGGCGAACAACCACCAGAGCACACCGATGACGACCCCCAGGAGGATCGTGGATCCGAGCCACCAGTAGATCCCGGCGGGCGGCACCGACCGGCGATCCTCCGCCACCGCGTAGACGGGCGGCGGATAGGTCGAGCCGGTGTCCGGCTCCTGGCGTGCGCGCATGACTTCTACATTAACAAACCTGGCCATCCTCGGAGGGCGCCTAGGGTGGGACTGAGTACAGACGATCGCCCCCCCCGCCCCGGAAGGGTCACAGTGAACAACCCGAGTACCGCCTCCACGGATACCCAGCCCCGCGTCCCCGCACACGGCGACTCCTTCAGGGAGGTGTTCCGCCGGCATGCGGCGGGCGTCGCGATCATCACGGCGACCTACGAGGGAAAACCCTTCGGGTTCACCGCCACCTCGGTCGCCTCGCTGTCCGCCGAGCCTCCGCGGTTCTCCTTCAACATGGCGCGCACGTCCTCGTCCTGGCCCGCCGTGGCGAACACCAACTTCGTGGGCGTGCACATGCTGAGCACGGAGAACGAGGGGCTGGCCAACCGGTTCGCGCGGACGAAGGACCGCTTCACGGGTGATCACTGGGAGCCCGGGCCCGAGGGGGTCCCCATCCTCCGGGACGTGGCCGGCTGGCTCGTGGGGCGCATCAGCATGCGGCTGTCCTTCGAGAACAACGCCGTCGTCGTCGCCGAGGTGGTGGCGGGCGCCGTCGGGCCCGACGGCGCCCCGCTGCTCTACCACGGCGGCAGCTACGGGACGCCCGCCGCCACCGACTACGTCATCTGACGCTGCTCGCGCCTCCGGTTCGCACGGCGGATCGCACGGCGCCCACCGGACCTCCCGGTCGGTCGGGCGCCGTCCCCTCCGCGCGCGGGAGGATCAGGCGTCGAGGCAGGCAGGCCCGAACAGCACCTTGAGGTCACCGAACAGGCCGGGTGTCGGATTCACCCGGAGGTCGACACCCAGTTTCATGATCTCGACCTTGCGTGAGCCGTTGAGCCGGATCAGCACTTCGCTGGTGCCCGGGTGGGTCCGCAGGACGTCCCCGAGCGCCGTCACGGCCGTCTCGGTCGCCTTGTGCTGCAGCATCGAGATCACCACGGGCCCCGAGTGCCCCTCGCTGAGGTCCGGTACGGTCAGCTCCTGCGCGTTGAGCATGACCGCGCCGTCGTCGCGCCGCTGCAGGCGGCCGCGCACCACCACGATCAGGTCCTCCGCGAGGACGGCCGAGATGGGCCCGTACACCTGCCCGAAGAACATGACCTCCATGGAGCCCGCGAGGTCCTCGACCTCGGCCCGCGCGTAGGCGTTGCCGCTGTTCTTCGCGATCTTCCGCTGCAGGGAGGTGATCATGCCCGCGATCGTGACGATCGCGCCGTCGGCCGGTCCCTCCTCGCCGATGATGGACGGGATCGACGCATCGGCGTGCTGGCCGAGGATGCCCTCGAGCCCCTGGAGCGGATGGTCGGAGACGTAGAGCCCGAGCATGTCGCGCTCGAAGGACAGCTTGTCCTTCTTGTCCCACTCGGGGAGATCGGGCACCTCGACGGACAGCCCACCGGCACCGCCGAGCCCCTCCACGCCGTCACCGCCGTCGAACGCGCTGAACAGGTCGAACTGGTTGGCCGCCTCGTTGCGCTTGAGGACGATCACGGAGTCGACGGCTTCCTCGTGGATCATCGCCAGCGCCCGGCGCGGGTGCCGCAGCGAATCGAAGGCCCCCGCCTTGATTAGCGACTCGATGGTGCGCTTGTTGCAGACGACGGCGGGCACCTTCTGCAGGAAGTCGCCGAAGGACGTGAAGGCGCCCTTCTCCTCCCGCGCGCCGACCATGGCGCCGACCACGTTGGCGCCGACGTTCCGGATTGCTCCCATCCCGAACCGGATGTCCGTTCCGACCGGGGTGAAGTTCACGCTCGACTCGTTGACGTCGGGCGGCAGCACCGTGATGCCCATGCGGCGGCACTCGTTGAGGTAGATGGCGAGCTTGTCCTTGTCGTCGCCGACGCTCGTCAGGAGGGCCGCCATGTACTCGGCCGGGAAGTGGGCCTTCAGGTAGGCCGTCCAGTAGGACACCAGGCCGTAGGCGGCGGTGTGGGCCTTGTTGAACGCGTAGTCCGAGAAGGACTCGAGGACCGTCCACAGCTTGTCCATCGCGGCCTGCGAGTACCCGTTGGCCTTCATGCCGGCGAAGAAGTCCGCCTGCTGCTTGTCCAGCTCCGACTTCTTCTTCTTGCCCATCGCGCGTCGGAGCATGTCGGCCTGGCCGAGCGTGAAGTTCGCCAGCTTCTGCGCGGCGCTCATCACCTGCTCCTGGTACACGATGAGGCCGTAGGTGCCTCCCAGGATCTCCTCGAGCGGCCCCTCGAGCTCGGGGTGGATCGGCTCGATGTCCTGCAGGCCGTTCTTCCTCAGGGCGTAGTTCGTGTGCGAATTCACGCCCATGGGGCCGGGTCGGTAAAGCGCCAGGACGGCGGAGATGTCCTCGAAGTTGTCGGGGCGCATGAGCTTCAGCAGGGAGCGCATGGGCCCGCCGTCGAGCTGGAACACGCCCAGGGTGTCCCCGCGCGCCAGGAGTTCGTAGGACTCCTTGTCGTCGAGTTCGAGATCCTCGAGGACGAGGTCGATCCCCCGGTTGGCCGTGATGTTCTCGACCGCGTCCGTGATGATGGTGAGGTTCCTGAGTCCCAGGAAGTCCATCTTGATGAGTCCGAGCCCCTCGCAGGTGGGGTAGTCGAACTGCGTGATGATCTGGCCGTCCTGCTCACGGCGCATGATCGGGATGATGTCGATCAGCGGGTCCGAGGACATGATGACGCCCGCGGCGTGGACGCCCCACTGGCGCTTCAGGCCCTCGAGGCCCAGGGCGGTCTCGAACACCTTCTCGGAGTCGGCGTCGGTCTTCAGGAGCTCGCGGAGCTCCTCCGCCTCGGAGTACCGCTTGGCGTCCCTGTTGTGCACGTCCGCCAGCGCGAGGCCCTTGCCCATGACGTCCGGCGGCATGGCCTTCGTGAGGCGCTCCCCCGTAGAGAACGGGTATCCCATGACGCGGGACGAGTCCTTGAGGGCCTGCTTGGCCTTGATGGTGCCGTAGGTGACGATCATGGCCACGCGCTCGTCGCCGTACTTCTCCGTCACGTACCGGATCACCTCGGAGCGGCGCCGATCATCGAAGTCGACGTCGAAGTCGGGCATGGAGACGCGCTCGGGGTTGAGGAACCGCTCGAAGATGAGGCCGTGCTTGAGCGGGTCGAGGTCGGTGATGCGCATGGCGTAGGCCACCATCGACCCGGCACCGGAACCACGGCCGGGACCGACACGGATGCCGTTGTTCTTGGCCCAGTTGATGAAGTCCGCGACGACGAGGAAGTAGCCGGGGAAGCCCATCTGCGTGATGACGCCGACCTCGAACTCCGCCTGCTTCCGGACGTCGTCGGGCACGCCCGCCGGGTAGCGGTAGTGGAGGCCCGTCTCGACCTCCTTGACGAACCAGGACTGCTCGTTCTCGCCCTCGGGGACCGGGAACCGGGGCATGTAGTTGGCCTTGGTGTTGAACTCGACCTCGCACCGCTCGGCGATGAGCAGCGTGTTGTCGCAGGCCTCGGGGTAGTCGCGGAAGATGGCCCGCATCTCGGCGGGCGACTTGAGGTAGAACTCGTCGGCGTCGAACTTGAACCGCTTGGGGTCCGCGAGGGTGGAGCCCGACTGCACGCAGAGCAGCGCCGCGTGGGCCTTGGAGTCCTCGGCGTGCGTGTAGTGGAGGTCGTTGGTGGCGACGAGCGGCAGTCCGAGGTCCTTGGCCAGCCTGATGAGGTCTGCCTTGACGTTGCGCTCGATGTCGAGGCCGTGATCCATGAGCTCGCAGAAGTAGTTGTCCGCGCCGAAGATGTCACGGAAGTCCGACGCCGCCTGCCGCGCCTCGTCGTACAGGCCGAGCCGGAGCTTCGTCTGAACCTCCCCGGACGGGCAGCCCGTGGTGGCGATCAGGCCCTTGCCGTAGGTCTGCAGGAGGTCCCGGTCCATGCGGGGCTTGTAGAGGTAGCCCTCGAGGGACGCGAGGGAGGACATCCGGAAGAGGTTGTGCATGCCGGCGGTGGTCTCGGACCACAGGGTCATGTGGGTGTACGCGCCTGCGCCGGAGACGTCGTCGCGCCCGCCACCGCCCCACTGGACGCGCGTGCGGTCGTTCCGCGCGGTACCCGGGGTCAGGTACGCCTCGACGCCGATGATCGGCTTGATGCCGGCGCTCGTGGCCTTGCTCCAGAAGTCGAAGGCGCCGAACACGAAGCCGTGGTCGGTGGTCGCGAGGGCCGTCATGCCGAGTTCCTCGGTGTGGCTGAAGAGGTCGGTCAGCCGTGCGGCGCCGTCCAGCATCGAGTACTCGGTGTGGTTGTGGAGATGGACGAAGGAGTCCGAAGCGGGGAGAGGCACCCGACGATCCTAGTGCTCCCCTACCCCGTCCTGCGTGCTTGGGAGCATCGTGCAAGGTCACCCCGGCGTGTCATACCAGGCCGTCCGAAAGAGCCATCAGCGCGTACGCGAGGTCCACGGGATAGGGACTCGACACCTCGAGGGGCTCGCCCGTCCGGGGGTGTGCGAAACCCAGGCGGTGGGCGTGCAGCCACTGCCGTGTGAGACCGAGTTCGGCGGCCAGCCGCGGGTCCGCCCCGTACGTGAGGTCGCCCGCGCAGGGGTGGCGCAGCGCCGAGAAGTGCACGCGGATCTGGTGCGTGCGCCCCGTCTCGAGGTGCACCTCCACGAGGCTCGCGCGCCCGAAGGCCTCGAGCACCTCGTAGTGCGTCACCGAATCACGCCCGCCCTCCATGACGGCGAACCGCCACTCGTGGTGCGGGTGCCGCCCTATCGGGGCATCGATGGTGCCCTTCAGCGGCTCGGGCAGTCCCTGGACGACGGCGTGGTAGACCTTGGTCACGGTGCGCTCCTTGAACGCGCGCTTGAGCACCGTGTAGGCGTCCTCGGTCTTGGCGACCACCATGGCGCCGGAGGTCCCGACATCGAGCCGGTGCACGATCCCCACGCGCTCGGGGGCACCCGAAGTGGAGATGCGGTAGCCCGCGGCGGCGAGGGCGCCCACGACGGTCGGCCCCACCCATCCTGGCGACGGATGTGCGGCGACGCCCACGGGTTTGTCGACCACCACGATGTCGTCGTCGTCGAACAGGATGCCCATGCCGTCGACCGCCTCGGGGATCACACGGTGCGCGTCCTCGGGATCGGGCAGGTCGACGGCGATCACCTCGCCGTCGCGCACGCGGTCCGACTTCGCGAGCCGTTCGCCCCCGCGCGTGATCCGACCGTCCGCGCACCACTGCGCGACGGCGGAACGCGATACCTGCAGCGCCCGGGACAGCGCCGCGTCCACCCGCTTGCCGTCGTCCTCCTGCCCGACGACGACCTGCTGTACGTCAGCGCCCATCGGGGCTCCGCTCGGGTTTCGGCCCGGACTCGGGCTCGGGGTCGACCCCGCGATCGAGCTCCGCGTCCTCGACCGGCGCTCCGACGTCGTGCCCGCCCGCGGGGGCCACCGGCGCGGCCTCCTCGTCGGAGACCCGCGTACCGTCCATCCCGATGCCGCGGAGCGTGAGGATGCAGATGAGCACCACACCGCTGACGACGGCGGAGTCGGCGATGTTGAAGATCGCGAAGTTGGGCAGGGCGATGAAGTCGACCACATGGCCCTGCCCGAAGGACGGCTGACGGAAGAGGCGGTCCGTCAGGTTGCCGAGCGCTCCCCCGAGCACGAGCCCGAGGGCGACGGCCCAGCCCCACGAGGCGACCTTCCGGAGCTGCAGCACGATCGCCGTCGCCACGACGACCATGATGATCGTGAACACCCACGTGTAGTCCGTACCGATCGAGAACGCCGCGCCCGGGTTGCGGATGAACCGCCAAGTGAGCAGCGGCGGCAGGACCGGTGTCACCTGCCCCTCGGTCATCGTCGCCACGACCCACCACTTCGTGAGCTGGTCGACCACGTAGGCCACGAGCATGCAGCCGAGCATCACGGCGCCGTACCGCCGCGGCCGCCGCTCGCGCGCCGCCGTGACCGGCCGGGCCCCCGCGGGCGGGGGCGTCTCCTCGCCGTCACGTCGGGCTGCTGTCTCGCGGTCGGGCTCGGTCGGCTGCTCGTTCACGGTTCGTCCAGTGTCTCGGCGGAATACTGCGGGGCGTCCTGCGGTGGAGGACGACGAAGGGCCGGCCCCGGGATCCTGCACCCGGCAACCGGCCCTACGTCGTGGGACCCGGAATCGGGTCGAGGAGTGCTAGGAGCCCGACGTGTCGGACGCCAGGGACCCGCGGGAATCGAGGTCGCGGAGCTGACCCTCGATGTAGGCCTTGAGGCGGCTGCGGTAGTCGCGCTCGAAGCCGCGGAGCTGCTCCACCTTCCGCTCGAGGACCGACTTCTGCTGCTCGAGGTCGCCGAGGGTCTTGCGCGACTTCTCCTGCGCCTCGGTGACGAGTCCGCTGGCTTCGATCTGCGCCTCGGCGATGATCTTGTCGCGCTGCTCCACACCTGCGTTGACGTACTCGTCGTGCAGGCGCTGGGCCATCGCGAGGACACCCGCGGCGGACTCCGCCGAGGTGGTGGACGGAGCGGCGGGCGCAGCCGGGGCAACGGGTGCGGGAGCCGGCGTCGGCTCCTCCACAGCGGTCTCCGCCTCGGGGGCGCGGTCCTCGGACGGGACGTCCTCGGTGTGGCTGCTGGCGGCGACCGGCGCGGGGACAGCGGTGGTCTGCGAGGTGGAGGGAGCCGGCGAGGAGTCCGAGGATCCCCCGGCGACCTTGCGGCGCAGCTCCTCGTTCTCCTGGTTCAGGCGGCGGAGTTCGACGACGATCTCGTCGAGGAAGTCGTCCACCTCGTCCTGGTCGTAGCCCTCGCGGAACTTGGTGGGCTGGAACCTCTTGTTGACAACGTCTTCTGGCGTCAGAGCCATGTGGTCACCTCATACTGATAGAAGCCGGCCCGCTCGGTGAACGGGACGGGCGGCGGTACCGAATTGGGAACATGAATCGCGTGACCCACGTCGAACTGTGGCTCAGCGTATCTGGTCGGGAAGTGCATCACGAAACGGACTCGGGCCTAGCGGGCGAGCCCCTCGGCGACCGCCATCAGGATCAGCACCACGATGAAGAGCACGAGGAACGCGAGGTCGAGCTGGATGCCGCCGATGCGGAGCGGTGGGATGAGACGACGCAGGGTCTTGATGGGGGGATCCGTCACGGAATAGACACCCGTTGCCAGGACGAGGGCGGACTTCTGCGGCCGCCAGTCGCGGGCGAAACCCTGCACGGCGTCGTAGACGATGCGCAGGATCAGGCTGAGCTGGAACAGCATCAGTACAAGGTAGATCAGGGCGAATACCGCGTTCACGGGAGCAGTTCCAGTCCTTCGGGCCTCGGGGGGTCGGACGCGACCCTGATGGCCGCCGAACTCAGCTCTGGTTGAAGAAGCTGGTCTGTCCTTCGCTTGCCTTCAGGTCCTCGCCGAGAACTTCAATATACGACGGCGACAGCAGGAACACCTTATTGGTCACCCGCTCGATGCTGCCGTGCAGACCGAAGACGAGGCCGGCCGAGAAGTCGACGAGGCGCTTGGCGTCGGACTCGCCCATGTCCGTGACGTTCATGATCACCGGGATGCCGTCGCGGAAGCTCTCGCCGATCAGCTTGGCGTCGTTGTAGGAGCGCGGGTGGATCGTGGTGATCTGGCGCAGGGCTGCCGAGTCCTCGCGGACGGACTGCGCACGCTTGATGGGGGTCACCGGGGCACGGTACTCCTCGGCGGGCGCGGGCCTCGTGGGTGCCGGTGCGGGCTCCAGGTGGCGTTCGTCGCGGTCGTAATCCACTGAGTAGTCCTCGTTCCTGCTGCGCGCACTTTTCGGTTCGGGCTCGTAGTGCTCGTCACCGTCGGCGAGCCCAAGGTAGATCATCGTCTTGCGCAGTGCGCCAGCCATGGTGACTCCTGTCATCTGAGAGTGTGTCGGTGGGCTCGAAGCGCCCGTGGCGGACCGCCCGTCATGCCGCCGTTACAGCTCGAACGCTACCCCAGAGCCGGACGCGGACCGAGAACATCAGAACCGATTCTCAGGTGTGTCGCACCGGCCTCGATGGCCTCCTCCAGGTCGCCGCTCATGCCCGCCGAGACGGCCGTCGCCGCGGGCTCGACACCACGGACGACGGCGGCGATCGAGAGCAGGCGCTCGAAGGCGCCCGCAGGGTCGGCCCCGCGCGGAGCCACGGCCATCACGCCGGCCAGGCGAAGCCCTTCAGCGGCGACGACCGCGTGCGCCAGCGCTTCGGCCTCCTTGGGGCGTGCACCGCCGCGCGTGGAGGAATCGGAGCCTTCGCTGTCGGAGGAGAGGTCCGCGTCGAGGGCGAACTGCAGGTAGCACTCGAGCTCGGGGCGGGCGTCGAGCCCCGCATCCGACCGTCTGCCTTGTTCTGCGGACATGGCCCGCCCCAGGGCCGTGACCAGGTGCCCGCGGTCCACCGAGTGGACGCTGTGGGCGTACCGCACCACGGATTTCGCCTTGTTGGTCTGCATCTGACCGATGAAGTGCCAGCGGAGCGAGAGCTCGCGCAGCTCCTCCGCCTTCGCAGACGCCTCCTGGTCGCGGTTCTCCCCCACGTCCCGGACACCGAGCCGCGCGAGGATCCTCACGTCGGACGCCGGGAAGTACTTCGTGACGACGACGAGACCCGGCTCCGGCCGACCTGCCGCCGTGGCGGCGGAGGAGATCCTCGACCGCACCGCGGCGAGCCGCTGCTCGAGCTCGCGGGCACGCGGACCGTCCCCGACGACGTCGGCCGGACCGGGGGCGGCGCCGCTCATGTCCGCCACACCAGTCCTGCGATCCGTCCCGCGCCCGGCTCCCGTCGGTGGGAGTAGAGGTCCTGGTTCTCGACGGTGCACGACGACGCCGCGGTGCCGACCCGCCTGACGGTCACCCCCGCCGCCCGGAGCTGGGCCTCGACCGCCGCAGGCAGGTCGAGGGCGGGCGCGCCGTTCCGGGTTCGGCAGGCCGCCTCGGGGACGAGTGCGGACACCTCGAGCATCATGTCCTCGGGCACCTCGTAGCAGCGCCCGCAGACCGACGGCCCGATCCACGCGGTGAGTCGCGTCGCACCTCCCTGACGGAGGAGTTCGACAGCGCGTTGGACGATGCCGTTCGCCACTCCGGCACGGCCGGCGTGGACGACTGCCGTGGCTCCCGTCCCGCCGTCGTGCGACCCCTCGTCGGACACGTCGTCCTCCCCTGCGTCCGAGGCGGCCCTCGCGTCGGCCATGTCCGCCATATTTGGCATGTCCGCCGAGCCCGCCGTGTCCGCGATCACGATGGGCACGCAGTCGGCCACGAGGACGGCGAGTGGCACGGTGCCGTCCGGGGAGATCATGCCGTCCGCATCGGGGCCGCTCTCCGAGGGAGGTGCGTTGTCCGCCCCGACGAGCTCCACCCGGTCCGAGTGCGTCTGGCTCATGAAGCGGAGCGCTCCGACGGGGAGCTGCATGGACTCCGCGAGGTTCCGGCGGTTCGTCCTGACGGCGTCCGCGTCATGGCCCACGTGCAGGGCGAGATTACCCGCGGCCGAGGTGGTGAAGGCGACTCTCAGACCAGGACGGACCTCCTCGTTCCAGTGGAACGGGGAGGTCCGCGAGGTCCCGCCCTGTGCGGGCACCGACTACTTCAGGAAGTCGGGCACGTCGAGGTCGTCGGAGCGACCCGTCGACAGGTCGGGCTCGACGATCGCCGGGAGGTCGACGTCGAATCCGGAATCGGCGGGAACCGACTGCGTGTACTGCGTGCGCTGCTGCGACCACGCGCCGAGCCCGGCGCTGGCTGCGGCGCCGCCGGCCCGCTGCTGGTCGGGCGCGCTTCCCGCGCCGACGCTCGGTGCGGAGACGGGACGCTGCGCCGGTGCCGCTGCCACGGGCTGCGACGTGGCATCCACCTGGTCGAAGCCGGCGGCGATGACGGTGACGCGTGCCTCGTCGCCGAGGGCGTCGTCGATGACCGCACCGAAGATGATGTTCGCCTCGGGGTGGGCGACCTCCTGGACGAGGCGCGCGGCCTCGTTGATCTCGAACAGACCGAGGTCGGACCCGCCCTGGATGGACAGCAGCACGCCGTGGGCGCCGTCGATCGACGCCTCGAGCAGTGGCGACGCGATGGCGAGTTCCGCCGCCTTGACGGCGCGGTCCTCACCACGGGCCGAACCGATGCCCATGAGCGCGGAGCCGGCACCCTGCATGACCGACTTGACGTCGGCGAAGTCGAGGTTGATCAGGCCGGGGGTGGTGATCAGGTCGGTGATGCCCTGGACACCCGAGAGGAGCACCTGGTCGGCGGAGCGGAAGGCGTCGAGCATCGACACGTTGCGGTCGCTGATGGAGAGCAGGCGGTCGTTCGGGATGACGATGAGCGTGTCGACCTCCTCGCGGAGGGTGTCGATGCCGCTCTCGGCCTGGTTCGAGCGGCGACGGCCCTCGAAGGTGAACGGGCGGGTGACGACGCCGATGGTCAGCGCACCGAGGGACCGGGCGATGCGGGCGACGACGGGAGCGCCACCGGTACCGGTTCCGCCACCCTCACCCGCGGTGACGAAGACCATGTCAGCGCCTCGCAGCACCTCCTCGATCTCCTCCGAGTGGTCCTCGGCCGCACGTCGGCCCACCTCGGGGTCCGCACCCGCGCCGAGGCCGCGGGTGAGCTCGCGACCGACGTCGAGCTTCACGTCGGCGTCGCTCATGAGCAGCGCCTGCGCATCCGTGTTGATGGCAATGAACTCCACGCCACGGAGTCCGACCTCGATCATCCGGTTGACGGCGTTGACGCCACCACCGCCGATGCCGACGACCTTGATGACGGCCAAGTAATTCTGAGGTGCTGCCACGTCCTGTGTCCCTTGTTCGAATCTGTGCTGTACGGGGGCCGCCGAGATCGGCGTGAACCTTCACCTGAAGGAACGTTAACGTTCTGGTTGAGAGTTAACGTTATGTCAAGTAACTCCTATGCATGACGCTAGGGGCATGCGTCGCGGGTTGCAATGACCGGGCCTCCCGTGTCGGGTCCTCCGGGCGTGTCGCTCCCCGCATGTCGCGCTCGTCAGCGGGTGACCGGGCGATCCGGGGTACTGACGTCGAACTCCCGCACGGGCGGATCGGACGCGGGCATGGCCAGCATCGCGTCGAGGACCCTCGCCTTCTGCGCGTTGCGCTCCGAGCTCCCCCAGAAGATCTTCTGGTCCCCCGCGAGGCTGAGCTGGATGGAGTCGATGCTCGAGGCGGACGCGCTGTTGAGCCTGGACAGGATGTCCACGGGCAACTCCGCCAGCACCGACGTGATGGAGGAGAACACGGCCGTGTTGACCGCCTCGGTGCCCCCGGCGATGAGTGGCAGCCGGGCGTCCTCGCGACGCGCCACCCCGGCGAGGCGACGCCCCTCGGCGTCGATCAGGAGGAACTCCCTGCCGTCCTGCAGGACGGCGACGGGAACGCGCTCGGTCACCGTGACCACGAGGGTGGACGGCGGTTCGGCGGCGATGCGCACGTCCTCGACGGGCGCCTTGTCCGCCAGTAGCGCGCGGACCTGGTCGGCGGAGATCTGCGTGAGCGGAGTACCCTCCAGCGGCTCCAGCGCAATCTCCACCTCCGCGGCCGTGACCAGCGTGTTGCCCTGGACCGTGACGGTCCTGAGAGCCAGCGCCGGGGAGAAGATGGCGTAGGCGGTCACACCTGCCAGGACGAGCAGGATCGCCGTGACCCACAGGATGATGTTCCGTACCAGGTGCGATCGTCGGGGGGCAGGGAAGTCGAGGACGGTCGCGCGTGCCTCAGCGGCGGTACCCGGTACCTCCGGACGCTCCAGGAGCGAGACGTCCCCGCTCCCTCCGGCCGCTCGGGAGGCCCTGACGGTCCTCGGCTTCTTCGGGGCCTTCATACCGCCGCTCCCGCCGCGCCGTCCGACGGGCGATCCGACATATTGTCCGACACAGCGTCATCCGGCGCCCCGCCCGCGCGCTCCCGCAGGAGGTGCACGAGGGGCAGCCCGAGTGCCGTGATGTCGCCGGCACCGACCGTGAGGACGACGTCCCCCGGACGCGCTGCGCGCGTGACCCGCAGCAACGCCTCATCGGTGTCCGCCACGTACTCGCCGTCTCCGCCCTGCATGAGGTCCGTGATGGTCCAACCACCGACGTCCTCGCGCGGATCCTCCCGCGCGGCATACACCGGCAGGACGGTCGCGGTGTCCGCGACGGTGAGGGCATCGGCGAAACCTGCGGCGAACTCCTCCGTGCGTGAGAAGAGGTGGGGCTGGAACAGGACGTGCACGGCGTGCTCCCCCGCCACCGTCCGCGCCGCCGTGAGAGCCGCCCGCACCTCCGTCGGGTGGTGGGCGTAGTCGTCGAACACCCGGACGCCGTCGCCCTCGCCCCGCGCCTCGAAGCGGCGCGCCGCTCCGGAGAAGAGCGCGAGTCCCGCGGCCGCGACGGCGGGGTCCACGCCGAGCTCGAGGGCCACCGTGAAGGCGGCCGCGGCGTTGAGGATGTTGTAGCGCCCCGGCACACCGAGCTGCAGCTCCTGCTCGGCGTCGAGGCCGTCCACCACGAAGGAGAGCACGCTGTTGGTGGTGCTCCCGAGCGAGCGCGTCTCGCCGATCCGCACGTCGGCGGTGTCCGCGTAGCCGTAGGTGCGGACACGGCGCGGCTCGCGGACGGACGCAGCGAGCGCGGCCGACCCGGGATCGTCCGCGCAGGCGACGAGCAGTCCGTCGTCGGGAAGGCCCTCGGCGAACCTGCGGAACGCTGCGTGGACGGCGTCCGCGGTGCCGTAGTGGTCCAGGTGGTCCGCCTCGGCATTGGTCACGACGCCGATGCGCGGGCTGTAGTTGAGGAAGGAACCGTCCGACTCATCGGCCTCGGCGACGAACACGTCGCCCCCGGTCCATTGCGCGTTGACACCGAGGGCCGCGACGTCCCCGCCGATCGCGAACGACGGGTCGAGACCCGCCTGCTGCAGCAGCACGGTGATCATGGCGGTGGTGGTGGTCTTGCCGTGCGTCCCCGCGACGGCGATCCCCAGCTGACCGCGCATCGCCGCAGCGAGGGCCTCCGAGCGGTGCAGCACGGGCATGCCCAGGAGGCGCGCCTCCGCCAGCTCCGGATTGGTGTCCCTGATGGCCGACGAGACGACCACGGTCCCGGAGCCACCTACCGCCTCTGCCGAATGACCCACGTGGACGGCGGCACCCAGGGCCTTCAGTGCGTCCAGCCCCTTCGAGGGAGCCGCATCCGATCCGGACACGCGCAGACCTTGACCGAGGAGCACCCGGGCGACGGCGGACATGCCCGCGCCACCGACCCCGATGAAGTGCACGGGTTCCTGGAGGCCGCTGATCGGCGCCACCTGCGTCGTCTGTGTCCTGTCTGCCGCGTCTGCTGCGTCTGCTCTGTCTGCTGCGTCTGTCATGACGTCTCCTCTGCGGCTGCGAGCACAAGTCGGGCCATCGTGCGGTCGGCGTCGCGCACTCCCTCGGCGCGGGAGGCAGCGGCCATGGACGCGAGGCGCGCCGGGTCGGTCACGAGGGGCAGCACGGTGTCGGTGATCCACGAGGGGGTGAACGCCGCGTCCTCGACGAGGATCGCTCCACCCGCCGCCACCAGACCGGCGGCGTTCAGGCTCTGCTCACCGTTGCCGTGCGGCAGCGGTACCAGCACCGAGGGGACACCGACAGCTCCCACCTCGCTGACGGTCGCCGCACCTGCGCGGGCCACCAGGAGGTCGGCAGCCGCGTAGACGCGCTCCATGCCGTCCACGAACTCCACCTGGTGGTATCCGGCATGGGCGAGAGGAGCGCCGTCCGCCGCGCGCACCTGCTTGCCCCGACCGGTGATGTGCAGGATCTGCACGCCCGCCGCGGTGAGCGCCGGGACGGCGGCGGCCACCGAGCGGTTGAGGCTCGCGGCTCCGGATGATCCTCCGGTCACGACGAGCGTGGGAACGTCGGGATCGAGCCCGAGGGAGGCCCGGGCGCCGCTGCGCGCGGCGTCGGGGTCCAGCGTGGCGATGCTGCGTCGCATGGGCATGCCCACGAGCACCGCGCCCGGGAGGTTCGTCCCCTCGAAGGCGACGGCCACCCGCGCGGCGATCCGAGCGCCCAGCCGATTGGCCATTCCGGGCCGCGCGTTGGCCTCGTGGATGACCACCGGCACGCGGCGCGACCACGCCGCGAGGTAGACGGGTGTGGAGACGTACCCACCGACCCCCACGACGACGTCGGCGTGTGCGTCCGCGACGATGGTCCGCGCCTGCCGCACGGCACGGACGAGGCGGACCGGCAGCTTGACCAGGTCGATGGAGGGACGGCGCGGCATGGGTACCCGATCGATGGTGCGGAGGTCGAAACCGGCCGCGGGGACGAGTCGCGTCTCCATGCCCGCCTCCGTGCCGACGGCGGTGATGCGGGTACCGGGCCGCTGCTCGACGATGGCGCCTGCGATGGCGAGGAGCGGGCTGATGTGACCCGCCGTGCCACCGCCGGCGAGGACGACGGAGAGGATACGGGCGCCAGGTGCAGGGGGTGTCATGGACGTGCGGTGCTTCTTCCGGAGGTTGCGGAGGTGAGTGCGGTGACCGCCCCGGGCGTCGGGACGGCTGCGTGCGGTGTCTTCCGCGCGAAGGACAGCAGCACGCCGACCGCACCGAGGGTGAAGGTCAGCGCGGACCCGCCGTAGGAGATGAAGGGGAGCGGGACGCCGATGACGGGCAGCAGGCCCGTCACCATGCCCACGTTGACGAAGGCCTGACCGATGAGCCATACGAGGATGGAACCCATCAGGATGCGGACGAACGGGTCCGAGTACCGCAGGGCCACGCGGATGGTGGCGACCGCCAGGACACCGAACAGGAGGATCACCACGAGGGTGCCGAGGAAGCCGAACTCCTCGCCGATGATGGCGAAGATGAAGTCGTTGTGGGCCTCCGGGATCCAGTTCCACTTCTGCCGGCTCTGCCCGATCCCCACGCCGAACCAGCCACCCGAGGCCATCGCGAAGATCCCGTTCTGCGACTGCAGGCACAGGTCCGCGCCGTCGTCGCAGTTCAGACCGAGCCACGCATTGATGCGCCCGTTCCGGTTGCCGCTGGTGACCACCATCAGGACCGAGCCGATCACCGCCGCGATACCTGCCAGGGTGAACATCTTCAGCGGTGCTCCCGCGAAGAACAGGGCGGCGCCCGCGATCATCATGAGGATCAGTGCCGTCCCGAGGTCGCCACCGATGAGGACGAGCCCGATCGGCAGGCCCCCGAGCGGGAGAGCCGGGATCAACGCGTGCTTCCAGTCGCGGATCAGCGCCTTCTTCCGCTCCAGCACGGCCGCGAACCACAGGGCGAGGGCCAGCTTCGTGGGCTCCGACGGCTGGAACGTCTGGCTGCCGATCTGGATCCAGTTCTTGTTGCCGTTGATCTCCTCACCGATGGCGAGCACGAGGACGAGCAGCACGATGGCGATCAGCAGGCTCGGCCAGGCCAGCGCCTTGTAGGCGCGCGGACCGAGCCGTGAGAGGACGAACATCAGGACGAGGCCCGCGCAGGCCCAGACGGACTGCTTGAGGAAGAGGTCGAAGGTCTTCTCGCCGGCCGAGATGGCCTCCACGGAGGACGCCGACAGCACCATCATGAGGCCGATCGCGGTGAGGGCCAGGGCCGTCCCGAGGATCAGGTAGTAGCTGGATCCGGTGGCGGGCCGGTCGGAACCTTCGAGGAAGACCCATGCGCGTGCCGCACGCGCCCGCAGACCCCGGGATTCGGAGCCCTCGGCCTCCGGCGCCGATCCGGCCGCCTTGACCGTGTGGGCCTTCGCGGCGGACGGCGTACCGGAGCCGTTCGTGGCGGTGCCGGTCTTCTCCGACGCCGTGGACCTGCCGGATGACGCCCGGGCCGACGGCGACGGCGGATCGCTCGGGGCGGCCTGCCTGCCCGTGTCCGTGGTCCGGGCGGGCCGGACGGAGGGCTTGCGGCCCCCGGGACGGGTCGGCGTGGTCACCATCTACGACTCCTTCGCGGTTGACTCCCGTTCGCCCCGGGCGCGGACGGCGGCCATGAAGGCCGCACCCCGGTGCGCGTAGGAGGAGAACTGGTCCATCGACGCGGCGGCCGGCGCCATCAGCACGGTGTCGCCGTCCTCGGCGATGCGCGCTGCTTCGGTCACGGCCCACTGCATCAGGGCGTCGGCGGTGTCCGGATCGGGTGACCCGGCGCCGTCGTGCCCCTGTCCAGTGTGAACGGTGGGGTGGAGTGAGACCGGAACATCCGGAGCGTGTCGGCCGAGGGCACCGAGCAGCGGCGCGGCGTCCTGCCCGAGGAGCACGACGCCGCGCAACCGGCCGACGTGCCGGGCCACGAGGTCGTCGTAGGAGACTCCCTTGGACAACCCTCCGGCGATCCAGACGACGGACTGGAAGGACGCGAGCGAGGCGGACGCGGCGTGCGGATTGGTCGCCTTCGAATCGTTGATCCAGAGCACGCCGTCCTCGTTCGCGACCACCTGGATGCGGTGCTCACCCGGTCGGTAGGCGCGGATGCCGTCACGGACCGCGGCCGGGGACACACCCGCCGCCCGGACCAGCGCAGCGGCGGCCAGGGCGTTCGCGACCAGGTGACGCGGAACCACCTCACCCAGGGCACCGATGGGTGCCAGCTCCGCGGCGGAATCCTTCCGCTGCGCGACGAAGGCGCGGTCCACGAGCAGGTCTTCCACGACGCCCATCATGCTGACCGCGGGGACACCTGTGGTGAAGCCGACCGCCCGGCAGCCCTCGACGACGTCGGCCTCCTCGACCATGGCCTCGGTCTCGCGCTGCTCCACGTTGTAGATACAGGCGACCTGCGTGCGCTCGTATACCGAGGCCTTCGCATCCCTGTAGGCCTCGTAGCTGCCGTGCCAGTCCACGTGGTCCTCGGCGATGTTCAGGCAGACGCTCGCGAGCGGCGACACGGAGTAGGTCCAGTGCAACTGGAAACTCGAGAGTTCCACCGCGAGGACGTCGTACCCCTCGGGGTCCCTGATGACGTCGAGGATCGGCGTCCCGACATTGCCGGCGGCGACCGCGCGCTTGCCGCCCGCGCGGAGCATCGCCTCGGTGAGACCCACCGTCGTCGTCTTGCCGTTGGTGCCCGTGATGGTGAGCCACTCGGCCGTCGGCCGGCCCTCGCGGATCCGGACACGCCAGGCGAGCTCGACGTCCCCCCAGATGGGGACACCGCGCCGCGCCGCGTCGGCGAGCAGAGGCTGTGTGGGCCGCCAGCCGGGTGACGTCACGACCAGCTCGGGGACAGCTCCGTCGACGAGGGGCAGAGTTTCCGCGTGCTCGGCGCCCAGGAACACTTCCCGTGCTCCGACGATCCGCAGGGTGTCGGCCTTCGCCTCGTTCTCCTCCGTGGCTCCGGCGTCCACCACCACGACGACGGCGCCGAGCTCGATCAGGGTGTCGGCCGCGGAGAACCCGGAGGCCCCGATCCCGGCGACGACGACGCGCAGTCCCGCCCAGTCGGCGTCCCAGCTGGTGAGGCCCGCGAGCCGGGGGGTCTCCCACACGGGGTTCTGCTGCGGGTTCGGCTGCGTGTCCTGCTGCGTGTCCTGCTCCCCGCTCATCCGACGACCCATTCCGCGTAGAAGATCCCGAGGGCCGCAGCGACGAAGAGACCTGCGAGGATCCAGAAGCGGACCACCACCGTGACCTCCGCCCAGCCCTTGAGCTCGAAGTGGTGCTGCAGGGGCGCCATCTTGAAGACGCGCTTACCGCCGGACAGCTTGAAGTAGCCCACCTGGATGATCACCGACAGCGTGATGAGGACGAACAGCCCGGCGAGGATCACGAGGAGCAGCTCGGTGCGGGAGAGGATGGCGAACCCGGCGATGGCACCGCCGATGGCCAGGGATCCTGTGTCACCCATGAAGATCTTGGCCGGCGACGTGTTCCACCAGAGGAACCCGACGAGCGCCCCGCACATGGCTCCGGCGATCAGCGCCAGGTCCAGGGGGTCGCGCACCTCGTAGCAGACGCTTCCCGCACCGGGCGTGCCGCAGCTCTGGTTGCTCTGCCAGATCCCGATCAGCATGTAGGCGCCGAACACGAGGACGGAGGCACCCGCCGCGAGACCGTCGAGCCCGTCGGCGAGATTCACCCCGTTGCTGGCACCCGTGATGATCAGGTTGGACCAGATGACGAAGAGGATGGCGCCCAGGACCGTTCCGCCGAAGGCGAGATCGATCGGTGTGTCCCGGATGAAGGAGATGGCCGTGGAGGCGGGGGTGCGCCCCTCCTCGTTCGGGAAGCGCAGGGCGAGCACGCCGAAGATGATCCCCACGGCGGTCTGGCCGATGATCTTGGCCGGCGCGCTGAGGCCGAGACTGCGCTGCTTGGAGATCTTGATGTAGTCGTCGGCGAACCCGACGAGCCCCATCCCTGCGGCGAGGAACAGGAGCAGCAGACCCGAGGCGGAGGGTCCGGCGACCGGCGAGCCCGCCGCCGAGAGCACGAGGTGCGTCATGAAGTAGGCCGCGAGCACCGACCCGACGATCACCGCGCCGCCCATCGTGGGCGTGCCGCGCTTGGTGTGGTGGGCCGTGGGGCCGTCGTCGCGGATGAACTGCCCGTAGCTCTTGCGGACGAGCAACCGGATGAAGAGGGGTGTGCCCACGAAGGCGAAGACGAGAGCCGACGCGGACCCGATGAGGATGGCGATCACTGCTGCCGGGCCTCCCACGACAGGTCCGTCCCCGTGGTTCCCGGAGCCGGGTCCTCGTCCGTGGGAGCGGTGACGGCGGTACCCGCGGCGATCCGGTCACCGAGGAAGCGCAGACCGGCACCGTTGGAGGACTTGAACAGCACGAGGTCACCGGGCTCGAGCTGGGCCGCGAGCAGCTCCTCGGCCTCCGCGACGTCGGCCACGTGGACCGCTTCGCTCCCCCAGGACCCCTCGAGCACGGCGCCGTTGAACAGCGCACGGGTGTTCGGTCCGACGCAGATCAGCTTCGAGATGTTGAGCCGCACGACCACGCGCCCGAGGAGGTCGTGCTCCTCGATCGAGCGGTCGCCCAGCTCGAGCATCTCGCCGAGCACCGCCCACGTCCGGCGGCGGTCGCGCCCCAGCTCGGCGAGGGTCCGCAGCGCCGCGCGCATCGATTCGGGGTTGGCGTTGTAGGCGTCGTTGATGACCGTGATGCCGTCGGCGCGGTCGGTGCGCTCCATCCGCCATCGGCTCGCGGCAGCCAGTTCGCGCAGGCCGGCGGCTATGGCCTCGGGAGCGCATCCGACCTCGAAGGCGACGGACGCGGCGGCGAGGAGGTTCACGGTGTGGTGCAGACCGAGGAGCGGGGACACGACGTCGTGCTCGCTGCCGTCGGGGAACACGAGGGTGAAGGAGGGGTTGCCCTCCGGCGTGGTGGTGCTGTTCCGGGCCCGGACCACGTGCCCGTCCGCGGCGAAGTCGTCGGAGGAGGTGAAGAAGGCACGCCGCGCGGACGTACGTGACTGCATCGCGAGGACGCGCTCGTCGTCGGCGTTGATCACCGCGGTACCGTCCGGACCCAGCGCCTCGAACAGTTCACCCTTGGCGAGGGCGATGTTCTCGACGCCGCCGAACTCGCCCGAGTGGGCGGACCCCACGCCGAGCACCACACCGAGATCGGGCTGCACGAGCGAGGCGAGGTACCTGATGTGGCCGGGCTTGGTGGCGCCCATCTCGATCACGAGGTAGCGCGTGTCCCAACCGGCCGCGAACACGGTGAGCGGCACGCCGACCTCACCGTTGTAGGACCCGCGTGGAGCCACCGTGGGGCCCTGCTCAGCCAGGAGGCCGGCGAGGAGGTCCTTGGTGGTGGTCTTCCCGGCGGAACCGGTGATCCCGATGACCGTGATCTCCCCGCGTGCACGGAGCCGTCGCACCACCTCGGCAGCGAGCGTGCCCATGGCGAGCACGGCGTCGGTCACGACGACGGTCGGGTACGGTGTGCCGTCCGCCGCAGCGACTTCGTGCTCGGCGAGGGCGAGGACGGCGCCGTGCTCGAAGGCGGCCCCGACGAACAGGTGGCCGTCGGAGTGTTCGCCCGGCTTGGCGACGAAGAGGGACCCCTCGACGCACTCGCGGGAGTCCGTGGTGACGGACGAGACGGTGACCGATGGGGTGATGGCGGAGGACGGGAGGCCCACCAGCACGCCACCCGTGAGTGACGCGATCTCGAGCGCGGTGAATTCAATCATGACGGTTCAGGACTCTATCCCGGCCGCTGAAAGCCCAGAGAATCCGTGCCTTGTCAACGCGGTGCGCAACTCCTCGCGGTCGTCCAGGGCGAGGTTCACGCCCTTCACCTCCTGCCAGACCTCGTGTCCGCGGCCTGCGATCACGATGGTGTCGGACGGGTGCGCGAGGGCTACGGCGTGGTCGATCGCCGCCGCACGCGGGTGGACCTCGATGACCTGGCACCGGAGGTGTTCGTCGCGGACCGCTGCATCCGCCCCCGCGCGGACCGCGGCGCGGATCACGGCGTCGTCCTCGTCGTGCGGGTCGTCATCGGTGACGATCAGGATGTCGGACAGCCGGGCGCCCACGGCACCCATGACGGGCCGCTTGGACGCATCACGCTGCCCTGTTGCGCCGAAGACGGCGATGACCCGACCGTCGGGGCGCCGGACGGAGGAGAGCGTGCGCTCGAGGGCGTCGGGGTTGTGCGCGAAGTCGACGATCGCGGCGGGTGCCTCACCGATCAGCTGCATGCGCCCCGGGACCTCGGTGGTGAACGGGTCGTGCTCGTCCAGCGCGCTCTGCAACCGGTCGACCGTCACGCCGGAGGTGAGGACCATCACGGCGGCGAGGGCCGCATTGGAGATGTTGAACGAACCCGGCAGCCCGGTACGTACCCGCAACCGCTCCCCCGTGCGCGCGATGAGGGTGAAGGAGTGCCCCAGGCCGCTCGGTTCGACGTCGGTCACCTGCCATGCGGGCGCGCTGTCCCCCTCCGCGGCGGATCCCGGTTCGCTCCGGACGGTGACGACCGGTACGCCCGCCTCGGCCGCGAGCCGGCGGCCCCACGGGTCGTCGACGAGCACGACGGCGGAGCGGCATCGCTCGGGCGTGAAGAGCGACGCCTTGACCGCGAAGTACTCCTCCATGGAACCGTGCAGGTCGAGGTGGTCCTGCGTCAGGTTCGTGAACCCGGCGACGTCGAACCGGACGCCGTCCACGCGGCCGAACTCGAGAGCATGGGAGGAGACCTCCATCGCGGCCGCGCCCAGTTCCCGCTCACCCATGAGCGCGAGCAGCGAGTGCACCTGAGGCGATTCCGGGGTGGTGAGAAGGCTGGGAATGGCTTCCTCCCCCGCGCGGATCTCGATCGTCCCGATGAGACCCGTCGAGGAACCGAGGGCCTCGAGCAGTGCCGTCAGGAAGTAGGTCGTGGTGGTCTTCCCGTTCGTGCCCGTGACTCCGAAGAGGGTGGGCGCCGCTCCGGAGGCGCTCCCGAAGATCTCCCGCGCGAGCGGCCCGAGCACACGGCGCGGATCGGGGACCACGACGACGGGGACGCCCGGGCCGACGGATGCGTGAGCCTCCAGAAGCAGCGCACCGTCGGCGTCCGTCAGCACCGCGACCGCGCCGGCGTCGACCGCCTGTGCCGCGAAGTCCGCACCGTGGCGGGTCGCCCCGGGCAGTGCCGCGTAGACGTCGCCGGGTAGCACCGCTCGGGAGTCGAGCGTGATGCCGGTGACCGTCGGGAGCACCTGTCCGCCGGGGGCGTCGAGGTCGTCGCGAGGACCGCGCTGAGCGCCGAGATCTGCAACGACGCGGGCGAGAGCAGAGGAGAGGTCGGCCGCATGCGGCACACGGGGTCGCATCAGGGAAGCTGTGCTGCCCCGACCGGTGGTGGATGTCACGGTGTTACGGCCTCCGGGTCAGAATTCGACCGGGTAGATGTCCGGCTTCGTCGTCGAGGCCGGGACGTTGTTCGAGTTGAGGACCTGCTTCATGACCTTCTGGAACGACTCGCCGGGGATGAGGTAGTACAGGTCGCCCTGCGGCCGCTGGAGCGTGATGACGACGACGTACTCGGGGTCCTCGATGGGCGCGATCCCGGCGTAGGAGAGAGTGTAGCCGTCGTACCCGCCCGAGGCGCTCGGCGCTTCGGCGGTACCCGTCTTGGACCCCACCCGGTACTGCTCGAGCTCCCCGGACTTCCCCGAACCCTCCTCGGTCACGGTCTCGAGCATCTTCCGCATCTCTGCGGCGGTGCCTTCGGAGACGACCCTCGTACCCTCGGCCTGCGGTACCACGTGCTCGGTCCCGTCGGGGTCGATGTAGGCGTCGATGAGGCGCGGTTGCAGCCTCACGCCGTCGTTCGCGATGGTCTGGTACACCATCGCGGTGTGCATCGCCGTCTGGGAGAGACCCTGACCGAACAGCACCGTGTACTGCTGGCGGTCGTCCCACTCGTCGGGTGCGGGAAGCAGCCCCTGGTTCTCCTCGTTGAGGCCCGTACCGAGAGGCTCACCGATGCCGAACTTCTTGAGCCAGTCGTAGCGCTCCTGCTTCGAGAGCTGCTCGCCGATCTGCACCGTCCCCGTGTTCATCGACTTCGCGAGGACGCCCGCGGCCGTGCGCTTCTCGGTCCCGTGCTCGGATGCGTCCTTGAAGGTCTGGTTGCCCACGGTGTAACGGTTCTCGAGCGTGAACTGCGAGGTGGGCTCGATGACCCCTTGCTCCAGCGCGCCTGCGAGCGTGATCACCTTCGTCGTCGAGCCCGGCTCGAACGCCGCGCTCACGGAGTTCGGTCGACGCTGCTCGGCGGGGGTGGCCGTCGGATCGTTGGGGTCCGGCGTGGTCGACTCCGCCATCGCGCGGATTGCGCCGGTCTTGGCCTCGACCACCACGATGTTGCCCCACTCCGCGTTGTAGTCCTTGACCTGGGAGGCGATGGTCTGTTGGGCGAACCACTGGAGGTCCTGATCGATGGTGAGGCGCACGTCCTGGCCGTCGGCGGCCGGGATGTCCTCGTTCGTCGCGTACGGGATGCGGATGCCGTCACCGCCGATCTCGAAGGTCCTCTTGCCGGCGGTCCCCACGAGGGCGTCGTTCAGGGAGTACTCGAGACCCTCCTGGGGATCACCGTTGTCCGAGACGAAGCCGATCACCGAACCGGCTACCGGCCCTGCGGGATACGTCCTGACGCTGGTCTGGTCGGCGTAGACACCCGGGAAGCCGACGGCCATGACCCGGTTCTTCACCTCCGGTGTCACCGACCTCGCGACGTAGTTGAACGTCGCATCGCCCATGATGGCCGACTCGAGGGTCGCCGCGTCGATCCCGAGGATCGCCGAGAGCTCCGCGAAGCCCTGCTCGATCGTGACGCCCCGCTCCCGCCGCACGCCTGTTTCCTCGTTCTCGTCGTCGACCGTGCGGTCGAACTCGGTCACTGCGCTCAGCTCCTGGTCCACCACGATGTCGAAGCGCTCCACACTGCGGGCGAAGTACTTGCCGTTGGCGTCGAGGATCGAACCCCTCACGGGCTGCACGTTCGTGATGGTGAGTCGCTTCGACAGGCCCGTCTGGGCCATGCCGTCGAGGTCCAGCGCCTGCAGCTGGAAGAGCCGGACGCCGAGGACGAGCAGCAGGACGAGCACGAAGGCGAGGCCCACGCGAAGTCGTACCGACCCCAGAGTCAGGCGGAGACTGTCGGCGCTTCCGGCGCGGGCAGGGGTCACAGGTCATCCTTGTCGTTCAGGTCGTTCAGGTGGGTGGATCAGGTACTGCGACGATGCGGTGGGTGGAACCGCCCTCGATCGACCGCCGCTCTACTGACCGCCGGTCGAGGACTGCACGGGGCCCGGAATGGTACCCGCGGCGGAGCTCTCGGGGAGGTCCTGGGTCACCGGCTCGGCCGCATCCTGCGTCGCATCGTCCGTGGTGGCGGCGTCTGCGGAGGATTCCGAGGACGACGCGTCGGTGGCCTGCACGTCCTCCGCGGTATCGGTCGGCGCGGTATCGGTCGGCGCGGCGGGCGCGGCGACGGGAGCGGCCTGATCGGTCACGAGGTTGGGAGCAGCGATGAGAACCTCCGGCTTCGGGCCCTTCGTGGCGGGCTCGGGATCGCCCGTCACTGATCCCGAATCTAGCTCAACGGTCCCGAACGTCGGGGAGGACACCATGTCGAGTTTCGTGGCGGCCGCCGCGAGGTTCTGCGGCGCTTCCTTGCCTTCGATCTCGAGCACCAACGCCTCGTTCTCCTGGCTCAGCGCCACCTGCTGGTTGCGCAGCTGCACGAGGTCGTACTGCGTGCTGGAGACCGAGATGTTGAGCATGAGGACGGCCGCGAGCGCTCCGGCGAGGACGAGCAGGCTGAACACGGCGAACGGTACGCGGCGACGCGCGGGCCTGGCCGGGACGACCGACAGCGGCGTGCGCGTCCTCGGCGACGACGGGTGGCCCGGAGCGAGCCGGCCGGTCGGCCGTCCGGGCGCGGAGGTGAGGGCGCGGGTCCCGCGGGGTGCAACGGTCAGTGCCTGGCTCATCTGGTGGTCCTGTCGACGGGTCGTGCGGTGATTCGTTCAACTGCTCGCAACCGAGCAGACGCAGCGCGGGGGTTCTCTTCGATCTCGGCGGCGGTGGGGGTCTCCGTGCCGCGGGTGAGCGACCGCAGGTAGGCCTTGTGCTGTTCGAGCTCGACGGGGAAACCCACCGGAGCAGCCGAGGTGGTGCCCGCGGCGAAGGCACTCTTGACGATGCGGTCCTCGAGCGAGTGGTAGGACATGGCGACGACGCGCCCTCCCACCCCGATCGCGTCGAGCGCGGCGGGGATGGCACGCTCGAGCACGCTGAGTTCCTCGTTGACCTCGATGCGTAGGGCCTGGAAGGTCCGCTTGGCGGGATGCCCCCCGGTGCGTGCGGCCGAGGCCGGGACCACGCCGCGGATGACGTCGACCAGCTGGGACGTGGTGTGGAAGGGTGCCGTTGCACGCGCACTGACGATCGCCGAGGCGATCCGACCGGCGAACTTCTCCTCACCCCACGATCGGATGATGCGCAGCAGATCGGCCTCCGTGTAGGAGTTCACGACGTCGGCGGCCGTCGCGCCGGTGGTGGTGTCCATCCTCATGTCCAGCGGGGCGTCGAAGGAGTACGCGAAGCCCCGCTCGCGCTCGTCCAGCTGGAGGGAGGAGACACCGAGATCGAAGAGGATGCCGTCGGCCACGTCCACCCCAAGATCCGCCAACACCTCCGGGAGCTCGTCGTACACGGCGTGGACCAGATCGGTGCGGTCCGCGAAGCGGGCGAGCCGCTCACCGGCGAGGTCGAGGGCTTCGGTGTCGCGGTCGACGCCGACGAGATGGACGTCGGGGAAGAGTTCCAGCATCGCTTCCGAGTGCCCACCCATGCCGAGCGTCGCGTCGACGACGACGGGCCGGCGTCCAGAGCCCTGCGCAGCGGAGACGGCCGGGGCGAGGAGGGAGATGCAGCGGTCACGGAGGACGGGAATGTGACGCTCCCCCGTCGGCCGGTCACCCCGCATGCGTCTTCTCCATCCTGCAGTTGTGGTTCGTCAATCCGTCATACGCCATCGTGCATCGATCTCGGCGTTTTCACGGTGAGGCTCTCCCCCTTGGATCAGATCCCCATCCGGCCGGAGGGATTCCGCCTGGCCCCGGGGAAGTGGAGCCAGGTGGTGATCCTCGTCCGGCGGCTGGAGATCTCATCCAAGGGATGTGGCCTTCGCGTTCCGAGTACTGCTGGTCCTGCTGTGTGCTGCTCGTTCTTGTCGTTCTGTGGTCCTGCGTCATGCTGTTCGTCGATCAGATGAAGCCGGGGAACCCGTCCTCATCCGTTTCGGAGAACGCCGTCTCCTTCTCCGCGAGGTAGGACTCCCAGGCGTCCATCGCCCAGATCTCCGCTCGGCTGCCCGCACCGATCACCGCCAGTTCGCGGTCGAGGCCGGCGTAGGTCCTCAGGGCCGGAGGGATGGTGATCCGGCCCTGCTTGTCGGGAACCTCGTCGGACGCTCCCGAGAGGAACACGCGGTTGTAATCCCTCGCCTGACGCGACGAGATGGGCGCCGCGCGCATCTGCTCGTGGACCCGCTCGAATTCCGATGTGCTGAAGACGTAGATACAGCGTTCCTGACCCCTTGTGAGGACCAGTCCTTCGCTCAGTTCGTCGCGGAACTTCGCGGGAAGGATGAGCCTGCCTTTGTCATCGAGTCGGGGGGTGTGCGTTCCGAGGAACATCCCTGACCGCCTGTCCGATTCCATCAAGCCCAGCGAATGTGCTGCCCTGCTCTTATATTCCCCACTTTACTCCACAACTCTCCACCGTCAACGTTGCAGCGCCCGGGACGCGCGAATAAATCCCTCATCGACTGGCCGCGCGCGCACCCGAGGGCGCGTCATGACGGGCGTGTACGTGGAAGTGGAGCGGAGTGGAGGGACCCCGCACCTTGACGAGGCGAAGAGGGGCTGCGAGGTGCGGAGCGGTCGATGCGTCGCGGCGGCCGGGAGAGGTCGTAGCCCTGGTGGACGGGATGCGCCGAGGCCTTAACGCAGAAGAACCCGCCGTGGCGGGTTCTTCTGGTGGAGAGTGAGTGTCATGACCGGCGGGGCCGTGCGGCAGAGTTCGCGCTCGTCGGGCCCGTTCGGTCGGGACTCAGGTCACGGCTGGTCGCGCTTGCGTTCGTCCCACTTGTCCTCGAGGCTCGACATGAAGCCGCTCTTCCCGCCGGTGGGCGCCTTGGCGGGCTTGCCGACCGGCTGATCGACCTCGACCTGCTTGGACTTCGTCGTGGCGAAGTAGACTCCTCCGCCCATGATGAGGAAGCCGAGGACCCCGATCAGGATGGCCTGCCAGACGATGCCGGCGAGGAGGACGAAGATCCCGGCGATCGTGATGAGCGCTCCGATGACGAGCCGCCGCGTCGACATCGACTTCCGGGAGTCGGACGCCATGGAGTGCGCGAACTTGGGATCGTCGGCGTGCAACTGCTGTTCCAGCTGATCAAGCAGCCTCTGCTCGTGTTCCGAGAGTGCCATGACCGCCTCCTTGATATGGGTGCCGACGTTCCTTCAATCCTCCAACGCCCCGAATGCCCTCCGGGTTCCCGACATCGCGGTCATTGGACCGGGTCTGAGGAACGGGGTGGATACGTTGGGCCGCAGGTGGATTACCTGATTCCAGACTAGTTTGCTACGCGGTGGGTGCAAAGTCACAATGCGGGGGTTGATGCGCCCGCCGGGCCGGTGATAGACCGCTGCGACCGTTGTGGACGAACGCTGCGGGCCGGTCCTCTCCCGGGGCCGCGGCCGCGCTCCACGAGGGCCGTCCGAGGAACCTCGTGGAGCGCCCGCCGGTGCTCCAGCGAGCTCTTCCACGGAGTCGTTCCGGTCATCGGCGCCGCTCCCCCGACGCCGGTGGCCTCCGCTCCCGTGACTCCGGCTGCGTGCGCTCCTCCGGACCGGGAACCCGAGGCCCTGCGGTCGTCGTCGCCCCCTCCGTTCCGCGTTCCCCCGTCGGCATCCGCCCACGGGTCGGGAGGAGCCCTGCAGGTCTGACGCCGGCGTCGCCGAACTTGCGGTTGACGTCGTCGAGCGCGCGCTCGGCGACACGCCAGTTGTCGTCGCGGCGATCGATCGTCAGCTGCGTCGACCCGTCTCCCCCGACCTCCAGGGATTCGGCGCGCAGACCGATCAACCGGACGGCCATGGGCCGTTCACCCAGGACGGACAGAAGGCCGATCGCCGCCTGGTACAGCGCGTGCGCGCTGTCGACGGGCTCGTCGAGCTTCCTCGACCGGGTGAGTGTGGAGAAGTCCGCGTAGCGGACCTTGAGCGCCACTCCGCCGGCCCGGTATCCCGAGGCGCGCAGCCGGGCTCCCGTGCGGTGGGCCAGCCTGAGCAACTCACGCCGGAGGACGTCGGAGTCGGAGATGTCGTGCGAGAACGTCTCCTCGGCCCCGATGCTCTTCTCCGGGCGGGCGACGACCACCCGCCGGGGGTCCCGCCCCCAGGCCAGGTGGTGGACGTGCTCGCCGGACGCGCCGAGGAGGCGCCGAAGGGTCGACACAGGGGTATGGGCGACGTCCTCGACCGTGTTGATCCCGATGCGCGCGAGAACCTCCTGGGTCTTCGCCCCGACCCCCCAGAGCGCGGAGACCGGGAGGGTGTGCAGGAACGCGACGGTCTGATCACCCGGAATGAGGAGCAGTCCGTCGGGCTTGGCGCGGGTCGAGGCGATCTTCGCCACGAATTTGGTGCTCGCGGCCCCCACACTCGCCGTGATGCCGAGACTCGAACTGATCTCCCGGCGGATCTGCTCGCCGATGGCACGCGGGGCGCCGAGGCGGCGCATGGAGCCAGCGACATCGAGGAACGCCTCGTCGACGCTGAGCGGCTCCACCTCGGGGGTGATCGAGCGGAAGATCCGCATGATGTCCTTCGACACCTCGGAGTACCGGCGTTGGTGCGGCGGCAGGATGACGGCGTCGGGGCACCGTCGCCGGGCGATCGACATCGGCATGGCCGAACGCACTCCGTAGCGCCGGGCCTCGTAGGAGGCGGAGAGGACCACAGATCGGCCGGACGGCGAACCGACCACCACGGGCTTGCCTCTCAGGTGCGGATGATCGAGCAGTTCCACGGACACGAAGAACGCATCCATGTCGACGTGGAGGATATGGCATTCGGCGTGGTCCGCCGCGTTCGCCTCCTGAAGTCCAGCCACACCAGAAGCGTACGCATCGGCACCGACAGTCGGGACGCGCTGCCGGGCGGGCGGAGCACCTCGGCCCGCGCGAGGCAGGCGCCGTCGCGCGGGCCGATAGAGTGGGGACTCCACGACCAGACGAGCCGCCCGGGAGATCCATGCTGTCCGCACCCGCCGCCCCTGAACAGGGTGGCGACTCCGACACCATCGACACCATCGCGTCGGAGCAGGAACGCTTCCGCCTCCGCCTCACCGGGACGATCGAGGATTTCCTCGCGGAACAGCGCTCGGTCCTCTCCGATATCTCGGACGAGTCCCTCCCGCTCATCTCGAGCATCGCGACCCTCACCGGCGGGGGCAAGAGGATGCGGGCCCTCCTGTGTTACTGGGGATGGCGGGCGGCCGGGGGGTCTCCCGCGGCCGCGGCACCCGTGATCGCCGGCACCGCTCTCGAGTTCTTCCAGGCCGCCGCGCTCATCCACGACGACATCATCGATCGCTCCGACACCCGGCGCGGCCGGCCGAGCGTGCACCGCCAGTTCAGCGCGCGGCACCGCTCCGGTGGGTGGCACCTCGACGCCGAGCGTTTCGGCGTGTCCGCAGCGATCCTGGCGGGCGACCTGTGCCTTGCGTTCAGTGAGGAGCTGTTCACCACGGCGTGCTCGGACGCCGGCGAGAACGCGCGCGTCATCTTCAACCGCATGCGGACGGAAGTCATGGCGGGGCAGTACCTGGATCTCCTCGAGGAGGCCGTGGGGCCGGACCAGACGCCGGCGGAGGCGGAGAGGCGGGCCCTCAACATCCTCCGGTTCAAGTCCGCGAAGTACTCGATGGAACGCCCCCTGATGATCGGCGGCGCCCTCGCCGGGGCCGACCCGACGCTCCTTGCGGCCTACTCCGCCTTCGCGCTCCCGCTCGGGGAGGCCTTCCAGTTGCGGGACGACGTGCTGGGCGTCTTCGGGGACCCCGAGGTGACGGGCAAGCCGGCCGGCGATGACCTCCGGGAGGGCAAGCGCACCTTCCTCATCGCCCGCGCTCTCGGAGCCGCTGACGAGTCCGCCCGCCGCACCATCAACACGATGCTTGGTGACACCGAGCTCGACGACGACGCCGTGGCGGAACTCCGCAGCATGATCCAGGACACCGGCGCGCTCGCCGAGACCGAACGCCTGATCCTGGACAGGTCGACCGAGGCTTTCCGTGCTCTCGACGAGCTGGCGATCAGCGCGCTCCCCCGGCAAGCACTGGGCCTCCTGGCGGAGGCTGCTGTCACGCGTTCCGCCTGACAGCACAAACGTCGCGGCGCCGTCGGCGTCCTACCAGGCGGCTGCCTGGGCGCGACGTCGGATCTCGGTCTTCCGTCCCTCGCGCAGGGCGTCCACGGGTCGGCCCGGGAGGGACTCGTCCTCGGTGTAGAGCCAGCGGATGATGTCCTCGTCGCCGAAGCCGGAATCCGCGAGCACCACCACCGTGCCCTTCAGGCTGTCGAGCACCGCACCGTCCACGAGGAAGTCGGCGGGAACGCTCCTGATCTTCCGCTCGCCCACGCGGACGCTGACGAGGGCGCGCTCACTGATGAGGGAATGCACGCGCGTGATGGGGAGACCCAGGGTCTGGGCCACATCGGGGAGATTGAGCCAGGCAGGGACGAGTTCTTCGAGTTCGGTCACGGATCAAGGGTGCCACGCCCCAGGAACCAACTCCACCTAGGACGGCACGCGGACGGCGCACCGGCTGTCCTCGCCATCTTCGCCGTCGTCACCGCGTGGTGGGGTGTCGGACGGGCGCGGGCACCGGCTGAATGCCGAAGGACGACGGCGCTTCCGCCTGGAGCTCCTGGCCTCGACCCGGCCCCCTATGCCCGCACTCGGGAATCTCCGGGACGACACGCTGGCGCGCAGGTTGCGACACGCCGATCTTGAGCATCTCCTGTATTTACAGCCTCTTGTGTTAGTGATCGCATCGTGTAAGTTCACAGGAGTCACACAAGTAACACCAACATCACGTGACACATCATCTCAGCACGTACCCGCGTCCGGTCTCACCATCGGAAGGCTCGGGTCCGTGCGTCCGCGCGGACTCAGGCCGCCAACAGACGAGGAACGAAACATGACTGCCCAGCGATCAGACGCACCGCTGAACGGCTCCCGCAGGAGATCCGGGACCGACGGCTCGCGACGCCTGAACGTCGCCGTGACCACGGCCGCCCTTCCGGCGGTGATCCTGTCCTCCGTCGCTCTGGCGAACCCCGCCGCGGCGGCCCCCGCGTCGCAGTCCGTGTCCGCGGCCCGGCAGGTCGGCGGCGCGACGGTCGGGACGGCCTTGCTCGCTCCCGCGCGTGCCACCGTCCCCGCGGCCCTCGTGGCCGGACTGGTCCCCGTGCAGCGCGTCGCCGTGCCCGCCAAAGCCGTGCCCGCCAAAGCCGTGCCCGCCGAGTACACGGTCAAGCCCGGGGACACGATCACCGCCATCGCGCAGCGCCACGGCCTCACCACCAACGCCGTCCTGACGCTGAACCGCATGGATGCACGAACCGTCATCTACCCGGGCCAGAAGGTCAGGCTGACAGAGGGTGCCGCACCCGCGGAGAAGCCTGCAGCGGCACCGGGTCCGGCTGCAGCACCTCCGGCGTCGGGCAGCACCTACGTGGTGAAGCCCGGCGACACCCTCGGGGCGATCGCCGCCCGCGCCGGTGTGAGCCTGCAGAGCCTGCTGACCGGCAACAACCTCTCGATGACCTCGATCATTTACCCCGGCCAGAAGCTCACCGTCGGTGGCACCGCACCCGCACCGGCCCCGACCCCCGGTAAGCCTGCTCCCGCTCCTGCTCCCGCTCCCGCTCCCTCGGGTACGTACACCGTGAAGCCGGGCGACACCCTCGGCGCGATCGCATCGCGCAGCGGCGTGAGCCTGCAGAGCCTGCTGTCGGCCAACACCCTGTCGATGACCTCGATCATCTACCCCGGACAGACCCTCAAACTCGCGGGGTCCGTGACCACCCAGGGCACGCCTCCGGAGGCGCTCCCGCCTGCACAGGCACCGGCACCTGCACCGGCTGCCGGCTCCTACACGGTCAAGCCGGGCGACACCCTCGGCGCGATAGCCGCCCGCAACAAGGTCGGCCTCCCCGACCTGCTGGCCGCGAACAAGATGTCCATGACGACGGTCATCTTCCCCGGACAGAAGCTCACCCTCCCCGGTGGGAACCAGGGTGGCAGCACGCCGACCGCGCCTGCACCGGCGCCGGGGAACCTCGTGCCGTCGAATTTCCTCGGCTACACCTACCCGGACAAGGTCGTCGCGGACGCCAACGCGAACAAGGCCCTCCTCAACTCCCTGCCGGCGCCGTCGCAGGCCGAGATGAAGCAGATCGTCGCGGACACGGCGCGCTCGATGGGCGTCGATCCCAGCCTCGCGCTCGCCTTCGCGTACCAGGAGTCCGGCTTCAACCAGCGCGCCGTCTCCCCCGCGAACGCCATCGGCACCATGCAGGTGATCCCGTCCTCGGGGCAGTGGGCCGGCGATCTCGTGGGCCGCAAGCTGAACCTGCTGGACCCCTACGACAACGCCACCGCCGGCGTCGCCATCATCCGCTCGCTCGTCCGCACCAGCCCGTCACTCGACATCGCGATCGCCTCCTACTACCAGGGCGCGTACTCGGTCCAGTCGCGGGGCATGTTCGAGGACACCAAGCAGTACGTCGCGGCCATCAAGGCGCACCAGGGGAACTTCCGCTAGGAGGGGTGCGGACCGGCGTCGATCAGCTCGACGCCGGTTAGGAAGGGGGCAGGACGCGTGGTGGTCCTGCCCCCTCCTCATGCCGCCGTCTACTATCGGAAGGTGCACCAGCAACGCAGGGACCCCCTCGAGGGAGTGGTCGTGGACGGCCGGTATACCGTCCACTCGCGGCTGGCGCGTGGCGGGATGTCGACGGTCTACCTCGCCACGGATCGCAGGCTCGACCGCCGCGTCGCCCTCAAGGTCCTCTACCCGCACCTCGCCGAGGAACCCGGTTTCGTGGACCGCTTCGAGCAGGAGGCGAAATCCGCTGCGCGGCTCTCGCACCCCAACGTGGTCGGTGTGCTCGACCAGGGCGTGGACGACGTCGACGGGCAGACAGTCGCCTACCTCGTCATGGAGTTCGTGCAGGGCAGGACCCTCCGGGACGTCCTGCGCGACCAGGGTCGGCTCACACCACGGGACGCCCTGCGATACCTCGACGACGTCGTGAAGGGTCTCGCCGCAGCGCACGAGGCCGGGCTCATCCACCGCGACGTCAAACCGGAGAACGTCCTGCTGTCCGCGACCGGGCAGGTCAAGATCGCCGACTTCGGCCTCGCGCGCGCGGTCTCCGCGGCCACGGGCACCGCGACCCTCGTCGGTACCGTCGCCTACCTCTCCCCCGAGCTCGTGCTGGGTCAGCCCGCCGAGGCGCAGAGCGACATCTACTCGACCGGCATCATGCTCTACGAGCTCCTGACCGGGCGTCAGCCGTTCACGGGCGACATGCCCGTGCAGGTGGCCCTGCAGCACGCACAGTCCGAGGTACCCGCGCCGTCGGTGCTCCTGCCGGGCCTCGCCACGGACCTCGACGAACTCGTGCTCTGGTGCACCGCACGGGATCCCGAGGACCGCCCCGTCGACGGGACGGCACTACTCGGCGAACTGCAGCACATCCGGGATACGCTCCCCGACGCCGACCTCGACTACACAGCCGCGGACGCGCGCTACGAGGTGACCGGCCAGGACCAGTTGACCGCCGCCGTCGTGCCGCCCCTTCCCCTCGGTGGGCCGATTGCCGGCGCGCCCGCCGGCGCACCGACCGAGGCGCTGCGAGGGCTCGACCGACGAGCGGACGACGGTCGAGCGCGCACCGGGAGCTCACGCCTCCCGTCCGACGGCGCGGACGGCGTCGGCCTGGGCACGGGTGACACCTGGTCGCGCACCGGTGCGTCAGCGCCCGTTCGGCCGCGGTCAGCGGATGCGACGGAGATCCTCGGTCGCTCGGGACGATTGGGAGGCGGCGACCGCGGTGGTCGGTCCGACCAGTACGACCAGGACGATCACACGGGCGTCGTCGACCGTGATCAGTCCGCTACCCGCGTCCTCGGGACGATGCCGGTGACTCCGCCGTCGTCAGCCGTGAACGGGACCGTTCGACTGGGTACGACGTCCCCGACCGCCGATCAGGGCGCGCCGCGCCGGTCGGTCGATACAGACGGCATGCGGGAGCGATCAGCCGCACCCGGGGCGCCCTGGGGATCCACCGGGCCCGCGCTCCCGAGCACTGACCGGCACGGCGAGCGGACGGACGACCGAAAGGACCGACGGGATACTCCCGCGCCCCGCCCCCTCAGCCGACGCCAGCAGGCGAAGCAGGCCCAACGGCCGCAGAAGTCGCTCCAGGGGCGCGGCACCCGACGCCTCGTCCGCGTGGTAGTGGTCCTCCTCGTGGTGCTGGCAGGTCTCGTCGCCGGGCTGGGGTGGCTGTTCGGTGCAGGGCCGGCCGGAGTGGTCGCCCTGCCCGACGTCGCCAACGCCTCCCTGGCGGACGCGCGAGCAGCGCTCGACGGAGAGGGGTTGGCCTCCCTCTCCACCCAGGAGGTGTTCCACGACGACGTCGTCGCCGGACTCGTGATCGGCACCGATCCCGCCGCCTTCTCGGATGTCCGGCGGTACGAGCGCGTCCAGCTCATCGTCTCCAAGGGTCCCGAACTGTTCGGGGTGCCCGACCTCGTCGGGATGACGCAGGTGGGCGCCGCCTCGGAGCTCGGCGCCGCGGGACTCGCCGTCGGCGATCTCGCCGAGGAGTTCAGTGCGACCGTGCCCCCGGGAGAGGTGCTGCGCCAGTCCGCCCCTCCGGGCACGGAGCTCCGGAGGGACTCCCCCGTGGATCTCGCGGTGTCACGCGGACCGGCACCCGTCGCCGTGCCCGATGTCACCGGTCGGCCCGAGGCCGAGGCGGTCGCCGCGCTCGAGACCGCCGGGCTCGACGCCGTGGTGGGCGACGCACCGCAGTTCAGCAGGTCCGTCCCGGAAGGTGCGGTGGTCGCGCAGACCCCGGTGGGTGTCGACGTCGCCCGCGGGACCCCCGTGACCCTCACGCTCTCGCTGGGCCCCCGGCTCGTGGAGGTCCCGAACGTGTTCTCGCTGTCCGAGGAGCGGGCGGTGAGCACCCTGGAGGACGCGGGTTTCGTCGTGGAGATCGACTACACCTTCGGCGGGTCGGTGCTCGGGCTGGTCGCCGGCCAGAGCAGGACCGGCGACCAGCCCGAGGGAACCACCGTCCGGATCACCGTCACCTGACCGCTATCCGGGGACGGATCCACTGCACGCGGATCCGAGCCTCACCCCTTGGAGAGGGCGCCGGCCACCAGGAAGGCCATCTCGAGCGACTGCATGTGATTCAGGCGCGGGTCGCAGACGGACTCGTACCGGTCCACGAAGGCCTCCTGGTCGATCGGGTCCGCCCCACCGAGGCACTCGGCGACGTCATCGCCCGTCATCTCGACGTGGAGGCCGCCCGGGAACGTCCCGAGGGAGTCGTGTACCTCGAAGAAGCCGCGGACCTCGTCGATGACGTCGTCGAAGTTCCTGGTCTTGTACCCGTTCGGGCTCGTCACGGTGTTGCCGTGCATCGGATCCGTGACCCAGAGGACCTGCGCGCCGGAGGCGGTGACGCGTTCCACCAGCGTGGGCAGACGCTCACGGATGTTCTGTGCGCCCATGCGCGTGATGAAGGTCAGGCGGCCCGGCTCGCGCTCCGGATCGAGCTTGTCGATGAGAGCGAGCGCGTCGTCACCCGACGTCGTCGGGCCGAGCTTCACGCCGATGGGGTTCCGCACGCGGGAGAGGAAGTCGACGTGCGCTCCGTCGATGTCGCGGGTGCGCTCGCCGATCCACAGGAAGTGCGCGGAGGTGTCGTACGGCAGGGACGTACGCGAGTCGATCCGGGTGAGGGCGCGCTCGTAGTCGAGGAGCAGAGCCTCGTGGCTGGCGAAGAACTCGACACGCTTCAGCGCCTCGAAGTCCGTTCCGCAGGCGTCCATGAAGCGAACCGCGCGGTCGATCTCCCTGGCCAGGGACTCGTAGCGGGAGTGCGCGGGGTTCGCCATGAAACCCTTGTTCCAGTGGTGCACCAACCGGAGATCGGCGAAGCCCCCCTGCGTGAACGCACGGATCAGATTGAGGGTCGATGCGGACGTGTGGTAAGCCTTCACCATCCGGGACGCATCGTGTCCACGACTCCCGGGCGTGAAGTCGTACCCGTTGACCATGTCACCGCGGTACGCGGGAAGCGTCACGCCGTCGCGTGTCTCGTCGTTCGAGGACCTCGGCTTCGCGAACTGCCCGGCCATACGCCCCATCTTGATGACGGGGAGCGATGCGCCGTAGGTCAGGACGACGGCCATCTGCAGGATGGTCCGTACGCGAGCGCTGATCTTGTCCGCGGTGGCGCCGTCGAACGTCTCGGCGCAGTCGCCGCCCTGGAGGAGGAAGGCCTTGCCCTGCGCCGCGGCCGCGAGGCGCTCGCGCAGGACGTCGACCTCGCCGGCGAAGACGAGCGGGGGCAGTGTGGAGAGTTCCTTGACGGAGGCCGCATACACGCTCGGGTCCTGCCACGAGGGCTGCTGCACCGCGGCCATGGAACGCCAGGCATCGAGGCCGTCGGTCACGGAAGCGGTGGGTGCAGCGGTGCGCGGGAGGGCGGGAGCGAGGGAATCAGTCACAGCCAGATTCTACGGGGCCGCGGCCCGCTCCCCGATTCGGGCGTCATCCGCCCGTCACGGTCATCTGCCCGCCGGATCGGCGTCCTTGTCGGCCCGACGGCGCCTGGCGGACCGCCCACCGGTTCGGGCGTCATCCGTGGACGTGGGCGCAGGAGCATCGGTTACCGCGGGACGCCCGATCTCGGTGACCGCACCCGGCTCCGGCGCCGACGGTACCGCGGGCGCGGCATCGGGTGAGATCCTCACGGCGGCACGGCGACTGTCCGCGCCGGGCTTCGGGGTCTTCCGTCCGGCTGCCTTCTCGGCCGCGAGCCGCTCCTTCACGGTGCTGGCGTACGCGTCCACGTACTCCTGCCCGGAGAGGCGCATGAGCTCGTACATGATCTCGTCGGTCACGGAGCGCTGCACGAAGCGGTCGTCCTCGAGACCCTGGTACCGGGCGAAGTCCAGCGGCTCACCGATGATGATGCCCACGCGGCGGATGTTGGGGATCCGTCGCCCGATGGGCTGCACCTTGTCGGTCCCGATCATCGCCACGGGGATGACGGGTACGCCCGTGGCGAGCACGAGCTTGGCCACGCCGGTCTTCCCCCGGTACAGGCGTCCGTCAGGACTGCGCGTGCCCTCGGGGTAGATCCCGAGGATGCCGCCCTCGTTGAGGATGTCCATGCCTGCGGTGAGCGAGGAGGATGACGCCGCTCCGCCGGAGCGATCCATCGGGAGCTGGTTGGAGAGCCGGAAGAACAGGGCGGTCAGCCGTCCCTTGATGCCCTTCCCCGTGAAGTACTCCGATTTCGCGAGGAACACCACCGGCCGCGGTACCACGATCGGCAGGAAGATGGAGTCGGAGAAGGAGAGATGGTTGCTGACGAAGACCGCGGGGCCGGTTGCCGGGACGTTGTCGAGGCCCTTCACCCAGGGCCGGAACAGAAGGTTGAGGATCGGACCGACGATGATCCGCTTCATCACCCAATAGAACACGCTGCCAGCCTTCCTGGATGGACGGCGCGACGTGTGCCTGCCGCCCGTTTCTTCATTCGGAAGCCTACTCTAGGGCTGCTCTCCGATCGGCGCCGCAAGCACGAACGGCGCCGATCGACACACTGAACACCGGTTGACGCGGCGGGCGCGGGTGGTCACGATGGGAGGTGCACGCCCTCGGAATCCCGAGAGAACGGTCGGACGTCCGCCGACCCGAGCCACCGCACCCCGACAGCAGGTAGCAACGCATGGGCCACCGAGGTCAGGAACCGAACGAATCCACCGACGACGCCGTCTGGCAGGACCTCGTCGCGCGTCTGGAAAGTACGACCGCGGAGTCGTCGGCGACCACTCCTGACCATGCTCCGGCCGCGCAGGACGAGCCTGCCGCGTCACCGCAACCGGCGCCCCCCCTCGCCGACGACAATCAGACCCCGCGGCCGATCGCGCCGGAGAACGGCGGCGGGGCCGACGCCGGAAGAGCACCGTCGGCGGACCGGCCGGGGCCGACCGACCGCGAGCGGGCCGAGGCGATCTTCCGCAACCAACCATTCGGCTCCCGCGGACCGCGCGACTACAGCGCACCCGACGACGGCGACGTGCTCGACGACGACGAGGGCTTCGTCCCCGAAGAACCGCCGCCGCTCGGCACGGGCGAGCCCCTCACGGTCCTCGCCTGGGTCGGCGCCGCCGGCGGGCCGATCGCGCTACTCCTCATCGCCATGTTCTGGCGGAGTGCACCCCTCGGTGCGACGCTCGGCATCCTCGTCGTGTTCCTCGCCGGAGCGGGTTACCTCATCACGAAGTTGCCGAAGCACCGTGACATCGGGGACGACGGCGCCGAGGTCTGAGCGCCGACGAACGGACGGACGGATGGACCGACGCACGGATAGACGGACGGACGGAGTGTCCGGTCGACCGAGGTGATCGTTCGTCGGGGCCGTCGGGGCCGTCGGTGCCGGCCGACGCGGCCGGCCGTCGATGCCGAACAATGGTGCCCGCCATGCGGCCTGCCGTCGATGCCGGTGCTCGAGCGGCGGCGATCAGGCGGTGGCGCGCGAGAGCTGCCTCGACAGGTCCGCAGCTCCGATCAGACCGGCCTCGGGACCGAGCGCGGCCCGCTCGAGCCGTGCCGCCGGGCGGAACCCGCGCCCGGTGAGGTTCCGTCCGAAGGCCCGCCGCGCCGGGTCGAGGAGCAACTCCCCGGCGGCGCTGAGTCCCCCGCCGATCACGAACGTCCCGGGATCGAGCGCCGCCGCCAGATTGGCGAGGCCGAGGCCGAGCCACTGCCCGACGTCGTCGACGAGTTCGCGCGAGGCGGCATCGCCCTCCATCGCCAGCCGGGTGACGAGGGCACCGGTGATGGGCGTGCCGTCCGAGGCCGCGCCGATGATGGCCTGAGCGACCGGCGAGTTCGCCGCCGCGAGTTCGCGCGCTTCCCGACCGAGGGCGTTCCCGGAGGCGTACTGCTCCCAGCACCCGCGGTTCCCGCACTCGCAGCGGTGCCCCTGGGGGACGATGATCTGGTGGCCGAACTCCCCGGCCACGCCGAAGCGACCGCGCTCCACACGCCCGCTCATGATCATGGCGCCGCCGATGCCCGTACCGAGGGTCACGCAGACGAGCCTCGACTCACCCCGACCCGCGCCGAACCGCCACTCGGCCCACGCAGCGGCATCGGCGTCGTTCACCACCGTGACGCGTCGACGCAGCAGCTTCTCGAGGTTGTGCCGGAGGGGCTCGTTGCGCCAGGCGAGGTGCGGACTGAAGAGGACCGTGCTGTTCGTCGGATCCATCCACCCCGCGGCGCCGATACCCACGGAGCGCACGCGGAACTGCTCGGACAGCTCCGCGACGAGTTCGGCGATGACCGCCTCGACCGCCCGGGGGTCGTGACCGGGGGTCGCGCGACGGGCGTCCGCGAGGATCCGGCCATGGACGTCGACCACACCCGCCGCCACCTTCGTCCCCCCGATGTCGATCCCGACCGCGAGCCCCCTGCGGGTGGGGTTCGGGAACGCGCTCCGCGGAACGGCGGTACCCAGCGGGCCTGCACCCGACGCCGGCAGGAACCGGTCCCGTCTGCGGCGTCGCGAACGGGCCGCAGCCGGTTCGGGCGTGATCGCCATGCGGCGCTCCCTTCGTCGGTAGGGCAGGAAGCCCGCCATAGTTACCGTTTCGTACAGTACGGGACGGTGCACGGCGTCCATCTGCCTATAGGCTGATGCGACCGCGATTGTGGTGATATCGAAGGAGCTATCGTGCGCGACATCAGCGTTCCCGTCCTCGTGGACGTCCCCCGCCAGACCAACACCGCGGATCTCGTCATCCGGCAGGCGACCAAGCCCTCGAACCCCGCGCTCTTCGCGGTCAAGGGTGCGTCGGGCGAGTGGACGGACATCAGGGCCACCGAGTTCCGCCGCCAGGTCGAGGACGTGGCGAAGGGCCTCATCGCCTCGGACGTCCAGCCCGGTGATCGCGTGGCCATCATGGCGCGGACGCGGTACGAATGGTCGCTCGCCGACTTCGCCATCTGGTTCGCCGGGGCGGTCTCGGTGCCGATCTACGAGACGTCCTCACCCGCCCAGGTGGCCTGGATCCTGAGTGACTCGGGAGCGGTGGGCGCCTTCGTCGAGGCCGCCCGTCACGAGAACGTGGTCCGCGAGGCCGTGGCACTCGAGAACCTCGCCTCGCTGCAGCACGTGTGGCAGTTCGACGGCAACGGTCTCGACACGCTCCGTACCGCGGGCGCCGGGACGGACGACCAGACGCTGGCGGACCGCCGTGCCTACGCGGGCCTCGACGACGTCGCAACCATCATCTACACCTCCGGCACCACCGGGAAGCCGAAGGGGTGCGAGCTGACACACGGGAACTTCGTGGATCTCTCCGAGAACGCCGCCGCCGCGCTGCCCGAGGTGGCCCACGAGGGCGCCCAGACGATCATGTTCCTCCCGCTCGCGCACGTCTTCGCACGGTTCATCTCCGTGCTCTGCGTCGCAGCCGGCGCCACCGTTGCGCACACGCCGGACGTCAAGAACCTGCTTCCCGACCTTCAGAGCTACAAGCCCACCTTCATCCTCGCCGTACCCCGCGTGTTCGAGAAGGTGTACAACAACTCCATGCTGAAGGCCGAGGACGGCGGCAAGGGCAAGATCTTCCATGCCGGCGCCGACGTCGCCATCGCCTGGTCCAAGGCGGAGCAGGCCGGGAAGATCCCCCTCGGCCTCAGGGTCAGGCACGCCGTGTTCGACCGCCTGCTCTACGGCAAGATCCGCACCGCGATGGGTGGACGCGTGCAGCACGCGGTCTCCGGAGGGGCGCCGCTCGGCGACCGCCTCGGCCACTTCTTCCACGGCATCGGGCTCATGGTCCTCGAGGGGTACGGCCTCACCGAGACCACCGCCCCGATCACGGTGAACACCCCGAAGCGCATCAAGATCGGCACCGTCGGCGCGCCCCTGCCCGGCAATGCGGTGAAGATCGCGGACGACGGCGAGATCCTGACGCGCGGCGTCTGCGTGATGAAGGGGTACTTCGACCGTCCGGACCTCACCGAGGAGAACTTCGTGGACGGGTGGTTCCGCACGGGGGACATCGGCGAGCTGGACGACGACGGCTTCCTCAGCATCACGGGCCGCAAGAAGGAGATCATCGTGACGGCCAGCGGCAAGAACGTCATCCCCGCACTGCTGGAGGACGCGATCCGCGCCAACGCCCTCGTGTCCCAGTGCGTGGTCCTCGGGGACCAGCGCCCGTTCATCTCCGCGCTGATCACCCTCGACGAAGAGGCGCTTCCCGGCTGGCTCGAGCGGCACCAGCTGCCCGCCGGGACCACCATGGCTCAGGCAGCCGAGCACCCGAAGGTCCTCTCGGAGATCCAGGAGCTCGTGGACCAGGCGAACATGACCGTCTCACGTGCCGAGGCCATCAAGGTGTTCCGGATCGTGCCGACCGACTTCACGGAGACGACCGGCCACCTGACCCCGAGCCTGAAGATCAAGCGCGCGCAGGTCCTGAAGGACTACTCGGACGTCGTGGAAGCCATCTACTCGGCCGCCAAGGTCTAGCCCGGCGCCACCGCGCCGGCCAGGGTGAGCTCGGGTGAACTCGGGCGTGAGATGTCGAGGCTGAGCAGCGCGTTCTCGACCACTTCGGTGAGGGCGGGGTGCACCCAGTACTGACCCCTCGCCATGGTGTGGGCGTCGAGCCCGAAGGACATCGCTTGGATGACCGGCTGGATGATCATGGACGCCTCATGACCGAGCACGTGTGCCCCGAGGATTTTGCCCGTCGTCTTCTCGGCGATGACCTTGACGAAGCCCACCGTGTCCTCCATGGCCCAGCCGTACGCCGTCGACCCGTACTCCTGGACGGCCGTCACGATCTCCGTACCCGAAGCGGCCGCGGCAGCCGCCGCCTCGTCCTCCGTCAGTCCGACGGATGCGAGCTGGGGCTGCGAGAACACGGCCGCCGGGACGAAGCGATGGTCGCTCGCGCGCAGCTGCCCGGGGTGCAGCAGGTTGTGGGAGACAACCCTGGCCTCGTGGTTCGCCACGTGCTTCAGCTGGAAGGCACTGCTCACGTCCCCCAGTGACCAGAGCCCCTCCACGGGGTGGCCGTCGCGGAGCACCCGCTGGTACTCGTCGACGGCCAGCCGGCCGTCCTCGTGCACGTCGAGGCCCACATCGGCAGCGCCCAGGCGGTCGGTGTTCGGGACGCGTCCGACCGCGACGAGGACGGCATCCACCTCGAGGGTCACCGTGCCGTCAGGACCGTTGAGGTGCGCCGAGATGCTGCCGTCGTCGTTCGCGCGGAGTTCGGTGACGTCGGTGCTGAGGCGCAGGTCCCACTGGCGCGCCGCCTCGGCGGTGAAGGCGTCGGACACCGTGGTGTCGAGCCGCCGGAGCATGGCGTCCGATCGGACGGCCACGGTCACCCGGGTGCCGAAGGACCCGAAGACATGGGCGAACTCCGCTGCGATGTACCCGCCGCCCATGATCAGGAGCCGCTCGGGGCGCGTGTCGAGGCGCATGATCGTGTCCGAGGTGTGAACCTGCGGCAGGGATATCCCGGGGATCTGCGGCAGGACGGCTCGCGAACCGGTGGCGATGACGAGTTGATCGGCGGTGATCTCCTCGCCCGACGAGGTGACGAAGGACTTCTCCCCCGTCAGCCGGACGTAGTCCTCCACCAGTGTGACGTTCGGGAGCTCCTCCGCGCGGTAGGCCCTGCCGCCACGGGAGATCGCGTCGATGCGCGTGAAGATCCGGTCACGGATGTCCTCCCAGCGAACCCCCTCGAGGGTCAGGTCCACGCCGAGCCGCGAGGACTCCGAGGGCGAGGACGCGAGGTGGGCGGGATACACGTACATCTTGGTGGGGATGCACCCCACGTTCAGGCAGGTGCCACCGAACGTACCGCCCTCGACGAGGACGACGTCGCGGTCGTCCCAGTCGGGGGTGATGAGGGTGTTGCCGGAACCGGAGCCGATGATCGCGAGATCGTAGTGAGTCACCTCCGGAGTCTAGCGGCGCTCAGGACGTGAGCTGATCCACCACCAGCGCAGCGAGCTCGGTGACCGCGCGGCGCGTCGCCGGGGTGAGTTTGGCGAGCTCGACCCGCGAGCCCTCGGCGAGGTGACGGTCGTAGGGGATCCGCACCACGGTGTTCACACGTGACTTGAAGTGCTGCTCGATCTGGGAGACGTCCACCTGGGTACCGTTCCCCGAGGAGAGGTTGATGACGACGATCGCCTTCGCCAGCAGGTCCTGCCGCCCGTGGGCCTCGAGCCAACTGAGAGTCTCCGAGGCCAGCCTGGCTTCGTCGACGCTCCCACCGGAGACCAGCACCACGGAGTCGGCCTTCTCGAGGGTCCCCTTCATGACCGAGTGCACCATCCCGGTGCCGGAGTCCGTCAGCACCACCGAGTAGTACCGGCTGAGGACGTCCGTCACCGCCCAGTAGTCGGCGTCGTCGAAGGCCTGGGCCACCGCCGGGTCCGTGTCGGAGGCCAGGACGTGCAGGCGGGACCCGTCACGCGTGACGTAGCCGGCGAGCTGCGCGAAGGACTCGATCGAGTAGCGGTTCTGCACGAGCTGGCGCGCCGTGAACTCCGCGCGGCCGGGCGAACGGTCGGAGAGGGTGCCGCGGTCGGGATTCGCGTCCATGGCGATGATGCGATCCTCCCGGATGTCCGCGAGAGCCATGCCGAGCAGCGTGGTGACGGTCGTCTTGCCGACGCCTCCCTTGCGTGAGAGCACCGGTACGTACCGGGTACGGTCCCCGAGCCGGACGGCGATGCGGTGCTCGAGGGCGCGCTGCACGCGTACGGCGTCGGAGTCCCCCAGGTTGACCCGTCCGAAGGTGGACCGGTAGAGCCAGCGGCGCCACCCCGAGGTGGGCGGGCGGGCCACCCCGGCCAGCAGGCGATCGGCTGTGAGCGCCGAGGCGGGCTCCGGCCCGGCGTCCTTCTCCCGGCGGCTGCTCCGCTCACCGCCACGATCAGCGGTACCGGACGCCGGGCGGGCCTCCTTTGATCCACCTGCGGTGCCGGAACCAGCCGAGCCGGTGGTGGCTGCGCGCGTTCCCGAGGGCTGCCATCCCGTCTCCCCGGTGCCGGACGCAGGCTCGGACGGTGCGGCGGTCGCCGACGCCATGTCCGGGTAGGCAACACCGGACGGCGCCTGCACGCTGATGGTCGGTCCCTGCAGCGCGGACGGCGGCACGGCGGCGACGGGAACGGCGAACGTGTCCAGATCGATCCCGTCCGACCGATCCGTGGACCCGGGGCCGATGTCGCTGTCCCGGAGAGCGTCCCCGTCGGGCAGATTGCCGCCCGCGGCGTCACCGTCGAGGTCGGAGGGATCCGAGGCGGAAGAGTCCGAGCCGGAGGAGCCATCATCGGAGCCACGTGGCTCCTCGGCGGACTCACCGACGTCATCGCCGCCCGGCATCACCGTCGGCTCGGAAGAGCCCGACGTGGCAGCCCCCGACGCAGGCGCCGGACCGGTCACCTCCGTCTCGCCGGGCACGCCAGCCACGCCGGCCAGGTCGATCTCGCCGGTCGTGTGAGCCGCGTCGGTGTCCCCGACCAGATCCGCGGCCGCGTCGGCGTCGTCCACTCCTTCGGCTCCGCGTGCCGGGTCCGCCGAGGCGGCCCCGTCCGCCTGATCCGACAGGAACGGGACACCCGGCAGGATGGGGACACCCTGACCAGGGTCGTCGCCCGCCTGGTCACGAGGTTCCGGGGAGTCGTTCTGCTCGTTCGCCATGGTTCCTTACATCGTCGGGTCGGACGTTCCCGCACCGGGGCAGCGGCCGAGATGGATATCCCAGCCGCTCACTCTAGCCTGCAGCTGTGATCACGCGGGAGCGATCACCAGGAGAAGGTCTCCGCCCTGCGCGGGGCCCGCTCCGGTGAACGCCACCCGCTGCACCGTTCCAGCCACCGGGCTCGTGATGCTCGCTTCCATCTTCATCGCCTCGATGGTCGCCACGGTGTCGCCCGCCGCGACGGTGTCACCCTCGGCGCGACCGATCGTCACGGACCCGGCAAAGGGTGCAGGGATCTGTCCGGGCACGGAGGGATCGGCCTTCTCCGCGACGACGACATCGCTCTCGACGCTCCGGTCACGCACGCTGACGGGCCGCATCTGGCCGTTGAGCGTGCACATCACGGTGCGCATGCCCTTCTCGTCGGGGTCCGAGACCGCTTCGAGGGTGGCTATGAGCCGCACACCCTTCTCGAGTTCGATCTCGTGCTCCACGCCGGGCTGGAGTCCGTACAGGTAGTCGGCCGTGGCGAGGAGGGAGACGTCGCCGTAGGTGTCGCGGACGGTCTTGAACTCCTTCGTCGGCCCCGCGAAGAGCAGCAAATTCAGCGCGTCGCGACGCTCGGCCGAGGAGCCCTCGAGTTTCGCCGCGTCCTCGGGTGCGAGCTCGGCGATCTGCTGCTTGACCTCGCGCCCTTGCAGCGCCTTGGACCGGAACGGCTCCGGCCAGCCACCGGGTGGGTTCCCGAGGTCCCCGTTCAGGAAGCCGATGACGGAATCCGGGATGTCGAAATCCTGCGGGTTCTGCTCGAAGGCGACCGGATCCGCGTCCCTGCCCACGAGCGCGAGAGCGAGATCACCGACCACCTTCGACGACGGCGTCACCTTCACTAGACGCCCCAGGATGCGGTCCGCGGCCGTGTACATGTCCTCGATCGCCTCGAACTTCTCACCCAGACCCAACGCGATGGCCTGCTGGCGCAGGTTGGACAGCTGGCCGCCCGGGATCTCGTGACGGTACACGCGGCCCGTGGGACCGGGCAGCCCCGATTCGAACGGTGCGTACATGCGTCGCACCGCTTCCCAGTAGGGCTCCAGGGAGCAGACCGCCTGCAGGTCCAGGCCGGTGTCGCGCGGCGTGTGCTCCAGCGCCGCCACCAGGGCGGAGGCGGAGGGCTGGCTGGTGGTCCCGGCGAGGGCGGCACTCGCGACGTCCACGGCGTCGACGCCGGCGTCGATCGCTGCGAGGAGTGTCGCCAGTTGACCGCCCGTCGTGTCGTGGGTGTGGAGGTGGACGGGGAGGTCGAACCGATCACGCAGCGCCGTGACGAGCCGTGATGCAGCCGCCGGGCGGAGCAGCCCCGCCATGTCCTTGATGGCGAGGATGTGGGCTCCGGCGTCGACCATGCGGCCGGCCAGCTCCAGGTAGTAGTCGAGCGTGTAGAGCGACTCGTCGGGGTCCAGCATGTTCGAGGTGTAGCAGAGCGCTGCCTCGGCGACGGCCGTACCGGTCTCGCGGACGGCCCGGATGGCGGGCTCCATCTGCGTGACGTCGTTGAGCGCGTCGAAGATCCTGAAGATGTCGATCCCGGACGCCGCCGCCTCCTGCACGAACGCCGCGGTCACGGCCTCCGGGTACGGGGTGTAGCCGACGGTGTTGCGCCCGCGGAGCAGCATCTGCAGGCAGATGTTCGGGATCTCACGGCGCAGGGAGTCGAGGCGTTGCCACGGGTCCTCGCCGAGGAAGCGCAGTGCGACGTCGTAGGTCGCTCCGCCCCAGGCCTCCACGGAGAGGAGCCCCGGCGTGAGCCGCGAGAGCGCGCTCCCCGCGGCGGTGAGGTCCCTCGTGCGAACGCGGGTCGCGAGGAGGGACTGGTGCGCGTCCCGGAAGGTGGTGTCGGTGACGGCGACCGCTGTCTGGTTGCGCAAGGACCGCGCGAACCCCTCCGGTCCGAGGTCGAGGAGCGTCTGGCGACTGCCGGAGGGCAGGGCGGTGTCCCGCTGGTCCTCGGGGACGGCCGGCAGCTTGTCCCGGGGATCCAGGTGGGCGGGGCGCGCACCGTGCGGCTGGTTGACGGTGACATCGGCCAGCCACGTCAGGAGCTTGGTCCCGCGGTCGGCGGGTACGCGGGCGGTCAGGAGCTCGGGGCGCTCGTCGATGAAGGACGTCGCCACGTCCCCGGCGATGAACGCAGGATCATCGAGTACCGCCTGGAGGAACGAGATGTTGGTCGAGACACCGCGCACCCGGAACTCGGCGAGGGCGCGCCGAGCACGGGTCACGGCCGCCGGGTAGTCCCGGCCCCGGCAGGTCAGCTTGACCAGCATGGAGTCGAAGTGGGGGCTGATCTCCGCCCCGGCGTAGACCGTGCCGCCGTCCAGGCGCACGCCCGCACCACCCGCCGAGCGGTACGCGGTGATGCGTCCGACGTCGGGCCGGAAGCCGTTGGCGGGATCCTCGGTGGTGATGCGGCTCTGCAGCGCGGCGCCGCGCAGGGTCACGGTCTCCTGGCTCAGCCCGAGGTCCGCGAGGGTCTCCCCCGCCGCGATCCGCATCTGTGACTGCACGAGGTCGACGTCGGTCACCTCCTCGGTGACCGTGTGCTCCACCTGGATCCGGGGGTTCATCTCGATGAAGACGTGCTGGCCGGCCCGCTCCCCCACGGTGTCCACGAGGAACTCCACGGTGCCGGCATTCACGTACCCGAGCGCCGTCGCGAACTTCACGGCGTCGCGGTGGAGCGCCTGGCGGATCGAGTCGTCGAGGTTCGGCGCGGGGGCGATCTCGATGACCTTCTGGTGGCGCCGCTGCAGCGAGCAGTCCCGCTCGAACAGGTGCATGACGTTCCCGGAGGCATCCGCGAGGATCTGCACCTCGATGTGGCGGGGCCGGAGCACGGCCTGCTCGAGGAACATGGTCGGGTCGCCGAAAGCGGACTCTGCCTCGCGCATCGCCGCTTCGAGTGCCTCCGGAAGGGCATCCCGGGTGTCGACACGGCGCATGCCGCGCCCGCCACCACCGGCGACGGCCTTCGCGAAGACCGGGAACCCGATCTCGTCCGCGGCCGCGATCAGCTCGGCGACGTCGGAGCTGGGGCGCGAGGATGCCAGGACCGGGATACCCGCCGCCCGCGCGGCGTCGAGCGCCTTGACCTTGTTGCCCGCGAGTTCGAGGACGTCCGCGGGCGGACCGATGAACGTGATGCCGGCATCAGCGGCCGCGCGGGCCAGTCCGGGATTCTCGGAGAGGAATCCGTACCCGGGGTAGATGGCGTCACATCCCGACTCCCGAGCCACCCGGATGATCTCCTCGACGTCGAGGTAGGCACGGACGGGGTGGCCCTCCTCACCGATCAGGTATGCCTCGTCGGCCTTCTGGCGGTGGATCGACCCCCGGTCCTCGTGGGGGAAGACGGCGACCGTCTTCGCTCCCAGCTCATGACCGGCCCGGAAGGCCCGGATGGCGATCTCGCCGCGGTTGGCTACCAGAATCTTCGAGAACATCGCACTCCTGCATCATCACCGGGGTCCTGCACGTTGGACCGATCCTACTGGTAGGCCCGCGCGGTGAGACAGGGACCGGATGTGCGCTGCGTCACCAACTCGGCACGCCGTCGTCAGACCCCGTACACGGGCCGCCGCCGCGCCCACCCGGCGCTGTCGGGCCGCCGATGACGCCACCCGGTGTGCACGAGTCGCTTCGCCGTCCCCTGCCGCGTCGACCGGTCGCGGTGCCTGCGCACCTATGATGGTCGGAGATCAACGAGCAGCCGCCCGCGGCTGCGGCACAGAAGAGGTATGGGTCCACCACGTGCAGGTAGTCAGCATCAGCAGCCTCAAGGGCGGCGTCGGCAAGACCTCCGTGACCCTCGGTCTCGCCTCGGCGGCACTCGCAGCCGGCATCCCGACGCTCGTGGTGGACCTCGATCCCCATGCGGACGCGACCACGGGGCTCGCCGTTCGTCCGTCGGGCCAGACCGACGTCGGACGCCTCCTCAAAAACTCCCGACGGGCCGACCTCTCGGCGAACACGGTGGCGAGCGGTTGGGTGGCGACGGCCGCCGCGCGCGGAACCGCCGCATCACGCCTGGACGTCGCCATGGGCTCCGCCTACTCGGGTGTCTACGATCGCCCCGATCTCGGACGACGGGACCAGCGTCGCCTCGCCTCGCTCCTCTCACGCGTCAGCGGGTACGGCCTCGTCCTCATCGACTGCCCGCCCTCGCTCAACGGATTGACCCGCATGGCGTGGACGGCGAGCAGCCGGGTGGTCCTCGTGGCCGAGCCCAGCCTGTTCTCGGTGGCCGGTACGGAGCGGACCATGCGGGCGCTCGCCCTGTTCCGCAAGGAGTTCGCACCCACGCTGCAGACGGCCGGCATCGTGGCGAACCGGGTGCGCCCGGCGTCGACGGAGCACGTCTTCCGGCTTGAGGAGATGCGTCAGCTGTTCGGCGACGTGCTGCTGAGCCCCACCATCGCGGATCATGCGGACTGGCAGCAGATCCAGGGAGCGGCGCATGCGGTGCACCACTGGCCCGGCGAGTCCGCGCAGGCGGCGGCGAGATCCTTCGACGAACTGCTCAGCGGGGTCGTCAAACCGGGAAGGACGAGGAGCCGGAGCGCCCGCCGTCAGGCGTGAGGTTCTCCCCCGGCTCGTGACCGGACCTGCTCGGTGATCAGCTGATCTTGCGCGTGGCCCGGCGCTTGCTGAGTTCGTCGCCCGGGAAGGCCTGATCGGGAGCATGCTCGCTGGGCAGGGCGGCGAGGCTGCCCTCGACCTCCCGCCACACGCGCCCCACGGCAATCCCGAAGACACCCTGACCGCCCTGGACGAGGTCGATGACCTCGTCGGCGGAGGTGCACTCGTAGACACTGGCGCCGTCGCTCATGAGGGTGATCTGTGCGAGGTCCTCCACGCCGCGCTCGCGCAGATGCTCCACCGCGGTGCGGATCTGCTGCAACGAGACCCCGGTGTCGAGGAGTCGCTTGACCACCTTGAGCACCAGGATGTCGCGGAAGCCGTAGAGCCGCTGGGTCCCGGAGCCCGAGGCGCCGCGGACGGCGGGTTCCACGAGACCGGTGCGGGCCCAGTAGTCGAGCTGACGGTAGGTGATCCCGGCCGCCTTGCAGGCGGTGGGGCCGCGGTACCCGGCGTCCTCATCGAGAACGGGGAGGTCTTCCGTGAAGAGGAGCCCTTGGGCGCTCGCCGGGATGCCAGCACCTGCCGGGCTGGCTGCCTTGCCGGCGTCACCCTTCGGACTCACGTGCTGCCTCCTCGTCGCGTTCCCGGGGAAGTCTGCGGTTCGGGCAGGGCCTCAGGGTGTGCACTCAGTGTGCGCCCGGGCCCCCAACGCACGCAATGGGAACTGTATGCTCCGACGTTAGATCGCGGGAGGGTCGAGGTCAAAGAGGCTGCCCCGCAACCGTCCGCGTGTCGGTCGGTGAACGCCGCCCGATGCGCGGCCCGCGTCACCGCTCGAAATCCTCGGGCTCGACGTCGGCCAGGAACTCACGGAACTGGAGGACCTCCTTCTCGGCGGTCTCCTCCGAGGCGCCCTCCTCGGCGTCGTCGTCGTCCGCGTCCGCGATCTCGACACCGGCGACCGCCAGCACGTCCTCGGAGCAGTAGATGGGGCACGGGATCCGCAGGGCGATCGCGAGGGCGTCCGACGCCCGGGAACTCACGGTGACGCCGTCCGAGAAGACGAGCAACGCGTAGTAGACGGTGTCCTCGACGGAGGTGATCCGGACCTCGGTGATCTCCTTGCCCATGGCCGCCACGACGTCCACCAGGAGGTCGTGCGTCATGGGGCGGGGCGGCACGATGCCTTGCTGCACGAAGGCGATCGCACTCGCCTCGGGCGCGCCGATCCAGATGGGTAGATGCCGCTCACCGGTGGTCTCCTTGAGGAGCACCAGGGGCTGGTTGGACGGCAGCTCGATCCGCACGCCCACCACGTCGACCTCGATCACGGGCGCCGCCTAACTGTCCATCCGGGCGATCTGGCTGTGTACCAGAGCGCTGTGGAGTCCGAGGCACAGCTCGCTGATCTCGCGTGCCCTCTCCGCCGCCCGCGCCTTCGACGCGACGTCCTTCCGCGACGCCAGCGGGGCGACGACGCGCTCGACGAGACCGAGCTCGCGGTCGGCGGCAGCGCGGAACGGCCGCAGGTGCCGCGGCTCGATGCCATGGTTCTCGAGCTGAACGCAGGCGACCGTGATCTTCAGGGCGTGCTCGTCGAACCGGTCGTCCACAGCGGTGATGAGTCCGAAGCTCACGAGTTCGTCGACGAGCTCCCGTGGAGCGCCGGCCTCCGCAGCGAGCGTCTCGGCGGTCAGCCTGCGCGATCGCGCCGTCAGCTCACCACTGAGCTGGTCCGACACCATGCGGGGTAAGAGCGTCATCCCGCCGGGGAGCGAGTCCGGCTTCTCCCCGCGATCGATCGCGTCGACGTAGTCCTTGATGACCTTGAGCGGGAGGTACTGGTCGCGTTGGAGCGCCAGGACGAAACGGAGTCGCTCGACGTCGTGGGCCGCGTACTTGCGGTACCCCGCGCGGGTCCGCTGCGGCGCGATCAGGCCCTTCTCCTCGAGGAAGCGGATCTTCGAGGCGGAGACCTGCGGGAAGTCCTCCGCCAGTTCGCGGAGCACTTCCCCGATGTTCAGGACACCGGTACCCGCGGTGGCGGCGAGGGGGCCGGCCGGACGACGGGCGGAGGGGGAGACAGGCATGGAGCGGACTAGGCCTGCGCGGTCGTGTTCCGGGCGCCGGGCGCCGCCGTGCTCCGCGCCGCGTAGAAGGTCAGACGGAACTTGCCGATCTGGACCTCGTCGCCGTTGCGCAGCGCGACGCCGTCCACGCGGTCGTTGTTCACGTACGTCCCGTTCAGGCTCCGGGTGTCCGCGACCATGAAGCCGTTGTCCGTGCGGCGGAACTCGGCGTGCTGGCGGGAGACGGTGACGTCGTCGAGGAAGATGTCGGCGTTCGGATGGCGTCCGGCCTTCGTGATGTCCTCGTCGAGCAGGAACCGGGCACCCGCGTTGGGGCCGGAGTGGGCGATCAGCAGGGCGGAACCGGAGGGAAGAGCCGCGACGGACGCCTGCTCCTCGCGCGTGAGGTGCCGTTCCAGCTCCGCCTCGACGGTCTGGGGCGGCAACCCGATCGTCGTTGTCTCAGGAGACGTCATGCTCGGCTCTTCTCCGTTCACGGCTGGATTCACGTCTGGCACCATCGGTTGTTCCTCCCCCTGCAGCATGCGGTCCCGATCGTCGCCGACCGCGCCGCCTCCACTGCCGTCCACGTCGGGTAGAGCTAGCCTACCTGCTGGGAGTAGGCGGCCGAACTCAGCAGACCCTGGACCTCGGAGACGTCCGAGACCTTGATCTCGAGCAGCCAACCCTCCCCGTACGGATCCGAATTGATGAGCGACGGGTCGTCGTCGAGCGCTTCGTTGCGCGCAACGACCTCACCGGAGACCGGGGCGTAGATGTCACTGACGCTCTTGGTCGACTCCACTTCCCCGATGACGTCGGAGCCCGTGACGCCTGTGCCCGCCTCGGGCATCTGCACGTAGACGACGTCGCCGAGGGCATCCTGTGCGAAATCGGTCACGCCGACCCGGACCGTGCCGTCGACGGCCGGCTCACTGACCCATTCGTGCTCGGCGGTGTAGCGGAGGCCGTCGGGAATGGTGCTCATGATCGCCTTTCGAACGCGGTGCCCGGCAGCGGCGCGGAAGGCTGCCCGGGACAAGTACTGGTCGAGTATAGGCACAACCGGAGCGGGTGTGACGCGGCTCGCAGGGCGACCTGTGGAGGGGGAACGACGCCGTCGGTGCGGGCGCCCGACGACGACGCCGCACCGACCCCTGAACGCACGGAACGCCCTCCCGAAGGAGGGCGTTCCGTGTTCTGTGTCGGGATGACAGGATTTGAACCTGCGACCCCTTGACCCCCAGTCAAGTGCGCTACCAAGCTGCGCCACATCCCGATCGGCTCGGCCACGAGGGCCAAACCACTCGGTTTACGATACAGCATCCGCGGGCCCGGACCGCACAGCGGCGAACCGGCCCGGATGCTGTCAGCGCTTCTTGCTGCGCTTCTCGCGCACGCGCATGTTGACCTCGATGGGCGTGCCCTCGAAGCCGAACGTCTCGCGCAGGCGACGGGTGATGAAACGGCGGTACCCGGGGTCGAGGAACCCCGTGGTGAACAGCACGAACTTCGGCGGCCGGCTCGAGGCCTGCGTCCCGAAGAGGATGCGCGGCTGCTTGCCGCCCCGCACCGGGTGGGGGTGCGCCGCGACGAGCTCGCCGAGGAACGCGTTGAGGCGTCCGGTGGGGATACGGCGGTCCCAGGACTCGAGCGCGACGTCGAGAGCCGGCACCAGGCGGTCCTTGTGCCACCCGGTCAGCGCCGAGATGTTGACGCGGGGCGCCCAGTCCACGTGGGCGAGATCTTGCTCGATCTCGCGCTCGAGGTACCGGCGGCGCTCGTCGTCCAGCAGGTCCCACTTGTTGAAGGCGAGCACCACGGCGCGGCCGGACTCGATGGCCATGTTCAGGATGCGGATGTCCTGCTCGCTGAGCACCTCGTCGACGGCGAGGAGCACGACGGCGACCTCGGCCTTCTCCAGCGCCGACTGCGTCCGCAGCGACGCATAGAAGTCCGCGCCCTGCTGCATGTGCACGCGGCGGCGGATGCCCGCGGTGTCCACGAACCGCCACGTCCGCCCGCCGAGTTCGATCATCTCGTCGACGGGATCACGCGTGGTGCCGGCGAGGGGGTCCACGACCACGCGGTCCGACCCGGCGAGCTTGTTCAGCAGCGAGGACTTGCCGACGTTGGGCCGCCCGATCAGCGCGATGCGGCGCGGACCGCCGGAGCGCTCGATGCCGCCGTGCTCCGAGAACTCGGGGAGGATCTCGACGACCTTGTCCAGCATGTCGCCCGTCCCGCGCCCGTGGAGCGCGGACACCGGCCAGGGCTGACCGAAGCCGAGGCCCCACAGCACCGAGGCGTCGGCCTCGTTCTGGATGTCGTCCACCTTGTTGGCCACGAGGATGACGGGCTTCTTCTTGCGGCGCAGCATCCGCACCACGGCCTCGTCCGTGGCGGTGGCCCCGACGGTCGCGTCGACCACGAGCAGCACGGCGTCCGCCATGTCGACGGCGATCTCCGCCTGGTCGGCGACGCGCGCGTTGATGCCCTTGGCGTCCTGCTCCCAGCCGCCGGTGTCGACGAGCGTGAAGTTGTGGCCGGTCCACTGCGCCGGGTAGGACACCCGGTCACGCGTGACGCCCGGGGTGTCCTCCACGACGGCCTCGCGGCGGCCGAGGATGCGGTTCACGAGGGTCGACTTACCGACGTTGGGGCGCCCGACGATCGCGAGGACCGGGTTGAGACGGCCCTCCGTCTCGTCCTCGTACTCCTCGTCCTGCCGCGCGAGGAGTGCGGCGTCCTCCTCGTCGAGCTCGTAGTCCTCGAGTCCCGCGCGCAGGGAGGCGGCACGCTGGTCGGCCTCGGCGTCGTCGAGGGTGCCGAGCAGCTCCGTGACCTGGTCCTCGCCGGCCGGCTCGTAGTCCTCGTCCGCACCGGCGCTGTGGCCGTCTGCGTTCGGCGAAAGGTTCTCGCTCATCGTTGGTTCCTTCGGTTGGTGTTCGCCGTCTCCCGACGGCGCTGGCGGGCGCGAGCCCTGTGCGTGGTGGTTGCGCTGCGGTTCCGTGCGGTCAATGAGCCACGGACCGCACGATGTCGAGCACGGCGGTGATGGTCTGCTCGTAGTCGAGGTCGGAGGAGTCGAGAGTGACCACGCCGTCCGCCGCCTGATGGAACTCGACCACCGTGGAGTCCCGGGCGTCGCGTTCCGTGACCTGCTGCTTCAGCTGTGCGTCGGTCTGTGTCCCGCCGAGCTGATCGCCCCGCCGTCGTAGCCTGGCCTCCTCGCTCGCGGTGAGGAGGATGCGCACCTCGGCGTCAGGGGCGACGACGGTGGTGATGTCGCGGCCCTCGGCCACGATCCGGTGGCCCGCGCCCGCGATGAGGGCGCGCTGACGGCGGATCAGCTCCGCGCGGGCCCCCAGGGTCGTCGCGACGGCGCTCACCGCCGAGGACACGGAGGGCTCCCGGATGGCGTCCGTGACGTCCTCCCCGCGGACGGTCACGGACTCGCGGTCGGGGCTCGTGCTGATGAACAGCTCGATGGAGCGCGCCGCGGCCTCGACCGCAGCGGCGTCCTGCAGGTCCACGCCCGTGGCGATGCAGTGCAGCGTGACCGCGCGGTACATGGCGCCGGTGTCGAGGTAGGCCGCGCGGAGGCGGCGTGCCACCTCCCGGCTGACGCTCGACTTGCCCGACCCGGACGGGCCGTCGATCGCGACGACGAGGGACTTGCCGAGCCGGAACGTGGACAGGGCCTCGTGGGCGGCCGCGGTGTCGATTCCCGTCCCGACGGATGACAGCTTGCTCATTGCACGACCTTCCAGCCCCGCTGCGTGAGGGACTCCGTCAGTTCCTGGCGTCTGCCCGGCAGCACCGAGATCTCAGCGAGACCCACCTCACGGCCGGGCGAGTGCTCCAGCCGGAAGTCCTCGAGGTTGATGCCGGTGTGCCCGATCTCCGTGAGGAGCCTCGCGATCTGCCCGGGGGTGTCGTCGACGAGCACGATCAGGCGCGCGAAGGAGTTCGGCGGCGAGCCGTGCTTCCCGGGGATCCGTGCCTGGCCCGCGTTGCCCTCCGACATCAGCTGGGCCATGTCGAGCCGGGCGCCGCCGGCCGTCGGGTCCTCGAGCGTCGCGATGAGCCGGTCGAGGTCCTCGCGCACGCCGTACAGGATGTCGACGAGCCTCCCGGCGTTGGCCGCGAGGATCTGCACCCACAGCCGGGGATCGCTCGCGGCGATGCGGGTCACGTCCCGGAGTCCGTTGCCGGCGAGGGCGAGGGACTGTGGCGGGGAGTCCTGCAGCCTGCTCGCCACCAGGGACGAGACGACCTGGGGAAGGTGGGAGATGAGGGCGACGGCGGCGTCGTGCTCCGCCGCGGTCATGCGCGCGGGGACGGCGCCGAGGTCGACGGCGAGGGACTCCGCGCGCAGCACCGCGCTGGACCCGCTGCGCCCGTGCGCGCACAGCACCCACGGGGCACCGGTGAACAGTTCGGCGCGTGCTGCCACGGGACCGGAGCGTTCGCGACCGGCCATCGGGTGGGTGCCGACGTAGCGCTCGAGGTGCGGCACGGCGTCGTCGTCCGTCTCCAGGGCATGGAGGATCGACTCCTTGACGCTGCTGATGTCGACCACGACGGCGCCCGGGTAGGCACCGAGCGCGCCGGCGACGACTTGGGCGGTCACGTCCGGCGGGGTCGCGACGACCACGAGTTCGGGTGAGAACGGCTCCCCCGCGGCCTCCACGTCGGTGAGCAGACGGCCCGCTCCGATGTCACGGGCCACCGCCTCGGTGGAGGGTGAGCTGTCGGACAGGACCACGTCGAGTCCGCGGGCCCGCAGGCCGAGGCCGATGCTCGCCCCGAGCAGGCCGGCCCCGATGACGAGGACGGGCCCGCTGAGGTGCGTGCCCTGATCCGTGCGTACCTCCACGGGTCAGAGACCCACGGCGGCCAGCAGGTGCCCGACCTCCTGGCGACCGAGCACGCGCACGCTGCCCTGGCGCTGGTCACCCACGCGGATGGGACCCACCTGGGTCCGGACGAGGCGCTCGACCGGATGCCCGACGGCGTCGAACAAGCGGCGGACCACGCGGTTGCGGCCGGAGTGGAGCACCACCTCGACGAGGATGTGCCCGGGGGTGGAGTCCACGAGCTTGAAGGAATCGACCTGCGCGAGGCCGTCCTCGAGCTCGATGCCCTCCTTCATCTGCGCCCCGATGCCCTGCGGCATAGGACCACGGACCTGCACCAGGTACGTCTTCGGCACCTCGTAGGAGGGGTGGGTGAGCCTGTTGGTGAGCTCGCCGTCGTTGGTCAGGAGCAGCAGCCCCTCCGTCTCGGCATCGAGCCGGCCGACGTGGAACAGGCGCTCGCTCTTGTCCTTGTTCTTGAGGAAGTCGCTGATGCAGCGGCGACCCTCCGGATCCTCCATGGTGGAGACGACGCCGCGGGGCTTGTTGAACACGTAGTACTTGAGGTTCTCGTTGAGCTGCAGCCGGAGGCCGTCGACGTGGATGGCGACCTTCGCGGGATCCACCCGCACGCCGAGCTCGGTCACGACGGTGCCGTCCACCTCGACGCGGCCGTCCTCGATCATCTCCTCGCACACGCGGCGCGAGGCGACTCCCGCGAGAGCCATGACCTTCTGCAGGCGGACTCCCTCGGGATCGTGCACGTCGACCTGGTCGGCCGGCCGGCCGGAGCCCTTCGGCCTCGACGATCGCACGGGCCCGAGGTTCTGGCCGAACCGCTCCCGGCCGAAGGCCTTCGCCCCCGCCGGCCGCTGGCGCTGACCGCCCTCACCCGAGCGCGTGCCGGCACCGGTCGAGGACCTGCCTGCGGGTGACCCGCCCCGTCCACCCGTCGACTTCGCGAAGCGGCCGGACGGCGTTCCCGCGGACGGACGTCCACCGGCGGCACGCGCACGGTCACCGGCGGGACGCTTCTCGGCCCCACCGGCATCGCGACCGCCGGAGGCGGACCCTGCACGCGCGTCGCGGCGGGGTGCCTGTCCCGAGCCGGTCCGACCACCGTCGCGGCTCTGGCCGCGGCTGTCGTCACGACTCTGCCCACGGCTGTCATCGCGCGGTTGCTGACGTCCGCGGCCACGATCCTGGGGTGCGCGCTCGTCCGGCGCGCCTGCCCGCTCGTCGCGGTCGCGGAAGGGCCGCCCCTCGGTGGGGCGACCGCCCTGGCCGGTGCGGCGCTGCGAGGGCCTGCCCGTGCGAGCGGCGTCGGACGAGCGCCCGGCCGCGCCACCGCGCCGAGGAGCGTTCCGTCCGGAAGCGGATCCTGGCTGCTGCGTCATGGGTGTTTCCTTCGTCTAGGGTCGTGCTCGTGCTTGCTCGTGCCTGCTCGATCCGCGGTCACGCTGCGGATCAGTACATCGTCTGATCGAACTCACCGAGGCTCTCGAGCCCCGGGAGATGGGGTGCTATGCGGGGCAGCTCGTCGACGCTGCCCAGCCCCAATCTTTCCAGAAAGAGGGTGGTGGTCCCGTAGAGAGAGGCGCCCGTCTCGGCGTCGGTCTCCTGCTCGACGACGAGTCCGCGCTGCAGTAGCGTCCGGACCACGGAGTCGACGTTGACGCCCCGGATCGCCGAGACCCGGGCCCGGGACACGGGCTGGCGGTACGCGATGACTGCCAGCGTCTCGAGCGCGGCCTGCGAGAGTCTCGCCGTCTGTCCGTCGAGCACGAACTCTGCGACGACGGAGGAGAAGTGCTTCCGGGAGAAGATGCGCCAGCCGCCCGCGATGCTCCGCAGTTCGAAACCGCGCACCATCGACCGATCGACAGCAGTGGGATTGACTCCAGTATAGCCGTCGTACTCCCGCTGGAGTTCCACCAGGAGCGCGCGCACGAGCTCGGTGGGCCGCTGCAACGTCGCCGCGAGCTGCTCCTCGGTGACCGGCCGGTCGGCGACCATCAGGACTGCCTCGACCGCACCTCGCATCCCGCCGGGGAGATCGTCGACCGACTCGGGGTTCGTGCCGGCGGTGACGCCGTCGTCCCCCGCTCCGAGGGGCACGTCCTCACTCATCCGACTCCCCGTCGGGTCCATCGGCGTCGTCACCCTCGAAACTGCTCGTCACCCGGTCCGCGGACCACGCGTCGTCGGCGCTCCACCTGACGAGCAGCTCCGCCAGCGGTGCCACCTGCTCGAACGAGACCGCACCGTCGCGGAACAGCTCGAGCAGCGCCAGGAACCGGACCACCAGCACCAGCCGCGGGCCGGCGTCCTCCGTGAGGTGCCGGAAGGAGACCGATCCCCTGCCGCGCAGGAGATCCTGCAGTACCTCGGTCTGCTCCCGGACACTGACGGCGGGCGCGTGGAGGTGCGCGATGTCGACGTCCGTCCTCGGTTCTGCGCGCGGAACGAGCACCCGCGCGGCGAGGGCGGCGAATTCCTCGGGCGAGTGCTTCCAGACGAGGTCCGGCAGGAGGCGTGTGAACTCCGGTTCGAGCGGGACCTCCCGCGGATGCCGGGTGTCCTCTTCCCCGAAGCGCTCCTGGAGGTGCCGGGCCATCTCCTTGAACGCGCGGTACTGCAGGAGCCGGGCGAAGAGCAGGTCGCGGGCCTCGAGGAGCGCGATGTCCTCCTCGTCCTCGACGGCGCCCGAGGGCAGCAGGCGCGCGGCCTTGAGGTCGAGCAGCGTGGCTGCGACGACGAGGAACTCGCTCGCCTCGTCGAGCCTCCACTCCCCCTCGGCAGCCTTGATCGCGTGGATGTGCGCGATGAACTCGTCCGTGACCTGGGCCAGGGCAACCTCGGTGATGTCGAGTTCCCGCCGGGAGATCAGGTTCAGCAGCAGGTCGAACGGACCGGTGAAGTTGACCAGCCGGACGGCGAAGACGGGCGGGCCCTGCACCGCTGTTCCGCCGGCCGCGACGACGGAGGTGGACGCCCCGTCGTCGACCCCGCTCACAGCGAGCCGCACCTACCGCTCCCGGACGGCCGCGGTCGCGGTGCGGGTCACGGCGCTCCGCCCCTGGAGATCAGCTCCTTGGCGAGCCTGCGGTAGGCGTCCGCGCCGGAGTGGTTGGCGGCGTAGGTGGTGATCGGCTCGGCGGCGACCGTGGCGTCCGCGAACTTGATGGTGCGCTTGATGACGGTCTCGAAGACCTTGTCGCCGAACGCCTCCACGAGCCGGGCGATCACCTCGCGGGAGTGCAGCGTCCGGGCGTCGTACATCGTGGCGAGGACGCCGTCGATCTGCAGGCGCGGATTGAGGCGGTCCTGTACCTTCTCGATGGTCTCCACGAGCAGCGCCACGGCGCGGAGCGCGAAGAACTCGCAGATCAGCGGGATGATCACGCCGTGCGCGGCCGTCAGCGCGTTGACCGTGAGCAGACCGAGGGACGGCTGGCAGTCGATCAGGATGACGTCGTAGTCGTCGGCCACCTTGCGCAGCGCCCGGTCCAGCACCTGTTCACGAGCCACCTCGTTGACCAGCTGCACCTCGGCGGCGGAGAGGTCGATGTTGGCGGGCAGGAGGTCGATGTTCTCGATGGCGGTCCGCTGGATCGCGTCGTGGATGGTGACCTTACGGTCCATCAGCACGTTGTACACCGTCACGTCGAGTTCGTGTGGATTGGTGCCGAGGCCGGCGGAGAGTGCGCCCTGCGGGTCGAAGTCCACCAGGAGGACGCGCCGACCGGCTTCAGCGAGCGCTGCTCCCAGGTTGATGGTCGACGTCGTCTTCCCGACCCCGCCCTTCTGGTTCACCATGGCGATCACGCGCGCGGGGCCGTGCGACTCCAGCACGGGCGGCTCGGGGAACTCCGTGACAGGGCGGCCCGTGGGGCCGAGATCGGCCTCCGCCACGCCGGGCAGAGTGGTCGGACCCTGTTCGCTGCTCACCTATGTGTCCACGCTTCCATCAGTATCGGTGCTGCGGGTCCGTGCATCGGCGCGGCCCGCGTTTCGTCTAGTCAACGGTACAACGCCGGGCAGCACCCCCGTGGAGGGAGCACGTCGGCGCCGGACGAGCCTTGAGCCTCAGCCTGACGTCGAACGTTGCTGCGGCGGCTCCGGCCGAGCGCGCCGCCCGCGGCGCTCCGGGCCGGACGTCCCGGGTCGATGCCACCACGCACGACGGCGGCGAGCCGGAGTCCGGTTCGCCGCCGTCGTGGCGGGTTGTGCGCCGATCAGGCGCGGCCGTGGTCAGCGGGCGGAGGTGTTGCCGACCGCCGCATCGGTGGTTGCCGCGGAGCCGCCTTCGACGTCGTTCCCGAAGCGGTGGTCCGTGCTCATGGTGGTCTCGTCGAACGGGAGACGACCCTCGAGCACCTCGTCCACGCGTGCGCGGTCCAGCTCCTTGGTCCACTTCCCGATCAGGACCGTCGCGACGGCGTTGCCCGTGAAGTTGGTCAGCGCGCGGGCCTCGGACATGAAGCGGTCGATGCCGACGATCAGGCCGACGCCGTCCACGAGGTCGGGGCGGTGCGACTGCAGGCCGCCGGCCAGGGTGGCCAGCCCGGCACCGGTGACGCCCGCGGCGCCCTTGGAGGCGATGATCATGAAGACCAGCAGGGAGATCTGCTCACCGAGGGCCAGGGGCTTGCCGAGGGCCTCCGCGACGAACAGCGCGGCCATGGTGAGATAGATCGCGGTGCCGTCCAGGTTGAACGAGTACCCCGTGGGGACGGTGACACCGACGACCGGCTTGGAGACTCCGAGGTGCTCCATCTTCGCGATGAGGCGGGGAAGTGCCGCCTCCGAGGACGAGGTGCTGAAGATGAGCAGGTACTCGCGGCCGAGGTACTTCATCAGCTTGAAGATGTTCACGCCCGTGACGGCCCGCAGCAGTCCGCCGAGGATGACCACGATGAACAGGGCACACGTGAGGTAGAAGGCGATCATGAGGGTGGCCATGCTGATGATGGCCTGGACGCCGGTCTCCCCGACCACGGCGGCGATGGCACCGAAGGCGCCGATGGGCGCGAGCCACATGATCATGACCAGGATGCGGAAGACGAGCGCCTGGATGTGACCGATCCCGCGGAGCACGGGCTTGCCCGCCTCACCCATCTTCTGGAGCGCGAAGCCCACGAGGAGTGCGACGAACAGCGTCTGGAGGATGCTGGGACCCGTCAGGGCGGACAGCAGGGTGGTGGGGATGATGCTCAGCAGGAAGCCGACGGTTCCGCTCGACGCCCCCTCGGCGCTCTCCGGGACGTCGTAGGTGGACCCGGAGATGTCCAGTCCCTCGCCGGGCTGGATCAGGTTGCCGACCACGAGGCCGATCGCCAGGGCGAAGGTGGACATCAGCATGAAGTACCCGAGGGCGAGGCCGCCGACCTTGCCGACCGTCGCTGCCTTGGCGATGGAACCGATACCGAGCACGATGGTGCAGAAGATGATCGGGGCGATCATCATCTTGATGAGATTGATGAAGCCCGTTCCGAGTGGCTTCAGCGTCTTCGCGAACTCGGGAGCGGCGAGGCCGAGAATCGCTCCGAGGACGACGGCCGCGATGACCGCGATGTAGAGGAAGTGGGTCTTGTCGACCTTCTTGCGAGGCTGAGCCGGTCCGCCGTCGGACCGCGCTGACGCGATGGCCATGGTGTACTCCTGGGGTCGTGCCGCCCGGCGGCTCGCGGCGGACGAGGGTCTTTCGTCGTCCACCGGGTCTGACCAGGAAGCATAAGGTTGAATGGTTCCTGGTCATCATGGCACCCGACGTGACCCCGATCACGATTGAGTTCATACTGGTCGTGGCCCGCACCGGGCCCGCCGTTCCCCGAGCGGCGACACGGGAGGGAGCAGGATCACCGCGTGAGCCGATGGAGCCTCGCTCGGCAGTTCTTCCTGGTGCAACTCGTCGTCACGCTCGCCCTGTCGGTGTCCCTCTCCGTGATCCTCTACGTCGACGCCGAGAGGGGCGCGAACGCCTCCGCCGCCGAACGCATGCTGGCGGTCTCCACCGCCATCGCACTGGAACCGGATGTCCTCAGGGCCGTCGAGGGGCCGGATCCCACGGCTGACCTCCAGCCGTACGCCGTGGCGGTCATGGACGAACTCGGCATCGACTTCATCACCATCATGGGGACCGATCGCACGCGTTTCACCCATCGCAACCCGGAGCAGATCGGGAAGCCGTACATCGGGTCGGTCGCCGAGGCGCTCGCCGGCGGCACCCACACCGAGACCTACGCGGGGACGCTCGGGCCGTCCATCAGGTCCATCGTGCCCGTGAGGGACGGGGACGGGACCGTTCGGGCCATGGTGGCTGCGGGCATCACGGTGGACCGTGCGGCGATCGCCCGCAACGCGCAGCTGCCGCTGGTCGCCGGTATCGCGCTGGGCGCACTCGGGCTCGGAGCCCTGGTCTCCTTCCTCCTGAGCAGGCGCCTGCGGGATGCGACCCTCGGCATGGGGCCGGCCGAACTCTCGCGCACCTTCGTGTTCTACGACTCGGTGCTGCACTCCGTCCGCGAGGGCCTGCTACTCACCGATGCCTCGGGTCGGCTGGTGCTCTACAACGACCAGGCCGCCCGTCTGCTCGGCCTCGACGGCAGCCAGGAGCCCGTACCGGCCTCGCAGCTCGCCGTGACGCCGTCGCTCCGTGAGCTGCTGTCCACGGGGAGGCGCGCACACGACGAGGTGCACCTCACGGAGGACCGCGTGCTCGTCGTCAACCAGGAGCCCGCGGTCCCACCGGGGCCGGCGCGACGGGGCCGCTCGGAACCGGGGCCGCTCGGCACCGTGACCACGCTCCGTGACCACACGGAGATCGAGGCGCTCACCGGTCAGGTCGAGACGATGCGCACACTGACGGACGCGCTGCGCTCGCAGACCCACGAGCACGCGAACCGCATGCACACCATCGTGTCGCTGGTCGAGCTCGGCAGGAGCGCCGAGGCCCTGGACTTCGCCACGCGCGATCTGCAGCAGTCCCAGCGCCTCACGGACGAGGTGGTGGAGGCGATCGACGAGCCCTTCATCGCGGCACTGCTGCTCGGGAAGGCAGCCCAGGCGAACGAGCGCGGCGTCAGGTTCGTCCCGGAGATCGCCGACGACGCCGGCGCGGGCTCCTTCAATCCGGTGGACCTCGTGACGATCATCGGCAACCTGCTCGACAACGCCTTCGACGAGGCGGCGGCCTCCGACGAACCGCGTGTGGTGCTGACCGTCGCGCGTGACGCTCCCGCGTTGTCCGAGGGGTCGGCCCGCCTCCTCATCGTCGTGGAGGACAGCGGGAACGGTCTGCCCGACTCCGAGAAGGCGAGGGTGTTCGACTTCGGCTACAGCACCAAGGACCCGCACAGTGCGGGTACGGGAGCGGGGCGCGGTATCGGCCTGGCCCTCGTACGCCAGGCCGTCCAGCGGTTCGAGGGCTCGCTCGAGGTGTCGGACACGGACGACGGCGGCGCGCGCTTCTCGGTCCGGCTCCCCTACCCGGTGAGCACCGCGGACGCGTCGGACGCCGCGCACCCCGACCGGACGGGTGCGCGTGCCACCCTCGGCTCCGGCGCGCACGCCGGCGCGCACGTCGATTCGAATGCCATCGCAGATGACGCGATCCGGACCCCGGACGGTCGTGACCCTCCATGAGCGTCATCCGCGTCCTCGTGGTGGAGGACGATCCGATTGCCGCGGACGCCCACGCCGAGTACGTCCGGCGCCTCGAGGGGTTCGAGCTCGCCGGTGTCGCCCGGAGCGGGGCCGAGCTCGCGGCCTTCCTGCATCTCGCGGGGGACGCCGCGGGCCGGGCGGACACGACGGTGGACCTCATGCTCCTCGACATGAACCTGCCGGACGCCCACGGACTCGACATCATCCGCAGGGTGCGCGGGCTCGGCCTCCCCGTGGACATCATCGCGATCACCGCCGTGCGGGATCTCCACGTGGTCCGGTCCGCGATCTCCTCGGGGATCGTCCAGTACCTGATCAAGCCGTTCACCTACTCGGCGTTCAGCGAGAAGCTCGGCGCCTACCAGGACTTCCGGCGGAACCTCGTGGAGCAGGCGACCGCCACCACCCAGGCCGAGGTGGACCAGGCGTTCGCGTCCCTCAGGACGCTCACCGCGCCATCCCTGCCGAAGGGTCTGTCCGCGGAGACCCTGCGCGCGGTGTCCGCGCTCCTCAAGGGACGCTCGTCACCGACCTCCGCGATCGAGGTCTCGGAGGCGCTGTCCATGTCCCGGGTCACGGCCCGGCGCTACCTCGAGCACCTGGCCGACCAGCAGTCCGTCCTGAGGACACCGCGCTACGGGACGCGCGGGCGGCCCGAGTTCGAGTACAGCTGGGCGCGGCGACCCGGGGAAGGGTAGCCGGGGGCCGGGCCTTCCCCCGCGCAGCTCGGACGGGCGAAGGACTCAGTCGCCGGTCACGTCCGTCCTCGGTCGCAGCAGGGGCGCCAGCGCCTCCAGCACGGACGGGTCCTCGATGGTCGAGGGCACCGCGTAGTCCTCCCCCGCCGCCATCTGACGCATGGTCTTCCGGAGGATCTTGCCGGACCGCGTCTTCGGCAGCGCGTCGACCACGGTCGCGGACCGGAAGTCGGCGACAGGACCGATGGTCGTGCGGACCAGGTGGACGAGCTCCGCCTGGAGGGCCGTGCCGTCGAGGGTCACCCCGGCCTTCAGGACCACGTAGCCGCTGGCGCGCTGTCCCTTGAGAGCGTCCTCGAGCCCGAGGACCGCGCACTCGGCGACCGCTGGGTGCTGGGCGATCACCTGCTCGATCGCGCCCGTGGAGAGCCGGTGCCCGGCCACGTTGATGACGTCGTCGGTCCGTCCCATCACGAACACGTAGCCGTCCTCGTCGATGTAGCCGGAGTCGCCGCTCGAGTAGAACCCGTCGAACGCCCGGAGGTAGGAGTCCCGGTAGCGCTCGTCACTGCCCCACAGCGTCATCAGCGTTCCCGGGGGCAGCGGCAGGCGCAGGGCGATACTGCCCTCCGCCCCCGGCGGCAGCGGTTCCCCTGCCTCGTCGAGGACGACGACGTCGAACCCCGGGGACGGCAGCGACGGCGATCCCGGCTTCAGCGGCACCCCGCCGAGGCCCCGCGGGTTGGCGCAGATCGGCCAGCCCGTCTCGGTCTGCCACCAGTTGTCCACCACGGGCACGCCGAGGACGTCCCCGATCCACGCGGACGTCCCGGTGTCGAGCCGCTCCCCCGCCGAGAAGAGGGACTCGAGGGAGGAGAGGTCGTGGCTGCGCAGGAGGGCGCCCTCCGGGTCCGCCCTCCGAATGGCCCTGAGGGCGGTCGGTGCGGTGAACAGCGCCTTCACGCGGTACTGCTCGATCAGCCTGCCGAACACGCCCGCGTCGGGCGTGCCGAGGGGCTTGCCCTCGTACAGGACCGTCGTCGCCCCCACGAGGAGGGGCCCGTAGACGATGTAGGAGTGCCCCACCACCCACCCGACGTCGGAGGCCGTGAGCATGGTGTCGCCCGGGCCGATGCCGTAGATGGCCCGCATCGACCACGACAGGGCCACGGCGTGGCCCCCGTTGTCGCGCACCACGCCCTTCGGTGAACCGGTGGTCCCGGACGTGTAGAGGATGTACAGCGGGTCGGTCGCCGCCACGTCGACGGGCGCGGCGGGGTGGGCGCGGGAGACGGCCTCGTCCCAGTCGACCCAGGTGCCCTCCTGCTCGATCCCGTGGTCGAACCCGTCCCGGTGCTTCACCACCACGGGCGTGCCGGCGCTTCCCGCGAGCGCGAGGGCCTCGCGGACGGCCGGCAGGTACTCGACGCGCCGTCCGGGTTCGAGCCCACCGGTCGCGGTCACCACCGCCGAGGGTCGGGCGTCGCGGATGCGCGCGGCGAGTTCGGCGGGAGCGAACCCTCCGAACACCACGGAGTGGACGGCCCCGAGGCGAGCGGTGGCCAGCATGGCGATGACGGCCTCGGGGATCATCGGCAGGTACACGAGGACGCGATCCCCCTTCCCGACGCCGAGTCCGGCCAGGACGCCGGCGAAGACCGCCACCTCGTCCCGGAGTTCCGCGTAGGAGTAGCTGCGGGAGACACCGAGCATCGCGGAATCGTAGACGAGGGCCGTCCGCTCCCCGTGACCGGCGTCCACATGCCGGTCCAGCGCGTTGTGGCTCGTGTTGAGGCTCGCACCCGGGAACCACCGGTACAGCGGGGCGGACGAGTCGTCGAGCGCGGTCGCCGGCGGTGTCACCCAGTCGACGGAGCCTGCGGCGTCCAGCCAGAACCGCTCGGGTTCCGCCAGGCTGGCGGCATGCAGGCGCGCGTAGTCCTCGTACCCGTTCCCGGCACTGTTCCCGGCACTGTTCACTGCTGCAGCCATGATCGCCCTCCCTCGCGCGGTGGGGGAACGGTACCACAGCGCCCACGGACCGGGATCGCGCTGTGTATACAGAGCAGGCGTCGAACGCCGATCTGGCCGACTCGTGCTGGTCATCCCAGCGGGATCTGTATACATTGAAGACTGTTCGCGCCCTCATGCGGTGGTGGTGTCGGGAGAAAGGAAGGCTCGGTTTGCGCGCAAGTGATCGCGCCTACGGCCTCCTCCGCGCCGACATCGTGGAGTGGCGGCTCGCCCCGGGCGACCTCCTGGCCGAGGTCGAGCAGTCCGCCCGGCTCGGCGTCTCCCGCACACCGCTCCGCGAAGCGTTGTCCCGTCTCGTCGCCGAAGGCCTCGCCGCACCCCATGCCGGCCGGGGCGTCGTCGTCTCCGCCATCTCACTGGACGCCGTCGCCGATCTGTTCGACGTGCGCCTTCCGCTCGAGTGCGCCGCGGTGCGCCTGGCCGCATCGCGCGGACCCGCCGACGTCTTCGCGGCGCTGGCCATGGAGTTCGAGGCCGCCGCACACGCGCTCGCGACGGACGGACGGCACGAGGACTACTACCCCCTGGTCGCCCGGCTGGACCAGGGCATCGACGACGCCGCGGGCAACCCCTATCTCCTGCAGGCGCAGAAGCCTATCCGCACGCACCTCGCGCGGGTACGCAGACTCGCCCGGGACAATCCTGCCCGGCTCCTGGCCTCCGCGCGCGAGCACGAGCAGGTGGCCCTCGCTATCGCATCGGGCAACGCCGACCTCGCCGAGGCCTCCATGCGCGTCCACCTGCACAACAGCCTCGGTCACCTCCTCGCGCAATCCCCGGTCGACGCCGGTCACGCACCCGCCTCGCCGTCGACTCGGACAGGGATACCCGCGAGGAATTCACCGAGATCCGCCCCATCACTCGTCCCCTCAGCCGTCCCGGCCCATCGCCCTGCCCCCCGCCCAGCCCCTCCCACCGCGTCCCCGAAGGAACACCATGGTTGATCTGCACCCCGTCCGCGTCCACCGCAGCGAGGAGAACCTCCCGACGACCGGCCAGCTCGCGTGGAAGATCGCGGAGGTGGCCACGGACCCGGTGGACGTCACCGCGGACGTCACCGACATGGTCATCAACCGCATCATCGACAACGCATCCGTCGCCATCGCCTCCCTCACGCGGGCACCCGTCGTGGCCGCGCGCTCCCAGGCGCTCAGCCACCCCGTGTCCGCGAACGGCGCGGGAGCCTCCGTCTTCGGGGTGGACACCCCGGTCTCGGCGGAATGGGCCGCCTGGGCCAACGGCGTCGCGGTCCGGGAGCTCGACTACCACGACACCTTCCTCGCCGCCGACTACTCGCACCCCGGCGACAACATCCCGCCGATCCTCGCCGCGGCGCAGCACACCGGCGCCTCGGGACGCGATCTCGTCCGCGCGATCGCCACCGGGTACGAGATCCAGGTGGACCTCGTGAAGGCCATCTGCCTCCACGAGCACAAGATCGACCACGTGGCGCATCTCGGGCCATCCGCAGCGGCCGGGATCGGCACGCTCCTCGGGCTCGCACCCGACGTCGTCTTCCATGCGGTCGGTCAGGCCCTCCACACGACGACGGCGACTCGACAGTCCCGCAAGGGCGAGATCTCGACGTGGAAGGCGCACGCACCGGCCTTCGCGGGCAAGATGGCCGTCGAGTCCGTGGACCGGGCCATGCGCGGGCAGACCTCGCCCACACCCATCTACGAGGGTGAGGACGGCGTCATCGCCTGGCTGCTCGACGGTCCGGACGCGGCGTACGAGGTGCCGCTCCCCGCTCGCGGGGAGGCCAAGCGGGCCATCCTCGACACCTACACGAAGGAGCACTCCGCCGAGTACCAGGCGCAGGCCTGGATCGACCTCGCGCGACGGCTGCACGGCGACCACCCCGAGGTGATCGACCCCGCGAACGTCGCCTCGATCGTCATCCACACCTCGCACCACACCCACTTCGTGATCGGCTCCGGGGCCAACGATCCCCAGAAGTACGATCCGACGGCCTCCCGCGAGACCCTCGACCACTCCATCCCGTACATCTTCACGGTGGCGCTGCAGGACGGGCGCTGGCACCACGAGGACTCCTACGCCCCGGAGAGGGCAGCACGCCCGGACACCGTGTCGCTGTGGCACAAGGTCACCACCGTGGAGGACCAGGAGTGGACCCGGCGGTACCACTCCCTCGACATCGCCGAGAAGGCCTTCGGCGGCCGCGTCGAGATCACGCTGACGGACGGCACCGTCATCACCGACGAGATCGCCGTCGCGGACGCCCACCCGCTCGGGGCGCGGCCCTTCGCCCGCGCCGACTACATCGCCAAGCTGCGCATGCTCGCCGCGGGGATCATCGAGGACGCCGAGCTCGACCGCTTCCTCGCCGCCGTCGAGTCATTGCCCGACCTGCCTGCCGGGTCGCTCGGGCAGCTGAACGTGGTCGCCCGCCCCGGCCTCCTCGATGCGGCCGCCGCGCCGCAGGGACTCCTGTAGGAGGGGCCGTGCTGTACTCGGACGTCACACCCTCGCAGAAGCGCCGCGCTCTCCGGGACGGGCTCGCCTCCGGACGTCTCCAGCAGTTCCCGGGAGCCTTCAATCCCCTGTCCGCACGCCTCATCGGTGACAAGGGCTTCGACGGCGTCTACATCTCCGGCGCGGTCATCGCCGCCGATCTCGGATTGCCCGACATCGGCCTCACCACCCTGACCGAAGTGGCGCAGCGGGCGGGACAGATCGCCCGCATGACGGACCTCCCCTGCATCGTCGACGCCGACACCGGCTTCGGCGAGCCCATGAACGTGGCGCGCAGCGTCCAGGAACTCGAGAACTCCGGCCTCGCCGGGTGCCACATCGAGGACCAGTTCAACCCCAAGCGGTGCGGCCACCTCGACGGCAAGAACGTCGTCGATCTCGACACGGCGGTCAAGCGGGTGCGGGCCGCCGCGGACGCACGCCGCGACCCCGACTTCCTGATCATGGCGCGGACCGACATGCGGGGCACGGACACGCTCCTGGCCACGCAGGAGCGCGCTCGCGCGCTCGTGGACGCCGGCGCCGACGCGATCTTCCCCGAGGCCATGCGCAGTCTGGAGGAGTTCGCCGCCATCCGCGACGCGGTGGACGTGCCGATCCTGGCCAACATGACCGAGTTCGGGAAGAGCGAGCTCTTCACGGTGGACCAGCTGCAGGGCGTCGGCGTGAGCATCGTCATCTACCCGGTGACCCTGCTCCGCAGTGCGATGGGCGCCGCCGAGCGTACGCTGGACTCGATCCGGGCGCACGGCACGCAGGAGCCGGCCGTGGAGCAGATGCAGACACGCAGCCGGCTGTACGAGCTCGTGGACTACGAGGGTTACAACCGCTTCGACTCGTCCGTGTTCAACTTCGAGGTACCGGGCGGCGCGTCCGCCGCCCCGCCTGCACCCGCAGGTCCAGATGCACAGGAGGAGCGATCGTGACAGAGCCGCAGATCTACAAGGGCCTCGCGGGTGTGGTCGTGGACCACACCGCCATCTCGAAGGTGAATCCGGAGTCCAATTCCCTGCTGTACCGGGGATATCCCGTGCAGGAGCTGGCCGGGCACCGCGACATGGAGGACGTCGCCCATCTGCTCTGGCACGGTGAACTGCCGGACGCCGCCCAGCGCCGCGAGTTCGACGCCTTCGAGCGCGCGCACCGTGCCCTGCCCGAGGAGGTCGTCGCTGCCATCGACCTCCTCCCGCTGACGGCGCACCCGATGGACGTCGCACGCACGGCCGTCTCGGTGATGGGCGCGCGTCATCCGCTGGCGGCCGACAACTCGGTCGAGGCGAACATGGAGAAGGCGGCCACGCTGTTCGCCGCCTTCCCCGCCGTCGTCGCCTACGACCAGCGACGCCGCCGCGGCCAAACCCTCGTCGAGCCGCGCGACGACCTCGGGTACTCCGCCAACTTCCTGTGGATGACATTCGGCGAGGAAGCCCCCGCCGAGGTGATCCACGCGTTCGACGTCTCGATGGTCCTCTACGCCGAGCACTCCTTCAACGCCTCCACCTTCACCGCGAGGGTCGTCACCTCCACGCTCGCCGATCTCCACTCGGCGGTCACCGGGGCCATCGGCGCGCTCAAGGGTGCCCTGCACGGCGGAGCGAACGAAGCCGTCATGCACACCTTCGAGGAGATCGGCATCCGGGAGGACGAGAGCGCGGAGGACGCCGCGGCCCGGGCGAAGGCCTGGATGGAGGACGCCCTTGCGCAGAAGAAGAAGGTGATGGGCTTCGGACACCGCGTGTACAAGAGCGGCGACTCACGCGTGCCCACCATGAAGAAGGCCCTCGACGCGATGGTCGCGTACTACGGACGCAGCGAGATCCTCGGCCTGTACTCGGGGCTCGAGACCGCCATGGACGAGGCGAAGGGCATCAAGCCGAACCTCGACTACCCCGCCGGGCCGACCTACCACCTCATGGGCTTCGACACCGAGATGTTCACGCCGCTCTTCATCGCCGCGCGCATCACGGGGTGGACGGCACACGTCATGGAGCAGGCCGCTTCGAACGCGCTGATCCGCCCGCTGAGCCTCTACAACGGTCCCGAGGAGCGGCACGTCCCCTGACGGATTCCCGCTGCGGCGGCCCCACCGGGCTGCCGCGGCGTGAATCAGGAGAGGACGGCCTCCGCCACGGCTTCGTTGTCCTCCGCCATGACGATGCGCGCGTCGATCATGGCGCCCTCGAGCAGCCGGGGTAGCCAGTGAGGCGCGTCCTGCCACATCGCCTGCCACGGGATGGAGCCGACGGGGTACCAGCGGGGCTCGATCTCCTCGCAGGGCACCGGTTCGACGTCGCCCACGTCCGCAGTGAAGAGGGACGCAGCCATGTTCCAGCCCGGCTGGGCAGGGAAGGCCCAGCGGATTCGACCGGCGGACCGCACCGACGACGGCGGCAGCTCGAGGGCTGTCTCCTCGCGCACCTCGCGGACTGCAGCGTCGAGGTCCGACTCCGCGCCGTCGATCTTGCCGCCGATCGCCACGACCCGTCCGGTACCGAAGCCGGTGAGCTTGAGCCCGAGCAGCACGTCCCGGGAGCCGCCGACGGAACGGAAGATGAAGCACAGGACCACGCGTCGGTAGGTGACGCCGTCGAGCATCACCCATTCGCCCGAGGTCTCGGGAGACGTATCGCGAGGTTCGGGGTGCTCAGGCACGGGCCCTCGGATGCGCGGCGGCGTAGACCTCGCGCAGCGTGTCGGCCGTGACGAGCGTGTACACCTGCGTGGTGGTGACGGACGCATGCCCGAGGAGTTCCTGCACCACCCGGACGTCGGCCCCGCCCTCGAGGAGGTGCGTCGCGAAGGAGTGGCGGAGCGTGTGCGGCGAGACGTCGCGCGTCACCTGCGCCCGCTCGGTCGCCGACTTGAGGATGCTCCAGGCGCTCTGTCGGCTGAGCCTCCCACCCCGCATGTTGAGGAAGAGGGCGGGTCCGCCGGCTCCCGAGACCGCGAGGGTGGGCCGGCCGCGCACCAGGTAGGCGTCCACCGCGCGAGCCGCGTAGGAGCCGACGGGCACGAGCCGCTCCTTGGACCCCTTCCCCAGCAGCCGGACGACGGCGGGGCCATCGACCGAAGCACTGACGGAGACGTCGTCGACGTCGAGACCCACGGCCTCGCTGATCCTCGCTCCCGTGGAATACAGGAACTCGAGGAGCGCTCGGTCTCGCAGGCCGGGCGGTGTGGAGGTGTCGACGGATTCGAGGATCCGGACGACGTCCGCCACGGGGATGGCCTTCGGCAGCCGCTTCCCCGTCATAGGTGGGTGCACGTCCCTTGCGGGATCACCCGGGGTGATGCCCTCCAGGGCCCAGAACCTGTGCAGTCCGCGGACGGAGACGACGGTCCGGGCTGCGGACCGCGGGCTGAGGGGAGCCAGCCCGTCGTCACCGGAGACGACGGCCTGCGCGAAGGCGGACACGTCGTGCCGCGTGATGCGCTGCACCTCGTCGACACCGCGATCCACGAGGAAGGCCTGGTACCGGCGGAGGTCCCGCCGGTACGCGGCCAGCGTGTTGACGGACAAGCCGCGCTCCACGGACATGTGCTGCAGGTAGTCCCGCACGAGCTCGGCCACGGGACCATCCGGTTGCTGCGGCTGGGCGCGCGGACCGGCCGCCTGCTCCGCACCGGCGTGCGAACCGTCGGACGGTAGCGATTGAGCGCGCGGACGGTCGGACTGCTCCGCCTCGACGTGCTGGGCGCTCACCGACGGTTCGTCGACTCGCTGCTCGTCGGCTGGATACCCGTCGGTCCCATACCCGTCCGCGCTCGGCGATGCCCCAGGCACGGCGGTCAGGTCCCGAGGACTGCGCCGTGCGGCCAGGTGGAGTGCTGGCTCGGATGCTCCGGCCAGGGGGCGAGAGCTGGCCGAAGGTCCACGAAGCCGTTCTCGCGTGCCACGCGCACCGCGAGGATCGCGGCGACAGCGGACGGGCTGTGGATGCGGCCCTCGAGCACCGCGGCAACCGCGGCGTCCAGGTCCACCCATGCGAGTTCGATCTCGGCTTCCTCGTGGGTGCGGGTGTGACGGTCGGCCTCGGGTACCTCGCCGATCCCCCGGGCAAGGTAGACGCGAAGCGCCTCGGAGGACGAACCCGGCGAGAGGAAGAGGTCCACGAGGACGTCCCACTGCCGCGCCGTGAGGTCGGCTTCCTCGGCGAGCTCACGGGCGGCGGCGTCCACGAAGTCCTCGCCCTCCTCGTCGAGCAGACCCGCCGGGATCTCCCATAGGGCCATCCGCACCGGGTGGCGGTACTGGCGCAGGAGGAGCACCCGGCCGTCGTCGTCCAGCACGAGGACCGCCACGGCACCCGGGTGGCGGATGAAGTCCCGTGTGATGGTCTCGCCGTCCTCCGTGAGCGTGAACCGCTCGCTCACGACGTCCCACACGCGCCCCTCGTAGACGGTGGAGGTGCCGAGCAGCCTCCGGGGACTCTGCTCGTCACCGAAGCCGGACTCGCTGAACGAGGTCACATCAGACCTTCGTGGTCCGGCGCCCGAGAGCGGCCTTCACGAGACCGGCGAACAGCGGGTGCGGACGCGTGGGACGCGAGCTGAGCTCCGGGTGTGCCTGCGTGGAGACGTAGTACGGGTGCACGTCCTTCGGCAACTCGGCGAACTCCACCAGCTTTCCGTCCGTCGTCGTGCCGGAGAACACGAGACCGGCGTCCGAGAGCTGCTGGCGGTACTCGTTGTTCACCTCGTAGCGGTGGCGGTGGCGTTCGAAGACCGTCGTGCGGCCGTAGGTCCCCGCGATGACGGAGCCCTCCTGGAGCTTCGCCTCCCAGCGGCCGAGGCGCATGGTCCCGCCCATGTCGCCGTCGCCGGCGACGATCTCGAGCTGCTCGGCCATGGTCGCGATGACGGGGAACTCGGTGTCCGGCTCGAACTCGCTCGACGACGCGCCGACCAGTCCGACGACGTTCCGTGCGTACTCGATGACCATGCACTGCAGTCCGAGGCACAGTCCGAGGGTCGGGATCTTGTTCTCCCGTGCGTAGGTGAGGGCGCCCAGCTTGCCCTCGAGTCCGCGGATACCGAACCCTCCCGGGATGCAGACGGCATCGACGCCGGCGAGCGCCTTCTTCGCCCCCTCGGGAGTGCTGCACTCGTCGGAGGGCACCCACTTGATGGTCACCTTCGCCTGGTTGGCGAATCCGCCGGCACGCAGGGCCTCGGTCACGGACAGATAGGCGTCGGGGAGGTCGATGTACTTGCCCACGAGGGCAACCTCGACCTGGTGCTTCGGGTTGTGGACGGCGTCGAGAAGCTTGTTCCACTTCGTCCAGTTGACGTCCTTGAACTTCAGGTCGAGGGCCTGGACGATGTACGCGTCGAGCCCCTGCGCGTGCAGGGTCTTCGGGATGTCGTAGATGCTCGCGGCATCGGCGGCGTTCACCACGGCGTCGATGTCGACGTCGCACATGCGCCCGATCTTCTCGCGCATGGCTGCCGGGACCTCGCGGTCCGAGCGGATCACGATGGCGTCCGGCTGGATACCGATGGAACGCAGCATCGCGACGGAGTGCTGCGTCGGCTTGGTCTTCAGTTCCTGCGAAGGGCCGATATAGGGCACGAGGGAGACGTGCAGGAAGAACACGTTGTTCCTGCCGACGTCCTGACGGACCTGACGCGCCGACTCCAGGAACGGCTGGGACTCGATGTCGCCGACCGTCCCGCCGATCTCCGTGATGATGACGTCGGGCACCTTCTTGCCTGCGGACGGCTCCGCGGGCAGACGCATGCGGCGCTTGATCTCGTCGGTGATGTGCGGGATGACCTGGACGGTGTCGCCGAGGTACTCACCCCTGCGCTCCTTGGCGATGACCGTCGAGTAGACCTGACCGGTGGTCACGTTGGCCGAGCCGTCGAGGTTCTCGTCGAGGAACCGCTCGTAGTGCCCGATGTCGAGATCCGTCTCGGCGCCGTCGTCGGTGACGAAGACCTCGCCGTGCTGGAAGGGATTCATCGTGCCGGGATCCACGTTGAGATAGGGATCCAGCTTCTGCATCGTGACGGAGAGGCCGCGCGCCCTCAGGAGGTGACCCAGGCTGGATGCCGTCAGTCCCTTGCCGAGTGAGGAGGCCACGCCGCCAGTCACGAAGATGTGCTTGGTCGTTGCGGGTTTCAGGAACCGGGAGTTTATTTGCTGCGCCACGGAGTTCAAGGCTATCACCGAGCGGACGTGCGGGCGGCATCCGCGAGGAGTTCCTCCGCATGTGCACGCGCTGACGCCGAGTCCTCCTGGCCTGCGAGCATCCTCGCGAGCTCCCGCACCCGCTCGTCGTCGGGCAGGACCTCCACGTCGCTGGCCGTGAAGCCGCCACCGTCGCCGTCCCGTGTGACGTTCTTCGTGACCCTGATGTGACGCGCCGCGAAGGCGGCGACCTGCGGCAGGTGCGTCACGACGATGACCTGGACGTGCTCGGCCAGCATCGCCAGGCGGCGTCCGATCTCCACGGCGGCCTTGCCGCCCACCCCGGCGTCGACCTCGTCGAACACGAAGGTGGGCACGGGATCCACCGCGGCGAGCACCACCTCGATGGCCAGCATCACGCGCGAGAGCTCACCGCCCGAGGCGCCCTTGCCGAGAGCCCTCGGCCCCGAACCGGGATGCGGCTGCAGCAGGAAGGCGATGTCGTCGGCGCCGTGGACGGTCAGGGACTCCGCCGGGGTCACCTCGATCAGGAGGCGTGCGTCCGGCATCGCGAGGGCGGTCAGCTCGTCGCTGACCTGCTGGGCGAGGTTCTCCGCCGCCGTGCGGCGCAGGGTCGAGAGGTCCTGCCCGAGCTGGTGGACCCGGCTGTCGAGATCGGCGATCACGTCGTCGAGCTCCTCCACCCGGGAGGAGTCGCTGCTGAGCTCGAGGAGTCGCTTGACGGCGTCCTCCTGCCAGGCCAGCACGTCGTCGATCGTGGGAGCGTACTTCCTCACCAGAACGGACAGCGCGGCACGGCGGGACTCCACCTCCTCGAGCCTGCCCGCCCCCTCTCCGTCCAGCGACGCGCCGTAGCCCGCCAGTTCGGCAGAGATGTCGGCGAGGAGGTAGCCCACCTCGGCGAGCCGCTCCGCGAGCTTCCCGAGATCGGGGTCGTGCTCCGCGACGGCCTCGAGCTGGCGCTTCGCCTCGTCCGTGAGCGACACCGCGTCGGCGCCGGCGCCGATGTCGTCGGAGACGAGTGCCTGGTGGGCCAGGAGGGCCGCGGTCCGCAGCTCCTCGACGTTGCCGAGGCGCATGGATTCCGCCTTGAGCGCGACGTCCTCCCCCGGCTGCGGTTCGAGCTCCCCGATCTCGGTGAGCGCCGCCTCGAGGCCCTCGGCCTCGCGCAACCGCTCGCGCGCCTCATCTTGGAGGCGCTCCCGCTCGGCGAGGGCGTCACGCCACGCATGGAAGGTCGAGCCGTACTCCCGGAGGGCGGCCTCGACCGGCTCGCCGCCGAACTTGTCGAGCGCCTGCCGCTGGGCCGGTGCGCCCTTCAGGCGCAGCTGGTCGGACTGCCCGTGAACGACGACGAGCTCGTCCCCGAGTTCGGCGAGGACACCCACGGGTGCTGCCCGGCCGCCCACGAAGGCCCGGCTGCGGCCCTCGCTCGTCACGGTGCGGGCGAGGATGAGTTCCGCGACGCCGTCGTGCTCCTCGAGCGCGGCTCCTGCGTCGGCAGCCCTCAGCGCCGCAGCGCTGCCGGGGTCCAGACGCAGCACGGCTTCGGCCGAGGCCGACTTCGCCCCGAGGCGGACGGCACCGGCGTCGGAGCGGGCACCACGGAGCAGACCGAGGGCGGTGATGACCATCGTCTTGCCGGCGCCCGTCTCCCCGGTCACGACCGTCAGTCCCGGGCCGAGGCTGAGCGTGGCGTCGGTGATGACGCCGAGGTCCCTGATGCGCATCTCCTCGATCATGAACTCGCCCCGTCCGGATCCGTCGACGGATCAGCGTGCTTCACCGGATCGGCGTGCCGCACCGGGTCCTGGTGCGTCACGGGCCCGCGCCAGCCCTGCACGGGAAGTTCGAACTTCCGCACGAGCCTCTCGGAGAACGGCGTCTGGCGGGTCCGTGCAAGGCGGACCGGGTGGTCCGACCGGCGAACCTCCACGCGCGCACCGGACGGCAGGTCGATGCTGCGGCGGCCGTCGCACCAGAGCACACCGGAGGCGTCGGTCCGGGTGAGGAGCTCGACGGCGAGCAGCGAGGTGGGCGCGACGACGAGAGGTTTGGCGAACAGGGCGTGGGCGCTGATCGGGACCATGAGCAGGGCTTCGACCTCCGGCCACACCACGGGCCCGCTGGCCGAGAAGGCATAGGCCGTGGATCCCGTCGGGGTCGCCAGCACCACGCCGTCGCACCCGAACGCGCTGACGGGACGGCCGTCGACCTCCATGACCACCTCGATCATGCGCTCCCGGTTGGCCTTCTCGATCGCTGCTTCGTTGAGCGCCCAGCTACTGCCCAGGAGCGTGTCCCCCAGCCAGACCAGGACCTCGATGGTGGTGCGTTCCTCCACCGTGTAGTCGCGGTCCGCCACCCACCGCACGGTCTCCTCGAGGTCAGCGCGCTCGCTCTCGGCGAGGAACCCGACGTGACCGAGGTTGACGCCGAGCAGTGGTACGTCGGCATCGCGGACCAGTTCGGCGGCACGCAGGATGGTGCCGTCGCCGCCGAGCACCATGACGAGCTCGACGTCGTCGAGGTGCACGTCCTCGCCGAGCACCTCTGCGGGCGCGGCGAGGACGCCGTACTCACGCTGGATATCGGCGAGCTCGTCAGCGCTCACCACGGGCTGCAGCCCGAGGTCGTGCAGGCGCGTGCACGCCTCCTGCGCGGCCACCATCGCTTCGCGTCGACCGGTGTGCGCGAGCACGAGAATGCGTCTACTCATGAAGCTCCGTCTGATTGGTCGGGCGGGACGGACGCGGAAACAGGCCGCTCTCCTCGAGCGACTGGTCCGCCATCCGGTCCAGCTCCTCCTCGATCCTAGGCACCATCGCGTCCGAGGGCATCTTTATCCACACGAAGTACTCGACGTTGCCGTCCTGACCGGGGAGCTCGCTCCGGGCGACCCCGCCGATCGCGGTACCGAGCCCGAGGGCGGTCCTCAGGACGCCGACGACGGCGCGTCGCCGTGCGTCGTCGTCCGTCACCACGCCGAGGCGGTTGAGCGCACCTCGCCCCACCTCGAACTGCGGCTTGACCAGGAGGAGCAGGTTCCCACCGGCCCGCGTGGCTCCGACGAGCGCGGCCACAACCAGCCGGAGCGAGATGAAGGACAGGTCGGCGACGGTGAGGTCCACCTGGCCGCCGATCTGCTGTGGCTCGAGGTGGCGGACGTTCATCCCCTCGAAGACCTGCACGCGGGGGTCCTCCCGGACCTGCTGCACCAGCTGCCCGTGCCCGACGTCGACCGCCGCGACCTCCCGCGCACCCCGTCGGAGCAGCACGTCCGTGAATCCTCCCGTGGATGCGCCGGCATCCAGGCACCGGGCTCCCGCGGGGTCCACCGCGGAGAAGGCACGCAACGCACCGTCGAGCTTCGTGCCCGCACGGCTGACGAAGTCCTCGCCCAGCCCATCGACCAGGACGTCGTCGAGCGGGCGGACGGTAGCGGACGCCTTGACGGTCACCGCACCGCCCACCGTGACGCGACCCGCGGCGATGAGCTGGGCCGCCTGGGAACGGGAGCGCGCGAGACCGCGGGTCACCAGCTCCTGGTCAAGACGCGCCATGGTCTCCTGCCCCCCGGAGCGCCCGCTCCGGGGCGAGCTCCCCGCTCAGGCGATCATGGACCTCCTGCAGGAGAGAGGCGTGCCCCCCCACGGGCGTGCGCCCGAGGGCGTCCAGCGCCGAGGCGATGCGATCGACGTGAGGGTCCCCGCTCGACCACGCGGCGTCCTCCGGTTTGTCCGTCACCGCTGCGCACCCTCCACGACCGTCGTCGGTGCCGCAACATCCGCGGGCTCCACGCGACCGGTGCCGGTCGGTTCGGCGGGGGCAGTCGCTGCGCGATCACCCGATCCCCCGCCGCCGAAAGCGACGCCGTGCGTGTTCGCTGTGTTCGCCCCGACCGGCGGCGTGAAACGCACATCGGGCTCGGAAGCCGTGTCGGTCGTCGGGTACGCCTCCCACCATGCGGCGCAGGCGGCTCGCCAGCTGTCGACGTCCTCCTCGGAGCCGACGACGTCGATCGACGTACCGTCCACCGTCGCCGAGGACCGTCCGCAGGAGAAGGTGCCGTCGGCCGAGGTGACCCGGGGGTACGCCTGGTACAGCTCCGCCAGCGAGCTGATGAGGAACACGGGGCGCTGATCGCTCGACGCAGCAAGTGCCGTCCGCACCGTGTCGATGCCCGTCAGCACGAGGGCCGTGGTCATGCTGGCCCTGTTCCCGCCGAGGATGTCCGTGTCCAGGCGATCGCCGACCACGAGGGCGCGGTCCACTCCCGCATGACGGGCGGCGGTCCTGAACAGGGCGGCTTCAGGCTTCCCGGCGACCAGCGGCGTCCGCTTCGTCGCTGCAGCCACAGCTCCGACGAGCGTGCCGTTCCCGGGCGCGATGCCCCGTTCCTGTGGGATGGACATGTCGGTGTTGGTCGCGACCCACACGGCTCCGGCGGCTACGGCGTAGGCCGCCTCGGCGAGGTCCTTCCAGCCGAGATGCGGCGAGAACCCCTGGATGACGGCGTCCGGTCGGTCCTCGGCCGACGCGACGACGGTGAGTCCCTGCGCCCGCACGGCTTCGGCCAACGTCTCGCTGCCGACGACGAGCACCGATGCTCCAGCGGCGACCTCGCCGGCGAGCAGCTCGGCGCCGGCCAGCGCGGACCCGAAGACCTGCTCGGCCGTGGCCGGCGCACCGAGTTCACGCAGGTGTGCCGCCACCTGCTCCGACGATCGGGAGGCATTGTTCGTCACGTAGGCCAGGCTCTTGCCCTCGGTCGCCAGTCGCTCGAGAGCGTCGGTCGCTCCAGGAATCGCCAAAGGCCCCGCGTAGACGACGCCATCCAGGTCGGTGAGCACGACGTCGAAGGCGTCGATCAGGCGCGGGCCCGTGGGCTGCGTGTTCATTCGGCGCTCTCCTGATCAGTTGTCCGCGTGCTGTCGGCCGAGCGTCGTGGTGCGACGGGGTCCATGGTGAACAGCATCTCGGACTGCTCCGGCTGCTGCTCGTCCTGCTCAGCATCGACCTCAGCATCGTCGTCTGCTGGATTTACCTCGTCGAGAACGACATCACCACTGCTCGCGGGTGCTCCGTCGTCCTCTGCGTCAGCTGCCGACTCTGCGCTGTCGGCAGGGTCACCTTCGCCGGTCGGACCAGAGAGAAGATCCGTCACTGCACCGTCATCCGCCGCGCCGTCAGTATCGAGCCGAACCTGATGCTCCACGTCCTGCTGCTGTATGTCGTCGCGCACTGCGTCCTGGTGCTCCATGACGTCCTGACGCACCCCGTCCTCGAGTTCCGGGGCCTGAAGAGACTCGGCAACGGCCTGCGGCGCAGCGCTCTCGGCGTCCTGCGCCGTCGTTCCACTCGTGGACCCGCCGCTCATCTCCGCAGTGTGGGTCCCAAGTAGATCCGACACCTTGGGTACCGGCTCGGCTACGACCTCATAGTCGTCCCCGAGGTCGATGATGTCCGGTTCGGTGTCGTCGTCGTTGCCGAGGGCTCGATCTGCGACGTCGGCTTGCCTGCGCCACCGCCCTGACTCGCTGGACCGCCCCGCGGCGTCGAGCGCGTCTGCATAGGCGCGGAACAGGCGTGGGCTGTAGGAGAAAGCCTTGTGCAGATCCAGCTGCGGAATCTCCAGCGCGGAGACTGCAGCGTCGAACTGACCGAGGTCGGCCCGCGCGCCGCTCACCACCATCGCCAACTCGACGGTGCCCGCGACGTCCAAGGACGCAGCCTCGTCGGTGCGCGCGAGATCGAGTGCCCGATCGGGCCGACCGAGACCCCGCTCGCAATCCGCCATCACCGGCAGATGCACGTTCAATCCGCTGATACGCCGGAACGTCCTGAATTCGCGGAGAGCCTCGCCGTAGTGACCAGCCGCATAGGCGGTGAGACCCACGGCCTCGCGCACAGCGGCAAGGCGACCACCTCGCCGACTCGCCGCAAGGGCATGCTGAAAGGCCAACTCCGGATCGAGATCGATCAACCGGCCTGCCATGACGAGGTGCTTCGCAACCCAGAGAGCGCTCCGCTCCTCGAGATTACGGATCTGGGCGCGGGTCACCCGATCGAGTTCATCGCCCTTGACGTCCTCATCGATCTCCGGTGACCGTTCCCGGTCCGGGCGGTTGGCACTGCGCAGGTCGCGTGCGTTGGGAACGCGAGGGCCGGCCGAGGGCGCAGCTGGACGGTTCGGTCCGCGACGATCATCGGAGCGCCGATCAGCACCGCCTGCTGGGTCCTGGCGGTCGGTCGGACGTCGGAATGGCGTGGTCCTGTCGGAGGAACGCCCGTCGGGAGACCGCCGTCCTTCACGTGCGCGGTCACCATAGGAGGGGCGGTCCGGTCGCGCGCCCGAACCACCGGACGGACGATCGGCGCGCGCATCGGTGCGACCGAAGCGTCCGTGCTTGTCCGCGGAGCCGGAGGCCGAACCGCCGCGCGACGCCGAGCCGCGCAGCTGAGCACCCCGGTCCTGATCACCACGGCGGTCGCCTCCTGTAGCGCCGCGCGTACCGGCGCGGTCGACTCCCGAAGTGCCGCGCGTACCTGCGCGATCGCCTCCTGAAGTGCCGCGGGGGCCTGCCTTGCCGTCGGCCCCACGATTGCCGCGTGCGAAGGGTGCCTTACGGTCGGGTGACGCATGTTGATCCCTGGAATCGGACCGTGGCGCCGACGCACGCTCCGACCGCACGCTCCGGTCCCGCCCGGCATCGCTCGGACCACGTCCCTCAGCGGCTTCGGTGGTGCCTGTGCCTCGTCCTGATACATCCCCGCCATCGGCCGAAAAGCCCTCGGTGCGCGACGCGCGTGTCGCTTCTCCCCTGGTTCCGGTGTCCGCAGAGGCGCGGTCCGACCGGTCCGACGACGCATCGTCCCGAGTACCGGACGCGCCGCTCACGGGGGCGGAGGAAGCCGCCTGGGCATTGGTCTTCGAGCCCCAAGCGTGTCGACGGGCGGGAGGCGTCCTCACCTGCTCCTCGTCACGGCTCCCCTGAGAGCCGGATGCGGCCCCGCGATCCTCGTTCCGTCCAGAGTCGTGCTCCTGATCGGCCATGGTTGCGGCGTCCTCTCGTCGAATGCCGGCAGAAGGAAGCCGACGCGTCTCTATTGTTCTGTATGTACTGCTCTTCAATGGAACCACGAGAGCCACTCATGATTCCTGCCCCACGTTGCTTCCCGCCCGGTGCGGGTGCTGGTCCGTGTTGAGGGGGTGTTGGGGGGGGTTAATGGGGTGAGGCCCCGCACCTGGTGGTGTGG
>NZ_JBZCNC010000003.1:0-648058 GCF_058269115.1 Arthrobacter sp. TJ-266
GTTCTGCTGCGTCACCGCGGCGTCCGCGACCATGCGCGGACCCACCGGGGAGACCGTCACACGGATCTCCGTCGTGGCCACCTGGCCTGCGATGTCCGTGATGGAGTACTCCACCGGCGTGGCCGCGTTCACGAAACCGGGCTCCGGATTGAAGGTCACCACACCGTCGGCATCCACGGTGTAGACACCCTGACCGTCGACGGTGAGGGTCTTGCCTGCGTCGGTGACGGTACCGCCGCCGGTGAAGACGACGCTCCCCGGGACGAGTGCCAGGTTCGCGTTGCCGGGCCGGTCGTTCGCGACCACCGGGATGATCGCGTCCTGGTCCTGTCGCGTGGTGACGACGTCGGGGTTCGCCACGGGAGTGGCTCCTCGGACGACGACGGTGAGCGTCGCCGTCGAGCTCTGGTCGTTGCCGTCCGTCACCCGGTAGGTCACCGGCTGCACCGTCCCGCTGAAAGCGATGTCGGGCGTGAACGTCACGGTGCCCGTCGCCGTGTCGACGGTGAAGACACCGCCGTCGACCGCGAGCCTCGTGACAGCCTGGTCGCCGTCGAGCAGTCGCACGGACGCCGCGACCGGCGCACTGCCGCCCTCGACGCCCGGGAGGTCGTTGGCTGCGGGGTCCAGCGTCACAGGGGTGTTCTGCGGCGTGGAGGCCGCGTCGGCGACGGCGCGGGGAGGCACTGCGACCACCGTCACCGAGAGGGTGGCGCGGCCGGGCTGCTGATCGGCGTCGAACACCACGTAGGGGACGGGAGTGGCCCCGCCCGTGAAGGCGGCGAGGGGGGTGAAGGTGATGACGCCGTCGTCGCCCACACGGTACGTGCCCTGGTCCGGCACGGTCAGTTCCTTGCCGTCGACGGACAGCACGGCGCCGGGGACAGCCTCGAGCTGCACGCTGGAGGGGACGAGCGGGGTGGCCGCGTTCCCGGCGCGATCGTTGTCGAGCACGATCACGGGAACGGGCTCGCCCTGGTCGGTCGTGTCGGCGTCGTTGTTCGCGACCGGCCGCACCGCGACCACGCGGACCGTGACGACGGCCTGCCCCGTGGCACCCGCGGCGTCGGTCACACGGTACTCGGCGCTCGTGGTGCCGCTGACGCCGGGGGCGGGGGTGAAGGTGACCACGCCCCGCGCGTCCACCCGGAAGGTCCCGCCCGGGGTGGTGAAGGATCCGTCGGCCGCGGCACCGATGAACTCGACCGTGGCGACGTCGATGGCGCTGCCGCCGTCGACACCCGGGGTGTCGTTGGCGAGCACCTCGATCTCGACGGGCGTGTTCTGACCGGTCGACGCGGCATCGGACGCCGTACGGGGGCCCACCGGTGTGATGCCGAAGGAGATGGTGGCCTCGGCGACATTGCCGCCGATGTCCCTCACCGAATAGCGGATCACGGTGGCATCGTTGACGAAGGCGGCTTCCGGGGTGAAGGTCACCGCGCCGTCGGGAGCCACCTCGAACGTCCCCTGGCCCTCGATGGTCAGGCTCTTACCATCCGCGGACAGCTCGCCACCCTCGACCTCGAGGAACACCACGGAGGTCGGGTCGAACGGCGTGCCCGCATTTCCCGGCCGGTCGTTGGCGAGGACGTTCACGACGGCGGGCTCACCCTGCAGGGCACGCGCGGCGTCGTTGTTCGCCCGCGGCGCACTGATCCCCACGGCGATGTCGATCGTGGCCGTGCTGCTCAGGCCGTTGCCGTCGGTGATCCGGTAGGTGACCGTCGGCACGCCGCCCGAGAAGGTGACGTCCGGAGTGAAGGTCACGTCGCCGGTCACCGTGTCGACCGTGTACCTGCCACCCTCGACGTCGAGGGTGGTGACGAAGGTGTTGCCGGGACCCACCAGCCGGAGAGTGTTCGGGATGACGGCGCTGCCGCCCGTGACCCCGGGGAGATCGTTCGCTGCGGGCGACACCGTGATCGGCTGGTTCTGGCCGGTGGAGTAGCCGTCGGCGAGGGCGCGCGGAGCTGCGGCATCCACCGTGACGTTCACCGTCGTCGAACTCGTGGTGCCGTCGACGTCCGCGACCTCGTACCTGATGGCGCGGGCGGGTCCCGTGAAGGCCGGGACGGGCGTGAACGTCAGACCGGCCGAGGGGCCGTCGGGTGAGTAGGTGTACGTGCCCTCGTTCGGGACCACCAGGGTACGGCCGCCGTCCCCGACCTCGGCACCGGCGATGCCGAATCCGCTGAGGATCACAGTGCCCGGATCGAGGGGCGTGTTCTCGTTACCCGGCAGATCGTTGTCGAGGATGTCGATCAGCACGGGCCGGCTCTGCGGCGTCCGTGCCAGGTCGGCATTGGCCGTCGGGACCACGATCTGGACGGTGATGTCGATCGTCGCGCGCGAGCGCAGACCGTTGGTATCGGCGACCGAGTACTGGATCTGGTCCACGGCGCCGGTGAATCCGTCCGCGGGGGCGAAGGTCACGTCGCCGTTCCCTCCGACCGTGAACACGCCCTGACCAGCGATCTCGAGCGTGTCGCTGAGGGTGTCGTCCGCGCCGACGAACCGGACCGAGTTCGGGACGACGGCGGCGCCTCCGGTGACTCCGGGGCGGTCGTTGGTCACCACCGGGAACGTGATGTCGGTGTTCTGTTCGGTGGTCTGAGCGTCCGCTGCGGCGCGGGGCGCCACGGCGGCGACGTCCACCACGAGGGTGGCCGTGTCGGAGCTGCCATCGACGTCCGAGACCGTGTACGTGACCGCGCGAGTGGCTCCCGTGAACGCGGCCAGCGGCGTGAAGGTGATCCGTCCGGTGGTCGCGTCCACGCTGAACGTGCCCTCACCCGCGAAGGTGAGGCTCAGGCCGTCAGCCGAGGGCACGATCCCGCCGGAGGTCTGCAGACGCACGGAGGTCACGTCGAACGGCGTGTTCGCGTTACCAGGGACGTCGTTCTCGAGGACGTCGACGGTGATCGGCGTGTTCTGCGGGGTGGCCCGGCGGTCGTCGTTGGCCTGCGCGATGGCGGGCCGCACGGTGACGTCGATCGTGCTGATGCCGGTCTGGCCGTTACCGTCCAGGATCCGGTAGCGCACCTCGGGTACCGCTCCGGCGAAGCCCGGGGCCGGGTCGAAGGTCACGGCGCCCGTGGTGGTGTTCACCGTGAAGGTGCCCTCGTCGAGGGTCAGTGTCTCGACCGGCGTGTCGCCGTCGAGCAGCCGCAGCGTGGTGAGGTCGGGGGCGGAGCCGCCGTCGACGCCGGGCAGATCGTCCTCGCCCGGGAAGAAGGTGACGTTCGTGTTCTGCTCCGTCACCGCGGCGTCGGCCACCATGCGGGGGCCCACGGCGGTGACGGTCACGCGGATCACGGCGGTGACGCGCTGACGGTCGGCGTCCTCGATGGCGTACTGCACCGGGGTCGCCGCGCCGGTGAAGGGCGCGAGCGGCGTGAAGGTCACCACACCGTCGCCGTCCACGGAATAGGTGCCCTGGCCAGCGACCGTGAGGGTTTTGCCCTCATTCGAGACAGTTCCGCCGCCCTCGCCGGTGAAGACGACGCTTTCGGGAACGAGCGGGGTCGCGTCGTTCCCGGCGCGATCGTTCGCTACCACCGGAATGATGACCGGCTGCGCCTGGCGAGTGGTCGCTGCATCGTCGTTGGCCACCGGGGTGATGGCGGTGACGAGGACGTCGATGGTGCTGACACCGGTCTGGCCGTTGCCGTCGGTGATCCGGTAGCGGATCTCCGGCACGGGCCCGGAGAAGCCCGGGGCGGGGTCGAAGGTCACGGCGCCCGTGGCGGTGTTCACCGTGAAGGTGCCCTGCGGGAGGGACAGGGTGTCCACGGGGGTGTCGCCGTCCAGCAGACGGAGGGTGGTGAGGTCGGGGGCGGAACCGCCGTCGACACCGGGGAGGTCGTCCTCGCCCGGGAAGAAGGTGACATCGGTGTTCTGCTCGGTCACGGCGGCGTCGGCCACCATGCGCGGACCCACGGCGGTGACGGTCACGCGGATCAGTGCCGTGGCCGTCTGGCCGTCTGCATCCGAGACGCGGTACTCGACCGCGGTGGCGGGGCCCACGAAGGCGGCGACCGGCGTGAAGGTGACCACGCCGTCGGCGTCCACCGTGTAGACGCCCTGTCCGGTGACCGTCAGTGTCTTGCCGGCATCGGACACGATGCCGCCGCCGACTCCCGTGAAGATCACGCTGCCGGCGACAAGCGGCGTCGCGTCGTTGCCGGGGCGGTCGTTCGCGAGAACGGGAACCGGAACCGGCGTGCCCTGACGCGTCTGCGCGGCGTCGTCGCCCGCGGTGGGGACGGCGACACCGACCACCACGTCGATCGTGCCGATCCCGGTGGCACCGTTGCCGTCGGCGATCACGTACCGCACCTGCGGCACCTCGCCGGTGAAGCCTCGGGCGGGCCGGAAGGTGACGGAGCCGTCGGCCGTGTTCACGGTGAACACGCCCTGGGTCAGGGTGAGCGTGGTGACGGGGGTGTCGCCCTCGAGGAGACGCAGCGAGGTGAGGACGGGTGCGCTGCCGCCGTCCACGCCGGGGAGGTCGTCCTCTCCGGGCTGGAACGTGACAGGGGTGTTGCGCTCGGTGACCGCGGCGTCCGCCACGGTGCGCGGCCCCACGGGGGTCACGGTGATGCGGAGCTGCGAGGAGGCCGTCTGTCCGGCCGCGTCACTGATGGAGTAGGGCACTGCGCGGGCAGCTCCCACGAAGGCGGCCTCGGGGATGAAGGTCGCCACGCCGTCGTCGAGCGTGTAGATGCCCTCGCCTGCGACGGTCAGGGTCCTGCCGTCGTCCGAGAGGACGCCACCGGCCACCGCCGTGAAGACCACCGAAGCGGGGTCCAGCGGGAGCGCGGCGTTGCCCGAGCGGTCGTTTGCCGCAAGGTCCACGGGGATCGCGGTCCCCTGACGCGTGGTCCCGGCATCCGGGTTCGCGACGGGCCGGGCTGCGACGACCTCGACGTCGATGACGCTCGTCGAGGACTGCCCGATGCCGTCGCTGATGCGGTAGCGCACCTGCGGGACGGAGCCGCTGAAGCCCGCCTCGGGGGTGAACGTCACGGTGCCGGTCGCGGCGACGCGGAAGACGCCGGCGCCCGGCAGGGTCAGCTCGGTCACCGGCAGGTTCTGCGCGGTCAGGAGGCGGATGCTCGCGGCCACGGGGGCGCTGCCGCCGTCGACGCCGGGGAGGTCGTTGGCGGCGGGGTCGAGGCTCACGGGCGTGTTCTGCGGAGTGGTGGTCGCGTCGGCGACAGCGCGTGGCGGGGCGGCGATCACGGTGATGCTGAGCTCGGCGCTGTCCGTCCGGCCGTCGGCGTCGCTGATCGTGTAGGTCACGGGCGTCGCGGCGCCGGTGAAGGCGGCCACGGGCGAGAACGTGATGACCTCGTTCGCCGCGACGCTGTAGACACCCTGGCCCGGCACGGCGAGGCGCTTGCCGTTCTCGGTGGGCTGCTCCCCGTTGACCGCCGAGAGCACCACGGAGCCGGCGGTGAGCGGCGTCCGCGCGTTGCCGGCGCGGTCGTTCGCGACGACGTCCACGGGCACGGCCTGCGCCTGCGGAGTGGTCGCCGAGTCGTCGTTCGCGACAGGGCTGACGGGTGTCACCTGCACGTCGATGGTCCCGGTGCCGGTCTGCTGGTTGCCGTCCGTGATCCGGTACTGGATCTGCGGTACGAGGCCCGTGAAACCTGCCGCCGGAGTGAAGGTCACGTTGCCGTTGGCGGTGTTCACCGTGAAGACGCCGGCGTTCACGGTCAGCGTCTCCACGGACGCGCCACCTGCACCCACGAGGCGGACGGTGGAGAGGATCGGCGCACTGCCGCCGTCGACCCCGGGGAGGTCGTCGGCGCCGGGCGCGAAGGTGACCGGCGTGTTCTGCTCGGTGACGGCGGCATCGGCCACCATGCGGGGGCCCACGGCGGTCACGGTGACGGTGAGCTGCGCCGTCGACGTCTGGCCCGCACTGTCGGAGACGGTGTACGGCACGGAGCGCGCGCTACCCACGAAGGCGGTGACCGGCGTGAAGGTCACCACGCCCTGGACGTTCACGGTGTACACGCCCTGGCCGGCGACCTCGAGGCGCTTGCGGTCGGCCGAGAGCGTGCCGCCCTGGACGGTGGAGAGGACCACGGTGTCGGGGACGAGCGGCAGCGCCGGATTGCCTGCGCGGTCGTTCGCGAGCACCTCGAGGGGTACCGGGGAGCCCTGCGGTGTCGTGGCGACGTCATCGGCGGCGACCGGCACGGCGGCGGTCACGGTGATGTTGATCGCGGCGGTGGAGCGCTGGTTGTTGCCGTCGGCGATCGAGTAACGCACCTGCGGCACCACGCCGGAGAAGCGCGGCGCCGGGGTGAAGGTGACGCGACCGGTCGCGGTGTCCACCGCGAAGCGGCCCTCGGTGAGGGTGAGGCTCTCGACGAGCTGGCCGTTGGTGCCGATGAACCGGAGGGTGTCCGGGACCACGGCGGTGCCGCCGTCCACTCCGGGGCGGTCGTTCTCGGCGGGGTCCAGGGTCACGGGCGTGTTCTGCGCCGTGGTCCGGGCGTCGTCCGCGGCGCGCGGGGCCACGGCGGTGACGTTGACCCTGAGCTGCGACTCGGCGACGGTGCCGCTGGCATCGGCCACGCGGTAGGTCACGGGGGTGGCGTCGCCCGTGAAGGAGGCGAGCGGGAGGAAGGTGACGAGTCCGTTCTCGGCGTTGACGAGGTACGTGCCCTGGCCGGGCACGGTGAGCCGGCGGCCCTCCTCGCTGAGCGTGGCCCCGGCGGGCGCGACGAGGCGCACCGTCCCGGGAACGAGGGGCGTGTTGGCATTGCCCGCGCGGTCGTTGGCGAGCACGTCGAGCGTGGTGGTGGCGCCCTGCGTCGTCGTCTGCGCGTCCGGATTGGCCACCGGTGTGGCGGCGGCGACCTGCACGTCGATCGTGGCGCGGGAGGTCTGGCCCGCGGCGTCGCTGATGGCGTAGGTGACCTGCGGCATGGTGCCGGAGAAACCGGCGCGCGGGGTGAAGGTGACGGCGCCGGTGGCGGTGTTGACGACGTATCGGCCGTCGGTCAGCTGCAGATCCGTCACGGGCTGGCCGGCGCCGTCGATCAGGCGGAGGGAACCGGGCACGAGGGCGCTGCCGCCGTCGACGCCGGGGCGGTCATTGGCGATGGGCGCGAAGGTCACGGGGGTGTTCTGGTCGGTCCCGACGGCGTCGTTCGCCGCACGCGGGGCGACCGGCGCGACGTCGATGACGAGGTTCGCGGTGGCGGTGGCGCCGTCGGCGTCCGCGACCGTGTAGGGGACGGCCGTCGTGGCGCCGGTGAACGAGGCGACCGGGACGAAGCGCACGGCGCCGGTGGTCGGATCCACGGTGTAGGTGCCCTGGCCGGCGACGGTCAGGGTGCGGCCGTCCGCGGACGGCACGTTCGCGCCGACGGCGGAGAGCCGCACGGTGGCGGGACGGAGCGGCGTGGCCGCGTTGCCCGCGGCGTCGTTCACGAGGAGCGGCACCGTGACGGGGGCGGCCTGCGTGGTACTGCCGCGGTCGTCGTTGGCGGTGGGACGCACGGCCGTGACCGAGACGGTCAGGAGGCCGGTGGAGGTGAGGCCCGCCGTGTCCGCGATGCGGTAGGAGACGTCCGGGACGCGCCCGGAGAACCCGGCGGCGGGCGTGAACGTGACCGCGCCCGTGGCCGTGTTGACGGTGAACGTGCCCTGGCCCGCGAGCGTCAGCGTGGTCACGGCCGTGCCGTCGGCGGCGAGGAGGCGGAGCGAGGAGGCGTTGACGGGGGTACCGCCGTCGATGCCCGGGGCGTCGTTCGCAGCCGGGTTCACGGTGACGGGGGTGTTCTGCGGGGTGACCACGGTGTCCGGGGAGGTGCGCGGCGGGACGCCGGTGACGGTGACGGTGACGTTCGCGGTCGCGGTGCGCCCGTCGACGTCGGACACGGTGTAGGGCACCGCCGTCGCGGGACCGGAGAAGGCGGCGACGGGCGTGAACGTCACCGCTCCCGTGGTCGCGTTGACCGTGTAGGTGCCCTGGTTGGGCACGCTGAGAGTCTTCCGGTCCGCGGAGAGCACCGCGCCGGGGGTGTTCGCGGGCACGGAGAGGACCACGGTGCGCGGGTCGAGGGCGGTGTTCGCGTTGCCGGGGAGATCATTTGCCACGACGTCCAGAGTGACGGCGGTGCCCTGGCGGGTCTCGGCGGTGTCACCGCTCGCGGTCGGGGTGACGGCACTGACGGTGACGGTGATGGTGCTCCGCGCGGTCAGGCCGCGGGTGTCCGCCACCTGATAGGTGACGGCGGGCGTCGTTCCCGTGAAGCCACGGGCCGGCGTGAAGGTGACCACGCCCGTCGAGGTGTCCACGATGAACCGGCCCGCGGGGATGGTGAGGTCGGTGACGAGGGCACCGTTGGCGCCGACGAGGCGCACGGAGGCCGGGTCGATCGGCGTGCCGCCGTCGATCCCCGGGCGGTCGTTGCCGGCCGGGCTCAGGGTCACCGGGTTGTTCTGGCCGGTGGTTGCGGTGTCGGCGGCGGCGCGGGGGGCTACGCCCGTGACGGTCGGGGTGATGGTGGAGGTCGCGGTGACGCCTGACTGGTTGGCCACGCGATAGGTGACGGGCCGGGCGGTGCCTGCGAAGGCAGCCACGGGTGTGAAGGTGACGTCGCCCGTGGCGGCCACGGTGTAGGTGCCCTCGCCCGTGACGGAGAGGGAGGTGACGAACTGGCCGGTCGCGGGGTCCAGCAGGCGGACCGAGGGCTTGTTGATCGGGGAGTCGACACCGTTGTCGTTGACCGTCGGATCGAAGGTCACAGCCACGCCCTGCGTGGTGGTCGGTGCGTCCGCCACCGGGACGGGCGGATCGGCCGTGACGGTGATGGTCAGTGTCGAGGACGCCGTGGAGTTGTCGACGTCGGAGACACGGTAGGTGATAGGGCTCGCCGTACCGATGAACGCGGCCGCGGGCGTGAAGACGACCTGGCCGTTGGTAGTCGCGGTGTAGACGCCCTGGTTCGGGACGGTGAGGGTCTTTCCGTCGGCGCTGACCGTGGCGCCGGGGATGCTCGGTGCGGAGAGGATCACGGAACCGGGGACGAGCGCCTTGCCCGTCGCCGGGACGTCGTTGCCGAGCACCGTGGTGGTGATCGGGGTGTTGCGCTTCACCGTGTTGGTGTCCGCGACGGCCGTGGGGGTGGGGACGTCCTGCAGGGTCACGGAGGCGTTCCACTGATCGACGTTGGTTGCAGTGAGCGTGGCCGACCCACCGAAGACCTTGAGACCTGTGGCGATGGTCACCTGGGTGAGGCCGATGCCGTTGATGATCATGCTGCCGCAGGCAGCCGGAACGGCGGCGTTGCAGGCCGTGCTCGGCTGGTTGACGCCCGTCTGGAAGCGGTTGCCGTTCACCACCGCGAGGCTCGACGTCGAACCGGGCTGCGGCTGGCTGAGTGTGGCGCCCGCAGGAACGGAGGTGACGTTGCCGTACACCGAGTAGGTACTCGTGACGGCACCGTTCGACGTGGTGTTCGCTCCGAGGCCCACGACGTGCAGCACCGGATTGTTCACCGGCTTGCTGAAGGTGATGGTGATGCTGCCGTTCTGCGGGCAGAAGACGTTGGTGTTCCCTCCCGCCACGCAACCCACGCCGGACGTGTCGAGCTGGGTCACGACAGTCCCGGCCGGCAGAGAGGGCGAGAAAGTCGCGTCGGTCGATCCGCGTACCGGAAGGGTTGAGGTGGTTCCACCGGTGGCTGCCTTGACGGTGTTACCCGCGAGCGCCCAGGTGCCGGTGACGTTCTCCGTGTTGGGCTGCGTGAACGTCTGCGAGTAGCCGGTTCCCGCATCCACGACGTTCGCGAGCCTGGCCGCCGAGGCGCTCGGAGCAGTGGCGACCGACAGCGCGATCACCGAGCCCGCCCCGAGGACCACCGCGAGGCACATCGCGAGGACGCGCTGCAGAAGGGACCAAGAACCTGAGTGCCGGTGAGACCGCCGACGTGCGCGCTGATGCGACAAAGCATTCCCCTTGAGACCACCGCGGCGGGCTTCCGGCCCAAGCGGTACATGCGAGTGATTGAGTTGTACCGGCGCCGCCCCTGCTACCCAGCAGTACATCCAGGCGTTCCGGTGGGATCGCGTCGTCATCCACGCAGTCCCGCTTCAGGACGGCCGACTCTGATCAGGTGTGTCGGAGGGCCGCCCTCAGCTTTTTGAGAATAACCACGAAACCTCGCGATGGCGTTGCCTCAGACGCAAGGAACAAGCAACATATCCGCAAGGATCAACAGCTGGTTGCGTTTCTCCCACGCGCCTATTTCGGGTGGAAGGCCTCACCGCGGGACAGCATCACACGGATCCCGCGATGGTCCGCGTCTTCGCAGCGTCGGCCCTCAGCCGGGAGAGGCGGAAGATCAGGCATACCTTTTCTGTGAGGTGAGTGTGCTGATCATCGCCGACGCTGCGGAGTCGGTCGTGATCGCCGTCATCAGGTCCGGCGGCTCCTCGGCCGTCGCGATTGCGGACGGATCAGATGCTGCGGGCGCCGCGCTGCGTGAAGCGGACGAGGTAGCCGGCGTCGTCGCACCGCCCTTCCTGTGCAGGACGAGCCGCACGCCCGGCGAGCTCTCATGGTGCTCCTCGAGCCATGCGCGCCGTGCAGCGGCATCCGGGAGCAGCAGTTCGGGGCGTTCGGCCGTCATGGTCCCCACCGTAGGTGCGCCTTGCGTGTTCCGCTACTAGATTGCTAGCATTCTAGGAATGAGCCCGGAACCGAAGGTGCAGTTCAACGTCTATCTCCCCGCGGACCTCGTGCGCGAGGTCAAGCACCGCAGCATCGACGAGTCCCTCAGCCTGTCCGCCTTCGTGGAACGGGCACTCCGCAGCTACCTCCAGGAGAACTGATGCTCCGCGTCCGACCCCTCGTCCACACGACCGACCCCACCCGCGCGGCGGCGTTCCTCCGGGCCCTCGGCCTCACCCCTGCGGCCGACCCCTCACCCACGCCCGCCTACGCGGTGTTCGACGCCGGCAGCGGCCGCGTGGCGCTGCACGCCTGCGCTGCGGATGGCCCCGCGGACGGCACCACACTGCTCGCGTTCGACGTCGGGGACGTCCGGGAATTCGCGCGGCGCACCGCCGAGGCCGGCACGGCCGTGGTACTCACCGAGGAGGGCCACGGCCTGGCCGCCCGCGTCACCGCCCCGGACGGCATCTCCTTCCTCGCGGACGAGGGGCCGCGGGAGACGGGAGCGCCGCCCTCCCCGCTCTCCGTCCTGGCGCTCTGGTACTCCCCCGACACCGCGCCGGCCGTCCGGACCCTGAGGGGTGTCGGAGCGACACCGCGCATCAGTTCCGACGCCGGCACGTGGCACGATTTCCGGGCGAAGAACGGTGGGCTCGTGGCCGCGCACGCGGCGGCCCGCACCGGCATCGAGCTCGCGTTCGAGTACGACGGCGACGTCCGCGAACTCGCAGCGGGACTGACCTCCGGCGGGCTGCGGCCCGTCGTCGTGGACGAGGGCTACGGACGGTCGCTCCGCGTACCCGCACCCTGGGGCGCGGAGGTCTGGATCAACGAGTGCCAGCAGGACTTCTACGGATACACGAAGCACGAGTAGAAGGTCCGTGGCGCCGTCGGGCCCGCTGTGAGGCCGGGCACAGCGCGCCGACTGTCCGCGAGCGCGCTCCTGCAGTAGAACTGGAGTATGACCGTTCGCACCCCTGACCCCAATCCCGGCTGGCTCTCCGAGGATGATCTCTACGAGGCCCGCCGCCGCCTGCCCATGGTGTACGTCGAGGCCATCCCGGTACGGTGCGACGCCCTCGGGTACGTCAACGAGGTGGGTCTGCTGCTCCAGGCCAACGAGCAGGGCGAGATGATGCGCACGTTCGTCTCCGGCAGGGTCATGTACCGCGAGACCATCCGCGCGGCGCTCCTGCGCCACCTCGAGAAGGATCTCGGCCCCTTCGCGCTGCCGCAGCTCTCACCCTCGCCGCTGCCCTTCACCATCGCCGAGTACTTCCCGTCACCCTCCGAGACCGGGCTGACCGACGACCGCCAGCACGCCGTCGCCCTCGCCTACCTCATCCCCGTCACGGGCGAGTGCAGCCCGCGGCAGGACGCCCTCGAGCTCTCCTGGCTCACCCCGTCCGAGGCCCTGAGCCCGTCCATCCAGGCCGAGTTCTCCGGCGGCCGCGCGGACCTCCTCCGCCAGGCCCTCGCGCACGCCGGCTGGGGCCGCTAGCCCGTCCTGACGGGTGCCGCGCGTTACCGTATCGTGATAGCGGTGCGCTGGGGCGCCTGAGTACATCGACGGGTTATCGCAGAGGTTGGCACAACGCACATGATGGTGAACACGGCGGGGTTCCACGCGGTGTCCGCGGACGCCCTGGGAGTCGGCGACGCACTGGTACTCCCCGGGTCCGACGACGTCGCGGAGGTCACGGCGGTCGCGGTGGAGCAGGACGACTTCGGGACACCCGCACTCCTCGTGGCGACGGTCGCAGGCGGCCGCATCGTGTCCATCGCGATCGGGTCCACGGTCCGGGTGGCCGGGCCGTCGGCGTCCGATCCCGCGTCCGATCCCGTGCCTGATGCCGCGCCCCGTCCGGCACCAACCGATGCTTCGCTTCCCGATCCCGTGCAGGCCGATACCGTGCCGACCGATACCGTGCCGACCGGCGTCGCCTTCCCTCCGACCCCCGCGCCGGACGTCCCCCCGGCCCTCCCGGCACCCGCGGTCGCCGCGGATCGCGGGTCACCCGAGGAGCTGGTCGTGCAGATCGCCGAGGCGCACGCGGAGAATCCCGACGTCCAGGAGCTGGCAGGTCGCCTCACCCGCGGCATCAACCTCAAGGCCGGCAGCAACCTGCAGGACCTCCACCAGCTCGCGCTCACGCTGTTCGTCGACGAGGCGGACATCCCAGCGGCGCTGACCATCGCCGATCTGCTGGCCGAGCAGCCCTTCGACGGCAACTTCGGGCGCTGGAAGTGGATCGAGGGCGGGCTCGCCATCGCCGCGTACCTCACGCGCGAGGACGACGCCCGCTCCGCCCGCTACTCCGCCGCACTGCGCGTGGCCGACGACGCCGAGACCGATCCGCTGCGCGCCAAGACCGCGGCCGTCTACCGGCAGCGTCAGCTCAACGAGCCGAACGTGTACGACCCCGAGATCCTGCGGGCGTCCTCGGTGGGCAAGCCCGACGTCGAGCGCGACTGGCGCGTACTCCGCATCGGCGTGCTGCTGTACCTCCGCGCACACGGCGGATCCGAGACGCTCAGCCGTGAGGTCCTCGACCGCCGCATCGCGTCCGAGCTCGCCGCCGTCGCGGCGCTGAACGAGGAGCTCGCGGGGCGCTGAGCCTGTCGCGGCCCGCGCGTCCGGGCGCGTCCGGGGCGTCGTCGTCGTGCTGGCAAAATGGGTTGGTGCATCCACAGTCCCAGCAGTCCGCGTTCTCGTTCGACGTCCGTTCCCGCCTCGAGGAGACGACGCCGACGGCGGGCGGGGGACGGCGGCACGGGCGCACCGGGACCATCACGACGCCGCACGGCGAGATCCGGACGCCCGCGTTCATCCCGGTGGGCACGAAGGCGACGGTCAAGGCCGTCCTGCCCGAGGCGATGGCCGGGCTCGGCGGGCAGGCCCTCCTCGCGAACGCCTACCACCTCTACCTGCAGCCCGGCGCCGACATCCTCGACGAGGCGGGCGGGCTGGGCGCGTTCATGAACTGGCCCGGCCCCACCTTCACCGATTCCGGCGGGTTCCAGGTCATGAGCCTCGGCTCGGGCTTCAAGAAGGTCATCACCATGGACGTGCCGGTGGACGCCGAGTCGGCGGGTGCGGATGATCGCGTGGCCGTCGGCAAGGAGCGCCTGGCGCAGATCGACGACGACGGCGTCTGGTTCAAGAGCCACCTCAACGGTGACCGGCACCGCTTCACACCGGAGATCTCGATGCAGGTGCAGCACCAGCTGGGCGCCGACATCATGTTCGCGTTCGACGAGCTGACCACGCTGATGAACTCGCGGGGCTACCAGGAGGAGTCGCTGGAGCGGACCCGGCTGTGGGCGCTGCGGTGCATCGCGGAGCACGAGCGGCTCACCGCCGAGCGGAGCCACCGCCCCTACCAGGCGCTCTTCGGCGTCATCCAGGGAGCGCAGTACGAGGACCTGCGGCGGAAGGCGTCGGCCGATCTCGGGGCCATGAACTTCGACGGGTTCGGCATCGGCGGAGCGTTGGAGAAGGAGAACCTGGGCACCATCCTCGGCTGGTGCAGCGAGGAGCTCCCCGAGGCCAAGCCACGCCACCTGCTCGGCATCTCCGAGCCGGACGATCTCTTCACAGGCATCGAGAACGGCGCCGACACCTTCGACTGCGTCTCCCCCACCCGCGTGGCCCGCAACTCGGCGTTCTACACCCCCGACGGACGGTGGAACCTCTCGAACTCGCGCTTCAAACGGGACTTCACGCCGCTGGTGGAGGGCTGCGACTGCTACACCTGCACGCACTACACGCGTGCGTACATCCACCACCTCTACAAGGCCAAGGAGATGAACTCGGCCACCCTGATCTCCATCCACAACGAGCGATTCGTGGTGCGCATGGTCGACGACGCCCGGGCCGCCATCGAGGACGGCTCATTCTACGACCTCAAGGCCGAGGTGCTGGGCCGCTACTACGCGTAGCACCGTCGCCGCCGTCGTTCCGTTTTCCCTCACGACGCCGCCCCGCCGCCCAGCCGCCCCCTCCTTCCCGTCCGGACCGCCGCGGCGGGTGCCTCTTCCCGGGGGAACTGCACCCTGCCGACGGAGCAGATGCCCCGGGTCGACGCTCCGGCTGAGCCGCTTTATCCACATCGAGGCCCCTTCGCGTGCTGCGGCCGTCCGCGACTGTGACGGTGGAGCGATGACGGAGTCCCACGACCGCGCGTCGGCCCAGCAGATCCTCTGGCGGTACCAGGAGCTTCTCGACGGCGGCCTCAGCCGCAAGCGCGTCCACCAGGCGATCGCACGCGGGGAGCTGAGGCGCCTGCGCAAGAACTGCTACGTGTCGGCGGCTCACTGGGCAGAACTCGACCCCGTCGGACGACTCGAGCTGCAAGCGCGCGCCCACCACCATTCCCTGGTCGGACGCCCGACCGTCGGCCACGTGTACAGCCACGAGACCGCGGCCGTGCTCCATTCGCTCACACTGTGGCGGCCCGAGCCGAGCGTGCACGTCACGCAGCACACCCGCACGTCCAACGCGAGCCACGGGGCCGACGTCGTCAACCACAGCGCGCAACTCGACGACGACGACGTGACCCTCCTCCGCGGGCTTCCCGTCACGTCCATGACGAGGACCATGGTCGATTGCGCGCGGACCCTGCCGAGCGATCGGGCCCTGATCATCGCGGACCAGTGCCTCCGACAGGGCGCTTCACGGCCGGACGCACTCGCGTCCCTCGAGCGCCTGGGACCGGCCGGCGGCGTCGTGCGCGCCCGGCCGGTGCTCCTCGCGGCGGACGCCCGGTCCGAGTCGCCGGGCGAGTCCCTGATGCGGATCCGCCTGCACCGCTTCCGCCTGCCACCCGTCGACGTACAGGTCGAGGTACGGACCCGCGCCGGCGTCTACCGCCTCGACTTCGCCTGGCGCGACCTCATGGTCGGTCTCGAATTCGACGGGAAGTCGAAGTACTTCGGGGACGTGCCGACCGCCGAGGTGCTGTTCCAGGAGCGTCGCCGGGAACGGATACTCACGGAGGTTGGGTGGACGATCATCCGGATCGAATGGTCGGACCTCTTCCGGGAGGCGGAACTCGAAGCACGTCTTCGTGCCGTGCTCGCCTCCGCGCAGCGCCGCATCGAGTCCGACGCATCCTAGACCAGCGCGCGGCAGGGCGCCGGCGCCTGCTGTCGGACGTCGTCGGCCGCTGCACCCCGGACCCGGGGCATTTGCTCCTTTGCACGGGTGAAGTACCCCCGGGTCTGACCGCCCGCCGCGGCGGACCCCATCGGGGCTAGGTTTGAACGTGTTCAAATAACGGCTAAACTCTAAATTGAACACGTTCGAAAGGACCCCGATGCCCACCCCGACGGCCAAGAGCGAAGCCACCCGCGAGCTGCTGGTCTCCACCGCCCTCCGGCTCTTCCGTGAGGTCGGCTACGAGAAGACGACCATGCGGGCCATCGCCACTGCCGCCGGCGTCTCGACGGGCAGCGCGTACTACTACTTCTCCTCGAAGGACGATCTCGTCCACGAGCTGTACCGGACGTTGCAGGAGGAACACCGCGCCCTCGCTCTACCTCTGATGCGGAACGGCCAGAACCTCGGCGAGCTCCTGAAGACGGTGCTGAACACCGGGATCGACGTCATGGCGCCGTACCACGAGTTCGGCTCGAACTTCATCAGCATCGCCATCAAACCCTCGGCCACCATGAGCCCCTTCGGCAGCGAATCGGCCGTGGCGCGGGCCCGTGCCATCTCACTGTTCCGCATCGCCGTCGCCCAGTCCCGGCCCCAACCGCCCCTCGCCATCCGCGACGACCTCCCCGAACTCCTCTGGTACGCCTACATGGCCATCACGCTGTTCTGGGTCTACGACTCCTCACCCGGCCAGCTGCGCACGCGCCGCCTCATCGACCAGGCAGCGCCCCTCATCTCGAAGCTCGTGATCCTCTCGCGCCTGCCCGTGGTGCGGAAGATCGTCGAGGACATCGTGCAGCTGCTCCACGGGACGCGGCAGTGAAGGGCGGTCCGGGGCCGGGAACGGAGTTCTCGCCCGACGACATCGGACCGCCGCCTCCGCGGCACCGCGTCACCTTCGGACCGGGTGCGGTGGCGGTCGGCTACGTCGTCGGGGTCGCGACACTCGCCGTCGGCCTGGCGTTGCCGTCGGGGCCCGGCGCGGGACCGTTCCTCGTCGTCGCGTTCATGTACGGCCTCGGGATCGGGCTGTTCACCGGGCTACCGCTCGGCATCGGCCTCGGGCTCCTGCTCCGGCCCGTCCGCAGCCAGGCGGTGCACGTCGCGGTGTTCTTCGGGGTGTTCGCCGTCGTCGCCTTCGTGATCAGCGCCGCGCTGTCGCCGTCCACCGCCCTCGCGGACAGCCTCCCCGTGGCGCTCGTCGTCGGCGGCGCGGGCGCCCTGGCCCGCGCGAGCGCCTGGCCCCTGGTGCACATCCACGAACCACCCCAGCAGCACGCCGCTCGCCAGAAGGAGACGCCATGAGTGTCAGGACAGTCGTCATCGCAGGTTCCTCGGGCTTCATCGGCTCCTACCTGACCCGGCGGTTCACGGACGCGGGGGTGGAGGTGCGGCGGATCGGCCGCACGGGCCCCGTGGTCTGGGGTGACACCCGGGCCATCGCGAACGCGCTCGACGGCGCCGATCTTCTCGTCAACCTCGCCGGCCGCAGCGTGAACTGCCGCTACAACAAGCGGAACGCGGACGCCATCTTCTCCTCACGCGTGGACACCACGGAGGAGCTCGGCCGCGCGCTCGCTCTGTGCCGCGCCGGCGGCGGCGCACCGCCGTCGTGCTGGATCAACTCGAGCACCGGCACCATCTACCGTCATGCGATGGACCGCCCGCAGACCGAGGACGACGGCGAGCTCGGCACCGGCTTCTCCGTCTCGGTGGCGCGCGCGTGGGAGCAGGCCCTCGCCGACGCGGACGTGTCCGGCGTCCGGAAGGTCGCCCTGCGCATCTCGATCGTCCTCGGCCCGGGCAGCGTCATGACTCCCCTGACGAACCTCGCGCGTGTGGGCCTCGGCGGCCGCATGGGGCACGGTGATCAGAAGTTCAGCTGGGTGCACCTCGACGACCTCTACCGGGGCATCGTCTTCATCGCGGACACCCCGTCCCTCGACGGACCGGTCAACATCGCCGCCCCGGACGTCGTGACGAACGCAGAGCTCATGGCCGCCGTCCGCCGACAGCTGGGCATCCCCGCGGGCCTTCCCACGCCGGCATGGCTGCTGGACCTCGGCGGGCGGATCATCCGCACGGAGGCCGAGCTCGTGCTCAAGAGCCGCTGGGTGGCGCCGCGGAAACTGCTTGACGCCGGATTCACCTTCGGGCACCCGACGCTCGTCCCCGCGCTCGCCGACATCCTCGGTGACCGGCAGCCCGCGGCGAACCGGGTAGCAGCGCCGGAGCCGCGTCGGGCAGACTAGGAGGATGCCCGAGACCCAGACCCCCGCAGCCACCCCGTCCCTCGCCCTGACCATCGCCGGATCCGAGGCGACGGGCGGCGCCGGCGCGCAGGCCGACCTCAAGACCTTCCAGGAACTCGGCGTCTACGGGATCGTGGCGCTGACCTGCATCGTCTCCTTCGACCCGAAGAACCAGTGGCAGCACCGCTTCGTGCCCGTGGACCAGCAGGTCATCGCCGACCAGCTCGAGGCCGTGCAGGCCTGCTACCCGCTGACCACCGTCAAGCTGGGCATGCTCGGGACCCCCGCCACCATCGACACTGTGGCCACGGCCCTGAAGAGCCAGGAGTGGGACAACGTGGTCCTCGATCCCGTGCTCATCTGCAAGGGGCAGGAGCCCGGCGCGGCCCTCGACACCGATCAGGCCCTGAAGGCGAACATCCTTCCGCTGGCCACCTTCGTGACGCCCAACCACTTCGAGGCGGAATCCCTCTCGGGCATCACCATCAATTCCCTCGAGGACCTCAAGGAGGCCGCCCGGATCATCCATGAGCAGAGCGGCGCCGTGGTCCTCGCCAAGGGTGGCGTGCGCCTGGAGGGCCCCGACGCCCTGGATGTCTACTACGACGGCGACACGCTCGAGGTCCTCTCGGCCCCGAAGGTCGGCGAGGTCGCCGTCAGCGGCGCCGGGTGCACGCTCGCAGCGGCCGTCGCCGCGGAACTCGCGAAGGGCGCGAGCCCGCTGGAGGCCGCCCGCACCGCGAAGCAATTCGTCACCGAGGGCATCCGCAACCGCATGGCCTCCAACGCACCGTTCGACGCCGTCTGGCAGGGCGGTGGCCGAGCCTAGCGGCCGGGCCGTCGGCTCCCCCCACGACCCGGCGGACCCCATGGAGCCCGTTCCCCCGACGGATCCGGCGGACGACGACGGTCGCGGCGAGAGCCGCAACCAGCGGCTGGACCGGAACTGGCAGGAGATGCTGCAGGAGCTGCGCGTCATGCAGACCGGCATCCAGATCCTGACGGGCTTCCTCCTGACGCTGCCGTTCCAGAGCCGCTTCAGTGACCTCGACAGCCTGCAGCTCACGGTGTACCTGTGCCTGGTCTGCGTGTCCGCGCTCATCACCGCCATGGTGCTCTCGGCCGTCAACCTCCACCGCGTCCTCTTCGGCCTGCGGGTCAAGGACACCCTCGTGCGCCACACCTCGTGGCTCATCCGGATCACCATTGTGCTCGTGGGGCTGGTCCTCGCCGGTACCGCGGGCCTCGTCTTCGACATCGTGGTGGGCCGCGCGGCGGGCGTCATCGTCGCGGCGGCCCTGCTCGCCGTCGTCGCCCTCCTGTGGGTGGCCTACCCGTTGGCCGTCCGGCGCCGGGCGCTGCGCTCGCGCCGCACCGCGCTATCGGAACGCGACGCCGTCTGACTTCCCGCCGATGCGCATGACGCCGGGGTCGTCGCCGTCGGATGTCGCACGGCTGGAGCCGGAAGCCCGGAGCCGGAAGCCCGGGACCCGACGAACCCGGGGCAACTGCTCCTTTGCAGGGGTGCATTACCCCCGGCAATGAGCACCCGCCGCGGCGTCCCGGACGGGAAGGGGCTCGGCTCCTGGGATCCGGCCACCCAACGGATCCAGGCGCAACGGGGCCGTGGATGCCGGGGCGGGCGCTACGGGGCCGCGGATGCCGGGGCAGGCGCTACGGAGAGGTCGGTGCGGGGGCGGGCGCCGTCGTGGCCCCCTCCTCGGGCGCGCAGCTCAGCCCCGCCGGCGTGATGTCCACACCCTCGGGCGGGATGATGCCCGCGTAGGAGGACCCGAGGACCACGTCGACGGTCCTGTCCTCGCGCTGGTCCGCCACGTAGACGGAGTCCGGGATGGTCCGCTGCACCGTGAAGGCGTTGGCCTGGCCACCCTCGCCGGAGATGATGATCGCGGTGACCGACGTGGCGCGCAGTTCACGGTTCCCGATGTCGCGGACGGCGAAGGCGCGTTCGCGCAGCTGGGCCGCGGCGGTACCGGCGAGGCCGTCGATCGTGGTGCCGTTGAAGACGTTCACGGTGATCGCGCTGGGGTCCTGGTAGTCGAAGGGGCCGGCGGGGCAGGTCGAGGTGGGCGTGGGTGCCGCCACGGGGTCACCCACCCTGATGTTACCGCGTGTGATCCCCACGGCCACGTACACCGCCGCTGCGAGGAGCACCACCAGCACGAAGAGAACCACCCCGTGCCGTATCCTGCGACGGGACGCCAGGCGCCGGCGGGCGGCGTCGTTCTCCTCGAACACGGCGCCGAGATCCGTCTCGGTGACGATCCGGTGGCCGTGCCACTCAGTGGGATCGCGCTTGGCCTGGAGTCTCTGCTGGCGCGACGAGCGCTCCTCAGTCATGGAGCACGAGAACCCGCGCGTGGAGGATGGCCCGCTGGTGCAGTGCAGTGCGGACGGCGCGGTGCAGGCCGTCCTCGAGGTACATGACCTCGTTCCACTGCACCACGTGCGGGAAGAGGTCGCCGAAGAAGGTGGAATCCTCGGCCAGCAACGCTTCCAGATCGAGGGTGGTCTTCGTGGTCACCAACTCGTCGAGCCGAACCTGCCGTGGAGGAACGTCCGCCCAGTCCTTGGGGGTCACGTGTCCGTGGTCCGGGTACGGCCGGCCGTCACTGACTGCTTTGAAGATCACTGCTACAGACTAGGTAATCGGTGCAGCCAATGGAACGCGGGGGCCCTGCAGCGGCCATTCGTGGCCCAATGGTTACCCCGTGACGTGCTGGTGGAGCGCTCGAAGGCGTGCGGGTACGCCGTCAGAAGTCCACGCCACACTGCAGGATCACGTTGGCGTACGGCGTCGCCTCGCCCGTGCGGATGATGAGCCTGGCCGCCGGCAGCAGCCCCTTGAGGTCCTCGTGGGAGATCTCGCGGGGCGTGAGCTCGCGCGCGCCGAGCCACTCCGTGACCACCGAGCCCGCGGCCTCGCGCGCACACATGCTGCCCTCCACCACCACCTCCGCGAGCACGGCGTCGAGCACCTCGGTGAAGGTGGGGACACCGCGTACGAGCGCGAGATCCACGACGGCGGCCGACGGCGGGAGCGGCAGGCCGCAGTCCGCGATCACCACCAGATGCCCGTGACCGAGTGCTGCCAGTGCTCCGCTGAGTGAGGCGTTGATGATGCCTGCCTTCTTCACGTGGTCTTCCCTGCTGGAGGTTGGTCGGGCTGCGCCGCGCTTCGGGCCTGCTCCACACCGGGCGGCAGGTCCGGCAGCGCCGGGAGGTCGTCGTCGGGCCCCGGGTAGGAGGGCTGCGCGCCCGCGCGGCCCACGGCGAAGGAACCCACGCGGACGGCGAACCGGACGGCGTCGTCGAGCGTGGCACCGCCACGGAGCTGCGCAGCGAGGGCGCCGACGAACGCGTCCCCGGCGCCCGTGGTGTCCACCGCGGTGACCCGCGGGGCAGGGACGGAGCGCACCGTCCCGCCGTCGGACACGAGCGCACCGTCCGCCCCGAGGGTCATGACCACGGAGGCGAACCCGTGTGCCAGGAGGGCGCCGACCACGCCCTCGTGGTCCAACCCGGACGGGTCCGTGCCGAGCTGTCCGAGTACCAGCGCGCCCTCGTGCTCGTTGACCACGAGCGGATCGGCGCGGAGGAGCACGGCGGTGTCGACGGCGATCACGGGTGCGAGGTTGACGATCACGCGGCCGGTGGCCACCCGCACGGCCGCCTCGAGGGCGTCCGCGGGCAGCTCGCCCTGCACGACGACGACGGCGGCTCCGGCGATCACCTCGTGGGAGGCGCGCACGAGGTCGGGCGTCATCAGCGCGTTGGCGCCCGGGAGCACCACGATGGCGTTCTCGCCGTCGTGGGACACCGTCACGACCGCCACGCCCGTCAGGCCCTCGGCCCTGTGGACCGCGCGGAGGTCCACGCCCACCTCCGTGAGCGTCGAGAGCGCGGTGTCCGCATAGGCATCGGAGCCCACCGCGCCGATCATCGCCACGTCGGCACCGAGCAGCGCGGCGGCCACGGCCTGGTTGGCGCCCTTGCCGCCGGGCAGCACCGTCATCGTGTCCCCCAGGACGGTCTCCCCGGGTGCGGGGTGCCGTGCGAGGGTGACCACGAGGTCCGCGTTGATGGACCCGACGACGACGACGCCCGGCGACTCGTGCGTCATCTAGGCGAAGTCCGCGACGTTCTCGGCCGTGACCGTGGTGACGGGCACGGGGATGGAGGATTCGACCGTCTCGTCGTTCAGCAGCTGCACCAGCACCTCGAGCGAGCGCTTGCCGAGCTCGGCGGGCTGCTGGGCGATCGTGGCGGTCATGGTGCCTGCCTCGATCGCGGCGAGGCCGTCCGCGGTGCCGTCGAACCCGACCACCTGCACCTCGGTGCCGGCGCGCGAGCCGAGCGCCTGGATGGCGCCGAGCGCCATCTCGTCGTTCTCGGCGAAGATACCCGTGACGCCCGGGTTGGCCTGGAGCAGGTTCGTCGCCACGTTCAGGGCCTCCGCCCGGTCGAAGTTGGCGGTCTGCTGAGCCACGACCTTGATGTCCGGGTATGCCGCGAGTCCTTCCGCGAAGCCCGCTCCGCGGTCCCGGCTGGCCGAGGTGCCGGCGACACCCTGGAGCACGATCACGGTGCCCTGCTCCCCCATCGCCTTCGCGAGCTCGTCGGCGGCCTGGCGTCCACCGGCCACGTTGTCGCTGGAGACGAGCGAGCCCACCTCGGCGCCGTTGACCGCGCGGTCGACGGCGACGATCGGCGTGTCCGCGGAGACCAGTGGAGCCACGGACGCGGCGGCGGCGTCGGAGTCCACGGGGTTGATGATCACGCCGTCGGTACCGCTGGTCGCCGCGGTGGCGAGCTGGTTGGTCTGGGTCGCGGAGTCGTTCTGCGCGTCCACGACGTCGAGCGTCACGCCCGCGGCGTCGGCCGCCTCCTGCGCGCCATCGCGCAGTTCGACGAAGAACGGGTTGTTGAGCGTGGAGACGGACAGCGTGACGGTCTGCTCGTCCGCAGCGGCGTCACCACCCCGGTTGCAGGCGGTGGTGCCGAGCAGCAGGGCGAGCGACATGGTGACGGCCGCGGCCTTCAGGGGTGTGGAGGAGTTCATCATCGGATCCTTGTGTGGGTGGGGAAGGTTCGTGTGGAGCGGGTGGAACGGGTGGTGCGGGTGGAGCTGTCTCAGTGGTTGCCGGTCTTCCGGCGGAGGGAGTCGATGCCGACGGCGAGCGCGATGACCACGCCGATCACCACCTGCTGCCAGAAGGAGGAGACGTTGAGGAGGTTCAGGCCGTTGCGGATGACCACGAGGACCAGCGCACCGATGAGCGTTCCGCTGATGCGTCCCACGCCCCCGGCGAGCGAGGCACCACCGATGACGACGGCGGCGATCGCGTCGAGCTCGTAGCCCGCGGCGGCCTGTGGCTGGGCGGAGTCGAGCCGGCCGGAGAGCAGCAGGCCGGCGAGCGCCGCGAACAGGCCGGACAGCGCGAAGACGGTGACCAGGACGCGCCGGACGGGGATGCCAGAGAGGCGTGCGGCCTCGGTGTTGCCGCCCACGGCGTACATGTACCGGCCCATGACGGTGTAGTTGAGGATCAGTGCGGCCACGATCCCCGCGATCACGAGCACCACGATCGGCATGGGCACCGGGCCCACGTTGCCGCCGAGGAAGGAGACGGCGGGGGCGGTGGCGATGGGCCGACCGTCGGAGAGCACGAGGGTGAGCCCGCGGGCCACGCTCAGCATCGCCAGCGTGGCGATGAAGGAGGGCAGGCGTCCGAAGGCGACGGCGAACCCGCTCACAGCTCCGGCCAGCGTGCCGAAGAGCAGCCCGCCCAGCAGGGCGAGCCACCCGGGCAGTGCGGCGGTGCTGAACATGTAGGCGGATCCCATGGCGCTCAGTGCTGCCACCGAGCCGACCGAGAGATCGATCCCGCCGGCTACGATCACGAAGGTCAGGCCGAAGGCGAGCACCGCGATCACGGAGGCCTGGATGCCGATGTTCAGCAGGTTGGGTCCCGTGAGGAAGTCCGGGGTGGCGATGAACAGCGCGAGCCCGAGGACCACGAGGCCCACCAGCGCCCCGTTCTCGGCGAGGAACTTCTTCGCGCGGGCGCTGCCCGCGGCGGGCTTCCGCGCAGCTGTGGTGGGCGTTGTCGACGTGCTCATGCTTCGTCCTTCATCTGCTGGTCTTCGAGGTCCCTCTGCACGTCACGGACGGCGAGGGACATGACGGCGTCCTGGGTGGCGGTGGTGGCGTCGAGTTCGCCGGAGATGCGCCCGCCGCTCATCACGAGGATGCGATCGGCCATCCCGAGTACCTCGGGAAGTTCGCTGGACACCATGACCACGGCGCCTCCGGCCGCGGTGATCGCGTTGATGAGCTCGTAGATCTCCACCTTGGCGCCCACGTCGACGCCGCGGGTGGGTTCGTCCAGCAGGAGCACGGAGGACTCCGCGAGGATCCATCGGGCGAAGACCGCCTTCTGCTGGTTGCCGCCGGAGAGGCTGCCGACGGTCTGGTCGAGGTCCCGCATGCGGATGCGCAGCGTGTCCGCCACGCCCTGCGCACGTGCACGCTGCCCCGCGAAGTCCACCACCCCGGCTTTCGCCGTGGACGCGAGGGTGGCGTAGCCGATGTTGTCGTTGACGCTCGCGCCGAGCACGAGGCCCTGCACCTTGCGGTCCTCCGGCACGTGGCCCACGCCGGCGCGGATGGCAGCACCGACGTCGAGCCTGGGCAGTGCCGTGCCGCGCACGCTGACCTCGCCGGTGAGGTAGGGGTCCACGCCGGCGATGGCCCGCACCACCTCCGTGCGGCCCGCGCCGACCAGACCGGCCAGCGCCACCACCTCCCCGGCGTGCACGTCGAAGGAGACGTCGTTGACCATGCCCTTCGTGGAGAGCCCGCGTACCGAGAGCAGGGTGTCCGCGGCCCCGCGGTACTCGCGGCGTCGCGGGAACTGCTGGGCGATGTCGCGGCCCACCATGAGCCGCACCAGCTCGTCCTCGGGCGTGGACGCGGGCACCTCCGAGACGAAGCGGCCGTCCCTGAGCACGGACACGGAATCACCGATCGCGGCGATCTCGTCGAGGTGGTGGGAGATGAAGACCATGCCGACGTCCCGTGCCCGCAGGTCCGCGACGACGCGGAAAAGGGCCGCGATCTCGCGCTTGGTGAGAGCTGCGGTGGGTTCGTCGAGGATCAGCATGCGGGCGTTCAGGCTGAGCGCCTTCGCGATCTCCACGAGCTGCTGACGGGCTATGCCGAGCTCGCCGACGTGCTGGTCGACATCGAGGTCGAGCCCGATCAGCGCCAGCGCCGCCCGGGCGTCCTCCTTCATCTTCCGGCGGTCCACGAGACCGAACCTCTTCGGCATCCTGCCCAGCGAGATGTTCTCGGCGATGCTCATGGAGCCCACGAGGTTCAGTTCCTGGTGGATGGTCGCGATGCCGTGTGCCTCGGCCGCCTTCGTGTCCGGCAGCGTGACCTCATGGCCGTCGACGAGGATCCGCCCGCCGTCGGGCTGGTGGACGCCCGCCATCATCTTGATGAGCGTGGACTTCCCGGCCCCGTTCTCGCCGAGGAGCACCTGGACCCTGCCGGGGTGCACGTCCACCGAGACGCCGTCGATCACCGTCACCGGGCCGAAGGACTTCGTGACGTTCTCGAGGGAGAGGATGGGGGCGCTCATGCGGCTGGTCCCTTCGGTGACGACGCAGTGGGACGTGTAGTGGGACATGTAGTGGGACCTGCAGCAGGACGCGCAGGCGTGGACCCGCGGACGATCAGGCGGCTGGGCAGCACCCGCGACTCGGCCTGCTCGCCCGCGATGACCTGCGCGAGCATCTCGACGGCGCCCCGCCCCATGGCATCGGCGTCGTGCGCGATCACCGTGAGGGCGGGGTTCAGGAGCGTGAAGGCCTCGATGTCGTCGTAGCCCACGAACGCGAGGTCCGAGCCGATGGCGAGCCCCCGTTCGTTGCACACGCCGATCGCGCCGATGGACATGAGGCTGTCGGCCGCGAGGAACGCGGTGGGAGAATCGGGCAGGTCCAGCAGCGCATGCGCCCCGGCCGCACCGCTGGCCGCCTGGAAGTCGCCGATGTAGACGAGGTCGCCGTCGTCGTCCGCCTGCACCTCGCGGATGGCCTCCTGGTACGCCTGCAGCCGTTCACGCCCGGTGGAGGTGGACTGCGGTCCGGCGATGTAGCCGATGCGACGGTGGCCGAGACCCGTCAGGTGGTCCACGGCCTCGCGGATGCCTGAGACGTTGTCGGGGCTGATGCTCGGCACGTCCACCCCCTCGATGACGCGGTCCACGAACACCGTGGGCAGGCCGCTCCCGAGGAGGTCGGCGAGCGTGTCCCGGTCACCCTGCGGGGCGGCGATGAGTCCGTCGACGCGCTGCGAGAGCATCACGTCCAGGTAGCGTTCCTGCTGCTCCGCGCTCTCGTTCGCGTTGCCGAAGAGGGTGAGGTAGCCGAAGTCGCGTGCGCGCTGCTCCACGGAGTGGGCGAGGTCCGCGAAGAACGGGTTGCGGATGTCCGGGAGCAGGAGCCCGAGGGTCTGCGTGGTGGTCATCCGGAGCGAGCGGGCCTGGGCGTTGGGGCGGAACCCGAGGTTCGACGCCGCCCGCTCCACGGCGGTGCGCGCGGCGGAGGAGGTGCTCGGGTGCCCGGACAGCACGCGCGACGCCGTCGCGGTGGAGACGCCCGCCTGTTCGGCGACATCCCGGATCGTCACTGATCGCACCGTGCTCCCTTGCCTGTTCCTCTGCGTGTAATCGTTCCCATGGAAACGTTTCCATGAGTATGAGCGAGATCACTCCGGGCGTCAACCGCCTCCAGGCACGGGCCTCCCGCGGCGGCCGGACATAATGGGGGAATGCCCACGGACGCACCGATCGACCTGCCCGACGCCGCCCTGCCCCTGGACCACGATCAGCGGCCCGTGACGGGTCTCCTGCTCGACGTCGACGGTCCCGTCGCGAGCCCTGTGACCCGCACGGTGCCCGCCGGGATCCTCGCAGACCTGATGACTCTCGCCGCAGCCGGGTGGCCGATCGTCTTCAACACCGGCCGGTCGGATGCGTTCATCCGTGAGCAGGTCATGCAGCCCATGCTGGCCGCCGGCATCCCCGCGGGGATCACGTTCCACGCGGTGTGCGAGAAGGGCGCCACCTGGTTCTCGTTCACGGCCGACGGCGCCGGGCAGGTGTTCGTGGACAGCGACCTCGCCCTGCCCACGAGCTTCGTGGACGACGTCCGGGACCTCGTGGAGGAGAAGTACGCGCACCTCATGTTCTTCGACGAGACGAAGCTCTCGATGGTGTCCGTGGAGCAGTCCCTCGAGGCGACGAACGTGGACTACCTCGTGGGACAGGCCGCGTTCGACGACGACGCCCTCGACATCCTGCACAGCCACGACATGGGCGCCCGGCGGCTGGACCGCGAGGAGCCGGACAGCAGCGGCAGCATCGACTTCCGCGTGGACCCGACCATCATCTCCACCGACATCGAATCCGTCCGCGTGGGCAAGGACCTCGGCGCCGAGCGTGGGCTGACCCTCGTGGCACCCCTGATGGAGCTTCCGCGGACCTGGCGCACGGTGGGCGATTCACGCACCGACTACGCCATGGCCGACTACCTGCACGAGCAGGGTTTCGACGTGGCGCACGTGGACGTCCGCCCGGCCGACGGCGTGCCCGTCACCCCGTACGAGGTCCTCACCGAGGGTTCACTCATCCACGAGGAGGCGGGCGCGGCATTCCTCGCGCGCTGCGTCGCATCGCTGGGCCAGGGCGGCCCCGGGCAGAACGGCTAGGCGAGCGCGGCCTCGATCGCGGCGATGACCTCGGGGGCGTCCGGCTCCACCGTCGGCGCGAAGCGCGCCACGATCTGCCCCTCGCGGTTGACGAGGAACTTCTCGAAGTTCCACTTCACCAGCCCGGGCAGTACGCCGTTCTTGAACTTCGTGAGCTGCGCGTAGAGGGGGTGCTGGTCCTTGCCCCGCACATCGCCCTTGACCATGAGCGGGAACGTCACGCCGAAGGTCGTGGAGCAGAACTCGGCGATCTCGCCGTCGTTCAGTGGTTCCTGGCCCATGAATTGGTTGCACGGCATGCCGAGGACCACCAGGCCCTGCTCCGCGTAGGTGGCGTACAGCTTCTCGAGCCCCGCGTACTGCGGGGTGAAGCCGCACTTGGAGGCCACGTTCACCACGAGGACCGCCTTGCCGTGGAACTCCCCGAAGGAGCGGTGGCCGCCGTCGTTCATGGTGAGGTCGATCTCGTACAGGCTGGACGCGGACATGACTGCTCCCTGGTGGGTGACGGGTGACGCGGGTGGACCACGCGCTCCTGCTTCGTTCCGCGGCTTCCGGCGGATGGGAGGCGTCCGCGGCTTCCGGCGGATGGGAGGCGTCCGGAGCAAAAGCGCGCGGGGCGACGTTGGAGGAAGTAACGGCCGTTCGGGCCGCCGCACGCGGATGCCTCTCGGCCGACGGCCGGGGCGCGCACGTCACCAACAGGATGGACTGCTCCATGGGAATCATCGATGCGTGGAAGATTCAGCTCCGCTCCACCTTCACCGACGGCGACCCCCTGATCCCGCAGTGGCAGTACGAGTTCGCGAAGGGCGACGACCCCGGGTACTTCCCTGTCGGCTCGGCCGTCTGGACCGTCCACAGTTCCATCACTCCGACCGTGGCCGGGATCCGGGCCCTGCTGCTGCAGGCACTGCACCCGGGCGCCATGGCGGGCGTGCACGGCCACTCGAGCTTCCGCGAGGAGCCGCTCGGCCGGTTGGCCAACACCATCCGCTGGATCTACACGGTCACCTACGGCTCCCGCGAGGCGGCGCAGCAGGGCTCCGCGTTCGTTCAACGGCTGCACACGCGCGTACACGGCACCTACATCGACAGCCGGGGTCTCGAGAAGCCCTACGCAGCCAGCGATCCCGACCTGATCCGCTGGGTCCACCTCGCCTTCACGGATGCCTTCGTCGCCGCGCACCGCGCCTACGGCGGTCCCGTGCCCGGTGGCATGGACCAGTACGTGGCCGAGTGGGCCACGGCCGGTGAACTGATGGGACTCGAGGACCCGCCCCGCTCCGAGGCCGAGCTCCGTGCGCAACTGGCCGCCTTCGACGGCGAGCTGAGGAACAGCGAGCAGGTGCAGGAGGCGCTCAACTACATCCGGCGTCCTCCGCTCCCCCGCTCGCAGCGGCTCGGGTACCAGATCCTCTTCGCGGGCGCCGTGGCCACGCTCCAGCCGCGGCACCGCGAGCTGCTGGGGCTGAAGGTGCCGTCGCTGGGACCCGTCCCGCTGCCCATCCGGACCCTCGTGCGCCTCGTTCTCGGCGTGATCCGGCTCGGCCTCGGCCCCGAGGGTGAGGCCGAGAAGGCGGCGAAGGCGCGCATCGCCCGCGTGTCCGGCACGTCCCAGGCGTAGATCCGCGCGTCATGCAGAAGGGCCCCGGTGGTCACCGGGGCCCTTCTGGTCCATCACTCGAGCGGAGGATGGGGGATTTGAACCCCCGAGGGCGTGAACCCAACACGCGTTCCAGGCGTGCGCCATAGGCCGCTAGGCGAATCCTCCTCGTTCGGAGCAGGTTCCAGAATACCCACACATGCGGTTGCCGCCGAATCGCGGGCCCGCTCGCCGATTCGATGGCGCCGCAGGCCGCTGTGTAGACTCTTTCCCGGCCCCTCATGTGGTGTCATCCTGTGAACTCCCCCAGGACCGGAAGGTAGCAAGGGTAAGCGGGCTCTGGCAGGTGCATGGGGGGTCTTCACGTTTAAGTGCACGGCAGGAGGTTCCCATGGGTACTGGCGCAGGAGCCGGTCGCTTCGCCCCGAGCCCCTCGGGCCGTCTGCATGTGGGCAACCTCCGCACCGCCGTCGTCGCCTGGCTGTTCGCTCGGTCCTCCGGGCGTCGCTTCCTTGTCCGCATCGAGGACCTCGACCGCGGGCGGGCGGGCGCCGAGGCGGAACAGCTCGCGGAGCTCGCCGAGCTGGGCCTCGTACCCGATGCCGAGCCGGTCCGGCAGAGTGACCGGACAGCGCTGTACGCGGAGGCCGTGGACAGGCTGGCGGACCGCGGCCTCGTCTACGAGTGCTTCTGCACCCGGCGCGACGTCGCGGAGGCCGCGAGTGCCGCCCACGCCCCTCCCGGCTTCTACCCCGCCACCTGCCGCGGGTTGTCCCCCGAGGAGCGCGCACGACGCCGGTCGGTACGTCCACCCGCACTCCGGCTGCGGTCCGCCGTGACGGAATGGACTTTGCAGGACCTCTACGCAGGCCGCGTCTCCGGGGCGGTCGACGACGTCGTGCTACGACGGAACGACGGCGCCTACGCCTACAACCTCGCCGTGGTGGTCGACGACGCCGCGCAGGGCATCGACCAGGTGGTGCGCGGCGAGGATCTGCTGTCCTCCACACCGCGCCAGGCCTATGTGGCGTCGCTGCTGAACCTGCCGGTTCCCACCTATGCGCACGTGCCGCTCGCACTGACGGCTGACGGACGCCGGCTGGCGAAGCGCGACGGCGCCGTGACGCTCGAGGACCTCACGCTGCTCGGGCGCACCCCGGCCGACGTGCTCGCCGTCATCCTGGACTCGCTGCACCTCCCGACGCGCTCGCTCGAGGCTGCTCTGGCCGCGTTCGAGCCGACGACGCTGCCCCGGACACCCTGGGTCGTCGACCCCCTGCACCTCTCCTCCACCCCCGCTGCACGGGTATGCGAACCGTCAGCACCAACCGATAAGGTTCATCCGTGACTACCGCCCTCTACCGCCGCTACCGCCCCGAGACCTTCGCGGACGTCATCGGCCAGGAGCACGTCACGGATCCGTTGATGGCGGCCATCGACAAGGACCGCATCAACCACGCCTACCTCTTCTCCGGCCCGCGCGGCTGCGGCAAGACGACGTCGGCGCGCATCCTCGCCCGCTGCCTCAACTGCGCGCAGGGTCCCACCTCCACACCGTGCGGCGTGTGTGACAGCTGCGTGGAACTCGCGCGGAACGGCTCGGGCAGCCTCGACGTCATCGAGATCGACGCCGCGAGCCACGGAGGCGTGGACGACGCCCGCGACCTCCGCGAGCGCGCCACCTTCGCCCCCGTCCGCGACCGCTTCAAGATCTTCATCATCGACGAGGCGCACATGGTCACCTCGGCGGGCTTCAACGCCCTGCTGAAGATCGTGGAGGAACCGCCCGAGCACATCCTCTTCATCTTCGCGACCACGGAGCCGGACAAGGTGATCGGCACCATCCGCTCGCGCACCCACCACTACCCCTTCCGGCTCGTGCCGCCCGAGCCGCTCATGGGGTACCTGGAGCTGCTGTGCCGCCAGGAGAACGTTCCCGTGGCGCCGGGCGTGCTCTCGCTCGTCATCCGCGCCGGTGGCGGCTCCGTGCGTGACTCCCTGTCCGTCCTGGACCAGCTCATGGCCGGCGCCGGCGAGAACGGCCTGGACTACGAGCTGGCCGTATCCCTCCTCGGCTACACCCACGCCACCTTGCTCGACGACGTCGTGGACTCGATCGCCGCCGGTGACGCCGGCACGGTGTTCAACGCGGTGGACCGCGTCATCCAGACCGGCCACGATCCCCGACGGTTCGTCGAGGACCTGCTCGAGCGGTTCCGCGACCTCATCGTCATCAACGCGGTGCCCGAGGGTGCGGCATCGATCCTGCGCGGCGTGCCGGACGACCAGCTCAACCGCATGCGGATCCAGGCCACGCAACTCGGCTCCGGCGAGCTCTCCCGCGCGGCCGACGTCACGAACACCGCCCTGACCGAGATGACCGGGGCCACCTCACCCCGCCTGCACCTCGAGCTGCTCTGCGCACGCCTTCTCCTTCCCGCCGCGGACGCCACGGCGCGGGGAACGCTCGCCCGCGTGGACCGCATCGAGCGGCGGCTCGAGTACGCCGGCGGCAGTGCTGCGGCGGCCCCGGCCGCACCGGCCGCCGTGTCCGGCCCGGCGCCTGTTCACCCTGCTTCCCCGGGCGCACCTTCGCCTGTCCCGACGACTGGTCCTGGTTCCGCTTCGGATGACGTGACGGGTGCGGGCACGGGCGAGGTTCCGGCAGCCGAGGATGTCCCGGCAGAGACGCCGGCAGCCCCGGCACGCCCTCGGCTCGACGTCCCCCGCACGGCGGAGGAAGCCGCGGCGCGTTGGGCCCTGCCCGCCGCAGATCCGAACGCTCCTGCGGTTCCCTCGGCCGTTCCCGGCGCGCACTCCCCCGCCGTCCCTTCCGCCGTCCGCACACCTGCCGACGGAGGATCCTCCGACTGGGGAGCCAGCTGGGGCGTGTCGAACTCCTCGGCGTTCGCCGAACCGGAAGCGCCCACCGCCGGCCCGACGTCCAAGGCGCCGCAGCAACCCTCGGGTCAGCAGGCGGTACCGCAGCAGCCCGAGGGTCAGGGCGCAGCACCTCAGCAGCCGTCAGGTCAGCAGGCCGCAGAGCCGAGCGCTCCCGCACCGGGCGGTCCATCAGCACGGTCGACGCAGTCGCCTTCGTCGGCTTCGTCGGCTTCGTCGCCTTCGTCGCCACAGGAAGCTCCGCCGGCACCGGTGACGCCGGGCGATCCGTGGGCCGGCTCGGGCAGGAATGCCGACGATCAGCGCTCCGAGCCCGCGGCATCGGGCCGACCAGCAGACGTCGCTGCACCCACGTCTTCGCAGGCGGACGCTCCACCGAGCGGCGGCGTACAACGCGCCGGCGGCTGGGGTGATCGAGAGGATGCGGGCTCGCAGGGTCCCGGTGTCCAGCGCGATCAGCAGGGCCCTTCCGCCGGTCCGCAGCGCCCCGACGAGCCAGGCGCCCCTGGTCGGGATCCTCGTGCAGATGCGAGCTCTCCCGGCCCGCATACCGGTGCCGGTTCGCAGCGGGACGCGCGAGGACCCCAGCCGCAGGGCCAGCCCCAGGGCCAGCCGCAGCCGCAGGGTCAGCCGCAGGGTCAGCCCCAGGGCCAGCCGCAGCCACAGCCACAGGGTCAGCCTCAGGGTCAGCCGTCGGCGGGCGGGACCATCGAGATGGTGCGGCGCGCATGGCCCGAGATCATGGACGAGGTCGCGCACATCAAACGTGCCACCTGGCTGATCGTCAACGTGTCGGCGAAGCCGCGCTCCTTCGAGGGCAATCAACTGGTGCTCGCCTTCGCCAACCAGGGCAACGCCATCGGCTTCCAGCGTGGCCCGCACATGGACAACGTCAAGCAGGCCATCCACAAGGTCCTCGGACTCACCTGCTCCATCGAGGCCGTGCACGACGCCGGGGGGTCGGGTGAGTCGGGCCCAAAAGTCCCGGGCAGTGACTCGGCCCCGGGCAGTACCCCGGGCGTCGGCCCTGTAGCGCCCTCGACCGGACGCGCATCCAACCCTCCGATTTCCGGCCAAGCCCCTGCGGATGCGCCGCCCACTGCGACATCGTCTGCGTCTGCGGCCGCGCCGACCGCGACGCAGGCGCCCGGGTCCGCGGCGACGTCAGCGCCTGCTCGAGAGACCACTGTGGTGCCGGCGTCTCCATCGGAGACTGATGCGGTTCCTCGTGGTTCGTCAGTACCCGCGCGATCACTCGATCCAGCACCGGCACCTCGATCCACCACCGACTCGGCTGCTGCTCGTCCGTCAGCGCCTTCTCCGTCGGCGGAAATCGGACCCCTTACCGCGTCGCCCGTGAACTCGGGAACCGGACCTGCTCCTGCCTCGGCTCCAGCTCCCGCTCCGGACGTGACGCAGAGGTCGCCGGAGTCAGCCCCGACGCACCCGGCGCATTCGTCGGTTGCCGAGCAGACCGAGCGCACCTCGTTGCACCCGGCGCATTCGTCGGTTGGCCAGCAATCCGAGCGCACCCCGTCGCGACCCTCGCAGCCGACCGTTGCCGAGCAGACCGGGAGCACCTCGTCGCGACCCGCGGAGGCAGAACCGACGTCGACTGGCGGAACACCGCCGTCGTCAGCACCCGCGGACAACTCCCGGGCAGAGGCCGATCGCCCTCGCCCCGCCCAGCAGTCCGCGGCGCCCCTCGACGCGCGTCGGCAGGCGCGTGGCGCCGACCGGACCGGTACCGTCTCCCGTCCGGGCCGGACGGGGAGCGCCGATTCCTCCCCCGCAGCCGTCGGTGCGTGGGACCCTTCGATGTCGGACGACTCCTGGGCCCTCGTCGAACCTCCCGAAGAGGCCTTCGATCCGGGGCCTGAGTGGGGTTCCGTTCCCGAGGACCCGAACCAGCGCCCCGCAGCACCCGGCGCGGGACCCACACCCGCCGGCGCCGGCACCCGTGCACCGCGCTCGTCGCCACCTTCGTCGTCCTCACCCTCGTCGCCGCCGCCCTCGTCGTCCTCACCGCCGTCGTCCGGCGCGGCAGGTGCCCCTGCCGCCAGGGGCCATGGCTCGCACCCGGCCCGGACGTCCCCGACTGCAGCCCGCCAATCGCCTGACGAGACAGCAGCGGCCCCGGCCGAGGAACCCTCACGGTCCGTGGTCTGGAGTCCCGACCTCGCCGTCGACAAGACGCCCTCGAGCACCGCTCAGCCGGCCATAGGCACGCCACGACGCGGTCCCATGGTCCCCGGTTTCATCACGAGGACGCAGGGCGACACCGCACCGAACGACGCCGCATCGTCCTCGGGTACCGGGCGCGGAGCAGCGCCTGCGGCCGTCCGCCCGGTCGCGTCCGGCTCGCACGCGGCGCCGCCGCATCCCGGACCTGACGCCGAACCGGTGCCCTCGCCCGACGGTGCCCGCCGTAAGCCCGTGAGCCGGTACCAGCAGTTGCTCGACGAGGCCGAACGCAAGCGCGCCGAGGAGGCCGCGACGGCGCGCGGCGCCGTCGACCTCCGCTTCGTGGAGGACGAACCCAGCGCCGACGACGAGACCCTCGAGGACTCGGGTCTCGTGGGCCGCACCGCGATCGAACGCATCCTCAACGGACGGCTCGTCGAGGAGCGCAGCGTCGACGGCACCTGACACTCCGACTTCCACGGGCCGGCCGCTGAGCCGTTTCTGAGCGGAGGGCGAACGGTGACGGGTCTGCGGGGCCGCAGGGCGGACAATGGAACAGGCAGGACCACGCCCTTGCTGCGTTTCGCCGTCCCCCGACAGAAGAGGATCCATCGTGTACGAAGGTGCAGTGCAGGAGCTGATCGACGAGCTCGGACGCCTGCCCGGCGTAGGGCCGAAGTCAGCGCAGCGCCTCGCCTTCCACATTCTCGAAGCCGACTCCGAGGACATGGCGCGCCTCGTGACCGCGATCACCACGGTCAAGGAACGGGTGAAGTTCTGCACCATCTGCGGCAACGTCGCCGAACAGGACCTCTGCGCCATCTGCCGCGACCCTCGCCGCGACCCGAGCATGATCTGCGTGGTCGAGGAGTCCAAGGACGTGATCGCCGTCGAGCGCACGCGCTCCTTCCGTGGCAGGTACCACGTGCTCGGCGGCGCCATCAATCCGATCGCCGGTGTGGGCCCGGACCAGCTGCGCATCCGCGAGCTGCTCGCTCGCCTCTCCGACGAGAAGATCCAGGAGATCATCATCGCCACGGATCCCAACCTCGAGGGTGAGGCGACGGCCACCTATCTCGTGCGCATGCTCCGCACCATCGGCATCCCGGTGACCCGGCTCGCCTCAGGCCTGCCGGTCGGCGGGGACCTCGAGTACGCCGACGAGGTGACGCTCGGGCGGGCCTTCGAGGGCCGCCGCGTCATGACCTGAGCGGCCGCGCCGTCGGGCCGTCAGGTGATCGTCCCGCCGTCCGTCAGGGTGTCCCTGCCCGTCAGCCGGGGCGATCCGCCCACTCGTCAGGCGACACCCGCTGCGTCAGGCGATGCGCGTGCCCTGCGCCAACCGCTTCGCGGGCGTGGTGAGCTTCCGGCGGGCCAGGAGCAGGACGACGACGGCCAGTGCGGCCTGGACCCCGAGCCCCAGGGGCCAGATCGGCATCTGACGCTCCAGGAACTGCGGGCCCGCATTCGACTCCTCGCAGGTGGTCTCGAGATCGGGCCCCGCCTGGGCGGCACGCACCTGCTGGCTGATCCCCTCCATCACGCCGGGAGCGTAGAAGGTACCACCCATCATCGACCCCTGTGGGCCACCGCCCGTCGCCTCCGGCCGGCTGTACGGGACGGCGTCCGCGACCACGACGAACGGGTTGGCCGCGACGATCCACGTGATGTACTGCGTGTTCGGCAAGGGAGCCGTGTAGGTCTGGGTGACGCACTCCAGCTCAGCACCCGGATCCGGGACGCCTGTGGCGGGATCGATGGAGGACTCCGGATAGGACTGGTAGGACGTCGAGACGGTGCGCTCCTCCATCACCAGCTGCGTGCTCAGGCCGAAGATGATCAGCGTGCCGATGGAGAGCAGCGCGACGAGCATGTACGTGGTGACGATCGAGAACAGGGGCCGGTTCGCGAGCGCCGAGACGCCGACGCCGAGAGCGCACACCACCGCGAGTTCGATGGCCAGCATCAGCAGTGAGACCACGGCCTCCTGCGCGTTGACCCCGCCGAGGAACAGGGCCCAGAAGATGAAGGGGGTGCTGAGCACGAGGAAGGCCAGCGACGCCGCCCACGAGGCGAGCCACTTACCCGCGAGCAGCTGGCCCGGTGTCAGGAGGGTCACCTGGAGGATCGCCAGGGTGCCGCCGGCGCGGTCGCCGTTGATCGCATTCGCCGACAGCCCGGGCGAGACGAGCAGCCCGAAGAACAGGACGAAGCCGACGAGCAGATCGAACAGGATCCCGCCCTCGTTGTCGAGGTTGCCCACCACGGCGCTGCCGAGGACGAAGATGAAGGCGATCACGGCGAACCAGACGCCGAGCATCCAGTACCACCCCTTGCCGCGCAGGCGCTGTTTCATCTCGAGCGCGAAGACGGTCTTCACGGCCGCTCCGAGCGGCAGTTTCGGCGGGTTCTCGACGGGCGTCGTGGAGTCGATGTTGGTGGTCATAGTCGGTCGGTGTCCAGACTCATGTAGGTCTCCTCGAGGGCGCCGCCGGAGGGCGCGAAAGCGGTGACGACGACGTCGCCCATCACCAGGGTGCGCAGCAGCCAGGAGGCCTCCGCGGTGCTACCGAGCTGCACGAGGAACTCCTCGCGCCGGGAGTCTCCTCGGGCCTCGAAGCGGACGCCATGGCTCCGCAGCGCCTCGGCGAGCGCCTCCATCGGTTCCGCCTGCACGTAGTACCGCCGCATCTGCGTGCCGGCCTCGTCGAGCGTCTGGCTCTTGACGGATTCCCCGCGGCTCACGAACACGGCGCGGTCGGCGATCTCGTCCAGTTCGGACAGCACATGGCTCGAGACGACGATCGTCTTGCCCTCGGCCGCCAGCTTCCTCAGCAGCGACCTCAGTTCCACGCGCGAGCCGGGGTCCAGGCCCGACGCCGGCTCGTCGAGGAGCAGCACCTCCGGATCGTGGATGAGGGCGCGGGCGAGGCTGAGGCGCTGCTGCTGACCGCGCGAGAGCACCCGTGCCGGTTGGTGCCCGAATTCCCTGAGGTTCACCGCGGCGAGCAACTCGTCCGCCCGCTGCGCGCGGTCCGCGGCACTCATGCCGTAGAGGGCACCGAGGGTCTTGAGTACTTCGAGGGCGGTGAGGGATTCCCAGACCCCGAGCGTGTCGGGCATCCACCCGACCCTCCGCCGCACCTCCGCGGTCTGGGTCGCGGGGTCGAAACCCGCCACGCGCACAGAGCCGAGATCAGGGGCCAGCAGGCTCGCCATGATCAGCATCAGAGTTGTCTTGCCGGAGCCGTTGGGACCGATCAGAGCGGTCACTTCCCCGGGCGGGGCCACGAAATCGATGTCACGGATGGCCTGCACCGAGCCGAAGCTCCGCGCAACCCCCCTGACAACGATTCCCCCAAAGTCGTTGGTCATGTACGAAGGGTAAGCTACGCAGCCCGTCCGGGCGCGGACCGCGGCGAGAACACTGTCCTCGAGCCCCGGACGCATTCGGACTCGGACTTTGGGCGGGTAATCGGCCCGCCGCTACACTGGCACCGACGTCGGGCCCGGCCCGCGTCACCGGGCGCCGGTGCTGCCGCCCCTCCATCATCGCCGCGACGGCGGTCCAGACGCCGTCGACCAACTCCCATGAGTGGATGCATGAGCCTCATAGTCCAGAAGTTCGGTGGGTCCTCGGTCGCCGACGCCGAGGGCATCAAGCGCGTGGCACGTCGCGTGGTCCAGACGCAGTCCGCGGGCCATGAGGTGGTGGTCGTGGTCTCCGCCATGGGCGACAGCACCGACGAACTCCTCGACCTCGCCGCCCAGGTGGGCCCGGCGTCGTCCAACGCCCGTGAGATGGACATGCTGCTCAGTGCCGGCGAGCGCATCTCGATGGCCCTGCTGGCCATGGCGATCCACGGGATCGGCGCCTCCGCGCAGTCCTTCACCGGCAGCCAGGCCGGCATGATCACGGACGCGATCCACGGCAAGGCCCGGATCATCGACGTCTCGCCGCATCGCATCCGGACGGCCATCGAGAAGGGCGACATCGCGATCGTCGCCGGTTTCCAGGGTATGAGCCGTGAGAGCCACGACATCACGACCCTCGGTCGCGGCGGATCGGACACCACCGCCGTCGCCCTCGCCGCGGCACTCGACGCCGACGTCTGCGAGATCTACACCGACGTGGACGGCGTGTACACGGCGGATCCCCGCGTGGTGCCGTCCGCGCAGAAGATCGACACCATCTCGAGCGAGGAGATGCTGGAGATGGCGGCGTCGGGGGCGAAGATCCTGCACCTGCGGTGCGTCGAGTACGCACGGCGCTTCGGCGTCCCCATCCACGTCCGTTCCTCCTTCAGCCACAACGAGGGCACGTGGGTGCTGCCGAGCCCTGACGACCAGATCACCATTCAAGAGGGAGAACCCTTGGAACAGCCCATCATCTCCGGCGTAGCGCACGATCGCTCCGAGGCGAAGGTCACCGTGGTGGGCGTGCCGGACATCCCGGGCAAGGCCGCCGAGATCTTCGGGATCGTCTCGGGTGCCAACACCAACATCGACATGATCGTGCAGAACGTCTCGACGCACGGTTCCGGCCGCACGGACATCTCCTTCACGCTGCCGATCGTCGACGGCGCCGCCGCCCTCGCGGCCCTCGGTGCGGCACAGGCGCGTGTGGGCTTCGAGGCCGTGGAGTACAACGAGAAGATCGGGAAGCTTTCCCTGATCGGCGCGGGCATGCGCTCCAATCCCGGCGTCTCCTACCGCTTCTTCCGCGCGCTGTCCGACGCCGGCGTGAACATCGACATGATCTCGACGTCGGAGATCCGCATCTCCGTGGTCACCGGTGCGGATCTGCTCGACGACGCCGTGCGTGCCGTCCACGCGGCGTTCGAGCTCGACGGCGACACCGCTGCGACGGTGTACGCGGGTACGGGCCGCTAGTTCCGCTCCAACTGGCTTCTACCGTCATCCGGCGAGCGATCCCAGGGCCTGCTCGCGTGCCGGATCCGGGGTGATTGCGACGCCGTCGAGCGTGGCGGGCGGCGACGCACCGGGTGGGACCTCCCGCGCCCGACCGATCGCCCCGACGTCGGCATTCCGGACGGATCCGGTCCGGCAGCCCCGGGCACCGGGGAAAGACCGACCGGCCCGGACAAGCCCGGACAGACGAAGAAGGCCGGTGGATCGATGATCCACCGGCCTTCCCGCTGCCCTACCCGGAGGTAGGGGCGATCACTTCAGGGGTTACTTGTTCCCGGTCGGCGTGGTGGCCTCGCGGGGTCCCGTGACGAGCTTGTCCCCCGGATCTACTGCTGCCGGGTCAACGGTGGGCTCGGTCGTGACGTTGCCCGCGCCGTCCACGGTGACCTTCACGTACGTGATGGCCGAGGAACCGGCGTAGGTCACGCGACCCACCCAGGTACCGGCGGTGAGGCCGGTCCAGTTGAAGGTCACGGCACCCGTGGCGCCGTTCGCCAGAGCGAACGGATTCGGCGTCAGCGACGCGTTGCCTTCATTGCCGTTGAGGAGCACCGCCTCGATGTTTCCCGTGGTCGGCGCGTTGTCCGTACTCGCGTACAGGTTCGCGATGATCCGGTAGTTGCCCGGTGCGGGGTTCTGGATGACCAGGGTCTCGCTGGCATCCGCTGTCGCAACCGCCGCGAGGGCGCCCGAGGGGGTCAGCAGGAACATGTCGAAGTCCGCTGTCGGATCTCCCGACAGGACCGAGAACTTCGCCGTCTTCGTCCCCGCCGGGACAGTGACCTCCTGCACGGCGTTCGAGGCATCGTTCACGACGGTCTGATCACCGGGTACCAGCTCGAACTCCGTGGTGGCGGCTCGGGCGAGTCCGTCCAGTGTCATCTGGACAGGCTGGTTGCTACCCGACGTGACATCGAACGTTCCGCTGCCGGAGGCTCCGCCCGCGAAGGCGACGTCTGCAGGTGCCTTCGCGGCCTGCGGACGGACGGCCACCGGCGACGTGACCTTCTTGCCCTGGCCGGACCAGGTGAGCGAACCGGCTGCGAACTGGCCGAACGCGGCGCTCTGGTTCTCGAAGGTGACCTTGAACGTGCGGGTCTCGCCGGCAGCGCTGAAGTTGAGGATCGACGGCGTGACCGTGACCTTCACACCCGGCACGTTGGACGTTGCGCGGTACAGACCCGGTGTCACGGCGGTCACCGTGCGGGTGACCTCCGTCTTGCCGGTCAGGTTGCCGAGCGCGAAGGACGGCACGTTGGTGTCCTTGGCCGCGACGGGCTTGATCTCGTCGATGCCGACCGGGAAGCCGGTCCCTGCGATGAAGCGCAGGTAGTCATCGGGGGTCTGGTCGTAGACCAGGCCCGGGCTGAGCACCGTCGCGGGGTTGATGTGGCCGGCGCCGACTGCGAGCACGTCGGTCTCGACGCTGCCGTCGCCCTTCTTCAGCGGGTACGCGGTGGTCATCATCGCGGACTTCACTGCAGCAGGTGACCAGGTGGGGTTCTTGCTGAGCACCAGTGCTCCGAGGCCCGCCACGTGCGGGGCGGCCATGGACGTCCCGGAGAGGAAGCCGAACTGCGCGCCGTTCGAGCCGACGGTGGAGACGCCCGCGAGGACGGCGACACCGGGAGCGGTGATGTCCGGCTTCAGGAGGTCGGAACCGGTGGCGAGCAGCGGACCGCGCGAGGAGAATCCGGCGACCTGCGGGGTCGGCGGGAGCGGCTTGCCCGTGGTGTCCGTGGCCTTGAGTGCAACGGTGATCGCGGGGTTGGCCGCCACCTTCGCCTTCAGCTCGAGAGCCTCGGGAGCGTTGACGTGCACGGTCGGGATGACGTGCTGATCGGTGTCCGTGGACGAGTTGACCAGGTTCACGAGGATCATGCCCACGCCGCCTGCTCGCGCTACCTCGGCGCTCTTGGCGGTGCGGTCGACGACGCCGCGGTCACAGACCACGATCTTGCCGGCGACCTTCGCGGGGTCCAGCGTGTTCGGTCCGCAGAGAGCCGGGCTGGCAGCACCGGCCGCGGCTACGTTGACCGCGAGGACGACCGGGCTGGCCGGAACGCCTGCACGCATGATCGAGGCGCCACGGTACTTGGTGCCGTCCGAGAACTCGGCCGTGCCCTGCAGCTCGTTGTTGAAGGTGCTGGCAGCGACGGTGGTCAACCAGGGGGCGCCGTGGTTGACGGTGCTGGCCGTGGGACCGGAGTTACCGGCGGACGCCGCGACGAAGATGCCCGCCGAGGCCGCCGAGAGGAAGGCGAGAGCCACGGGGTCCGTCGTCGTGGTGGTGCTACCCGAGATCGAGTAGTTGAGGACGTCGACGCCGTCGAGGATCGCCGCGTTGATGGCGTCGATCGAGGCGGAGGAGTAGCAGCCGCCCGTGTTGGGATCGTCATCCTCCCAGCAGGTCTTGTAGACGGAGATCTTCGCTGCGGGAGCAACGCCGGCGGAGACGCCGAAGTCCCTGCCGTCCACGCGCTGGGTCACGCCCGCGTTACCCGCGGCGGTGCTGGCGGTGTGCGTTCCGTGATTGTCGATGTCCACGGGGGAGATGACTTCCTGGGGGGCCTGCTCGGCCTCCGGCACCGTCTCGAGGAAGGCTTCGGCGAAGTAGCGGGCCGAGAGCACCTTCGAGTTGCAGAGGCTGCCGTCGAAGCCCTCACCGACCTGGCACTCGCCCACGAAGGTGGAGCCATCGGTCTTCAGCATGGCGATGTTGCCGTCGGCGTCGAGGTACGGCTCGCCGACCTTGGGCTGTGCGTTGCCGCGCAGGGGCTTCACAGGGCTGCCTGCGAAGAAGGGATTGTCCGGGGCGTAGCCGGTGTCGATGACTCCGACGACGGTGCCTGCGCCTGCGTTCTTCTCTCCGCCGAACTGGGTCTTCCACGACCCCTTGTTCCCGTTCAGACCCAGGAAGTCGATGGTGGAGTAGTCGGGAGCGTTCTCGACGTCGGGAGCCACGAGGAGGACGTCGTCGCTCTTGGCGAGTTCCACGGCCTGCTCGGTGCTGAGGTCGGCGGCGAAGCCGTTGATCGCGGCGGTGTACGTACGCTTGATGTCGACGCTCTCCTCCGCGGCGACCTCCTGCTGCTTCGTCTCGAGGAGCTGCGAGTACTGCTGGACGTTCTCGGCAGCGACATCGAGCTTCTTGCCCTTCTCGGGCTTGGTCGGGGCGATGCCCTCGACTCCACCTTCGTACGTGGCGAGCGGCTTGTCGGCGAGTACCACGATGTACTTGCCGTCAGGGTAGAGCGTCGGGTCGAGCTGCTTGACGGGCGCCTTCTGGGGCGTGACCGCGGTGACCGGCACCGGCGCTGCGAAGACTGCAGGCGCCGTGACCGTGGATGTGACCAGTAGCGGCAGACCCAGAACGATAGCCGTGGCGGCGCGCATGGTGCTGCGCCCCTGCCCGACTTTTCTCCGTTGTGTCATAGGAAGGTAGTGCCTCTCGTGAAAGTGCGGGCCGGCCTGAGACCAGTCCCCCTGTGCCGCGGTCTCCTGGATAGGACCCTTGACCTGTGTGATGACGCTCACAGACGCCGCGGCGAGGCTAAACTTACCCGAGGCAACACACAGCGGCCAGACGGATCGGGCTGTGTCATCCGGAATTTACATAGGGTGTTTACGAATCCGTTGCAAGGTGATAGGAGGGCGATGTCCGATCTCCTGACGCGCCTTCCGGAGGCCGTGTGGCTCGAGCGGGAGCGCCACCACCAGGCGCGTGTGGCGCGCGTGGCGGACCCGTACCTCGGGCGTCGCTCCAGGGGTGAGAAGCACCCGGTGGAGGACTTCCTGTTCACGTACTACAGCCAGAAACCCGGGCAGCTGCTGCGCTGGCACCCGGGCGCCGGCACCCTCCTGACCGGGCCCGCCGCCGTCGGACGCGCGGGGTGGAAGTACTACCGGGAGCACGACGACGGCGTCGCGGTGGACCTGAGCCGCTTCCTGGAGGCGCGGCGCGAGGCCGTGGACTTCGCCCGCCTCATCCTCACGCGCACCGCCGCGCGCCCCGCACAGTTCGGCTGCTTCGGCCTGCACGAATGGGCCATGGCCTACCGCTCGGCCACGAACGGCGTGCGCCACGAGTACCTCGCCCTGCGCCTCGGGGCGGACGGCACGGACCAGGTGGTCGAGTCCGCGCGCATCCGCTGCACCCATTTCGACGCCTTCCGCTTCTACACGCCGGAGGCCGCGCCGCTCAACGAACTCGAGCCCACCCGCGCGAACCAGCGCGACCTCGAACAGCCGGGTTGCCTGCACGCCAACATGGACCTGTACAAGTGGGCGTACAAACTCACGCCGCTGCTGCCGAGCGAACTGGTGATGGATTGCTTCGAGCTCTCCTGGCGCATCCGCGTGATGGACATGCAGGCCTCGCCCTACGACCTCAGCGCCTGGGGCTATGCGCCCATCCGCATCGAGACGCCCGACGGCAAGGCGGAGTACGTCAGGCACCAGCGGGCGTTCGCGGTGGAATCCCAGGCCCTGCGGGTGCGGCTGCTCGCCGAACTGGAGCGGGTACTCACGGCAACATGATGTCGGGGCCGGCGGCGCAGTCGTCGTCACTGTCAATGTCGTCATCGCTGTCAATGTCCGCGGCCCTTCGGTGGAGGGACAGGCGCCGGCTCCGGGACGTCCCCCTGCCACCGTTCGTTGAGTCCGTACCAGCCGCTACGCTGTGACTCCAACCGAGGGGGACCCGTGAGATCCATTGTTCCGACGTCGACCGCCGCACCGCGACGCCAGCGGGTGCCACGTGCAGCACTGCTGATCGCCGCACTGTCCCTCGCCCTCGCGGGGTGCGCCCCGGGCGGCCCCGCCGCCGATCCCACCGCTGACCCCACCGCCGTCCCCACATCGCAGGAGAGCACGATGACCACGCCCGAATCCTCGACGACCCCCCCGGCCGACCCGGCACCCGGTGCGTCCGCGACCACGCCGTCCGCGGCGGCGGCGCCGTCGACTCCCCCTTCGATGACACCCCAGCCTCCGTCGTCGGGCGCACCCGCGCTACCCGCCGACCTCCAGGCCGACCTCACCGTCTCGATCACGCAGGACGCCGGCGCCCAGCCGACCGTCTACACGATCGACTGCTCCGACGGGGTGGTCGGCTCCTCCACGGACCATCCGAACGCAGACGCCGCTTGTGCGACCCTGGCGCGACTCGGCGCGCCGTTCTTCACCCCCCGGCCGAACAAGGACGTCATCTGCACGCAGCAGTACGGCGGCCCGCAGACGGCGAGCATCACCGGCGATCTCAACGGCACGCGCATCGCCGCCTCCTTCTCCCTGACCGACGGGTGCCAGATCGCACGCTGGAACTCCGTCTCGGACATCCTCGGAACACCCGGGGCGCAGTAGCGCGGAGAAGCACGGAGGAGCACGCGGCAGCGCAGGCCTGGGCGACCCGGCCCGGCATCGGCGCCCGGTAGACTTGTTGGGCAAGCTCGCGGAGCGCCGACGTCATCAGCTGGACCAGACACGGCGTGAGACGGCACTCCCGAGCGACCGCACACCCACCGCTCATTCACAGGAGTTGCCGGATGCCCCGGATCGTCGTCGACGTCATGCCCAAGCCCGAGATCCTCGACCCGCAGGGTAAGGCGATCGCCGGAGCCCTCCCCCGGATCGGCCTCACCGGATTCGCCGGCGTCCGCCAGGGCAAGCGCTTCGAACTGACGGTCGACGGCGAGGTGACGGAGGAGATCCTCGAGCAGGCCCGCCACGCCGCCACCACGCTGCTCTCCAACCCCGTGATCGAGGACGTCACGCGCGTGGAGGTCATCGAGGAGGACGGCCAGTGACCGCCTCGATCGAGACACCCCTGATCGGCGGGCCGCAGCCCGTGGCCTCGGACAACGAGGACAGCGCCCTGAACGGCGTGACCGTCGGCGTCGTCACCTTCCCCGGATCGCTCGACGACCGCGACGCCGTCCGCGCCGTCCGCCTCGCAGGCGGCAGCGCCGTGCACCTCTGGCACGGAGACCACGACCTCCGACACGTCGACGCCGTCATCATCCCCGGCGGTTTCTCCTACGGTGACTACCTCCGCGCCGGCGCCATCTCCCGCTTCGCGCCGCTGATGGAGCAGATCTCGCAGGCGGCGTCCGGCGGAGCCGACGCCCTGCCCGTGCTCGGCATCTGCAACGGGTTCCAGGTCCTCACGGAGGCCCACCTGCTGCCGGGTTCCATGATCAAGAACAACCACCTGCACTTCATCTGCCGCGACCAGCGCCTGCGCGTCGAGAACGCCGACACCTTCTGGACCGCGGAGTACGAGCAGGGCGAGGAGCTCGTCATTCCGCTCAAGAACCAGGACGGGCAGTTCGTCGCGGACGTCCGCACGCTCGACGAGCTCGAGGGTGAGGGCCGCGTTGTCTTCCGCTACGTCGGCGAGAACCCCAACGGCTCGCGCCGCGACATCGCGGGCATCTCGAACGCGGCGGGCAACGTCGTCGGGCTCATGCCGCACCCCGAGCACGCCGTCGAGGCCGGCTTCGGCCCCGACTCCTCCGCGCGCGGACCGGTGGACGTCCGCGGGGGCACCGACGGTCTCGGCATCTTCACGTCCGTACTCAAGAAACTGGTGGGCTGAGATGACCGCGGAAGCGACCCGGAAGTTCAACATCGACACCGTCGCCAACGCCGAGGCCACGCCCGGCCAGGCGCTGCCGTGGGCGGAACTGGGACTGAAGGAGAACGAGTACCAGCGCGTCGAGGAGATCCTCGGGCGGCGCCCCACCGGGGCCGAGCTCGCCATGTACTCGGTGATGTGGAGCGAGCACTGCTCCTACAAGTCCTCGAAGGTGCACCTGCGCCAGTTCGGCGAGAAGGTCACCGATGCCATGAAGGAGCACCTTCTCGTGGGCATCGGCGAGAACGCCGGCGTCGTCGACATCGGCGACGGCTGGGCCGTGACGTTCAAGGTGGAGAGCCACAACCACCCGTCCTTCGTGGAGCCCTACCAGGGTGCGGCCACCGGCGTCGGCGGGATCGTCCGCGACATCATCTCGATGGGCGCCCGCCCGGTCGCGGTCATGGATCCGCTGCGCTTCGGCGCGATCGACCACCCCGACACGGCGCGCCTCGTCCACGGGATCGTCGCCGGGATCGGCGGGTACGGGAACTCCCTCGGCCTGCCGAACATCGGCGGCGAGGTGGTCTTCGACTCCGTGTACCAGGGCAACCCGCTGGTCAACGCGCTCGCCGTCGGCGTGCTGCGGCACGAGGACATCCGCCTCGCCAACGCCTCGGGCGCGGGCAACAAGGTGGTCCTCTTCGGTGCCCGCACCGGTGGCGACGGCATCGGCGGCGCCTCCGTGCTCGCCTCGGAGTCCTTCGACTCCTCGAAGCCCTCGAAGCGCCCCGCGGTGCAGGTGGGCGATCCGTTCGCCGAGAAGGTGCTCATCGAGTGCTGCCTCGAGCTGTTCAAGGCCTCCGTGGTCGAGGGCATCCAGGACCTCGGCGCCGCCGGGATCTCCTGCGCCACGTCGGAGCTGGCGTCCAACGGCGACGGCGGCATGCACGTGGAACTCACCAAGGTGCTGCTCCGCGATCCGTCCCTGACGCCCGGCGAGATCCTGATGTCGGAGTCGCAGGAGCGCATGATGGCCGTCGTGACGCCGGAGAACGTCGCGGCGTTCGAGGCCATCATGGACACCTGGGCCGTGGAGTACTCCTGGCTCGGCGAGGTCACCGACACCGGGCGCCTCATCATCGAGTGGGACGGCGAGAAGATCGTCGACGTCGATCCCCGCACCGTGGCCCACGAGGGACCCGTGTACGAGCGCCCGTACCACCGCCCGGCATGGCTCGACGCCGTGCAGGCGGATGCCTTCGCGGCCGAGCAGCCGACGGACCTCCGCGAGGCCGTCCTCGACCTCATGAGTTCCCCGAACATGTGCTCCAAGAGCTGGGTCACGGACCAGTTCGACCGCTACGTGCAGGGCAACACGGCGCTCGCCATGCCCGACGACGCCGGCGTCATCCGCGTCGACGAGGAGACCGGGCTCGGCGTCGCGATCTCCACGGACGCCAACGGCCGCTACTCCTACCTGAACCCGTACGAGGGCGCCCGGCTGGCCCTCGCGGAGGCGTACCGCAACGTCGCCACCGCCGGCGCCGAGCCCCTCGCCGTCACCGACTGCCTGAACTTCGGCTCCCCCGAGGACCCCGAGGTCATGTGGCAGTTCGCCGAGACGGTCCGCGGCCTCGCGGACGCCTGCCGGGAACTCGGCGTGCCCGTCACCGGCGGCAACGTCTCGCTCTACAACCAGACCGGCGGCGTGGCCATCCACCCCACCCCGGTGGTCGGCGTGCTCGGCGTGTTCGACGACGTCGCGCGGCGCACGCCGTCGGGCTGGCGCGAGGACGGCCAGGCCATCTACCTGCTGGGAACGACGGCGGACGAGCTCTCCGGCTCGGAGTGGGCCAACCTGCGTGGTCACCTCGGCGGGCAGCCCCCGGCGCTCGATCTCGCGGCGGAGAAGACGCTCGCGGCGATCCTCGTGAACTGCTCACGGGACGGCATGATCGACGGCGCCCACGACCTCTCGGAGGGCGGCCTCGCGGCAGGCATCAGCGAGATGGCCCTGCGGTTCGGCATCGGTGCGCGGATCAGTCTCGACGAGCTCTGCGAGCGCGACGGCATCGACGCGTTCACGGCGCTGTTCAGCGAGAGCCAGGCGCGCGCCGTCGTCGCCGTCCCCCGTTCCGAGGAGGTGCGCTTCAACGACATGTGCACCGCTCGGAACTTCCCCACCCTCCGGATCGGCGTGGTGGACACGGAGATCGACGCCCTCGACGTGCAGGGCTACTTCACCCTGCCGCTCGAGCAGCTCCGCGAGGCCCACGAGGGAACGCTGCCGAAGCACTTCGGCTGATCCGGGCGCCGCGGCTGCCTCTCCTTCAGGAGGTCCGCCGCGGCGGCTGTCCACAACCGGGGGTACTGCACCCCCGCAACGGAGCAAATGCCCCGGGTCTGCAGCGAAGACACGACGGCGACGCCCCCGGGAGGTGCCGCCGCGGCGGCTGTCCCAAGCCGGGGTAACTGCACCCCCGCAACGGAGCAGATGCCCCGGGTCTGCACGAAGGGACGACGGCGGCCCCCGGGAGGTGCCGCCGCGGCGGCTGTCCAGAGCCGGGGGTACTGCACCCCCGCAACGGAACAGATGCCCCGGGTCTGCACCGAAGGAATGAAGGCGGCCTCCCCTGAGGCGAACGACGACGGCGCCGCCCAAACACCCCGCTAGGGCACGAAGCGGTAGCCCATCCCCGCCTCGGTCAGCAGATGGAGCGGGGACCCGGGATCGCGCTCGAGCTTCTTCCGTAGCTGCCGGATGTACAGGCGGAGGTACCCGGTGTCGCGGATGTGCTGCGGCCCCCAGACCTCGGTGAGCAGGATCTCCTGCGTCACGAGCCGCCCGGCGTTCACCATCAGTGTCTCGAGCAGTCGCCACTCCGTGCGGGTGAGGTGGATGTCTGCGCCGTCGGTCGTGCGGACCACCGACTTCGCCACGAGGTCCACCCGGACGTCCCCGAACGTGGCCCCGGACTCCTCGCGGAGCGGCAGCCGACGCCGGGTGAGCGCCCGCACCCGTGCCAGCAGCTCGTCGGTCAGGAACGGTTTCGTGACGTAGTCGTCGGCGCCGGCGTCGAGCGCCTGCACCTTGTCGATCGAGTCCATCCGGCCCGAGATCACGAGGATGGGCACCGTGCTGTAGCCGCGCAGTCCGTGGATCACGTCGATGCCGGAGAGCTGCGGCATCCCGAGATCCAGCACCACGATGTCCGGGTGGTGCTCGGCCGCGCGGCGGAGGGCCGCGGCGCCGTCGCCCGCGGTCACGACGTCGTAGTCCGATGCCGTGAACGTGATGCTGAGCGCTCGGAGGATCTGCGGGTCGTCGTCGGCGATGAGGATCTTCATGCGGTTCCCGCGCCGTCGTCCGCCCCGACGAGCGCGTCCATGGGCGGCGCGTGCGGCAGCGAGACCACGGACGTCAGGCCGCCGCCCGGAGTGTCCTCGAGCGTCAGCCGGCCACCCATCCCCTCCACGAACCCGCGGGCGAGCGCCATCCCGAGGCCGAGCCCGGTGTCGTTGTCGGTGTCGCCGAGCCGCTGGAACGGCAGGAGCACCTGGTCCTTGCGATCATCGGGGATGCCCGGCCCGCGGTCGATGATGCGGATCTCCGCCCGGCCGCCGAAGTCGCTGACGGACAATATGGGCGCCTGCCCGGGCGAGGTGTAGCGGGCGGCGTTGGAGAGGAGGTTCACCACCACGCGCTGCAGCAGCACGGCGTCCGCGAGGAGGAGGCGCGATTCCGCGGGCAGTTCGAGCTCCACGTCACCGGGCCCGAGGTCGAGCTCCTCGAGGGCCGGCTGAATGACGTCCTCGGGCCGCACGGGTTCGAGCACGACGCCGAGCACGCCGGCCTGGATGCGGCTGGCATCGAGCAGGTCCGTGACGAGGGTGGAGAGTGTGCCGAGGCTCTGCTCGGCGGTCTCGAGCAGAGCCTCCTGCTCCTCGGGCGAGAAGGTGATGTCGGCGGAGCGGAGGCTCGTGACGGCCGTGGTCGCCGCCGTGAGCGGGCGTCGGAGGTCGTGCCCGACAGCGGCCAGCAGGGCGGTGCGCACGCGGTCCGCCTCCGCGAGCGGCCCCACGGCGCTGGCCGCGCGGGAGAGTTCGCGGTACTCGAGGGCGGCCTCGAGCTGCGCGGTGATGACGGCGAGCAGGCGCCGGTCCGCGGCCTCCAGCGTGCGTCCCTCCAGCTCCAGCACGGCTACCTCCCCGACGGGGAGGGCCACGGGATCGCTGGTCGAGGACGACGGCGGCACGCAGGTGTCCTCGCAGAGGACGGTGCCGTCGACCGCGCGCAGCCGCGCGACGTCGAGCCCGAAGGCCTCACGGGCCCGGGCCACGAGGGCCTGCAGGGTGTCCTGCCCGCGGATCACCCCGCCGGCCACGGTGGCGAGGAGCTCCGACTCCGCGGCGGAGCGGGACGCCGCCCGGGTCCTCCGGGCCGCCTGGTCCACCACGTAGCTCACGAGGACGGCGTTGACGATATAGAGCGCGAGAGCCGTGAAGTGCGCGGGCTCCCCGATGGTGAGGGTGCGGACGGGGTCGATGAGGAAGAAGTCGAGCGTCAGCCCGGACAGCACGGCCGCGAAGAGGGCGGGCCAGATCCCCCCGATCAGCGCGACGACGATCACGAGGAGCTGGTAGCTGAGGACGTCCCCGGTGATGGACTCCTCGGAGCGGAGCAGGACGAGCAGCAGTGTCAGCAGCGGTCCGCCCGCGAGCGCCACCAGGGCGCCGAGCAGCCGACGCCGCGCGGACAGCGCCCCGCCGGCGTGAGGCAGGGCGAAGCGCCGTCCGGCCGCCCCGTGGTTGACGATGTGCACGTCGATGTCGCCGGATTCGCGGATGACGGTGGCGCCGATGCCCGGGCCGGTCAGCAGCGCCGCGAGCCGCGAACGCCGGCTCACACCGATCACGAGCTGGCTGGCGTTGGCGCCCTTGGCGAAATCCACGAGGGCCTTCGACGTCTGGTCGCCCACCACCTCGTGGAAGGTACCGCCGAGCTTCAGCACGAGTGCCCGCTGGGCGGCGAGCTCGGCGGGGTCGGCGTCGCGCAGGCCGTCCTGGTTGGTGACGTGCACCGCGAGCAGTTGACCTCCCGAGGAACGGGACGCGATCCGCGCGCCACGGCGGAGCAGCGTGCGCCCCTCAGGACCGCCGGTGAGGGCGACGACGACGCGCTCGCGGGCCTCCCACGTGTCGTCGATGCCCTGCTCGGCACGGTACCGCTGGAGCGCGCTGTCCACCTCGTCCGCGAGCCAGAGGAGCGTCAGCTCGCGGAGGGCGGTGAGGTTCCCGACCCGGAAGTAGTTGGAGAGAGCGGCGTCGATGCGTCCCGTGGGGTACACCGACCCCTCCGTGAGCCGGCCGCGCAGCGCCTCGGGGGTGAGGTCCACGATCTCCACCTGCGCGGCACGCCGCAGCACCTCGTCGGGGATGGTCTCCCGGTGCGGCACGCCCGTGATGCGCTCCACGACGTCATTGAGGGACTCGATGTGCTGCACGTTCACCGTGCTCATGACATCGATCCCGGCATCGAGCATGGCCTCGACGTCCTGCCACCGCTTCTCGTGCTCCGTGCCCGGCGCGTTGGTGTGCGCGAGTTCGTCGACGAGCGCCACCTCGGGGTGCCGGGCCAGCACGCCCTCGAGGTCGAGGTCCGTGAGGTGCACGCCGCGGTGGTCCACGGAGCGTCGCGGGAGCGCCTCGAGGCCGTCCGCCATGGCTTCGGTGGCGATGCGTCCGTGCGTCTCGACGATCGCGACGACGACGTCACGCCCCTCACCGCGGAGCCGCCGGCCCTCCTCGAGCATGGCGTAGGTCTTGCCCACTCCGGGGGCCGCTCCCAGGAAAACCCGCAACCGCCCTCGCGTCATGGCCTAAGTGTCCAGCCGCGCCAGGGCGAGATTCAACTCCACCACGTTGACGGACGCCTCGCCGAGGTACCCGAGGTCGGGGCCCTGCGTGTTCTCCTCCACGAGTGCCTCGACGTCGGACTCGGCGAGGCCGCGTTGCGCCGCGACGCGCGGCACCTGGAGCTGCGCGTACGCGGGGCTGATGTGCGGATCGAGCCCCGAGGCCGACGCCGTGAGCGCGTCCGCGGGGACGGACGCCGGGTCCACCCCCTCGAGCTCCGCGACGGCGGCGCGGCGCTCCTCGATGGCGGCCACGAGGTCCGGGTTCTCGGGACCGAGGTTGCTGCCGCCGGAGGCACCGCCGTCGTACCCGTCGCCGGCCGCGGACGGGCGGGACTGGAACCATTCGGGGAGCGCTGCGCCCTCGGCGTCCGTGAAGGACTGACCGATGATCGCGGAGCCGACGGTCTCGCCGTCGAGCGTGAGGGGCTGACCGTTCGCGCGGACGGGGAGCGCCACCTGCCCGATGCCGGTGATGGCGAGCGGGTAGCCGACGCCGAGGACGAGCGTCAGGACGACGAGCGCCCGGACGGCCGTGCCGAGCTGGCGGAGGGTGCTGCGGGAGGAAGCCATGGACGTACCTTTTCGGGAGGGAGGGAACTCAGAAGCCGGGGATGAGGGTGAGCACGAGGTCGATGGCCTTGATGCCGATGAACGGCGCGATGATGCCGCCGAGGCCGTAGACGAGCAGGTTCCGGTTGAGCGTGCTCGAGGCCGACGCCGCCCGGTACCGCACGCCCTTCAGCGAGAGCGGGATCAGCGCCACGATGATCAGGGCGTTGAAGATGATCGCCGAGAGGATCGCGGACGACGGCGAGTGCAGCTGCATCACGTTGAGTGTCGCGAGTCCGGGGAATGCTCCGATGAACATGGCAGGGATGATCGCGAAGTACTTGGCGACGTCGTTGGCGATCGAGAACGTGGTGAGAGCACCGCGGGTGATGAGCAGCTGCTTGCCGATCCGGACGATCTCGATGAGCTTCGTGGGGTCCGAGTCGAGGTCCACCATGTTGCCCGCCTCCTTCGCGGCGGAGGTGCCGGTGTTCATGGCAACGCCGACGTCCGCGAGCGCGAGGGCCGGGGCGTCGTTGGTGCCGTCGCCGGTCATGGCGACGAGCGCTCCGCCCTCCTGCTCCTTGCGGATCAGGCGCATCTTGTCCTCGGGGGTGGCCTCCGCGAGGAAGTCGTCGAGGCCGGCCTCCTCGGCGATGGCCCTGGCGGTCAGCGGGTTGTCACCGGTGATCATGACGGTGCGGATGCCCATCGTGCGGAGCTCCGCGAAGCGCTCGGGGAGCCCCTCCTTCACGACGTCCTTGAGGTACACGACGCCGAGCACCCGGGCCTTGCCGGAGGCGTCGCGCACGGCGACGACGAGCGGCGTGCCGCCCAACTGGGAGATGCGGTCGACGGCCTCGCCGAGTTCGGCGGAGACGACGCCGGACGACGCCGTCACCCACTCGCGGACCGCGCTGCCGGCGCCCTTCCGGACACTGGAGCCGTTCACGAAGTCGACGCCGCTCATCTTGGTCTGCGCCGAGAACGGGATGACCTCGCCGTCGATCTCCTCTCGGACGAAGCCCTCGGTGACCGCGAGGTCCACGATCGAGGTGCCCTCCGGCGTCGGGTCGCTGAGCGAGGACTGCGCGGCGGCCGCGATCAGCTCGCGCCGATCGGCCCCGCCCACCGTGATGAACTCGCTGGCGCGACGGTTGCCGTAGGTGATGGTGCCGGTCTTGTCGAGCAGCAGGGTGGTGACGTCGCCGGCGGCCTCGACCGCGCGTCCGGACATCGCCAGGACGTTGCGCTGCACGAGCCGGTCCATGCCAGCGATGCCGATGGCCGAGAGCAGGGCGCCGATGGTGGTGGGGATGAGGCAGACGAGCAGCGCCACGAGGACCGGCACGCTGACGGTGACGTCCGAGGAACTGGCGATCGGGTTGATGGTCAGCACGACGACGGTGAACACGATGGAGAGCGTGGCGAGGAGGATGTTCAGCGCCACCTCGTTCGGTGTCTTCTGGCGTTCTGCGCCCTCCACGAGGCGGATCATGCGGTCCACGAAGGTGTCGCCGGGCTGGCTCGTGATCCGCACGACGATCCGGTCCGAGAGGACACGGGTGCCGCCGGTGACGGCCGAGCGATCACCGCCGGACTCGCGGACCACGGGCGCGGACTCGCCGGTGATCGCTGACTCGTCCACGGAGGCGATACCCCAGATGATCTCGCCGTCCCCCGGGACGAGGCCGTTGGCCTCGATCACCACGACGTCGCCGAGCGCGAGGTCCGACGACGGCACCTCGGTGACGGTTGCCGCGTGGGCACCGGGGTCCGTGTCCGCTGCGTAGTCGCGGAGCACGCGCGCCGTCGTGCCGGTCCGTGCCTGGCGGAGGCTGGAGGCCTGCGCCTTGCCGCGCCCCTCGGCGACCGACTCGGCAAGGTTCGCGAACAGGACCGTCAGCCAGAGCCAGATCGCGATGAGCCACGTGAAGGACGCCGGGACCTCACTGCCGCCCGAGGCCTGAGGTCCGCCGAGGAACGGCTCGGCGATGGCGATGGCGGTGATGAGGACCGCGCCCACCTCGACGATGAACATGACGGGGGTGCGGACCATCTGGCGGGGGTCGAGCTTGCGGAAGGCGCCGGGTAGGGCCTGGGCGAGCTGGGCGGCGGAGAACGCGGACGCCTTCCGGGGGCGGCCGCCCTCGGGCGCAGCGCTGTCGCTGCTGCCGGTGGGTGTTTCGGTGAGGGTGGACATGGTCTAGAGGAGTCCTTCCGCGAGCGGACCCAGTGCGAGCACCGGGAAGAAGGTGAGGGCGGTGACGACGACGGTGACACCGACGAGGAGGGTGACGGACTGCACTCGGTCGGTGGGCAGGGTTCCCGCCGTGGCCGGCACCTGGTCCTGGGCCGCGAAGGCGCCGGCGAGTGCGAGGACGAAGACCATGGGCAGGAATCGCCCGAGGAGCATCGCGACGCCGAGTGCGGTGTTGAGCCACGGGGTGTTCGCCGTCAGGCCCGCGAAGGCCGAGCCGTTGTTGTTGGCGGCGGAGGTGAAGGCGTACAGCACCTCCGAGAGACCGTGCAGCCCGGGGTTGAGGATCGACGTGCCGTCGATGTCCGCGCGGAGGGCCGGGACGGCGAAGCTGAGTGCGGCGCCGGCGAGCACGAGGGTGGGCATGGTGAGGATGTAGAGGCTGGCGAGCTTGATCTCGCGTGCACCGATCTTCTTGCCGAGGTACTCGGGCGTACGCCCCACGAGCAGTCCGGAGATGAACACCGTGACGACTGCGAGGATCAGCATGCCGTACAGGCCGGAGCCCACCCCGCCGGGCGCCACTTCACCGAGCATCATGTTGATCATCGGCAGCATGCCGCCCACGGCGGTGTAGCTGTCGTGCATCGAGTTCACGGCGCCCGTGGAGGTGAGCGTGGTGGCCGTGGCGTAGAGCGTGGAGCCCACGATCCCGAAGCGCTGCTCCTTGCCCTCCATGACCGCGCCCGCTGCCTGCGGGGCCGTGCCGCTGCCGCCGAGCTCGGCGAGGGTAGCAGCGGTGAGTGAAAGGAGGAAGATCACGCCCATGGCGGCGAGGATCGCGTAGCCCTGACGGCGTTGGCCCACCATAGTGCCGAAGGTGCGCGGGAGGCTGAACGGGATGGCGAGCATCAGGATGACCTGGAGCACGCTCGTCCATGGGGAGGGGTTCTCGAAGGGGTGCGCGGAGTTCGCGTTGAAGAAGCCGCCGCCGTTGGTGCCGAGGATCTTGATGGCCTCCTGCGAGGCGACCGGTCCGCCGGGAAGCGTCTGGACCGCGCCCGTCAGCGTGGTCACCGAGGTGAACCCGTTCAGGTTCTGGATGACACCGCCCGCGAGCAGCACGAGGGCCGCGAGCACCGCGCCCGGGAGGAGGATGCGGAGCAGCGCACGCGTGAGGTCCACCCAGAAGTTGCCGAGCGTCCCGCTCCTCCGTGCCACGAACCCGCGCACGAAGGCGATCGCGACGGCGAGCCCGACGGCGGCGGAGACGAAGTTCTGGACGGTGAGCCCGGCCGCCTGCACGGCGTAGCCGAGGGTGACCTCCGGCGAGTAGGACTGCCAGTTCGTGTTGGTGACGAACGAGACCGCGGTGTTGAAGGCGAGGCCCTCGGGGACGGCGGGCAGGCCCAGCGAGAAGGGCAGGAACGCCTGGGTGCGCTGCAGCAGGTACACCAGGAACACACCGGCCGCCGAGAACGCGAGCACGCCGCTGAGGTAGGAGCGCCAGGACTGGTGCGACGCCGGGTCAACGCCGAGCACCCGGTAGAAGCCGCGCTCCACGCGGAGGTCCTTCGGCGCCGTGAACGTGCGGGCCATGTAGTCGCCGAGGGGCCGGTGGATCAGGGCCAGCACGACGACGACGGTCAGGAGCGGGAGGATGGCCGCTGCGAGCGTCATCAGAAACGCTCGGGACGGACGAGTGCGTACACGAGGTAGCCGAGGGCGGCGATGCCGAGTGCGACGGCGATGAGGTCGAAGACGATCACAGCTTCTCCACCGCCCGGGCGATCAGGGCAACCAGACCGAACAGGGCTGCAACACCCACGACATAGATGACGTCTTGCACGAGGAACTCCAGGGGACTGCGTTTTCTCCGTCCGCCGGCTTCCTGCCGACGGGCACCTGCGGGAGGCACGGAGTCGATTACATACCCGCGGCGAGCACGGAACGGCCGTCCTCACGTTTTCCTCACGGCCCACCCGCAAACCCCTACACGTTCTTGACGGCGGCCCGTCCGGGCGTGCCGTAACGGCCCTGAAACACAGGAGCCTTGTCATCGACATGTCCCGCTGGTTCGATGACAGAACTGTTGCTCCAGCCCACCATCCCCCCGCAGAGGACACCCCCATGCCATTGCTCCTGTCACCCGCACGGCCCCGCACCCGCCGCGTCACCGCCGGTCTCGCCGCGGGGATCCTCGCCGCCGCCGTCGTCGCCGGCCCGGGCCCCGCCGTCGCCGCCCCGAAACCGATTCCCCTCGACCTCAGCACCGCCGGCGTCCCCGAGGTGCAGGCCGGCCTGGCCTCACGCAGCTTCACGTCCGAGGCGCTGGTGCAGGCCTACCTCGAGCGCATCGACGCACTGAGCATCGGCGGGCCGCACCTCAACGCCGTGCGCTCCATCAACCCGACCGCCCTCGCCGACGCCAAGGCGCTCGACGCCGAGCGGAAGAAGGGCACGGTCCGCGGGCCGCTCCACGGCGTGCCGGTGCTCGTGAAGGACAACATCGACGTGGCGGGCATGCCCACCACGGCCGGCTCGGTGGCTCTGGCGGACTCGTACCCGGCCGCCGACGCCCCGATCGTGACCGAACTGAAGAACGCCGGCGCCATCATCATCGGCAAGACCAATCTCACCGAGTTCGCCAACTTCATGACCAACGGCATGCCCTCGGGGTACAGCTCGCTCGGCGGGCAGGTGCTCAACCCCTACGACGCGAGCCAGACGCCGAGCGGCTCCAGCGCCGGTTCCGGTTCCGCGGGGGCCGCCGGGCTGGCGACCCTGACGATCGGCACCGAGACCTCCGGTTCGATCCTCAGCCCCGCCCGAGCGAACTCCCTGGTGGGCGTGAAACCGACCGTCGGCCTCGCGAGCCGCACGGGCATCATCCCCATCTCGGCGACCCAGGACACCGCCGGCCCCATGACGAAGACCGTGTACGACGCCGCGGCCCTCCTGACCGCGATCACAGGCGTGGACCCCGAGGACCCCGCCACGGCGGCCAACCCGAGCGACGACGTCGACTTCACCGCAGCCCTCAGCGACACCGCCCTCGTGGGCACCCGTCTCGGCTATGTCGCGAGCACCACGGACCCCGTCTACACGGCGGCCCTCGACGCCCTGCGGGCACAGGGTGCCACGCTCGTACCCGTGACCGTGGGGAACACGACCGCCCCGAACATCCTGACGCTGGAGTTCGAGCGCGACCTCAATGCGTACCTCTCGCGCCTCCCGGAGGAGGCACCGATGGACACGCTGAGCGACATCATCGCCTACAACACCGCCAATGCCCCCGCCGCGTTGAAGTTCGGGCAGACGCTCCTCACGGACTCGGAGGCCGTGGACCTGGCCGACCCTGCACAGCTGGCGCAGTACGAGGCGGCTCGCACCGCGGGGCTGACCGAATCGCGAGCGGCGATCGACTCGGTGCTCACGGCCAACGACCTCGACGCCATCGTCTCGAACTCGGCGACGGTCGGCGTCGGGGCGCGGGCCGGCTACCCCTCGGTGATCGTGCCGTCGGGCTACGCGGAGACCAACCGCCGCCCGTCCGGCGTCGTGTTCCTCGGGACGGCGTGGAGCGAGGAGACCCTGCTGGCCTACGCCTACGACTACGAGCAGGGCACGAAGGCCTGGCGCTCACCGCAGAACATCAACCCCTCCCTGTTCCGCTGCACGTCCGTGGTCCCGGCCTCGGAGTGGGACGCCTCGTGCACCACGGTGGATGTGAAGCCGGGCAAGGGCAGGAAGTAACACCGAAGAGCCTGCACACACGGAACGCCGCCACCTCGTCGAGGTGGCGGCGTTCCGCCCGTTCGGGTACTGCAGGTTCGGGGCGGTCAGGCTGCCTTCGGCATCGCCGTGACGACCACGTTCTTGCCCCACGGATCCTCGGTGTAGCAGCTGATGAGGACCACGCGGTTGGGCACGATGTTCCAGATCTCGCTGTCCTTCAGGGTGTCCTTGTCGTGGGTGACCACGCCGTCCACCACGTATGTCATCTCGCCCGTCTGGGTGGTGAGCGTGAACTCCTTACCCACGAGGGACTCGTCGCTCAGCCGGTTGAAGGGGGCATCCTTGCCGTCCCAGCTGTGGCCGGCGATGTAGGTGGTGTTCGTGGAGCCGCCGCCGGGTACGCCGTAGGCGGTGAGCCAGTAGGCGTCGATGGTGAGTGGCGGCACGAGGGACTGTGTGGCCAGGTCGTCGTCCGTCAGGGCGAGCGGGAGGACGGCCATGTCGATCCCCGCGTCGGGGAAGGAGAGGCCCGTGGGTTCCGAGGCAGCGGGGCCGGCGGCAGCGGCCGGAGCGGGTGCCGGCGCGGGAACTGACGACGGCGCTCCCGAGGGTGCAGCGGAGACGTCCGGAGTGGCTTGCGGCGTGGCGACGGCAGAGATGGTGGTCGAGGAGGACGGCGGTGCGCCGGCCGATTCGGGGGGCAGCACCGAGACGGCGATCGCGAGACCAGCGGCGGCGACCAGCGGCAGCGCGAGCCAGCGCCGATTCAACCGCGTGCGGCCGGCCGCGGGCGGCGCGGACTCGGGCTCGCTGGCTTCGTCGCGAGGCGTGTGCTGGTCCATGAGAGCGGTGTCCTGAGCTGGAGGAGATGGTGCACTGTCCCGGGTGGGTTGATCCGAGGATCAACCCACCCGGGACAGCAGTGTACTGATGGTGCAACTGGAGCGCCGCGGGCTGCGGCGCTTCGGCTTAGCGCTGCGCGCGCTCGAGACGACGCATGCGAGCGGCGGTCGTCGCGGTCACGGCGACACCGGCTGCCAGCAGGGCGGCGATGAGGGCGACAGCCGAGCTGTTGTCCTCGGCCGCGACGGCGGTCTGGACGTTGACGCCGCGGTTGGTACCGCTCGGCGTGACGACCGTACCGCTGCCGGCGGGAACGACGGCGACCGGGGTGACCGGGGTGACGCCGACGGTGCTGGCGTCACATGCGGCGAGGAATGCCTTGAACAGCTCGAGCAGCTGGGCGGCGACGGCCGCATCATCGCTGAGCTGCGCCGAGAGAACCGTGACCTGCTCGGTGGCGAGGGCGAACTGGGCCTCCGCCTCCAGCAGCGCCGGGTCGTTGAGCGCGATTTCGGCAGCTTCGGAGGCGGCGACTGCAGCCTCGATAGCGGCGGTCTCCGCCGTCTGCGCCGCCACGAGCGTGGCTTCGGCAGTCACGAGCGTGGCGTCCGCGGCAGTGAGTGCAGCGTTGGCGTCGCCGACTGCGACCTCGGCAGCAGTCAACCGAGCGGTAGCAGCAATCACAGCGGGGTCCGTCTCGGGGGTGGGATAGACGGCAGGATCCGAGGCGGCGACCGCGGCGGCAAGGGCGATGTCGGCCGCGTCGAATTCCGCCTCCGCGGCGATGACGACGCCGGGAGCAGCTGCAACGGCAGCCTGGGCCTCGACGAAGGCGCGCTGGGCGAGTTCGACGTTGACCTGAGCGGTCTCGGCGGCGGCGTTGGTGTCATCCGCAGCGACGATCAGGGCATCGATGTTGAGGGACGCAGCGACGGTCTCCAGGTTCACCCCGGCAGTGACGAGAGCCGCCGAGGCGGCTTCGAACTGGTTCACGAAGGCGACGTCGATGCCGGCTGCGCCGAGGGCGGCGTTGAACTGCGTCGAGGCCTGCAGGCAGGCTGCGTCACCGGGAGCGGCCGAAGCCATCGGGGCGCCGAGGAACAGTCCACCGGCGAGAAGGGTTGCCGTCGATCCGGCAGCTGCCCATTTTTTTGCAACGATCATGTGTGCGCGTCTCCTGAAACACGTAGAATCCCCCGGGCCATCCCCGACGGCGCAGCCTGCGTCGGCACGCCGACAGAGGCCCCGTGAGGGACTGTCGGCTGGCGTGATGACCGCTGATCGCATGATCCGGAGTGCGCTGGGAGGAAACCCGGCAAACCCTGGGCGATCGCTGTTGTTCTCAACCTAGGTGCCGCGTACAGGGCGCGCAATGAAAACGAGTACTCCCGATAGGTAACGGTTTCGCATCGGCGTAACTCCTGAACGAGGCGCTGCACCGGCGTGAACTGTGCAGCGCCTCGGGCGCTCTAGGCGAAGTGCGCTTTCGCGATCAGTCCGTGAACCCCGACTGTCCGGTCCACCACCTGCGAGATGGCGAAGTCCGCTGCCGCCGAGAGGTAGGCATACGCGACGGCCCGGTCCATGCCGCGATCCTCCTCGAGGAAATCGAGCGCGTTGATGATGGCCCGGCGCATCGCCACGTTCAGGTCCCCGGACACGCCGCCGCCCGCGAGGCCGTCGGGATCCGACAGCCCGATCGGGATCCAGGCGTCCTGCGTCTCGCCGAACGGGTAGGAGTAGGCAACCGCGGGTGCGTCGCCGGAACCCGGCTTGCACACCGTGAGCCGGAACGTACCGCGCAGCGAACCCTCCATGGCGGTGAGCGCCACCTCGCCGTCGCCCATGCCCATGTGCGGGTCCCCCACGTAGAACAGCGCGCCCGGCGCCTGGACCGGCAGGTAGAAGGTGGACCCTGCGCCGAGGTGACGGATGTCGATGTTGCCGCCGCCCAGCGTCGGAGGGACCGAGTTGGCCTCGGGCGCGGTGAGCCCGTCGGCGTCGGCGAAAGCGACGCCCATCATGCCCATGAACGGTCGCAGCGGGAACCGCACGCTCATGTCGCCGCTGGTCATGACGCCCTGACCGCGCTCGATCCGCGTGAACACCGAGACATTGCCGTAATCGGACGGGATGCCCGAGGCCCGGTTGTCGGTCGCGACGGGCGGCATGACCTCGTCGAGCGTGATGCCGGCCGGCGGCGTGGGCCCGGGCTGCACGGCGAGCCCGCCCTTCCCGTGGCGACTGGAGACGACGCCGTAGGGAACGCGCGGAAGCACCTCGAGCGTCTCGATCTTGAGCACGTCACCGGGCTCGGCACCCTCGACGGCGATGGGACCGGTCACAATGTGCGGGCCGTCGACGTCGAACCGGCGCGGTGTGCGACGGTAGCCGGCCGCGATGTCCACGGCGTCCTGGAGGACGGACGAACGGTCGACGCCGAGGGAGCCGAAGTACTCCAGGGGGTCGCGCCCCTGGTCCTCCAGGATGCCCTCGTGTGAGAGGGCGTCGATGGTGACGGTCCGTCCGGACCGCATGGACATCACGGGTGTGGCATCGACCGTCGGCACGTAGCCCCAGAGCACCTCGTCCGGCAGGGAGGAGAGATAGGCGTCGCCGCGGATGCGTCCGCGGCCCGGCTGCAGGATCTCGCCGAACGGCTTGCCGTCGCCACGTCCGCCTCGTCCGTCGGGCGAGTTGCCCGGCGCCGCCGGGGGCGCTGCAGGAAGGGCTGCCAGGGCGGACGGCGCGGAGATGGCCGTCGTGGCCGATACGGTGCCGAGTGCGGCGACGACCCCCATGAAGCGTCGTCTGCCCAACCCCCTCGACAGGTGTTCCGCTGCTGCCTGCGCCGTTACGTCGTCCATGATCGCTCCTGTCAGCCGGGTGAGCTCATCACGCTATCGGCCGCCGGTTACGCCTCCGTTACGGGGATGATTCGCCGCGGAGTCGGGCGCCCGGGCCCCTGCGTGCGGCGCGGCGGGGAGTAGTCTCGCCGTCATGGACGCACTCCACCTGCCGCTGCTGACCGGGATCGGCGCGACGATCGCCGGTCTCGTCCATGTCCTGATCTTCGTGCTGGAGAGCTTCCGATGGAAGGCGGAACGCACCTGGCGGGTCTTCGGTGTCACGAGCCAGGACGACGCCGACACCACCGCGTTCCTCGCCTGGAACCAGGGCTTCTACAACCTGTTCCTCGCCCTGGGGGCGCTCTGCGGCGTGGTGCTGATGCTGACCGGCGGCGCCACGGCGTCCGCCGTCGGGCTGGGCTTCATCCTGCTGTCGGCGGGGTCCATGCTCCTGGCCGCCGCGGTGCTGGCGCTCAGCGACACGTCGCTGCTGCGACCCGCGGCCATCCAGGGCGTGCCGCCGCTCGTCGCGCTGATCGGCCTTCTCTCCCTCGTCTAGAGGGCGGCGAGCTCCCGGGCGGCCGCGACGTAGCGCGAGAGCATGTACCGCTGCGTCAGCCTGGTCACGGGTGCCGCCACCCGGAACGCGAGGCTCGCGGGCACGCTGTAGGCCGCGCAGATGAAGAGCAGCCGGTTGTCCGCGGTGAGTTCGGCATAGAAGCCCTCCTCGCCGCGCACCGGGTGGCCCGGGAGTGTGCCGTACCCGAACCCGCCGCGCTGACCCGGCACCGCCCGGCCGGCGCCGTCGAGCTGCGCCTCGCGGGACCAGATGACGCTGCACGGCGCCTTGATGCGCGCAGGGCCCACGCCGAACCCTTGGATCACCCGCACGCCGGGCGCCGCGCGGTCGGCCGGCGAGTGCATGGTGAGCCCCGCACGGCGGTGCAGCTCCCATGCGAGGATCCCCTCGGTCAGGGCGGTGAACCCGGCGGAGGGATCCGGCGTCGGGATCTCGTGGGACCGCACCATCACCGTGTAACCCGCGGGCCAGCCGCCCTCGAGGGGTTCGGGGAAGGGCCTGTCGGTCGCGCCGCGCTCCTCGTACGTGAACTGCTCCATGGGTGTCTCTCCTCGGCGGTGGTGGTCGGTGGCAGGATGTCAGCATGACACCGAAGTCGAATCCCCGTACCGGCGGCAGGGATGCTGCGGACGCCGCGTCCGACGCCGCCGAGGACGCCGTCAACTCACGGGGTTTCCAGCTCGCGGCGCGCGCCGGGTACATCGCGGCGGGCATCCTGCACTTCCTGATCGGGCTCATCGCGCTCGGCCTGGCCGCAGGCCGCTCGGGCAGCGCGGACCAGAGCGGCGCCATCGGGCAACTCGCGGGCAGCCCCGGCGGCACCGCCCTGCTGTGGTTCTGCTGTGTCGGCAGCATCGCCCTCGCACTGTTCCTGGTCAGCGAGATCTTCTTCGGCGCACGGCACCTGAGCGGCAGGGTCAAGCTGACCGATCGGCTGAAGAACGGCGGCCAGGCAGCGGTGTACGCGGTCATCGGCGGCACCTTCGGCCGCTACGCCCTGGGCGGCTCGAGTGACAGCAGCAGCGAGTCGAGTTCACTGAGCGCCGGCCTGATGGGCAACCCCGCGGGTACGGCGCTGCTGATCGCCGTCGGCCTGGGCATCCTCGGCATCGGCGGCTACTTCGTGTACAGCGGCGCCACCCGGCGCTTCCGGAAGAAGCTCAGCGGCCTGCCCGCCGGCTCTGCCGGCCGCGCCGTCGTGATCCTCGGCGCCGTCGGGTACATCGCGAAGGGCTTCGCCCTCGCCGTGGTGGGCGTCCTGGTGCTCGTCGCCGTGCTGACCGATTCCGCCGAGCGGTCCACGGGGCTCGACGGCGCACTCAAGGCCCTGCGGGACCAGCCGTTCGGCGTGTGGATCCTCGGGGCCGTGGCCCTCGGGCTGATGGCCTACGGCGTGTTCATGGTGATCCGCTCCCGCTACCAGCGCATGTAGCGCCTAGGCCCCCGGGGCCTCCATCACCGGGCAGGTGTCCATGACGACGTCGAGCCCGGCCTCCGCGGCCCGCTGCGCCGCCGCCTCGTCGATGACCCCGAGCTGCAGCCACACGGCCCGCGCGCCGACGGCGATGGCCTGGTCCACCACCGCGCCCACGCGGGAGGAATTGACGAAGCAGTCGACGACGTCGATGGTGCCCGGCACGTCCGCGAGCCGCGTGTAACCCTGCTTCCCGTGGACGTCGTCGCCCTTCAGGCTCACCGGGATGATCTCCATGCCGAGGCGGTCCATGAGGAAGCGCGAGACGCCGACGGCGGCGCGGCGAGGGTTGTTCGAGAGCCCCACCACGGCCCACCGGCCGTGCTCGGCGAGGAGTCTCCTGATGACCTCGGGATCGTTCCGGTGTGCCATGGTTCCTCCTGGTGCGCAGCCCGCTGTCGCGGCTTTTGTTACAGCCTTTGTTACCCATCCATTTTGCTCCTGCTCCCGCCCGGCGTTTCATGGAGGGGACCATCCCGAGCGGCTGAGAGACCTGGATCAGTGACGCCGCAGCAACCCTGGTCGCCCGCATCCCCCTGATGCCGGGCGATATCGAGGAACGAGCCAAGGGAACCACCGCACGCGGTGGTGAAGGCTCGGACCGTAGGGTGCTACCGCCAGGAGCGATGGAGACACCATGAGTACAGTTCTGGCACCCGGCACCACCCCCACTCGCACGCCGTCCAAGCAGGCCCTCGGCGTCCGCTTCTCCGGCCTGGGCCGCAGCTTCGGCGCCGGCCGCGACCGGCGCGTGGTCCTCCGCGACGTCACCGTGGACGTGAGACCCGGGGAGATCCTCGCGATCCTCGGCACCAGTGGCTGCGGCAAATCCACGCTGCTGCGCGCCGCCGCGGGCCTCGACGTCCCGGACAGCGGCGAGGTCCTGATCGACGGCACCCCGGTGAGCGGCATCGACGAGCGCTGCGCCGTCGCCTTTCAGGAACCGAGGCTCCTCCCCTGGCACACGCTGCAGGCCAACGTGGCCATCGGCCTGCCCCGGTCCTCGAGCGCGAGCGCGGGCAAGGCGAAGGTCCTCGAACTGCTGCAGCTGGTGGGGCTCGACAGCTTCGCCAAGCACCGGCCACGCGAGGTGTCCGGCGGCATGGCCCAGCGGACCTCCCTGGCCCGTGCACTCGCGCGCAACCCCGGCGTGCTGCTCCTCGACGAACCGTTCGGCGCCCTCGACGCACTCACGCGGATCAAGATGCAGGACCTGCTCCTCGACATCCACCGTGCGCAGCCCACCACGGTGCTGCTCGTCACGCACGACGTCGACGAGGCCCTGCAGCTCGCCGACCGCATCATCGTGCTGGGCCGCGGAGAAGGTGTCGGCGAAGGAAACGGCGGCGCCGTCGGCGCTTCCGGCTCCGCCGCCGACTCGAGGGATGGCCATGCCGCCACACGCGAGGGCTCGACCATCGCTGAACTCGTGACCGTCCCGGGCGAGCGCCCGAGGGACCGCAGCTCCGCCGAGCTCGGCACCCTGCGCAGCTCCCTGCTCGCGATGCTCGGCGTGACCCGGCACTGACCCGCTCCCACCCGCTCCGACGGGCGGGCCAGGCCGCACGAGACGGCGCCGTCGTCGTCGTCGCGCGGGACCGCCTCCGTCGGGACCGGCCGCCGGTCCCCTGCACTGTCTCCGCCGCACCCCGCACTCCCCCTCACTGACACCCTCCTCCGCTTCCCCTCCGCTTCCATCGAAGGACCACCATGAACCGCCGCGCTCTCCTGCCCACCCTCGCCCTCGCCACCGCCCTCTCGCTCAGCCTCAGCGGCTGCCTCGCGGGCGAGAACGCCTCCACCACGCAGTCCGGGGCCGAGGGCGGCGTGACCGAGGGTGGCGAACTCAACATCGACTTCGCCACCTACAACCCGCTGAGCCTCGTGATCAAGGACCAGGGGTGGCTCGAGGACGAGCTCGCCGAGCAGGGCATCACGGTGAACTGGGTGCAGTCCGCGGGCTCCAACAAGGCCAACGAGGCCCTGCGTGCCGGGGCGATCGACGTCGGTTCGACGGCGGGATCCGCTGCGCTGCTCGCGCGGTCCAACGGCTCGCCCATCAAGGCCATCGACATCTACTCGCAGCCCGAGTGGGCCGCCCTCGTCACCCTGCCGGACTCCGGCATCACGAGCGTCGAGGACCTCCGCGGCAAGTCGATCGCCGCGACGCGCGGTACCGACCCCTACTTCTTCCTCCTGCAGGCGCTCGAGGCGGCGGGCGTGGAACAGTCCGAGGTGACCATCGAGAACCTGCAGCACGCTGACGGCCGGTCAGCGCTCGCCAGCGGCGCCGTCGACGCCTGGGCCGGGCTCGATCCCATCATGGCCGCGGCCGAGCAGGAGGGCGCGGAGCTGTTCTTCCGCGACATCGACTTCAACAGCTACGGCTTCCTGAACGCCACCGAGGACTTCCTCGAGGAGCAGCCGGACGTCGCGCAGACCGTGGTGAACGCGTACGAGCGGGCCCGGGAGTGGGCGCAGGAGAATCCCGAGGAGACGGCGGCCATCCTCGCGGAGGTCGCGTCGATCGATCCCGCCGTGGCGAACTCCGTGATCATCGACCGCACCAATCTCGACGTCGACCCCGCCCCGGGCGATGCGCAGCGCGCCGTGCTCGAGAAGATCGGCCCCGTGTTCGTCGAGACCGGTGACGTGCAGAGCCAGGAAGCCATCGACGAAGCCCTCGCCTCCCTCTTCGACACCTCGCTCGTGGAGAACGCCGACCCGGCTGCGATCGGCGCCGACTCATGAGTGCCGACATACCGCACCAGGTGGCGATCCCGGTCTCGCGAGAGGGGATGGAGGCCGCCGGGTCCCCGGTGACCGGTGACAGGGCGCGGCGGGCTCTGCCAGCCCCGCGCCGCCTGCTGGCCGTCCTGCTGGGGCTGCTCGTCCCCGCGCTGATCCTCCTCACCTGGCACCTCAGCACCGCCTCGGGGTTCTTCCGCGCCTCGCAGCTGCCCTCGCCGACCGCCGTGTTCGAGGCGGCCGTGGATCTGATCGAGCGCGGTCAGCTCGCCAACCACATCCTCATCTCGACGCAGCGCGTGGTGCTCGGCTTCCTCATCGGATCGCTCCTCGGAGTGCTGGCCGGCGCCCTGCTGGGCCTGTCGAAGATCGCCGATGTGCTGCTGACCCCCACCGTCGGAGCGCTGCGTGCCGTGCCGTCGCTGGCGTGGGTGCCTCTGCTGGTGCTGTGGATCGGCATCAACGAGGACTCGAAGGTCACGCTGATCACCATCGGCGCCTTCTTCCCCGTGTTCACCACCCTCTACCTCGGGCTCCGGCACGTGGACCGCAACCTCGTGGAAGCCGCCCGCGCCTTCGGCCTGAACGGCATCCGCCTGCTGGTCACGGTGCAGCTCCCCGCCGTCGTGCCCGCGCTCTTCAGCGGCCTCCGGCTCGCGCTCGCGCAGTCGTGGCTGTTCCTCGTGGCCGCGGAGCTCATCGCGTCCTCCATGGGTCTCGGGTTCCTCCTCGTGGACTCGCAGCAGAACGGGCGCGTGGACCGCATCATCCTGGCGATCGTGCTCCTCGCGATCATCGGCAAGACCACGGACGCCCTGCTCGGCGTCGCCGAGCGCTGGGCGGTGCGCCGATGGGCGTAAGCCAGGCCAGGACGACGACGCAGGTCGGTCCCGCGCGCGCCGACGGCGTCGATCACCTCCCGCAGGACGAGGCCGAGCGCCTCGCGTACTGGGCCGAGCAGGCCCTGCGGCTCGACTGGAGCACGCCGTGGCACACCGTCCACACGTTCGAGCGGGCCACGCCGCAGGAGGACGGGACGCTCAGCGTGCCCGTCATCGAGTGGTTCGCGGGCGGCACACTGAACGCCGCGGTCAACTGCGTGGACCGGCACGTCGCGGCCGGTCGTGGTGACCGCGTGGCGCTGCACTTCGAGGGTGAGCCCGATGACCGCCGCTCCGTGACCTACGCAAACCTGCAGGACGAGGTGTGCCGCGCCGCGAACGCGCTGGTGGCGCTCGGCATCGGCCGGGGCGACCGCGTGGTGATCTACCTGCCGGTCCTCGTGGAGACGGTGGTGATCACGCTCGCCTGCGCGCGGATCGGCGCCGTCCACTCGCTCGTGTTCGGTGGCTTCTCCGCCGAGGCGCTCCGCTTCCGCGTCGAGGACACCGGGGCCAAGCTGCTCGTCACCACCGACGGCCAGTACCGGCGAGGCACCGCGGTGCCGGTGAAGCACAACGCCGACACCGCCGTCGCGGGCGTGGAGAGCGTGGAGCACGTGCTGGTGGTGCGCCGCACCGGGTCCGACGTCGCCTGGACCGAGGGCCGCGACGTGTGGTGGCACGACGTCGTGGACACCGCGTCCGCGCACCACGAGCCGGAGGCGTTCGACGCCGAGACACCGCTGTTCATCATGTACACCTCGGGGACCACCGGGAAGCCGAAGGGGCTCGTCCACACCACGGGCGGATACCTCACGCAGGCCGCGTCGAGCTTCGAGCACCTGTTCGGCCACCCGGACCCGTCGCGGCGCGACGCCGACGTGCACTGGTGCACCGCGGACCTCGCCTGGGTCACCGCGCACACCTACGAGCTCTACGGCCCGCTCGCCAACGGCGCCACGCAGGTCATCTTCGAGGGCACGCCGAACACTCCGCACCCGGGCCGCCACCTCGAGATCATCGAGCGCTACGGCGTCACGAGCTACTACACCGCGCCCACGCTGGTCCGCTCGCTCATGGGGTGGTTCCCCGACGGCGTCCCCGACACCTACGACCTCTCGAGCATCCGCGTGCTCGGCACCGTGGGCGAGGCGATCAACCCGGAGGCGTGGCGCTGGTTCCGCCGGAACCTGGGGCGGGACGAAGTCCCCGTCGTCGACACCTGGTGGCAGTCGGAGACCGGCGCCACGGTGCTCTCCCCCAGCCCCTCGGACACCGCGTTCAAGGCGGGTTGCGCGGCACGTCCCCTGCCCGGGGTCGGCACGCGGATCGTGGACGAGCACGGGCAGGCGGTTCGCCCCGGCGTCCAGGGGCTCATCGTCGTGGACCGCCACGGCCCTGCCATGGCACGCACGGTCTGGGGGAACCCGCAGCGCTACCTCGACGCGTACTGGCGGACCTTCGCGGCGCAGGGCTGGTTCCTCGCCGGTGACGGCGCCCGGTACGACGACGACGGCGACACCTGGATCCTCGGGCGCGTGGACGACGTCATCAACATCTCGGGGCACCGCCTCTCCACCATCGAGATCGAGTCCGCGCTCGTGGCCCATCCGCTCGTGGTCGAGGCGGGGGCGTGTCCCGTCGCGGATCCGCTGACCGGGCATGCGGTGGTCGCGTTCGTGGTGCTGGCGGCGGGGGCAGCCCCTGAGGACGACGTCGTGGGGATCCTCCGGGCTCACGTGGCCGCTGTGATCGGGCCGATCGCGCGCCCGGCCGCCGTCGTCGTCGTGCAGGACGTGCCGAAGACGCGTTCAGGCAAGATCATGCGGCGCCTGCTCACGCAGCTCTACGAGGGGTCCGCGCTCGGCGACACCACGTCGCTGCAGAACGAGGGGTGCGTGCCGGGTATCCAGGACGTCCTCGCCGCGAGGCGCTCCTCATCCGGGTGATCGGACCGAGCGCGGACGAGCATCGTGAGGATGGAGGGGGTCCGCGAGGAAGGCATTCTCGTAGATGTCGTACACGGCAGCTGCCCTGAGGTCGTTGTAGGACCCCTCGCCGTCGAGGATCGCCTCGCGCTTGGCGGCTGCGTAGTACTCCCGATCCGCGTCGCTGGACCGGAGCCGGTCGAGGAAGAGCAGATGCCTCCGAGGCTCGACGGCCGACGGACCCCAGACGTGGAGATTCGTGTTCGGCGAGCCCAGGGTCAGGTGGAGGTGGGGGTCCCCCGCGATCTCGACCCGGAAAATCAATCTGAAGCCCAGGCCCTGGAGGGGTGCGAGAAACAGCGTCTCGCGGAACAAGTCGACGACGGTGAGGTCGACGTCGATGACCGGCTTCGCCAGGAGCCGCGGTACGGCGGTCGAACCGACATGGCGGATGCTCATCACCTGGTCCTGCGCGGCATCCCGGACGACTCCCCCAGCGCAGCCTCAGTGCCTCAACCGCGCGGTGGTCGTCGTCGAGCCCTTCATCCGGATCTCTTAACGAAGGAAGCGGCAGGCGCCCCGTCCAAGCACCTGCCGCTTCCCGTTCAAGGATCGAACGGTCCGTTCGGACGCTTAGGCGCCGACCCGCACGAAGGATGCTCCCGGGAGGTCCGAGAGGGGGTGCTGCATGGTGGCGTTGATGCCGTTCATGCCGCTGCTGATGACCTGACCGCCACCGGCGTAGACCGCCACGTGACCGCCGGTGATCACGAGGTCCCCGGGAGCCGGGGCGGACACCCGGGCGCCGAACTGGAAGAACTGAGCCGGGCCGAGGTCGCCCACGGAGATCCCGGCGGCACGCAGTGCCTTCTCGGCCAGCACGGTGCAGTCCTGGACGGCGCCGGCGCGAAGCTGCGCCTGAGCCGATCCGAGGATGGCCGCTGCCGCATTGCCCGAGGGCGCTGCAGCGACCGACGAGGCGTGCACGGGTACCGGGGTGATCGCTGCCGAGGCCAGGTAGACACCCGACCCGGGCGCCGTGGACACGGCCGGTGCAACAGCGGCGGCCTGCTGGTAGGCAGGAGCCGCAGGTGCAGCGGCAACCGGAGCGGACACCGTCTGGGCCGGCGCGGTGACGGCCGATCCGGCGGTGGGGATCGTGATCGACTGACCGGGGAAGATGACCGATGCGAGCGAGAGGCCGTTCGCGGTCAGGACCGAGGTGAGGTCCGCTCCGTAGCGTGCGGAGATGGCACCCAGGGTGTCACCGGCGGCGACGGTGTGCGTGGAGCCGGCGACAGCAGGGGCCGCCACGGTGGAGGCCACCGAGGTGTAGTTCGTCGCGGCGTCGGTGTAGGTGCCGGCGTTGGCCGTTCCCATCGCACCGAACGCGAGGCCGGAGGTGACCGCGATGACGGCGACCGGGCGGCCGACGGTCGTTGCGTGCGCGCCGGCGATGCGGCCGAGTGCCTGCAGTGCGAGGTTGCCCTCGACGTCGGCCCTGTGGCGCGCCGGTGAAGTGATTCGTGACATGGTTCTGTACCTCTCCCATGCCTGCGGGGTGAGCTGTCGGGTTCGGATGGGAGTCACCCGGCCGCGGACACCGCTGGATACGGCGGTGGTGTGCGACTTAACCCCGAGGACGCCTGCAGGGAAACCTGGGCGCCCGGTGGAACTGATGGTTCCCCCGTCCCTGCCTTTCGTGTGTGCGGACGTATTCCGGTCGGCGGCAGGGCTCGGCAATCCGTCCGGAAGCGTCTCACGTGGACGGAGACGCTGGTGTGACCCTAGCCGGACCCTCGTCGGTTTGTCACATTTGCGTAACGGGACGTACCATCTGGCGCCGGCCTTCTTGACAGGCCTCCGCCAGGAGGTGCCCGGGGCCCGCACAAGCCCTCATCGGCGGACGCGACGCCAGCGGCGGACGGCAAGGGCCGTGCCCATCGCACTGACCGCGAGCAGCACACCCTGCTGCACGTAGAAGCCCGCCGACATGCTGCCGCCGGAGACTCGCGCGGTCAGGAGGAGGCTACTGACCAGCGTGAGGCTGAGGAGCGCGCCGACGATCACGAGGGTGCTCCAGAAGCGCCGCTCCTGAACCCGCGCTGCCCTCCGCCATCCGTCCATCCACTTACCCTAGGCGGGGCGCGGCCGTCACTGCCCGGGCTGCCACCGCCCGGCGTACGTCCGCCCCGAAGGCCTTCGTGGGAGGACACATTGTTTGGATCCCTCCGGAGCGGCTGTCAGACTCGGGAGTGACCATCCCGAGCGGCTGAGAGATCTGGCTCACTGACGCCGCAGCAACCCTGGCCTCCGCGTACCGCGGCGACAGTAGGGTGCTACTGCCAGACCGATGGAGGATCCATGAGCGTCGCAGACCTGTCCACTCCCCTGAAATTCGCCTACTGGGTGCCCAACGTGAGCGGTGGCCTGGTGGTCTCGACCATCGAGCAGCGCACCAGCTGGGACTTCGAGTACAACCGCGACCTGGCCCGCATCGCGGAGAACGCCGGATTCGAGTACGCGCTCTCGCAGACCCGGTACGCGGCGTCCTACGGCGCGGACAAACAGCACGAGGCCACGAGCTTCTCCCTCGCCCTCCTCGCGGCGACGGAGAAGCTGAAGGTGATCGCCGCCGTCCACCCCGGCATGTGGCACCCGGGGGTCCTCGCGAAGTTCATCATCACGGCCGACCACATCTCGAACGGTCGCGCCGCCGTGAACATCGTCTCCGGCTGGCTGAAGGACGAGTTCGTCAACTTCGGCCTCGAGTGGCTGGAGCACGACGAGCGCTACGTACGCACCGAGGAGTTCATCCGCGTGCTCCGCGGCCTCTGGACGGAACAGGGCTACAGCCAGGCGGGGAAGTACTACGACATCAACGACTTCACCCTGAGCCCGGCGCCCGTGGACGTGCCCGGCCGCCCGCACCCCGAGATCTTCTTCGGCGGCAACTCGACGGCCGCCCAGGCGACCGCGGGCCGCGTGGCCGACTGGTACTTCTCCAACGGCAAGGACCTCGAGGGGTTCAAGGAGAACATCGCCGGGGTGCAGGCGTCCGCCCTCGAGGCGGGCCGCCGGCCGCGCTTCGGCCTGAACGGCTTCGTGATCGCACGGGACTCCGAGAAGGAGGCGCGCGAGACGCTCCGTGAGATCGTCGCGAAGGCGCACCGCCCGGCCGTCGAGGGGTTCCGCGACGCCGTCCAGGAGGCGGGCGCCTCCACGAAGGACGGCAAGGGCATGTGGGCCGACTCCTCCTTCGAGGACCTCGTGCAGTACAACGACGGCTTCCGGACACAGCTCATCGGCACGCCCGAGCAGATCGCCGAACGCATCGTCGAGTACAAGAAGATCGGCGTGAACCTCTTCCTCACGTGCTACCTCCACTTCCAGGAGGAGGTCGCCGCGTTCGGCAGGGACATCCTCCCGATCGTCCGCGAACTCGAGGCGGACGCCGCCCGCAAGGCCGGCGTCGACGTCGAGCTCCCTCCCACCCTCCAGACCAGCAAGGCAGGCTTCTGATGGCTGACCGTTCCTTCGGCTTCCGCACGCGCGCGCTCCACGCCGGCGGCACCCCCGACGCCACCCACGGCGCCCGGGCCGTCCCGATCTACCAGACGACGTCGTTCGTGTTCAAGGACACCAATGACGCCGCCAACCTCTTCGCGCTGCAGAAGTACGGCAACATCTACTCGCGCATCGGCAACCCGACGGTCGCGGCGTTCGAGGAGCGCATCGCCTCCCTCGAGGGCGGTATCGGCGCGGTGGCGACGGCGTCGGGCATGAGTGCGGAGTTCATCACCTTCGCGGCCCTCTGTCAGGCGGGCGACCACATCGTCGCCGCCTCCCAGCTGTACGGCGGGACGGTGACGCAGCTCGATGTCACGCTGCGCCGGTTTGGCATCGAGACCACCTTCGTTCCCGGTACCGATCCGGCCGACTACGCCGCCGCCATCCGCGAGAACACCAAGGCCGTCTACGCCGAGGTCATCGCGAACCCCTCTGGCGAGATCGCGGACCTCGCCGGGCTGGCGAAGGTGGCCCACGACGCCGGCGTGCCCTTCATCGTCGACTCGACCCTCAGTACGCCGTACCTCGTGCGGCCCATCGAGCACGGCGCGGACATCGTGATCCACTCCGCCACCAAGTTCATCGGCGGGCACGGCACCACGCTCGGCGGAGTGATCGTGGAGAGCGGGCGGTTCGACTGGGGCAACGGCAAGTTCCCCATGATGACCGAACCCGTGCCCTCCTACGGCAACATCCAGTGGTGGGCGAACTTCGGCGAGTACGGCTTCCTCACGAAGCTGCGCACCGAGCAACTCCGCGACATCGGGCCATCGCTCTCCCCCATGTCTGCCTTCCAGCTCCTGCAGGGCGTGGAGACCCTCGCGCAGCGCCTCGACGAGCACCTCGAGAACGCCCTCGCCGTCGCACGGTGGCTGGAGGCGGATCCGCGCGTCGAGTACGTCAACTACGCCGGGCTGCCATCCCACCCGCACCACGAACGCGCCCGCAAGTACCTGCCACAGGGCCCGGGTTCGGTGTTCAGCTTCGGCGTCACCGGCGGGCGGAAGGCGGGCCAGAAGTTCATCGAGTCGCTGCAGATCGCCTCGCACCTCGCGAACGTGGGTGACGCGCGCACCCTCGTGATCCACCCGGGCTCGACGACGCACCAGCAGCTCTCCACCGAGCAGCTCGCCGCGGCAGGCGTCCCCGAGGACCTCGTGCGGATCTCCGTGGGCCTCGAGGATCTCGACGACATCCTGTGGGACCTGGACCAGGCGCTCACCCTCGCCGTCGACACCCCGGACGAGGCCTTCGACGACCTGCCGCAGGAAGCGGCGGGCGAGAACGACGATGACGCATCGGTGACGCGCGCAGTGGGAGTGGGAGCATGAGCGGCACGCAGTCGATCCGTACCTGGGAGGGGCCCTCGGCTCCCGAGCGCCTGGCACTCCTTCGCCGTGCGCGGTCGGTGGCGATCGTCGGCGCCTCTGACAAGCCGTCCCGGGCGTCGTACTTCGTCGCCACCTATCTGCAGTCCTCCTCGCCCTACCGCCTGTACTTCGTGAACCCGGTGGCGAAGGAGATCCTCGGGCAGCCCGCCTACGCGTCCCTCGCGGACCTCCCCGAGGTGCCCGACGTCGTCGACGTCTTCCGCAAGCACGACGATCTGCCGTCGGTGCTCGAGGAGACGCTGGCGGTCGGTGCGAAGACGCTGTGGCTGCAGCTCGGCTCCTGGCACGAGGACGTTGCCCGCTCCGCCGAGGACGCGGGGCTGAACGTTGTCATGGACCGGTGCCTGAAGATCGAACACGCGCGCTTCCACGGGGGCCTCAACCTCGCGGGCTTCAACACCGGCGTCATCTCCTCGAAGCGCCAGCTCACCTCCTGACGGCGTCCGGCACCCGCTCGGGGTCCGGCACCGGCTCGGGTGAGAGCGTCTGGAGCCCGGTGACCCTCAGCAGGTCGAGCAGTGCTTCGTCCTCGCTGCCCGGCGCGACGGTGTAGACGACGATCCGGAGGTCCCCGCCGGGGACGGACAGGACGTCGCAATCCACGGTGATCGGTCCCACCGGCGTGTCCGTCATCGTCTTCCGGCTGGACCGGTGTTCGGCGACCCTCGCCTCCGACCATCGACGCTCGAAGTCGGGGGACGCCGCACGCAGCCGGGAGACGAGACGCTGCAGGTGCGGGTCGCGCGGGTACCTGCCCGTGGCCGCTCGCACGTCCGCGGCGAGGTCGGCGGCGAAATCCTCCGCGTGCTGCCGGTCGAAGTCCACGCCCTCTTGGCCGGAGGTGAAGTACCGCCACACGAGGTTGCGCTCCATGCCCGCGAGGCGGGACGGGTCACCGCAGAGCGCCGCCCAGAGCGGGTTCCACGGCACGATGTCGTGGGTGGCCGTGAACACCGCCATGGGGACGTCGCCGAGCCTGTCGATGATGCGGTGCACCCCGGGCGTGATGTACCGGGGCACCATGTCCGGCGACGGCGGGGCGGCCCCGCCCACGCGGTACAGGTGGTCGCGCTCGGCGGCGTCGAGGCGCAGGGCGATCGCCAGGGCGTTCAGCAACTGCGGGGACGGGTGGGTGGCGCGGCCCTGCTCCAGGCGCACCACGTAGTCCACGCTCACGTTCGCCAGGGCTGCGAGCTCCTCACGCCGCAGGCCCGGGCTCCGCCGCCCCGCCCCGGCAGGGAGTCCGACCTCGGCCGGGGTCACCCGCTGACGCCACGCCCGGAGGACACTCGCGAATTCACTCATGACCCCATCATCCGTGGAGGGCGCCGCCCGCGGGTGGTACTGCCGGTCCCACGGTCGGAGGGTACCTTGGCGTCCGCCCTGCGGCGGGAGAGTGTGGAGCCATGACAACCACACTGATCACCGGGGCCAACCGCAGCCTCGGACTCGAAACCGTCCGCCGACTCATCGCAGCCGGCCACACCGTCCATGCCGGCATGCGCGACCTCTCCACGGGCCGGGAGGCCGAGGAGCTCGGTGCCCACCTCGTCCAGCTCGACGTCGACGACCAGGCGAGCGTCGACGCAGCGTTCTCGTCCCTCCCCGAGCTCGACGTCCTCGTGAACAACGCCGGGATCCTGGGGACCTCCTACGGCGTCGACGACCTCTCGGCGGACGCCATGCGCAACGTGCTCGACATCAATGTGATCGGGCTCGTCCGTGTCACCCAGGCGGCTTTGCCGCTGCTGCGCCGCTCGACGAACCCGGTCATCGTCAACGTGGCATCGGGCGTCGGGTTCGCGAGATACCTCAGTACCGAGGGCACCGACGAGTTCGCGGTCCCGGCCATCCCCTACGCGGCGTCGAAGGCCGCTGTCATCGCACTCACGGTGCAATACGCGAAGAACCTGCCGGCCATGCGCATCAACGCCAGCGATCCGGGGTACACGAGTACCGACTTCAACCACCACAGCGGTCACCAGACCATCACCGAGGGCACCGACGCGACCGTCGCACTGGCCACCCTCGGCCCCGACGGCCCCACGGGCGAGTTCCACAATCGGCAGGGGCGCATCGAGTACTGAGCGGGCCTAGGGCTCGGCAGGAGCGGGAGGCCCGGCAGGAGCAGGGATCCCGCGCTCCTGCTGGGCTGCGTCCGCGGGCTCTGTCTCCTGCGACGGTTCCGCCGTCGGGTCGGGAATCGGGGCGGCGTCCGCCGAGCCAGGTACCGGGGAAGGATCTGTCGAACTCGGCAGCGGGGCGGCTTCCATCAAGCCAGGCACGGGGACGCCGTCCGTCGCATTGGCCGCCGGCACCGGGTCGGCACGCGCATCGGGTACCGGGACGCCGTCCGTCGACTCCGGCACCGGCGCCGCGTCGGCCGTCGGCTCGGGCATCGGGGTGTCGACGTCGGGGTCGGGCTCGCCGAACAGCGGTTCGCTCGGCTCGGCATCCGGCACCCCGTCCTGCGGCGCTGCCTCCCACCACAGGTCCTCCCCGACGAAGAACAGCGCGAACCACGGGGACTCGCCGTCGAGGGGGTCCGCCGGGAGGGCGACCATGTCGGGGTCGGTCGCCGGGGCGCGTAGCCACACCGGGCCGGGGTCGGGTTGTCCGGCATCCTGGCCGGGGCTGAGGAACCAGTCCTCGGACGTCCCACCCGTCAGGAGGAGGGTGAACATCTCGTCGACGGGACGTGTCGGCTCGTCGGCAGGCTCGTCGGCTCCCGCCGGATCCTCGCCCTCCGCCGTGCCGGCTCCGGGGTGCGCCGGCGCCGAAGCCGCCTGTGCGTCCCGTCCGCCGTCGGGAGCTGCGCCACGTCCCGCGTCGGGAGCGACTACCGATGACGCCGCGGTCCCGGACACCGGAGACGAGCCGGTCGCATCCGTCGCGGTGGATGAGGTGGATGAGGTGGACGGAACGGATGAAGCGGTACGCGGAACCTCACCAGGCTGGGCACCGGCGGATCCCTCCTGCGCCGAACCGGCGGCAGCCGCTGACGGACCGTTTGCGCCGCTGCCAGGAGCGGCCTGGCCGGAGGAGGCGACGGCGGGCGCACCGGAGGGCGGCCTTTCGGCGTCGGGCCCGGTGACTCCCGAGGCACGCAGCCGGGCTGCGTCGTCGCGGAGGCTGTGGCGCGTGAGGGTGTCGACGGCGTCGTCGAACCCGTGGCGGAGGGGCACGGGATCCGCTGCGACTCCGGACATCCCGACCCCCATCGACACCGCAAGGGCACCGCCGATGAAGGTGACCCGGCCCTTGCTGCGCCGCACACGCGAGGCCTTGCCGCCACTGGCCATCAGCTGCGCGAGCTCGGCCGAGGCGCCCGGGAGCGGCCCCTCGCCCAGCTGTACGATGTCCTCGACGGCCCCGACGAGGGCGGGATCGTCGTCGACGCCCGCCTCGCGCAGGAGTTCCAGCACCTGGTCGGACGGCGAGCTGTTCCGAGACGTCATAACGCTTCCGATTCGTTGGTGTGAACGAGTTCCTTGAGCTTGAGCAGACCTCGCCGCTGCAACTGCTTGACCGAGCCGGCCGAGCGTCCCAGGATGGTCGCCACCTGCTCGATCGGCAGCCCCGCGACGATCCGCAGCAGCAGGACGTCACGTTGTTCGGCATTGAGCTCGGCCAGCATGCCCCCGGCGTCGCGGGCATCGAGCCGTTCGAGCACTTCCGTCTCCGCCGATGCGGTGCTGCGATGATCGCCCTCGGCGTCGTAGCCCACGAGGACGGGAGCCCTCGTCCTCCTGCGGACATCGTCCACGTACCTCGCGTGGGCGACCGAGAAGGCGAAAGCGCGCAGACCAGCCGTTCCACCGGTGATGGAGCCGAGCTTCGAGAACACCGTCAGGAAGACCTCCTGCGTGAGTGCCTCGGGATCCTCGGACCTTCGCCCCGTGAAGTACCCGCTGACCGCAGGTCCCAGGGACTCGTAGATCAGGGAGAACGCCGCCGGTTCGCCAGACTGAGCGCGGGCGAGCGCATCGTCAGGCAGCGGTGTGACCACGGTCATGTCCTTGTTCGAGCGGGCGGCGTGACCATCGTAACCGCTGCCCCTCACCGGGGGCCGTACGGCCTCCGGTAAGAGAAAGGCCGCACCGAGACCCGTTGGGGGATAAGTCTCGGTGCGGCACTTACATACTGGTAATCGCCGCACGCACCGGAGAAGTTACGTGGTCGGCGAAGATTTCTTCGGACCCTGCGAACTGCTACTTCAGGGCGTTGGAGGCACGGCGCTTGTTGAAGACGTCGAAGCCGACGGCGAGCAGCAGCACCATGCCCTTGATGAACTGCTGGACGTCGATACCGACGCCCAGCAGGGACATCCCATTGTTGAGCACACCCATGATGAGGCCGCCGGTGATCGCCCCGATCACCGTTCCGACACCACCGGTCACGGCCGCGCCACCGATGAACGCCGCCGCGATGGCGTCGAGCTCGAAGAGGTTGCCCGCGCCGGGGCCGGCGGAGTTCAGGCGACCGGTGAAGATGAGGCCGGCGAGCGCCGCGAGCACGCCCATGTTGACGAACAGCATGAAGTCGATGCGCTTCGTGTTGATGCCCGAGAGCTGAGCCGCCTGCAGATTGCCGCCGACCGCGTAGATGTGGCGCCCGAAGACGCTGTTGTTCATCACGGCGCTGTACGCGACGATCAGGATGCCCAGCACCACGAGCACGATCGGCGTGCCGCTGCGGGAACCGGCGAGCAGGTAGGTCACGCCGAGGATCATCACCGCGATGAAGCCGAGCTTCGTGTAGAACCAGGACTGCGGCTCGTCCTCGAGCTTCAGACGGGCACGGGTGGCGCGTCCGCGGAGCTGGGTGACGACCAGGAGGACGACGGCGATGAGGCCGAGCCCCACGGTTGTCCAGTCGAGGAAGTTCGTCTCGGGCGGGAACAGCCCCGGGAACAGGAAGCCGCCGCCGAGCTGGCGGTACTCCTCGGGGAAACCGGTGATGCGCTGGTTCTCCAGGACGATCTGCGTGAGACCACGGAACACGAGCATGCCGGCGAGGGTGACGATGAACGCCGGGATCCCGACATACGCCACCCAGAAGCCCTGCCAGGCACCCACGAGTCCGCCGATGACGAGGGACGCGACGAACGCCGCCCACCAGGGGAACCCGAAGTCCTGGATCATGATGCCGGACATCGCCCCGACGAAGGCCGCGACGGACCCGACGGAGAGGTCGATGTGCCCGGCGACGATGATCATGACCATGCCGATGGCCAGCAGCAGGATGTAGCTGTTCTGCACGATGATGTTCGAGACGTTGTCCGGCTGAAGCAGGGCGCCGCCGGTCAGTACCTGGAACAGCGTGACGATGACGATCAGAGCGACGAAGATGCCGATCTGCCGGAGCCTGCTCGTGAGGAACGAGAGCCCGTTCTTCGTGGGAGGGGCCGGCATGGCAACAGCCGGGTCCTTGACGGTGGTGGCCATCGGGGTCAGTCCTTTTCCTTGGTCATGTACTGCATGAGGAGTTCCGGTGTCGCGTCGGCGATGGGCACGTCAGCTGTGATGCGGCCCTCGGCGAGCGTGTAGATGCGGTCGCAGATGCCGAGGAGTTCGGGCAGCTCGGACGAGATGACGATCACGGCTTTCCCCTCTCCGACGAGGCGATTGATGATGGTGTAGATCTCGTACTTCGCGCCCACGTCGATCCCTCGGGTGGGTTCGTCGACGATCAGCACGTCGGGGTCCGAGAACATCCATTTGGACAGCACCACCTTCTGCTGGTTGCCGCCGGAGAGCTTCCCGGTGATGGCGGTGACGGAGGGGGCCTTGATGTTCATGGACCTCCGGTAGTCCCCGGCCACGACGGCTTCCTGCCCGCTGTCCACCCAGCCGCGTTTCGCGAGCTTGCCGAGGGCGGCTCCCGAGACGTTCCGCTTGATGTCGTCGATCAGGTTCAGCCCGTACTTCTTGCGGTCCTCGGTGGCGTAGGCGATGCCGTGCTTGATCGCTTCGCCCACGGACTTCGTCGTGATCGGCGAGCCGTTCTTGTAGAGGGTCCCGGTGATGTTCGAGCCGTAGCTCCGCCCGAAGATGCTCATGGCCAGCTCGGTACGGCCCGCGCCCATGAGACCGGCGATGCCGACCACCTCCCCGGCCCGCACCGAGATGTTCGCGGAGTCCACGACCACGCGCGTGCTCTCCTGGGGGTGGTGCACCGTCCAGTTCTCCACCCGGAGCACCTCGTCGCCGATCACGGGCGTGCGGTCGGGGTAACGGCTGCCCATCTCCCGGCCCACCATGCCCTTGATGATGCGCTCCTCGGTGACCGAGCCGTCGTGCAGGCTCAGCGTCTCGATGGTGCGCCCGTCCCGGAGGATGGTCACGGAGTCCGCGATCTCGCGGATCTCGTTGAGCTTGTGGCTGATGATGATGCAGGTGATGCCCTCGGTGCGGAGTCCCTTGACCAGTCCGAGGAGGTGCGCGGAGTCCTCGTCGTTCAGCGCGGCCGTGGGCTCGTCGAGGATCAGCAGCTTCACGTTCTTCGAGAGCGCCTTCGCGATCTCCACGAGCTGCTGCTTGCCCACGCCGATGTCACCGGCGCGGACCACGGGATTCAGGTCGAGCCCGACGCGACGGAGCAGCTTGGCCGCCTCCACGTTGGTCTCGTTCCAGTTGATGAACCCGCGCTTCTCACGCTCGTTGCCGAGGAAGATGTTCTCCGCGACGGACAGGAACGGCGAGAGCGCGAGCTCCTGGTGGATGATGACGATGCCGGCCCGCTCGCTGTCGCGGATGTCCTTGAACTCCGCCTGCGTGCCCTCGAACTCGATCTCGCCGTCGTACGTGCCGTGCGGGTACACACCCGACAGCACCTTCATGAGGGTCGATTTCCCGGCCCCGTTCTCTCCGCAGATCGCGTGGACTTCGCCGCGCTCGACGTCGAGACTGACGTCCTGCAGTGCCTTCACGCCCGGGAAGGTCTTGGTGATGCGGTGCATCCTGAGGATGTTGTCCGCCATGGTCACGCCTCGCTTACTTGAGTGGAAGTCCCGGCAGTGGCCGGGCGAGGTCCAATGCCTGTGGCTCCAGACCATGGGAGGTACGGAGCCACAGGCATTGTCAGGAGAAGCGGAACGACTACTGCAGGTCGTCCTCGGTGTAGTAGCCGGTCTCGACGAGGGCCGTCTCGTAGTTGTCGACCGTGACGATCTCGGACTCGAGCAGGAAGGAGGGGACCACCTTGACGCCGTTGTCGTACGTCTCGGTGTCGTTGACCTCGGGCTCCTCGCCCTTCATGAGGGCGTCCACCATGGTGACGGCCTGCTTGCCGAGCTCGCGGACGTCCTTGAAGATCGTGGAGTACTGCTCACCCGCGATGATGGACTGCACCGAGCCGACCTCGGCGTCCTGGCCGGTGACGACCGGCAGCTCGTCAGCGGAGTACCCGCCGGAGGTCAGGGCCGAGATGATGCCGATGGACAGGCCGTCGTACGGGGACAGGACACCCTCGAGACGCTCGCCGCCACCGACGGTGATGAGGTCCTCCATGCGGTCCTGGGCCGTGTCGGGCAGCCACCGGAGGATCGCCGCCTGCTCGAACTCGGTCTGGCCGCTGGGCACGCGGAGGGTACCGGCGTCCAGGTACGGCTGCAGGGTCTCCATGGCGCCGTTCCAGAAGAACGTCGCGTTGTTGTCGTCCGGGCTGCCGGCGAAGAGCTCCACGTCGAACGGTCCCGTCTCGCCGGTCTCGTTGCCCTCGGCGTCGAGGATGCCGAGGCCGGTGAGGAGCGAGGTGGCCTGCTGCACGCCGACCTCCTCGTTGTCGAAGGTCGTGTAGTAGTCCACGGTGTCCGAGCCGTTGATGAGGCGGTCGTAGGCGATGACGGGGATCTCCTGCGTCTCGGCCTGGTCCAGCACGCTGGTGAGCGTGGTGCCGTCGATCGAGGCGATCACGAGGGCGCTGACGCCGCCGTTGATCATGTTCTCGATCTGGCTGACCTGCGTGGGGATGTCGTCGTTGGCGTACTGGAGGTCCACCTGGTAGCCGAGGTCCTCGAGCTGGCTCTTGACGTTCTCGCCGTCGGCGATCCAGCGCTCGGACTGCTGCGTGGGCATGGCCACGCCGATGGTGATGTCCTCGGGCGCCTGGCCCTCGGCGGGGGTGTCCCCGCCGCCACGGCTGCCACAGGCAGTGAGGCTGAGGGCCAGGATGCTGGTGGCCGCGATGCCGACCAGGGTTTTCCGATTCATGGTGGAACTTTCTTGTGAGTGGTTCCCGGCGTCGATGCCGGCTGTGTGGGAGTGGTCTTACAGCTTCTGCGCCAGGCGGTAGTAGGCGGCGTTCCAGCGTAGTTCGCGCTGGAAGTCACGGAGCTTCGTGTCGGCGTCGATCCGCAGCAGCTCCACCTCGGCGATGTCCGCGAAGTCCTCGAACACCTCGAGGCCCACCGCGGTGGTGAGGACGGTGTGGTGCGCGGCGCCGGCGCTGAGCCACGCCGCTGCGGAGGTCTCGAGGCTCGGCTCCGGCTTCCACACTGCGCGCGCGACCGGCAGGTTGGGGAGCGGAGCGTCCGGCGGGACGATCTCGACGGCATTGGCGGTCAGGCGGAAGCGGTCCCGCATGTCGGACATCGCGACGACGACGCCCGCACCGGAATCGGTGTCGAACACGAGCCGCACAGGGTCCTCCTTGCCGCCGATCCCGAGCGGGTGCACCTCCAGGGAGGGCTTCGACGTGGTGAGGGTGGGGCAGATCTCGAGCATGTGAGCTCCGAGGATCTTCTCCTCCCCCGGCACGAGGTGGTAGGTGTAGTCCTCCATCAGCGAGGCGCCGCCGGGCAGTCCCACGCCCATGACCTTCGCGGCACGCACGAGGACGGCGGTCTTCCAGTCGCCCTCGGCGCCGAAACCGTAGCCCTTGGCCATGAGCCGCTGGACGGCGAGACCGGGTAGCTGGCGGAGCGCCCCGAGGTCCTCGAAGTTCGTGGTGAAGGCGCCGAAGCCGCCCTCCTCGAGGAAGGACAGCAGGCCGAGTTCCTGGCGTGCGCCGTAGCGCAGCGAGTCGTGCCGGTCACCGCCGCGGCGGAGCTCGGGGACGACGTCGTAGGTCTCCTCGTACTCGGCCACGAGGTCGTCGACGTCGGTCTCGGACTGCGCCTCGACGGCGGCGACGAGATCGTTGACGCCCCATGTGTTGATCGAGACGCCGAAGCGGAGCTCGGCCTCGGTCTTGTCACCCTCGGTGACGGCGACGTTGCGCATGTTGTCGCCGAACCGCGCGACCTTCAGCTCGTGCACGGCGGCCCAACCGGCAGCGGCGCGCTGCCAGGTGCCCACCTTCGCGCTGACGTCCGGGTTGGAGACGTGACCCACGACGGTCTTCCGGGGAACGCCGAGGCGCGACTGGATGTAGCCGAACTCGCGGTCGCCGTGGGCGGCCTGGTTGAGGTTCATGAAGTCGAAGTCGATCTCGGCCCACGGCAGGGCGACGTTGATCTGCGTGTGCAGGTGCAGCAAGGGCTTCCGGAGCGCGTCGAGACCCGCGATCCACATCTTGGCGGGGCTGAACGTGTGCATCCAGGCGATGACGCCGATCGCGTTGTCCGCCGCGTTGACCTCGAGCGCCATCCGGCGGATCGACGCGGAGTCCTTCAGGGTCCGCTTCCACACGATCTTCACGGGGAGGCCGGCCTCGCCCAGCATCCGGACGATTTCCTGCGACTGCTCGGCGACCTGCTGCAGGGTCTCCTCGCCGTAGAGGTCCTGGCTGCCGGTCAGGAACCAGACTTCGTAGGCATCGAGAGTGGTGCTGAGCGGGCTCATGCGGGGGCTCCTGGGGTTGCGGGCTGACCGTACACGTTCTGGTAGCGGTCGAAGAGTGAGTCGATGTGCTCGGTCTGGATGCCGGCGGGCGCACCGAGCTGGCGGGAGATGTGGACGGTCCGGGCCACGTCCTCGAGCATCACGGCGGCCTTGACGGCGTCCTTCGCGTCCTTGCCGATCGTGAACGGGCCGTGACTCTTCATGAGCACTCCGCGGGAGCGGTGCCCGGTGAGGGTGTCCACGATCCCCCGGCCGATGGAGTCGTCACCGATGACCGCGAAGGGGCCCACCGGGATCTCCCCGCCGAACTCGTCCGCCATGGCGGTGATCACGCAGGGGATGGCCTCGCCGCGGGCGGCCCAGGCGACGGCGTAGGTCGAGTGGGTGTGCACGACGCCGCCCACCTCCGGCATGTGCCGGTACACGTAGGCGTGGGCGGCGGTGTCGCTCGACGGCGAACGCTCGGACCCCGCGCTCCCGGCGATGACGTTGCCGTCGAGGTCGCAGAGGATCTGGTTCCCGGGCGTCAGGTCGTCGTAGCTCACGCCGGAGGGCTTGATGACGAAGAGGTCCGCGCCGGGCACGCGGCCGGAGACGTTGCCGCCGGTCCACACCACGAGCCCGTAGCGGACCAGTTCGGCGTGCAGGGCTGCGACGTCCTCGCGGACCGCCTGGATGGCGGCGTCGATCTCGGGGGTGAAGGTACTCACGAGGAGACCTCCTGACGCGAGGGAGCCGTACGGGCCGAGCGGCGCAGGGCCTTCAGGCGGTGCATGACGTCGTTGGCGCCGCGCCCGAAGTAGTCGTGCAGTTCGGTGTACTCGCGGTAGAGGGCGTCGTACGCCTCGGCCCGTTCGGGGTCCGGGGTGTAGGCCGCGCGGTTCAGGTGGCCCATGGCTGCGGCGGCCGCGTGGATGTCCTCGTAGGCGCCCGCGGCGACGGCTGCATGGATGGCGGAGCCCAGCGCGGGGCCCTGCGCGCTGCCGATCACGGAGAGGGGCATGTTGAGCACGTCCGCGTAGACCTGCATGAGGAACGGGTTGCGGATGAGCCCGCCGGCGGCGACGAACTCGGTCACGGGTACGCCGGAGGCGTTGAAGGTCTCGACGATCTTCCGGGTGCCGAACGCCGTCGATTCCAGCAGGGCGCGGTAGACCTCGTGCGGCTTCGTGGCGAGGGTGAGTCCCACGATGGTGCCGGAGAGCTCGTGGTCCACGAGGACCGAACGGTTGCCGGAGTGCCAGTCCAGCGCCACCAGGCCGTGGGCTCCCACGGGCTCGGTCTGCGCCTGCTCGGTCAGGTACTCGTGCACGCTGAGGCCCTGGGCGGTGGCGGCGTCCCTGATCTCCCCGGGTACCTGGTTCGCGACGAACCACGCGAAGATGTCCCCCACGCCGGACTGGCCGGCCTCGTAGCCGTAGAAGCCCTCGACGATCCCGCCGTCGACGACGCCGCACATGCCCGGCACCTCGGCCAGGCGGTCCGAGTTCATGACGTGGCAGGTCGAGGTGCCCATGATGGCGACCATCTGGCCGGGATCGGTGGCCTGCGCGGCCGGCGCGGTGACGTGGGCGTCCACGTTGCCGACGGCGACGGCGATGCCTGCGGGCAGGCCGGTCCAGCCGGCGGCCTCCTGGGACAGCGCGCCCGCCTTCGAGGCGAGAGCGCCGATGGTGTGCTCCACCTTGTCGCGGGCGAACCCTGCGAAGTCGGGGTTGAGCGCGGCGAGGAACTCGTCCGACGGGTAGGCGCCGTCCTGGTAGATGCCCTTGTACCCGGCGGTGCAGGCGTTCCGCACGTACTCCCCCGTGAGCTGCCAGACGATCCAGTCGGCGGCCTCGACCCAGTGGTCCATGCGGTCGTAGAGCTCGCGGTCCTCCTCGAGCAGCTGGAGCCCCTTGGCGAACTCCCACTCGCTCGAGATGAGTCCGCCGTAGCGTGGCAGCCACGCCTCGCCGCGCTCGGCGGCGAGCTCGTTGATGCGGTTGGCCTGGCCCTGGGCGGCGTGGTGCTTCCACAGCTTCACGTAGGCGTGGGGGCGGCCCTCGTAGCCCGGCACCTCGTTGAGCGGCGTGCCGTCGGCGAGGGTGGGCACCATGGTGCAGGCGGTGAAGTCGGTGGCGATGCCGATGACGTCCTGCGGGTCGATGCCCGCCTCCCGCACGGCGGCCGGGACGGCGGTGCGGAGCACGTCCACGTAGTCCGACGGGACCTGCAGGGCCCACTCCGGCGGCAGCTGCTCACCGGTGGCCGCGAGGGTGGTGTCCATGACCGCGTGCGGGTACTCGAGCGTGGAGGCGCCGAGTTCGGCGCCGTCGGAGACGCGGACGACGACGGCGCGACCGGACAGGGTGCCGTAGTCGACGCCGATGACGTAGGTGGGCCGGGAGCCCGCGGCCGTGTCCGTAGGACGGGCGTGGCCCGTGCTGGAGTCGCTCAAAGGGAAGGACCTCGTTGTTCTTCTCGAGCCCGCACTGCGATGCTCTGGTGGATCGGCTGCGAATGTGACCGTTCACATCCGCTCTGCCAAGTGTAGGGGGGCGATCGCCCGGCCTGTCAATGCCTTACGGGTAACGAGGGGGTCTCGGCGATGAGGGCAGCCGTGGACGCCCGCACCACCAGCTCCGGCACGACGTCGGACGATCGGCCTCCTGCAGCGACCGTCCCGACGGCGGAACCCGGACCTGTGAGATCACCGTCCGCGGCAGCCGGACCGCCATCGGGTCCCGCGGGGTCCCTGCCCGCGGCGTCGACGAGCGCGAGCAGGCGCCCCACGCAGCGCCGGCCGAGTTCCGGGAAGTCCTGCCGCACGGTCGTGAGGGGCGGAGCGTAGTACGCGGCCTCGGGGACGTCGTCGAAGCCCACCAGGCTGACGTCCTCCGGCACACGCCGCCCGCTCTCGCGGAAGGCGTGCAGGAGGCCGAGTGCCATCTGGTCGTTCGAGGAGAACACGCCGGTGATCCCGTGGTCCTGTGCAAGGGCGAGACCGGCCCGGTACCCCGACTCCGCGGTCCAGTCCCCCGAGAGCAACGCTTCGGGTTCCTGCCCCCACGCGGCGAGCTCGGTCCTGTAGCCCCGTACCCGAGCGTCCGTCTCGAACCACCCGTCCGGGCCAGCCACATGGGCGATCCGCCGGTGCCCGAGCTCCAGGAGGTGCCGCGTGGCGAGGACCGCTCCCCCGAACTGGTCCACGGAGAGCCGGTGGTCGTCGTGCTGCGTGGCCGAGTGGACCGTGACGAAGGGCAGCGTCATGGCGAGCCGGTCGATCTCCCCGAGCGTCTGCGTCTGCGGCGCGAGGATGATCAGACCGTCCACTCCGTGGGCCAGCAGGCGGTCGAGCGCTGCGCGGATGGAGCCGCTGTCCACCGTGTCGAGGTGCGCCACGTCCACGCCGTAGCCCGCCTCGCGCGCAGCACTGTCGATCGCCTGCAGGCTCGCGGCCGGCCCGTACTCGAAGCCCTTGCCGACCAGCACACCGAGGGTGGTGGAGCGGCTCGTCACCAGAGCCCGTGCAGCACGGTTGGGGCGGAATTTCAGCGCGTCCATGGCGGCGAGCACGCGGTCGCGCGTCTCGGCGCGGAGGCTCGGGTGGCCGTTGATGACACGCGAGACCGTCTGGTGCGAGACACCCGCTCGCCTCGCCACGTCCCTGATGTTGGCCGCGCGCGTCCCCTCCGGGCGCTCCGCGACGGCCGGGACCGACGACGTCGTCCCCGCCCCCGCGCCGGTCTCCGCGGCGAGCGCGCTGTCAGTGCGGGTCGACAAGGGTGGCGTTCTGTGCGAATCGGCGGTTCCGCAGGACCGGGAGGAACTCGCGGACGTCGTCGACCCGGCGGCGCGTGACGTCGATCGTGACGACGCCGCGTTCCTCGTCGTCGAGGTGGACGAGCGGCAGGCCCATGGGATCGATGATCGCCGAATGGCCGATGGTGTGGCCGCTCGACGTGCCCGCGGCTGCGACCCACACGGTGTTCTCGATGGCGCGCGCCTTCAGGAGCGTCTCCCAGTGGTCGACCTTGTGCTCGCCCTTGAACCAGGCCGCGGGGACGCAGATCAGATCCGCCCCGGCGTCGGCGAGGGCGCGCGCCTGCTCGGGGAAGCGGATGTCGTAGCAGGTCATGAGTCCCACGCGGAGGTCGCCGAGTTCGGCCACCGTGACGCCGCCGTCGCCCGGCTTGATGCGCGAGGACTCCCGGTAGCTGAAAGCGTCGTAGAGGTGCAGTTTGCGGTACGTGTCGACGATCCGGCCGGTCGCGTCGATGAGGACCAGCGTGTTGTAGGGCCGTTCCTCGCCGCTCGCCTCGTACCCACCGGCGACCACGGCGATGCCGTTCTCCGCCGCGACGAACGAGAGCTGCTGCACGAAGGACGTCCAGTGGGCCTCGACCGCCTCGCGCAGCGGGCCGTCCACCTTGCCGATGGTCATCATGGACTCCTCGGGGAACACGATGAGCGCCGACCCCGCGGACGCGGCCTCCGCCGCGAGCTCCCGCATGACGGCGACATTCGCCGCGACGTCGCCCACCGGGCTGAACTGCCCCACGCTGACCTTCATGATGCCTCCCTGGTGCCTCCCCGATGCGCTGTCCGACCAGCGTACAGATCCGGCCGTGGAACCCGCCCGGATCTGCCTGCACCCGCCCGCCGGGAGGGGAGCCCGCGCGGGCAGGTCCGACGGCCGGAGTAGCGTTCCCCGCATGAGGAATCCCATGAAGAAGACGCGCATCACGCCCGGCCCCGGCCAGGAATCGGTCTGGGACTACCCGAGGCCGCCCCGCATCGAGCCGAGTACGGCGACCATCGAGGTCAGGTTCGGCGGACAGCTGATCGTCCGGACGAACCGCGCGGTGCGCGTGCTCGAGACGAGCCACCCCCCGGTGTACTACCTGCCGATCGAGGACTTCGCCGCGGGCGTGCTCACCCCTGTGCAGGGCACCACGCACTGCGAGTTCAAGGGAGCGGCGAGCTACTTCGACGTCGTCGCCGGGGACGCCTGCAGCCCCCGCGGCGCGTGGACCTACCCCTCGCCGGTGCGCGGTTACGAGGAACTCGCGACGCGCGCGGCCATCTACCCCTCGCAGATGGACGCGTGCACCGTGGACGGCGAGCTCGTGCAGGCGCAGGAGGGCGATTTCTACGGCGGCTGGATCACGGCCGCGATCGTCGGTCCGTTCAAGGGCGGCACGGGGACCTGGGGCTGGTAGCACGCCCCCGGCGGCGGCCACACCCAGCATGCACCCAGCGGGGACGGCGGTGCCTGTCACCGATGCCCGTTAGTCTGGGAAGCTGACCATGCACGCAAGGCAAGGACGGCACATGAAGACCACCAGGACACCACTTCCGGGACGGCGTCTGCTGGCCACCGCGTTCGTCGGATCGATGCTCTTCCTCAGCGGCTGCAGCGCGTCCGAGGAGCCCGCGGCGGAGGACGCCGCGACCAGCGCTCCCGCCGAGGCTCCCGCGGAGGGAGAATCGGCAGCACCCGAGCAGGCACCCGCGCCGGAGCCGGACCTCGAAGGCGTCCCCGACGTCGTCGCGGTCGTCAACGGCACGGAGATCGGCAAGGACCTCTTCACCACCACCTACGAGGGCCAGTTCTCGCAGGCGGCCGCGCAGTCCCAGGCCACCGGGCAGGAGCTCGACCAGGACCAGCTGAAGACGTCCGTCGCGGACAACCTCGTCAGCGCGGAGCTCCTCCGCCAGGAGGCCGAGCGCCGCGGTATCGAGGCGACCCCCGAGGGACGCGCGGCGGCGATCGACGAGCTGCTGCAGGCGAGCCAGCTCGCCTCCGAGGAGGAGCTGCGCGCGGCGTTCGCCGAGCAGGGCCTCGAGGGCGAGGAGTTCGACAGCCAGCTCGCCGACCAGGTGCGGCTCGACGCGCTGCTCACGGAGGAGGCGGGGGACGCCGCGCCCACCGATCAGGAGGTCCAGGAGGCCTACGACGCCGCCGTGGCACAGCAGCAGGCCAGTGGGCAGACGGCCACGCCGATCCCGCCCATCGACGAGGTGAGGCCCCAGATCGAGGAGCAGATCACGGGCGAGAAGACCACCGCCGCGGCGCAGGTGCTCATCGAGCGGCTCCGCGAGGAGGGTGAGATCACCGTCAACCTCTGACGCTGATGCACTCCTGAACGACGAAGGGCGGCTCCCGCGGGGGCCGCCCTTCGTCGTCGTACCGGTGGATCGGCGTGCCGAGCGTCAGTCGCCGATGAGGTCGTTGACCACGATCGTCTGGTCGCGGTCCGGCCCCACGCCGATGGCCGAGAAACGGGTGCCCGACATCTTCTCGAGCGCCCGGACGTACGCCTGCGCGTTCTCGGGGAGATCCTCGATGGTGCGGGCGCCCGTGATGTCCTCGGTCCAGCCGTCGAAGTACTCGAAGATGGGCTTCGCGTGGTGGAACTCCGTCTGCGTCATGGGCATCTCGTCGTGCCGCACGCCGTCGACGTCGTAGGCCACGCACACGGGGATGCTCTCGATGCCCGTGAGGACGTCGAGCTTCGTCACGAAGTAGTCCGTGAAGCCGTTAACACGCGCCGCATGACGCGCAAGCACGGCGTCGTACCAGCCGCACCGGCGCGGGCGGCCGGTGTTCACACCGAACTCGCCGCCCTTGGTCTGGAGGTACATGCCCATGTCGTCGAAGAGTTCGGTGGGGAACGGACCGGCGCCCACACGCGTGGTGTAGGCCTTGATGATGCCGACGGCCCGGCTGATGCGGGTGGGGCCGATGCCCGAGCCCACCGATGCACCACCGGCGGTGGGGTTCGACGACGTCACGAACGGGTAGGTGCCGTGGTCCACGTCCAGGAACGTGGCCTGGCCGCCCTCCATGAGCACCACCTTGCCGGCGTCGAGCGCCTCGTTGAGCACGTAGGTGGCGTCGATGACCAGTGGCTTCAGGCGCTCGGCGAAGGAGAGGAAGTAGTCCACCACCTCGTCCACCTCGACGTCGCGCCGGTTGTAGACCTTCACGAGGAGCTCGTTCTTCTGCTTGAGCGAGCCCTCCACCTTCTGCCGGAGGATCGACTCGTCGAAGACGTCCTGCACGCGGAGGCCGAGGCGCGCCACCTTGTCCATGTACGCGGGGCCGATCCCGCGGCCGGTGGTGCCGATGGCCCGCTTGCCGAGGAAGCGCTCGGTGACCTTGTCGAGCACCTGATGGTACGGCGCCACGAGGTGGGCGTTCGCCGAGACGCGGAGCTTCGAGGTGTCGGCGCCGCGTGCCTCGAGCCCGTCGATCTCCTCGAAGAGTGCCTCGAGGTTGATCACGCAGCCGTTGCCGATGATCGGCACGGCGTTGGGGCTCAGGATGCCGGCGGGAAGGAGCTTCAACTCGTACTTCTCGCCGTTGACGACCACGGTGTGACCGGCGTTGTTGCCGCCGTTCGGCTTCACGACGTAGTCGACGCGGCCTCCCAGCAGGTCTGTGGCCTTGCCCTTACCCTCGTCGCCCCACTGGGCGCCGACGATGACGATGGCTGGCATGGGATCCTCTCCCATCGGGTACGGCCGCCCGCCGTGTGGAGCGCGGTCGAGGAGGCCGTTCATCAGAATGCCCCAACCGTCCGCTCGCTGAAGACGCGGTCGCTGGGGCTCTTACCTTCCGAGTTTAGCGGAGGCGCTCGCGGGGCGTCGAGGCGGGCCCGGCCGGAGCCCGCGGCCCTGGCCATGGCGTGTGCACAATGGGGGCATGGACCGCTTCGAAGGACACATCGCCGGTATCGGCACCACCTCCGGCATCCGTCTGGTGATCGGACGCTGGGACGCTTCGCCGTTCGGCGCGTTCACGGACGTCATGATGGAGGACGCCGGCGGCACCCGCACGCTCATCGCGCCCACCCGGGAGATCGCAGACTACGTGAGCGCCACCTACACGTTCGACGACGTCGTGATCACTCCCGTGACGTCCTCGCTGTCCTCGGACCGCCTGGTCGTCGAGGCCGGCGACCTGCGGGTACGCGCCGGCGTGGGCGGCGTGACACTGCTCGGGAGGCTGCTCGGACTCGTGCCGACCGGGCTCGCGACCCATCCGAGGTGGCTCACGCTCATCAACCCGGTGGCCTCGCGGCTGATCAAGGGCGTGGCGACGGCCGGCTCCGCGGGCCACGGCCGCACGGAGTACTACGGCGTGACCTCTGCGCGCGCCATCGCCGGGGCGACGGTGTCCTTCCGCGGCAGGGACCTCGGACTCCTCGCCCCGGTGAGCCCTCCCGTGCAGTTCGGCTTCAGCTCCGCGCCGCCCCGGCCGATGCTTTGCTCCGTCACGACCACCATCCGGCGCCCGGAGGCCTGACCCGGTCCGGGTTGTTGCCGGCGCCGCCGTCGCTCCTGCCGGTCGCCGTCAGCGGCTTGCTCGTCACGTGGCGTCGGAGACCTCCGTCGTTGGGGGTTTCTGAGCGCGAGACCGCGTGTCGAGCCGAGACACGCCGCTGGTCGGCGCGAATGCTCGCAGAAGACGCCGACGACGGCACGCGTCCAGGTGTCTCGCCGTGCCGGGGTGCGGTCAGCTCACCCTGCGCAGGGCGACGGCGTAGTGGGGCCAGTACCGCATCCGCGCGGGGAGCAGCGGCACGACGAGCCGGGTCGCCCGCCGGACCGCACCGAACACCACCCGCTCCCGGCGGCGCCAGGGCAGTGAGTACGCAGCTCTCAGCCGCGGCGGGAGCACTCCGGCGGAGAGGATCGAGGCCAGGGGCCGAAGGGGGCGCGGGACGATCGGCGGATCCGGGGCGAGGATCTGCTGCGCGATCAGGTGGGCCGTCGGGCCGACGTCGAGCACCTCCTCGAGCTGCTGGTTCACGTAGCGCTCCAGGCCCGCGTAGTCGGTGGGCAGCAGCGCATCCGGGACGTTGAAGTAGTGCGCCATGCGCGTCATGTCGAGGTAGTAGCGCGTGCGCTCCTCGGGTGGGACGGGCCGGAGGAAGATGTGGGTCACCTCGATGGCGCTCCAGACGAGCGTGGCGAAGACCCAGAGCGAGAGCCCGGGATCGACGGCGCGGTAGGGCGTGGCGGCGGGCACGGTGGATGCCGCCTCCGGGAGGACGCCCTCCACCGGCCGGTGCTTCCGCGCGACATGGGCTGCGGCCGCCCGCACCTGCGCCCGGTCACCGAACGTGACCGTCAGGACGGCGTCGAGGGTTCCGCGCAGTCGCTGCAGCGGGTCGGTGGAGAACCCGCTGTGGGCACGGACCCCCTCTCCCACGAGGGGATGCGCCACCTGCAACAGCAGCGCGGCGGGGCCTCCCGCCAGGATCACCCGCTCACATGCCACGCGCCATGCGGTGGATCCTGGACCGAACAACCCGGAGTCCCCCGGCTCCCCCGGGCCCGGTGCGGCGGGGAAGAACCGGTCGAGGCTTCTCACGGGCGGTCGGCCGCATCGGAGGAAGCACCCGATGACGCATCCGAGGAGGCGTCGTCGTCGTCGATCCACTCCAGCAGATCTCCCGGCTGGCAGTCGAGCACCCTGCACATCGCTTCCAGGGTGCTGAAGCGCACGGCCTTCGCGCGGCCGTTCTTGAGGACGGCGACATTGGCCGGCGTGAGGCCCACGCGGTCGGCGAACTCGCCCACGCTCATCTTTCGTCGCGCCAGTTCGACGTCGATCCGCACCACGATGGGCATCAGATGACCTCGTCGAGCTCGGTGCGCAGCTTCCGCGCCTCCGTGTCCGTGGTGACGGCCTGGAGGAGCAGGGCCTTCAGCACCAGCACGATCAGCGCCACGGCCGCGATGCACACACCGACCCCGCCGATCAGGAGCACCACCCCGGGTGCCACTGCCTCGCCGGGAGCGAGCGCCACGCCGAGTCCGAATGTCAGCAAACTCGACGCCGCGAAGGCGCCGATGACGATGTTCACGAGGCGGAAGGCGTCGGCGGAGAAGACCGTTCCGCGCCGGACCATCGTGAGGAGGCCCCAGACGCACACCATGGCCACCTGCAACGCGAGGATGGCGAGCACCGTCAGGATCACGAGGGGTGTCCGGATCAGGGCGACGTCGGGGTCGGCGTCGGCGAGATCGATGGTCATGAGCGATGCGACGACGGTCTGGATGAAGGCGGCGCCGACGAACATCATGCACAGCACGATGCGCAGCGCGAGAACGGTGAATCTTCCCATGAGGGCTCCTTTGTACTGGAAGTCAGCACAAAGCTATCGTTATTCAACCGAAAAAGCGAGCTTCTCGATACAACACGCTAGATGGAGTAGTCCATTCCCGGGTTCAGGGACTCCAGGTACTTCTGCACGGCCCGCCGTGGCACGCGATACGACCTCCCGAATCGGATGGAGTCGATGTCACCCGCCTGCACCAGTCGGTAGACCGTCATCTTCGAGACGCGCATCATCGCCGCCACCTCGGCGACCGTGTAGAGCCGCCCCGTATCGACCTTCGTCGTCATTGCCCTGCCGCCTCTTCTCCGTACTCGTGGACTCCCCACTCTGGTTCGGGCTTTCGCGGGAACACAAGAAAGTGCACTACTCGTCTTCCCTGGCAAAGACGAGTACCGCTCGGCAGCTACTCACGTGTCGAGTGCCCTGACAGCAGAGAAGACGACCTCCGCGAACGGGAGGCCGTCTTCTGCGTGTCGATCGTCAGCGGTGTCCGATCAGCGTGCGAGCTGCGCGCTTGCCTCGGGATCGGACTCCTTGAGGAACACCGCGATCCGCTCGGCCTCCTCGATCTCCCCGATGGATGCCGCAGCCCGGCCCAGCGCGTAGAGCGCGCGGAGGAAACCGCGGTTCGGCTCGTGCGAGTACGGGATCGGTCCGGCACCACGCCAGCCGCTGCGGCGCAGCGCATCGAGCCCGCGGTGGTACCCGGTCCGGGCGTACGCGTAGGACTCGATGGTGCGTCCCTCGGCGTACGCCTCGTCCGCGAGGACTGCCCACACGAGCGACGACGTCGGGTGCTTGGCGGCGAGGTCCACGGCCTCGTCGCCCGCGGCGAGGCGGTCGACGACGGCGGATTCCTCGGGCAGGTACGTGGGCTCGGGGCCCAGCAGGTTCTTCCGGAATTCGTCGGACATCAGAGCTTCTTCCCTGCGGAACCGAGCGATGCGGCGGCCTCGACGACGCGCGCCGCGAGACCGGCCTCGGCCGAGGCGCCCCAGACGCGGGGGTCGTAGGTCTTCTTGTTGCCCACTTCGCCGTCCACCTTCAGCACGCCGTCGTAGTTACGGAGCATGTGGTCCGCGACGGGGCGCGTGAAGGCGTACTGGGTGTCGGTGTCGATGTTCATCTTGATGACGCCGTAGGAGACGGCGTCGGCGATCTCCTGGTCCGAGGAGCCGGAGCCGCCGTGGAACACGAGGTCGAAGGGCTTGTCCTTGCCGAGCTTCCGCCCCACCTGGTCCTGGATGTCCTTGAGGATCTCGGGGCGCAGCTTCACGCCACCGGGCTTGTACACGCCGTGCACGTTACCGAACGTGAGGGCGGTGATGTAGCGGCCGTGCTCACCGGCGCCGAGGGCGTCGATGGTGGCGAGGGCGTCGTCCACCGTGGTGTACAGCTTGTCGTTGATGGCGTTCTCGACGCCGTCCTCCTCGCCGCCCACGGTGCCGATCTCGACCTCGAGGATGATCTTCGCGGCGGCCGCCCGGGGCAGGATCTCGCGGGCGATCCGCAGGTTCTCCTCGAGGGTCTCCGCCGAGCCGTCCCACATGTGCGAGTTGAAGATGGGGTCGTGGCCGTTCTTCACGGCCTCCTCGGAGGCGGCGAGCAGCGGCAGCACGAAGTCGTCGAGCTTGTCCTTCGGGCAGTGGTCGGTGTGAAGGGCGATGTTGACGTCGTACTTCTTCGCCACCTCCTTCGCGAAGGCCGCGAAGCCCAGCGAGCCCGCCACCATGTCCTTGACGCTCGCACCGGACCAGTACGCGGCACCGCCCGTGGACACCTGCACGATGCCGTCGGAGCCGGCCTCGGCGAAGCCGCGCATCGCGGCGTTCAGGGTCTGCGAGGAGGTCACGTTCACGGCCGGGAAGGCGAAGCCGCCCGCCTTCGCGCGGTCGATCATCTCGGTGTAGACGTCAGGGGTTGCGATAGGCATGCTGCGTACTCCTTCGTGGTGGTGAGTGCTGGCTTCATCCTAGCGAGCGGCCCGGGCGGTCGCAGGGGTCCGTCGCAGCCGCCGGTCCGCTCAGACGTGCTGCCCGAACACATGCCGCCGCACCCAGCCGTGCATCGCGATGGCGGCGGCAGCGGACGCGTTGATGGACCGGGTGGAGCCGAACTGCGCGATCGAGAGGGTTGCCTCCGCCGCCTCGTGCACCTCGGGTGTCAGCCCGGGGCCCTCCTGGCCGAACACGAGGACGCACCTCTCCGGCAGGTCGTAGGTCTCCAGCGGCACGGAATACGGGAAGTTGTCGATCCCGATCACGGCCAGTCCCTCATCCGCCGCCCATGCGGTGAAGTCCGCGACGGTGGGGTGGTACCGGACGTGCTGGTAGCGGTCGGTGACCATGGCGCCCCGCTTGTTCCACCGGCGTCGACCGATGATGTGGACCTCCCGTGCCATGAAGGCGTTGGCCGTGCGCACCACGGAGCCGATGTTGAGGTCGTGCTGCCAGTTCTCGATGGCCACGTGGAAGCCGTGGCGGCGCTCGTCGAGGTGCGCCACGATCGCCTCATGCGACCAGTAGCGGTAGGCGTCCACGACGTTCCGCGTGTCGCCGTGCGCCAGCAGCTCGCGGTCCCAGTGATCGCCCTCGGGCCACTCGCCCTCCCACGGGCCGACGCCGACCGTCGGGGCCACCGGCTCCGCTGCAGCCTCGGCACCCGCCTCCGCTGCGGGCACATGCTGAGCGCCCGGCCCCGCCGCGGCGTCCGGCTCCCGCCCTGGTTCGTCCACTCTCCCTGGTTCATGCACTGCTCAAGGGTACGGGGGCGGTCCGGCGCCATCCGAGCATGCACGACGTCGAAGTGGGAGACTGGCGGAGGCGGACCACGGTGGACCCAGGAGAGGACGCGATGCGCGAGAACGAACACATCGAATGCTGGCTCACCGACATGGACGGGGTGCTGGTGCACGAGAACCACGCCATCCCGGGCGCGGCCGAGCTGATCGAACGGTGGGTGGCCACCTCGAAGCGGTTCCTCGTCCTGACGAACAACTCCATCTACACCCCGCGGGACCTCGCCGCGCGCCTGAAGGCCTCCGGCCTCGAGGTCCCGGAGGAGAACCTGTGGACCTCGGCCCTCGCCACCGCGCAGTTCATGCGTGACCAGCTACCGGGCGGCCGGGCGTACGTGATCGGCGAGGCGGGGCTGACGACGGCGCTGCACGAGGCCGGGTTCGTCCTGACGGACACCGACCCGGACTACGTGGTGCTCGGCGAGACCCGCACCTACTCGTTCGAGGCGATCACGAAAGCTGTCCGACTGATCCTCGACGGCGCCCGCTTCATCGCCACGAACCCCGACGTCACCGGGCCGTCGAAGGAGGGCCCACTGCCCGCCACCGGCGCGATCGCCGCCATGATCACGGCCGCCACCAGCCGCAGCCCGTACATCGTCGGCAAGCCGAACCCCATGATGTTCCGCTCCGCCATGAACCAGATCGACGCGCACTCGGAGACCACAGCGATGATCGGCGACCGCATGGACACCGACATCATCGCGGGCATGGAGGCCGGCCTCCACACGGTCCTCGTGCTCAGCGGGATCACCCAGCCGGCGGACATCGACGCCTACCCCTTCCGGCCCGCGCAGATCGTGAACTCGGTGGCGGACCTGATCGACCAGGTCTGACCGGTCGCGTCTCGCCGGTTCTCTTCGCTCAGAAGGCGCGCTTCGACCCGCCGCTGCGGCCGACGGGTGCATACGCGCGCTGCACGGCGTCCACCACATCCCGGTAGATGCCCGGGTTCCACTGCGGGCTCGCGTGCGCCGGGAGCGCCCCCTCGGTGACGTAGTCGACGGAGCGCACGTTGTCGGGCAGCGCCCGCGCCCACCCGGCGCGCGCGGTCTCGTAGGTGACGACGCCGTCGCCCGGGTTGCCCGCGAACACCACCCGGGTGTCGCCCAGGGAGAGCCGGAACCGCGCGGCGTCGTAGTGGTAGATGTACGAGGACTCCGACTGGATGAGTTCCGTGCTCGGGGCCAGCGGCGACAGCTGCTCCAGTGTCTGGTCCACGATCTGGCTCCAGGTGCGCTCGTTCTTGTGGACGATCCGCTCACCGAGCTCGTAGGTACCGCGGACGCTGATGGGCACGCGGACACCGGCCTCGTAGAGCAGCACCACGCCGTCGAACATGCGCTGGTCCTGCACGTCGAAGCGGCTGGAGGGCGAGGAGTCGAGCAGCACCAGCTCCACGGGGATGCCGCGGTCCCGCAGGCGGGCGGCCACTTCCACGGCGACCATCCCACCGAAGCTGTGCCCGTAGAAATAGAGCTTCTCGAGCCGGAAGTTCTCCACGTACCGGGTCATGGTGGCCACCACGTTGTTGATGTCGAGGCCCCGGTTGGAGTACCCCATCACCGCGAGCTGGCCCCTCCGCACCAGCGCGGGGCGCAGCGAGTTGAGGATCCAGAGACCCTCCTCCCAGCTGGTCTTGTAGCCCGGGAACAGCACCCAGCGGTCGTTCGCGAAGCGCGCGCGGGCGCCGTCGTCATCCAGCGGGAGGATGCGCGTCTGGTCGCGCTGGGACTGGATGTAGCGGGTGAAGGCGAGGTCGGCGGTGAGCACGCCGGCCGCTGCGGTTCCGATCAGGAAGGAGCGCCGGGAACTCTCGCGGAACGCGCGGGCTCGGAGCAGTGCCCGCGCGTCGTCGTCCACCTCGCTCCGCCCCGTCCGATCCGTCGGGAACGCCCGTCAGGCGAGGCCCAGCTCGTCCTTGCCGAACGCGAAGAGGTAGGGAACGCCGGCCTCGGACTCGATGCGCTCCTTCGATCCCGTGCTCCGGTCCACGATCACGGCCACGGCCTGGACGTCACCGCCCGCGCGGCGCACGCCCTCGACGGCGGTGAGTGCGGACCCGCCGGTGGTCGAGGTGTCCTCGAGGACGACGACGGGGCGTCCGGCCACGTCCGGGCCCTCCACCTGGCGGGCCATACCGTGGGTCTTCTGCGTCTTGCGGACCACGAACGCGTCGATGGGGCGGTCCGCGGCGGCGGCCGCGTGCATGAGGGCGGTGGCCACGGGGTCGGCGCCCATCGTGAGGCCGCCGGCCGCCTCGAAGGTGATGCCGGCGTCGTCGAGCATCCGGAGCATCACGCGCCCCACCAGCCCCGATGCCTCGTGGTGGAGCGTGATGCGACGGAGGTCGATGTAGTAGTCCGCCTCGACGCCGCTGGACAGCGTGACGCGCTCGTGCACGACGGCGAGTTCCTTGATGAGTTCGAGGAGCCGGGAGCGGTCGGAGGTCTGCGCGGGGGTCTCGGCGGTCATGCGGCCAGTCTACCGAGGGGCTCGCGAGGGCTGCGTCCGGCCGACGCCGCTGCCGGCGCCCAGGGCGTCGTCGCGGCCGATTTCGTCGTCGTCGACGACTCCGTCGTCGTCGGTGTCTTCCGTCTTCCGTCGTCGTCGGGTCCTGCGCCGTCGGTGTCTTCCGTCGTCGGGTCCTGCGCCGTCGTCGGGGTGATTCGAGCCCGGAGCGGCGCGTTCACAGGCGCGGCCCCGCGCGACACCCCCTCGAGGTCGTCGAAGTCCCCGAGTTGCGCCGCACGATCCGACGACTCCGTCGAGCACCGTTGTGCACATAGCGCTCTCCAAGATGACGGCAGGGCCTGTCCGACTGGTGGGATGAACCATGGACGTCGTCGGCGCGCTGCGCAGTGTGGGGTCGGTGTCCCGGACCGGCAGGCTCCTCGACCTCGGCGTGACACGCAGCGAGATCGCGTTCGGGGTCCGCACCGGCGTCGTCCTCCGCGTACGACGCGGCGTTCTCGCGCTTCCCGATGCCCCGGCCGGCCTCGTCGCGGCACTGGTCAACGACGCTCAGCTCACGTGCGTCTCTGCGGCCTCCTTGTACGACCTGTGGGCCCTCCACGCGCCGCATGTCCATCACCTCCACGCGCACAGCCGCCTTCCGGGCTGCACGTCGCACCACAGACCCCTGACCGTGCCTGCGCACCCGACGAGGCCCATGGTCGGTCGTGTCGACGTCCTCGTTCACGCCCTGCATTGCCTTCCCGCGGTGGAGGCAGCCGTGATGGTGGAGAGTGCGCTTCGGCGTGGAGACACCACCAGGCAGTTCCTCCTCGACCGCCTGACGGGCAACCGGAACGGGCCGGCGCGTGCAGCCCTGACTCTGGTGACGGGGGGAGCCGATTCCGCTCTCGAAGTGGTGGCCCGCATCATGCTCGAGGGTGCTGGGCTCCAGGTGCGGGAGCAGGTCCAGCTCGACGGCGTGGGTCGGGTCGACTTCCTGGTGGAGGGCGTCCTCGTGGTCGAGGTTGATGGCGACGCGTACCACTCGGACCGTCGAGCCCGCCGACGGGACCGCCGTCGCAACAACGCGACGATCATCGGCGGGTACCTCGTCCTCCGGTATGGCTACGAGGACATTATGTTCCACGCCGACGACGTTCTTGCCGAGATCATGGCCGTCCTTCGCGGGCGCGTGCTGCGCTAGTCCGACGGAAGGCGGGCCGCACTCCCTGAGTGGGCCCACCACGCCGCACTCCCTCGGCGGGCCCACGCCACACACCGTGCTTGTGTCGCCCGGGCATCAAGCACGGGCCGCCCTGACCTCGCCGTGCGCGATCCGGGGTTATTCCCGGCACACTGCCGCTCCCGCCGGCGTGTTGCGCGCCGACACGCTCATTACCCAGCCGAACACCCCGAGTTCGACGACGAGGGCGAGAATGACGCACGGTCAGGAGCCACCGCCAGACGCAAAAGGTGCTCGCGTCCGGCCGGTACCGGGCCGGCTCACGAGGGCTGCGTCCGGCCGACGCCCGGCTCAGGCCTTCAGACGTCGGAGGTAATGGAGGCCGACGCCCGGCTCAGGCCGTCATGCGGGCACTGGCGGCGTCGATGGCCTCGGGTGACAGCGCGTGGGAGATCGCGAGGACGGCCGCTCCCGCCACGCCCGCGTTCTGCCCGGACACCGACGGGACGATCCGCAGGTGTTCGGTGGCCAGCGGGAGCGACCGCGTGTAGACGACCTCCCGGATGCCGGCGAGGAGGTGCTCGCCGGACTGCGCGAGCGAACCGCCGATCACGATCACGGACGGGTTCACGAGGTTGACGCATGCCGCCAGGACCTCGCCGATATCGCGCCCCGCCTGCCGCACGGCCTGCAGCGCCCGGGTGTCACCCGACCGCACCAGCTCGACGACGTCCTGGCCACCCGTGAGCGGCGGACCGTCCACAGTGCTCAGCGCCGCCGCAAGGGCGGGGCCTCCAGCGATGGCCTCGAGGCACCCGACGTTCCCGCACCGGCAGATGGTGTCGCCGCCACGCGCCACCTGGACGTGCCCGAGATCGCCCGCCGTACCCTGCGCACCGCGCTGCAGAACTCCGCCGAGGATCAGGCCGGCGCCGATGCCGGTGGCGACCTTCACGAACATGAGGTCTGCGACGTCGGGCCAGCTCGCGCTCAGTTCCCCCAGGGCCATGATGTTGACGTCGTTGTCCACGAGAACGGGTACGGAGAAGGCGCGCTGGATCATCCCGGGCACGTCGAAGCGGTCCCAGCCCGGCATGATCGGCGGGTTGATCGGGCGTCCCGTGTCGTGCTCCACCGGGCCGGGCAGGCCGATGCCCACGGCCGCGAGCTCGTCCGTGGAGCGGCCTGCAACCGCGAGCAGATCGGTGATGGCCGCGGTCAGCCACGACAGCACCACCTCGGGTCCGTCACCGATGCTGATGCGCTGCTGCTTGCGGCCCAGCTCCTGCCCTGCGAGGTCCGCGAGGATCACGAGCGCGTGCGTGGCGCCGAGGTCCGCGCCGATGACCACCTTGGCACCGGGGTTGAGGGCGAACAGGGACGGCGGGCGACCGCCGGTGGAGGCGGCTCCGCCGAAGGGAGCCACGAGGCCGAGTGACATCAGCGCGTCGATCCTGGCGGCGATCGTGGACCGCGCGAGGCCGGTGACCGAGGCGAGTTCCGCCCGGGTGCGGGGCTGCCCGTCCCGCAGGACCTGGAAGATCTCGCTCGCACCCGAGCCCGTGGTGACCGCGGGCCGCCGCACGGCCGCGGCATCACGCACGGCCGCGGCATCACGCGCGGTCACGGTGTCGCTGCCGGCCGCGGACCCACTGTTGACGGCCGAGATCGATGGAGAGGGGAGCACCCTTTCAGTAAAGCACCCGGCACTTCCACTGGCCCCACCTCGGTGCCGTAACGTTCATGCAGCATCTTTTGACTGAACCTCGACAAAAGTGCGTGAGGCATGTCACAGTGGCCGCGTGGACGACGAAGTCTCGATCAGCGAACGCCCGACCCCGATCCTGCGGGTCACCGGACTCTCCAAGAGTTTCTTCGGGGTGCCGGTCCTCCAGGACGCACATCTCGACCTCCTGCCGGGCGAGGTCCACGGACTCGTCGGCGAGAACGGTGCGGGCAAGTCGACACTCATGAAGCTCCTCGCCGGCGTCTACACGCGGGACGCCGGCACGGTGGAGGTGGACGGCCGGCCCGTGGTCTTCACCCACCCGATCCAGGCACGCCGAGCCGGTCTCTCGACCGTCTTCCAGGAGTTCAACCTGCTGCCCGAACGCACCGTAGCGCAGAACATCTACCTCGGGCGCGAACCCCGCAAGGGTCTGCTGGTCGACCGCGCGGCGATGAACCGAGCCACCGCCGACCTGCTCGCGGACCTCGGGATCACGAGCATCCGCCCCACGGCCTCCATCAGTTCCCTCTCCGTGGCGCAGCAGCAGATCGTGGAGATCGCGAAGGCCGTGAGCTACGACGCCCGGATCATCTCGATGGACGAGCCCACGGCGGCGCTCGCCGGCGCCGAGGTGGAACTGCTGTACGGCATCATCGATCGCCTGCGGAAGCGCGGCACCGCGATCCTCTACGTCTCCCACCGCCTCAAAGAGATCTTCGACCTCTGCGACACCATCACCGTCCTCAAGGACGGCCGCGTGGTCACGTCCGTACCCGCGGCACAGCTCGACGACGCCGCGCTGGTCCGTGCGATGGTCGGCCGGCCCATCTCGGCCTACTTCCCCGAGGCACTCCCGGGGACGTTCGTCGGCGCTCCCCTGCTGGAGATCACGGGTGCCGGCAACGACCAGCTCGACGACGTGCACCTCACCCTCCGTGCCGGGGAGATCGTCGGTGTCGCGGGCCTGCAGGGCTCCGGCCGCACCGAACTGGTCGAGGCGGTGTTCGGCGCAGCCCCCTTCACCCGCGGCGGCATGAGGCTCGAGGGCCGCGACTACCGGCCTGTCTCCCCGAGGCAGGCCATCCGCCACCGGGTGGCACTGATCACCGAGGACCGGAAGGCACAGGGGCTCAGCCTGAACCAGTCCATCCTCGACAACGCGCTGAGCGTGGTGCGGTCGGTCCATCCGGGCCGCACCGCCGCTGCCCGGCGAGGAGCACCGGCCGTCTTCTCGTCGCTCGAGGTCGTGGCCCGCGACCTCGACCAGGAGGTGCAGTACCTGTCGGGCGGCAACCAGCAGAAGGTCGTCCTCGCGAAGTGGCTCGCCATCGACCCCCGGGTGGTGCTCCTGGACGAACCGACCCGCGGGATCGATGTCGGCGCGAAGGTCGCCGTCTACACCCTGATGCGCCGGCTGGCGCAGGAAGGCAAGGCCATCCTCATGGTGTCGAGCGAGCTTCCCGAGGTGCTCGGGATGTCGGACCGGGTGCTGGTCATGCGCGACGGCCGGATCGCGGGCGAGCTGTCCGCGGGTGCCTCGGAGGAACAGGTCCTCCAGCTGGCCACGGGAGCGCGGGGGGTGCACTCGTGACCCGGCTGACCTCCACGAACATCGTCTACCTCGTGGCCCTGCTGACCGTCGTGGTCGGCACGGTGCTCGTGGGCACCACGGGCCGGAACTTCTTCAGCACCGGCAACATCTCCGACATCCTGACGGGCACGAGCATCCTCGGCTTCATCGCGATCGGGCAGACCCTCGTGATCCTCGTCGGCAGCCTCGATCTCTCGGTGCCCTACGTGATCAGCCTCTCCAGCCTGATCGGCGCGGGCATCATGGCGAACCAGCCCGGCAACATCGTGCCCGCGGTCCTCACCGCCCTCCTGATCAGCGCACTGATCGGGCTGGTCAACGGAGCGGTGGTGGCCGGGCTGAAGGTGCACGGGTTCATCGCGACGCTCGGCATGGGCCTGATCGTCAGCGGCTACCTCGGCTCCACGTACCAGGGCAGTTCGGGCCAGGCACCGTTCGCCTTCCGGCTCATCGGAGCCACGGGCATCGGGCCGGTACCCGTCTCGACCCTGATCATGCTCGCGTGTGCCGGCGTGGTCCTCCTGATGCTCACCTCCACCCGGCTGGGCCACGCGATGTACGCGGTGGGCGGTGACACCGGGGTGGCCCGCATGAGCGGCGTCCGGACCCAGACACCCGTCATCGCCGCCCACGTGATCTGCTCCGTCATGGCTGGCCTCGCCGGGCTCCTGCTCGCCGCGCGCCTCGGCGTCGGCAGCCCGACCATCGGCTCGCAGGGCGGGTACGACCTCCTGTCCATCGCCGCCGTCGTCCTCGGCGGCACGCTGCTCGCGGGCGGCAAGGGCTCGCTCGTGGGGACCCTCGGCGGCGTGCTGATCTTCGCCATGCTGGACAACATCATGAGCGTGCTGCAGATCAACCCGTTCCTCAAGGACGTGGTGCGCGGCATCGTGATCGTCGTCGCGGTCGCGGTTTACGCCCGGCGCCGCACGGTCCATCGGCAGGCGCGCTTCGGCCGCAACGCGGACACGACCGGACGCGGCGGCGAGAGTTCGCCCGGCGGCCGCGGCGACGACGACGCCCGCCCGCCGAGCGCGGGAAGATCGCGGCCCGACGACGGAGGGTCGCGCGACCACGGCGCGGGCACTCGCGACGGGGTGACGGCATGAGCGTCCTCGCCGACCGGACCGCCGTCCTCGAGCAGAACCGGAGCTCACGTGGGGAGCGCGTGCTCCGGGCCCTCAGAACACCGAGCGGAGCCATCTTCGTGCTCGTCGCGGTCCTGTTCGTCGCCGTGATCGCCGCGAACCCGTCCTTCGGTGAACCCGGCTCCCTCATCCGCTTCATCGGGCGCGTCGCCCCCATAGCCATCGCGGCGATCGGGCAGTACTTCGTGATCGTCTCCGGCGAGTTCGATCTCTCCATGGGCTCCGTGGTCACCGCGCAGGTGATCATCGCGGGCAACCTCGTGGGTGAGGACGAGTCCCGCACCGTGCCGGTCCTGGCGCTGATGCTCGTGTTCGGTGCGTTCGTGGGGCTCGTCAACGGGCTGGTCACCACCCTCCTGAGGGTGCCGAGCTTCATCGTGACGCTCGGCACCATGCTGGCCCTCCTCGGGCTCGTGCTCTTCTGGACGGGAGGCGCGGCCACGGGTAACCCGGCGGACAGCTTCCGGCAGATCGGCCGCGGCGCGGTCGAGGACGTCCCCGTGCTCGAGGTGATCCCCTACCCGGTGCTGATCCTCGTGGTCCTCGCCACGGCCGCGGCCTGGCTCATGCGCCGCCCCTACGGCCGTACGCTCGTCGCCGTCGGTGACAGCGAGCACGCCGCGGCCCTCACCGGAGCACCCGTGTGGTGGGTCCGTACCCGTGCCTTCATGCTGTCCTCGCTCGCCGCCACCGTCGCGGGCGTGATCCTCGTGGGCTACGCCGGCGTGCACCCGTCCGTGGGGCAGGGGTACGAGTTCACCGCGATCACCGCCGTCGTCCTCGGGGGTGTGGTGCTGGGAGGCGGCCGCGGCTTGGTGCTCTCCGCAGCGGCCGGCGCCTTCGCGCTGGAGCTGCTCTTCACCCTCCTGAACTTCCTCGGCGTCGAGTCCACGTGGCGTGACAGCGTGCAGGGCGCCATCATCGTCCTCGCCGTCGCGGCGGCGGCGCAGAACTGGCAGCGCAAGCGCCGTGGCGCCGGCAGCCGCACCCATGATCCCCACCGTCCCATCGCACCAGCAGTGCCCGCACCGGGCACACACGAGGAAGGAACATGATGCGTGGAAGCATCCTGAGCAAGGTCACGGTGATCGCAGCGACGTCGCTGCTCGCCCTGACCGCGTGTACCACCGATTCGTCCATCGAGAACCCTCCGGCGGCCGAGGAGACCGCCGGCGAAGCCACCCCCGCGGCCGAGCAGCCGTCGGAGGACAGCACGGAGTGGTTCGACCAGGCCGTCTACGACGAGCAGGACGAGCAGCGCTCGGCCACCTTCGAGGGTGATCCGGCACAGCCCTACCTGCAGTACATCGACGGCGAGATGACGGACACCTCCGCCTTCGCCGCCGAGGGGCCGCAGAAGGCGTGCTTCTCGAACGCCTCGATCTCCAACCCCTGGCGCCAGACCGGCTGGATCACCATGAACCAGCAGCTGCAGACCCTGCAGGAGTCGGGCGTGATCTCCGAGATGGAGACGCGTGACGCGCAGGACGACGACAACACCCAGATCGCGGACATCGACTACTTCATCGCGGAGGGCGACTGCGACGCGTTCATCATCTCGCCGAACTCCACGGCGGCCATGACCCCCGCCGTCGAGCGCGCCTGCGAGACGGGCAAGCCCGTGGTCGTCTTCGACCGCGGTGTCCAGACGGACTGCGCGGTGACGTTCATCCACCCGATCGGCGGCTTCGCCTGGGGCATCGACACCGCGGAGTTCCTGAGCGAGCGGCTCGAGGAGGGCGACAAGGTGGTGGCCCTGAGGATCCTGCCCGGCGTGGACGTCCTCGAGCAGCGGTGGGCCGCGGCCGAGCGCATCTTCGAGGAGAACGGCATCGAGGCGGTCGACTACTTCACCGGGGCCGACCCCGTGGAGATCAAGTCGATCATCGCGGACGAACTCGCCACGGGCGACGTCCAGGGCGTGTGGATGGACGCCGGTGACGGCGCGGTCGCGGCCATCGAGGCTTTCGAGGACGCCGGGGCGGACCTCCCGGTGATGACGGGCGAGGACGAGATGAGCTTCCTGCGCAAGTGGGACGAGACCGGCATCGACGCCCTGGCCCCCGTCTACTCGAACTTCCAGTGGCGCACCCCGCTGCTGGCGCTCGAGAAGATCTTCGCGGGCGAGGAGGTCCCCGCGGAGTGGGTGCTGCCGCAGTCGCCCATCACCGAGGAGGAGCGGGGCGAGTTCCTGACCGCGAACGAGGGCATGCCGGACGGGCACTACGCCAAGTTCGGCGGCGAGGACCTCGCGGGCTACCCGACCGTGTGGCAGGAGCGCCAGATCCCCTGACCGGTCCGCGATCCGCACGCTCCGCGACAACGCAGTAGGAAGGAGGCAGGCCGGTGTCAGCACGCGCCATCGGCGTCAACACGTGGGTGTGGACGTCACCGCTGAGGGACGCGGACCTGCCTCCCCTGCTGCGGAAGATCGCCGACCTCGGGTTCGACGCCGTCGAGCTCCCCCTCGAGACCATCGGTGACCTGACGGCTCCCGCCGTCGTGGACGCCCTCGAGGGGACGGGTCTGACGCCCTTCGTCGTCGGCGCCATGGCGCCCGGGCGGGACCTCGTGGACGCGCCCGACGACGTCGTCCGCCGCACCCAGGAGTACCTCGCCGCGTGCATCGACCTCGCGGGTGCCATCGGCGCCACCCGCGTGTGCGGTCCGTTCTATTCCTCCACCGGCCGGCTGTGGCGGATGGACGACGGCGAGCGCCACCGGGCCTACGCGGACCTGCGCGGCGCCCTCGAGCCCCTCGCCGACCGAGCGGTGGCCGCCGGCGTCGTGCTCGGTATCGAACCCCTGAACCGGTACGAGACCTCGCTCGTCAACACCGTGGAGCAGGCCCTCGACGCACTCGGCCCGCTCCTGGGTCGGGGCGTGGGGCTGGCGCTGGACACCTATCACCTGAACATCGAGGAGCGCTCGTCGGCCGAAGCCATCCGGGCCGCTGGTGAGCACCTGGTGCACCTGCAGGTGTGCGGGAACGACCGCGGGGCGCCGGGCGGCGACCAGACCGACTGGCCGGGGATCTTCCCCGCCCTCGACGACGTCGGGTACGACGGCGCCCTGGTGATCGAGAGCTTCACGGCACACAACGCGAGCATCGCCACGGCTGCCGCGATCTGGCGCCCCCTCGCGCCGAGCCAGGACGAGCTCGCCCGGAGCGGGCTCGCCTTCCTCCGCGCAACACGCCCCAGTACGTCATCCGGTGCCCCGGTCACGGATTCTGTCAAGACACCAACAGCTTTTGATTGACCCTCGGCAGAAGTGGTCGTACCGTGACTGAACCAGTTAAGTTCGGACGCCACACGCAGCTCCATCCGCGCCCAGCCGCCCGCCTCGTCGCGAGCCCCGGACCTGCCACCTCGGTGTTACTCAAAGGAGAGATCAACCGTGAAACCATCTCTTAAGGCCCTGTCCACCCTCGCCGTCCTCGGTCTCGGAATGACCGGCCTCGCCGCCTGCGGTTCCGGATCGGGGGACGCCTCCTCGGGAGAGACATTGACCTACTGGGCCTCGAACCAGGGCACCACGGTCGAGGACGACCGCGTGGTGCTCGAGGAGTCCCTGGCCCGGTTCACCGAGGAGACCGGCATCGAGGTGGAACTCGAGGTCATCCCCTGGACGGACCTCTACAACCGCATCCTCACCGCCGTGAGCAGCGGCGAGGGCCCCGACGTGCTCAACATCGGTAACACCTGGGCGACGACGCTGCAGGAGACCGGCGCGTTCCTGCCCTTCGAGGGTGAGGCGCTGGAGGCCGTCGGTGGCCAGGACCGCTTCATCCAGAGCAGCTGGTCCACGGGCGGCGCCGAGGGCGAGACACCCACCTCCATCCCCCTGTACGGGCTCAGCTACTCGCTCTACTACAACACCGAGATGTTCGCCGCAGCGGGGATCGAGGCTCCCCCGGAGACCTGGGACGAATTCGTGGAGGCCGCGAAGAAGCTCACCATCGACACCGACGGTGACGGCGAAATCGACCAGTGGGGCGTGTCCCTGGCCGGCAGCTCGATCTCCAACAACGCCCACCAGGCCTTCGTCCGCGGACTGCAGCAGGGCGGGTCGCTCTTCGACGAGAACGGCGAGCCGACGTTCGCGAGCGACGAGCAGGTGGCCGGCGTCAAGCAGTGGATCGACCTCATGGCGACCGACAAGGTGGTCTCGCCGTCGAACGCGGAGTTCACCGGTGGCAGCCAGATGGTTGAGGACTTCGCGGCCGGCAACGCCGCCATGTTCTTCGACCAGGCCCCGGCCAAGACGCTGAACGCCCGTGGCTTCGAGAACTTCGCCGCCGCCCCGGTGCCGCTGACCAACCCGGACGCCACGGGCGATGAGGCGACCATGAGCCACGTCGCCGGTATCAACCTGAGCGTGTTCGCCGAGACGGACAACGAGGAGGGTGCACTGCAGCTCGCGGCACACCTCACGAGCGACGAGGAGCAGGTCTACCTCAACAAGGCCTTCACGGCCCTGCCCGTGCTGACCGCCGCCTACGAGGACGAGGCGTTCCAGTCCGAGGAGATCACGCTCAAGCAGAGCATCCTCGAGAACAACGCCAAGCCCATGCCGCTGATCAGCCAGGAGGGCCAGATGGAGACCCTCGTGGGTACCGCGATGAAGAACCTCTTCGCGCAGGCCGCCACCGGAACCGTGACCGAAGCGGACATTCGGCAGGCCCTCGAGGACGCCAACAGCCAGATGGCAGCCGCCCAGTAACTCCCAGTCACCAGCAGGTGCCCGGCCTCCGGGCACCTGCTGGACGACCGACCCGCGCAGTCCGAGGAGCACCCATGTCACAACTGGTCGACAAGCCACCGGCCGCCGGCAGCGGCCCCGAGATCCCCCCGCGCCCGGCCCCCGCGGTCCGCCGCAAACGGAAGTCCCCGTTCGCCTACATCCTGATCGCTCCGGCCGTGATCATGGAGCTCCTGATCCACATCGTCCCGATGATCCTGGGCGTGTACATCGCCTTCCTCGGGCTGAGCCAGCTCAACATCCGCAACTGGCTGCGGGCCCCCTTCGTGGGTCTCGACAACTTCGTCGCAGGGCTCGATCCGAACGGCCCGATCGGCGGCGAGTTCCTCGCGAGCTTCGGGCGCACCCTCGTGTTCACCGTCGTCGTGCTCGCCATCGTCTGGGCACTCGGCATGATGGCCGCCATCCTGCTGCACGGCTCCTTCCGCGGCAACGGCTTCCTCCGTACCTTCTTCCTCATCCCCTACGCCCTGCCGAGCTACGTGGCCACCATCGCGTGGGCGTTCATGTTCAGCCAGCGCGACGGCGCCATCAACAAGATCCTCGTGGACGACCTCGGGCTCCTCGCCGAGCGGCCGTTCTGGCTGCTCGGCGGCAACGCCTTCTGGGTCACGGTGATCGTCACGGCGTGGCAGATGTGGCCCTTCGCCTTCCTCATGCTCCTCGCGGCCCTCCAGAACATCCCGAAGGACGTCTACGAGGCCGCGGCGATCGACGGCGCTCCCCTGTGGAAGCAGTTCACCCTCATCACGCTGCCCATGATCCGGCCCGCCAACGGGGTCCTGCTGCTCGTCATGAGCCTGTGGATCTTCAACCAGTTCAACGTCCCGTTCGTCCTGTTCGGCGCGGCCCCGCCGGAGTCCGCCCGCCTCATCTCGCCGCTGATCTACCAGCACTCGTTCTCCAACTGGAACTTCGGCCTGGGAGGCGCGATGAGCACACTGCTGCTCGTCCTGCTCTTCATCGCCTCGATCGTCTACGTGCGCATGGTCCTCCCGAAGGGAAAAGACATTGATTGAGACACCCGGGTTCCGCTGGTTCCGGCGGATCGGCCTGACCTTCCTGTTCATCCTCGTGGCATTGCCCCTGTACGTGGTGGTGGTCACGAGCTTCAAGCCGCTCGCCGACGTACGCGGCCTGTTCACGTGGTTCCCGTCCACCGTCACGCTCGAGCCCTACGTGGAGATCTGGCAGACCGTCCCGCTGGCGCACTACTTCAAGAACAGCCTGATCGTCACCACACTGGCCACCGTGTTCTCGGTGATCATCGCCATCATGGCCGCCTACGCGGTGGCACGCCTGAACTTCCGCGGTCAGCGCTCGTTCAGCCTCGTGATCCTCTCCACGCAGATGTTCCCCGGCATCCTCTTCCTCCTGCCGCTGTTCCTGATCTTCACGCAGATCCAGCGGACGGTGGGCATTCAGCTCAACGGCTCGTACACCGGCCTGGTCATCACCTACCTGACCTTCACGCTGCCGTTCGCCATCTGGATGCTCGCGGGGTACTTCGCGTCGATCCCGCGGGAACTCGAGGAAGCGGCGATGATCGACGGCACCAGCCGCGCGGGAGCCTTCATCCGCGTGGTCATCCCCGTCGCGAAGCCCGGCATCATCGCCGTCGCCGTCTATTCGTTCATCACGGCGTGGGGCGAGGTGCTCTTCGCCTCGGTCCTGACGAACAACGACACCCGGACCCTCGCGATCGGCCTGCAGGCCTACGCCAACCAGACCGATGTGTACTGGAACCAGCTGATGGCGGCCTCCGTGGTCGTCTCGCTTCCCGTGCTCATCGGGTTCATGTTCGTCCAGCGGCACCTCGTCGCAGGCCTGTCCGCCGGCTCGGTCAAGTAGCCCGCCACCATCCCCTTTGGAGCCCACCATGACATCCCCCCTCTCCGGTCAGGTACCGGATGGACCCGCCCCGACACCGCTCGGCGTCGCGATGATCGGCTACGCCTTCATGGGCAAGGCCCATTCGGCCGCCTGGCGCGCCGTGGGCAGCCACTTCGATGTCGCGCCCGTGGCGCGCCGCGTCGTCGTCGGCCGTGATGCCGAGCGCACCGCCGAGGCGGCCGCCCGCTACGGCTGGGAGGGCTTCGCCACGGACTGGCGGGAGGTGATCGCGAGGGACGACGTCGACATCGTGGACATCTGCACGCCCGGGTACCTGCACGCCGAGATCGCGATCGAGGCCCTGCGGGCCGGCAAGCACGTCCTCGTCGAGAAGCCGCTCGCGAACAGCATCGCGGAGAGCACCGAGATGGTCGCCGCCGCCGCCGTGGCCCGCGAGCGCGGTGTGCAGTCGATGGTGGGCTTCAACTACCGGCGCATCCCCGCGCTCGCCCACGCCCGGTCCCTCATCGCGGACGGCCGTCTCGGGCGCGTGCGCCACCTGCGGGTCGCCTACCTGCAGGACTGGCTCACCGACCCGTCATCGCCCATGACGTGGCGGCTGCGCAAGGAGACCGCCGGCTCGGGCGCCCTCGGCGACATCGCCTCCCACGCGCTGGACCAGGTGCAGTTCCTCACCGGGGACGCCATCACCGAGGTCTCAGGCCGCCTGCACACCTTCGTGGAGGAGCGTCCGGGGCCGCACGGGCAGGAGCCCGTGACCGTCGACGACGCCGCCTGGGTCACCGCGAGTCTCTCGAGCGGCGCGGTGGCCTCGGTCGAGGTCTCGCGCGTGGCCACCGGCGTGAAGAACGGTCTGCGGATCGAGGTGTTCGGGGAGCGCGGCGCCCTCCGCTTCGACCTCGAGAACCTCAACGAGCTGTGGTTCATGGACACCGCGGGGCCGGCCACCGAGCAGGGCTTCCGCCGCATCCTCGTCACCGAACCCGAGCACCCCTACCTCGACGCGTGGTGGCCGCAGGGCCACATCATCGGCTGGGAACACACCTTCACGCACCAGCTCCGCGACTTCCTCACCTCCATCCGCTCCGGCGAACCTCCCCAGCCCTCGTTCGAGGCAGGGCTCCAGATCCAGCGCGTCCTCGCCGCCGTCGAGGAGAGCGCGGCGGCCAAGAGCGCCGTCGTCCTCGTCGGTTCCGACACGCACACCCGCTCGTTCCTCAAGGAGAACGCATGACCCGCAGCTACACCCTGTTCACCGGCCAATGGGCCGACCTCCCCTTCGAGAAGGTCGCGGAACTCGCGGGCCAGTGGGGGTACGACGGCCTCGAGATCGCCGTGTCCGGCGACCATCTGGACGCCTGGCGCTGGGACGACGACGCCTACATCCAGGACCGCCTCGACATCCTGGAGCGCAACGGCCTGAAGGTCTGGGCCATCTCCAACCACCTGAAGGGTCAGGCCGTCTGCGACGACCCGATCGACTTCCGGCACCAAGCCATCGTGGGCCCGAAGGTGTGGGGTGACGGCGACCCCGAGGGCGTCCGGCAGCGCGCCGCCGAGGAGATGAAGCTGACGGCGAGGCTCGCGAAGAAGCTCGGTGTGGACACCGTGGTCGGCTTCACCGGCTCCTCGATCTGGCAGTACGTGGCCATGTTCCCGCCCGTCCCGGCGGCCATGATCGAAGCCGGCTACCAGGACTTCGCCGACCGCTGGAACCCGATCCTCGACGTCTTCGACGAGTGCGGTGTGCGCTTCGCCCACGAGGTGCACCCCTCCGAGATCGCCTACGACTACTGGTCCACGCAGCGCACCCTCGAAGCCATCGGCCACCGCCCCGCGTTCGGGCTCAACTGGGACCCGAGCCACTTCATGTGGCAGCAGATCGACCCGGTGGCGTTCATCTCCGACTTCAAGGACCGGATCTACCACGTGGACTGCAAGGACACGAAGATGCGCATGGGTGGTGGCCGGAACGGCATCATGTCCTCGCACCTGCCCTGGGGCGATCCGCGGCGTGGCTGGGACTTCGTCTCGACCGGCCGCGGTGACGTGCCCTGGGAGGACAGCTTCCGAGCCCTCACCGCCATCGGCTACACCGGGCCCATCTCGGTGGAATGGGAGGACGCCGGCATGGACCGCCTGCAGGGAGCGCCCGAGGCCCTGGCGTTCCTGAAGACGTTCGACTTCGCGCCGTCGGAGACGTCCTTCGACGCCGCCTTCAGCCAGGAGGGCTGAGCTCTCCTCGTCCGGGACGCAGACCCGGGGGTACTGCTCCTTCGGGGGGGTGCAGTACCCCCGGGTCGGCCCACCCGCCGCGGCGGACCGGACCGGGGTGTGATCTCCGTCGAATTCGTAACCTTGTAGAAATGCGGCGGGAGTAGCCTTGGACCATGCGTGAACTCCAGGCACAGATCATCGAGGACATGGGCGTCAAGCCCACCATCGACCCCGCGGCCGAGGTGCGCCGCCGGGTCGGCTTCCTGAAGGACTACGTCAGGTCCACAGGCACACGCGGGTTCGTCCTGGGCATCAGTGGCGGGCTCGATTCCACCCTTGCGGGCAAGCTCGCCCAGCTCGCCGTCGACGAGCTCCGCTCGGAGGGGCTCGACGCCGACTTCATCGCTCTCCGGCTGCCGTACCGCGTGCAGAAGGACGAGGAGGACGCCCAGGCGGCACTCGCCTTCATCCAGCCGCGTACCTCGAAGGTGTTCAACATCGAGCGTGCCGTGGACGGCTTCGAGCAGCAGTTCGTGGACACCACGGGCGAGGAGATCTCCGACTTCACGAAGGGCAACACCAAGGCCCGCGCACGCATGGTGGCCCAGTACGCGGTGGCGGGTCAGCACAACCTGCTGGTCGTCGGTACGGACCACGGCGCGGAGTCGGTCACCGGGTTCTTCACCAAGTTCGGCGACGGCGGAGCGGACATCCTGCCCCTGTTCGGCCTCAACAAGCGCCAGAACCGTGCACTGCTGGAGGAGCTCGGCGCCCCGGCCGCCCTCTACGACAAGATCCCCACTGCCGACCTGCTCGACGATTCCCCGGGCCAGGCGGACGAGCACGAGCTGGGCCTGACCTACGAGCAGATCGACGACTACCTCGAGGGCCGCGAGGTGGAGGCCGACGCCGCGAAGGCGATCGAGCACCGCTACTACATCACGCGGCACAAGCGCACCGTACCCGTGACCGTCTTCGACACCTGGTGGCGGGAGTAAACAGCGCCGTTGGTAACGTAGGGCGGGTGAAGATCGCCACGTGGAACGTCAACTCCCTCCGAGCCCGAGCCGACCGCGTCGAGGCCTGGCTCAACCGGTCCGACGTCGACGTCCTGGCCATCCAGGAAACGAAGTGCAAGGACGAGAACTTCCCCTGGGACCTGTTCGAGAACGCCGGCTTCGAGGTGGCGCACTTCGGCCTCAGCCAGTGGAACGGCGTTGCGATCGCCTCACGGGTAGGGCTCGACGACGTGACGCGCACCTTCCCGGACCAGCCCACCTTCGGCAAGCCAGGCACCGAGGCGGTGCAGGAGGCCCGGGCCATCGGCGCTACCTGCGGCGGTGTCCGCGTGTGGAGCCTGTACATCCCGAACGGCCGGGCCCTCGACGACCCCCACATGCCCTACAAGATCGACTGGCTGAACACCCTGCGCGGGCATGCCGAGCGCTGGATCACCGAGGACCCCGAGGCGCAGATCGCCCTCATGGGTGACTGGAACATCGCCCCGCAGGACGACGACGTGTGGGACATCGACCTCTTCGTCAACGGCGGCTACACGCACGTGAGCCCCGCTGAGCGGGCCGCCTTCCAGGCGTTCCTCGACTCCGGCTTCGCGGACCTCGCCCGGCCCTACACCCCCGGCCCCGGCCTCTACACCTACTGGGACTACAAGCAGCTGCGCTTCCCGAAGAAGGAGGGCATGCGCATCGACTTCGTGCTCGGCTCCCCCGCCCTGGCAAAGCGCGCCACGAACGCCTTCGTAGACCGCGAGGAGCGCAAGGGCAAGGGCGCTTCGGACCACGCGCCGGTCGTGGTGGAACTCAGCGGCCCGTGAGCCCCGTGGGCGGAGGTGGGCCCTTCCCCTACGTGTCCCACCTGCGGGTCTACGAGCCGCTCGATGCCTTCTCGGACGCCCAGCAGCTCGCCATCCTCGAGCAGCGTGACCGGAAGCGCGAGCTGACGGAGCGCCTCGACCACGAGCAGTCCCTGCGCCGCGTGCTCCGCACGCTCTCGGACCCGTTCCCGCACCACGAGCCCGATCTCGTCCGGGTCACGCAGTTCCCCGGAACGAGCGGGACGACGGCGCCCTACTACTGCCCCAACCAGCTCGCTGTCCGGACGACCCTCGCCGCGGAGTCCCTCGACCAGAACCTCCGCGGCCCGCTGATCGACGTGCTGGTACCGGACACGGCGCGCGAGGCACACCAGGCGCGGCTCGATCCCGACACGTTCGCCGACTCCGTGGCCAAGCTGCATACCCGTTCGGCCACCTGGGGCGTCCCCTTCGCCTGGTTCGCGCTGATCCACGAGGACGATCTCACGGAGGTCGTCGAGGACGACGGCCGCGTCCTCACCGTGCGCATCACCGCGCAGATCGGCGACTGCATCGATCGCGGCCGGCGCTCGGTGGCGCAGCTCGCCATCGGGGCACCGGAGATGGACCTGCTCGACGAGCTGACGGACATCGTGGAGTGGCTCGAGCTGTTCCACCGGGACGCGGTGGTGGAGGTGGACTACGGGCCGGTGGCGGATCGCGTGTTCCCCGACGACTCCCCCATGGACGTGCGGCTCGGCATCGAGAGCCTGGCCGAGGCGGACATGCTGAGTGCGGCGGCGTCCTACCGGAGGCTCGCCTCCCGCTGGATCCCGATCCGGCAGCTCGCCCGCGCGTCCTGACCAGGCCCTCTCGCATCTCCTGACGAGCCCGCCAGCCCGTCCTGACCGGCTTGCTCGTGCGTCCTGGCGAGGCCGCCAGCCCGTCCTGACGGGGCCGGGCCGGGCCCGCTCTACTTCGGCACCGGCCCCGTGGTCGACCGCTCGATCAGCGCGTGCGGGCGCGACGGCGGGTAGTCGGGCGGAGCGCTCCGCAGCAGCTCGCCGAGTAGGAGGTCCGCCGCGTACGCGCCCTGCTCCCCGGGATCCTGGCGGATGGTGGTGAGACCCAGGGGTGCCGCGAACTCGTGGTCGTCGATACCGATGACCGAGAGCTCGGACGGTACTGCCACCCCGAGTTCCCGAGCGGCCGTCAGCACACCGAAGGCCATCTCGTCGGAGGAGCAGAAGACCGCCGTCGGCCGGTCGGCGGGGTCGGCCAGGAGATCGAGAGCAGCGGTGCGGGAGGTACCGAAGCGAAAGTCACCGAAGGCCTGCCGCTCCTCACGGACCGTGAGACCGTGCTCGCCCATCACGTCCCGGAACGCCTGCTCGCGGATCCGTGGCACCTCGAAGTCGATGTCGAAGGACCCGCCGCCGCGCATGTGCGCGATGTCCGTGTGGCCGAGCGCGATGAGATGGGAGACGGCGTCGCGGGCGGCCTGGGCGTCGTCGATGCCGACATGGCGCACGCCCTCGACCGCCCCGCCGATCACGATCGTGGGGTAGTCGAGCTGCTGCACCGCCTCCCGCTCCTCGTCGGTGAGATGCATGCACATCACCAGCAGGGCGTCGATGCGCTTGCGCAGGATGGAGCGGTGGAACACGCGGTCGCGGTTGACGCCGTCGCCCCCGAGGCTGAACAGGATGAGGTCGTAGCCCTCAGCGCGCAACCGGCGGTCCACTCCCTCGAGCACGGCCGAGAAGAACCATCGATCGATGACGGGGACCAGCACGCCCATGGCCATGGTGCGGCCGGAGGCGAGCCCGGATGCCGCCGACGACGGCACGTAGCCGAGCTTCCTCGCGGTCGCGGTCACCCGCTCGCGTGTCTGCTCGGCCACGCCCGGCAGCCCGCGCAGGGCCCGGGACACCGTGGCCGTGGACACCCCGAGGGATGCCGCGACGTCGTCGATGCTGGTCATACCCTCAACCCTTCAGGCCTCCGGCGAGCAGGCCCCGGACGAAGTAGCGCTGCAGGCCGAAGAAGACGGCCAGCGGCACGATGATGGACACGAAGGCCCCCGCCGTGAGCCGCTGCCACTCGCCACCGCGTGAGCCCTGGATCTCGGCGAGGCGCTGGGTGATGGGCGCGACGTCGGCGCCTCCGCCCGAGAACACGAGCGCCACCAGGAGGTCGTTCCAGAGCCACAGGAACTGGAAGATGCCGAAGGAGGCCAGCGCCGGCGTGGCCAGGGGGATGATGATGCGCCAGAAGATGGTGCTGTGACCGGCACCGTCCACCCGAGCCGCCTCGATGACCTCGCCGGGGATCTCCGCGATGAAGTTGTGGAGCAGGAAGATGGCCAGCGGCAGGCCGAAGATGGTGTGCGCCACCCAGAGCTGCGCGTACGTGCCGGACGGCAGGAGCTGGAAGTCGCCGATCGTGAGCACCTGCGTGAACAGCTGCAGCAGGGGGATCAGGGCCATCTGGAGGGGCACGATCTGCAGGGCGAAGACGAAGATGAACAGGCCGTCCTTGCCCCGGAACCTCCCCCAGGCGAACATGTAGGCGGCCATGGCCCCGAGCACCAGCGTGAAGATGGTGCCGGGGATGACGATCGCCAGCGAGTTCACGAAGTAGGAGAGCAGGTTGGGCGACTGGCTCCCGCCGGGGCTCAGCACGTCGGCGTAGTTCTCGAGCGTGAACTGGCGGTCGGTGAGGACGTTCCACCACCCGTTGCCCTTGATGTTGTCCTCCGGGCGGAAGGAGGAGATCAGCAGGCCGAACGTGGGCACCGTCCAGATGATCGCGATGATCACGGCGGCAGCGGTCGCGCGGCGCGAGGTGAGGCGCTGCTTCACGCGCTTCTGCATCGTGGGGCGTTCCTGCGGTGTCTCCTCGACGACCTCGGGCAGGAGCGGCTCCTTGTTCTCGAGGGGCACCGTACTCATCGGATCTCCTTCTGCTTGCGGAGCAGCCGGGCGTTGTACACGACCACGGGCAGCACCAGGAGGAACAGGACCAGCGCCAGCGCAGCGCCCCTACCGGGCTCACCCGCCCTGAACGCCTGGGTGTACATCTCGTTGGCCACCACGGAGGTCTCGTACTGACCGGCGGTCATGGTCCGGACGATGTCGAAGACCTTGAGCGTGCCGATCGTGATGGTGGTGACCACGACGATCAGCGAGCCACGGATGGTGGGGATGGTGACGTTGCGGAACTGCTGCCACGCGCTGGCGCCGTCGAGCCGTGCCGCTTCGACGATCTCGGTCGGGATGCCCTTGATCGCGGCCGAGAGCACCACCATGGCGAAGCCCGTCTGGATCCAGATCATGACCGCGATGAGGAACAGGGTGTTCTCCGGGGCATCGAGCAGGAACTGCTTGGGCTCCTGGCCGAACCAGACGAGGACCTGGTTGAGCAGTCCGATCTGATCCTGCTCCGGGCCCTTGTACGCGTAGACGAAGCGCCAGATCACGCCGGCTCCCACGAACGAGATGGCCATGGGCATGAACACGAGGGCCTTCAGGGCCTTCTCGCCGCGCGCGCGGTCGATGAACACCGCGTACGCGAGACCGATCGACGACGCCAGGAGGGGCACGAGGACCACCCAGATCACCGTGTTCCGCAGGGTCACGAGAGCCTCGGCCTGCGTGAACATCCATACGAAGTTGTCGAGCCCCACGAAGTCGCCGTTGCGATCCGTGAGGGAGAGGTAGGACGTCTGGAGCGCCGGGAACACGAGCCCGACCGCCAGGAGGATCAGTGCCGGCGCGAGGAACGCCGCCACCTGGATCTTCTCCCTGCCGGACTTCGGCGCACGATCCACCACGAGCATGATCAGTCCGATGATCGCGGCGAAGACCGCGAGCCCGATGACCACCTGAATACCTTTTTCTGCAATGTCTTCCACGGCCGGGCCTCCTGGGGTGCGGGTGTCGAGGGGAAGCAGGTGCGGACGGGTGGCACGCCGACCGGAGTCGGCGTGCCACCCGTCCCGCTACCCGATCAGGAGGAGGGCCAGCTGTCCTCGACGGTCTGCGTGACTTCCTCCGTGGAGGAGCCGTTGATCCAGTTCACGATGCCGCTCCAGAAGGAGTTGGCACCGACGGCGCCGGGCATGAGGTCCGAGCCGTCGAAGCGGAACACCGTATTCGGGTCCTGCAGCAGCTCGATGGACTGACGGTCGAGTTCCGACTGCGCGTTCTCGGGATCCAGGCCCGTGTTGGCACTGATCGCCCCGCCCAGGGCCACGCGGGTGTTGGCGAACTCCGCGCTGGCGAGGTAGGTCTGGAGTGCCTGGACCTCGGGACGGTCGGCGTAGGCTCCGATGAGCTCGCCGCCGCCGGTGATCGCGGTGCCCTGCGAGGCATCGATCGGCGGCGTGATGAAGGCCCACACGTCGCCGTCCTCCGCGACCACGGTCTCCTCGGGCCAGTTGGCGGCCTGGAAGGAGGCCTGATGGTGCATGGCGCAGGAGCCGTCGAGTACGGGCTGACCCGCCTCGGCGAACGCCGTGGAGAGGATGGACCGGACGTCACCGAAACCGCCGTTGACGTAGTCGTCGCTCTTCAGGATCTCGCCCACGCGGTCGAACGAGTCGACGATCCTGGGGTCGTTGAACGGGATCTCGTGCGTGACCCACTGGTCGTAGACCTCGGGGCCGTGCTCACGGAGCACTGCGTCCTCGACCCAGTCGGTCCCGGGCCAGCCGGTCGCCTCACCGGACTCGAAGCCGGCGCACCAGGCCTTCATCTCCTCATCCTCGCCGGCGATCTTCTCGGTGAGCTCCTGCATCTCGTCCCAGGTGGTGGGGACCTCCCAGCCCTTCTCCTCGAAGGTGGCCGGGACGTACCAGACGTAGCCCTTGACGCTCGCGAGCATCGGCGCCGCGTAGAACGTGCCGTCCACGGTGCCGTAGGTCTTCCAGTCCGCGGACCAGTTCTCGTCCACCAGATCGGAGACGGCCTGGGGCGCCGGCTTGAGGTTCGGTGCCTGGTCGGCCAGGAGACCGGGCTGAGGGAAGATCGCGAGGTCGGGTGCGGTGCCGCCCTGGGCACGGACACCGATCTGGGTCTCGAACTCCTTCGAGCCCTCGTAGGCGACCTCGATGCCGGTGCACTCACTGAAGTCGGCCCAGGACTCCTCGAGGCGCTCCGCCTCGAGGTCCACGATCGTGGAGTAGACGCTGACCTCGGCGCCGTCGAAGGTCCCGTAGGACTCGTAGTCGGCGCAGTCTGCGTCGGTTGCGCCGGCGCCGTCGGATCCTTCGGAACCGCACCCGGCAAGGGCGAGGAGGGAAACGCTGAGTGCCGCAACCGGCAGCACAAACTTCCGTGAGCGAATGTTCGCCATTGAAACAGACTCCTTTGTCGTGCGGTACACCGTTCGAGGGTTCATGGCGTCGCTGCCGCCCTACCGGTCGTGTGCCGCCTCACTGATTCGGTTCCGCAACAGTAAGCGCTTACATCCAGCGATATTGTGGATATCCCGGGATCGATACGGAACCGTGACCCGGCTCACACCTCAGACGACGCGCTCTGCCCTCGACCACCGCACACGGCTTCCGGTCCGGATGCTGATCAGCACGGGCACGCATGTACCCATGACGGCGTCCAGCGCCTCCACCAGCCGCGAGACCTCCGCCGCCACCTCGTAGGGTGGCGTGCCCTTGCGCGGCTGCACCCGCACGCGGAGCCCCGGTACGCCGCGCACGAACCACGTGCTCACGGACGCCCCCACGAGATCCGGCCGCTCCAGCAGCGCTGCCCTGAGGACCTGCTCCGCCGCGGCGGCGGAAATGGTGACCGTGCCGGCAGTGCCCTCAGTGCCCTCAGAGCCGCTGCTGCCGGCAGTGCCGCGCCCCGTGGGGCCGTCCGCCCCGGTCAGGAACACTCCGGCGCGGCCCCTGCCCTGCGCGAGGACCCAGAGGACGAGGAGCACGATCAGCAGCACGAGCCCGGCCGCGAGAGCGATCCACAACCAGGTGTCCGGCTGCCCCGCGGCCGTCGTGTCCGCGCGGACGCCCTGCAGGGTCTCCCCCACCCGCGGCGCGGCGTCTCCCCACCACGAGGCGGCACCGGGGAGCACGAGCAGGGCTATCCCTGCCGCTCCGGCGGCCAGGCAGAGGAGCCCGACGACGGCGAGCACGAGCCTGTTCAGCAGACGCGGCGTGGTGTTCACTGGCCGATCACCCCTGACTCGCTGACCTGCACGGAGATGCGTGGCTGCGGGCTGACGGACGCGCGCTCGAGATCGTCGGCGACCGCGAGCCGCACGGCTTCGGCGTCCACCGGGATACCCGAGGTGGGCCTGATCCGTACGGAGACCGAGGACCTCGCGACGGTCACGAGGACCTGCTCCGGCGTGACGCCGGCGGCGAGCCGGGCGCGGCGCGCCAGGGAGGACGCCACCACCTCGGCATCCACGACGACGGCGGCCCGCCCGTCCGGGATGGTGTAGCGCGCCCGTCTGCCGGGCAGCAGGGCCAGCATCAGGAGCAGTGCGCCCAGGACGAGGAGAAGCGCGGACCCCGCCCCGAGCAGCGAGGGGGGCACGCCACCGGGCAGGGCCCCGAGCCAGGCCGCCGCGGCGTCGAGGTTGAGCAGGAACGGTTCGTCCCGCGCTGCCTCGAGGAGCACCTCGAACAGAAGGACGAGGCAGGCGAGCACAAGCAGTGCGGCTGTGACGACGGAGGCAACGGCGCGTGAGGAGTGCAGTTCGCGGCGCACGAGCCGCGCGATGTGCGGCGCCGTCGCGCGGTCGGCGGGCGGGACGCTCACCGGACCCTCGCGCCTCTCGTCACGGTGGTCCCGACCACGCGGATGTCCACGCGGCTCACGTGGGCCCCGGTGAGCTGCTGCACACGCTCGCGGATGGGCGAACGAGCGGCTTCGGCGCGCTCCCGGAGGGGGCCGCCGAAGATTCCGACCACGGCCGGATCCTCCAGCACGCGGGTCAGCGGAGGCACGGACAGGGGCAGCGCGAGCAGGAGGGCGAGCAGACCGCGGTCGTCGGAGAGCGTGACCCGCACCTGTGAGGGCTCGACGCCGAGCACCTCGCCCGCCACCGCCCTGGCCGTGCTGGTGAGGGCCTGGCCCGTGATGCGGTTGTGCCCCGCCGCCGTCCGCGGGCGTGCCGACGGCGCGTCGGCGAGGGAGGGCTCCGCCGTCACGACGACGAGCGTCGGCCGGACAGGGCGTCGAGTACGCCGCGGACGTCGAGCTTGCCCTCCACGACACGCCCCACGACGGCGCCGCAGAGCACCAGGACGAGGGTCAGCAGGAAGCCCCAGAAGCCGAAGATCAGCGCGGCGAAGGCGAGGACCGCCCCGGTCAGCATGCCGAGGGTGGTGGGAGTCATGGTGTCCTCACTCGACGATCGTGACGGGGGTGGCTCCGGTGGGCCGGGCGCTCGGCTCCACCGATCGCTGGGGGAACGACCCGGAGTCCGATCGCGCCCCTGACCTCGAACCCGCGCGTGAGTCGGCGGGTGATTCGGCGCGCGCGTCCGACGTCGTGGGCTGCGGCAGGTGCACGTCGAGCACCTCCACGTTGATCTCGATGACCTCCAGCCCCACGAGATCGGTCAGGGCGTCGTACACCGCCGCGCGGACGGTGTCCGCAAGGACGTTCAGCGGGTACCCGTACTCGGCGATCAGGCTGATGTCCACGGCGAGCTGGGTCTGGCCCACCTCCACCTTCACGCCGTGCGAGAGATCGGAGGCTCCGACGGCGTCACGGATGGCCCCGAGCGCTCTGCCGCTCCCCGCCCCGAGGGTGTGCACACCGGGAACGGCTCGTGCGGCGATGGCTGCGATCTTCGCCGCCGCCGGATCGCCGATCACGGTCCTCCCGGCAGGCGCGACGCCGGTCAGCGGCGGCGGTGCACTCGGTTGATCGATCATCGGACGGTCCCCTTTCGCGTGAGCCCAGCCTAAGCCACTGCGCACGCACCGGCGCGGCCTTCTGCGGCCGACGCACCGACGTCCTGCGGCGGGCTACTCATCGACGTCGGGCAGCGGCCTCGGGCGGCCGACGCACCGGTGTCCTCAGGAGTGGGCGCAGTGCTGCGCGAGCCAGTCCTGCACGGGGACCATCGCGTCCCGGAAGGACCGCTCGTCGAACGTGCCCGAACCGCGCGGAGGTGCCTCGACGGACTCCGCCATGACCTCGAAGTCGTCCTGCAGGTCGGCAGGCACCTTCCCGCGGAGGTCGAGGATCTGCTGCCGGAGTGCCACGAGCTCCTTCGGATCGCTCTCGGACCGGAGGGTGAGGGGCGCCAGCATCGCGGTGGTCACCCCGCCGGCCACGATCACGCAGTGCGGTGACGCCGTGGCGGGAACGGCATCCGGCCGCGCGCCGCCGTCGGGGCCGGTTCCCGAGGCGTCACCCGCCTGCGGGTCCGGGGTCGGCGCCGGGCCCTCCGTGGGGGGAGACGGGCTGGCCGGCATGGAGAGCATGGTCTCGGTGGGTGCGGACCCACCGGTGCTGCATCCGGTCAGGGCCAACGAGAGGACGCAGAGCCCGATGGCGGGATACAGCAGTCTCACGGGTGCCCTCTCGACTCGGTGAGCGCACGGCACGTGCCCCTGCGTGCTCGGTACGTTCGCGGTGGTGCGTTCTCGGATGGTGCGGGTTCTCCAGGCGCGCGGTGCGGCACCAGGGGTACAACGCGCGGAACCCCCACTACTCTCCTCGATGGTTCCCAGAGGCAACAGCAGGAGCGCCGTGACGGCCCTCTGTGATGGTAGGCGAACCACCCCGGAGTTCGCTGGGAGGAGGGCGCCCGTGCACCTTCCTCCCAGCAGGGCCCGTGGTCAGCGCTTGCCGCCCTTCGCCTTCGGCGGCAGGAACTTCTCCTCGGTGACAGCGCTGGCGTTACCAGCGGCGTCGACCGCGCGCACGTACACCGTCGCGGCTCCCTTGCCGAGGGCGATGGGCTCCACGTACTCCGTGAACGGGCCCTTCGCGCGGAGGGAGTACTCGAGGCGCGCGAGGCCGGACGCGTCGGTGGCCGAGAGGCTCACGGTGCGCGAGGCCTGATCGAGCGAGAGCGCCACCGTCGGAGCGGTGGTGTCGGCCTCGAGGACCTCACGCACGTGGTGCGAGTGCAGGCCGAAGGAGTCCGCCACGCGCGGCACCCAGCAGTCGTCGTTGTGACGTCCGGTGGGGTAGATCGCCGAGGTGTACAGGACGCCCTTGGCCGTCAGCAGGCCGTCGAGCGAGCGGACGGCGTTGTCGAAGCGGAAGTCGTCCTCCTCGCAGGCGTCGTAGAAGAAGTCGTACTGCGAGAGCTGCTCCGTGGTCCTCGCGGCGACGTCGGCGAGCGGGGAGAGCGACTGCCCCGGGGGTCCGCCGGGTGAGGTCACGCCGACCACGGCCGGCGCGAGGTTCAGCGCGCCCATGTGGGAGGCGAGGGACGAGAAGAGCTCCGGATGCGCCAGCCCGATCGAATACGCGCCGAAGCCGCCCATGGACACGCCCGAGAGGCCGCGGAACTCACGGTCCGCGATGGTCCGGTACTCGGCGTCGACCTGCGGGATCAGGTCGTCGATGAACATGCTGCGCCAGGGCGTGCCGCCCTCGTTGTCCACGTACCAGAGTGATTCGCCGTCGGGCATGATGACGATCGACTCCTCGAGCCCGCCGGAGGTGTACAGCGCGTCGAGGGTGGCGCCGAAGTCACGCGGCTCCCACTCACGGCTGCCGCCGTTCACGCCGTGGAGCAGGTACACCACGGGGTACTCGCGGTTCGGTTCCTCGAGGTAGGACGGCGGCAGGTACGTCACGTACTCGCGCCGTGCGCCCTCGAGGTCGGACTCGACGGCGTCCCGGAAGAACCGCGAGAGGTTGCCGCTCTCGGTCCGCGTGGCGGCGTCGATGGTCAGGAACTCCTGCGTGCGGGGCTGGAAGTCGAACGGGACGCCGTCCTTCGTGCCGGAGATGGTGCGGTTCGTGTCGACGAGCAGGCGCCCGTCCTCGGCCGCGATGACCTCCACGCCGGCGTCGTCGAGCCGGAGCGTCCCGGACGCGGCGACCCAGTCGCGCAGTTCACGCTCACGCCGCTCGAGGTCGCGGCCGTCGTGGAAGTAGCCGCCGGCGAGGGTCTCGAGGTAGGCGTCCACGTCGCCGCGGGCGAGCGCATCGGCCTGCTGCTCGAGCAGGTCCGTGACCCAGGCGGTGGTCGCCGTGTCCGCGGGCGCTCCGGCGATGCCGTAGACCTCCTCGCGCACGGCGTCCTTCGAGAAGATCCCCACGGGGCCCTGGTACCAGCCACCTCCGCCGGACATGTCGTAGACCCGGACGGCGAGCGTATTCGTGCCGCCGAAGACGGGCGCGTCGGCGGGCACCGGGTAGAGCCGCTGCTCGAACCACTGGCTCTGCGCGTTCGGCGGCATGGATCCCGAGCCGCCGATCTTCACACCGTTCAGGAAGGCCTCGTCGACGTCGTCGAGGAACCCGAGGGAGGCCACGAGGTTCTGGCCGTCCGCACCGGCCGGGAGGTCGAAGGTGAGGCGGTACCAGCCGAAGCCGTCGTAGTCGGCGAACTGGGGGGCGCCGTCGGTCTGCGGGACCTGCAGGGAGGTCCAGGCGGCGTCGTCGAAGGCCGGGTCCGCGTACTCGGGGGCATCTCCGGCCACGAACTTCCAGGTACCGGAGAGATCGAGGTTCACCGATGCGGCACCCTCCGCGGCGGGCGCGATCGGGCTCATGGTGGTCGGGCTTCCGGGCGCGGGGGCGCCCGCGGCAGGGAGCGCGGGGCTGAGGACGACGGCGGTCACCGCGAGGGACGCGACCAGCCGGCGGAGGAACGGGGAGGGGTACTGCAGCATGCGCGTGCTCCAACTTCTTCGTTGAACAGGGACGTTCACGAACCTACTGGGAACGTTCCCAGATTGCGAGGAGAAGCTGCCGCGAGCCGACGGGGAGGCGCAGCACGCCCAGGTCCCCGCCGGGAGAGGCTTTCGGGGACACGAAAAAACCCGCCTTCCCTGGGGGAAGTGCGGGTTTCTCGACGTGGCTCCGACCGGCGTCGATCCGGTGACCTCTCGATTTTCAGTCGAACGCTCTACCAACTGAGCTACAGAGCCTTGCGACCATCGTAGTGATGATCACCGTCTCCAGCCGAGCCGGTTTCCTCGAGGATTCCGGCCGCCTGAGCGACCCTGACGGGACTTGAACCCGCGACCTCCGCCGTGACAGGGCGGCGCGCTAACCAACTGCGCTACAGGGCCTTGCGAACTGCATTTTCACGTGTGCAGGCTTTTCAGCCTACCAGCACTTGTCCGGTCGACCGACCGCCCCTAGAGGCGATGACCTGCGTACCCCCAACGGGATTCGAACCCGTGCTGCCGCCGTGAAAGGGCGGTGTCCTAGGCCGCTAAACGATGGGGGCCCGGACCCACGGGAGGGGTTCCTGCGACTCCCCGGACACGTGCTCTTCCGGTGGGTCTCTCCCCGTCGTGGACCTGTAAAACTATAGGGGCTCGCTTCCCGATCCACAAAATCTGCTTCCCGGACCCTGCCTCGCGCCTGATCGGCCTGACCGGCGGGTGCGGCGCGGGTCGGTACGATCAGGGCGTGCCGTTCGAGATCAGCCGGGAAGAGTTCGAGGAAGCCGTCGACGACGCGATCGACCGCATACCCGACGATCTCGCCCAGGCCATGGACAACGTGGCGATCTTCGTGGTCGAGGAGTACGAACCGGCGCCCGGCGAACCCGCGGACACCGAACTCCTCGGACTCTACGAGGGCACCCCGCTGACCGAACGCGATTCCTGGTGGGAGGCCGGCTCCCTCCCCGACCGCATCAGCATCTTCCGCGGCCCCCTCATGCGGCTCTGCGACTCGCGCGACGACCTCGTGGAGGAGATCCTGGTGACGGTGGTCCACGAGATCGCCCACCACTTCGGGATCGACGACGAGCGCCTCCACGAACTCGGGTGGGGCTGACCGAGCGCTCAGCGCACCATCGGGCCGAAACGCTTGCGGTCCTCCAGGCGCGGGTCCGGGCGGTCCGGGACCACCAGCACCGGGCCTCGCGCGTGATGCAGCACCCCCTGGCTGGTGGACCCCATGAGCATGCCCGCGAACCCTCCCCTGCCGCGCGTCCCGAGGACGAGCAGCTCGGACGTCGCGGACGCGGCGATCAGCACCTCGGCGGGAGGGCCGTCCTTGAGCTCCACGGTGATCTCGACGTCGGGGTAGTGGCTCTGCAGCCAGTCACGGCCGGCGGCGAGCTGGACGGCGAGGTCGGCATGCAGGGCCTCGCGGTCCACGGGTGCCGGCACCCAGGCCAGCGAACCGTTGAAGGGAGCCACCGAGCAGACCACACGGAGGCTCCGGTCACGGGCGCGCGCCTCCTCGGCGGCGACGAGCGAGGCCATCCGCGCCTGCTCGGAACCGTCGACGCCCACCACCACCACGTCCTCCACCGTGGCGGGAGGCGCAATGCGGCCCCTCCCGGCCTTCGCGGACTTCTGCCCGAGGTCCGGCCGCCCGAGCCGCGCCCCCGTGCACACGGGGATGACCGCCGTCGGGCACGTGGAATGAGCGGGGAGCGCACTGCTCACGGACCCCAGGAGCCTTCCCACGAAGCCGCCGCGGCCGCGGGACCCGACCACCATGAGTTCCGCGTCCTCCGAGAGGTCCAGCAGCACGCCCGCGGCGTCACCGGCCTCGATGCGCGTGTGGACCTCGAGGTCCATGCCGTCGAGGTGCTGGACGGACTCGGCGAGGACGGTCTGCGCGCTCTCGCGGATCACGTCGTCGTCCACCGTCGCATACCCGGCGTCCATGCTGGAGGCAGCGAAGACCGGCACCGTGTAGGCGGTCACGACGTACAGCGGAGCCCGGCGACGCGCCGCCTCCTGAGCCGCCCACAGCAGGGCGCAGGTGCTCTGGTCCGAACCGTCGACGCCGACGACGACGCCGTGCGGAACCGGCGCCGGCCGGGACTCCGGCGATGACCCTCGTGCGTGTTCACTGCCCACGGCAGACCTCCCTCGGCCCCACTCCCACCACGTGCCGCAGCGGGTCCACCCTTTGTAGCGCACGAGGTCCGGATCGGTCTATCCACCACCCTCGAAGTTCTATAGTCTTCAGTGACCCGTTGCGGGGGTCTCCCGAATTCCGGGACGAACCCCGCGCGTAGTGCTCTTGGCTGACCCGTTCGCAGCCAAGAGTCCGTACGGCCCGGAAGAGGCGCCGGGCCGTACGGAACCAATGCTTCGTGGAGGTTCTTTGGTGAATTCCCTGCCGCTCGACCCGGCCCGGTCAGCGTCCGCGATGCCCCAGGCCGCCGAGTCCACGAGCACCGTGGTGATCGGTTCAGGGCTCTCCGGCCTCGCCGTCGCGAGTGAGCTCAGCCGCCGCGGGATCGACTCGATCGTCGTGGAGAGCCTTGAATGCGCCGACTCCGGCGCCATGCGCACCGTCATGACGGACACCATCTCCCTCACGGAACGCACGGAGCTCATGCGCCTGCTCCGCGGATACGCCGCGGCCCACCAGCTCGACGTCCGCCAGACCACCGTGGCAGAGCACCTCAGCATCATCGGACACCCGAAACTCCTCACCACCCCGGTGGGCCGCAAGAAGTGGGCGGTCCAGACGGCCGACGGCGTGCTCCTCGCCGATCACGTGGTCCTCACGAAGTACCCGCAGAACGAACTGCGGAAGTTCCTGAGATCGATGGGCATCGCGATCGGCCGTGACCTCAAGGCGGCGCTCCGCTCCATCGGGCTCCACCTCGTGGGCGTGGGCGAGATGCTCACACCCACCACGCGGGAGATCGTCCGGCAGGCCAAGCTGGTCAGCGACGCCATCGTGGCGCAGGGACCCTCCGCCCTCAACCGGCTCACCCCGCCGCTCGCGGCGATCTCCCCGCTGCGCGCCTGATCCTGCGGGCCTGACGGCCGTCGAGGCTCCACACCGCACTCGCCTGATCGCGTCCCGAACCGGCCCTGTAGCGCAGGAGCTGCCCTGTGCGAGCTCCTGCCAGGGGCGTTGCGCGCTCCTTGTAAGGGCGTTCCGGGCTACTGCCGACCGGCGCCCAACCGCTTCCGCGCGGTGACCGCGAGTGCGACGGCGATCGCCACCAGCGCGGCGATCATGAGCACGATGCTCCACGGGAAATCGCTCACTCCCGCCGTCTGGATCTCGCCCGCCTGGTCCTCCTGTGTCTCCACGGGAGCCGCGGTACCGGCGGCGTCGGGCACCGTCGTCGAGCCCTGCTGCGCGGTGAACACGAACGAACCCTCGATCGGGTGGGAATCCGAGCTGACCACGCGCCAATTCACCGTGTACTCCCCTGCCGGCGCACCGGCGCGGAGGGCCTGGGTGGCGGTGCGGTCCACGATCTGCACGGCCCCATCAGCCCAGTCGGTACCCGACTCGTCCACCACCTGCACCTGGGCGCCGAGGCCCGAGGGAACGTTCGAGAAGTTCAGTTCCAGGCTGGGAGGCAGCACGGCCACGGAGGCACCCTCGGCCGGGGTGGTGCCCGTCAGCTCGTCGTGCGCGCTGGCCGGGGCGCTCCCGCCGATCAACACCGCGAGCGCGAGCAGGGCGGCGGTGACGAGGGGGGCCAGGGCCGGGCGACGACGGCGACCGGCCTCCGCGGGCTCGGGACGCTGTGCGGGCGGGGACGGGAGGGCAGCCATACGACCAGCCTACGCGGAGACCCTGAGGGCCCGCTGGACCGGCGGCTTCGACAGCCCGTGCAGCACCTCCGGCCGACGAAGGGGCGAAACACGTTCGTCACAGGCCGCCGGATAGAATTCCTGCGACCGTCCACGCCCCTTCCGCCCAAGGATCCCCATGCTCACCACCGGTTCCGTGCTGGACCGCTACTTCCACATCACGCAGCGGGGGTCCACGTTCTCCCGGGAGATCCGTGGCGGCCTCGCCACGTTCTTCGCCATGAGCTACATCGTGGTGCTGAACCCGCTCATCCTCGCGGGCGCCGACTCCTCGGGAGCGGAGCTCGGGTTCGAGCGGGTAGCCGCCGTCACCGCGCTCGTGGCCGGCGTGCTGACCATCCTGATGGGCGCCTGGGCCAAGTACCCGTTCGCGCTGGCCACCGGCCTCGGCGTCAACGCGTTCGTGGCCATCACGGTCGCCACGAATCCCGGGCTCACGTGGCCGGACATCATGGGCCTCGTGATGCTGGCTGGCCTCACCATGCTGGTCCTGGTGCTGACCGGGTTCCGAACGGCCGTGTTCAACGCGGTACCCGAGAGCCTGAAGACGGCGATCGTGGTCGGGATCGGACTCTTCATCGCGCTGATCGGGCTCGTCAACGCGGGCTTCGTGCGGCGTGTGCCCGACGTCGCCGGCACCACGGTGCCCGTGGGTCTCGGTTTCGGCGGCGTGCTGATCGGCTGGCCCACGCTGGTGTTCGTCGTCGGCCTCATCCTGACCATCGCGCTGGTGGTCCGCAAGGTGCGCGGCGGCATCCTCATCGGCGTGCTCGCCGCCACCGCTCTCGCCGTCGTCCTCGAGGCCGTGTTCGATGTGGGGCCGAGCTTCACACCCGGGCAGGAACCGAACCCCGCCGGATGGTCACTGGTGGTTCCCGAACTGCCCTCCGGAGCATGGGTGGGCGTGCCGGACCTCAGCCTGATCGGCAACGTGAGCCTGTTCGGGGCCTTCGGGCACCTCGGCGGGACCGCGGCGCTGCTGCTCACCTTCACCATCCTGCTCAGCATCTTCTTCGACGCGATGGGCACCATGGTGGGCCTGGCCAACGAGGCGAAGCTCGTGGACGCGAAGGGAAACATCCCGGGCGTGAACCGCGTGCTCGTGGTCGACGCGCTCGGAGCCGTGGCCGGCGGAGCCGGGTCCGTCTCCTCCAACCAGATCTACGTCGAGTCCGGTGCGGGCATCGGCGAAGGCGCCCGGACGGGCCTCGCGAACGTGGTGACCGGCGTGCTGTTCCTGCTCGCGATGTTCTTCACCCCGCTCATCAGCCTCGTGCCCTTCGAGGCCGTGGCCCCGGCGCTCGTGGTGGTGGGCTTCATGATGGTGGCGCAGGTGGGCCGCATCGACTTCGACGACTGGGGCATCGCCATCCCGGCGTTCCTCACCTTCATCCTCATGCCGTTCACCTACTCGATCGCGAACGGCCTGGGCGCCGGGTTCATCGCCTTCGTCCTGATCCGTGCCATCCAGGGCCGTGGCCGTGAGGTGCACCCGTTGATGTGGGCCGTTGCCGCGGCGTTCGTCGTCTTCTTCGGACTCGGGCCCATCGAGGAACTCCTCGGCCTCTGAGTCCGCGGGCTCTCACTCCGGGGGCTCTGACTCCGCGGGCTCTGACTTCGGGGGGCTCGGACCCTCCCACGGTGGGCGTTCCTTCCGTGGGCAGCTGAGCACATGCCCACGTTCCGATGCGGCAGAGTGGGATGGGCGACGACGGCAGGTCGGCTCGCGGCCGGGACGACGTCCCTGGGTGGAGAAGCGAATCAGGCACGATGGCGCCCCGAGGAGTGCACGATGAAGCAGTTCCTGCGGCTCGGTTCGATCGCGGCGCTGGCCACGTTCATCCCCGGTGCGCGCGCCTCCGTGCTGCTGCTCCTGATCGGGGCGACCTACGGGCCGGCCGCCGCCGCGACGCTCGGTCTCTCCTCGCAGTTCCTCGGGCTCACGATCGTGGCGCTGGTCGGGCTGAACATCACGACGGTCTTCGCGATCAAGAAGCTCCGGGGCGGAGCCGGTGCGCGTGCCATAGCCATCGAGCGCGGAGCGGTGGCCTTCGCCGGGGCGGGCCTGATTACGGTGGTCGCGGTGACCGCCGGCGTCGTCCTTCCCTCGGTGCTCGGCGGGATCGACCCGGTCCAGTTCGTCGTCTACTGGTACGTCTCGATCATCAGCCTCGTCGCGACCGTCTTCACCTCCTGGCAGACCGGCCTGCTGCAGGTCAGGAACGCCGACGGGAAGGTCCTGCAACTCAGCCTGATCTCGGCGGGTGTCGCCCTCACCTCGGCGATCGTGGTCACGAGAATGGTCCCTGAGAACGCGGTGCTCGCTCTCACCTGCGTGGCGCTCGTCAACGCCGCGTCCGACGCCACGGTGCTCGTCCTGAGATCCCGAGCCGTCCGCCGTGCCTGGGACACGGAACTCGATGGGCTGTGGCGCGAGGCGCTCACCACCGTCCTCCGGGCCCCGTCGGCGACCCTCAGGCAGGTGCCTCCCGTGGCAGCAGCAGCGGCGGACGGACTGATCCTGATGTCGGTCTTCCTCACCGCCGGCCTCGTGGCGACGTGGCAGGACGTGGACGCCGGCGCCGCGGTACTGACCGCCACCGCACTCGTGAGGACACTGGTGCTGCCCCTCAAGCAATTCGGGATGGTCGGCGGCCGCCTCTCGGTCGCCGCCGGTGAGCTGAAAGGCGAGCTGGTCCGCCGGATGCTGGTCGTGGTCACCGCACTCCTGGCCGCAGGCGCCGTCGTGCTCCTCCTGCTCGAAGTGGCGGGGATCCTCCCGGAATCAGTGAGCCTCGTCCTCGTGGGGCTGCTCGCGGCCCAGCTGCTGCTCGAACCCGTGACGGGCTTTCTCTTCGCCTCCATGAAGATCATCGAGGCGCCGACGTTCGGCATGAGAGCCCTGTTCCTGGTGAGCTGCGCGTTCACCCTCCCCGCGTTGCTCGTCCTGGCAGGGCTGGGACTGGGCGAGCCGGAGTACATCTGGTCGGTCCTGCTGACGGCCCGGATCGCCTTCGCGGTGGCCGTCATCCGGGGCGTCCGGCGATCGGGAATCATGGGGCGGGAGACGTCAGTGCGCCGGGAACGCAGTGCTCCCCCACCGTGAGCCGTGAGCCGTGACGAGCGGCAGGGCGGGCTGTGGCGTAGCCTGTCGGCACCACCGCCCGACCATCCCGAGGAGTGGAGCTCCGTGTTCCCCGTCGCCCTGCCCGATGAGTTGCGCCGAGGCCCGCTGACGCTGCGCACCCTCCGGGACGAGGACTGGCGGCTCGAGTACGAGCTCAGCCGGGTACCCGATGTGCCGCGCTGGACCTATTACCCCTCCGACCTCGACGAGGCAAGCGCGCGACGCCGGATCATCCGGTCGCACGAACGCCACGAGCAACGCCTGGCCGGCCGCTATGCGGTCGTGGTGGACGGCGTCGCGGTCGGCACCGCGGGAATGGGACTGCTCGACGTCTCCATGCCGATGGTCTTCTACGTCCTGGCCCCGCGCGGTCGGGGCCGTGGCACGGCAACTCTCGCCGTGCGGCTCCTGAACGAATGGCTGTTCGCCCAGCGGTTCGCCGCCGTGATGCTCGAGACCATCTCCGACAACACCGCGAGCGAACGGGTGGCCGCTCGTGCAGGATTCAGGGTGGTGGGGAGCTCTCTCGGCACCCAACGCGGGGAGAAGGTACATCTGGACCAGTGGCGCCTCGACGCGTGACGGCGGACTCGGTGAGCATGATCTTCGGGAGCGCCTCCTCCTCCGACGAGGTCCTCGAGCCCGTGCTTCGCCGTCACGGTGGTCCTCAGCTGGACGGCCCGCTCCGCGGACGCAACCGCGTCTCCTCGACGTCGAGGATGCGCTGGGCCTTCGCGAGGACACGCGACGAGTAGGTTCCGCGCGAGCGAGCGGCCAGGAGCGCCTGCCGCTCGGCGTCGAGGACGGCGAGCCGGAGGTCGCGGTACTGGCGGTGCGGGGAGCGCACGAGCCTCTGCTCCGGCAGGCGGGCCTTCTCCCACTCGAACTCGGAGCGCATCCCCGTGTCCGTCCGCACGCGGTCCAGCACGTCCTGGTCCACCTCCACGCCCTCGCCGACGATCGGCGCCGGATCCTCGAGGACCCGCAGCCCCTCGGTCCGCAGTTCGTCGAACAGGGTGGCTGATTCCTCGCGGTCCGACTCGACGTCGATCCCCTCGATGCGCAGCACCCGGATGAGCCAGGGCAGGGTACTGCCCTGCACCAGAAGGGTGGTGACCGCCACCGTGAACGCGATCAGGACGAGCTGCTCGCGGTACGCGAACGACGACGGCAGCGACTGCGCCGCGGCGAGGGTCACCACGCCGCGCATCCCCGACCAGCCGAGCACCGTGGCGCCCTTCCAGCCGAACCCCTCACGCCGTTCGAGGTCGAGGTCCGCCTGCCTCCGCTCGTACATCCGGGTCAGGGCACGCTTGCGCCGCTCCTGCCGGGCGTCGAGCGTGGGTAGCTTCTTCAGGCGCCCCAGGCCCCGGCGCAGCTGGAGCGACCGGCGGGCAGCCCTGCTCGGCAGCCTCCGCATGAGCAGCACGAGGGGGAACACCCAGAGGAAGCGCAGCGCGATCAGCACCAGGGTGGCGAGGAGCCCGATCATGACCGTCTGCCCAACGGTCAGCAGCGACTCGTCGATGTTCTGCAGCAGCCCGCGGATCTCGAGCCCGATCAGCAGGAAGACGCCGTTCTCGAGCAGGAACTGGACGGTCCGCCAGTTGACGTTGTCACTGATGCGGGCCCGGGCGTCGAGGTGGCTGGCACTGCGGTGCCCGGTGTAGATCCCGGCGACGACGACGGCGAACGCGAAGTCGGCCACCGCCGCACCGACCACCACGAGCAGCAACGGCGCGGCCACCCTCACGCGCTGCGAGAGGACGGCCACGGAGACGAGGACCGCTATACCGATGATGCCGAGCACGCCCAGTTCCACCGTGCAAGTTCAGTGGGAGGAGAACCCCGGGCGGGGGATCACTTCGCGTCGATCACCGTGCGGGGTTCACTCCGCCGGTGGCACGCCGAAGGGTCGATCCGCGAGGCCCTGCGCTCCGGCTGCGAAGGCCCTGACCCGGGCGTCCTGCCAGAGCTGGGCCGGCACGCCGCCGCCGAGCAGCTCACGGACGAGGCCGGGGGAACCGCCGAGCGGGGCATCGCTCCCGGCGATGATGACGTTGCCGAAGCGTCTGCCCTTAAGCATGGCGGGGTCGGCGATGATCACCATGTGCGTGAACTCCGCGGCGATGGTCGCCGCCTCACGCTTGGCCGTCCTCAGGTCGGGGCTGTCGCCGCAGTTGACCACGTAGACGCCGTCGGGCGCGAGGACACGCTTGGCCGCCCGGGTGAACTCGGCCGTGGTCAGCGGCGGCGGCGTCACGGCCCCGGCGAAGACGTCGCGGATCAGGAGGTCGCGGCTCGCCTCGCTCAGCGACTCCGTGACGGCGCGCGCCTCGCCGACGCGGATCCTCAGCAGCGGTGCCCGCGGGAGGTCGAACCACTCGCGCACGAGTTCCGCGAGCCGGCCGTCGAGTTCGACGACCACCTGCCGGGCCTGCGGGTGCGAGGCCGCGAACCGGCGCGCCAGGGAACACGCACCGCCGCCGAGGTGCAGCGCCCTCAGGCGGGACGTCGCGGGGAAGCGGGAATCGACGAGGGACGCGATCCAGCGCATGTACTCGAAGTCGAGCCGGAGCGGGTCCGCGACGTCGATGTGGGAGCTGGGGACGCCGTTGATGCGCAGCACCCAGCCGTTCGGGTTGTACGGATCGGGTTCGAGCTCGCAGGTCCCCGTGTCGATCGGGAACTCACCGATCTCCGGGCGAGGGCCCTGACCCCGCGCCGTCACCCCTGATCCGGACGGTCCATGCGGAACATGGGACGGTAGTGCCAGGTGGGGCCGCACAGCATCGACGTGCCGTCGGGGCGGAAACCGTTGCGGACGTAGAAGCGCTCGGCGCGCGGATTGCCGTCGAGGATCCAGAGGTACGCGCCCCGCGTGTCGATCGCGGTGTCGAGCAACCGCTGGCTCAGCCCGCTGCCGTGCGTGGACCGCAGCGTGTAGATGTGGTGGAGCTCGAAGTCCGGGCGGTCGTCGTCGCGCCCCGGCCCTGACATGGCGACGGCCACCGGCTCGCCGTCGTCGTCGAACGCCAGCCAGCTCTGCGCGCTCCCGGGGGTACGCTCCGACTCCTCGAGAGCGGCGCGGCGCCGCTCGATGATCGCGGGCAGTTCGGCGTCGTAGTACTCGTGGTACTCGCGCGGCATGATGCGCTCGTACGTCTCGTGGAGACCGGCCACGTGGGTGCGGGCGTAGACCTCGGCATCCTCTACGCCGGCAGGCCGGATCAGGTACCGCAGCGTCGGCGAGGGAAGCTGTGTCACCGTTCCAGCCTAGTAGCCGGGTGGATCAGGAGTGACCCTCGAACTGCTCCTGCTCGGCCAACGCCGCCTCGAGCCGCTCCAGCTTGCCGGTCAGTTCGCCGGTGCGGCCGGGGCGGATGTCCGCCTTCAGCACCAGCGAGACGCGGCTGCCGTAGCGGCCCACGGCCTCGGTGGCGTTCTTGACGACGGCCATGACCTCGTCCCACTCGCCCTCGATGGTGGTGAACATGGCGTCGGTGTGGTTCGGCAGTCCCGATTCACGGACGACGGCGACCGCGGCGGCCACGGCGTCGTGCACCGACCCCTCGGGGTTCTCGCGTGAGATCTCGGAGGTTCCGGACGGGGCGACGCTGAAGGCTACGAGCATGGGTCCAGTCTGGCACGGGAGGTCCGCGGTCGGGAGCGGGTTCCACCCGGTGGTGGAGCCGTTGCCGGGCTCGCCGGGCGGCGGACCCGGGGCGCATGTTCCCTTGCGCGGGTGCAGATCCCCCCGGGAAGGGCCGCCCGCCGCGGCGGACCGCGTGGAAGGACGCGACAGGTGCGCGCAGGCCCGTACCCGCTAGGTTCGAGGGAGGAACGGGGCGCGGAGGGAGATGGGATGCTCGGTCTGCTCAGCGGGTTCGCGGTGGTCGGCGCGGTGATCCTCGTCGGCTACGTCGCCGGCCGCCTCGTGATCGGCGGACCACAGGCCGGCCAGGCCCTCAACCAGGTGGCGTTCTTCGTGACGAACCCCGCCCTGCTGTTCACCGTGCTGGCCGAGGCCGATCTCGGCACGGTGTTCTCCGCCTACGTTCCCGTGGCCCTGTTGTCCTCACTGGCGATCGCGGGGCTCTACGTGCTGATCAGCCGCTTCCTCTTCCGGCGGCCCGCAGCCGAGACGGCGATCGGCGCCATGGCGAGCTCCTACGTCAACGCCAACAACATCGGCATCCCCATCACCGTGTACGCGCTGGGTGACCCGACGCTGATCGCGCCCGTGCTCCTCGTCCAGCTCCTGGTGCTCGCGCCGTTCTACCTCACGGTCCTCGACCTCAGCTCCAGCCGGAAGCCGTCCGTCCGGGCGGTCCTGACGCAGCCCTTCCGCAACCCGATGATCATCGCGTCGATCCTCGGCGTCGTGGTGGCCGCGACCGGCGTGCAGCCGCCCGTCCCCGTGTGGGACGCGGTGTCGCTGGTGGGCGCAGCCGCCGTCCCCATGGTGCTGATCTCGTTCGGCATGTCCCTGCCCGGGAGCCGCCCGCTCAAGGCGGGCCCGGACCGCTTGCAGGTGGTGATCGCGACTCTCCTGAAGACCGCCCTGATGCCCGTGGCGGCCTACCTCGTGGCCCGTTTCGCCTTCGGGCTCGACGGCGCCATGCTGCTCGGCGCCGTGGTGGTCTCCGCCCTCCCCACGGCGCAGAACGTGTTCATGTTCGCCAGCCGTTACGGGCGCGGGATCCCCCTGGCGAGGGACACCGTGCTGCTCTCGTCGGTCCTGGCGATCCCGGCGCTCGTGGTCGTTGCCGCCCTGCTCGCCTGAGACCTGCCGTGACGCCGCCGGGACTGATCCTGCCGGCGGCGCCCGGAACGCGACGGCCCGCGTTCTCGAAGCGCTCAGTACCCTGCTTGTCGCACCCGGTTGTCGCGACCTAGCATTCTCGCTGTCACCGGGGCGGGTCCCGGTACGCGGAAGGACACAGCATGAAGAGCCGGATCACCCCTGACGAACCATTCCCCGCGGATCTCCGCAGGCTGCGTACCGACGACGTCGAGATCCTCAACAGCAAGGTGCACCGCGAGATGGAGCACGAGGTGGCGACGGCGGGCGAGGTGGACGCCGAGACCTCCTCCCGCAAGGAGGAACTACGGGAGGAGCTCGACGAGCGGGACTCCGGGCCGGGCCTCAGGCTCGTCGTCGATCATCAGGCGGACGACGCCGCTGACGCCATCGAGGAGCGGGTGGGCGAGCAGCGCTGATGGCGGGCCGCGTCAGGCGAACTGACCGACGTCGTCCGGGCGGCGTGAGCGGCGGTCACCCTCCCCGGCGGAGCGGGCGATGCTGCCCTCGCCCACGAGACCGCACTGCGCGGCCAGCACCGCGAGCTCCACGCGACCGGCTGCGCCCATCTTGTGCATGATGTTCGCGAGGTCGGCCTTGATGGTGGCCACACTGACATGCAGGGGCTGGGCGATCTGCGCGTTGGTGCGGCCCTTCGCGAGATCCTGCAGGATGACGGTCTCGCGGCCGGTCAGGGAGTTCAACCGGGCGGCCAGGCGAGGATTGACCCGCGGGGCGGCCGACGCCGGCACCGCCTCGTGGTACTCGGAGGTCACCCGACCGCCGCGGTGGACGATCCGCAGGACGGCGCCGATGTCCTCCAGATGGTCGCCGCCCCGCACGAGGATGCCCTCGAGGCGGGTCTGGATTCCCGCGGCGAGAAGGGGCGCGAGCTTCTCGTCCGCCAGCGCGACGATCTTGAGGTTCTCGGCCACGGAGCGGGCCGCGCGGGCCAGGGCGTGGATCTCGCGCTCGCCGGCGGCGCTGATGACCAGGACATCGGGGACGGCGGAGCGGAGGGCGACGAGCGTGCCCTGCTCCGATGCGCTCGTCCCGGTCACCGTGATGAAGGAACAGGGCTTCATGAGCTGCTTGAGGCCGGCGATCGTCAGGACGTCGCGGGACGCAAGATGAACCTTCACGCAGTCCTGCACTCGTACAGCTGGTCTCATGCCCCCGCCTTGCCGTGAACGAGCAGCCCCCCTTGGCTACTCGTTCAGTGTACTGACCACTCGGACATTTGCCGCAGAATACTTGAGCCCAATTCTGACCGGTGGGACAGCGAAGATGTAGCCGCCCGGCCGTGATATGCAGGCCCACGACGGGCAGCGGTCCCCGACGATACTCGGGCGCGGAATTCCTGCGCCCGCTACGGTGTTGCCCGTAGGAGTCGGGCCCGGAGCGGCCCGGCGACAGCCTGCTCCCGGCGTTCGACGGCGCCGCCGGGACGATGCCCACCCCACCCGATGATCGGTTCCCCGTGCCTGTGACCTCTCCGCAGCTGACCACCACCGCTCCCTTCCCCTATCTGGGCCTGCTCTCCCTCGCCGGTGCCATCTTCGTCACCGTGACGAGCGAGTTCCTGCCCACGGGCCTTTTGCCCGCCATGGCACGCGACCTCGACGTGAGCATCTCCACGGCCGGCTATCTCGTGACCGTGTTCGCCGGCACCGTCGTGGTCGCCACCACTCCCCTGGCCGCCATCACCCAGCGGGTGTCGCGCAAGCGGCTCATCGTCATCGTGCTCGCGGTCATCGCCGTGGCCAATGTCCTCGCGGCCCTGGCGCCGTCCTACGGGGTGCTGGTGGGCGCGCGCATCCTCGGCGGCCTCGCGCACGGCCTGTTCTGGGCCGTGGTCGCCGCGTACGCCGCCCACCTCGTACCGCCGCACCAGCTCGGCAGGGCGGTCGCCATCACCGCGGGCGGTGGCACGGCCGCCTTCGTGGCCGGCGTCCCGGTCGGTACCGCGCTCGGCACCACTCTCGGGTGGCGCACCGCCTTCGCCGTCATCGGCGTCGTGGTGGCGCTGCTCGCCGTCGTGATCATCAAGTTCCTGCCGCCCGTCAACCACCGCGTGGAGCGCGCTGCCGGAGAGGTGCGCGTGCCCCTGCGACGCGACCCGAGCTTCAAGGCCGTCATGCTGCTCTGCACCGTGATCCTCATCCTCCTGACCGGGCAGAACGCGTTCTACACGTACATCGCACCCTGGCTGACCGAGGTCTCCACGTTCGAGCCGGGCTCCGTGGCACTCGTCCTGTTCCTCTACGGCGGGGCCGGCATCATCGGACTCTTCGGGGCTGGGTACGCCGCCGACCGCTTCCCACGGAAGGCGTTCGTCGGCGTGGTTCTCGTGGTCATGGCCGCCGTCCTCGTGCTGGCCCTGGCCACCGGCAACCGGGCCGTGGTGCTCGCCGCCGTGATCGTCTGGGGAGCTGCCTTCGGCGGCATCCCGGCGCTGCTGCAGACACGCATGCTGCGTACGGCCTCGTTCCGCCTGCGCGACCTCTCCGCCGCTCTCCAGACGACGGCGTTCAACATCGGGATCGGCGGCGGCGCCCTCCTCGGAGGCCTGCTGCTGGAGGGCGTGGGCCTCGAGGTCCTGCCGGTCGTCATGGTCGCCCTGGTGGCACTCGGGCTGGGCCTGAGCCTCGCCACGGATACGGTCTCCGACCGTCGGGAACGCCACAGGCTGCACGCGGGCTGACCAGCCTGCGGGCGCGTGAGGAAGAAATTCCGTATTCAGGCTGACAGTCGTCCTCAGACGCCTGACCGCGCGGGAGGTCACTCGGCCGGGACGGCGATCTCTGCTGAACACTGCCGGTGACCCCCGCTCCATCACGGACCGGAGGGCACCGGCGTCCGGCCGCACGTGGCGGTCATCGCATCTCCCACTGCGGGGCAGAATGGGGCGATGCGCGCCGTCTGCTTCGACCAGTTCTCCGCCCTCGCCGAACTCCGTGAGGTGCCGGAGCCCACGGCCCCGCCGGGCGGCGTCGTCGTCCGCGTGGAGGCCACGGGCCTCTGCCGCAGCGACGTGCACGGCTGGCTCGGGCACGACGACGGCATCTCCCTCCCGCACGTACCCGGCCACGAACTCGTGGGCACCGTGGCGGCCGTGGGCGACGGCGTGCAGCGCTTCGCGGTCGGTGACCGCGTCACCACACCCTTCGTCTGCGCGTGCGGCCGCTGCCCGGAATGCCTCTCCGGCAACGGCCAGGTGTGCCGGAATCAGACGCAGCCCGGGTTCACGCACTGGGGCTCGTTCGCCGATCAGGTGGCGCTGCACGACGCCGACACCAACCTGATCCCCGTCCCCGCGTCCCTCGACGCCGGAGCCGCCGCCCTGCTCGGGTGCCGCTTCGCGACGTCCTACCGCGGGCTCGTGCACCACGCCCGGCTGCAGGCCGGCGAACACCTCGTGGTGGTGGGATGCGGCGGCGTGGGCCTGAGCGCCGTGATGATCGGCGTGGCGCTGGGCGCGGAAGTCACCGCGGTGGACATCGACGGCGACGCCCTGGCGCGCGCCGCGCGTGTGGGCGCGTCCACCACGATCGACTCCGCCGGGCTGTCCCGCTCGGACGTCCTGGCCGCACTCGGCGCGGCGGTTGCCGGAGGCTTCCATGTGTCCGTCGACGCCCTCGGTCGGGAGGAGACCGCCGCCGTCGGGATCCTCGCCCTCCGGCCCCGCGGGCGGCACGTCCAGATAGGACTGTTCCCCGCGGAACCCGTGATCCCCATGGGCGCCGTGATCGGCAGGGAGCTCTCGATCCTCGGCAGCCACGGCATGCCGGCCCGGGACTACCCGGGGCTCATGGACCTGGTGTCGGAGGGGCGGTTGCGGCCGCAGGACCTCGTGGAGCGGCGGATCCCGCTCGAGGAGGTGCCCGCGGCCATGCTCGCCATGGCGGACGACCGCACGGTGGGCGGCGTCACGGTGATCGACTTCGCCCCCGCCGGCTGACACCTACCGGTGGCGGGCGCCGCGTGGGGATACTGGGGCATGAACGAACCCTCGCCCGCCGTCGACACCCTCCTCGAGCGCTCGGATCACCCGCTCCGGGACGCCCTGATGTTCGTCCGCACGTCCATCCTGGCGCTGCCGCTCGTGATCGAGGAGCACGTGAAGTGGAGCGCACCGAGCTACGTGCACGAGGGCGAGGACCGCGTGACGTTCAACCTCCGCGCCACGGACGGCGTGCACCTCGTCCTCCACCGGGGCGCGCGGACGCGCGACGACGTCGACTCCTTCACCTTCGCCGACCCCTCGGGACTGCTGCGGAAGATCACCGCCGACCGCGGCACCGTCACCTTCACCGATCTGGCGGACGCCCGGGCGCGCCAGGCGCGTCTCGACGCGCTGCTGCTCGCCTGGTTCCAGGCCTGAGGCGGGAACAATGGACGCCATGAGCCCCGCGCCGAACACCGTGACCCTCCGCTTCCTCGCCTCCCCCACGGATCTCGGCCACAGCGGCACGGTGGACGCGGGAACGGTGCTCGAATGGGTGGACAAGGCCGCCTACGCCGCCGCCGTGGGGTGGGCCAAGACCTACTGCGTCACCGCCTACGTGGGCAACATCCACTTCGCGGACCCCGTGATGGTCGGCGATCTCGTGGAGGTGGAGGCCACGATCATCCACACCGGGACGTCCTCCATGCACATCCGGGCGCGCGTCTCCTCCGGTTCGGTGGCGTCCGGGTCGGTCACGGGCGACGACGGCGGCAGGCGGAGCGAGTGCCTCGTGATCTTCGTGGCGGTCGGCGAGGACGGCAGGCCCGTGCCGGTCCCCGCGTTCGAGCCGGGCACCGACGCCGAGCGGCTGGACAGCGAGCACGCGGTGGCTCGCGTGGACGTGCGGAAGCGGATCGTGGAGGAGATGCGCCGCCAGGAGTACACCGATGCCGGGACGGCCGAGCGGACGGTGCTGTGCTTCCTCGCGGCGCCGACGGACGTCAACTGGGGCGGCAAGGTGCACGGCGGGACGGTGATGGACTGGATCGACGAGGCGGCCTACGTCTGCTCCACGCGCTGGTGCGGCCGCGACACCGTGGCGGTGTTCTCCGGCGGGGTGCGGTTCCTGAAGGCACTGCGCATCGGGGACGTCGTCGAGGTGGAGGCCCGCCTCGTGTACACGGGGACCAAGGGCATGCACGTCGCGGTGCACGTCCGGTCCGGGAGCCCGAGGTCCCGCGAGATGGACCTGACCACCACGTGCCTGACCGTCATGGTGGCGCGCGACGACGAGGGCACCGCGGTGCCGGTGCCGGCATGGGAGCCGGTGTCCGCGGAGGACCGCCGGCTGCACGAGCACGCCCGCGAGCTGATGCGCATCCGCAGCCTGGCCCCCGGGGCGACCCTCCCCACGCACCTGCGGGACCGAGCGGCGAGCGGGAGCCGCTCCTGACGAGGAGCGCGGGTCCTAGTCAGCCGATCGTCGCCGACCGGGCCGGGACGGTGAGCGTCTTGCCGTGGACCGTGACGGTCCTGTTGACGAGGGTCGTGTTGACTGCGACGACGGCACCCGACGACAGCTTCACAGCGGTGATGCCTGCGAGGTCCACGGGGTCCGCGGTGGCGTAGGCGCCGGACGTGACGGCGGCGGTCAGTGCCTTCACCTGCGTGTCGAGCGCGTTGACGGAGGCGGCGGTCACGTCCTCGAAGTGGGAGCCGTCGTCCCACGCGTTGTCCTGGCAGGTGGGCTCGGCCTGGGAGAGCGTGGCGGTCATGCTGCGCGCCGCCACGGTGCGGGCCTGCAGCAGGTGGCCGAGGGTCATCCGGTGATCGAGGGTCCTGCGGATCTTGCCGTACGCGGTGACGGTGAACTTGGTGCCGTACGTGTCGCGGAGGCAGGGCGCCGAGTACCCGATGTCCGTGCCCTGGCGGTAGGACGTCGTCGGCAACTCGCGCAGCGGCACGGAGTAATCGTGCTCCATCACCGGCATCCCTGCCGCGGTGATCGCACGGTGCGCCACCCTGGACTGCGCGAGGTCCACGGCGGGCAACGGACGCCCGGAACCACTGGCCACCACATGCTCCCGGAGCGCGAAGTCCACGCTCCTCGTGGCTGCGAGCTGCTTCGCGAGGTTCACCTGGTTGCTCCACGCCGGGTACACGCCGAGGTTGACGGCCACGGGCACGTTCCGGCCCATGGTGCGCGTGAGCGTGGCGTCGAAGCGCTGCACCGCGGCGATCAGCGCGCGGCCGTAGGCGTCGTCGTCCGCCCACGGGCCCCACTGACCCACGTCGACCATGTCCTGGCCGTGGGACGGCGACATCGAGGCGTCGTCGAGGAAGATGCCGTCGAAGCGCGCGGGAGCGGCGTTCGTGGTGCCGCGCTGGGCGTCGGTGCTGAGCATGGTGCGGGCCGTGGCCGCGCACGCGTCCGCGTAGGCGGGCGAGAGATCGGCGACGGTCAGGTAGGAGAAACCCGGGTACCCGGCGAAGCCGTCGTCGGTGCGCGCCACCTTCGGGTTGGTCGTGGTGACGGCGAACTGGCGGCCCGCCGCCGTCGCGGTGTCCGCGCAGGAGTTCTGGAACACACCGTTCCAGGACTCGAAGTCCCGCATGGCGCCGATGTTCAGGTAGGCGAGGAAGGTGGTGCCGGGGTTGGCGGCCTTCATGTCGGAGAGCGTGCAATCCCCCGGGGCGTCCGTGGTCGCCATCATGGGATCCACGATCGCGACGGAGACCTTGCCCGTCAGCGCAGCCCCCGGGCAGAGCAGCTGGCCCTGCCGGTAGCCCTGCAGGTACGCGGGCAGCTTCTGCCCGGTACTCGACGTCAGGTCCGCCGCCTGCGCGGGGACGGCGAGGGCGAAGAGGGCGAGGACGGCAGCGAGTGCCATCGAAACGAAGGATGCCCCAGCGGCGATCGGTCTCATGCCCACAGCGTGGACCACGAGGGCGGCACCCGGATGCCGTGGGAGGCACATGGGGTAAATCCTGAGGAGAACCTCACACATGCGTCACTGTCGCAGGCGCAGGTCCTCTTGGCGTCAGGTGGCGCGGCGGTAGATCACGCCCCGGTGCGGGGGCAGAACCACGGACGACGGCGCAGGCGCCCCTGCGGCGTCGATCATCCCCGCTGGTATCTTCACCTTGCGGCGCCGTCGGCCGTCCTCGTTGAAGTTCACCGCTGCGAACCCGCCGTCGAACTCCCGCCACCAGGCGTGGTTCCTGCCCTTGGGCGCGGTGCGCGGCGCCCCGAGCTGCCAGTCGAGTTCGGGCGCGTGCTGCGTTCGGCTGTAGTCGTCGTGAGCGGTGGCTGCGTACGCGCCTCGTCCCTCGCCGAAGATCCAGAAGGCGGAGAGTCCGTAGGCGACGTTCGGGTGCTGGTCGTCACCATCGGTCGGGACGCGGAAGATCGACAGTCCAGGGCCTTTCGCCTGGTGCAGCTGGGCCTCGGCGGTCACCGGGTCGAAGAGGTTCACGGGGCTCCAGCCCAGCCACACCTCCTCGAACCCGCCACCGAAGGCCGCGTGCTCTTCCCACCGGCCGTCCTCGCGGCGCGACTCGGCGATGTTGGGGACGAGGATCTTCCCCTCGGCATTCAGGGCCGTGCCGGCCGAGCGGACGAGGTCACCGAGAGCAGCGCGCATCGCGGCCATGTCGGCGAGACCGTTCAGGGGCGGGCGCAGGCCGTAGTAGTCCTCGAAGACGTCGTTGTCGGCCATGACGCCGTCGAACGGAGAATCACGGAGCTCCTCGACCACGTTCTCGACCCACCGCCGCTGATACTCCGGGTTCCAGACCTGCAACTGCCAGTGCCCGGGATACCGCTCCCACTCGATGCGGCTGCCGTCGGGGCGCGTCGCGAACCAGGTGGCGCCGTCCCTCCCCCGACCGCCGGCGTTCTCGGCCTCGCCGTGGGACACGCCGGAACTGAAGACGGGACCGGGCTCGTAGTCGCGCGCCGAGGAGAGGCACTTGTAGCAGAGCACCGTCATGTCCGGGCGGAGCCGCTTGAGCTCGATCGCCGCCTCGGTCTCCCAGGGCTGGAGGATCGCCGCGCGGTAGTGCTCGGCGGCGAAGGCGAGTTGCCCGGGTAGCAGCGGGTCCCCGTACCTGATCCAGGCACCCACTCCCGTCACGAGGTCGCCCGGGTCAGGTCCTCGAAGTCGCTGACGATGACTTCCTGGAGGTCGGCGATGTCGCCGACGGTCCGGTAGATCTGGTTGTAGGAGGACATGATCTCGTGCATCTGGAAGAACTCCTGCACGCGCGTACGGGCGTTCTCGGCGTACCTGGCGTAGAGGGCTCGGTTCCCGATGACGGCGCGCACCCTGTCGGCCATCTGCTGGACGTCGCCCGCCACGACGAGTTCCCCGCAGGCACCCACCGTGCGTCCGTCGGTCGTGTAGAGGTCGTCCCCGATCAGCTGACGCATGCCGCCGACCTCGGTGCCGACGGTGGGGATGCCGGCTGCCATGGCCTCGAGCACCACGATCGGCTGACCCTCGTTGTAGCTCGGGAGCACGAGGAGATCGAACTGGTCGAGCATGTCGCGGACGTTCACGGTGCCGTGGATCGTCACGTGGTCCTGCAGGCCGAGGCTATCGATCTTCGCGAGGCACGCCTCGTAGTACTCCGGCACGTGCTCCGTGGGGCCGAGGACGTCCAGGTGCAGGTTCGGGAATCCATGGCGGCGGAGCTCGTCCATGCTCGACAGCAGGTCGAGCAGCCCCTTGATCGGAACCAGCCGAGCGATGTAAACGAGCTTCCAGACGTGCTCGTCACCGCTCCTGGCGATGACCTCCCGTGCCGCCAACCGCGCCCGGTACTTCTCCTCGAACTCCTCGATGACCATGGCGTTCGGTACCACGACGGCCTTGTCGATGTCCGTTCCGAGGCGCGCGGCCTCGGTGATCGCGGTCGGGTAGAGGTAGGTGATGAGGGAGGCGCTCGGGTAGCAGAAGTGGCCCATCTCGGTCCACCAGGCCATCCACGCGCGCTGCTCCGCGGTGACGTCGAACGTCCGGTAGTCCTCCGAGGTGATGGAGAGCGCCATGTTCCGATCGAGCAGGGTGTTGACGGTGTCCCTCACGTAGAGGTTGTGCTCGGTGAGCAGGAAGGACGTGTCGTGATCGCGCGCCGCCGCCGCTCCGAGGAGGGCTGCATAGCCCGTGGTGTGCGCGTGGTAGACCCGGGCCTTCGGCATGGTGTCCCCGAGGATCGCGAAGGCCAGCGACAGGAAGTTGCGGAGCGTCCAGAACGAGTTCGCGAGCGAGAGGTCCAGCTGCGGCATCCGGACCGAGAGGGCCTCCATGAACTCGCGCGTTCCGAGCAGGGCCCAGAGCGGGTACTGACGGGTGCGCTCGTTGAAGCCCTCGTCGATGAGCTGCCACAGGGGCTCCACCTCGCGGTGCTCGGACAGCGCGTACAGGGCGTCGAACAGGCGATCGGCCAGCGCTGCGCGTTCGGCGGGGCTCATCCCGAGATCCTTGGCCGTGGCCGCCATGAAGTCGTGGCGGTGTTCCTGCATGCTCAGGTACACCGGGCGCACCCACACCACGTTGTCCGGCATGCCGTAGAGGTCCTCGTGGGGTGCATCCGAGTCCCAGGTGATGTGGATGATCCCGTAGGTGAGATCCGGATTGTGGGTCACGATGTCATGCACCACCGCCGAGACGCCGCCCTTCAGGTACGGGTAGGTCGACTCCATGACGATCGCGACGTCGACGTCCTCGTACTGGGCCTGCGCGGCGGCGAGTGCCTTCGGAACGGGCCCGGCCGTCTGCGCGAGAGCAGCTCGGCGGGCCTTCGATGATGTGAAGCCGTACATGGTGCTTCCTTCGCGGAGAGAGTCGAGCGGTGTGAGGGCGTGCAGCAGGTGGGGCAGGGCTACCAGGAGGTGGCGTGACGCCAGAACAGGGTGTACTCCGGTTGCGTCCAGTGGCGTTTGTAGAGCGACCACGCGAGACCCACCAGCAGGAGGTCCGCGACGACGAGCGCGGAGTATGCGAGTGCCGCACCGCCGGCGCTCTGCGCCGCGTCGGCCCACAGGAAGGTCGCTACGCAGAGGGCGAGGTGAACGCCACCGAGGAGCTGCGGGACGATCTTCTCGCCGATGTAGTCGAGCTCGTAGCTGAGCAGCGTGAGGATCATGAAGGCCCAGGACGCCACGCCCACCGCGACGGACAGCAGGACGTTGACGGGCGCCAGCCCCTCGAGGAGCAGTGCGATGACGAGGGTGAGCACCATGCCGACGGCGCCGGTGCTGAGGACGGCGCGGTCCACGGTGCGGCTGAGCCGCTTCGACTGCGTGGCCAACACGGTGAGCGGGTCCTCCGCGATGGTGCGGTGCAGCGATGCGACGGCTGCGTCCACGCGGGGGGCGAGGTTCACGAAGTAGTAGTTGTAGGCGATCACCGCGGGGAGCATCGCCAGGAACACGACCACCACCTGGAAGTCTCCGTCCGTGATGAGGAACAGCACGAACTTGTCGGCCCAGAGGACGGCGCCGAGGAGGAGCCCCCGCACGAGGTCGGTCGAGAAGTCGCGAGCACCGAGGCGTCGGGTGAAGCTGACGGCGGCCAGCCCTCGGCCCATCGCGACGATCTGCGTGAGAGCACCGAGCAGGGGCGGGAGCCACCACAGCGTCGGAGCGGTGAAGAGTGCAACCGCGTAGGCCAGCCACGCGAGGGCCCACAACCCCCTGCGGTCGCCGACATTGGCGAGCACGAGGGACTGCACGAACAGCAGGTGGAGTGCGCACAGTGCGGCGTAGGTGGCCAGCGCCGTCAGGGACCACTGGGTGGCGAGCCACAACGGCACGGCGAACACGATCACGAGAGGGAGTGCCTGGACGAACATGGCAGGCCACGTGGTGCAGAACCGGCGCGTGATCGCCGTCATGTTGCGCTCCGCCATCAGGTCACCGATGGCCCGGTAGGCGGGCAGGCACGCGGCCTGCGCGAGCCAGGGGACGGTGATCGACGAGGCGAGCACGATCAGCGTGAGCTGCACGCCGCCCACGTTCACCGCCGCCATGGCAGGGCTGACCATCGGGTACACGAGGTTCAACAGGATGACGGGCGAGAGATAGAGCAGGAGCCCGGCCCCGGGCCTGCCTTCGCCCTGAGCTACGCGCTCCCCGCTTCCACGCGACGTCCAGGGCCGCGAGGCCAGCAGGACGCCGACCATGAGCAGCACCGCACCGAGCGCCAGCAGGGTGAAGGACCAGCCGGTCGGCAGGATCGAGTCGGCGGAGGGGACGAGCGCCGTGAGGATCAGCGCCAGAACGATGATGATGGCGCGGTGGCGCGTGAAGGAGTCGTGGAAGAGCGAGGCGAACGAGGTCATGGGGTTCCCTGGCCGATCGTGCCTTTGCAGGACCTCGGCGTGCGTGAGATGTGACGGAGAGAGTGCGTCGACCCTGACGCGAAGGGGTGGGCTCTCTTCAGTCGGTTTCCGACGGAAGGGCAGTGTTGCTCCAGCGCCGGTATCGCCAGCGAGGACCGTCATCAAACTAACGGGCGCCGTCGCGCCTGCACACGAGTAGCAGACACCTACGAAAGCCGATCGTGTTCATCGCACGTTCACGCGACTACTCGGGTGCCCGCTCGCCCTACTCGGCCGATCGCCTCCGTTCCGCGCGCTTTCGCGCAATGGCGCGGACGGTGAAGGGCGGATGCTCGAAGGTGATGTGACAAAGACCATAGGAGGGCAGGGTGAGAACCAGGTCACCCTCGGCCTCACCTGCCAGGACATCACCGGATGACCGGAAGGACGACGTGCCGACGTGCCGTCGTGACGTCGTGACGTCGTCGATCCTTGTGTCGCGGTTCCTGCTCAGAAACCGAAGGGCTGCGGCTTCCCGTACAGGTACCCCTGGCCCTCGTCGCAGCCCAGGCCGTGGAGGATGAGCGCCTGGGTCTCGGACTCGATCCCCTCGGCGATCACGGTGAGGCCGAGCGAGTGGGCGAGGCTGATGACGGCCGTGACCACCGCGAAGGACTCACGGCGGCGTGCCGGACTATCCAGGCCCGCCACGAAGGAGGCATCGATCTTCACGGTGTCCACGGGGAACTGGCCGATGTAGGAGAGCGACGAGTAGCCGGTCCCGAAGTCGTCGATGGCGAGCTGGACCCCGAGGGAACGCAGCCGGGCGAGGTTCGAGTGCGCGCGGGAGAGGTTGGTCATCAGCACGCTCTCGGTGATCTCGATGCCGATCGAGGACCCGCGGAGGCCGTGGCGCCCCAGGGCCTCCTCGACATCGGCCACGAACGCGCCGTCGTCGAGCTCGGTGGCCGAGACGTTGAACCAGATCACGGGCGCCTCCGCGGCATCGCCCGCCCTGCGGGCAGGGGGCGCCATACGGGCGGCCTGCAGGGCGAGGACCTCCTCCAGCACCCACCGGCCGAGCTCCCGCATGAGGCCGGCGTCCTCGGCCAGGGGGATGAACTCGACGGGCATGAGCAGACCGTGCACAGGGTGCTCCCACCGGACGAGGGCCTCCTGCGCCACCGTGGCGCCGGTCGTCAGGTCGATCTGCGGCTGGAAGTGCAGGCGTAGCTCGTCGCCCCCGATGGCGCCCGCGAGGTCCGCCGCGAGGAGGAGACGCCTGCGGTTGCTCCGCGCGTTGGCCTGGTCGTACACGGAGTACTGGTCCTTGCCCGAGTTCTTCGCCGCGTACATGGCGTCGTCGCTGTCGCGCAGCAACTGCTCGCCGTCCACCTGCCCGCGGGAGGAGAGCGCGATGCCCACGGAGATCGTGACGACGATGGAGGCCCCGTTGATCATGATCGGATCGGCGAGCACGGTCCGGAGGTCCGACGCCGTCTGCTCGGCCTGCTCCTGGCCCGCCGAAGCGCAGAGGATCACGAGCTCGTCACCGCCGAGCCGGCCCACGGTGTCCGTGGGCCGCAGCACCGACTGCACGCGCTGCGCGACCGTGGTGAGCACCAGGTCGCCGATGTGATGACCGTAGGTGTCGTTGATGGTCTTGAACCGGTCGATGTCGCAGAACAGGACGGCCACGTGCCCGCCGTCCGTGCGGTCGGCGCTGAGCGCACGGTTCAGCCGGTCCATGAAGAGCGCCCTGTTGGGCAGCCCCGTCAGCGGGTCGTGGAGCGCCTGGTGCTGCAGCCTCGATTCGAGGACCTGGCGTTCGGTGATGTTCTCGATGTGGTCGATGAGCAGGGTCGGCCGGCCCTCGGCGTCCCGGACCACGGACGAGGAGTGGAGGATCCCCACCACCGAGCCGTCGGCGTGGAGGAAGCGCGTCTCGTGACGCAGCCTGTCGTGGTCGCCGTGCGTCAGGGCGAGGCGGTGGCGCTCCGCGTGCTGGGTGTCGTCGGGGTGCGTCACGTCCTGCACGCAGAGGGTGAGCAACTCCGCCGCGGGGTGCCCGAGGAGATCGGAGAGCGCGGCGTTGACCTGGATGAAGCCGCCGGACAGATCCGTGATGGCCATGCCGATCGGGGCGTCGTCGAACGCGCTCCGGAAGCGGCCGTTGACCTCCTCGAGCGCCGCCTGGACCCGGCGGTGCTCCGTCACGTCGGCGCAGGCGACGCCGATGCTCCCGGCGGCGAGTCCTTCGAGGTCGACGGCCGTGAGTTCCAGCCACCGCCAGGTACCGTCGGCCGCACTCACGCGCGCCGTCACCGCTGCCCGCGCGCCGAGGCATCGGTGCTCGGTGTCGCGCAGGAGCTCCCGCACGGCGCCGCGCTCGTCCGGGTGCACGAGCGCGGTGAAGTCCGATCCGCGGAGCGCTTCGGGGTCGTGGCCGAGGACGCGCTCGGAGGCCGCACTGACCGCGGTGACACAGCCGGCGTCGTCGATCACCAGCAGCAGGTCGGACGTGCTGTCGAGCATCGAGCGCAGCGCGATCTCGCGGTGCCGCCGCACCGTGATGTCTCGCTGGATCGCGATCCAGTGGGTGAAGATGCCGTCGTCGTTCCTCAGCGGGGTGATGTTGAGCTGGACCCAGAACTCGACGCCGTCCTTGCGGACGTTGAGAAGTTCCACCTCCACGGGAGCCCAGGTCTCGAGCGCCGCGCGTAGGCGGTCGAGCTCGGCGCGGTCCGTGTCCGGGGACTGCATGAGCCGGGGGGTGCGGCCCACGATCTCGTGCGGTTCGTACCCCGTCATTCTCGTGAACGCCGGATTCACGTAGATGACCCGAGGCCCACCGTCCTCCGCGTCGATCGGCTCGGCCTCGGTGACGAGCACGACGTCGTTGGCGTGCACCACGACTGCTTCGAACAGCGACAGTCCGCCCGCCGTCAGGTCCGCACCCGGTCGGCCGTCCGTCATGTCGTCGGTCTCGCTTGTCATCTGGTGCGGCTCCCTACCCGTCCGGGCAGCGGCAGGGCACACCAGCTGTCGCTACACCGCCGCCCCTGCATCACCGCCGTGCGGAGGGCTTGCACCCTCCTGCGCCACGAGGCCGGTCCTCCGCCCCCGTAGGCGAAGGATATTCCTGCGTCGACCTGCGTGGGGGAAAATTTCCCGGTGATACCTTTTCTGCCGCGCGCACGCCGCACGGACGGGGCATGATGAGGGGCGGACAGGACGAACGGGAGATCATGCATGGCATCCGTGGTGGTGACGGACGCGGAGGACCTCCGCGCGCTCCTGCCCCGCGCCGTCGACGGTGGACGCGTGATGCTGGGCATCGTGGGTGCACCCGGCGCCGGTAAGTCCACCGTGGCAACGGCGATCGCGGCCCTCGATCCGGCCGAGCACGCGATCGTCCCGATGGACGGCTTCCACCTGGCCGACCAGGCCCTCCGCGGGCTGGGACTGCTGGACCGGAAGGGCGCTCCGGAGACCTTCGACGCCCACGGCTACGCGGCCCTCCTCGCGCGGCTCCGTGCCCGCCCGGCGGAAACGGTGTACGTGCCGGCCTTCGAGCGGGACCTCGAACAGCCGCTCGCCGGCGCGCTGCCGGTGCCGCCGTCGTCGTCCCTGCTCGTCACGGAGGGCAACTACCTCCTGCTCGAGGCCCCGGGGTGGAGGGACGCGGCGGCACTGCTCGACGAGGTGTGGTTCGTGGACGTGGACCCCGCCGAGCGGCGGAAACGGCTCGTGGCGCGGCACGTGCTGTTCGGCAAGACGCCCGAGGCCGCCGAGGCATGGGTGCAGCGCGTCGACGAGCCGAACGCGGAACTCATCGGCGCCACGCGGCAGCGGGCGGACCGGCACCTCGACCTCTCCGGCTGGCACCTCACCTGACGTGCGGTACGCCGGATGAGAACCTTCTCATGCGGCCCTCACCTTCGGCTCATGGAGCGCTGTCTGAATAGGGGAACACCATTTCCCCGTCCCACAGGCAAGAAGGCGAACACCGATGGCACGCTCACAGCCCGCAGAACTCAGAGTGGTCCTCTACTCCCATGATTCCCAGGGACTCGGGCATACGCGCCGCAACCTCGCCCTCGCGCACGCCCTCTCCGCGGGTCAGCCGGCGGGCCGGAAGGTCACGGGCCTCCTCGTCACGGGCGAGTCCTCCGCCACGCGCTTCGAGGTCCCGAACGGCTGGGACTGGGTGGTGCTCCCCGGCATCCGCAAGGGCGACGGCGGCTACCGGCCCCGCCACCTCTCGATCGGCCAGGACAGCCTCATCAGCCTGCGGACCGACATGATCGACGCGGTGCTCGCCCACTTCCGGCCGCATCTGGTGGTGGTGGACCGGCACGCCTTCGGGGTGGACGGCGAACTCCAGCAGGCCCTCGGGAACCTCCGCCGCGACCGCCCGTCCTGCAAGGTGGTGCTCGGCCTGCGCGAGGTGCTGGACAGCCCGCACGTGGTGAAGCAGGAGTGGAAGAAGCTCGGCGACCTGGGCGCCGTCGCAGCCGCCTTCGACCAGCTCTGGGTGTACGGGGACCCTGCCATCCACGACCCCCTGCAGACCGGGGAGATCCCGAAGGCACTGGCCCCGCTCATCCGCTACACCGGCTACCTCGCCGCGGGCCGGGTCTCGGGTGCACCCTCCACGCCCGTCACGAAGCCCTACCTCCTGACGATGGCCGGCGGTGGCTCGGACGGACTGGCCCTCGTGCTCGCCGCGGCGAAGGCCGAGATGCCCGCGGGCTACGAGCACCTGGTGATCACCGGCCCGCAGATGCCGAAGGAGCACCGCCGCCTCGTGGAGCGTGCCGCCCGGCCCGGTACGCGGGTCGTGGCGAAGGTGCGCGACGCCCTCGCCGAGATCGAGGGCGCGGCGGCCATCATCTCGATGGGCGGCTACAACTCGGTGAGCGAGATCATGTCCACCAGCACCCCGGCCCTCGTGGTGCCGCGCATCGAACCGCGCCTGGAACAACTGATCCGCGCCGAGGCCCTCGCCCGCCACGAGATCGTGGACGTGTGCCATCCGGACCGCCTCTCCCCCGAGGTGATCGCCGGTTGGTTCCGGCACGCGGCGAGCACCCGGGTGGACCGCTCCGGCGTCGACCTCGCGGGCCTCGCGGCCGTGGCACCTCTCGCGGCCGATCTTCTCGCCACCGACGTGCCGAGCGAGCAGTGGGGGTCCGCCCGTGTTGCAGGCTGAGCGTGACCCGAGGCTCGACGCCCGCACGGCGTACGTGCTGAAGATGTACCCGCGCTTCTCCGAGACGTTCATCGTCACCGAGATCCTGGCGCGGGAGGCGCAGGGCGAGGACCTCCGCCTCTTCTCGCTGCGACCGCCCGTGGACCCGCGCTTCCACCCGGAGCTCGCGAGGGTGCGCGCCGGCGTCACCTACGTCCCCAAGCCGGGCAAGATCCTCGAGGCGTGGGGCCTCCTCGGCGAGGGCCACGCCGTCGTTCCCGGGTTCACGGAACGTCTCGTGCGGGCCCTTCCGGACCTGCTGCCCATGGACCCGGTGGAAGTCCATCAGGGGGTTGCCCTGGCCGCCGAGTTCGTGCGCCAGGGCATCACGCACGCCCACGCGCATTTCGGCACCATGTCCGCGCGCGTCACGGCCATCGCCAGCGACCTCGCGGACATCCCGTTCTCCTTCACGGCACACGCCAAGGACATCTTCCACGAGGAGGTGGACACCACCGTGCTCCTGGACCTGATGCGCCGCGCGCACCACGTGGTCACGGTCAGCGACTTCAACGAGCGCTTCCTGCAGCGCCTCGCCGGCGGCGCGGACCTTCCCGTGCACCGCGTCTACAACGGGCTGGAACTCGCACGCTTCCCCTACCGCGATCCGGCGCGGCGCGCTGACGTGCTCCGCGTCTGCGCGGTGGGCCGGCTCGTGGAGAAGAAGGGCTTCCCGCTGCTGCTCACGGCGGCCGCGCAGCTGAAGGCCGACGGCGTGGCGCTCGACGTGCGGATCGCCGGCGGCGGGCCCCTGTACGAGGAGCTCCTCGGGCTGGTGCACGCGCTGGGCCTCGAACAGGACGTCACCCTCCTCGGACCACGGACGCAGGCCGAGGTGGTGGAGCTGCTGCGCTGGGCGGACGTCTTCGTGGCTCCGTGCGTGGTGGCCGCGGACGGCAACATGGACGGGCTGCCCACCGTGCTCCTCGAGGCGATGGCCACGGGCGTGCCGTGCATCGCCAGCGACGTCACGGGCATCCCGGAGCTCCTCGGCGCCGCGGACGGTCCGGCCACGGGCATCCTCACGCGCGCCGGCAGCACGGCCGATCTCGTGGAGGCCCTCGCCCACTGCGCCGCGAGCGATCTCACGTCGATGGCGCGGGCCGCGCGCCGCCTCATCGAGGAGCACTTCGACGCCACCGTGCAGGCGCGGCGCCTGCTCCACCTGCAGGATCCCCACGCCGCCGTGGCACCCCGACTGGAGGTGGCGTCATGACGCACATCGCCTACGTCTGCGTGGATCCGGGGATCCCCGTCTTCGGCACGAAGGGCGCCTCGGTCCACGTCCAGGAGATCGTGCGCAGCTGGCTCGCGCGCGGCGCGGACGTCACGATCTACTGCACGCGCGCCGGCGACGCCGTGCCGGGCGACCTCGCGGGGGTGCGCGTGGTCACCCATCCCATCCCGAAGGGCACCGGCGCCCAGCGCGAGCGGGCGCAGGCGGAGGCCGCGGCGGCACTGGCCGCCCAGGCCGTGCACGATGGCGTCACCGCGGTCTACGAGCGCTACTCGCTGTTCAGCGACGCACTGGCCCGCATCACCACGGCGCTCTCCGTGCCGGGCTACCTCGAGGTCAACGCACCCCTGATCGACGAGCAGCGTACGCACCGCGTGCTCCACGACGAGGAGGCGGCGCTCCAGGCCCTGAAGGTCCAGCTGCAGGCGGCGACGACGGTGGCGTGCGTGTCCGAGCCGGTCAGCGCCTGGGTGGCCGGCCACGCCCCCTCGGGCTCACGCGAGGCCGTCCGCACGGTGCCGAACGGCGTCAACCTGCAGCGGATCGTCCCCTCGCCGGAGGCGGACGGCACGCCCGTCGTCGTCTTCGTCGGCACCCTGAAACCGTGGCACGGCGTGAGCGACCTGATCCGCGCGAGAGCGCTCTCCGACGGGTCCTGGGACCTGCGGATCGTGGGCGACGGCCCCGAGGCCGCATCCCTGCGGAGCCTCGCGGCGTCACTCGGGGTGGACGTCGAGTTCACCGGCGCCGTGGCTCCCGAGGACATGCCGGGCATGCTCGCCGGCTGCGCCATCGCCGCCGCCCCGTACCCCGGCACCGCCCGCGAGGAGGACCAGTACTTCTCGCCCCTGAAGATCTACGAGTACTGCGCCGCCGGGCTGCCGGTGGTGGCGTCGGCCGTGGGGCAGATCCCGGCCATCATCGACCACGGCGTCACGGGGCTCCTCGTCGAGCCCTCCGACCCTACAGCACTGGCCGGCGCGCTGACCGGACTGGCGTCCGCGCCGATCGCCCGGCAGGCCATGTCCTGTGCCGGTCGCCTCATGGCGGAGAACCACAGCTGGGACGCCGCGCTCGGCGCGATCGTGGACGGTACGCCGTGAGGCGGGGCGCATCGACCGCGAAGACCACGAGCGCGTCCGACGGCGCACGCCCGTCCGGGCAGCCCGGCTCGCCGCTCCGCCGGACCCTCCGCATGGTCCGGCCGCACCTCGGGCCGCACCGCACCCTCATGGCCGGGGGCGTCGCAGCGCTCCTGCTGGAAGTCGCGTTCCGCGTGCTCGAGCCGTGGCCCGTGAAGTTCGTGGTGGACGCCGTGACCCGGAGCCTCGGCGCCGACTTCTCAGGCGGCGCAGCGGCTGCCACCCCGGGTCTGCTGATCGTCTGCGGCGTGGCGCTGATCGCGATCATCGGTTTCCGCGCGCTCTTCAACTTCCTCGCCACCGTCGCCTTCGCCCTCGCCGGCTCGCGCGTGGCCACCGATCTCCGGGCACGCGTGTTCAATCACGTGCAGGCGCTCTCGATCGGCTACCACTCCCGGGCGCGCACCGGCGATACGGTGCAGCGGCTCGTGGGGGACGTCGGGAAGCTCCAGGAGGTGGCCGTCAGCGCCGGCCTGCCGCTGATCGCCAACTGCATCACCCTGCTGGCCATGGGCGGCGTCATGTTCTGGCTCGATCCGCTGCTCGCCGTCGTCGTCATCGCCGCCGCCGCGGCGTTCCTCCTGCTCTCACGCCTCAGCACCGGCAAGATCACCGTGGCCGCCCGCCGCACCCGCAAGGGCGAGGGAGCGCTCGCCAACACGGCCCAGGAGAGCCTCGGGGCCATCCGCGTGGTGCAGACCTACGGCCTCGAGCAGACTCTCGCACGCCAGTTCGACAGCAGCAACGAGAAGACCCTGAAGGACGGCGTCCTCGCACGCCGCCTGGCCGCCGCCCTCGAGCGTCGCACCGACGTGATCGTGGGTATCGCGACCGCCGTCGTCCTCGCCGGCGGCGGTTGGCGCGTGGTGCAGGGCGCCATGACCCCCGGGGACCTCGTGCTGTTCCTCATGTACCTGAAGACGGCCATGAAGCCCCTCCGCGATCTCGCCAAGTACACCGGACGCATTGCGCGGGCAACCGCCTCCGGCGAGCGCGTCGCGGATCTGCTCGACGAAGGTATCGACATCAAGGACTCCCCCGGGGCGAAGCCACTCGGGCGCGTGTGGGGTGACCTCGAGCTGCGCGGTGTGACTGCCGCGTACACCGCGGACAAGACCGTGTTGAAGAACGTCGACCTGACCTTCATGGGGCGCCGGCGCACCGCCGTCGTGGGACCGTCCGGCTCGGGCAAGTCCACCCTCGTGTCCCTCGCGGTGCGCATGATGGACCCGGTGGGAGGAAGCGTGCACCTGGACGGGCGGAATCTCCGCGACGTCACGCTCGGATCCCTGCGCTCGCAGGTGAGCCTGGTGCTCCAGGACGCCGTCCTGTTCACGGGCACCATCCGCGAGAACATCCGTTACGGGCGCATGGACGCCACGGACGACGAGGTGGAGTACGCGGCCCGCCTGGCCAACGTGCACGCCTTCGTCTCAGCTTTCCCCGAGGGGTACGGGACCGTAGTGGGCGAGCGCGGCGGCACGCTCTCGGGCGGGCAGCGCCAGCGCATCGCGATAGCCCGGGCCCTGCTGCGGGACGCCCCGATGGTGATCCTCGACGAGGTGACCACGGGGCTCGACAAGGAGTCGCGGGCCGAGGTACTGAAGGGCCTCGACGTCCTCTCGCGCCACCGCACCACGATCACCATCACGCACGAGCCGGCCCTGGCCCTCACGCACGACTGGATCGTGTGGCTCGAGGACGGCGAGGTCCGGTTCGAGGGGCCGCCGGAGGAGATCCGCGTGCACCCGGTGTACGGCGCGTGGGCCGCGGAGGCGGACGGCGTCGCCGGGGGCGCGCTCCCCGGGCCCGCCTCGTCCTCGGGCTCTCCGGGCGACGCCGCACCCGCTCGTTCCCGCGGTGCTGCCGAGCCGCCCGCTGATCCCGCCCGCTCGGGACCCGCACGCAGCGCGGCGGGCGCCTGATGCCCGCCGTGACGGACGTCGTGGACCCGGCGCTGCCGGCCCTCTCCGCCGTCTTCGACCCGGCCCACCTGTCCGAGCTGCTCGGACGTCCCGTGTCCGCTGACAGGGTGCGGCACAAACGCGGGGTGTCCGCCGTCGCGCGTCTGCGCAGCATGCCGGAGACGCGCGACGCGCCGCAACCGGCTCCGCGCTGGCTGGCCGTTTATGCGGCGGGGCACGCGGCGAAGCTCGACAAGACATTCAAGCGCGCCGCGGCGTCCGGCTACCACCTCGAGACCGTGGAGGTGTCCGGAGGGTCCACCCTGGTCATCGGACCCATCGGCGTGGACCTCAAGCTCCACCACGTACTGCGGGGCTTCCGGCCCGGCTCCGGGGACCACGGCGACACCGCCCGTCGTGTCGAGTTCGCGGACGGCGCGGTGCTGAACTACAACCCCCACCGCCGCGTGGTGTTCCGCCTGGGCACCTCCCTCGGCACGGTGGTCTGTAAGGCCGGCACCTACGGCTCCGAGGCAGCGGGGAGCACCGTCGAGAGCACGCTCCTCGCGGATCTCGTGGCGCGCGGCGTTCCCGTGCTGCAGCGCGCCTTCCCGCAGGACGCTCCCCGCCGCGAGGGCCTGCGCTACTACCCGTGGTTCGGGGTGGGCGACCTCCAGGAGCTCGGCGGTCGCGGACCGGATGCCGCACGCACCGCCGGGGCGGCCGGCGCGGCGCTCGCCGCGCTGCACGCGCAGCCCCTCGCGATCGCCGCACCCCTCGGGACCGCCCGGCATGACGCGGCACGCAAGCTGATCTCCGTCGTCGAGCGGAACAGGCGGCTCCTTCCCGCCCACGCGGAGCGCCTGGACGCACTGCTCGCGACGCTCGTCCGCCGGCTCGACGGCGGCTCCCACCCCGTGCTGTCCCACGGTGATTTCTCCGCGGACCAGGTCCTCGTGGGCGCAGACGGGAGCGTGCTCCTCGCGGATTTCGACCGCGCCACCACGGCGCCTCCCGGCCTCGACGTGGGCGGCTTCGTGGCCGCCGACCTGCTGCAGACCGGCGGTCACGCACCACGGGGGGCCTTCCTCGAGGGCTACGCGGCTGCGGGCGGGGACCTGCGGGGCGGCGACCTCCCGGCCTGGGTGGCGGCACACCTGCTCGACCGCCTCGACGAGCCGTTCCGGAGCTGCTCGCCCGGCTGGCGCGACGGCATGGTGGCGCGTCTCGACCAGGTGGAGCAGGTCCTCGACGGCGGGCCCCGCTGATGCACCTGCCCCTCACCGTCGAGGACCCCGACGGCCGCATCCTGACCGTCCGGCGCGCCTGGCCGCACGACGACGGCCGCCTCACCCTCGAATCCGTCGATGCCGCCGGCCACCTCCGCGCCGGGATGCTCGGCACCGACGGCCGGGTACGGGTGTCCCGCTACGCCGAGGACCCCTCGCTGCCCGACCTGCCGACGGCCGCCGGCGCCGGCGAACTGCTGGTGCACCGCTACCGGAAACGCGCCGTGATCCGTGCGAACGGGGCCTTCCTCAAGGTGCTGCCGCAGCGGAAGGCAGCCGACGTCGCGGATCGGCACCGCATCGCCGCGGGTCTCGCCGGCCCCGCGGGCATCGCCGTACCGACCGTGCTCGGGCTCGACGGCGGCACCCTTACGCTCTCGGTGGTGGAGGGCATCAGCCTGCACGATGCGGGACGCGCAGCAGCGGCCGACGACGTCGCCGACGCCCGCGAGGACACCGCAGGCCCCGCCGACCCCGCGGACCCCGCCGGCTCCGCCCACCACTGCGGCGCCGTCGAGGAGGCATGGGATTCCTGGGCGGACCGCTGGCCCGCCTTCGTCAGGGCGTCGGACCGGGCCGTCGCCGAGGGCACCGCCGCCGTCCCCTCCTACGGGCCGGGGGACGAGGCGCGCACCCTGGACGCGTGGGTCACCCGGTGCCTGACGTTCGCAGCCCTGCCCGTCGAGCCCTCCCTGCTGGAAACGGCGGCCGCTCGCGCGCGGGCCGCCCTCCTCGGCGGAACACCGCAGCGCGCCGGGCTCGCCCATCGCGATCTCCACGACAAGCAGCTGTTCGTGCGGCGCGCGCAGGCGGGTTCGCCGAGCGCCGTGGGGTTGATCGACTGCGACACCCTGGCTCTCGCCGAACCGGCCCTCGACCTCGCGAACCTGCTGGTGCACCTGGAGTTCCGGGAGGCGCAGGGACTCCTCGGGGCGTCGTCGCGCGGAGTCGGCGAGGAGGCCATCCTGGCCGTCGCGGAACAGCTCGCCGTGCCCCTCGACCGGCTCGCCGCCTACGCGCAGTCCACCCGCCTGCGCCTCGCGTGCGTGTACGCGTTCCGGCCGCGCTGGCAGGAGCTCGCTCTCGACTGGGTGCGTTCCGTCTGATGCGCACCCCGGCCGGTCCCCGCGCCGCGCGATCCCCCCACCGGCACCCCCTGCGCCCTCACGCCGGTCCCGTACTCTGACGCCCATGGCCAGAGACGCGTCACCACCGTGGACCGCGAGCATGCGGGTGCGGATCGTCGCCGTCGTCGTCGTCCTGCTGTTGCTCTCCTCCATCGGTTCCGTGCTCCTGCTGCGCCTGGTGCTCTTCGAACGGCTCGGTGACGAGATCACCGAGAGCCTCGACCGCGAGGCGGAGGAGTTCCAGCTCCTCGCCGCCGGCACCGACCCCCGCTCCGGCCGGCCCTTCGGGAACGACGTCGAGGCGATCTTCGACGTCTACTTCTCCCGCGAGGTGGCGGACGAGGGCGAGACACTGCTGGCGTTCGTGGACGGCGAGCTCTACGAGTCGAGCCGCGCCACGCAGGTGCCGGACGCCACCGAGATCGGCACCACCTTCGACGAGTGGCTGGCGCTCGAGCAACCCACGAAGGGTGCCGTCGAGACCGACGGCGGCCGGGCGCAGTACGTGGCGGTGCCCCTCGGCGACGGCGAGGCCGATGCCCTGTTCGTGGTCGCGAACTTCCCGGCGAACGAGCGCAGCGAGATCACCGACGCCCTGCAGACGCAGGTGCTGGTGCAACTCGGCACCACCCTCGTGGCCTCGCTGCTGGGGCTGGCGCTCGCCGGGCGGGTGCTGCGCCCGCTGAAGCACCTCGCGCGGACGGCACGCCGGATCTCCGAGACGGACCTCAGCCGCCGCATCCCGGTGACGGGCGAGGACGAGGCCTCCCAGATAGCCCTGGCGTTCAACGACATGCTGGGCCGCCTCGAGCAGTCCTTCGTCACGCAGCGGCAGTTCCTCGACGACACCAGCCATGAACTGCGCACGCCGCTGACCATCATCCGCGGCAGCCTCGAACTGCTCGAGCTCGACGAGACGCCCGAGGAGCGCTCGCGCACGGTGCTGATGATCATCGACGAGACGGATCGCATGGAACGCATCGTCTCCGACCTCTTCCTCCTGGCCCGCGCCGAGCGCGCCGATTTCCTGGTGCCGGAGCCCCTGGAACTGACCGACCTCGTACTCACGGTGCACCGGAAGATGCAGGCGCTCGCCGACCGCGACTGGCGCTGCACGGAACCGGCACCGGCGTGGCTGATCGCGGACCGTGACCGGCTGACACAGGCCATGCTGCAGCTCGCGGACAACGCCGTGAAGTTCACGAAGGACGGCGATGCGATCGAGGTGGGAGCCCGGCTCGAGGACGACTCGGTGAGGCTGTGGGTCTCGAACGCGGGCCCTTCGGTGCCGGAGTCGGACCGCGGGCGGATCTTCACGCGCTTCGCCCGCGGGTCCGCGGACGCCCGCACGCAGCAGCCCGGCGCGGGCCTCGGTCTGTCCATCGTGTCGGCGATCGCCGCGGCCCACCAGGGTGAGGCCCGCCTCGTGGACCGGGACGGCTGGGGTGCCACGTTCGAGGTCCGGTTCCCCTTCGTCCCGGCCGACGTCGCCTCGCTCGCGGCGGAGTGAACCAGCCGCTGCGGGCCCGTGCGGACCGCGGGGTCCAGGACGCGAAAACCATGCCCGGCGTCCCGTCAAGGCATGGGCAGCGCCCACCGTCCCGCGTACCATGGGGAGCGACGATCAGCATGCTTGCTATACCTGTCACCGAGCCGTCCCTCGAAAAAGATTGCGCCATGCGTGTTCCCAGCGTCACCACAGCCCTAGCGCTCAGCGCCGCCCTCCTGCTCGCCCCGGGAGCCGGCGAGGCGTACGCCCTCGACGCGCCGCCGGGCAACGGCCCGGTTGCACCCGATCCCGGCCCACCTGATCCCAACCCACCCGGAGGCGGCAACGGGAGCATCCTGCCGCCGGGCGGCCCGGGGGTGGGCGGGCCGGAGGTGCCCGGCCCGCCGGTCGATCCCGGTGACCCACCGCCGGTCCCGCCCGTGACCGAGCCCGGGACACCACCTGCGACCGCCGCGCCCCTCCCGCCCGTCGTCGCGCCGTCGCCCGTCGTCGCGCCGTCGCCCGTCTCACCGACGACGATGCCCGCCCCCACTCCGGATCAACCGGTCGAGGCGCCCGCGCCCGCGCCGAGCGAGGGTGCGCCGATCACGACTCCGCCCGCAGAGGGCTCCGTGGAGGATCCCACCGAGGATCCCGCCATGGAGTTCGCCGTCGCCCCCGGCGGTGCCGGATCCGGGTCCGGGGGCGCTCCTGCCGGCGTCGTCCCCGACACGCGACGTAACCCCGTGCCCTCGCCGGCGCCGGCAACGACGCGCTCCCTCACCACGACGACGCCTCCGGGCGCGGGTACCACCACACCCGCTGCGCCGCCCGTCGCGGAGGATTCGGGCTCGGGCACGCAAGTGGCCTCGATGGAACCCTCGGCGCGCTATGTCGCGGCGGGGGTGCTGAGCATCGTCGCCGTGGTCCTGGCCCTCGCGATCGCCGTGGTGGCTCAGCCCCGGAGGCCCCGCCGCACCCACTGAGCACCACTCAGCGCCGCTTCTTCCCGCCCTTCAGGAGGGCGTTCGTTCCCTTCGTCGGGATCGAGGACGCATCAGGAGTCCCGGCGCCCGCGGCGGCAGGCCCTTGTGCGGATGGACGCGCCTTCCTGGGACGGCGGCCTGCGCTGCGAGTACCGGCCTCGATCCCACCCCCGGCTTCCTCGCCGTCGATCGTGACAGCGACGCGCTCCTTCCGCACCTCGGCCCGCGCGGTCGACCGCCCGCTCACCTCGACCCGCCTCATCCGCACCCGCTCGACGGCCACCGTCTCGGTCCCGACGACGGCGATCTCCTCCCTCGCGGTGAGCTCCACTGATTCCTCCTGGAACGGCGTCCCCGACTCCGGAGGGGCCGACGACGTGATCGGTTCGACGTCGATCCGCACCGTCTCCGCCACCAAAGGGACGGTGACGCTCGCCTCCTCGGTGACCACGTACTTCCTGAGGCGGGCCCGCCCCGCCTCGTAACGCTCGGTGCCGACGAGGAGCTTCTCCTCCGACCGCACCACCCACGGCGTACCGCCGGCGTCGCGCTGCATCCCGTCGGGCGCCATCTCGTCACCCTCCGTCGGTGCGTCCGGAACATCCGACCGCTCGACGTCCGGCGCCGTCGTGGGCGACGACGGCACCGTGACCGCCGCGGGCGACGACGGCGTCGACACCTCGGCAGGCAGGGACGGAACGGACTGCGCCGCTGGCGCCGATGCAGTCGGATCCTCCGCTGACGAGGACGCAGCCGGTATCGACGCAACCGGCATCGACGCAGCCGGCGGAGCCGTCGCCCGCATCCCGTAGTGCTGATACAGCGCGGCCTCCTCCTCCGGGCTCAACTGACCGTCGCGATCCACGGACGGAGCATGGGTCACGAGGTCGCGCTCGTGACGGATCACGAGGTCACGGCCCTGCACGACGGCGCCGTCGAGCGGGACGAAGGATTCGCGCGTGCCGAACAGACCCGTGTGCACCGTGACCCAGGTGGGCCGCTCATCGGCGTCGTCCAGGTACACCACCCCCAGGGTCCCCACCTTCTCGCCCTGGCCGGTGACCACCGTGCTGCGGCGGCGGAGCAGAGGAGTGAGATCGTCCATGGTGAGCATGTGGAGGTCCTGTCGTCGTCGTCGGCCGCCCTCGGCGGAGGACCCCACAGTAGGTCTGTGGGACGCCAATAACAAGCATGCTTACTATCGACACGCGGAGCAGCCTTACTGGACTGTGACGAAGCCGACGCCCTTCTTCTTTTGATCTACTCAAAAGAAGACCTAGGCTGGGGTCATGACCACCACCACGGATCACGCCGCCCGGACGGATGCCCTGCGGCACTCCATCCGCGCTTCGGGGCTCAGGGTCACCGCTCCGCGCCTCGCCGTTCTCGAGTCGCTCCAGGATCACCCTCATTCGAGTGCCGAGCAGGTCACCGACCGGGTGCGGTCCGTCCTGGAGGGCACCTCGAGCCAGGCGGTCTACGGGATCCTCGCAGCCTTCACCGGCGCGGGGCTCGTGCGGCGCTTCGACCCGGCGGGCTCCCCGGCCCTCTTCGAGTGTCGGGTGGGTGACAACCACCACCACCTCGTGTGCGCGCGGTGCGGGGACATCAAGGACGTCGATTGTGTGATCGGGGAAGCCCCCTGCCTCACGCCGTCGGACACGTCCGGCTTCGCCGTCTTCGCCGCCGAGGTGACCTTCAACGGTCTGTGCGGCCCGTGCCGCACCAGCACTCCCACCGATCCGTCGGACTCCCCCGACTGACCACCCCGCATCACCGTGTCCCCAGCGGGGCACGTACCGCGACCCCATGCCCGAAACCCTGTCGCCGCGTCCGCGGCGCACGACCGAAGGATCCACCATGACCACGATCATCGACCGCCCCACAGCACGTCACCGCGCCACGATCGCCACGTCGCCCGCCGATCCCGCACTCCGGAGCCCCCTCGGGGGCCGCTACGTGTCCGGCGCGGCAGGACGGCCGTCCGTCGAGGGCTCCTACACCGGCACCGGTTCCCTCTCGGCGCCGGCGACCCGCGGCACCTACGTCACGACGCCCGCGCGCTCACCACTCACCGGCGGCATCTACACGTTCACCGGCTGACGTCACCTGCAGGACGGTGGCGCTCAACCACCACTGACGGAAAAGAGCCGGAAACACGTCGCCACTAGAGTCGCGGCATCCGTTTCCCGCGAGAAGGAGCCCCATGACCGGCGATGACCTGTTCCACGACCCGCTCGACACCGAGGACCGGGACCGGGACCGAGACCTGACAAGCACCCCGGACACCCGGCAGACCGTGGACCAGGTGTTCCGGCGCTCCCTCGAGCTGCTGCGGGTGCAGGAGGAGCTCAGGACCATGGCGCGGGCAGGGAAGCGCTCCTGACGAGCTGGGACAGAGCGACGGCCCCACCCCGGGGATCGGGGCAGGGCCGGCAGCTGCCTAGCGGCGGTTGAGCAGCTTCCGGAGGATGCCTCCGGCCTTCCCTGCGGGCAGGGGTGTGCCACGACCTGCCGCTCCGGTGCCGGGTGCGCCCGTCCTCGGAGCACCGGTGCCGGCACCTGTGCCGGTGCGTCCGATGTAGCGTCCGGCCGCGTTCTTGATCATGTTGCTGATACCCATGCTGGTCTCCCTCGACTCCGCCTCTGCACCCGGAACATCAGGTGGCTTACTACTTTAGCCGGACGGGCGATCGACGTCGCCTCAGATGAAGTCGGCCAGCACCCGTGCCGCCTCCGCGAAGACCTCGGAGCGCGTGGTCGCGTGGACCGACAGGCGGATGCGGTCCTCGCCGTGCACGGTCGCGGTGATGTCCGCGGCGTCGAGCGCGGAGTGTGCCTCCGCCGCCCGGCCCGGGAGGTGCGCGACGACGATCCCGGCGCGGTCCCCCCGCTCGCGCGGGGAGACGACGGGTACCCCGGCGGCGTCGAGCGCCTCGATGAGCGCCGCGGCGTGCGTCGAGACGATCCCGTCGATCGCCCCGATCCCGACCAGATCGATGAGCTCGAGCGCCTCGGCGAACGCGCCGGTGGAGTAGGGCGAGAGGTTCGCGATGGAGAAGCGGGGCGCACCGGGCAGCGGCGCGTGCTCCTCGCCGTCGTACGTCCTCGCATCGGTGACGCCCGTCCAGCCCGTGAGCAGGGGCTCGATGCGCTCCACGCCCTGCTCGGACAAGGCGATCCCCGCCACGCCCCAGCTGCCGCGCACCCACTTCTGCGCGCCTGCGAGCACCACGTCCGCGACCGTCCACGGCACGTCGGCGACGCCGAGCGCCTGGATGCCGTCCACCACCAGCAGGCGGTCGGGGCCCATGACGTCGCGGATACCCACGAGGTCCGCGCGGAAGCCGGTGCGGAAGTCCACGGCGCTGACGCTCACGGCCACGGTGTCCGGAGTCAGGGCACGCGCGACGACGTCGGGCGTCACGGGCTCGCCGGGAGTGCCCATGGACTCGAGGCGTGCACGGCCGAGGTCCGTGGTGCGGAGCCACGGGTACAGGTTGGACGGGAACTCGCCCGCACCGACGAGCACCGTGCCGCCGGTGAGTCCGAAGGCCACCTGGAAGAGCCCCAGCGACGTACTGCTGGTCAGGCCCACCTGGTCCACGGGGAAGCCGAGAAGCCGGGCGAGCGAACGCCGCGCACGGAGTTCCTCCGCTGCGAGGAGACCCATCGCGTCCGGGCCACCGGCTGCGGCGATCGCCGCGAGGTGCGCGATCCGCTCGGTGACCCGGCTCGACGGCGGTCCGTACGAGGCGAAGTTCAGATAGCCCTCCGCTTCGGAGAACGCGGCGGAGTAGGTGTCGAGGAGGTCGGCATCCTGCTGTGCCGCGGCGCTGGTCATGGGTCCACGCTATCCCCCGGCTGACGGTGCCGACCGGAAGAACGTCGGTGCGGAAACGCTGTCCCGGCTCCGATCGCCTCGGGGAAAACTGCGCCAACGCTGCCCGTGCACAGTGAGATGGGTCACGAGTGCTCCGGGTACTGTCGAAGAACGGTTGCAGTAGAACCCGCAGAGCCGCACACCGTGATCCGGCCGAGGAGAGCAGGGGCAGCATGAACATCTTCACCAGGATCCGCCGCTCCATGCGGCCCTCCACCGGTCCTCGCCCCGTCCGCACCAGGGACCTCGATCTCCTGGTCACCGCCATCGCTGCATCCCAGGCCGAGCTCATCGGCATCGCGGACCGCGTGGCGGCGGGTCATGCCGAACCCGGCGACGAGACACGGCTCTGGCTGCAGCGCGAGATCACCGAGAGCTACCGCAAGCGTCTCGACAGGATCAGCCTGCCCACGGGTACGGGCGACGAGGCCGAGGCCTGGCTCTCCCTCAATACCCCCGCCTGACCCGCGCGCTTCTCGACCCCGTCACCCGACGGCCGCGACGTCCATCCACCCGCCGGAAGAGTCCCCGACCTGCCGGGGTCAGACCGGCGCGATCCGCCCGGCTGCATCGCTCGACTGCTCCACGCTGCGCCCGACGGTCAGCACGGTCCGTTCGTCGAAGGGCCTGCCCATGATCTGCAGCCCGATCGGCAGGCCGCTCTCCGAGAACCCGCAGGGCACCTGGACGGTCGGCAGGCCGAACAGGTTGGCCGGGATCGCCAGCCGCCCGTAGCCCACCGAGGCCGTCTCCACGCGACCGTCCGGCCACCGGTACACGGGGTCGTCGGCGGGGAGCGCAGTGGCGAAGACCGTCGGCGCGACGACGACGTCCACCGCCTGCATCGCATCCCTCCACGCAGCCGTCATGAGCTGCCGTAACCGCAGGGAGTCGATGTAGTCGGTGGCCAGAATGGTGCCGCCCACCTCGAGCAGGCTCCGCACCTCCTCGGTGTAGAGCTCGGGCGTCTCGCGCAGCATCCGGCGGTGGTAGGAGCTCGCCTCGGGCATCATGATGCCCGTGATCACCGCGCCGTACCGCTCGGCGTGCGGTACCCGGACCGGCACGACGACGGCCCCGAGCCCCTCGAGGCGCCGCACCGCTGCCTGCACGGCGTGCTCGGTCTCCGGGTCGATCCGCTCCGTGAGGTAGTTCTCGGGCACGCCGACGCGGAGGCCCTCGACGCCGTCGTCGAGCCCCTCGGTGAAGTCGGGGACGGGTGTCCGCGAGGACCCCGGATCCCGTGGGTCGTGACCGGCGATCGCCGTGAGGACGAGCGCCGCGTCCCGGACCGTGCGCGTCAGCGGACCCACGTGGTCGAGGGACCAGGCGAGCGACGCCACCCCCACCCGCGAGACGCGCCCGAAGGTGGGCTTGAGCCCCACGACCCCGCAGAGCGAGGCCGGGATCCTGATGGAGCCTGCCGTGTCGGTGCCGAGCGCCGCTGCCACACCGCCGTAGCCGACCACGGCCGCTGACCCTCCGCTGGAGCCCCCGACCATCCGAGTGGTGTCCCAGGGGTTGCGTGTGGTGGGGGTGACACCGCCGTACGCGAACTCGTGCGTGTGCGTCTTGCCGACCATGACGGCGCCGGCGCGACGCAGCGCTTCGACCACCGCGGCGTCGGCGGTCGGGACGTGATGCTCCCGCACCGCGGAGCTCGCGGTGGTGGCCACGCCCGCGAGGTCGATGAGGTCCTTGAGTGCCACCGGGATGCCGTGCAGCGGTCCGCGCAGGGAACCGCCGGCGATCTCCGCCGTCGCCGTGGCAGCTGCCGCCCGCGCGGCGTCGGCTGTGACGGTCACGAAGGCTCCGATGCGGCCCTCGGCCGAGTCGATGCGCGCGAGGGCGGACTCCGTCAGCTCGAGCGGCGTGATGCTGCGCGCCGCGATCAGCGCCGATGCCTCACTCAGGGAGAGGTCGCACAGTTCGGTCACGCCGGTCCGTCCCAGGAGGGGTCGAAGGAGCACGCCGGCGGGGTCTCGCCTAGGTCCACCTCGTGGAGCCCCCGCAGCATGGCGTGCACCGGCGCGGCCGCCGCGGCGAGACCGGCCCGGCGCGCCCCCTCCGCGGTGGGCGCGGCCACCATGATCTCCGGCGCGGGCGACGAGCCGGCCCCGGACAGAAGGGCGTCCTGCTCGGCGGCCACGCCCCTAGCCCTTGACCGAGCCGTCGCTCAGCCCCGCCACGAGGTACTTCTGGGCGATGAAGGAGATGGCGATGACGGGGAGCGTCAGCAGCATGGCTGCGGCTCCCGCCTGCTGGAGCATGGGCAGGGTCTGGCCGAGCTGCGTGGTGATGAAGACCGGCACCGTCTTGGAGGCGGTATCCGTGAGCACCAGGGCGGTCAGGTACTCCTGGAACGCGAAGAGGAACACGAACACACCTGCGGTGAGGATCCCCGGCCGCATCAGCGGGATCATGATCCGGCGCAGCGTCCCCCACCGGGTGCAGCCGTCGATCATCGCTGCCTCGTCGAGTTCCTTCGGGATCTCGGCGAAGAAGTTGCGCAGCAGCCAGATGCTGAACGGCTGGTTGATCGCCACGAGCGCGGCGGCCAGGGCGAAGTTGGTGTCGTAGATGCCGAGTGCCCGGCTGATGTCGTACATGGGCAGTACCACCGAGAACCTCGGCAGCGAGCGGAACACCAGCGCGAGGAGCAGCAGGATCGCCGAGACGTACCCGGGGAAGCGGGACAGCGCGTAGGCCGCGGGAATCCCGAGCACGAGGGCGACGACGGTGGAGATGAGCGCCACCACGGCCGTGTTGACGAGGTACTCGGCGAAGTAGGTGGTCTCCCACAGGTTCTTGAACGCCTCGAGGGTGGGCGTGTAGCCGGAGAGCACCGGAGGGTTCGCGAAAGCGACGTCGGTGGGCTTGGTGACGGACAGCGCCGTCCAGATGAAGGGCGCCAGCATCAGGAGGGCCAGGAGGATCAGCAGGATGGCGGCGGTCGGGTTCGCCCGACGGCGGCGGCGCGCGGGGAGCGGCGCGAGGACCTTCGGGGCCGGCGTCGCCGCAGGACTGGTCGCGGTACTGGGCATCATGCTTTGGCCTTCGCTTCCTTGAGGAGGTCCCGGATGAAGGGGAAGAGGCAGATCAGGATGAGGAGGATCGAGAGCACGTTGACGGCGCTGCCGAGCCCCAGCTGCTGCGAGCCGTCCCGGAACGCGTTGTCGAAGACGTAGTACATGACGGACTCGTTGCCGATCGCGTCGGCCTGGGGTGAGAGCGGGATCAGGCTGTCGAAGGTGCGGAGCACGTCCATGATCGTGATGAGGCAGACGAAGCCGATGATGCCGCGCATGGTCGGGATGATGACCCAGAGATGCATCTTCAGGGAGTTGGCGCCGTCGATCCTCGCGGCCTCCCTCAACTCCTTGGGTACGCCCTGCAGCCCGGCGAGGATCATGAGCACCGAGAAGGGCAGCAGGTGCCAGACGGTGTGCGCGATGATCATCACGCGGTTCGGCCAGGTGTCGGTGAACCACAGGAACTCCTGGCCGGTCAGCCGCTCGATCAGAAGGTTCAGCACCCCGCCGAAGTTCGAGTTGAAGAGCCAGGAGAAGGACACCGCCCCCACCACACCGGGCAGCACGTACGCCACGAGCATCGAGCCGAGGATGTAGGGGCGGAGCTTCCCGAGGCCGTTCACGCCGATGGCCACGAGGTAGCCGACGGAGAGGATGAGCGCGGTGACGATGGCGGTGAGCAGCAGGGTGAAGAACACGGCCCGGCCGAAGCGCGGATCGGTGAGGGCCTGGCTGTAGTTGGACAGGCCGATGAAAGTTCCCGCCTGCCCGTAGCTGACCTCCTGGAAACTCCACTGGATGGTCCGGATGAGCGGGAGGACGAGCAGGGCCACCATGACGAGCAGGCTGGGGCCGATGAAGCTGGCGAATTCACGACGACGCACGGGGCGCTCCTGACGTGGGACGGACGACGTGGGACGGACGAGGGAGAGGAACGGGCGCCTCAGTGGCGCCCGCTCCCTGCAGGTGTCAGCTTCCCGAGACGGTCTCCTCGGCGAGGCGCTGCATCTCCTGCATGCCCTCCTCCACCTCGATCTGACCCAGGAGGATCTGGACCAGCACCGGGCGGATCGCGTTCGTCACGGGTGCGCTGAAGGGATCGTTCGGGGCGGGCATGGTCGCCGCGATCGTGTCATTGGCGGCCACCGCGTACGGCGAGCTCTCCTCGGTGACGATCCCCTCACGCGCCGGGTAGGCGGCCGGGACGGACGCGTTCGAGGCGTCCTCGCTGACGGAGGAGGCGATCATCTGGAACAGCATGTCCTTGTCGAGCTGCGTGTTCTCGGGGATCGCCCAGCCGTCCACGGACAGGCGGCTGAAGAGGTACGGCGCGTCGGCGTCGAGCGACGGCGGAGCGGCGAAGCCGATCTTGTCGAAGTTCGGCGAGTTCGCCTCCAGCGTGAGGTCGTTCATGCGGCCGGAGAACATGATGGCCATGGCCGCGTTCCCGTTGAACATCTGCTGCTGGACCGACGGCTGGTCGAAGGTGGTGACCTCAGGGTCCATGTACGGCAGGAGGGACTTCAGGCCCTCCAGCGCCTCGCGCGAGCCGTCCGAGGTGAACTGGGGCTCCCCGGCGTCGAGGAAATCCGTCCCGGTGGAGTTCATGGCGGCCTGGTAGATCGTGGAGATGTCCGCGGTGGCGCTCATGGGCAGGGCGATCGGGTACTCGATGTCGCCCTGCTCGCGGATGGCCTCAGCCGCCGCGATCATGTCCTCGAAGGTCTCGGGGGCGGCGAGGCCCAGCTCGTCGAAGATGTCCTGGCGGTACGCCATGACGTACATCTGCGCCTGCATGGGGAGCGCGTAGAGCTTCCCGTCGTAGGACAGCGCGGAGCGCATTCCCTCGTTCAGTGCGTCCAGCTCGTACTTCTCCCCGTACTCGGCCACGAAGTCGTCGAGCGGAACGATGCTGCCGGCCGATGCGATCTCCGGGACCGCGAAACCGTAGGTCTCGAGGATGTCGTAGCTGCCGGTCTCGCCGGAGAGGGTCGCGGTGGTCTTCGTGACCTGTCCGCTGAAGTCGATGGGATCGTGCTTGAGGGTGACGTTCTCACGCGTGCAGCTCTTCACCATCGTGTTCGTGAAGGGATCGATCGCCGAGGAGTTGTAGGCGAGGACGTTGACCGTCGTCTCACCCTCGGGCATCGTGTAGTCGCATTCGACGGCGGTGGCGTCGGCGGCTCCGGTACGGGAACCGGCGCCGCATGCGGTCACACCGGCGAGGGTGCTTGCGATGACCAGGGCGGTGACGCCGGTGCGGAGGTGTGTGCGAAGTCGCATCGAGAGTCCTGTTCTGCTGCTGGAAGGAAGCACGCACTCCCGGTGTCCGGAGGTGCGTGCCGCCATGGGCGGAGTGCCGGGCGAGCCCCACCGCGACCGCGACGAGCCGACCAGGCGGCATGGATCCTCGTCTCACGCGCATCGCCGCATCCCGACGTGCACTGCTGTCCCAGCCTGTGAGGCGAATCGCCATCTAGTGGCGAGTGTAGGCGGCGGCTCGGACACCCGCGCTCCGCTTGCCCGGATTCCGCTTCGTGCTGTAGGGCGTCAGGCGGCGGCGCGGGTGGTCAGCCGCACCCATGCTGCGGCGTCCGGCGGCAGCAGGCCGTCCGGCGTCAACGGCGCCGAGGACACCAGGACCTCGCCCAGCGGAAGCCGCGCGGGCTCGCGCCCCATCGCCATCAGGACGGCGAAGGTGTCGCCCCGCTGACACACGAGCGCGTCGCCCTCCACCACGCTGCACCGCGTGGGGACGTCGGCCGCAAGCGTGCCCGCCGAGGTGAGTTCCCTGCGCAGCGCGAGCGCCCGCGTCACGTACTGCAGCATCGACCCCGGCTCGGTGCGCTGCCCCTCGACGGAGTGCACACCCCAGGACGACGGCGCGGGCAGCCAGGGTGCTGCCGCCCCCGCGGGTGAGAAACCGAAGGTACCCGCCGCCGTCGCCGTCCAGGGCAGCGGAATGCGCGCGCCGTCGCGGGACACTCCCCCGCGGGCCCACATGGGGTCCACGCGCGCCTCGAGCGGTACGTCCACCTCGGGCAGGCCCAGTTCCTGGCCCTGGTACAGGTAGGCGCCGCCGGGGAACGCGAGCATCGTCAGCAGTGCGGCCCGTGCCCTCGCGGCTCCCACGTCGCCGCCGCCGTAGCGCGTGACCGAGCGGACCACGTCGTGGTTCTCGATGCACCACGCAGGCGCCGTCCCGTACGCGCCGTGTGCCTCGATCAGCTCGCCCGCCTTCGCGGCCCAGGTCGCGGCGTCCCAGGGCAGCTTGACGAAGGGGTAGGCGAACGCCTGGTGGAGCTCGTCGGGGCGGACCAGCCGCGCGGCGCGGTCCGGGTCGAGGTTGACCTCGCCCACCAGCACCCGGCCGGGCGCGTACTCGTCGGCCACGCGCCGCCAGCGCCGCCACACGTCGTGGATCTCGTCCTGGTCCGTGAGATGCGGGTTGAAGCGGAGGCCGCGTGCCACGGCCGCGGGATCCTCGGCGTCCGGCAACCCGGGCGTCTTGTAGAGCCCGTGCGCCACGTCCACGCGGAGTCCGTCGATGCCGAGGTCGAACCAGAAGCGGAGCACGTCCTCGAAGAAGTCGCCCACGGCGGGATTGCGCCAGTTCCAGTCGGGTTGCGCCGAGGAGAAGATGTGCAGGTACCACTGGTGGTCCGTGCCCGATCCCGGGTGTGCGCGCGTCCAGGACCGGTCACCGAAGGAGGACACCCAGTTGTTCGGGGGTGTGTCGGCGTCGGGCCCGTCCGCGAAGTGGAAGAACGCGCGCTCGGGTGAGCCGGGCGCCGCGGCGAGCGCCTCCCGGAAGCGGGGGTGCTCCGAGGAGCAGTGGTTGGGCGCGACGTCCATCAGGACCCGCAGCCCCAGACCGTGCGCTGCCTTCAGGAGCTCCTCGACGTCGGACAGCGTGCCGAAGAGAGGGTCCACGCCGCAGTAGTCGCTGACGTCGTAGCCCTGGTCCACGTGCGGGCTGGGCTGGAAGGGCGTGATCCACAGGGCATCCACGCCGAGTTCGGCGATGTAGGGCAACCGGGCGGTGATGCCGGGGAGGTCCCCCACGCCGTCGCCGTCCGCGTCCGCGAAGGACCGCGGGTACACCTGGTAGACGACGGCGTCCCGCCACCAGTCGGCCCCGTTGGCATGTGCTTCGGGTGGGGTCACGGCAGGCGTACGACGACGGGGCGGCGCGCGGAAGGGCGGCACGCCTCGGGGCACACGGGCAGCAGGGAACGGCGGAAGAGCATCATGGTTCGAGCCTACGATGCCGCGCGGGCTGGTCCGCCGTCGGATCCCGGGCGCCCGTCAAGGCAGGATGTCCGCCCATGGACACGCATACGCCGGGCGTACCGTGGAGGAATGAGCGCCTCGACCCACGCCCTGGCCCTCCAGGGCCGCTTCGCCCGTGAACTGCCCGAGATGGCGGTCGCCTGGGAGGCCGACGACGCCCCGGAGCCCCGGCTGCTCGCCCTGAACACCGCGCTCGCGGAGACCCTCGGCATGGATCCCGCGCAGCTCCGCTCCCCCGAGGGCCTCCGGTTCCTGACGGGCACGGCCGTCCCCGAGGGCGCGACGCCGGTGGCCCAGGCCTACTCCGGCCACCAGTTCGGCGGCTTCAACCCGCGCCTCGGTGACGGCCGCGCCCTGCTGCTCGGCGAACTCACCGGCGTCGATGGTCGCCTCACCGACCTGCACCTCAAGGGTTCCGGACGTACGCCCTTCGCTCGCGGGGGCGACGGCCTCGCCGTCGTCGGGCCGCTGCTGCGCGAGTACGTCATCAGCGAGGCGATGCACGCCCTCGGCATACCGACCACGCGCTCGCTCGCCGTCGTCGCCACCGGCCGCGACGTGCGGCGCGAGACCATGCTGCCCGGCGCCGTCCTGGCGCGCGTGGCGAGCAGCCACCTCCGCGTGGGCAGCTTCCAGTTCGCGAGCGCGTCGGGTGACCGCGACCTCCTCAGGCGCCTCGCCGACCACGCGATCAGCCGTCATCACCCGTCCGCGGCGGACGCCGAGAACCCGTACCTCGCCCTGTTCGACGCCGTCGTCGACGCGCAGGCCGGGCTGATCGCCCGGTGGATGCTCGCCGGGTTCGTGCACGGCGTCATGAACACCGACAACATGACCATCTCCGGAGAGACCATCGACTACGGGCCGTGCGCGTTCATGGACGTCTTCGACTTCTCGGCACTGTTCAGCTCGATCGACCGCGACGGCCGCTACGCGTACGCCAACCAGCCGCTGATCGGCGAGTGGAACCTCGCCCGCCTCGCGGAGGCGCTGCTCCCGCTCCTCGACGAGGACCAGGAGAAGGCGATCGCCCTCGCCGTCGGCGCCCTCGACACTTTCCGCCCCCGGTACAGCGCGGCCTGGCTGCCCGGCATGAGGGCCAAGCTCGGACTGCCCGACGACGTCCCGGACGAGGATCTCTCCCCGCTCGCCACCGACGTGTTGGCGCTCCTGCAGGACAACCACGTGGACTACACGTCCTTCTTCCGCGGCCTCGCGTCCGTGGTGCGCGGCGATACGCGGCCCGCGCGGGACAAGGTGCTCGACGTCGCCGCGTTCGATGCCTGGGCGGAGCGATGGCTGGCCCTCGGCCCGGACGCCGACACGATGGACCGCGTGAACCCCGTGTACATCCCGCGGAACCATCTCGTGGAGGAGGCGCTGACGGCCGCGACGAACGGTGACCTCGGTCCGTTCGAGGCGCTGGTGGACGCCGTCCGGTCCCCCTTCGACGAGCGGCCCGGCTTCGAGCGGTACGCCGCGGGTGCGCCGGACGACTTCGGCGCCTACACCACGTACTGCGGCACCTGACCCTTCTCCGCACGGAGGAGTCGGGGCATCGCCTGCGCCCGTCAGCAAGGCCCCGGTCAGGGGCTCCAGAGCCGCTCGTGCCGGTCCATGAAGGTCACCACGACCACGTGCGGCAGGGTCAGCGCGGACAGCAGCACCAGGTACACGCCGAGCAGGCGGGCCGGCTCGAGGTCGCCGGTGGAGCCCGACACGAGGGACGCGACGACGAGCACCAGGAGCGCGATGGCCGTGGTGGGTGCGGCGTCCCGCGCGAAGATCCTCAGCGAGCGGGCCACCGCCCCCGCGCGCAGGGCTGCAGCGGCCCGCGGGTCGATGAGCTGCAGGCGGACGATGTGCCGGAGGGAGTGCCAGAAGCAGAAGTACATCCCCACGGCGAAGATCGGCGGGACCACCGAGAAGTAGACGGCGAGCAGCAGCACCTCACCGGCGTCGACAGCCCAGCTGCGCGTGGGCCGGAAGCCGGTGCCGGTCCAGGCCGTGAGCGTGAACTGCAGGAGCACCGTGGCACCCAGTCCGAGCAGGACGGCAAGCCGGATGCCGTCCAACGTGGCAGGAGCCACGGGAACGCCGTCGCCGAAGAGGGAGGCCGTCGCTGCCACGACCCCGAGGTAGACACCGGGAAACGCGAGCAGCGGCACGAGCATGGGCAGCGCTCCGCGCACGACGACGGTGAGCGCCCTGGTGAGGACAGTGCGCAGGTGCGTGGCACCGGTCAGGTGCACCAGGGCCCAGAGATCGCCCTGCCCCCAGTGGTACCAGGTGAGGCCGATGAAGAAGAGGAAGGCACCGAGCGGGAAGAGGATCCACGACGCGAGGACCACCAGGCCGAGGGCCAGGTAGAGAACACCCACGCGCGTGACGGAACCGGCGACGGTCCGCCCGGGGGTCATCCTCGCGGGGACGAGGTGGTCCAGCGCCCCGTGCGGGAGTCCGAGGACCACGAGGCTCACGAGGAAGGGGGCGTATTGCGCCCACGGTGGGAGCTCCGGGGCAAAGGCGAGGGCAGCGGTGATCGCTGCGAGGGCCAGGCTGACCGGGGTCAGGAGGCGTCGCTGCACCCCTGATCGGGTGGCTTCATCCACGGCGGGATGCACGGGCGGGTCGGGCCGGTCGCGCGGCGCGAACGGGTCGGAGGCGTCGCGCGGTGCGGGAGGCGGCGTCGGCAGGTCGCGCGGCATCCTCTCCGGGCGCAGCGTCTGCAGGGGTCGCGGCATCTGCTCGGGGCACCGGGTCGACGGTCCGTGGAGGCGGGGAGGCGTGGTGGTCGCGTGCGGAGCGCACACGGTCGGCCACCTCCTGCACCATCATCTGCAGCACGATCCTGATGAACGGCGGTTTCGGCAGCGCGAGGATGAGCCGGAGATCGTCGGCGAGCGAGTTGCGCTCCGTCATGAAACGGATGAGGGGGGCCGAGGGGACCCGCTCGAACATCCTGAGGTAGACCGCCGGCAGGTCCAGGGGCCGGCTGATCATGAAGCGGAGGAACACGGAGTCGAGCAGTTCCCGCCGTCGTCGTCCTGGCTGGCGCGCAGGCCGCTCGTGCAGCACGACGGCGGCGGCGACCTCCCTGCACTCGCGCTGGATGCGCAGGAACGCGTAACCCGTGCTGGCGCGCGTGGCCCCCGCGAGGGTCCCGACGGGCGTGATCCGCCCCAGGTCCGCGCGCGGGAAGGAGAAGTCCGACATCGGGATGACGCCCCGCTCCTCGTGCACCACCTCGAACTCGTCGGCGCGCAGCCCGTACTGCCGGCCGAGGTACTCGGCGATCTCATCGCGGTGCGCCGCGGGGTCCACGCGGGCGAAGGAGAAGTAGACGTTCTCCACCAGCGCCTCGCGGTCGGTGGTGGGCAGCACGTACATGAAGTGCGTCCCGCGGCCCTGGTCCACGCCGAAGTCCATGAGGGTGCAGGCCGCGGAGTCGAACACGGGCCGTGACGCCGTGATCCGTTGGCCGAGGAAGTGCTGGGGCACCCACACGGACGTGGTGCGGAGCAGCTCGAACTCGGGCGAATCCGCACGGAGCCCCCGCGCGTCGAAGACCCGGCCGGCGGTGTACGTGGCCTTGTCCGTGACCACCTCCACGGCGGTCCCGACGTCGGCGTACCGCACCACGGCTTCGCCGAGTCCCATCTCCACCCGCGGTGCGGCGTGCAGGCGGGTGAGGCAGTCCGCGTAGAAGTCGGCGGCCCGCAGGCTGATGTAGGGGCGGGAGGCGTCCTCGCCCACGCTCGTCCGGCTACCGGCAGTGATCCTCCAGCGGTCCCAGCGCGCGGTGGCCAGGTGGGAGAAGTCGGTGGGCTCCACGTCCCAGAAGGACCACGTGCGGTCGTCCTCGTGGGTGGCCCGCCGGTCGAGGACGAGGATGCTCCCCGAGTAGCCGAGGTCGAGGAGGTAGTGGCAGAGGCTCAGCCCGGCGCAGCCCGCCCCGAGGACGATCGTGTCGTACTCCAAGCCTGGTCCAGCAGCAGCCACGTTGCCTCCTCGATCCGCGCGTCAGCGCGCAGTCGTCGGTGCCGGGCGGACCCCCGCGTCTTCCGTTCCGGCGTCGGCGTCGGGACGGCGGCACACGCGGCGCGGCGGGAACTGCACGGACTCCCGACCAGTACACCACCGTTGGCTGGAGATACCCGCCGGCGGCGGCGTGAAGCTCGTCACCGAGCGCTCGTGCGGGCGACGGCGTCAGGCAGCGCGGTTGAGTTCCAGTTCCGCAGCTTCGGCCAGGCGGCGCAGCACCGCGCGGTCCGACGCCGGGAACGCGTGCGGCCGAGTGTCCAGGACGCACAAACTACCCACGAACCAGCCGCCCGGGCCGCGCAGCGGGGCGCCGGCGTAGAACCGCAGGTGGGGCGCGCCGGTCACGTAGGTGCTCGTGCTGAAGATCGGGTGCCCGAGGGTGTCGGGGATGACCAGCCCGTCCTCGGACTGGATGGTGACGTTGCAGAAGGCTGCACTCCGGAGGCCCTCACGGGGGAACGGGCCCACCATCGACTTGACGAACTGACGATCGCCGGCGATGAGTGTCAGCGTTGCGAGCGGCATACCGAGGCGTCCACAGGCCTCGCGCGTCAGGCGGTCGAAGCGTTCCTCGCTCGCGGTACCCAGCAGCCCGCTCCGCTCGACCGCACGGGCCCGGAGCCGCTCGAACTCGCGCGCAGCGCGGGTGGGGAGCGCCGGGACCTCGAGCTGCGGTTTCTCCAGCATGATCGCTGTCATGAGCGTGCCTTCCTGTCCCTCGGTCCGCTGGTGGTTGGGTCCTCCACGACGACCGATCGGGACCCACCCCCTATACAACCTCGTGGTCATCCTGCTTCGGATGTCGTTATTGCGCAGGATCAACCAAGGTTTCGGTAGCCGGCCTCCATCAGCGCCGTGCGCGGACGCCTGCGGGGTGAGCACAGTGCACCTTCCGTCCGGGATCGCACGGTCGGCGAGCGGACGCTGCAACTTGAGAATGAGAAGCGTTCTCAATTAGTCTCCAATCATGATGATGTCCCCACGCCACCTGACCCTGTCCTCGGCGGTTCTCGCCGCCCTCCTCCTGACCTCGTGCTCCACCGCCGGCTCCCAGACGCCGGACGCCGCGCCCTCGTCCGACGGTTCCGCTCCCACCACCGCGTCCACCGGAACGGATGAGCCCTCCGAGCGTCTCGAGGTCGACGCCCTCGCCCCGCGCGCCGTCCTCACCTACGACGGCGGCCTCATGACCGTCGACACCGAGACCGGTGAGGTCATCGCCACCACCGAGTCCGAAGGCTTCCTCCGCCTCAACAACGCCGGTGACGGCAGGCACGTCCTCGTCAGCGCCGGGAAGGAGTTCCGCGTGTTCGACTCCGGTCTGATCGTGGAAGGCCACGGCGACCACGACCACTACTACGAGCAGGCGCCGGGCCTCACAGGTTCGTCCATCGAGGCCCCTGAGGCCGGGCACGTCGTCGCGCACGAAGGGAAGACCGCGCTGTTCGCCGACGGCAGCGGAGCGATCACCGTGATGGACACCGCCGCCTTCACCGACGGCGAGGTGAGCGAGAGCGAGGTCGAGGAGTACGCGACCGACGCTCCCCACCACGGCGTGGCCGTCCCCCTGACCGGCGGCGACCTGGTCCTCACGCAGGGCACGGAGGATTCCCGCAGCACGGTCCAGGTGGTCTCGCCCACGGGCCAGGTCCTCGCCGAGACGACGGACTGCCCGGGCGTGCACGGAGAAGCAGCGGCCATGCCCACCCCGGCCGGGGACGTCGTCTCGCTGGGCTGCGAGAACGGGCCCGTGGTGTACCGCGACGGCGCGTTCCACAAAGTGCCTGTCGAGGAGTCCTACCAGAGGTCCGGCAACCAGTTCGGCAGCCACGTGTCGCCGATCGTGCTCGCCGACTACAAGACCGACCCGGATGCCGAGCAGGAGCGTCCCACGCGCGTCGGGCTGATCGACACGCGGGACGCCACCATGACGACTGTCGACGTCGGATCCGCGTACTGGTTCCGCTCGCTCGCACGGGGCGCCGACGGCGAAGCTCTGGTGCTGACCTACGACGGCGATCTCGCGATCCTGGACGAGGGGACCGGCGCCGTGATCCACGAGGTGCCGGTGGTTGCACCGTGGGAGGAGCCCGCCGAGTGGCAGTCCCCCGCGCCTGCGGTGAAGGTCGGGGCGGACGGCTTCGCCTACGTCACGGAGCCCGCGGCCAAGAAGCTGCACGTCATCGACGTCGCGGAGGGCACGCTGCTGGACAGCTTCGACCTGCCGGAGACGCCGACCGAACTCGCGATCGTCACCGGTGAGGGCGAGACGCCGGGCCACGAGCACGCGGAGGGCGAGGAGCACACGGACGGGGAGGGCTAGGCCCGCACCGTCCATCGAGCCGCGGCGGCCCTCCTGCCGCCGCCGCGGCTCCCTCGCTCTGCCCCCTCAGCACCCCATCGTTTCCGAAGGAAAGCCCATGCACGCCGCTGCGCCCCCAGCACTCGTCCTGTCCCTGGCCGCCGCCGTCGCACTGTCCGCCTGTGCGCCGGCCTCCGACGCCTCGGACGAGAGCGGCTCCCTCCGCGTGCTGGCCTCCTTCTACCCGCTCGAGTTCGTGGCGGAGCGGGTCGGCGGTGACCTGGTGGAGGTCGGGTCCATCACGCCGCCCGGCGCGGAGCCTCACAACCTCGAACTGTCTCCCGCGAAAGTCGCCGAGCTCGCCGACGCCTCGGCGGTCGTCTACGCCTCCGGGTTCCAGCCATCGGTGGACGAGGCCGTCGAGCAGACGGCACCCGAGCACGCCGTCGACGTGGCGGGCGCTGCGGCCATCTCGTCCACCGACGGCGCGGTGGACCCGCACTTCTGGCTCGACCCCGGCCGCCTCGCCGACGTCGCCACGCTCGTGGCGGAGCGCTTCGGCGTCGCGGACCCGAAGAACGCGGAGGCCTACCGGGCGAACGCCGAGCAGCTGAACGAGGAGTTGGCCACGCTCGACGGCGACTTCACCGCGGGCCTCGCGACGTGCGAGCGCCGCACGATCGTCGTCTCCCACGAGGCGTACGGCTACCTGGCGAACCGCTACGACCTCGAGCAGTCCGGCGTCTCGGGGATCGACCCCGAGGCGGAACCGGCACCGGCCCGGATCGCGAAGATCCGCCGGGTCATCGAAGGCCAGGACATCACCACCATCTTCACCGAGTCGCTCGTCAATCCGAAGGTCGCCGAGACCCTGGCGGGCGATCTCGGGGTGACCACCGCACTCCTCGATCCCCTCGAGGCCCACCCTGCGACGGGCGGCGACTACGTCGAGGTCATGCGCCGGAACCTCGGAGCGCTGCGGGAAGCGCTCGGCTGTGCCTGACGTCTCCGGCCGCACGCCTGCTGTGCGCGTCGAGGGCGCACGGGTCCGCCTCGGGGCACACCGGATCCTCGCGGGGATCGACCTCGACGTCGCGGACGGACAGACCCTCGCCCTCCTCGGCGCCAATGGTTCGGGGAAGACAACGCTGGTCAAGGCCCTGCTGGGTCTCATCCCCCTCGAGACCGGCCGCATCACCGTGTACGGGGCGGACGTCGCGCACCGGCGACGGGTCCCGTGGTCGCGCATCGGGTACGTGCCGCAGCGGGTCGGCGCAGCTGCTCCCCTGGCGGTGACGGCAGCGGAGGTGGTCGCGTCCGGGCTGCTCACCGAGCGCCGGCTCGTCCCGGCCCACCGTCATCGCAACCTCGTCCTCGATGCCCTGGAGGAGGTCGGTCTCGCCGATCGCGCGCAGGAAAGCGTGGGAGCCCTCTCGGGAGGCCAGCACCAGCGGGTCCTCCTGGCACGCGCGCTCGTCCGCGCGCCGGATCTCCTCGTCGTCGACGAGCCCCTGTCGGGTATCGACCTCCGGTCACAGGAGGCGCTCGCCGTCACGCTGCGCACCCTGCAGCTGAAGGGCACCACGATCGTGGTGGTCCTCCACGACCTCGGCGTCCTCGCGCCGCTCCTCGAACGCGCCGTGGTCCTCGACCACGGTTCGGTGGTGTTCGACGGCGCCCCGTCGGTGCCGGATGCGGGCGGCGGGAGGGACGTCCCCGCATTCCGGGTGCGTGACGGTGAGGAGTGCGCGTCCGTGGACGCGCACCGGCGCTCCGCGTCCGCGCTGATGCAGGGATGGCGGTCATGACGCCCAGCCTCCTGGAGACCCTCTCCGCCATGATCGCCAGCCCACTCATGCAACGCGCGCTCATCATCGCCGCACTCGTGGGTGCGACGGCCCCGGTGATGGGTACCTACCTCGTCCAGCGGCGGCTGGCCCTCCTGGGCGACGGGATCGGGCACGTGGCCCTCACCGGCGTCGCGATGGGGTGGCTGGCGGCCTCGGCCGCCGGGAGCCTCGAGGCGGATGCCCTCGCCGTGCCGGGCGCCGTCGTTGCCTCGATCGCGGGCGCCCTCCTGATCGAGGCGGTCCGCGAGCGCGGGCGGACGAGCGCGGACACCGCCCTCGCCCTCCTGTTCTACGGCGGCATCGCGGGCGGCGTCCTGCTGATCGGCCTGGCCGGAGGCACCGCGGCGAACCTCACCGGATACTTGTTCGGATCCATCTCCACCGTCGACGTCCTGGACGTCTGGCTCACGGTCGGGCTCGCCGTGCTGATCGTCGTCGTGGGGATCGGTCTCCGGCCGGCCCTCTTCGCCCTGTGCCACGACGAGGAGTTCGCGCGGGCGAGCGGTATTCCTGCGAGGGCCCTCAACCTCCTGGTGGCGGTCACCGCGGCTCTGACGGTCGCGGTGTCCATGCGGGTGGTCGGCGTGCTGCTGGTGTCCGCGCTCATGATCGTCCCGGTCGCCGTCGCGCAGCTCGTGACGGCGTCCTTCCGGGGCACCATGCACGTGGCCATGGCCTTCGGCGCCGTCGTCTGCGTGGTTGGGCTCTCGATCACGTACTTCCACGCGCTCTCACCCGGAGCCACCATCACCGTCCTCGGCATCGGCGTCTACGCGGTGATGGCGGTCATCCGGCCCCTGACCGCCCGTCGGACGGGGGATGCAGCACAGGACGCGGCCACGCGGGCCGGCCGGGCACCCGACCGCGTGTGACCCGTCAGCGCAGCGCGGCCGGATCCAGCACGCGGTCCATCCCCGGATCGAGGCGGCCCGCACGGTCGGCTGCACGCGTGTCGGCTGCCTCCGTCGCCTCCGAGGATGACAACGAAGACGAAGACGAAGACGACGAGTGCGACGACGTCGTCGACGGCGCCAGCGCGTGGTGCCGGAACCGGTCCGCCACGGGGTTCTCCACCCGGTTGAGCGTGCCGATCTCGTCCGGCACCAGATCCCACAGCCCCATGGTCAGCCGATAGTGCTCCAGCGGCTCCTGCCCGTAGCGGTACGTCCACTCGTACATGTCCGTCACGGGCCACCAGGTGTACCCGACGACGTCGAGCCCCTCGGCGTGGAGACGCCGCACCAGGCCCACCGAGGCGTCCATCCAGCGGATCCTGTCCTCCACCGATCCGGTGAGGCAGGTCTCGGTGACCATGACCGGCGCGCCGTACCGCGAACCGTAGAGGCGGATCACGTCCTCCAGCCCGTCGGTCCAGTCGTTGCGGAGCGCACGGGGGTCAGCGATGTCCCCGCGGCGTGGCTTGCCCACCTCGAGCAGCTCGGTGGAGTGCAGCGGATAGTAGTTGACGCCCATGACGTCCGGCTGCACCGGGTTGTCGAGGTGCCAGCCGAGGTCGGCGTCGCTCATGCCGTGCTGCGCGAGCCAGCCGGCGAGGCGGTGGTCTGGGCTGACGAGCCCGGTCACGAGGTCCTCGACGATCAGCGCGCGGTCGCGGAGGTGCCGCAACTCGCGGTCGTGCGCGCCGGTGGCGGAGTCGCTGACGAAGCGGAAGCCGGCGTCCACATGGGTGAAGACACCGCGATCGCCGAGCACCGCCGTCATGCCCTGCTGCGCCAGCGTGAAGCCGCGCGCCATGTTCCGCACCAGGGCCACCAGGCCGTCGTCGCCCGTGAGGTAGGGCGGCCAGTGGCCGAACTTACCCGAGAACAGCGTGTGGATCATGGGCTCGTTGACGGGGGTGTAGTCCACCACCGTGGAGGCGTAGCGCTCGGCCACGCGCACGGAGTAGTCCGCCACGAGGTCCGGGTAGCTCGCGTTGAGGAACTGGTTGTCCAGCCACGTGGGGGTCCCGTAGTGCATGAGGTCCACGATGGGCGTGAGCCCGAGCTGGTCGAAGTGGTCCATCACCTCGTCCAGCCAGCTCCACTTCCACACGCCCGGCTCGGGATTGATCCGGTACCAGGGAATCCCCCAGCGCAGGAACTCGGCGCCCGCGCTCTTCGCCAGCCCGAAGTCCTCGCGCCAGAAGCGGTAGTGCTGCGTCAGCTCGTACTCGTCGAGTGCACGCTCCCCCGGCCGCTCCTGCGGCACGAAGGTGTCCTCGATGCCCAGGGCGAAGTGGAGCTTCCCGTCCTCGAACCACTGCATGTGTACCTCACTTCAATCCGGTGGTGGCGACGCTCTCGATGAAGCGGCGCTGGACAAACATGAAGACGACGACGAGCGGCAGGAGCGCAACCAGCGAGCCCGCCATCATGACGCCGTAGGGAACTATCCCGCCCGGACCGGTCAACAGCGTGAGCCCGGACGTGAGCGTGCCCATCTCCTGCTGCGTGGTGAAGATCAGCGGCCACAGGAGGTCGTTCCAGTTGTTGACGAACACGAACACCCCGAGCGTCATGAGTGCCGGCACCGCGTTGGGCAGCACCACGCTCAGGTAGACGCGGAACTCGGAGGCGCCGTCGATCCGCGCGGCGTTGTCCAGGTCCTTCGGCAGCGCCAGGAAGAACTGGCGCAGGAAGAAGATGCCGAAGGCGTCCGCCGCGCGCGGCACGATCAGCGCTGCGAAGCTATTGATCCAGCCGAGGTCGCTGGCCAGTTGGTACACCGGGATCAGCGTGGCCTGGAACGGGATCATGAGGCTCGCGATGATGAGGATGAGCAGCGGCTTCCGGCCCGTGAAGTCGATCCGCGCCAGCGCGTAGGCGGCCAGCGAGTCGAACACCAGCGCGCAGAGCGTCACCCCTCCGGCGAACACGAAGCTGTTGAGGATCAGCCGCGTGAACGGCAGGTCCTGGAAGATCCGTGTGAAGTTCTCCAGCGTCCACTGGCTCGGGAAGAGCGTGGGCGGAAAGGCGTTCACCTCGGCCGCGGGCTTGAACGCCGTGAGCACGATGATCGCGATGGGCAGCAGGATCACCGCGCTCGCGAGCGCCAGCACCGCTGCGGCGGACCACCGCTTGATCGCCGCGTTCCGCGCACGGCGCGTGCGTGCGGCGGACGACGACGGCGGGGTCGTCGGTGGGTGCGACGCGGGCACGGGCGCGGGTGTCGTCGTCGTTCCTGCTGTGCCCCGCTGGGGCGCGACGGCGCTCATCCCTCCCCCTCCTGCTCGCGCTTGCCGAAGAAGATGAACTGCACGAGGCTCAGGATCAGCGTGGCCGCGAGCAGCACGTAGGAGAGCGCGGACGCGAACCCGAGCTCGAGGTTCCGGAAGCCCGCCGTGTAGATCTGCATGACCACCGTCTCGGTGTTGCCGTAGGGGCCGCCGCCGGTCATCACGTAGATCTGGTCGAAGGCCTGGAGCGCCGCGATGAGCGCGAAGATCAGCACGAAGGCCGTGGTGTTGGAGAGCATGGGCAGCGTGATGAGGCGGAACCGCGCCCACGCCCCCGCGCCGTCCATGCGCGCGGCCTCGTACAGTGATCCGGGAATCTCCTGCAGCCCGGCCAGGAAGATCACCATGTAGAAGCCGAAGCTCTTCCACACCGCCACGAGCGCGACGGCGGGCATCGCCAGCACCGGATCCTGCAGCACGTTGCCGAGGCGGATGCCCGAGGACGCCAGCCAGTGGTTGAGCAGCCCCACCTGCGGGTCGATCAAATATGTCCAGGCGAGCGCCGCGACGGCGAGGCTCACGATGAACGGCAGGAACAGGGCCGTGCGGAAGAAGCCCCGGAACGGCAGCCGCGGATCGTTCAGCAGCAGGGCCAGCGCGAGGGCGAACCCCACGGCCACCGGCGTGAAGAGCACCGCGTAGAGGCCGGTGTTGAGCACGGCGTTGAGGATCTCCGGGTCCGTGAAGATCCGCGCGTAGTTCTCGAGCCCCACGAAGCGTTCGCGACCGAAGCCGCTGGCGTCGGTGAAGGAGAGCCGGAGCGCGGAGATCATGGGCCAGAACGTGAACGCCCCGAGGATCACGGCGGCGGGGAGGAGGAACCCCGCCGCCTGGACGGTGCTGCGGCGTCGTCGTCGTGCGCCTCCGGGGCGTCCGCCGAGCTGTGCGGGAGCACGGTAGCGCGGACGCGCCGTGGACTCCCGGTCGAGGGTGGTGCTCATGCTGGGTGCCTTTCGGGCAGGTGCCGGGTCGGCGCGCTACTGCGCGTCGAGGACGCCCTGGATGGTGGTCTGCGCCTCGCTGAGCAGGGCGTCGATGTCCTCGCCGGCCACGGCGCGCTGCGTCAGCTCGTCCACGGCGGTGAGCACGTCGGTGCTGTTGACCACACCCGGCAGTAGTGGGCGGCCGAACGCGGCCTGCTCGGTGAGCGCGGCGACCACCGCGTTCTCGGCGACGTCGCTCACCGGGATGTCCGAGCGCAGGGGCGGCCAGCCGGAGCCGAGGGACCATGCGGTGGCCTGCTCCTTCTGGAGGAAGTAGCTGAAGAACTGCTGCGCCGCCTCGGTGGTTGCGTCGTCGCCCTGGTCAGTGATGCCCATCGAGATGCCGATGGCCGATGCCGCCTGCTCTTCGGGCCCCGCGGGGACGGGCGCTATGCCGTAGTCGATGTTGTTCTCGGTGGAGAGCCCTGCCATCCACGGCCCGCCGAGGTACATGGCGGCCTTGCCGCTCGTGAAGAGGCCGTCGCCGGCGATCCCGTCGAGGCCCGTGGGGGAGATCTTGCCGGTCGCGATGGCGTCCACCCACGTCCGCAGGGTCTCGGCGTTCTCCTCGGAGTCGATGACGGCCTGGCCGTCCTCCACCACCCCTCCCCCGTTGCCGTAGAACAGGGTGGGCCACACGCCGTTGGCCACCGTGGCGTGGTCCGGCATCGCGACGCCGAACTGCTCCGGCTCGCCGTCACCGTTGGTGTCCTTGGTGAGCGTCTTCGCGGCCTCGAGCCACTCGTCCCACGTGGTGGGCGGCTCGGTGATGCCGGCCTCGGCGAAGAGCGCCTTGTTGTAGAACATGGCCAGCGGCACGAAGCCCGTGGGGACGCCGTACTTCACGCCGTCCACGGTCTCCATGTCCACGGTGGCCGGGATGAGCTGATCGGTGTTCGAGCCCTCCTGCGTGTAGAAGTCGTCGAGGGCCACGAAGGCGCCGCGGTCGGCGTAGACCGGGAGGCGCTCGGCGGGCATCGCCACGATGTCGGGGCCCTCGCCCGAGGAGAGCGCAGGCAGCAGGGTGTCGTCGATGACGGACCACGGGTTGGTCTGCACAGTGATCGTGACGTCCTCCTGAGAGGCGTTGAAGTCCTCGACGATCGCGTTCATCACGTCGCCGTCCGCTTCGGTGTAGCCGTGCCAGAAGGTCAGTTCGGTGGGGCCTTCGCTCGCGGCCTGGTCCCCGCCCTGCGAGCACGAGGTCAGGGAGAGCGTTGCGAGGGAGAGCACGGCCAGGAGGGTGATCGACTTCTTCATGTCGGTCCTTTCTTCTCCCACGTCGTCGTGGGTTAGGCGCTGATCGCGCAGTGCCCGACGGCGGGATCCTGTGCGCGGTAAACGTTGTAGGTAAACGTTGTACCAAAGCATGCACCGCGCGTTCGGATCACGCAAGGGGGCGAGGCGGTCAGCTTCTCCGGCGCGTCGATTCCCGCTCCACGAGCGTCAGCCCCGCGCGGATCTCCTCGGCAGCGAGGTCCTCGTGGGACCCGTCGATCCGGAGCATCAGCCGCTCCACGGCGGCCTCGGCCACCTGGTCCCGGCCCGGGTTCACCGAGGTGAGGCTCGGCAGGGAGAAGCGGGCCTCCTCGATGTCGTCGAAGCCGATGATCGCGACGTCCTCGGGGATGGACCGGCCGGCCTGCTGCAGCACGCGCATCGCGCCGAGTGCCAGGGCGTCGTTCAGGGCGAACACGGCGTCGAACGCGACGCCGTCGGTGAGGCACGCGGCCATCTCCTCCGCTCCCCCGGCGCGCGTCCAGGTGGCGGCGAAGCGCACCAGGCCGTCGTCGTACGCCACGCCGTGGGCCGCGAGCGCAGCCCGGTACCCCTCGAGGCGGAGGTCCGCGGTGGCCACGCTGTCGCCGTCGTTCGCGCCGAGGGCGAGGATCCGGCGTCGGTCGCCGGCGAGGAGGTGTGCCGTGGCGGCCTGGCCGCCCTCCACGTTGGCGATGGTGATGCGGTCCACCCTCCCCGCGAAAGGCGTGTCCCCGAGCACGACGACGGGCGTGTCCGCCTCGCGCAGAACCTCGACGTCGCCCTCGCCGACGTTGAGCGCGCTGTAGATGATGCCGTCCACCATGTGCTTGTGGGGGCTGCGCAGCGTGGCGAGTTCCTGTTCGCGGCCGCCGCCCACGGGCTGGATCACCACGGCGAGGCCCTTCGCTGCCGCGGCGCGCATCACGGAGTCGGCGAGTTCGGCGAAGTAGGCGTTGCGGAGATCGGGGACGATCAGGCCGATCATGCCGGAGCGGCCGGAGCGCAACTGGCGGGCGGAGAGGTTGGGCCGATAGCCGAGCTCCTCGATGACCTGCAGCACGCGCGCACGCGTCTCGGGCCGCATGCGGGCCTGACCGTGCACCACGTTGGAGACGGTCTTGATGGAGACCCCGCTGACCTTCGCGACGTCGCGGATCGTCACGGTCATGGGAGTCCTCTCTCTGGCACGGGCACCGACGCCGGACTCGACGTCGGGCCGGTCGCTCACGAGTCTAGGCGGCCCGGCGATCCGCCCCGCCTGTCATGGCGACTCCCCTGCGTCCGTCGATGCCGCTTTCACAGGAGCTCTTGACCCGCTCCTGTGCCGACCCTACGGTATGTACATCGTTGCAGTTCAACGTTGTACTTCATCGACCCGTCTCACGTCCTGCTGCCACTCCAGCGTCTTCGCGCTCGTTTCCGAGCGCCCTCTTCTGTCACACCTTCAACGGAGAAAACGTGCACCCTCAAGACGCTCTGCCCACTCATGCCCGACCCCACACACGACGCCAACGGCTGCTGCGCTCGATAGCGGCCCTGATACTCGGCACCGCCCTGCTCGCCACCCAGGTGCCCGCGGCCCCGCCCACGGAGGCGGTCACCACCGGCAACGGGGCCCTCGTCTACTCGCCACCCGCCGGCTCATCGTTCAACCCCGAAGGGGGCCGGGCCGCCGGCACCACCTACGCGAAGATCGTCTCGCTCAAGAACAGCGGCACGTCCAATGGCACCCAGCTCGTGACGTTCGATCAGCTGGTCCTCGTCAACGGGGTGCAGGTCTACCCCATCTACCGGAGCACCAACAACGGCACCTCGTGGTCGAAGGTGTCCGAGATCCGACCTTCGGCCAACTTCCCGAATTTGACCCGCACCTCGCAGCCGTATCTGTACGAGCTTCCGCAGCAGGTCGGCAACCTGCCCGCAGGCACGGTCCTGCTGACGGGCATGATCATGCCCCAGGACCGCTCCAGCAGCAGGCTCGTGGTCTACAAGAGCCTCGACAAGGGCGTCACCTGGTCCTTCCACAGCACCATCGATCAGGGCGGGCCGGCCACGTACGATCCGAGCCCCACATCGACCACCACCACCGTGTGGGAACCGTCCCTCGCCGTCGACGGCGGTGGCGGCCTCGTCGCCTACTTCTCGGACGAACGCCAGAAGGCCCGAGGAGTCCTGCAAGCCATCTCCTACCGTCGCTCGCTGGACGGCGGCCTCACCTGGGGTCCGCTCGTGAACGTCTCCGCGCCCACCAATCGCAGTGACCGCCCGGGCATGATCACCGTGACGAAGATGCAGGACGGCCGCTACATGGCGACCTTCGAAGTGGTGAACCGGCCGAGTCAGAGCAAGAACACCGCGCCGGCCTACTACAAGATCTCGCCGGACGGCCTGAACTGGTCCCCCGAGACGAGCATCGGGACACCGATCCGGCTCGCCGACGGCCGCGGCATCGGTTCCTCACCCTTCGTGAAATGGGTGCCGACCGGCGGGCCGAAGGGCACGGTCATCGTCGCCTCCAAGTGGTCGCTCGATCCGAGCGGGACCATCGACGGCGGACAGAACTTCTACGTCAACTACAACCTCGGCGAGGGCCCGTGGCAGCGCATGCCCTACGCGGTCACCTACGACGGACCGGACACCGAGGGCGGAACGTTCACAGGATTCGCCCAGGGCTTCGACGTCAGCCCCGACGGCCGCACCCTGTACCAGGCCACGAACGTCGAGAACCTTCGCACCACGTACAACGACGTCCGCGTGGGCTCCATCCCGCTCAACGCCACCTCCTACGAGGCGGAGTCCGCCGTCCGCCAGGACGCGATCGTGGTGCCCGACCCGGACACCTCCAACGGTTCGAAGGTCGGCAACATCAACAACCCCGGCAGCTCCGTGACCTTCACCGTCAACGCGCCAACAGCGGGCACCTACACGTTCAACGTGCGGTACGCCAACGGCACCGGGGCATCGAGCACGCACAACGTCCGGGTGAACAACGGCACCTCAACCGCCCTCTCGTACCCGGCGACGGTCAACTGGGGCCGCTACCAGTGGGCGCAGATGACCGCCTACCTCAACGCCGGCAGCAACAGCGTCTGGTTCACGAAAGGCACGTCCTTCGCCGAACTCGACGTGCTACAGGTGTACCGGCCGTAGCGGCTGGAGGTCGCGGCAAGGGCGGGAGTGCGACAGCACCCCGCCCTTCTCGCGCTCATCAGCCATCAGCGAACGCCGTCGACCCCGTGCAGCCTCGGCCCCGCTCCACCGAGGTGCAGCACGCCGGCCTTCGCCGCCTCGACCGCCGCGCACACGGCCCCGGTGGCCACGGAGCCCGCCCCGAGCGAGGAGAGCACCAGCTCCGGCACCGCGAGGTCCACCTCGCCCGGCAACAGGCGGCGTGACACCTCGGCCACCTGATCGAGGTTCTCCGCCACCGCCCCCGCCACGATCACGCGTGAGGGGTCGTAGAGGCTGCCGAACACCGCGGTGATGCGGGCCAGCAGTTCCCCGCCGCGCTCCACGATGCGCTGCGACCATGCGTCACCCGCCCGCGCCAGGTCGAGCGCGGCGCGTCCGGTGAGCTGGTCGGGCGGCAGGTCCGCCAGCGGATGACCCGCCGGGAACTCCCCGGCGGCCGCGGCGTCCCGCACCCACTCGGTGAGCCTCAGGCCCATGCCCGCGGCGCTCCCCACCCCGAGCACGTGGTCGAGCGCCACCATCTCGCCGGCTCCGCCGTGCGCACCGCGCAGCAGGCGGCCGTCGAGCACCACTCCGGCGCCGAAGCGGTCCCCGGCGAGGAGCACCACGTAGTTGCGGCACCCGCGCGCCGCGCCCACCGTTCCCTCGGCGATGGCCGCCAAGGAGGCGTCGTTCTCGAGGCGGACGATCCGCACCCACTCCTCCAGCATCGCCTGCAGGTCCGGGTTCATGAGCTGCCAGAAGTGCTCACGGTGGCTCGGTGACCTGCCGTCGGCGTCCACCGGCGCGGGCACGCCGACGCACACCGCGAGGACGTCGTCCCGTGCGTGTCCGGCCGCATCCAGCGCGGAGTCGATGGCGTCGAGCACCGCCCGACGCCGCGCGGTCGGGTCCGCGTCGGTCGCGTCGAGCTCGCGCGTCTCGGTGGCGATCGTCCGCCCACGGAGATCCGCCACGGTGGTGGTCAGGTGGGAGCGTCCGGCGTCCATCCCGACCACCACGGCGGCGTCGGACCGCAACTCGAAGCGGCGCGAGGGCCGTCCCTTGCTGTACTCCCCCACGGCTCGCGCATTGGGAAGTTCCCGCAGGAGGCCCAGGGAGATGAGCTCGTCGAGCCCGTCGATCGCCGTCGTCCGGGTCAGTCCGGTGGCCGCCATGGCGTCCGCGCTGACGAAGACACCGGCGTCCCAGGCGAAGGCCAGGAGGGCGTCGAGGCTCGCCCGTGGAGGCGCGCTGGTCAGGTGGGGCGTCATCGACAAGTACTTGACCCTCTCGTGATCGTGTTGGACCATGATCGCAGGAGACTTGATCTAGTCGCTAGATCAAATGGCCAGAGTATTTCCCCTCGACGAAGAGAACGGCAAAGGACAACGACGTGCCCACACCCTCCCGCCGCACACCCCGCCTGCTGGCCGCATCCCTCGGCCTCGCGCTGACCACCTCGGCCCTCGCCGGGTGCGCCGGCACCGGAGGCCCCGAGACGGTCCGCTTCCACCTCAGCAAGCCGGAGGCCATCCCCTACTTCAACGAGCTGATCGGCGAGTACAACGCGAGCCAGGACGACGTCGAGGTGGTGCTCGACTCGTCGTCGAACCTCCAGGCCGGCTTCCTCCGCGGCAACCCGCCGGATCTCGGTCTGCTGAACTACAACATGGAGATGGCGCGCTTCATGGAGCGCGGCGCCCTGAGCGACCTCTCCGACATGCCGGAGGCCGAGCGGATCCTCCCCGAGGTCCAGGACCTCGTGGACCAGTACGCCACCTACCCCGGGCGCACCAGCGTGCTGCCGTACTCCGTGATGGCGGCCTCCGTCATCTACAACAAGGACATCTTCGCGGCGCAGGGGCTCGAGGTCCCGGAGACCTACGAGGAGCTCATCGCCGTCTGCGAGCAGTTGAAGGCTGCGGGGGTCACACCGATCTACGGCACCTTCGCGGATCCCTGGACCGTGGCGCAGGGCTGGTTCGACTACACCGTGGGCGGGGACGTCGACGTCGCAGGCTTCTACGACGAGATGAACTCCCTCGGCACCGAGGTGGGCCCCGAGAGCCCGGTCTCCTTCGAGAAGGACTTCGCCGAGCCGCTCGGCTCCATGAAGGATCTGATCGAGAACTACACGAACCAGGACGCCGCATCCCGTACGTACGGCGACGGCAACCTCGCCTTCGCGCAGGGGCAGGCGGCCATGTACCTGCAGGGGCCCTGGGCGTTCGGCGAGATCGCGAAGACGAATCCCGATCTCAATCTCGGCACCTTCCCCCTGCCCATGACGGACGACCCCGAGGATCTCGAGGTCCGCGTGAACATCGACCTCGCCGCCTGGATCCCCGAGGCATCGGAGAACAAGGAGGGCGCACGTGCCTTCCTCAGCTACCTCTTCCGCCAGGACGTCATGGACGAGTACAACGCCGCGCAACTCGGCTACGGCACCACGGTGGATGCCGCCCCGGTCACCGATCCCCGGATCCTCGGCATGAAGGAGTACTACGACGCCGCGGACTTCTACCAGGGCCCCTCCAAGGCCATCCCGATCACCATCCCGATCGACAACTACGCGCAGGGCCTCGCACTCGGCAGCGACGTCGAGGGAACCCTGACCACGCTCGACGGCGACTGGGCGCGATTGGCGTTCCGCCAGTGACGCGCCACCCGCACCTCCCCTCCCAGCAGCATTCCGACCTGCAGCAGTCCGATCCAAGGAGCCGAGCATGACGAAGACGACGGCGGCACCTCCGCCGCAGGCCACTCCGGCTGCGGGGGCTACCGCAGCACCCGCGGCCCCCGCGAGGAAGCGGCGGGGCGTCGAGGGCATCTACTACGCCTTCCTCCTCCCGAGCCTCGTGATCTTCACGCTCGCGATCACCCTGCCCGCCGTCGTCGGTATCTTCTTCAGCCTCACGAACTCCATCGGCTTCGGGGACTGGGACTTCATCGGCTTCACCAACTACATCGCCTTGTTCTCCGACCCCGCGATCCTGCAGAGCTACCTGTTCACCCTCGGATTCGCGATCTGCACGGTGATCGTCGTGAACGTCATCGCGTTCCTGCTGGCCGTCGGGCTGACGGCGCGGATCAAGCTGAAGACGGGGCTTCGGACGGTGTTCGTGATCCCCATGGTGGTGTCCGGCATCATCATCGCGTTCGTCTTCAACTTCCTGTTCTCCAACTCGCTCCCCGCGGTGGGTCAGGCCCTCGGCATCGACGTGCTGAGTGAGAGCATCCTCGCCAATCCGGATCTCGCCTGGGTGAGCATCGTGATCGTGACCGCCTGGCAGGCCATCCCCGGCACGCTCCTCATCTACATCGCCGGGCTGCTCGCCATCCCGGGCGATGTGTACGAGGCGGCGGACCTCGACGGCGCCGGCAAGCTGCAGCAGTTGCTGCGCATCACGGTGCCGCTCGTCGCCGGGTACATCGTCATCAACGTGATCCTCGGCTTCAAGAACTTCCTCAACGCCTACGACGTGATCGTGGGCCTCACCGACGGCGGGCCCGGCACGGCCACCCGCAGCATCCCGATGACCATCGTCACCGGATTCACGGGCGGCGACTACGCCTACCAGATGGCCAACGCCACCATGTTCTTCATCATCGTGGTCGTCATCTCCCTCATCCAGCTCCGCCTCACGCGTGGAAGGAACGCCCGCTGATGTCCGTTCAACCCACACTCATCGCCAGAGATGTCGACGCCGCCGTCACCCTCGAGGAGAAGAGCGGTCGACGCCGGTCGAAGCGCGAGCCCTCGGGGCGGAGCGGACGCTCCAGCTGGTCACTGACCATCCTGCTGCTCCTGTCCGCGATCACGGTGATCGTGCCGCTGTACGTCACCGTCTCGATGGCCTTCAAGACCCAGTCGCAGGCGGTGGACGGCAACGCGTTCTCCCTGCCCGCACCGTTCAGCGTGGAGGGGTTCACCACCGCGTGGACCCTCACCGACTACCCACGGGCCTTCACGGTCTCCATCCTCATCACGGCGGGCACCGTGGTGGGCACCATCCTCCTCGGCGCGCTGGCCTCCTTCGCCATCTCGAGGAACTGGGACCGCAAGCTGTTCCGCTGGTCCTTCTACTACCTGCTGGGCGCCATGTTCATCCCGTTCCCCGTCGTCGCGCTCCCCCAGATCCAGCTCACCGGTCTCCTCGGCCTCGACAGCCCGCTCGGCGTCACGATCCTGCACATCATGTTCCAGCTGAGCTTCAGCATCCTGCTGTTCACGGCGTTCCTGCGCTCCATCCCGGCGGAACTGGAGGAGAGCGCGAGGATCGACGGCGCCAGCACCTGGCAGACCTTCTGGCAGCTGATCTTCCCGCTGTTGGCCCCCATGAGCGCGACGGTCGGCATCTTCGCCTTCCTCGCCTCCTGGAACGACTTCATGATGCCATCCCTGATCATCTCGGACCCGTCGCTCCAGACGCTGCCCGTGCTGCAGAACATCTTCCAGACCCAGTTCAGCAACAACTACAACGTGTCCTTCGCGTCCTACCTCATGGCCATGGCCCCCGCCATCCTCGTGTTCGTCTTCACGCAGCGGTGGGTCATGGAAGGCGTGACGCAGGGCGCCGTCAAGGGCTGACTACAAGCACGCACGCACGAGGGCTCCGCGCTGTCAGCGCGGAGCCCTCGTCGTTTACGCCTGCTGGGCGTCAGTCAGTCAGTCAGCCGGCGTGCGCCGCGGTGGCCGCATCAGGACGACGCCGACGGCGAAGATCGCGGTCACGCCGCCGAGAACCATGGTGAGCACGGCCTGGCTCGGTTCGTGCGGACCGAAGATCGCCGGAAGTGCGAGAACGAGCGCGGCCCCGGAGACGATCAATCCGATGAACAGGGTCAGGAAGGTACGGTTCACTTCTTCGCTCATGATCACTCCTGTGGTCGTGCCGTCAGGTTTCGAGCTTAGGTGAGCTTTCACGGTATGCAGCGGCACCGGATGGCACAACCCTGCGGAGGAACAACGCCCGTCACCGATCCCCGACCGGCGCCGCAATCGGCCGGCGCCGTGAGGGTGGTGGCCATGATCATGGGGCGCAGGACGCGGAGAACGAAGCTCGGCCACCCCTCGATCGATGTCAGCTCCTAGCAGGATCACCGACGACGAGAAGAACACGGGCCACGACCGTTCGCGGTGAGGACCCGTTTCGCAGGACAGGTCCGCGCGTTCGCGCCATGGGCAGGATCATCGAGACACGGCCTTCGCCGTGCACGAACGAGGACGGCTGTCGGCACCCCCGCCGCCCTGGAACTCCCGGCCGCGCACGCGCCGGCCGGGAGCCCTGGGATGGCAGAGGACTAGCCCTGCACGCCGGCGACGGACTCCACCAGGGAACGCAGCGGCACGGCGGCCGGCCGCGCGGCCCTGCTCCGCACCGTGATCGAGGCGCCCTGCGCAGCGGAGGCCAGCAGCGATTCCATGACGTCGAGCACGTGGAACGCGAGGTGCCCGTTGGCCCGGTACTCCTCGCCCGGCGCGGTCATCGCCATGTCCGCCAGCCCGAATCCCCTGCCCGCGTCGATGTAGCCGGCGCTGGTGGGGAGCGTGTCCCAGCCCTCCTCGCGAGCGCCGAGGGTGCAGATGGACACCTCGCCGTCGAAGTGGTTCGGGTCGGGGACGGAGAGGCTCGCCCGCTCGCCGTGGATCTCGATGTTGGAGGACCTCGTCTGCACGGCGTCGAAGCTCATGACGAGCGTGGACAGCGCACCGGACTCGTGCACCAGCACTCCCGTGACGTGGGAGTCGATCGAGACGGGGATCTGCTCGCCCTCGCGCGGGCCGCTGCCGATCGTCCGTTCGGTGCGTGTGTGGCTGGCGGCGCCGATGACGGAGGCCACCGGACCGAGCAGCGTGACGAGCGCGGTGACGTAGTACGGGCCCATGTCCAGGAGCGGCCCCCCGCCCGGCACGTAGTAGAAGTCGGGGTTGGGGTGCCACCGCTCGTGCCCGGGCGTCACCATGGTGGCACTCGCCGAGATGGGCCGTCCGATCAGTCCGTCGTCGATCGCCTGACGCGCCGTCTGGATACCCGTGCCGAGGACCGTGTCCGGCGCGCAACCCACCCGCACGCCCGCCTTCTCCGCCGCGTCGAGGACCGCACGGGCCTCAGCGGTGGTCAGGGCCAGGGGCTTCTCCCCGTACACGTGCTTCCCCGCCGCGATGGCCCGCAGGGCGATCTCCGCGTGGGCCGCCGGGATGGTCAGGTTCAGGACCGTGTCCACCTCCGGATCGGCCAGCAGCTCGTCCACGGTGAGCGCCCGCACGCCCTCCTGGGAGGCGGCGACGGACTGCGCGCGGCCGACGTCGAGATCCGCCACAGCGCGGAGGGTCACGGATGGCAGGTGCGGCAGGGTCTTCAGGTACTGGGCCACGATCGCTCCGCAGCCGATGATGCCGACGTTCAGCGGCTCGCCCACAGCAAACCCCTCTCGATGATGGTGCGTACGTTCGGGTCGTCGAGGATCTCGACGCGGTGGCCGGGGGTCGAGACGAAGATCCGCCCCTCACCCCACTGCCGCGTCCAGATCGCAGGTGAGGTCACCGGGCGGTTCCACGGATCCCACTCACGGACGGCCTGGGTGGTGGTCGCGAGCACGTCGATGTAGTCGTCCGCGAGTACCCAGTACTGCTCGGTCACGAGATCGAAGTCGCCGATGCCCTGCGTGATCGGGTGCTCCGCGGCGGCGGGCAGCATGGTCACGCGGTACGGCACGTAGTTGTCGGACTGCTCGCCGATTCTCTCGTCCGGGTGCTTGCCCGGGTGGCAGGCGAACTGCCCGCCGATCAGGTGGAGGTAGTCGGACTCGTTGCGGTAGGAGTCCGCGATCCCGCCGTGCCACCCGGCCAGTCCGGTCCCGGCCTCGACGGCCGAGCGGAGGCCCGCGAACTCGTCCTTCTCGATGGTGTTCATGGTGTTGCACTGGAGGATCAGGTCCACCGTGCGCATGTAGTCGGCGTCCGCGTAGATCTTCGGGGACTCCTCGATCCGCACGGTGTAGCCGTGGTCGCGGAGGAACGGGATGAAACGGTCCGTCGCCTCGATGGGCTGGTGTCCTTCCCACCCGCCCCGGACGACGAGTGCTTCGTTGTTGGTCATGGTGTCTCTTTCCTGAGGGAGTCGTCGGTGGTGACTGCGGAGGAGAAGGCCGCGTCGAAGGATGCGGCGGGAGGAGCGATGGTGGCGAGCTCGGTGAAGAGCGTGACGGACCGGGGTGCGTGCTCAGACATGCTGCCACCCCGCGTCCTGCGCGTCGCTCTGCTCCACGGCGCGCAGGACCCTCTGCACCTGCAGCGCGTCGGCGAAGGAGGGCGACGGCGTCCGCGCGTCGGCGATCGCCTGGACGAGGTCCACCACCTGGTGCGTGAACCCGTGCTCGTAGCCGAGGCCGTGCCCCGCGGGCCACCAGTTCCCGGTGTAGGGATGCACCGGTTCGGTCACGTTGATGGTGCTGAAGCCCGCGATCTCCTGCGGCTGCGTGCCGTCGTAGAACTCGAGCGAGTTCATGTGCTCGAAGTCGAAGGCGAGGGAGCCGAGCGTGCCGTTGACCTCCAGGCGCATGGAGTTCTTCCGGCCGAGGGCGAAGCGCGTGGCCTCGAAGACGCCGATCGCGCCGCCGTCGAACCGCGCGCTGAAGATCGCGGCGTCGTCCACCGTCACCGTCCCCATCCCGCCGTCCGTGGAGCCGGAACCGCCGAGGCCCGCCCGCTCCCCGCTGAGCGGGCGCTCGTGGACGAACGTGGTGAGCGAGCCGGACACCCCGGTGATCCCCAGCCCGGTCACGTACTGGGCGGCGTCGATGCTGTGCGCGCCGATGTCACCGAGTGCGCCGGAGCCCGACTTCTCCCGGTCGAGCCGCCACGTCATCGGCGAGGTCTCGTCGGAGAGCCAGTCCTGGAGGTACTGGGCGCGCACGTGCCGGATGGTCCCCAGGCGCCCCTGCTCCACGAGGCGCCGCGCCAGGGTGATGGCCGGGGTGCGGCGGTAGGAGAAGCCGCACATCGCGAACACCCCCTTTTCCTCGGCGGCCTGCGCAGCCGCGGTCATGCGCTCGGCCTCCTCCACGGAGTTGGCGAGCGGCTTCTCGCAGAGCACGTGCTTCCCCGCCTCGAGGGCGGCGATCGCGATGTCCGCGTGCGTGTCACCGGGGGTGCAGATGTCGATCAGGTCGACGTCGTCGCGCTCCACGAGGGCCCGCCAGTCGGTCTCTGTGTCGCGCCAGCCCATGGCGTCAGCCGCCGCCCGGACAGCGGTCCCGTCGCGTCCGGCGAGGACGGCGAGATCCGGCCGGAGCGGCAGGTCGAAGAAGCGCGGAGCGGTGCGCCAGGCATGGGAGTGCATGGCGCCCATGAAGGCGTAGCCCACCATCCCGATGCGCAAGGCCGGTTGTGACGGAGAGGTCATGAGGCTGGGTCTTCCTTTCGGTCTGTTTGGCGCAGTTCACAGTGGGTCGGCCAACGGGTCGGCGGATGCACCGGAACCTACGTCAGGATCAGCGGAGACGGGATGCCGCTCCGCTCGTTCCGAGGTTCGGCGGACGAGCACAGGATGCTCGCGCTCCTGGTCGTCCGCCCCGTGATGACCCGCGAGGGGCCCACTGCATGATCGGCCGGTCCACTACGACCGCAGGCGGCTAGGCTGGGCGCCAAGGTGTCGGCAGAAGCGGCGGGGATCAGGCGTGGTGCGTTCCACATGATCTTCAGTTCTTCCGTTGCGTCGCCTCGGCCGGGGCGAGATGGCTGGCGGTCATGGACAGGTCATCTCCGCGGCGGGTGCGGCCGTTGACCGCCACGCTGCGGAAGGAAAACCGAAAGGTTTTCGATAAGAACAAACTTATAAGAGCAAGGTAACCTGCATCACATCGTGTGGTCAATGCCTGATAGTCGCGGTCCTCCACTGATCCTCACAGGGGAAGAAGCCACAGCACACCAGCCTCGGAAATCTGCGGGGAGAAGGGATTTCGAAACATTGTCGGACATTCGGACACAATCGAGGGCAACGCTCGGATCAGTCGCAACCTTGGCCGGAGTCTCCATCCCCACGGTCTCGAAGGTCATCAACGGGAGGGAGGACGTCGCCCCCGCCACGCGAAAGCGCGTCCTCGAAGCACTGCGTGAGTCCGAATACCAGCCGCCGGGTCAGCGCCACGCGCTGGCCCCTCCGGCAACGACGCTGATCGACGTCGCGGTGGACAGCGTGACGACGGCGTACTACGCAGAAGTGATGGACGGGATCCTCGAGAGTGCTGCGGACACCGGCGCGGAGGTCGTCCTGTCCAAGACCGGCCACACCCAACTACCGGCCGGCGAACGTGCCGAAAAGATGCAGGCGCAGGGCCGCCGCGGGTTGCTGCTCGTGACATCCCGCTGGTCTCCCCGCGAGATCCGGGAGGTCAAGAAGCGAGGCATCGCCGTCGTCGTGATCGATCCCATCAACCCGCCAGGCCCTGGTGTGGCGAGCGTGGGAGCCACCAATTGGGCAGGCGGCAAGGCCGCGACCGAGCACCTCCTGGAGCTCGGCCATACGAGGGTCGCGTTCATCGGTGGCCCCCCGAGCGCGGAATGCAGCCAGGACCGTGAGCATGGCTACACGGCGGCCCTGCTGGAACGCGGCATCCCCATTCCTGAGGAATACGTGTCCGCCGGCGACTTCGCTCCCGCCACAGGCCGGAGTAGTCTCCTGCACCTCCTGGGACTCGAGAACCCACCGACGGCCATCTTCGCCGCATCGGACAGCATCGCCCTCGGCGTCCTTGCGGAGGCCCACGCGCAGGGCGTGTCTGTCCCGAAGGACCTCAGCGTGGTCGGTTTCGACGGCACCCTGAGCAGCGAGCAGTCCTCCCCGGAGCTCACCACTGTGGCGCAGCCCTTGCGGGAGATGGGGCGTACCGCAGTCCGAGCAGTGCTGCGGGAGATGGAGGGCGGTAAGCCGGATTCGACGCGCGTCGAGCTCGCCACGCACCTCATTGTCCGTTCGTCGACCGCGCCGCCCGCTGCCTGACGTCGGAGCCCAGCACCCTTGCCCCTCCGCCACATCGTGTGCGCTCAGCCCTTGACCGCACCCTCCATGACGCCCGAGACCAGTTGCTTGCCCGCGAGGATCAGCACGAGAAGGAGCGGGATGGCGACGAGGAAGACGCCTGCCATCACCAGTCCCGTGTCCGAGGTAAAGGCACCCCGCAGCTGGGGCACCACGAGGGGCATGGTCAACTGGGACCGCATGACGACCGACGGCCAGAAGAAGCTGTTCCACGAGCCGATGAAGGTGAAGAGGGCCAGCGTCGCCGCGCCGGGACGCGCTGCGGGGAGGGCGATGGACCAGAAGATCCGGAACATCGACGCCCCGTCCACCCTCGCCGCCTCGATCAGCTCGAAGGGCAGGGCTTCCTGGAGGTACTGCGTCATCCAGAAGACGCCGAAGGCGCCGATCAGGCCGGGCACGGTGAGCGCGAGGAGCGAGTCCACCCAGCCGAACTCGTTCATCATGACGAACATGGGGATGGTGCCGATCTGTGCCGGGATCACCATGGTGCCGATCACGGCGAGGTAGAGCGCGCGCCGTCCGCGGAACCGGAGCTTGGAGAAGGTGAACCCTGCGAGGGTCGCGAAGAACACCGTGGAGGCGCTCACGGAGACGGACACGAGCAGGGAGTTGCCGAAGGCTACCCAGATGTTGAACTGCTCGGTCGAGAAGACCTGCGCGAAGTTCTCGAAGAGCGTCAGCGTCGGCAGCCACGTCGGGAGCGTGCCGACCGACCTCGCGATGTCCGTGGTGCTCGACGATCCGTACATCGCCGCCGCATAGAGGGGGAAGGCCGACAGGACGAAGGCCACTGTGAGGAGGGCGTAGGTCACCCACCCCGGTCTCCGCGTCGACGACCGCGTCGGCTCGGACCGCCCCCTGGCCTTCCTCTTGCTCGCGTAGCGCGCGGCCCCTCGGCCGGCTGTGTTCTCGACGAGTGCCGTGTTCACCGTGGGTCTCCTTCGACTGGTCGGTTCTGCTCGGTCGTGCGCGCCCGGCGTGCGGTGGACGGACGCATGAACCTGGGCAGGCGGCTCGCCTTCGCGTTCGACGATGCCACCCTGCCGGTCAGGGCGATGTTCAGCAGCGAGAGCACCAGGATGATCAGGGCGAAGATCCAGCCGACGGCGGCTGCCTGGCCCAGGCGGTCCTGCCACTGGCCGAAGCCGAGGTTGTAGAGGTACAGCACCACGGTGGTCCACTGGCTGTCGGACCCGCCGACGCCACCACCGGTGCCGCCGCCGTCGAACATGCGGGCCTCGTCAAAGATCTCGAGTCCTCCGATGGTCATGGTGAGGACCACGAAGACGAGAGTGGGCCGAATGCTGGGGATGGTCACCGAGAAGAATTGCCGGAGACGCCCCGCACCGTCCACGGTCGCGGCCTCGTAGTACTCACGCGGCACGGCCTGCATCGCGGCGAGGAAGATCAGCGCGTTGTAGCCGGTCCAGCGGAACACCACCATGGAGCCGATGGCCATGTGGGAGAGCACCCGATCCTGGAAGAAGGGGGAGCTGTACTCGGTCCAGATGCCGAGTTCCTGCAGGTTCGGGACGAGGAGACCGAACTGCCCGAAGACCTGCCCGAAGATCATCGCGGTGGCCACCGGCATCACCACGAACGGCAGGAGCACACTCATGCGCCAGAAGGTTCGCGCCCGGATGTTCTGGTCGAGGATGGCCGCGATCAGCAGCGCCAGGACGATCTGAGGGATCCCGCCCCAGAGGAAGATCGAGAACGTGTTCTGGAGAGCGCGCCAGAACAGCGGCTGGCTCAGGACCCAGGTGAAGTTGTCGACCCCCACGAAGTCGCCCATGCCGCTGCGGCGGTGCCAGTCGTGCAGCGCGACCACCACGTTGAAGGCGAGCGGGAAGGCGCCGAAGATCGCGAAGATGATGAAGAACGGCGATATGTAGAGGTAGGGCGAGACCTTGATGTCCCAGCGCGAGAGCCGCTGCCCCCACCCGACGCGGCGTGCAGGACGCGGTGGCGCCGCTGCAACCGATGTGTCTGTAGCCATGGCTCGAGCCTTTCCTGGATGCGGTGTGGTGACCTGCCGTCCTGCGATCCGGCCCTGGGCGGACCGGATCGCAGGAGAGGGCTCTAGTCGGCGGTCTCGAAGCCGAGGGCCTCGAACTCGCTGACGGTCGATTCCCAGGCCTCCTCGGGTGTGGCGCTGCCGGACTCCACCAGGGAGATGCCGTTCGTGACGAGCGTCTGGATGCCTGCGAAGTTCTCGCCGCGGTAGCCACCGGCAGCCGAGTCACCAGCGGACGCCGCGAGCTCTCCGTAGATCTGGCCCAGGCGCTGGTCGCCGAAGAAGGCGTTCTCGGTCTCGGCGATGTCCGGGTTCTCGATGGCCTCGAGCTGCGAGGGGAACTGCCCGGTGGTCTCGAACCACTGCACCGCGGCCTCGGGTGAGGTGAGGTGGTCGGCGAGCTTGACCGCCCATGCGGTGTTCTCTCCCGCTGCCGGGACCGAGAAGAAGGAGCCGCCCCAGTTGCCGCCGCCTTCGGGGAAGGTGCTCGATGCGCGCCACCCCTCGATGCCGTCGGCGTTCTCCGCGATGATCCCGGTCATCCAGGCCGGGGTGACCACGGTGGCCCACTCCTGGTTCTGGAAGCCCGCGCCCCAGTCCGCGTTGCCGATCGGGATGCCGGCCGAGACGCCGTCCTCGGCGGCGGTGGCGAACGTCATGAAGAGGTCCTTCACCTCGGTGTTGTCCGCGAGGTTGTAGGGGTTGCCGGACTCCGGGTCCTCGAAGGCGGAGGGCAGCAGGTTGATAGCCGCCTGGAACGCGCTCGAGAGCGAGTCGATGAAGTAGTTGTCGGAGACGGCGACGTACTCGCGGCCAGCGTCGAGGAAGGACTCCCAGGAGGCGGAGTCACCTCCGATGTACTCACCGAAGGCCTCGGGGTCCGAGGCCACGCCCGCCGCGGAGGTCATGTCCTGGTTGAAGGCGACGCCGAGCGGCCCGATGTCCGTGCCGTACCCGGTGAGGGCGCCGTCGACGCTCCCCTGCTCCACCTTCCAGTCGACCCAGCGATCGGGGATCTCGGGGAGTTCCACCCAGTCCTCCGGGACGGCCATCATCTCGCTCCACCAGTCCAGCTCGATCAGGTGGACGTCCGACAGGCCTGCGCCGTCGGAGGAGAGCCCGTTGCGGAGCACGGTCTGCGCCGAGGCGCCGTCGGGGAAGGATTCCACGGCTACCTCGATGCCGTGTTCCTCCTCGAAGGAGGCGAGCAGCTCGGGCGGGAAGTCCATCCAGGCGGCCACGGTCAGCTGTTCGGGCTTGTTGTCCTCGGTGGCTTCCTCGGCGCCGCCTCCTGCACCTCCTCCCCCTCCTCCGGAGCAGGCGGTGAGGGCGAGGGCCGCCAGCGCCGAGATGGCACCGGCCCGTAGGGAACGTCTCGTGAATCTCATGGTGCGTGTCCTTTCGATACTTCGTCGTATGCGGGTGCAGCAGCGTCAGGGTGTTGCTGGGAAGAGCGACATCACGGCCCAGGGTGGGAGCTCGACGTCGATCGTGAGCACACCGTCCGTGTCGACGGTGAGCGTCCTGCGGTCCAGGCCATCGGCGATCCTCGTGAGGTCGGCGACATCCTTGCGGGAGAGGTTCAGGGGCTCCCCCATGCGGTGCCAGGCGCTGACCACGTCGCCGTGGTCCTGGTCGAGGATCTCCATCCGGTACTCATGGCCCGGGTGAAGCCCCGTGACGGTGTGGTGGATCCGCCGCGCGGGCCCCTCCTGGGCGAGCCGGCGTGTCTGGGTGTAGGAATCGGCGGCACCCACCGACCTGGTGCCCATGCTGTCGGGGTAGTTGAAGAACAGGGCGGCCACGGCGTCCTCCGCGGTGCGGGTGATGACGCCGTGCTCGGTCTGCAGCGCCACCCGGTGGCCCAGCCGGTTGAGCATGGCCATGGCGTGGAAGGTCGGCTTGTGGATGCCCTGTTCGTTGACGAACCCGAACCCGCCGTGGAAGGGGCCAATCCCGCCGCCGCCCTCCTCGAAGACGTCCGTGAACGTCCAGTAGGAGATGGAGTCGGCGAGATCGTGGCACTGGAGGAAGACGCGCGCGATGTACGTGGCGGCGAAGACGGTGTCATGCATGCGGTCCCGGCTCGACGGCGACGTGCTCCATTCGGTGATGTGCAGTTCGGCGTCGGGGTAGGGGGACGCGGCGATGACCTGGCGCATCACCTTGAGGTCGTTCCACGTCGCGTCACGGTCACGGCTGATGGGCCGGCCGATACCCTGCGTGTCGAACGCGAAATCGGTCGGGTACAGGTGGGTGGAGAGGAAGTCGATGGGTACGTCCCGCTCGGCGCAGTAGGCGATGAACTCGTGGATCCACACCGGCTTCCAGGTGAGCAGCTCGGGATCGGGGGCCTCCGCCGTGGCTGCCTCCACCGACCTGTCGTGGTACTCGCCGTCGTAGCGGGCATCCGGTACGAACACCGATGACGACGGCCCGCCGACCCGCAGCCCCGCGTCGATCACCTTGATGGCCTTCGCGGTCGCCTCGTAGAGTTGGAAGTACTCCGTGCGTGTGCCGGTCCAGAAGTGCGGCACGAGGTTCGGTTCGTTCCAGACCTCGAACGGCCAGGTGCGCACCTCGTCGATGCCGTACCGGCCGATCCAGTGCTCGATCGTCGCGGTGACGAGCGCTACCCAGGCATGCATGTCCTTCGGGGGGCTGCAGTGCGCCTTCCACCAGAAAAGGGTCTCGGTCTCGGTCGCGAGCTCCCGCGGCATGAAGCCGAGCTCCACGAACGGGCGGGCTCCCGTGTCGAGGATGGCGTCGAACACCTTGTCCACGTAGGCGAAGGTGTAGGTGGGCTCGGCCAGGGGCGACGGCGGACCGAACCCGCCGCCGTTCGAGGCGCGGTACACGAACATGTCGTCGTGGAAGACGCCGTGGAACCGTACGTAGCGCACGCCAAGGACGTCCACGGCTTCGGTGAAGTGGCGCTGCCAGTCGGCGCGTAGGGCCTCATTCGCACGGCCCGCGCCGACGCAATGGCTCCAGATGTGGGGGAGCACATCACCAGCGGGAGGGAGTCCGTCGACCGATAGGCTTGCCGGGGGCTCGACGGACATGGGACCTCCTTTGGTCACGAACGGCGGGGCCGAATCGTTGGCGAAACTGTTTCGCAGTGTGTATCGTTGGTTCATCGTAAGTTTCGTCCCCAGCTGTGTCAATGGTCATGTTTGAAGCGACCTGACGTGCGTCTCTCGTCAGGATCGGGTCGAAACAGTTTCGAAGAGAGGGTGTTATGGCTTCAGAGATTTCGGGGCGACGCGCCACTCTGGACGACGTAGCGACTGCCGTGGGTGTCTCCAAGGCGACGGTGTCCAAGGCCCTCAACGGCCGAAACGACATCTCGCCCCTGACCCGTGAGCGGGTCCTCGCTGCCGTGTCGGAGCTCGACTACCGTGCGACGACGCTTCCGCCGCCGGTTCCGTCCCGCCGGGTCGTCGCCGTCGTGTTCGACCTCCCGGCCTCGCCATACATCATGGGTGTTCTGCAGGGCGCCCTGACGGAAGCCACCGACTCACAGGTCGACCTTCTGACCCGCCTCGCTCCTGAACGCACCTCGCGCATGCACCGGTCGGTCGCGCGGGACTGGGTCGCCGCGCAGCGGGCATCGGGCGTTGTCGGCATAATCGGGCTCACGCTGTCGGCGCCCGACGGACTCATCGAGGCGGCGAGCGACGCGAACCTGCCGTTCATCATGGTCGACCCTGTCGACACGCGGCATGACCGCATGGTGAGCGTCGGGTCCAGCAACTGGACGGGCGCCCGGACCGCAGCCGAGCACCTCATCGGCCTGGGCCATCGGCGCATCGCCTGGATCGGTGGCCCCGAGGCGTCGGACGCCGCCCGCGACCGGCGGCTCGGATACCAGGCTGCGCTCGATTCCGCCGGCGTCGCTCCTGATCCCTCCCTGATCCGTTCAGGCCCCTTCGCGGTCGTGAACGGCATCGAGAACGCACGCGCCCTCCTCACCTCCCTGCACCCGCCGACGGCCATCATGGCCGCGAACGACGAGATCGCCGTCGGGGTGCTCACCGTCGCGCACGAACTCGGCATCCATGTGCCGCAGGCACTGAGCGTGACCGGCTTCGACGACACGCCCCAGGCCGCCTGGACCACACCCCCGCTGACGACCGTCCACCAGAATCTGGACGGCATGGGTGCCATGGCCGTCCAGACCATCCTGACCATGTCCGAGGGCCGCGGCCCATCGTCACCGCACGTCGAGCTGGCGACCTCCCTGACGGAGCGGAGCACCACGGCTGCTCACCGGGACGGCGCCTAGGGGCGGCATCTGTCAGCAGAATCGGTTGCTCGAATCAGCGCCCGCGTGCAGAACTGATGTCGGCATGATCGGGCCTGCTGCGAGGTCGGCGCTTCACTTCGCCAACGCGAAGCACCCCGATTCCTTCCTGTAAGTCAGCTTGGTGATTCCTGGCAGGTAACTGGGAGCGCAGAAGCGAGTGGTGGTATCCGCCAGTCGCGTACACAGCACTGTGTCCCGATCCGGGAAGGCTCCCTACCTTTGGGGAGGCGGCGACGCAGCTGCCCTCTCTCACTCAGGAGCACCGTGCGCACTCGTCTCACCGCCAGCCCCCTCACCCGCCGCCTCGCCACCGCAGTCCTGCTGCCGGGGCTCCTCGGCGGTGCGCTGTTCCTCGCCCCGCAGGCATCGGCCACCACCGGGCCGACGTCGGGCATCTGCAACGGTGTGGTGAACCAGCTGGCGCACCGTGGCACGGTGCAGGAGAACCTCCTCAAGGCCGCAGCGAAGAAGAACGCCGACATCATCACCAAGCTGCAGGCTGACCGCACGGCACTGCAGGCGAGCGCCACCACCCTGACGACACAGATCGCCGACGCGAACAAGGCGCTTGCGGCTCTCGTAGCCGAGGAGGCGCGCCTCGACGCGACGCTCACCGCAGCCCAGGCCAGCGCAGCAGCCGTGACCGCGGAACAGGCCTCCCTGACTCAGACCATCGCCACGACCAACGGTCAGCTGACCGCCCTCCAGTCGCAGCAGACCGCCGTCGTCGCAGCCCTCGCGCCGGTGCAGGCGCAGCTGGCCGAGGCCGAAGCCACTGAAGCCGACCTCCGGAAGCAGGCTGCCGCAGCGACCACGCTGGTCGACGATCAGCGCGAGGTCGTGCGTGTCGCAAACGGCGCCCTGGTGGGCTTCGAAGCCGCCGCGGCGCAGGCTGCCGGCGATGTCACTCGCCAGAATGACGCCGTCACGACGGCGAAGGGTGAACTGGCAGGGCTCACCACGAAGGCGCAGGAAGCAGCCGACGCCGTCACCATTGCCACGCGGGCCGTCACCGACGGCGAGGACCTCCTCGAAGAGCTCGTCGCCGCCGGCACCACGGCCCAGGGCGAGCTCGACGCCCTCCGGAGCGACATCGTCGCGGCCGGGGAGACACTGACTGCACGCGAGGTCGACGCCACGACCGCTACTGCGGCCGTCGCGGCGAAGAACGCCGCCATCACGGCCGCGCAGACCGAACTGTCTGCACGGCAGACGACCGCCACCCGCGCTGCGGACGCAGTCACCGCGCAGACCACCGCTGTCACGGCCGCCGAGGCCGCACTCGTGCCGCTGCGCGCCGCCGCGACGAAGGCTGCCGACGCAGTCGCCGCGAACACGGCATTCCAGAGCACCGTTGCCGCACAGATCATGGTGCTGGAGAACAACATCACGGCAAAGAACGCTGAGGTCACGGCAAAGCAGGCCGCGCTGACGACGGCGCAGAATCAACTGCCGGCGCTGGAAGTGCGGAAGTCGACAATCGAAGCGGAGATCGCGAACCTTACGGTCAAGATCAGCGAGGTCAAGGGAAACAATCAGGACCTCAGGAAGTCCCTGATGGACCAGCGCACCGCCAAGCAGACTGAGCTCAGCCGCGTTGAGACGTCGATCACTGACGCCAACGCTCAGATCCTGGGTCTGCAGGGCAACCTCACCGGGCTCAAGACCCAGGTGGACACCCTGAACGCGCAGCTCCTGGCGAAGCAGGGCGAGAGCAGCGCCCTGCAGCGCGAGGCCGCTCCCCTGCAGGCCACGCTCACCGCCACGAACACCGCGGTCGTGACGAAGGAAGCGGATGTCGCCTCCCTGAAGTCCCAGCTGCCCGCCCTGCAGACTGCGCTGGCCGAGGCCAAGGCCGCCGTCGCCACCCAGCAGGGAACCGTGACGGCCCTGCAGGGTCAGCTGCCGGCCCTCGTCACGGCTGCTGACACCGCCCGTAGCGCTGTGGCAACCCAGGAGAAGGTGGTGGCCGACCTCGTCGCCGAACTGCCCGAGCTGACCGAGGGTGTCGCGGCGGCCGAGGCCGCCATCACCACGCAGAAGGACGCCCTGAGCGGCCTGCGCACGGAACTCTCCGACGCGGACGCCCGACTGGCGTCAGCCACGGGCGCCGTCGCCACCAAGTCGGCGGAACTCACCGCACTGGAGGACCGCCTGCCCACCCTCCAGGCCGCGGCCGAGAGCACCGCGAAGGCAGTGACGGACAAGCAGACGGAGATCGTCACCCTCAATGCCGAGATGGACCGCCTGGTCAGCGCCTTGACCGCGCTGAACGCGGGTATCGCGGGCAAGGAAGCGGACGTCCTCGCACTGCAGGGCCGCGTGGCACCGCTCCTCGCGCAGCTGGACAAGCTCAACGGTGAGATCAGCGCGACCGAGGCCAAGCTGACGTCCCTCCAGGGCCAGCTCACCACCCTCGACAAGCAGGTGACGGACGCCCAGACCGTGCTCCGCAACCTCGAGGCACAGAAGAAGGCGAACAAGGCAGCCATCACCACCCAGAAGGCGGCGGTCAACGTACTCGAGGACAAGCTCGGCGCCGTCCAGGGCCAGATCAAGGCCATCGACGGGCAGATCGCGCTCGGCGGCTGCGTCGCCTGACGCACTCGACACAACTGAACAGGAGGGCCCCGAAACCATGTGTTCCGGGGCCCTCCCTGCGTCTCAGCGGGCTGCGCGCTGCTCGAGAAAGTCCCACACGAGGGCACAGCCCAGCTGATGGGAAGTCCTTCGACAAAGTGGCGCAGAACCTGCCCGGGAACCGTGGTGCCGGGCGATACGCTCGTGCGGTCCCTCCGTCCTGCCAGAAATGATCCATGACATCTCCTCGCCTCCGCGCTGCCCTCCCGGCCGCCCTCCTGACCGCGGCGATCGCCGGCTCCGCGCTGACCGCCTGCACCCCGTCCCCCGACACGGCCGCGACCTCGACGTCCTATACGCCGGGGACCGTCGTCCGGGTGATCGACGGCGACACGCTCGTGATCGCGTTCGACGGCCAGGACCAGACGGTCCGCCTGCTGAACGTCGACACTCCTGAGACCAAGCACCCGGACAAGCCCGTCGAATGCCTCGGCGCGGAGGCGACCCAGGAGCTCGAGTCCCTGACGCCGCCCGGCACGAAGGTCGGCCTGGACTTCGACGTCGAGCGTATGGACAGGTACGACCGCATCCTCGCCGCGGTGTTCATCGAGGACCGGACTTTGGTCAATGCGGAGCTCGCGCGGGTTGGGCTCGGCGTGCCGGTCCTGATCGAGCCGAACCGGAAATACTACGACGAAGTCCAGGCTGCGTACGCCGAAGCCACGGCGCAGGGCGTCGGGCTGCTGGATCCGGCGGCCGGCTGCACCCTTCCCGCCGAGGTCGACGACGCCCTGCAGACCCTGGCCGCGGCGACGGCGGCACCGGTGGGTGAGACGGAGTCCTCCGCCTCGGCCGCTGCAGCCGGAATCGTCGCGGCTCTTGCGGCGGCGAAGATCGTCCGCGAGGGGATCGAGGCGGGGAAGGACACGGTGCGGGTCCTGGCAGTGGGAACCGCAGGCAGCGCCTCGTTGATGGCCGACCTCGACCGGAGGATCGCCGAGGGCGAGCAGACCCTGACGGCGACCACCGGCAAAGCCGAGGCACTACGACAGGCCGAAGCGGCCGCCCAGCGCGAGAGGGCAGAGGCAGACGCTGCGGCACGGGCCGCCGCCGAAGCCGAGGCCGCACGCGCCGCCGAGGCTGCGCGCGTCGAGGCCGAGCGCGTGGCGGCGGAGGCAGCGGCACAGGCCGAGGCGCAACGGATCGCCGCCGAAGCGACGGCACGAGCAGATTCCGATCGCCGGGCCGCCGAGGCCGCGGAGCGGGAGAGGATCGCCAATCTTCCGCCCGCTCCCGCGCCGTACATTCCACCCGCCCCGGCACCACCGGCTCCCCCTGCCACTGACCCCTTCCCGGGCTACAACGGCCCCCGGTGCTACGCACCCGGCGGGAAGACCTGGCGTCCCTGCTGAGTCAGTCCGGGCGTCCGGGCGCCCTGTAGAGCCGGCGCCGGTGCGGGAGCCACCCTGCGGGGCGCTCCCGCACGAAGCACGGAACTCTCAGGCCGACGCGCCTGCACGCGGAGCAGTTAGAACGTCAGCACCAACCGGCCGCGGAGGCCGCCTGCCTCCAGCCGGCGGTGCGCCTCGGGTGCCCCCTCCGCGGGAAGGGTCCCGGCCATGCTCGGGGTGAGCACGCCGTCCTCGACGGCCTGGCGCAGGGAATCGAGCTTGGCCTGCGAGTGGTACTCGTCGAACACCCACGCAGCCTCGAAGCGGATGTCGCGGGTCGGCTCACCCTTCCAGCCGCGGACAGAGATGAAGACCCCACCGTCACGCAGGGCCGGGACCACGTCCTCGTGGAGCAGCGCCGTGTCAGCGATCGCGTCGACGCCGTCCGGGAAGACCTCCCTGATGCGACCGGCGAGGCCCTCGCCGCGATCGATCACGTGATCGGCGCCGAGCTTCTGCACCAGCTCGCGATCCTTCGGTGCAGCGTCCGCGATGACCGTCAGGCCCTGCTGCTTGGCGAGCTGGATCATGTAGTTGCCGAGTGTCCCGGCGCCACCGGTGACGGCGATGACCTCACCGGGCTCCAGAGCGGCGAACTCGAGGATCTGCACCGCGGTGAGGCCGTTCATGGGGAGGGTGGATGCCTCCTCGAGGGTGGTCCTGGCGGGGATGCGCGCAACAGAGTCATCGGAGGCCACGAGGTACTCGGCGTACGCACCACCGTGCTCCCCGAGCGGCAGGGCGATGGCCATGACCTCGTCGCCGACCGTCCACGCACTGCCGGCCCCTACTTCGTCGATGACGCCGGCGGCATCCATGCCGGGCAGATAGGGCGGCGTGGACTGGCTCATGTCATAGGCGCCCGTCCGCACATTCGTGTCCGTCGGGCTGACCGCGGCCGCTTTGACGCGGATACGGACCTCCTTCTCGCTCGGGTGCGGATCGGGAAGATCGTGGACGGTCAGGGCGTCCGGTCCGCCGAATTCGGTGACTCCGATTGCTTTGATGGCGCATCAACTCCAGGATCTCGTGGTGGGTGCCGCCGGGGACGGCGCACCCCTCCAGAACCAAGGGCCGGTATCAGGAATTCCGTCCGACGCACGCAGAACGTCCTGGCTACCTGCAGCAGGTGGCCGGGACGTTCGTGGTGCAGCGGGCTACTTCCGGCTGGTCGCGGTGCTCTTGTCGTCGTCGAGCCCGGACTCGACGTCCGCGCCCTCGCCGTCCGGATCCGCTGCGATGACCGGCTGGCCCTCCACCTCGCTGCGGTCCTTCTTCGCGGCGTCGCCCCGGGTCTTGATGAGGCTCGCGATGGTGGCCACGGTGATGGTCGCCAGGATGAAGAGCAGCGAGACCGAGATGGGGATCTCGGGTACCCAGAGGAGCGGTTCGCCGCCGTTGATGAAGGGCAGCTCGTTGACGTGCAGGGCGTGGAACACGAGCTTCACGCCGATGAACGCGAGGATCACCGCGAGGCCCTGCGCCAGGTAGACGAGGCGCTCGAGCAGGCCGCCGATGAGGAAGTACAGCTGGCGGAGGCCCATGAGCGCGAAGGCGTTGGCCGTGAACACGATGTACGCCTGCTCGGTGAGGCCGTAGATTGCGGGGATGGAGTCGACGGCGAAGATCAGGTCCACGAAGCCGATCGCGATGATGGTGAGCAGCATCGGCGTGACGAAGCGCTTGCCGCCCTTCTTCACGGTGAGCTTGTCCTCGTGGTACTCGTCCGTGACGGGGAGCACGCGGCGGACCAGCTGCATGAACTTGCCGTCAGCCGGGTTGGAGTCGTGGCTGCCGAAGGCCTGCTTGTAGGCGAGGAAGAGGAGCAGCGCGCCGAAGATGTAGAAGATCCAGGAGAAGTTGGAGATCAGTCCGGCGCCGATGGCGATGAACCCGCCACGGAGGATCAGCGCGATGATGATGCCGACCATCAGCACCTTCTGCTGGTACTTCTTCGGAACCGCGAAGCCCGTGATGACGATCAGGAACACGAACAGGTTGTCGACCGAGAGGGCCTTCTCGGTCAGGTACCCGGCGTAGTACTCACCGCCGAAGTCCCAGCCCCACACCTGGCCGATCATCACGCCGAAGAGCAGGGCCAGGCCGATGTAGAACGCGGACCAGCGGGCGGATTCACCGATGGTCGGTTCGTGGGGGGTGCGCACGTGCGCGAAGAATTCGTAGACGAAGAAGGCGATGGTCACCGCGATGGTGACAAGCCAAATGATGGGCGAAACGTCCAAAGGGGTACTCCAAGGGGTAGGCGTCGGATACTGGCGCCAAGGTCTCTTCCGCCCGGATGGATCCGGTGCCGATGGCCCGGGATGCTTCACTGCATCCGTAGTGACGAGCCGATCGCTGATGGGAGTACTCCCCTTGATACATCGATGCTAACGCATGAATCGGCGTGCGTGTTCCCGCGGCGTCACACGAACGACGACGGCGGTCGCCCCGCGCGCCCGCCGCCCCTCCCCCGCACCCACGGGTGACTGGCGCCGTCGTGCTGGTGGCTAGGCTGGGCGCATGGCCACAGTGATCCTCGTGCGGCACGGCCGCACCACAGCGAATGCCTCCGGCCTGCTGGCCGGGCGGACCCCCGGCGTCAGCCTCGACGACGTCGGGCGGGCCCAGGCGACGGCGACCGGCGAGCGTCTCGCTGTCGTGCCGCTCGTCGGTGTGGTGTCCAGCCCGCTGGAGCGGTGCCGGCAGACCTCGCAGTTCATCCTCGACCGCCAGGCGGGCAAGCCTGAGATCCCGGTCGACGACGGCATCACCGAGTGCGACTACGGCCAGTGGCAGAACCGCACCCTCACCGAGCTGGCCACCGAGCCCCTGTGGTCCACGGTGCAGTCGCAGCCGTCCGCCGTCACCTTCCCCGGTGGCGAGTCGATGGCGGCGATGCAGGCGCGCGCCGTGGCGGCGATCCGAAGCCGCGACGCCTTCTTCGAGGCCGAGTACGGGCCGGGCGCCGTGTGGGCTGCGGTGAGCCACGGCGACATCATCAAGTCGATCCTCGCGGACGCCCTCGGCACGCACCTGGACCTGTTCCAGCGCATCAACGTGGGCCCGGCGTCGGTCTCGATCATCAACTACGGCAGGGCGCGGCCCACGGTCTTCGCGACCAACACGGACGCCGGTGACCTGTCCTGGCTGGTGAAGAGCGCACCCACCGGTGATGCCGCCGTGGGTGGTGGCGCAGGGCATGAAGCGCCTCCGCCCGCTTGAGCCTAAAATAGAAGCATGCCTACAACTGTTCACGAGTTCGCCTGGCCGGATCGGGTAATCATCGGCACCATCGGCGTCCCGGGAGAGCGGACCTTCTACCTGCAGGTGCGTACGGGGAAGCAGATCGTGAGCATCGCCCTCGAGAAGCAGCAGTCCGCGCAGCTCGCCGAGAAGATCGACGAGATCCTCGACCAGCTCATCGCCCTCGACGGCAACCCCTTCCACGTGCCGAGCAGCACGCCGATCGAGCTCGTCGACAACGACCAGCTCGACCCTGTGGAGGAGCAGTTCCGCACCGGCGCCATGAGCCTGGGCTGGGATCCGACGACGGCGCAGATCGTGGTGGAGGCCTATCCCATCACCGAGGTGGACACCGACGACATCAACGCCCTGCTCGCAGCGGATGACGACGACGCCGAGGCGGCCGAGATGCTCGTGGTGCGGATGCCGGTGGGCACCGCCCGCGCCTTCTCGAAGCGCACCCGCGAGGTGGTGGGCGCAGGCCGTCCCATCTGCGTGATCTGCGGCCAGCCGATCGACGCCGACGGCCACACCTGCACCCTCCCCGAGGCCTGATGGCCGGCACCGACCTGATGACCGACGAGTTGACGCTCACCGGCCGCATCAGGACGGCGTCCAACGCCACGTTCGTCGGCAGCATCGGCGACCAGACGGTCGTGTACAAGCCGATCCGCGGCGAGAAACCCCTGTGGGACTTCCCCGACGGCTGCCTGGCGCACCGCGAGGTGGCGGCCTACCTGGTGTCCGAGGCGATGGGCTGGAACATCGTGCCGAAGACCTGGCTCCGCGACGGACCGCTGGGCGAGGGCATGGTGCAGCTCTGGCAGGAGCCGGACCCCGAGCAGGACGCCGTGGACCTCATGCCGGCGGACGAGGTGCCGGAGACCGGCTGGAAGCACGTGCTCGAGGGGCAGGACGACGCCGGCCAGATCGTCGCGCTGGTTCACGAGGACACCGAAGCACTCCGCCGGATGGCGGTGTTCGACGTGATCGTCAACAACGCGGACCGCAAGGGCGACCACATCCTCGCCATGAAGGACGGCCACCGCTACGGCGTGGACCACGGCCTGACCTTCCATAGCGAGCACAAGCTGCGAACGGTGCTGTGGGGCTGGGTCGGCGAGGAACTGACCGCGGAGGAACTCGAGGGCATCGACCGCGTCCGTGGCGGCCTGAAGGAGACGCTGGGCGGAGACCTGGCAGGCCTGCTCACCGCCGAGGAGATCTCCGCGTTGACGGGCCGCTGCTCAGCCTTGCGCGCGACCAAGCGGGCGCCGGGCCCTCAGGGTCACTCGTCGGCAGTACCTTGGCCCCTCTTCTGACACCTCACCAGCGGCATTAGGCGACCAGCAAAACGGGGATGATCTACTTCTGTGGACCCAGGACCGTGATAAAAAGAATCTTGACCAGATAGAGCACGCGGCCCGGGAAACTCTCGATAAATCAGGTCCGCCTAAATGCGGACCCACCATCGGTGTTGGCGATGGGGACGGGTTCAATCTGGACTTAATCGCACTCCTACTTGGCGCCCTATACCCGGCTCTTCAGAAGGTTGACCCAGGATTGTGAGGACAATAGCCACTGCAATGAATGAGAGCATGAATTTAACGGGGAGCACTGCTGAACTTCATGCGCCAAGCAATTTTTCGTCGGCACAACCACCACATTGCCCGAGTGCAGGATTGGCCCGCTGGTGGGCCTGGAAAATTCAGCAGCACGGACCAGCCGATTGCCCTCGGGCCACCTACAGCGAATACGACCCTGCGTCGCCCTCGACTAATGACATCGTCAATCAATCCTTTTGGGCTGCGCCTCTGAACTGCATCACCCATCCCCGCGGCGCTGCCAGGCCGTTGTAGCTGACCATACTGGCAACTCGTCGACAATCGTTAGTAACCGGCGAAGTGCTCCCTGCTCGGTCACATTTAGCTGATCGGGCGCCGACAACCAAGCATCTACAGCGGTAGTGAATTCCTCAGATTCCCCCTCCCGTCGACCAACCTTTGAAGGCTGCACTTGGGAAGCGATTAGGTACAAAGCGGCGAACGCTTTCGCTTTTTCGATCTGGGAACCTTCGGCCTGATCAATCTTGCGGTAAAGAGCGGAAAACACAGAGCTGGGACCAAATAAGCGCTGTTGACCGATGAACAGAATTTCAGCATCCTGAGGAAGGTCTGCAATCCGTATGTCCTCATCGATACAGTACCTGTTTGCGTAGTGATCTCTTCCACCACGCCTCTGACGTTCTATCGTTGCCAGCAAGTCGTTTGCTGTAGATGCGAATTCTTGACTATAGGGCTCACTTTTCCATGACCCTGAAGAAGGACGAAAATCTAGAAGAACGCTACGCCCATGTTCAAGTGACCTTATGGTCATGGGCTCGAATCCGTTCCAAAGTAGTTGGTCAAATCCAAACAAGGCGTCTTGCCCGCCTAGTAACGGTAGGGGGTTTTCCTCGACATCTGCCAACAGACCGCCATCGCGAAGCAATGCCATCATGCCTTTCGGTTGAGGCAACCAATCCATGAATCGCGCCGCATCGTCTGCCGCCGGCCCGACCAGTACGCTGAAGCCGGTCCGCTGCAATTGTTCGGCAGAGCGTGCTTGAAGGATGGAAGCCTGTTCAACGGGGTGTACTGGCGCTCGCCAGAGAACCTTCTGCATAGAGCGAGGTCGGGTGTAACCACGCCCTCCCTCGCTGCCGGTTAGCTGCGAAAACAGATGCCTCGCCTCCTTCAGAGCTAAGCGTTGAGAAACACGAGCGGATACTTCGGGGATTTGGTCCTCAATTGTCTCTACCAAACAGCCATACAGCGTTTCGATGATTTGATCGAGTTGCGCTCCTGCTTCCAGGTCTGTGCGAGCAACGTTTGTACGAGGTGCTTGTGCTCCACTCACATCCGCAAAGGCTAAAGGTGAATCAGACCACCCTGGAAGTGCTTCCGTTACACGAATCCCTTGAATACTAACCCCAGCGATCGGTACTGATTCCTCGGTTGCGGTGCGAGTGATCTCGGCCTCAGTAAATGAATCATAGCGTCGCGACCGACCGGAACGCAGGACCTCCCATTCCTTATAGAACGAATTCCACACTTGAGCAATCGCTACATTCACACCGTCGACGGCTTTTTCCACGACGCGCGTCTTCTTCGTGCCCGTCAAAGACGTAGGCAGCATCCCCTCTAGAGCCGCTCGTGGTGATTCCCACCCGATGATGATCTCTTCGCGCTCCGGAAGACGACAAACCACCCGGCAACGAGGTAATACGATCCACCTCTGCAGCAACTTCAAAATGGAACCTTCGAACTCTGAACTTGCCCTGAGTGTCAGCTCTATTTCAGTCCCTCTCCCTTCAAGGCGGCGTGCCACCTCAGAATTAGGCACTAGGTCACGAATCAAGTACCGGCCATGAACCGACTTCAGCACTAGTTCCCTGCCAACTTGTTCCCCGGACGCTACTGTGGCGACTCGAATCTCGTCGGCGATCATGAATGCGGAAAGCACGCCTATGCCAAAGCGCGAGATAGAAGCGAAGCTCGGGTGTTTTTCGCGGAACTCGTCTGACTGATAGCTTGAAGAGCCCACCTTAAGGAAATGATTCAGTAATCGATCCTGCGTCATCCCGACGCCAGTATCACGTACTCGTAACAGCCGTGAAGCAGGGTCGTACTCAACAGTGACATCCGGACCTGAAGGAGAGCCGTCCGGCTCAATCTCCTTCTGTAGTCGGACCGCGTCGATAGCATTCTGCGTGATCTCACGAATTGCAACGCTCGCATCATTGTAGAGCGTATGACCCGTCAGAAGTTCAAGTACTTTTGCTTGGTCAAAAGTGAATGAAAAGTGCTTACGAATAAAGTTCATCGTTTCGATTTGATCACGATCAACATCGGCCCAAGGAAACTTATATTCTTTGGACCTTTCTTCGTGAAGATTTGCATCCAGAGACCATTGTTGCGTTTTTTTGAGTTGTAGATCGCAATAGTCCAGGTACTCCATCAAAGCAAAGTAGCCATCAGGCTCATCGAAGCGTGCGTGCACCTCTATTGAGGTTGACTGATCAGAAGCTTCAGGCTTTGGCTTTACGGCACGTACTGCTCGTTGCTTCCGCCATTCACGCTGTCCTATCGGATCACGGGGGCTCGCAAGCAAGTATTGAATAGTGGGCGTACGATCACGAGTCATATGAATCAAATCGGCCGTCCGAAGAATTAGCGAAGCGTAGTGCAAATTTGCCTCGTCCTGGCGGTCGTTCCCATAGGAACGCCCGACTCGATACTTCGTCCGGTCATCGAGGTCGTCAAGGTGATGGCTTCGAGCAACTAAGGCAATGTCGCTTTTGACAATTGGATCGAGATTGGTGAAAATCCTTTGCACGAGGGCAACCGCGGCGTCTGCAATACCAAATCGTTCATACCCTGCGTTATTTATCCACGATTCTATGCGCTCGGCGTGGTGAGTTCGCACAAACTCCTCGTAGAAAAAATGCTCCTGATCTTCCTCCTTGAGTGCGCTCAAGCGATCTCTCAAGTCTACGCCGCGCGCTGATTCGTCGGCCAGCATCCCTTCACGGAAGGACGGAAAACCACTTTGGCTGCGAGCATCGAACTCATCCTTGGTGACAAGCATCCCTAAATCGTGAACGTAGATCGAGAGCGTGATAATTAGGGCATCCGCCACGGTCAAAACGGCCCAAGTATCCTTCGGAATCAACCAGTCCGCAGTTTCCAAGAGTGAATCGACGTGCGTGATGTCGTGTTTTGTATAAGTCGAGAACTCCGCAGTATTTCCAATGGCGGATAGTAACTGCGTCAACTCATTGCGGGCTGAACCGAGGTTGAAACCTCCAAGCGCCCCTCGTTCGCGAGCCTTCTCTGCGAGGGCTTCAATGCGGCTGGTTCCAATGCTGAGACTCGTCAAGTGCTCTCCCGGTTGTTGCTACGTTGCCACAACCCTATACGAGCAGGAATGGAATTTTTCGATCCGGGCCAGGCGGATTGTTTCGGTGTGTATCGATTAGCCCATCATCAACTCGACCTCCCAGTTCTAGTCCATCTCTTCTGCTGGAGGGCGCGATCCCAGTCTTAGTCGACCGAGCGTTACGTGTCGCCCACGCGGGTTGCATGTTGTTCGGGGAGCATGTGTAGGCCGTCGCACAGCAAGAGACTCGAAGGGTCGCGCCACCCTGCCTCGTTACTGATGCTGCGCTGGGTCGACTCGAGGTCGGGTTCCAAGATGACGGGCATCCCATGCACCAAGCACTTGATGCTGCGTGCATGACCCTGCTGCCGCGAGGTCAGCGCGCCGCGGTGCTCGCCCGCACCACGAGGCGCGTCGGCACGAGGTCCAGGCCCGGCTCCGTCGAGTTCTCCCGCATCTGCTTCAGCACCTTGTCCACGCAGCGCCGGCCCACTTCCGCGAAGTCCTGGTGCACCGTGGTGAGGGGCGGGCTGAAGGAGGTGCTGTCCGGGATGTCGTCGAAGCCCACCATCGAGACGTCCTGCGGCACGCGGATGCCCTTCTCGTGGAACGCCCGCTGCACTCCCAGCGCCATCTGGTCGTTCGCGACGAACACCGCCGTGCAATCAGTGGATGCGAGCGAGAGCCCCGCGAGGTACCCCGAGTCCGCCGACCAGTCGCCCCGCAGCAGCCGAGGCTCCGGGCACCCCCGGGCAGCGAGCGTGGACCGCCACGCGTTCACCCGCCGCTCCGACGCGAAGCTCTCCTCCGGACCTGCGACGTGCCACACGGTCTCGTGGCCCAAGTCCAACAGGTGCTCCACGGCCTTCTGCGCGCCGTCGGCCTGGTCCGTGTCGATCACGCTGTAGCCGTCACTCGCGTTGGAGTCCACCACCACCGCGTGGACGCCCGGCGGCAGGGACACCGTGGCGGCGTCGAGCAGGTGGACCTCCATGATCACGATGATGGCGTCCACTGCCAGCTCGTTCAGCCGCGAGAACGCCCCGCGCACGCCGGCCTGGGTGGGCGCGGCCACGGGGATCAGCGTGATGGCGTAGTCCTCCTCGGCGGCCCGGGCCGCGATGGCCTCGAGGGTACGGACGTTCCCGGTGGTGGAGAGCGTGAACAGGATGACGCCGATGGTCCTGAAGCTCCCCCGCTTCAGCGCACGCGCCGCACTGTTGGGCCGGTAGCCCAGCTCGTTCATGGCGCGGATGACCTGCTGCCGCGTGGCCTCCACGACCCCGGGACTGCCGTTGGTCACGCGGGAGACGGTCTGGGCCGAGACGCCGGCCAGCCGGGCCACGTCCGTCATGGAGACCCGGCGTTCCTCACGAACGAGGTGTTGACGCGCGGAGGGCTCCATGTGACCATCGTAACAATGATGTTTACGTAAACATCGGATGCGCGAGCCGCAAGGTGTTTGCGCAAACATTGCCGAAGACCCAGAAGGATCACTCATGACGACGGCGTCACCCCCTCCGGCCACGCTCGGCACGCAACCGAAGCCCGCGAAGCGGTCCCAGGCACGGGCCCAGAAGCGCTCGTGGTCCGGCTGGCTCTTCATCGGCCCCTTCATGGCGGTGTTCGCGCTCGTGTTCCTGGCGCCGATCGCCTACTCGATCTACCTCAGCTTCTTCCGCAACCAGCTGGTGGGCGGCAACGGCTTCGTGGGCCTCGCCAACTACGCGCAGGTGCTGCAGGATGACAAGTTCTGGTCCTCCCTGATCCGCGTGGTGCTCTTCCTCGCGGTGCAGGTGCCGGTGATGCTCCTGATCGCCATGCTCGTGGCCCTCGCGATCGACAGCGGCCGGCTCTACGGGAAGTCCTTCTTCCGCATCTCGATCTTCCTGCCCTACGCCGTGCCCGCCGTGGTGGCGAGCCTCATGTGGGGATTCATGTACGGCACGCGCTTCGGCCTGGTGGGCAACATCAATGACGCGCTCGGCACCAACATCCCCAATCCGCTGAACCCGGAGCTGATCCTCGCCTCGATCGGCAACATCGTCACGTGGGAGTTCATCGGCTACAACATGCTGATCTTTTACTCGGCCCTCAGCGTGATCCCGAAGTCGCTGTACGAGGCCGCGGAGATCGACGGCGCCAACCAGTTCCGACTCATCACGGCCATCAAGCTGCCCGCCATCCGCGGGGCGATCGTGGTGGCGACCATCTTCTCGATCATCGGGAGCTTCCAGCTGTTCAACGAGCCCGCGATCCTCCAGAGCCTCGCGCCGAACGCCATCTCCACGTTCTTCACGCCCAACTACTACGCCTACTCGCTGAGCTTCTCCGGCCAGCAGTACAACTACTCCGCAACCGTCGCGATCGTCATGGGGATCCTGACCATGATCATCGCCTACGCCGTGCAGCTGCGCGGCATGCGGAAGGAGGCCTGACATGGCCGTCGCCGTTGAACCCGCACGTGCCCAGGGCGCGAGGCCCAAGCCCGCGAACATCCGCATGCGCAGCAACCGCCACAGCGTGGACAAGCCCAAGCGCAGCGTCCTCCTGACGCTCCTCACGGGAATCGTGCTGGTCTACAGCCTCATCCCGCTGGTGTGGCTGGTCATCAACTCCTCGAAGACGCAGGAGAACCTGTTCAGCTCCTTCGGCCTCTGGTTCAGCGGGGACTTCTCCCTGTTCACCAACATCAGCGACACCCTCACGTACGACGACGGCATCTTCGGCCGCTGGTTCATCAACACGGTGCTCTACGTGGCCCTCGGCGCGGGCGGTGCCACGTTCCTCGCCGTCCTCGGCGGGTACGCGCTGGCGAAGTTCACCTTCCCGGGCAAGAAGGCGGTGTTCGCCGTCGTCATCGGCGCGGTGGCCGTTCCCGGCACCGCCCTGGCGGTGCCCACGTTCCTCATGTTCAGCCAGATGGGCATCACCAACACCCCGTGGTCGGTGATCATCCCGTCGCTGATCTCGCCGTTCGGCCTGTACCTGATGTGGACGTTCGCCACCGAGGCCATCCCCACCGAGCTCCTCGAATCCGCCCGCATGGACGGCGCCGGCGAGTTCCGCACGTTCTTCCAGATCTGCCTGCCACTGCTGGGCCCGGGCATCGTCACGGTGCTGCTGTTCACCATGGTGGCCACCTGGAACAACTACTTCCTGCCCCTGATCATGCTGCGCGACCCCGACTGGTACCCGCTGACCGTGGGCCTGAATGCCTGGAACAACCAGGCAGCCACAGCCGGTGGCGACGCCATCTTCAACCTCGTGATCACCGGCTCCCTCCTGACCATCATTCCGCTGATCGCGGCCTTCCTGCTGCTGCAGCGCTACTGGCAGTCCGGCCTGAGTGCAGGCGCGGTCAAAGAGTAGTTCCCCGTCCCATACCCCTTCCGAAACGATGAAGTGAAAAGGAAACCCATGAAGAGCAGAATCTCCCCGGCAGTGCTGCGCGGTTCGGCACTCGCCCTCGCCGCGGCCCTCGCGCTCACCGCCTGCGGTGGCGGCGGTGGCAATGACGCCGGTGCGGCCCCCGAAGAGGTCAGCGCCGACGACGTCCAGGCAGCCCTCGAGGAGGGCGGCGACCTCCTGGTCTGGGCCTGGGAGCCCACCCTGGAAGCCGTGGTCGAGGACTTCGAGGCCGAGTACCCGAACGTCAACATCGAGCTCGTCAACGCCGGTACCGGCAACGATCAGTACACAGCGCTGCAGAACGCCATCGCAGCGGGCGACGGTGTTCCCGACGTGGCGCAGATCGAGTACTTCGCGCTGCCGCAGTTCGCGCTGGCGGACTCCGTCAAGGACCTCACCGGCTACGGTGCCGGCGACCTCGAGGAGACCTTCAGCCCCGGCCCGTGGAGCTCCGTCCAGGCCAACGAGGGCATCTACGGCCTCCCGATGGACTCCGGGCCCATGGCCCTGTTCTACAACACCGAGGTGTTCGACCAGTACGGCGTCGAGGTGCCCACCACGTGGGACGAGTACGTCGAGGCGGCGCGTGCGCTGCAGGCCGCGAACCCGGACGTCTACATCGCCAATGACACGGGCGACGCCGGCTTCACCACCAGCCTCATCTGGCAGGCCGGCGGCCAGCCCTACAAGGTCAACGGCACGGACGTCACCGTGAACTTCTCCGACGAGGGCTCCACCAAGTTCGCGGAGACCTGGCAGACGCTCATCGACGAGGACCTCCTGGCACCCGTCAGCTCCTGGAGCGACGAGTGGTACCAGGGCCTCGGCAGCGGCACCATCGCCACGCTCGCCACCGGCGCCTGGATGCCCGGCAACTTCACCTCGGGCGTGCCCCAGGCCTCCGGCAAGTGGCGCGCAGCACCGCTGCCCCAGTGGGAAGAGGGCGGCACCGCGAGCGCCGAGAACGGCGGCAGCTCGCTGACCATCCCCGCGGCCAGTGAGCAGGGCGCACTCGCGTACGCCTTCCTCGACTACGCCAACGTGGGCGACGGCGTGCAGACCAGGATCGACGGCGGCGCCTTCCCGGCGACGGCGGCGCAGCTGGAGTCCGAGGAGTTCCTCGCCACCGAGTTCGAGTACTTCGGCGGCCAGAAGGCCAACGAGATCTTCGCCGAGTCCGCGGCGAACGTCCCCGAGGGCTGGTCCTACCTGCCCTTCCAGGTGTACGCGAACAGCATCTTCAACGACACCGTGGGCCAGTCCTACGTCTCGGATGCCCCGCTGACCGAGGGCCTGAAGGCCTGGCAGGACGCCAGCATCCAGTACGGCTCGGAGCAGGGCTTCACCGTCTCCGAGTAGTACCTGCACCACTCGCTGCATCGCCGTCGTTCCCCGCGTTCTTACCGGGGAATGACGGCGGCAGCGGCTCGATCATCTGTCTGTACCACCTGTGTGAACTCGCCTCGAGGAGCCGTACCGTGCCTACCCCCACCACTCACCGCTGGCTCCGCTGGCCCACCGAACCGAACCGCAAGCGCATGGCCTTCGGCGCCGACTACAACCCGGAGCAGTGGCCCCGCGAGACCTGGGACGAGGACGTGCGCCTCATGCGTGAGGCCGGCGTCAACGTGGTCTCCCTCGCCATCTTCTCGTGGGCCCGCCTGCAGCCCGAGCGCGACCAGTGGAACTTCGCCTGGCTCGACGAGGTCATCGACCTCCTCCATGCCAACGGCATCGCCGTGGACCTCGCGACCGCCACCGCCTCCCCGCCGCCGTGGCTGGCCACCGAGCACCCGGAGATCCTCCCCGTCACCGCCGACGGCAGCATCCTCTCCCCCGGCGCGCGCCAGCACTGGCGCCCCACCAGCCCCGTGTTCCGCGAGCACGCCCTGAACCTCGTGACGGCCATGGCCGAGCGGTACAAGGACCACCCGGCCGTCTGCGCCTGGCACATCTCCAACGAGCTCGGTTGCCACAACATCTACGACTACTCCGACGACGCCGCCCGCGCCTTCCGCGTGTGGCTCACCGACCGCTACGGCAGCATCGACGACCTCAACGAGGCGTGGGGTACCGACTTCTGGTCCCAGCGCTACACGCGGTTCGAGCAGATCCTGCCCCCGCGCCAAGCCGCCTCGCACCCGAACCCCACGCAGCAGCTCGACTTCAAGCGCTTCTCCTCGGACGCCCTCAAGGGGTACCTCCGCGAGGAGCGGGACATCCTGCAGCGCATCACGCCGGACATCCCCATCACCACCAACTTCATGGTCATGGGTGAGACCAAGGGCATGGACTACGCCGACTGGGCCGCCGAACTCGACTTCGTCGCGAACGACCACTACTTCGTGCCCGGACCGCAGGCCCAGGACGAGCTCTCCTTCTCCGCGAACCTGACCGGCAACATCGCCGGCGGCAAGCCCTGGTTCCTCATGGAGCACTCCACGAGCGCCGTGAACTGGCAGCCCATCAACACCCCGAAGAAGCCCGGTGCGTTGCGCCGGGACTCCCTCACGCACGTGGCTCACGGCGCGGACGCCGTCTGCTTCTTCCAATGGCGGCAGTCCAAGGCCGGCGCCGAGAAGTTCCACTCCGCGATGGTGCCCCACGCCGGTGAGGACAGCCCCATCTTCCGGGGCGTCGTGGACCTCGGCCACGAACTCGCCGCCCTGTCCGACGTCGTCGGTACCCGCCGCTCGGCTGCGCCGGCCGCGATCGTGTTCGACTGGGACTCCTGGTGGGCCTCCGAGCAGGATTCCCACCCGACCGACCGCCTGCGCTACAAGCAGGAGGCCCTGGACTGGTACTCGGCGTTCCTCGCCCTCGGGATCCGCGCCGACGTCGTCCCCTCCGCCGCGAACCTCACCGGCTACGGGCTCGTCGTCGCGCCCGTCCTCCACACCGTCCCCGCCGCACTGAAGGAGCGCCTCGAGGCCTACGTGCACGGCGGCGGCCACCTCGTGGCGAGCTACTTCAGCGGCATCACCGACGAGAACGACCACATCTGGCTCGGCGGCTACCCCGGCGCCCTCGCGGACCTGCTCGGCGTGCGGATCGACGAGTTCGGCCCGCTGCTCGACGGCGAGTGCGTCTCCTTGGACAACGGCAGCACCGCCACCCTCTGGGCGGACCGCGTGCACCCGCGCGTCGACGGCGTGGAAGTGCTCTCCCGCTACACCACCCACGACCACGCGGGCGACGCCGCCGTGACACGCCGCGTCGTCGGCTCCGGCAGTGCCTCCTACGTGGGAGCGCGCCTCGGCGCGCAAGGCCTCGAGACCGTCCTCACGGACCTCGCCGCCCGCGCCGGCGTGGTCAGCGCGCTACCCGCGGAACTCCGCGGCGCCGTCGAGCACGTCCTGCGCACCGGCGACGACGCCGACTACGCCTTCCTCATCAACCGCACCGATGCGCCGGTGGACATCACCGGGGTGGACGGCACCACGCTCTCGGGCGAGGAGTCCAAACTGGCTCCTCGTTCGGTCGCCGTCCGGAAGGTCCTCCGCACCACCTGGTAATGCACCACTCAGTAACGCCCCCTCACGGAACCAGCACCACTGATCAAGGAGCACATATTCAATGATGAATCGACCCCGGCGCGCCCAGAAAGCCGCCGCTACAGGAGTGGCCGCCGTCCTGGCAGCCGCCTCCCTGATCGGAGGAGCGGCCTCGGCACAGGCCGCTCCCCCGGCCGCCCCGGAGCTCCCCGCGAACGCCCTGACCCTTACACCGGATCCCTCCTACCAGGGCGACGAGTTCGAGGGCTGGGGCACCAGCCTCGTCTGGTTCGCCAACGCCACCGGCGGCTACCCGGACGAGATCCGCAACCAGCTGGCCGACATGGTGTTCGGGCCCGAGGGCCTGAACCTCAACATCGCCCGCTACAACATCGGCGGCGGCAACGCCCCGGACGTGCCGGACTACCTGCGCCCGGGCGGTGCCGTCGAAGGCTGGTGGAACGCCCCCGAGGGCACCACGCGTGCCGACAAGGACTGGTGGGACCCCGAGGACGAGAACGACTGGAACCTCCAGGCCGACGCCACGCAGCGCTGGTGGATCGACCGGGTGAAGAACGACGTCACGCACTGGGAGACCTTCAGCAATTCGCCTCCCTACTTCCAGACCGTGAGCGGCTACGTCTCCGGTGGCTTCGACTCCAACCAGGACCAGCTGCGCACCGAGAGCATCTCCGACTTCAACGCCTACCTGGTACGGGTGACCGAGGAGCTCGAGAAGGCGCACGGCATCGAGGTGGACACGCTCGACCCGTTCAACGAGCCGAACACCAACTACTGGGGCACGCGCCTCGGAGCTGATGGCAACCCGACCGGCGGCCGCCAGGAGGGCGCGCACATCGGTCCGCAGCTCCAGCAGACGGTGCTCCGCGACCTCGCGACGAAGCTCGAGACCTCCAGCTCGGACGCCACCATCTCGGCGATGGACGAGACCAACCCCGGCCTCTTCGCCACCAACTGGAACACCTACCCCGAGGACATCCGTGCCCTCGTGGACCAGCTCAACGTCCACACGTACGGCACCAACCAGCGCACCACGGTGAGGGACATCGCGAAGGCGGAGGAGAAGCCGCTGTGGATGAGCGAGGTCGAGGGCTCCTGGGGTGACGGCCAGAGCTTCACCAGCATGGAGCCCGGCCTCGGCATGGCCAAGCGCATCACCGACGATCTCCGCGAGCTCGAGCCCACCGCGTGGGTGTTCTGGCAGCCCGTCGAGGACTACGACAACATGGCGCCCGGCGGCGAGAGTGCAGCCGGAGCCAACTGGGGCAGCATCCAGATGCCGTTCGACTGCACCAGCGCGGACACCCTCGAGACGTGCCCCATCTACACGAACACGAAGTACAACACCGTGCGGAACTACACGCACTACATCCAGCCCGGCGACCGCCTGGTCGGCACGAACGACGAGAACACGACGGCGGCCCTCACGGCCGACGGCGCGGCGCTCGTGCACATCAACGAGGACACCGAGGACAAGCCCGTGGTCCTCGACCTTGCGAAGTTCGGTGCCATTGCCCAGGGCGCCACCGTGACCCCCGTGGTCAGTGACGTGAACGGTGCGCTCGTCGAGGGCACGCCGGTCGCGATCGAGGGCACCTCCGCCGTCGTCACCGCGCCCGCCGAGTCCGTCACCACCTTCGTGGTCTCCGGTGTCTCCGGCATCGCCGAGGACGCCGCTGCCATCCAGGACGGCTCCGTGTACAGCCTCACGGGCGTGCAGAGCGGCAAGGCCATCGAGACCGCCGGCAGCAGCGCGATCATCAGCACGCGCGACACCGCGGACACGAAGCAGCTCTTCCGCTTCACGAGCCTGGGTGAGGACAACACCAACCAGGAGCGCTACTCCATCACCACGCTGAACGGTGCGTTCCAGCTCGCGGACCAGGGCGGCGCTGCCGCCGTCGTTCCCGTGGGGACCAACCCGCGCGCCGAGTGGATCGCCTCGACCACCGGCGACGGCACCTACACCTTCGTGAACGCCGAGACCGATCTGCTGCTCGAGGTGGGCGGCGGCTCCACGGCCGAGGGCGCCCCCGTGACGCTCTACCTCGCGAACTCCGGCGCCAACCAGCGCTGGACCCTCCTCGACGAGACCGTTCAGTCGGTGCAGGACGTCACCGCGCTGACGAGCCCGGGCATGGCCCCGACGCTCCCCACGACGGTCACCCCCGTGTACCGCGACGGCGCGCGCGGCTCGCTGCCCGTGACGTGGAAGCTCCCCAACGAGAACCGCTGGAAGAAGCCCGGGACCGTGACGGTCAAGGGCACCGCGACGGACCTCTTCGGGAACGCGTTCCCGGTGGAAGCCGTGGTCACGGTGGACACCCTCGTCTCCACGCAGCCCGCACGCGCCAAGGCCGTGGTCAACGGCCTGCCGTCGCTGCCCGCCACGGTCACCGCCGTCGGCAGCCTCGGTGGAACGTTCGAGCGCTCGGTCACCTGGAACACTCCCGTCAGCTACCCGGCGACGGGCGTCTACACCCTGCAGGGCAGGGCCGACGCCGGGAACGGCGCCACCATCCCCGCCAGCGTCCTGATCCAGGTCACCGCGGGCACGCCGGACAACATCGCGGACGACGGCGGCACGACGGCCACCGCGACGTTCACCGAACCGGGCTACGGTACGGCGGGCCTCTTCAACGGGAACCTCCGTGACAAGGCCTGGTCCAACTGGCGCTCGAGCAACAAGAACCTTGCCGACACCCTCACGGTGAACCTCCGCCAGACACAGCCGCTGAGCGGCGTGAAGGTGCACTTCTTCCGCGACGGCACCACGGACAGCTACGCGCAGACCGTGCAGCTGCAGGTCCAGGGCGCCGACGGCCAGTGGGCCGATTCCGGTGCTCCCGTCAGCGTTCCCGCAGGTGCCCCGGCGCCCGTGGTGACCCTGCCGATGAGCAGCGTGACCGCGCAATCGGTCCGCGTGGTCATGACCGCACGGCCGAACACGCACATGGTAGTCAGCGAGATCGAGGTGTTGGGCTCCGTCCCGTCGACGTCCTTCGACTCCTCGCTCTCGGGCATCAGCATCAACGGCACGCCCATCGCCGGCTTCGCCTCCGACGTCACCACGTACTCCGAGCGGTGGCGGGGCAAGCTGCCCACCATCGCGGCCACCGCGACCGATCCGTACGCCACGGTGACGGTCACGCAGCCCACGCATGAGAGCCGCACCGCGGTCATCGAGGTCACGAGCGAGGACGGTACGGCCACCACCACGTACCGGCTGAACCTCAACCGGCAGTAACGCCTGCTTGACCCACGAACGACGACGGGACGTCCGCACGCTGCGGGCGTCCCGTCGTCGTTCTCGTGTTCGCAGGTGGGCAGCGCACCGCCGATCAACGCGGTTCTGGCAACCCCCGGCGCGGACAAACAAGGTCGGTTGTGGGGTCGACTTCGCCGGACGAGTGTGGTCAGGAGCGGCATACCGCCGCTCCCTCAAGGAGGCTCCATGTTCTTCCACGTCCAGCAGCTCATCAACGAGATCATCCCCGACGAGCCGGATCCCGCCGCAGCCAACGCCCTGCAAGAGGGTCTCGGCGGGCAGTTCGGCGAGATGCGCACCATGATGCAGTACCTGTTCCAGAGCATGAACTTCCGCGGCGCGGCGGCGAAGCCCTACCGCGACCTGATCCAGGGCATCGGCACCGAGGAGATCAGCCACGTGGAGCTGATCGGCACCACCATCTCCCGCCTCCTGGACGGTTCACCCCGCTATCAGGGCAAGCTCGACGACCCGCTGGACACCCCCGGCGCCGGCGGGGCGATCCCCTTGAACCTCGCCCTGTCCCAGGGCAACATCCACCACTACCTCGTGGGTGCGCAGGGAGCCCTGCCCGTCGACTCCGCGGGCAACCCGTGGAGCGGCAGCTACGTCTACAACTCGGGCAACCTGCCCCTGGACCTGCTGTACAACCTGATGCTCGAGGCCACCGGGCGTCTGCAGAAGTGCCGCATGTACGAGATGACGGACAACAAGACGGCGCGCTCCACCATCTCCTACCTGATCGTCCGCGACCAGGCGCACGAGAACGGGTACGCGAAGGCCCTCGAGACGCTCGGCGTGAACTGGAAGTCGCTGCTGCCGATCCCGAAGACCAACGCCGAGCAGTTCCCCGAGGTCAAGAAGCTCCTCGACCTCGGGCTGCAGAGCAAGCAGTACACCTTCGACCTCAAAGGGCAGTCGGAGGCCGGGAAGATCTACCAGGGGATGTCACCCTCGAACGACGGCACCACCCTCGACGCCAGCGAGCAGGCCCCCGCGGGCGTGCCGTCGGAGATCGCACCGGAGCGCCTCGAGGAGTTCGCGCCGGGGCTGGACCCCGAACTGCTCGCCCTGATCCAGGCCACGGCCGACATGGAGATGGCCGACATCGACGCCACCTTCGGCCCCATGAAGTAGACCCTCCGCACGCAGAACGACGACGGGACCCCCGCTGGCGCGGAGGTCCCGTCGTCGTTGGCGCCGTTGGTGCTTCGGCGGTCAGCTGTTCTCGGTGCGGACCGGGCTGCCGTCGATCTCCTCGAGCGGCTCGTCGGCTTCGGGGACACCGCCCTCGGGGCCGTCACCCTCGGGAAGGTCGGCGTGGCCGGAGAGAGATCCCGACAGGTTCTCGTCCACCGGGTCGCTGGCCTCGGGAAGGTCGGCGTGAGCCGAGAGTGATTCGGACAGCGCCTGGTCGGCGGAGGCGTCGTGCGTGGGCTGCTCGTTCTGGGTGCTCATGGATGGTCCTTCCAATGCAAGCTGGATCGGTCGGACGTCGCGCAATGCGCCCGACGTCGTCCTGCCACCCTACGCCGATCCTAAGCTGGCTTGCTATTCGTGGGGACGCGCCCCGCGGTCAACGGGTCCGCGCATCATGCAGCGGTCAGAATGAACAGCACCACGAGACCGTTGTTCACTGCGTGGAGGATGACCGGAGCCCACAGGTTGTCGTGAAAGCGGCGCAGGAGCGCCAGTGCGACGCCGAGCGTGAGGAGGTACACGAAGCCGACGAGGACCAGGTGGACGGCGGCGAACAGGGCCGCTGACAGTGTGATGGCCGCCCACGGTCGAAACCGCCGCGAGAAGCCGTCGAGAAAAGCGCCCCTGAACAGGACCTCCTCCCAGAGGGGTGTGGCCACGGCGACCGCGATCACGACGACGGCCACCCTTGGCCAGGGGAGCCCGCGGAGGTCCTGCAGCGGATCGTTGGTCGATTGCGCGGCGGCCGGGTCGAGACCGAAGGCGAGCAGGACGGCGAAGAACAGACCCTGGATGACGGCGGCTGTGAGAATCGTCGTCGGAACCTGCCACAGCAGATGAGCCATGCGAGGTCCCGGTCGCCGGAAGCCGAGGTCGGCGAAGGACAGCCCGTTGCGTCGAACGAGGTGGACGTACAGCGAGAGCATCGCCGCGGCGGTGACGAGACCGAGGAACGCCGGGAGGAAACCCGCCAACGTGAGCTCGAACGGATCCGCGAAGGCCACCAGGAGGAAGAGGCCCACCACCGCCGCCACGTACAGGACGACGAAGACGAGCGCCCTCACCGCCTGCTTCAGCGTGAGCGGCTGCCGCGCGTGAAAAGGCGCTGCTGAATTTCCCGGCTGCTGGTTGATCACCGTGCCACTCTTCCACGATCGAGTATTCACAGCGCCTTACCATTACTGACCCGAAAAGGGAAGAGTTCGGAATCGTTACCATCTTCGGCGCAATATCCTCCCTGAGTATGAATCGGTCACGGGCACATCGGGAATAGCATCCACAGAAACACCCCTCTCGAGGAAGAGAAGCCGTGCGCCCTTCACGCAGAACAATGACCGCCCTGTCCCTGACACTTTGTGCTTCCGCCTTTCTGGCGGGCTGTGCGTCCTCGTCCGAGACTCCCGCTGCCGAGGAGGAGGAGCAATCCCCGATCTCGGAGATCTTCGCCTCGGCCTACGGAGCGGACCTCAGCCCCGAGGAGCAGCAGGCCAAGTACGCGGAGGACGAGCGGGAACGCGAGGACCTCGTGGCGCAGTGCATGACCGAGGAGGGTTTCGAGTACACGCCGAACATCCAGAGCGCCACCATGAGCTTCTCCTACGGCGAGGAGTACGACTTCGACTCCCGCGAGTGGGTGGCCCAGTACGGCTACGGGATGGTCAACTACCCCGGCAAGGAGGAGATGCAGAGCGGGGACGTGGGCGAATACGTCGATGCGAACGCCGACTACGTCGCGAGCCTCTCCGAGTCGGAGGCACAGGCCTTCAACGAAGCCCTGTACGGTCCCGCACCCGACCCCGAGGACATGCCTGAGGAGGGCGAGGCCATGGAGTACGACTGGACGACCGCCGGGTGCTACGGCTGGGCCGAGAACGAGCGCGGCGTGACGGATCCCATGGCGACGGACGAGCACAAGCCCCTCATGGACGCGATGAACGAGTTCTACGAGGGAAGCATGAATTCCCCCGACCTCGCGGACATCGACGCCGAATGGGCGTCCTGCATGACAGATGCCGGCCGGCCCGGATTCAACAAGCAGATGGATGCCCAGAACAGCATCAATGAGGAAATGAACGAGTTCTACGAGAACATGCCGATGCCGACCATCGAAGAAGGCGCCGAGGACATGACGGCGCCTCCCATGCCCGACGAAGCAGGAATGGAGGAATTGGGGGAAAAGGAGATAGAACTCGCCCTCATCGATTTCGACTGCCGCGAGAAGACCGACTACAAGCAGAAGTCCAACGAGGTGCGCTTCGCGCAGGAGCAGCAGTTCATCGAGGACCATCAGGCGGAGATCGACGCCCTGAAGGCCGATCTCGAGCAGGATTCCTGAGTGGACCACGTTCGACGCGACGAACCGATGAACGACCCCGACGGAACGGCACCGACGGAAGGCCTGGATCTCCTCGAGGACGAGTACCCGGGGGAGGAACCGGCCACCGCGCCGTCGTCGGGCGGGATGGCCGCGGTGTTCCGGCGCAACCGCACGCTGTGGCTCGTGGCCGTCGCCGCCGTGCTGAGCCTCGTGGCGGGCCTGCTCCTGGGTCGGTTCCTGGTGTCTCCGGCTGATGCCGCGGGCGACGCCGAGCCTCCCGCTCCCGGCCTGGTCACCGCACCGGTGGAGTTCGGGCAGCTGAGCAACGACGTCACCATCCGCGGTGAGGTGGCCTTCGCCAACCCGGTGGAGGTGCGAATCGACACCGCGACCGTGGACGGCCCCGCCGTCGTCACGGGCCAGGTCCCCGAGGTCGGAACGGACCTCGACGCGATGTCGGTCGCCCTCGAGGTGGCCGGCCGCCCCGTGATCGTGCTGCCCGGCGAGCTGCCCGCCTACCGGACGCTGCAGGTCGGCGTGACGGGCCCGGACGTGGTGCAGTTCAAGACGGCCATGAGGGCCGTGGGCATCGACGCCGGGGACCCCGCGGACGCGACCTTCGGCGTGGAGTCGGCCGCCGCGCTCACCACGCTGTACGCCAACGCCGGGTACTCCGCTCCCGAGCCCGAGGAGGGTGGGGCGGAAGCCCTGCGCGGAGCCCAGGAGCAGCTCCGTGCCGCCGAGCAGTCACTGCTCACCGCGCAGAACGAGCTGTCGACCACTCCCGTGGGTGCCACGGCCGTCGAAGTACGCGAGGCGGACAACGCGGTGGCAAGCGCGGGGCGCGAACTCGCTGCCGCACAGGACGCCGAGCCCCGGGACCAGCTGTTGATCGGCAACCTCGTGGACGCCCTCGAGCTCGCGCAGCTGCGCCGCCAGGAGATCGGCGCCGACCGCACCAACGCACCCCAGCGAGCCGCCGTCGACGCCGCGTTCACGCAGCTCACCCAGGCCCAGGAGGAGGTGGTGCGCGCCGAACAGGCCGCCCTGCCGGCGCTCCCCGCCGGAGAGGTGCTGTACCTCTCCGAACTCCCCCGGCGCGTGGACGCCGTCGCGGCCCAGCGCGGGTCCGTGCTCGAGGGCGCGGCCATGACCGTCTCCGGGGCCACCCTCGGGCTGGCCGGCTCCGCGGCCGAGGCCGACGCCCGGTTGCTGAAGGTCGAGGACCGCGCCTCCTTCGAACTGCCCGACGGCACACAGCACCAGGCGACCATCAAGGCGCTGGCACCCGGCGAGGGCGATTCCCAGCGGTGGACCATCGATCTGCTGCCCGATCCCCTGACACCCGAACAGATCCTCGAACTCCAGGGTTCCAACGTGCGCGTCTCCATCGCCGTCGGGGCCACCGACGGCGAGGTGCTCTCCGTGCCCTACGCGGCGCTGAGTGCCGGGCCGGGCGGTGAGACCCGCGTGGAGGTCGCCGACGGCGATCCTCGGGAGGGGGAGGAAGCGCGCACGCGCCTCGTCGTCGTCCGGAGCGGCCTCGCGACCCCCGGGGCGGTGGAGATCACGCCGATCGAGGGCGACCTCGCCGAGGGCGATCTCGTGGTGGTGGGGCGGTGAGCACCCCGCTCGTCGACCTCCGCGACGTCACGCGTTCCTTCCCCGGCCCGCCGGAGGTGCAGGCCCTGAAGGGCATCAACCTCACGGTGCACGACGGCGACTACGTCTCGATCGTGGGCCCGAGCGGCTCCGGGAAGTCGACGATGCTCAACATCCTCGGCCTCCTCGACCGGCCGAGCGTCGGCGAGTACCGCCTCGCCGGGCATCTGACCGGCGCGCTGGACGAGAACACCCGGGCGGCCGTGCGGGCCCAGCGCATCGGCTTCGTGTTCCAGGCGTTCCACCTCATGCCGCGGCGCTCCGTGCTCGAGAACGTCATGCTGCCCATGCTCTACAGCGGCACCCCGCGCGCCGAGCGTGAGGACCGCGCCCGGGAGGCACTGGAGCGTGTGGGCCTCAGCCACCGCGTGGACTTCCTGCCCGGCACCCTCTCCGGCGGCGAGCGCCAGCGCGTGGCCGTGGCACGCGCCGTCGTCACGCGGCCCAGCTTGCTCCTCGCGGACGAACCCACCGGCAACCTGGACGGCGTGACCACCACGGACGTCATGGAACTGTTCGAGGAACTCGTCACCGACGGGCTGGCGCTCGTGATCATCACGCACGACCAGGCCGTGGCACGCCGTGCGCCACACTGCGTGCGGATCTCCGACGGACGGGTGAGCACCAGCGCATGAGACGACGTCGTCCTGAAGCGGACATCCCCGCGCGCTCCGACGACGGTCTCGGTGACGGTTCGGGTGACACCGTACCGTTCGAGGACGTCCACGAGTACCCGGACCTCGTCCAAGCCGTGCCCCCGGGTGACAGGTTCGGGTTCATCGACCTGCTCATCGAGGCGACCTCGGACCTCGGGACGCGGCCCGGCCGGCTCCTCATGACCCTCGCCGGCACCATCCTCGGGATCGGCGCGCTCGTCGCCACCATCGGCTTCGCACAGACGACGGCGGGCCAGCTCGCCAAGCGGTTCGACGCCTTCGCGGCCACGCAAGTGATCGCCTCCCCCGTGCAGGCGCAGACCGCCGGCGGGGACAGCGTCGCCACGAGCACCCTTCCCTGGGACTCCGTGCAGCGCCTGGAACGCATCGCGGGGGTGGAGCAGGCCGCCCTCATCACCGAGGTGCAGCTCGGCGAGGGCACCGTGACGGCCGTACCCGTCAACGACCCCTCCGCCCCGATCACCTCCCCGCCCCGCGTCTTCGCCACCTCACCGGGGCTGGTCGACGCCCTCGAGGGGTCCGTCCGCTTCGGCCGGATCTTCGACGCCGGTCACGACGAACGCCAGGACCGCGTGGCCGTCCTCGGCGAGCGGCTGGCCGAGCGGCTCGGGATCACCCGCGTGGACTCGCAGCCCTCCATCTTCATCGACGGCCTCCCCTACGCCGTCGTCGGGGTGTTCGGCGATGTGCAGCAGCGCCCCGAACTCCTCGAGAGCGTGGTCATCACCACCGGTGCGGCGCGCTCCGACTTCGGGCTGACCGCGCCGGGGGACGTGCAGGCGCGGATCATGCTCGGCGCCGGGCCGCAGGTCGCCGAGCAGGCCGCCCTGGCCCTCGCACCGGACGCCCCGGACACCGTGGACGTGGTGGCCCCGGAGGGCCGCTCCGATCTCGCGGTGGACGTCCAGGCGGACATCAACCTCGTGTTCGTGGTGCTGTCCGTCGTCGTGCTCCTCGCCGGCGGCGTGGGGATCGCCAACGTCACCATGCTCTCGGTCATGGAACGCACCGGGGAGATCGGCCTCCGCCGCGCCATCGGCGCCACCCGGCGGCAGATCGCCCGGCAGTTCATCCTCGAATCGGTGATCATCGGTTTGCTCGGCGGCCTCCTCGGCGCCACGCTCGGGGTCTTCGCCGTCATCGCCATCTCCGTGTCCCAGCAGTGGACGCCCGTCACGAGCCCGCTCGTCGCCGTCGGAGGGGCCGTACTGGGAGCGGTCGTGGGACTCGTGGCCGGCAGCTTCCCGGCTCGAAAGGCCACGCGCATCGAGCCCGTGGTGGCGCTGCGCGGGAGCTGACGGCGAAGGTCGGCACAGCAGCGACCGGTTGTTCTCCGCGCCGCTGCCCGCAACTCCTCGTCTCCCGCCCTCCATACGGTCTGGCCATGTGGCTAGTTCCATAACCATCCGGCGAATTCGCCGATATTTCTCAGGGTACTTACAAACCTCCCGGCCAAAGAAAAAGTGGCCGAGCGGCCGTAGCGCGGGCCGGGCCCCTGGTGTGGCATGAGAAGCAGAACGAATCGGGGCGGAAAGGGAGCCTCGGGTTCCCTCCCCTGCTTTCTCGGGAGTCACCTTCGAAGTACTTGGAGACCACGAAATGCTCACTCGCAATCGCATGCTGGCGACCGGTTCCACCGTCGCTCTGGCCGCAGGAGGCCTCTTCTTTTCCGCAGCACCCGCATCAGCGGACCTCGACTCCCCCGAGTGCCTCTCCGCGCAGGCCGCCTTCCTCACAGCCCTCGGCAATGCCGGCCTGGACGCTGACCTGCTCATCGACCTTGATGTAGCCCTCGACAACGTCGTCGATGCCCAGGCAGCACTCGACGCGCTGATCGACGGGTCGACGGACGCACAGGTCGACATCCGGGCTGACCTCGACGTGGAACTCGGCGTTCTCGCGGGCTTGCAGGGCGACCTGGACCGGGCGAACGTCGCGCTTGCTGCAGCCCTGACGGCCGTCGCCGACGCCGAATCCGCCGTCGACCAGGCCGAGTCGAACCTTCTGCTCGTCATCGGCACCCAGGCGGACCTCGTGCTCGCCGCGCAGGAGGCCTTGGCCTTGGCGATCGCCGCCGAGGCGCAGGCTGTCGTTGACGCCGGCCTTGCCCAGGAGGACCTTGACGCCGCGATCGATCTGGAGGCCGACGCCGCTGCTGAGCTCGCCCTGGCAACCACTGCACTCGCAACTGCCCTGGGGGATCTCGACCCCACGAATGACGCAGCGGCGCAGGCTCGCTTCGACACAGCTGTGACCGCTCAGGCGAATGCCGCTCTCGCGGTGACAGCGGCGAATGGTGACCTCCAAACCGCGCTCGGCCTCGTGACGACCCTCGGCCTGGCAGTTGACGACGCCGAACTCGATGTCACCAATGCTCTTGCCGCTCAGCTCGACCTGGTGGCAGACGCACAGGTAGCGCTCGACCTGGCGCTGGCTGCACAGTTGGCAGTCCTCGCGGACTTCGACCTCGAGCTGCTCGCGCAGGCCGCCGCCGACGCCCAGACGGCATTCGATCTCCAGGCGGCCATCGTCGCGAGCCTCGAAGCCGACCTCATCGCCGCCGGCGATCTCGAGGCGATCAATGCTGCCGCCCTCGAGCTGCAGGCCGCGCTCGACATCCTGGCAGCACTCCAGCTCCAGCTCAATGGTGAGGCACTCGACCTCCTGGCCCTCCAGGCCCTGTTCGATGCCTCCATCGCAGCCTGTGGCGTCGATGGCACCGTCGGCGGCCCGGGCGTTGTCCAGGTCATCGTGGACATCGACATCATCGTCGACTCGAACAACGGTGGAACCGGCGGCGGCGGCGTCGTCGGCGGCGGCTCGGGTGGCGGCACGGGTACCGGGACCGGCGTCGTCGTCGGTGGCGGCTCGGGTGGCGGCACGGGCACCGGCGGCGCCGGCACCACGGGCAACAACCGCGGCGTGAACGTCCAGACCGCAGCGGCTACCGAAGAGTCCCCGGCAGCGGGCCTGGGCCTCCTCGGCCTCATGACCGCCGGTCTCGGCGTCACGGCAGCTGCCTTCGGCCTCCGCAAGAAGGCACAGCGCAGCAACTGACACTGACCGGGGGTGACCCCGGAAGGTAGGAATGTCGGGGGTGCCGGTCCATCAGGCCGGCACCTCCGGCCAGTTCCACTACAGAACCGGAATCGCAGAGCATTCCGGTTCATCGAGAACACCCAGCAGGTCAGGTACACCGAACACACTGAGGACGCGATGAAAGACCCCGCACCCGACGACGCCACAACGGAGACTGACGGGTTGGTCGAGCAGAGCGCTCCCACCACGGCCGAGCGCATCATGACGGTGTCGCGTCTGGCGCTGCTCCCCCTTGCCGCCGCGGCCCTCGTGGCCGCGATGATCGTCTTCATCCCGACGCTTGGTGACTCGTCCCAGGCCGCACAGGACACCCAGGCTCAGGACCTGGCCCTCGACGCACCCATTCTGACGGCGCCGCCCGCTCCTGCGGACCCGGGCCCGACGTCACCCGCCGCGCAGGTCCCGCCTGCCGCACCGAGCCCCACCCCTCCAGCCCCTGTCGTCTCCCCCACGCCGACTCCAAGCGGACCCGGGGAGGCGGCAGGTGCACCCGCGCCCGCACCGCCGGCCTCTCCGAACGGTGTCGCCCCCACCCGCATCACGGTGCCGGGCGCGGGCATTGACGTGGCAGTCCTTCCACTCATCCCCACGGCCGAGGAGCTCGCCGCGCAATCGATCGTGCCGCCGATCAGCGACGACGGATACTGGCTCACCGCCTACGGGGCCCCGGGCCGAGGCTCCACCGACACCACCTACATCGCCGGACACAGCTGGGAAGGACGGGACGCGCCCTTCGACCTGTTCAGCACGGACGTAGAGGCCGGCGACGCGATCGTGCTCGACACGATGGCCGGCCCGATGAACTACGTGGTGGACGCCGTGACGACCTACGACAAGGACTCGCTGAAGAACAGCGACATCTGGAACATCACCCCGAACCGCCTGGTGATCATCAGCTGCTTCACGGAAGATCCCTGGGGCAAGAACGTCGTCGTCACCGCCTCACCCGCCTGATCTCCTGATTCTGGGGCGCCACGATTAAGTCACGCGATCGTGCCCTAATTTCTTGCGCTCAGGGTTAGGACAGCCTAACCTTTGGACTGTGTCCACCCATCACGCTTCCGCAGACCCGTCGCTGTCCGTCGCGGAGCTCGACATCTCCTACGGCAGCCGGCGCGTCGTCGGGCCCGTCTCCTTCGATCTCCGGCCAGGGAGCGTGACCGCCCTGATCGGCCCGAACGGCAGCGGGAAATCGACAGTGCTCAGGACCATCGCCCGGCTGCACGCACCGGATTCCGGTGCAGTGCGGCTCGAGGACGGCGCGGATGTGCGCGCCCTCTCGGCCCGGGATTTCGCCCGGACCATCACGCTGCTCGCCCAGAGCAGGCCCGTGCCGGGAGGACTCACCGTGCGCGAGGTGGTCACCTTCGGTCGGCACCCGCACCGCAGCCGGTGGACTGGAGCGGACCCGCGCGGCAGCGCCGCGATCGACCGCGCCCTCAGCCTCACGCGCACCGCTGATCTCGCCGATCGTCCCGTCGCAGCCCTCTCCGGCGGCCAGACCCAGCGCGTATGGCTGGCCAGCTGCCTCGCCCAGGACACCGGCGTTCTGCTCCTCGACGAGCCCACCAACCACCTCGACCTCCGGTACCAGGTCGAGATCCTCGACGTCGTACGGGACCTCGCCACCGAGCACGGGGTGACCGTCGGGGTGGTGCTGCACGATCTCGACCAGGCCGCCGCCATCGCGGACCACGTGGTGCTCCTCGAGGACGGCGTAGTGGCGGCGCAGGGCGCACCGGTGCAGGTGCTCACGGCCGAGAACCTCTCCCGCGCGTACGGCGTGCGCGTGGACGTCACGGTCTCGGGCGGCACCGTCCGTACCCGCGCCGTCGGGCGCCACAACAGCCCGGCGCACCCCGCGGCGGTCCTCACGGCCTCCTGACCCGCTCACGCTCGAGAGCCACCGAACCGATCCCGGCACCGACCCCCGGCCGTCCGCGCACCCGACGGACGGCTCCACCCACCGCGCACCGACTGCGGGCGCACCGAACAGGAATGACATCGATGACCCACCAGAAGATGCTCGCTGCCCTCGCAGCAACGGCACTGCTCGCCCTCACCGCGTGCGGGACCACCGAGGAGGCCGCAGGGGACGCCCCGGCCGAGACCGCGGCGGCAGGTGAATCCATCACCGTCACCGATGCCCGCGGCCAGGAGGTCACGCTGGACGGCCCTGCGGAGCGCGTGGTCGCCACCGAGTGGAACGCCATCGAAAATCTGGTCTCGCTCGGCGTCATGCCGGTGGGCGCCGCCGACGTCGAAGGCTATGCCACCTGGGTCAGCGCCGAGCCGCTGGACGATTCCGTGACGGACGTCGGGCTGCGCGGCGAGCCGAGCATCGACACCCTCGTGTCCCTCACCCCCGACGTCGTGATCGTCACCGATCAGCTCACCGAGGGGGCCATCGAGCAGATCGAGGAGACCGTGCCCGTCGTCGTCATCCCCGGCGGTGACGCGACGGACAACCTCGGTCAGATGTTCGAGAACATCGACCTGATCGCGACGATCACCGGCACCGAGGACGCCGCCGCCGAGTTACGGACCGAGTTCGAGGCGAAGCTCGCCGACGGCAAGGCCGCCATCGAGGAAGCCGGTGCGGCCGGGGCGAGCGTCGCGTTCTCCGATGCCTACGCCGACGCCGGCAGCGTGTCCATCCGGCCGTTCACCGAGGGGTCGCTGGTGGGCAACGTCTTCGAGCAACTCGGTCTCGCCAACGCGTGGGACCTCGAGGGCGACGCCGCCTACGGTCTCGCGCAGACCGACGTCGAAGGCCTCACGGCTCTGCCCGCGGACACCCGCTTCTGGTACATCGCGAACGACTCCTACGGGGATCCGTACCAGAACGAGCTCGCCGACAACGCGGTCTGGACCGCCCTGCCCTTCGTCGAGTCCGGCGACGTCACGCGGTTCCCGGATTCGCTGTGGGTCTTCGGCGGGCCGAGCTCCATGAACCAGATCATCGACGCCGCGGTGGATGCCGCGCAGTCCGCGCAGTAGCTCCCGATGCCGCCGGCAACGCTCGCCGAAGCCCCTCCCGCCCCGACCGGCACCCCGCCGGACCGGGTCGGGGTGCGGCTGGTCGTTGCCGGCGCACTGCTCGCGGTCGCCACCGCGTTCCTCGCGCTCGTCCACCTCACCCAGGGCACCGCGAGCGTCGGTGCCGCGGACATCCTCTCGCTCCTGACGGGGAACGACGACGCCCTGTCGGCCGCCGTCGTCCTCGACAGCCGGGTGCCGCGCCTCGCCGCGGGTGTCCTCGTGGGCGTCGCGCTCGGAGCCGCAGGGGCCGTCATGCAGTCCGTCTCGCGGAACTCCCTGGCCTCCCCGGACACCCTCGCGGTGAACGCGGGCGCGCACCTCGCCGTCGTCGCCGTCGCAGCACTCGGCCTGCAGGTGCCCCTGCTCGGGGCGGTGGGCGTCGCCTTCCTCGGCGGCCTCGCGGCGGCGGCCCTGGTCCTCGCACTGGCCGGGGCCGGGCAGTCCTCGAGCGTCCGCCTCGTGCTCGCGGGGTCCGCCCTCGCACTGGCCTTCAGCGCGCTCACGAACATGTTCCTGCTGCTGTTCACCGAGGAGACCCAAGGCCTCTTCGCCTGGGGGTCGGGGTCGCTCGGGCAGAGCGGCCTGGAGCGCGTCACGCTGCTCGCGCCTCTCGCGGGCGCCGCCCTCCTCGTGCTGCTGCTGCGCTCCCGCTCCCTCGACCTCCTCACCCTCGGTGAGGACCAGGCGCGCGTGCTCGGCATCAACGTCCGTGGCACGCAGGTGCTCGCGATCGTCCTGGCGGTGCTGCTCTCCGCCGCTGCCGTCACGGTCGCCGGCCCCATCGGGTTCGTGGGGCTCGCCGCGCCCGCCGTCGTGCGCCTCGCCGCCCCCCGCATCCCCGGGCTCCACCGTCACCTCGCGCTCATCCCGGCATCGGCACTCCTCGGCGTCTTCCTCGTTCTCGCCGCGGACGTGGCGCTCCGCGCGGCCATCGGCGCCGAGAGCGCCGTCGAGGTTCCCACCGGCGTGGTCACCACCCTCTTCGGCGCCGTCTTCCTCGTGGCGCTCGCGCACCGCATGAGATCCGACGGACCCTCCCGCGAGCCGAAGAACGTGGCCCTGCGGCCCATCACCGCGGCGCGCAGTACGGCCGTGATCGTGGTCCTCGGGGTGCTGCTGATCGCCGTCGCGGTGGCCGGGGCGCTCCTCGGCGACGCCAAACTGCTGCTCGGCGATATCGCCAACTGGGCCACCGGCCAGGCCGGTCCCGTGGTCTCGAGCATCATGGACACGCGCGCGCCACGCATCGGGGCATCCCTGCTCGCGGGCGCCTCCCTGGCCCTCGCCGGCACCGCGATCCAGGCCGTGACCCGCAATCCGCTCGCGGAACCCGCGATCATCGGCGTCTCCGGCGGAGCGGGCGTGGGAGCGATCATCGTCATCACATTCGTGCCCCTGGCCGGCTTCTGGCTCATCAGCGGGGCGGCGGGGATCGGCGCCGCCGTCGTGTCCGTCGTCGTCTTCGGCCTGTCCTTCCGCGGCGGCATGCAGACGGACCGTCTGGTGCTGGTCGGCATCGGGGTCTCGGCCGCGGCAACCGCCGTCATCACGCTCCTGATCGTGCTGACCGATCCGTGGAACGAGGCGAAGGCACTGACGTGGCTGTCAGGCTCCACCTACGGGCGGTCGCTGCAGCACCTCGTGCCCATGACCGCGGCCCTGATCCTCGCGGCGCCGATCATCTCGGCCCTGCACCGCACCCAGGACCTCCTCGCCCTCGACGAGGACACACCCCGCCTGCTCGGTGTGCGCGTCCCGCGAGCGCGACTCCTGCTGCTCTGCCTCGCGGTCCTGCTCACCGCGTCCTCGGTCGCCGGGATCGGCGTGATCGCCTTCGTGGGGCTGGTGGCGCCGCATGCTGCGCGAGCATTGGTCGGTCCGCAGCACCGCCTGGCCCTGCCGACCGCCATGCTGCTCGGCGCGGTGCTCGTGTGCCTCGGTGACGTCATCGGCCGCACGGCGATCGCCCCGGCCCAACTCCCGGCAGGGCTCCTGACGGCTCTGCTCGGCACGCCGTACTTCGTGTACCTGCTGTTCAGGAGCAGACTGGCGCGCTGAGGCCGGGCGCCGAAACTCCTCAGGCGGTGAACCACTCGCCGGCGAACACCGGGGCGCGGCCCGCCAGTGCGTCGTCGATCCAGTGCCGTACGGCAGCCCCGACGGCCGCCCTGTCCAGGGCGGAGGTGTCGATGACGTGCATGGCCCAGCCAGGATCGCCGCTGGGAAGCGCCGTCCACCGGTCCCACTGCATCGCATCCGCACCGCCGTTGATCAGAACGTGTTGCATGTGCTGCGCGTCGGTCGCATGGCTGTGCATCCACCGCGCGAACGCCGCGTGGTGACCGAGCGCCTCCTCGCTCTCGCCCCGCTCCGCGAGGCGCTCCCGTTGCGCCTCCGGCGAGGCATGGAGCAAGCACACCGCCACGCCGTCGAGCCCCTCCGCCTCGGGAACAGCCAGGAGCTCGCCTGCCGCAACCGGATCACTCGCGAGCATGGTGTGCCGCCCGTGCGCCTGCTCGTCGAGGGCGCGGACGACGGCGGCGCGAGCGGCGCGCTGCCGGTACGCCGTGTCGGGATGGGGCGGGGCCGGCAGGACGTCGTCGAGCGTGATGCACCGGAAGGTCGCCAGGGGCAGAACCTCCGCGAGGTGGGCGCCGACGGTGGACTTGCCGACGCCGCTGGCGCCCGAGACGAGAAACATCATGAGGCGAACCTGCCCCGCGGGGAGATGCACCGCAAGGTGCGCCGACATCGCGGACAGATCCTGTCCGACACCACCTTCCGCAGGTGGCGGGCCGGAGGCACAATCGTGGGCATGACACTCCGCTGGTACTCCGCCGTCATCGAATCCACCGACCACCGGGCCCTCGCCCACTGGTGGCGTGAGGCGCTCGGGTGGGAGGTGATCTTCGAGGACGACGACGAGGCCGTGGTGATCCCCACCTGGGCCCGCGAGGTGGGCGCCACGCTGACGTTCGAGCAGACACCGCCTGGCCTCGTCTTCGTGCGGGTGGAGCACGAGAAGCAGTCGAAGAACCGGATCCATCTCGATTTCGCGCCCCACACGAGCCAGGACCGCGAGGCGGAGATCGAGCGGCTCCTGGAGCTCGGCGCCACGCGGGCGGACGTCGGTCAGGGCCGGGAGGTCAGCTGGGACGTGTTCGCCGATCCCGACGGCAACGAGTTCTGCGTGCTGTCCTCCCGCGACGCCTGACCGCGGGCCTCCTAGGCGTCGAAGCGCTCCGTCTCGATGACTTCCTTGCGCACCTGCCCGCGGACCACCTCGTCCTGCGTGTGGGCCTCGCGGGAGAGTCGCACGCGCTCGATCGGCACCACGTCGATCTCCACGCGGGGCTTCTCCTCGTACAGCACCATCTCCACGACGTCGCCGCTGAAGGCGGTCTCCACCGCCGAGTAGAGGCGGTCGCGCTCGGCCCTGCTGAAGGTGCCTGCACCGTCGTCGTACAGGGGTGCGCCGTCCTTCACCGGCACGCGCTCCACCACGAGCTCCTCGCGCCGGATCTGCACCGTCATGGTGACGTCCTCGGTGACCACGCGCTTGACCAGGCGCACGCGCTCGGTCTCGCGGAGTTCGGTGCCTACGCGGAGCTGCTCCTCGGAGCGCGTCATCGCGTAGTCGTCGCCCTCGGGGCGGGAGGTACGCGGGCGGGCAGGCGTGCCGGTGCCCGCGGTAGCCGAGGTATCAAGGGCGTCGACGGCGTCGTCCTTCCCCGCCATCAGCCCGTAGTACCTGAGCAGGTGCTGCTCCTCCTCCGGGCTGAGGTGGCCGTCCTGGGACATTTTCGGGGAGTCGTACACCTTCGCATGCGTGTAGGGCAGCCGGACGTCCTTGCCCTGCAGCGTGGCACCCTGCAGCGGCGCGAAGGATTCGGGGTTCCCCACCGTGTGGGTCGAGACGGTGACCCAGCTCGGCTCGCCGGTCGCGTCGTCCACGTAGAGCTGACCCATGGGACCGAGCACCGCGCCGTCCTCGCTCAGCACGTTGGCGCCGGCGTTCATGGATTCCTTCATCTGGTCGAGCGTGATCATGATGACCCTTTCGAAGAGGTTGACTCCTCCTCACCGTAGGTCGCGCCACCGCTGATAGCAAGCATGCTTAGTACCCGGATCTCCGTTGGGGTGAGGCCGTGCCCGTCGGCATGGCGGCCGTCCCGCCGGCGCGAGGTCAGCCCGTGAACGTGCAGGCGGTCCCGCCGGCGCGAGGTCAGCCCGTGAGCGCGCGGATGACGACGAAGACCAGCGGCAGGTAGAGGACGCCGGCAACCGTCTGCAGCGTGATGGTCGAGGCCATGAGCCGGGAGTCGCCACCCAGGGCCCGTGCCATGACGTACGCGGAAGATGCCGTGGGCAGGGAGAGGAACAGGATCACGGTCGCGGCCGGCTGCCCGGTCAGGTCGACGAGCAGGCACCCCGCGATCCCGAGCCCCGGCAGCACCACGAACTTCACCACGGTGGCGAGGCCCACGGCGCCGAGGTTGCGGCCCATGCTCCGCAGTTCGAGCGCAGCCCCGACGCAGAGCAGCCCGAGTGGCAGGGATGCCGCCCCGAGGGTCCGCACGAACTCCGCGATGCCCGGCGGCAGGCCGATGCCCGTCACGTTGAGGAGTATGCCGATCACGCAGCCGAGGATCAGCGGATTGGTGGCGATGCTCCGCACCGTACCGCCGAGCGTCAGTCTCTCCGAGCCGTACCGGGCGAACGCGAGCGTGCACAGCACGTTCACGAGGGGTACGAGGATGGTGTTGGCGATCGCCGCGAGAGCCACGCCGTCGGCCCCGAAGAGAGCGAGGGCGATGGAGAGTCCGAGGTAGTTGTTGAAGCGGATACTGCCCTGCATCACCGAAGTGAACGCCGGACCGTCGAGGTCCAGCCAGCGTTGGGCGACCACGAGCCCCACCGCCGTGAGGATCACGGGGCCGGCGAGCACCGGGGCCATCAGGGCGATCGGCAGGCCCGCCAGGTCCGCCGTCGCCGTGCCGTTGACGAACAGGGCCGGTAGCAGCACGAAATAGCAGAGGCGCTCGGCAGGCGGCCAGAACGACGGCGCGAGGAACCCCCGCGCCCTGATGCCGTACCCGAGGGCGATCAGGCCGATCACGGGTCCCAGCGCCACCACGGTCTGGAGGATCATCGGGCGGTCCGAGCGCGCACCGGGCTCCTCGACGACACGGCGGGCGGGACCGCCGCCCTCACCAGCCCCGAGCCTGCAGCCACTCCGCCGCGAGCCGCATCCACTGGCCGGCGGCGCCCTGCCCCTCGGCCAGGCCCAGCCCGTGCTCGCCCTCGGTGAAGACGTGCAGCGCGTGGGGAACGGCGTGGGCCGTCAGCGCCTGCGCGAGCAGATAGGCGTGCGTGACGGGTACGGCTTCGTCCTCCGCCGTGTGCCAGATGAAGAAGGGCGGCGCGTCGGGTGTGACCAGGCGGTCCAGCGAGGTCTCGGCGCGGAGCCGCGCACCGGCGTCGGGCCCGATCAGTTCGTCCTGCGAGCCGCGGTGCGTCGCGAGCTCCATGGACACCACGGGGTAGGCGAGCACGGCGGCGTCCACACGTTCGTCCTCTGCGGCGCCTGCCGCGAGGGCGGCATGGCCGGCCAGGTGACCGCCCGCGGAGAACCCGAGGAGGGCCACCTTCTCCGCCCCCTCGGCGCGGACCCGCCGGATCTCGGCGCGGACGGCGTCGAGCGGGCCGGGATGGCGGGTCTGCACGGGATACTCGAACACGCTCGCCGAGAGGCCGAGCGAGCGCAGCCGCTCAGCGACGACCTCGCTCTCGTTGTCGGACAGCATGCCGTAGCCGCCGCCGGGGAGCACGATCACCTGGGATGAAGTCATGCCTTCACCGTACTGGGGGCCGGCCGTGCGTCACGATGCGGTTGCTGTTGCCGCCGGGAGGTGTACCGAGGGTGAAGCGCGGGGCAGGATCAGGCCATGGTCGGGAGTCGTGGCGCGCTTGCAGCCGCCGGAGTGGTGGCGCTCGTACTCTCCGGCTGCGGCAACGGCGTCGGCGGGTCCCTCCTCCCGCCCGCATGCATGCCCCCACCCTCCGCGTTGACACCGGAGCGGATCGAGGCCGGCGGATCGGTGCGGGTGTCCGCTGCCGACGCCGACTGCGATCCCAGCTACGGAGATGACGCGCGGGTGGAGGTACTCCTGACCACCGCCGACGGGACCGTCCTTCTCCGCGCCCTGGAACCGATGGGCGATGCCGGCGCCTTCGCAGCCGACGTCGTGGTGCCACTGGATGCGGAACCCGGCGAGTATCTCGTCTCGGCCTTCCCCTACGCCGTGGACTGGTGCGACGACACGGGCGTGAACAACAGGCTGACGCGGGCGGATGAGCAGAACGCCATGGTGCGGGCGTCCTGCGCGGCCGCCGGCCTGCCGCTGACGGTGGTTGCGGCAGAACCCGGACCCCGCCGCTGACGCGACTGAGATGCCCGGGCCCCGCCGCTGACGCGGCGGGGCCAGACGACAAGAGCCCCCGACCGTCCGGTCAGGAGCTCTCATGCTGCAGGGCTGGTGTCAGCCCTCGCACTCCGTGCAGTACTTCTCGCCGTTCTTCTCACGCGCGAGCTGGCTGCGGTGGTGGACCAGGAAGCAGGACATGCAGGTGAACTCGTCCTCCTGCTGCGGGATGACCTGGATGAGGAGTTCCTCGTGGGAGAGGTCAGCCCCGGGGAGGTCGATGCCTTCGGCGGTCTCGCCGTCCTCGACATCGATGAGCGCCGTCTGCGTTGTCGCGCTGCGCTGTGCCTGGATCGCCTCGAGCGATTCGTTGGCCGGCTGATCCTCCGGCCGAACGCGTGGCTCGTCGTAGTCGGTTGCCATGGGGGTGTATCTCCTTCTTATGGGCGGGAATGACGCCCAGATGCCATCCTCAACCTCGGGAGAGGGGGAAGTATTCCGTATACCGGCTGCAATATACCCGCTGGGGCTGGTACTTTTCTCCATCGATCACACCGACCGTGATCCGCCCCACAATGTGACGTCGCAGCCCGTCCGTGCTAGAGGGAACGGGGCCTCCCGAAGGGCGGGTCCCGCCGTCGTAGGGTTGTCGGGAAACCCCACCGCACACGTGTCCCAGGAGCTCCCCATGGCAGTTGCACTCGACCTCAGCGGCAGGACCGCTCTCGTGACCGGTTCCACCCAGGGGATCGGCCGGGCGATCGCTGCGGGCCTCGCGAGGGCGGGTGCGCGCGTGGGCGTCAACGGCCGCAGCAACCGCGGTGTGGCCCGGGCCATGGAGGCCATCCGTGCGGACGTGCCCGACGCCGAGCTCGTCGCCATCCCTGCGGACGTCACCACGGACGAGGGCGTGGCCCGGGCGCTCGGCGCGTTACCCGCCGTCGACGTCCTGATCAACAACCTGGGCATCTTCGACGCGCAGCCCGCCCTCGAGATCGACGACGCCGAGTGGCGGCGCTACTTCGAGGTCAACGTCCTCACCGCCGTGCGGCTGACGCGCGCGTACCTACCCGGCATGATGGCTCGGGGCTGGGGCCGCATCCAGTACATCGCGAGTGACTCCGCCGTGGTGATCCCCGCCGAGATGATCCACTACGGCGTGTCCAAGACGGCACTGCTCGGCGTCTCACGCGGCTTCGCCAAGGAGGCGAAGGGCACGGGCGTCACCGTGAACTCGGTGATCGCGGGCCCCACCCACACCGGTGGCGTGGAGGACTTCGTGTACCAGCTGGTGGACAAGGACCTCGAGTGGGAGGACGCGCAGCGGCAGTTCATGCGCGAGCACCGGCCGCAGTCGCTGCTCGAACGCCTGATCGAACCGGAGGAGATCGCGACCATGGTCACCTACCTGGCCTCCCCGCTCGCCTCGGCGACGACCGGCGCCGCGGTGCGGGTGGACGGCGGATACGTGGACTCCATCCTCCCGTGAGCCGCTCCGCGCGGCTCCCACCGAACGGCGCCCTCGAGGCCGGTCCCATGGCCGCGATCCTCGCCAACCACTCGATCGCCGGGTGCGAGATCAGCGACAGGTCCGGGCGCTCGCACACGCGGCTGCTCACCACGGACGGCGGACCGCGGCGCGTCACCCTGACGGTGCACGCGGGCGACGTCGAACTCACCGCGGACACGGACGACGACGGCGAGTGGGCGCACCTTACCCGGACCGTCCGGAGCTGGCTGGACCTCGACACGGACGTCGCCGCCGTCGCCCGCGCGTTCGACGCCGACCCCCTGCTGGGACCGCTGGTGCGCGCCCGCCCGGGCCTGCGCGCCGTCGGCTACCCCGAACCCTTCGAGGCAGCGATCATGACCGTCCTCGGGCAGCAGGTGTCCGTCGCGGCGGGAGGCACGTTCGGCGGACGTCTCGCCGCGGCGTACGGCACACCCGGGCCGGGCGGGCTGACGGTCTTCCCGGCGCCGTCGGTCATCGCCGACGCGCCGCACGAGGAGTTGCGCGCCGCCATCGGCGTGACCCGCTCACGCGCCGCGACGGTGCAGAACGTGGCCCGCGCCGTCGCCGTCGGCCTGTCACTCGACGCCGCCGGTGACCACGCGATGCTGCGTAAGGACCTGCTGGCCATCCCGGGGATCGGCCCGTGGTCCGCCGACCACCTCGCCGTGCGCGTGCTGCGGGACCCCGACGCGTTCACGCCGGGCGACCTCGTGGCGCGCCGGGCCATGGGCAACCCGAGCATCCGGGACGCCGAGCGGCTCTCGGAGGCGTGGCGCCCGTTCCGTGCCTACGCGCTGTTCCACCTCTGGACGTCCGCGACCTACTCCGGGTAGCCGTCGTTCCGCCGGGCGGCGCGGAGGGCGATCTCCAGCTCGAACCGCACCTGGGGATTCTTCAGGTCCTCGCCGAAGACCTCCCGGAGCTGCAGCATCCGGTAGCCGACCGTCTGCGCGTGGATGCCGAGCTCCTCCGCGATCGGTGCCCGCTGACCCCAGTGCCGCAGCCACGCGAGGAGCGTCTCCTCGAGTTTCTCCCGCTGGCCGTCGGCGAGGTCCGCGAGCGGGGCCAGCCGGCGTCGCGCCAGCTCCTCCACCGCCGTGGGTTCCGCCGCGAGGACCACCTCGGTGAGGTGCTCGTCCGCCCATACGGGCGGCTGGTCTGCACCCTCCCGCGGCGGCAGCATCGTGGCGGCGAGCACGGCGAGGCGCAGCGACTGCGCCACCTGCTCCAGGGCGCCCGTCGGGCCGATCGACGCGCTCCGGCCGGCGAGCGCCCGTTCGAGGTCCGCGCGGAGGCTCGGGCGGTCCGGGACCAGCCCCACGGCGTCGGTCTCGCGTTCGATCACGATGGCGCCCTGACCCAGCCGCTGCCGTACGCCCTGGGCCCGCTCCAGCGGCAGGGTGACCACGGCGAGCTGGGCGGGTACGGCCCAGTCCGCGAGCGACGCCGCCTGGCGGAGCGCCGTCTCGTCGGCTCGGCCCAGCAGCAGGAGCTCGAGGAGCTCCGCCCGGCGCCGGTCCACGGCGCCTGCGCGCTCCGACTGCTCGAACGCGTACGCCTCGGCGCTGACGGCGGAGAGCTCGTCGATGTACGCCATGATCGATTCCCCGAGATCCACCACGACGGTGGGCCCGTACCCCTCGCCCATGGACCGCCGCGAGACCTCCCGGAACGTCACGCGGGCGCCCATCCGGTACGCACCCAGCAGCGCGTCCATGCTGCGCCCCTGCCGGAACTCGCCGCGTCCGAGGCCCGCCACGAGCTGGCGGCTCTCGTCGGAGAGTGCCGGGAGGCGGGTGCCCGGGAGCTCGAAGAACCGTTCCAACGCCGCGGCCACGCCCATGCGCAGGCCACGCCCGAAACTTCCCTCGATGGGCCGGGCATACGCGGGGACGAGCTGCGGCACGGCCTGGATGATGGCCTCCACGAGATCGCCGGTGAGCGGCCTCAGCTTGTCGCTCACGGACGGGGGCAGGGCCAGCCACGGCGGATCCGGGGGAGCCACGGCCATCGCGTCTGCGCTCATATCGCTTACCCTGTCTGTGCCGTCAAGATAATTCGCTCGCGTCAACTGTATGTCCGACGCGAAGAATTTTAGCGGCGAGGACTATATCGTTGATGTAATGATCCGGTTTCGACAGTTGGCTCGCGCGGCATCCGCGCTGACCACCCCGCTGACGCCCGAGGACTTCCTTGCCCTGTTCAACCCGGTGTACTCCTCGCGGCAGCTCCGCGGCGTCGTGACCCGCGTGGTGCGCGAGACCGAGGACTCCGCCACCATCTACTTCCGCCCCGGCCAGGGCTGGCACGCCCACAAGGCCGGTCAGTGGGCGCGCATCGGCGTCGAGCTGAACGGCGTGCGCCAGTGGCGCTCGTACTCGCTGAGCAATGCCGCCGGGCATGACCCGGCGATCACGGTGAAGGACGCCGGTTCGGTGTCCCACGTCCTGGTCCGCGACACCAAGCCCGGCGACGTCCTGTTCCTCGCGCCCCCGCAGGGCGACTTCGTGCTTCCCGAGCACCCGCGCTCCCTGCTCATGCTCACCGCCGGCAGCGGCATCACCCCCGTGATGTCCATGATCCGCACGCTGATCCCGCGCCGGCCTGACGCCAACGTGGTGCTCATCAACTCGAACAGCACCCCCGAGAGCAGCCTCTTCCGCGAGGAGCTCGACGAGCTCGCGGACCAGTTCCCCAATCTGAAGGTGCGCCACTGGTTCACCGCCGCCCGCGGACGCCTGGAGTTCACGGCGAAGACCATCGCGGATCTCTGCCCCGACTGGCGCTCCCGCGCGGCCTACGCCTGTGGGCCGGAGGGCTTCCTCAACGACGCCGAGGAGTTGTGGCAGCGTGAAGCCGCCCTCGAACAGTCCCGGACCGTCCCGAGCGTCTCGGCCGGGGCCGACGCCAGCGGCACGGGAACCCTGACCATCGAGCGCTTCAGCACCGACCTCACGGCCGGCGCGGGGCACGACGGCGGACTCGTCACCTTCGAGCAGTCGGACCGCGAGGTCCAGGCTGACGGCGACACCCCGCTCCTCGACATCGGCGAGGACGCCGGGGTCCTCATGCCGAGCGGGTGCCGCATGGGCATCTGTCACAGCTGCCTCGTGCCGCTCCGCGCCGGACAAGTCCGGGATCTGCGCAGCGGCGAAGTGCACAACAATCCCGGCCAGCTCATCCAGACCTGCGTCTCGGCAGCCGCCGGGCCCGTGAACCTTGACCTTTAACCACTATCGGAGGAGTCCCCATGACTACCACGCTGACCCGCCCGGGCGCCCTTGCGGCCTCGGGCCACCCGCTGGTCCGGCCCGACGCCGCCAAGCACCTCACCGATGAGCAGGTCGAGGAGCTCGGACGCGAGCTCGACGCCGTCCGCGACGAGATCCTCGCGAAGCGCGGCGCCACGGACGCGGCGTACATCCGCCGCATCATCCGCATCCAGCGCTCGCTCGAGTTCGCGGGCCGCGGCACGCTCCTGTTCGCCAAGCACAAGCCCGCCTTCTTCGCGGGTACGGCCATGCTGAGCGTCGCCAAGATCCTCGAGAACATGGAGATCGGCCACAACGTCCTGCACGGGCAGTGGGACTGGATGCGCGATCCGGACATCCACTCCACCACCTGGGAGTGGGACTTCGTGACCCCGGCGCGCTCCTGGCAGCACACGCACAACGACCTGCACCACCGCTGGACCAACGTCATCGGCAAGGACCGCGACATCGGGTACAACCTGCTGCGCATGGACCCGGACCAGCCGTGGAAGCCGTTCAACCTCGGCAACCCGGTGTACAACGCGATCCTCGCGCCGGTCTTCGAGTGGGGTATCGCCCTGTACGACCTCGAGATCCCCGAGTACAAGGAGGGCCTCAAGTCCAAGGAGGCCATGAACCGCGACCTCAAGGCCGTGGGCGTCAAGGTGGTCAAGCAGTTCTCGAAGGACTATGCCGCCACCCCCGCCGTCGCGATGCTCACGGGCTCCGGCAAGCAGGCGCTCTACGGCACGCTCCTCGCGAACGCCATCCGTAACTTCTGGGCGCACGCCATCATCTTCTGCGGCCACTTCCCCGACGGCACGGACACGTTCACCGAGGAGGAGGTGGACGGCGAGACGCGCGGCGACTGGTACGTGCGCCAGATGATCGGTTCGGCGAACATCTCGGGCTCCAAGTTCATGCACCTGATGTCCGGGAACCTGTCCCACCAGATCGAGCACCACTGCTTCCCGGACCTGCCGTCCAACCGGTACGCCGAGGTCGCGGTGAAGGTTCGCGAGATCTGCACGCGCTACAAGCTCCCCTACACCACGGGCCCCCTGCCGAAGCAGGTCGGCTCCACGTGGGCGAAGATCTTCAAGCTGGCCCTGCCGCCGCGCAAGGCCAAGACCGCCACGGCCTAGGCCTTCGGACGGAGCGCCGCTGCACCCTCTCCGGGAGCGGCGGCGCTTCTTCCATTCCCGCCGGACCCCCAAGGGGGGCGGCCGCCCCTCAGACGGGGGCGTCCTCCGCGAGGAGCGCGCCGACCTGCCCGAGGGCCTCGCGGACGCCCTCCTCCATGCCCATCGCGGCCATCTGCTCGAGTTGCTCCAGGGACTGGAACGCCGTGGTCATGGTCATCCGCGTGCGGCCTCCGAGGTCCTCGAGCGTCACGGTCGCCGTCGTCTCCCCCATGTCCGGCACGGGATCGCCGTTCTCGTCCGCGAAGCCGTCCACGAAGGCCAGCAGCCGGGGAGGCTCGACGGCGGTGATCCGCCACCAGCCCCGTGCCTTCTCGCCGTCCGGCCCGGTCATGACATAGGCGGCGCGGCCGCCCTCCTGGAACTCGTAGGTCTCGAAGGTCGCCGGCCAGGTGGGCGGCCCCCACCAGCGCTGGAGTTGTGTCCGGTCCGCCCAGATCTGCCAGACGCGGTCCACACCGGCGTCGAACTCCGCGACGAGCCTGAAGTGGAGGGACTCGACGTCCTTCTCCGTCCTGATGACAGCCATGATGATGCCTTCCTAGTCGTCCTGCTCCGCGTCCTCGGTGAGGATGTCCCCGATCCGGTCGACCCGTTGCCGCCAGATCGTCTCGTAGTCGTCGAGCAGGCGTCGGGCCCGCTGCACGCCGTCCACCCGTCCCCGCACGATCTGCTCCCGTCCCCGCTTCTCCTTGGTGACGAGCGACGCCCGTTCGAGGACGGCCACGTGTTTCTGCACCGCGGCGAAACTCATCTTGTACTGCTCGGCCAGCCGGGAGACCGAGTACTCGGCCACCAGCACGCGGGTCACGATGTCCCTCCGCGTCGCGTCGGCGAGCGCCTGGAACAGGCGGTCTACCCCGTCGTCGCTCCGCTGATCTACAACCATGTGGTTGTACGTTACGTATCCACGGGCCGTCCGTCAAGACCTTCCCCGCCGTGCCGTCGACGCACGGATCGATCAGCCCGCGGACGTGACACCGGTTATGGCACGCATCCGGGGAGCCTGCAAGACTGGCGCCATGACCCGTGGAATCTATGTGAGCGCCATGACCAACGGCTCCGGCAAGTCCCTGATCTCCCTGGGGCTGGCCGACATGCTGCACCGGCACGCGGACCGCGTGGGGTTCTTCCGGCCCATCGTCGAAGGCAGCGACCCCACGGCGGATCCCATGGTGCGCCTCATGCAGCGCGCCTTCGACCTCCCCGGGAGCCGCGCGCGAGGCGGCCTCACCCGCGCCGAGGCACGCGCCCTGCTCGTGACGGGTGACCGCGCCGAGATCGACGCCCGTTGCGTCGCCATCTACAGCGAGATCGCGGCCGAGTGCGACGTCGTGATCGTCGAGGGCACGGACCTCTCCGGGAACGACGCCGCCGTCGAGTTCGATCTCAACGCCCGCCTCGCCAACAACCTGGGCGCCATGGTGCTCGCCGTCGTCAGCGCGAAGGACATGTCCGTGGACGAGGCCGCCGACGCCGTGGACGTGGCCCGCCGGGAACTGGACGCCGCGAAGGTCTCGCTGCTCGCCATGATGGTGAACCGGGCCGCGGACGACGCCGTCACCTCCATCAGCGAGCACGTGCGGCCGGGCCGCTCGGGCCGGCCCGTGTACGTGATCCCCGAACTCAGCGAGATCTCGCAGCCCACCGTCTCCGAGGTGTCCGCCGAGCTCGGCGCCCGGCAGATCGCCGGTAACTCGAACCTGGAGCGGGACGTCACGAGCGTGCGCGTCGCCGCGATGAACGTCGGCAACTTCCTGCACCTGCTCACGGACGGCGCACTGGTGATCGTGCCCGGCGACCGCGCGGACGTGCTGGTGGCCACGCTGGCGTCGTCGTTCTCGCCCGAGTTCCCCGTGCCGTCCGCCATGGTCCTGACCGGCGGTCTCGCACCCGACCCGAACATCCTCGCTCTGCTCGCCCAGGCGCCCTTCCCCGTGTTCGCGCTCGACGACGACACCTACACCGTGGCCCGGCGCGTCAGCGAGGTGCGCGGGGAGATCGCCAGTGGACTGCGTCGCAAGGCCGCCGCCGCACTCGGCGCCTGGTCGCGGCAGGTCGACGAGAACGAGCTGCTCGAGCGCCTCGAACTCCCCCGGCCGGTGAGCATGACGCCGCTGCGTTTCCTGCACGAGTTGATCCAGCGGGCCCGGGCCGAGCGCAAGCACATCGTGCTGCCGGAGGGTGAGGACGTCCGCGTGCTGAAGGCCGCGGAGATCCTCCGCCGGCGCGACGTCTGTGACCTGACGATCCTCGGTCCCGAGTCGAAGGTCCGTGAACTGGCGTCTGGTCAGGGCATCGATCTCACCGGCATCACGCTCGTGGACCCCTCTACGTCCGAGCTCCGCGACGAGTTCGCGGAGGAGTACGCGCGGCTGCGCGCCCACAAGAACGTCTCGCTCGATCAGGCCCGCGAAAGGATGCTCGAAGGAGCATACTTCGGCACCATGATGGTGCAGCTCGGGAAGGTCGACGGCATGGTGTCCGGGGCCGCCCACACCACGGCGAACACCATCCGGCCGGCGCTGGAGTTCGTGAAGACCAAGGACGGCGTGAAGATCGTCTCCTCGGTGTTCCTCATGCTGCTGCAGGACCGCGTACTGGTGTACGGCGACTGCGCGGTGAATCCCGAGCCCAACGAGGAGCAGCTCGCGGACATCGCGGTGGCATCGGCGGAGACGGCGGAGCAGTTCGGCGTGCAGCCCCGCGTCGCAATGCTTTCGTACTCCACCGGTGAGTCCGGCCACGGCGGCGCGGTGGACGAGGTCCGCCGGGCCACGGAGCTGGTCCGGAAGCAGCGCCCGGATCTCGCCGTCGAGGGCCCCATCCAGTACGACGCCGCCGTCGACGCCTCGGTCGCGGCCTCCAAGCTGCCCGGGTCCACCGTGGCGGGCCAGGCGACGGTCTTCATCTTCCCCGACCTCAACACCGGCAACAACACGTACAAGGCCGTGCAGCAGTCGGCCGGGGCGGTCGCCGTCGGGCCCGTCCTCCAGGGCCTCCGTAAGCCCGTCAACGACCTCTCGCGCGGCTGCACCGTGGAGGACATCGTGAACACGGTGGCCATCACCGCCGTGCAGGCGCAGCAGCCCGCCGCCTCCTGACGCCCCACCTCCCATCCCTCTACCGGACAGGACCCCATGATCATCCTCGTCATCAACTCCGGCTCGTCCTCGCTCAAGTACCAGGTGCGCGAGGGCCACGACGTCCTGGCGGAAGGCCTCGTGGAACGCATCGGCGAGGCCGAGGTCCCCGACCACACCGCCGCCCTGGACCGCGTGGACCGCGACGTCGCCGCCGCGCTCGGCGACCGCGGCATCGACGCCGTCGGGCACCGCGTGGTGCACGGCGGGGAGCGCTTCAGCGAACCCGTGCTGATCGACGACGAGATCACGGGCGCCATCGAGGGGCTCAACCCGCTCGCGCCCCTGCACAACCCCGCGGCGGTCACGGGGATCCGGGCCATCTCCGCGAAGTGGCCCCGGATGCCGCAGGTCGCCGTCTTCGACACCGCGTTCCACCGCACCCTGCCCGAGCATGCCTGGCGCTACGCCGTTCCGGACGAGCTGTACCGGAAGCACGGCATCCGCCGCTACGGTTTCCACGGCACGTCCCACGCCTACGTGGCCCGGGGCGCCGCCGAACTCCTCGGCACGGACAGCTTCACCGGGGTCATCGCGCACCTCGGTAACGGTGCCTCCGTGACGGCGGTGCGCGACGGCGCGAGCATCGACACCTCCATGGGGTTCACGCCTCTCGAGGGACTGGTCATGGGAACGCGCTCGGGGGACATCGACCCGTCGATCCTCCTGTTCCTGCTCCGCGAGGGGTACACGGAGAAGGATCTGGACACGCTCCTGAACCGGAACAGCGGGCTGAAGGGCCTCACCGGGACCAATGACATGCGGTCGGTCTCCGAGGCCGCGGAGGCCGGGGACGAGCGCGCGACGCTCGCCTTCGAGGTGGCCTCCTACCGGCTGGCGAAGTACGTCGGCGGCTACCACGTGGCGGTGGGCGGAGCGCAGGCACTGGTGTTCACCGCGGGCATCGGCGAGAACGCACCGGACTTCCGCACCGCGGTCGTCTCGAAGCTCGGTGCCCTGGGACTCGAGCTCGACGAGACCTTCAACGCGGAGCGCAGCAAGCAGGCTCGCGTGATCAGCACGTCCGCCTCGGCCTTCCCCGTCCTCGTGGTGCCGACGAACGAGGAGGCGGCGATCGCGGAGGCGACAGCCGCCGTCGTCCGGGACGTTTAGCACCACCAAGGACGGGCCGCAAGAGGTCCGCGAATGTTCATTCGTCCTACCTTGCGTCCGGGAGGAACGCCTTCCTAGGGTTGTCCCGTGCTGGTGCCACAAGCACGTCCAAGGGCCCGCCCGGGCCATCGACCCTTCCCCCTCGACCCCCAGGACATCTCCATGAAGAACTCCCTCCTCGGCCGCGTCGTCGCGGCCCTCGGTCTGACAGCCGCCCTGGCCACCGGCACGGTGGTCGCCACGGAGCAGCCGGCACAGGCCGCCTGCACCGACATCGACATCTCCTTCGCGCGCGGATCCGGTGAGCCCCAGGGCCTCGGCATCGTCGGACGGCCCCTCGTGAGCGAACTGACCAGCCAGCTCTCGGGCTACACGGTCAGCAGCTACGCCGTGGTCTACGGCGCGAACCTCTCCCAGACGAGCGCGGGCGCCGGCTCCACCGACCTCGTCAACCACATCACCAGCGTCGCCGCGGCGTGCCCCAACACCCGCTTCGTGCTCGGCGGGTACTCCCAGGGCGCCACCGTCGTGGACAAGGCGCTCGGTATCCGCACCTCCACCGGCGGCACTGGATCGGTGATCCCCGCCGCCCTCGCGGACCGCATCTCGGCGATCACGGTCTTCGGTAACCCGCTGGGCCTGCAGGGCGGCGCGACGATCGCCTCGTCCAGCACCACCTACGGCGCCCGCTCGGCCGATTACTGCGGCACCTCGGACACCGTGTGCGGCAGCCAGCCGAAGAACGTCAGCGGTGGCCACACCAGCTACCCGAGCAACGGCTCCATCGCGACTGCGGCTCAGTTCGCCGCCAACCTGGTCCGCACCGGTACGCCCCCGACCACTCCCCCGACGACCCCACCGACGACCCCGCCCACCACACCCACCGGCACCTGCGTGCGTGACGACACCGCAGACCACGTCGATGCCGGCCGGGCCCGCGACATCTTCAACCGCGCCTACGCCGTCGGCTCGCGCGACTCCCTCGGCTACACCAGCCGCTTCAACGTCGTGTCCCTCCGCGAGACCGCGCCCGGCACCTGGTCACTGGTCAGCGCCTGCTGATCCCTCCGCACGGTAGGCGGCTCCGCGGCTGACACGGCTGCGGAGCCGCCGCCCGGCACACTGGTTCCATGACGATCGTGCGCATGGCCCTCCTGTTCGTCCTGGCCGCGGGTGCCGAGATCGGCGGTGCGTGGCTCATCTGGCAGGCGGTCCGTGAGGGCAGGCCGTGGTGGTGGGCCGGGCTGGGCATCATGGCCCTCGGCGCCTACGGCTTCGTGGCGACGCTCCAGCCGGACGCCAACTTCGGCCGCATCCTGGCGGCGTACGGCGGCGTCTTCGTGGCCGGATCTCTGGCCTGGGGCATGCTCGTCGACGGCTTCCGCCCGGACCGCTGGGACGTCATCGGCTCGGCGGTCTGCCTGGTCGGCGTCGCACTGATCATGTTCGTCCCCCGCCCGGCCGTCTGAGCGGTCGCAGCGGACCGCCTATCGCGTCAGATCCCGGGTGAACTCACTGAGGATCGCCCCGAAGAAGTCACATGACGAATCCTCATCACAGTGGATCCGCTCGTTCCCGTCGTAGACCGCTTCGAAACCCCGGGTCTCGGGGTAGGAGACCGGGTCCCTCTCATCACGGTCCTCGTAGTGACTCGTCACCGTCAGCCGGTGCAGCGCGCGTCGCGGAAGGACGGTGACCTCCGGATCGTCCTCGATGTATCCCGCGAGCCGCGCACGAAGGACGAGAGCAGGCGTCACGACGAGGAGCTGGGTGCCGAGCTCGGATCGTGCGGGGCTGGTCACCACGGCGTGGAGCACGTCCTCGCCACGTGCGCAGGCGACCACCAGATCGAGGGTTCGCTCCAGCGCCACCAGAATCGACGGGTGATTCTCCAGACAGCGGCGCTCGTTCTCCGCCTCGGCGACCTGTTCGGCCCATGCAGCGTTGCTCGCCAGCGCCAGCATCCGGATCTTCTCCGATGCTGCGTTCTCGTCGGTCGTCTGCACGGTGCCCCCTCGTCGTCCTGATGATGAGGGGTACTGCATCACGTGCCCATGACATTCTCCTGCCGGCCTGTCCTGATGTCCCCACCGAGGCGTCCTCCCACGTGATCAGCCCGTCCCCCCGAAATGCACCGTCCCCCCATGCGATGGACCGGTCGAACGGGAGGAGCAGTGGGGGAACAGGGCTCGGCCCTACGCGGCCCCGAGCAATCTCGCCACACCGGCCGCGATCGCCCCGACCGCGACCACCACGAGGAACGGCGCCCGCAGCCAGAGCGCGACGGCGGCCGCCAGCAGGGCCACGACCCTCGCGTCCACGACCAGCGCCTGACCCGAGGCGAACGTGTTCGTCGCCGTCAGCGCGGCCAGGAGCCCGATGGTGAGCGACCCGGCCACCCGCAGCATCCGCGGGTTGTCCAACAGCTTCGCGGGGACCAGGAAGCCGAGGAACTTCGTCGCGATCGAGAGGGCGCACGCCAGCAGGATCCAGCCCCAGAGGTTCATGCGTTCCCCGCCCTCTCGCCAGGGCCACGCCCGTGACCGTCGTCGGGACGGTCGTACGAATTCACCGGACGAGCACCGCCGCCGGGCCCGGACTCCTCGGAGCCACGTCCAGCACCGTAGGAGGACCCCGGCGGGTACGGCTCGACGTCGGGCTCGAGCCCTTCGGTCGCCGGCCCCAGGCCGGACAGCCCGAGACCGGCGGCGACCACCGCGGCCACGAGGATCGGGACGCCGGGTGGCACGAACGGAACGGCGATGAGCGTGACCACCGCGCAGACGACGGCGATCGCCGCCGGCTCCCGTGCGCGGATGCGTGGCCACAGCAGGCCGAGGAAGGCCGCGACGGCGGCGCCGTCCAGCCCGAACCGGGCCGGATCGCCCAGCGCGTTGCCCGCGAGCGCTCCCACGAGGGTGAAGAGGTTCCACAGGACGAAGACGCCGATGCCGGCGGCCCAGAACCCACGGCGTTGCTCGTCAGGGTCGGCCTGGCCGGTCGCCGTCGCCACGGACTCGTCGATGGTGAGGTGCGCCATGGGCAGCGTCAACCGCCGCGACGGCCGGAGCAGCACGTTGATCTGCATCCCGTAGACACCGTTGCGGATGCCGAGCAGGGCAGCGGCCGATATCGCCGAGAAACCACTCCCGCCACCGGCCACAACCCCGATGAACGCGAACTGGGAACCACCGCTGAAGAGCAGGAGGCTGAGCGCCATGGTCTGGAGGAGGTCGAGGCCCGCGGCCACCGACAGAGCGCCGAAGGACAGCCCGTAGAGACCGGTGGCGACGGCGACCGAGAGGGCCACGCGGACGGCCGGGGACTGGAGCAAGCGCACCCGACAAGGCTAGGCGACCCCGGCGCACCGGCTTCCTATTCCTGCGCCGGAGGTGCAGAGTAGGAAAGGAAAGCCTACTTACTACCGCGAGGAGCACCCATGAAGGCAGTGACATGGCAAGGCAAGCGCAACGTCAGCGTCGAGACCGTCCCTGATCCCACCATCCAGGAGCCCACCGATGCGATCGTCCGCATCACCTCGACGGCCATCTGCGGCTCCGACCTCCATCTCTACGAGGTCCTCGGCCCCTACATGCACAAGGGCGACATCCTCGGGCACGAGCCCATGGGGATCGTCGAGGAGGTCGGGGCGGGAGTGACGAACCTCAAGGTCGGCGACCGCGTCGTCGTCCCCTTCAACATCTCCTGCGGCCACTGCTACATGTGCAAGCGCGGCCTGCAGTCCCAGTGCGAGACGACGCAGGTCCACTCGGCGGGCTCCGGCTGCGCCATCTACGGGTACTCGGAGCTGTACGGCTCGGTGCCGGGCGGCCAGGCCGAGTTCCTGCGCGTGCCCTTCGCCGACTACGGTCCGGTGAAGGTCGGCTCCGACCTGCCGGACGAGCGGTACCTCTACCTCTCCGACATCCTCCCGACGGCCTGGCAGGGCGTGCAGTACGCGGACGTGCCGAAGGACGGCGTGCTCGCGGTCTACGGTCTCGGGCCGGTCGGCCAGTTCGCCGCCCGCATCGGGAAGTACCTCGGCCACCGCGTCATCGGCGTCGAACCGGTCGCCGAGCGCCGTGACATGGCCAAGCGCCACGGCATCGAGACCGTCGACTTCACGAAGGACACCGCCGAGGAGCTCAGGAGCATGACCAACGGGCGCGGCCCGGACTCGATCGTGGACGCCGCCGGCATGGAGGCGCACGGCTCCCCCGTCGGCGCGTTCGCGCAGCACGCCGTGGGGATCCTGCCGGACAAGCTGGCCCAGAAGGTCATGGAGACCGGTGGCACGGACCGCCTCTCGGCGCTGCACTCCGCGATCGACGCCGTCCGCCGCGGCGGCACGGTCTCGCTGAGCGGTGTCTACGGCGGCACCGCCAGCCCCATGCCGCTGCTGAACATGTTCGACAAGCAGCTCCAGTTCCGCATGGGCCAGTGCAACGTGCGGCGCTGGACGGACGAGCTCCTCCCGATCGTCGAGGAGCCCTCGGATCCGCTGGGCGTCACGGACCTCATGACCCACGAGGTCTCGATCGACGAGGCGCCGGCCGCGTACAAGAACTTCCAGAAGAAGACGGACGGCACCATCAAGGTGGTCCTGAAGCCCCAGGGCGTCACCGCCTAGGACGCCTGCGGACAGCACGGGAGCCCGGCAGGCCCCCGGACACCGCGGAACGACGGCGGGAGCCCGGCCACGCCGGGCTCCCGCCGTCGTCGGCGCGGGTCGCGGACGGCTGCGGTCAGTCGCGCCCGATCGATGCGTGGGCGTCGATTCTGCCCTGCGCCATCTGCAGGGCGTCCGCCGCGCGGACGAGTGAGAGGTGGGAGAACGCCTGCGGGTAGTTGCCTGCCATCCTGCCCTCGGCGGCGTCGTACTCCTCCGAGAGCAGGCCCAGCTCGTTGCTGTAGCCCACCAGCTGGTCCATGAGGCGCCTCGCGTCCTCCACCCGGCCGGTCTCGGCGTACTGTCCCACGAGCCAGAAGGAGCAGGCGAGGAACGGGTGCTCGCCCGGCTCGAGGCCGTCGTCGGAGTTCCCGGTCCGGTAGCGCAGCAGCAGCCCCTGAGGGTCCAGGAGGTCGTGCTCGATCCGCGCCACGGTGCCGAGCATCATGGGGTCGTCGAAGGCCAGGAAACCGACCTGCGGGAGTTGCAGGAGGGAGGCGTCCATCTCAGTGCCGCCGTAGGTCTGGGTGAAGGCCCGCAACTCGTGGTTGTAGCCACGCTCCAGGATCTCCTCCCGCAGGCGGTCGCGGATGGCGGTCCAGTGCTCGAGCGGTCCGCTCAGGCCGTGGTCCCGTACGGCACGCACGGCGCAGTCGAAGGCCGCCCACATCATGACGCGCGAGTGGGTGAAGTACTGCTGCTCGCCGCGCATCTCCCAGATCCCGTGGTCGCGGTCGTCCAGGTGGTTCTCCGCGAACCCGAGCAGTGCGCGCTGGAGCGGCCAGGAGAAGTTGTCCTCGGTGACGCCGTGCCCGCGCAGTTTCTCGAGCGCCACCATCACCTCGCCCACCACGTCGGCCTGGTACTGGTCCACCGCACCGTTGCCCACGCGGACGGGTACGGAGTCCGCATAGCCGGGCAGGTGCGGCAGCTCGCGTTCGGGCAGCTGGCGCTCGCCCGCCAGCCCGTACATGATCTGCAGGTCCTCGGGGTCGCCGGCCACCGCGCGCAGGAGCCAGCTACGCCAGTTCAGGGCCTCGTCCGCGAAGCCGTGGGTCATCATGGCCTCGAGCGTCAGCGCGGCGTCGCGCAGCCACACGAAGCGGTAGTCCCAGTTCCGTCCTCCGCCGAACTGCTCGGGGAGCGAGGTGGTGGGCGCCGCGACGATCCCGCCTGTGTCCTCGTGCGTCAGCGCCCTCAGGACCAGCAGCGAGCGCTCCACGGCCTCCGCGTACTCGCCGTCGTTCAGGCAGCTCGCGGCCCAGGCGCGCCAGTAACTGATGGTCGTATCCAGGGCCTCGTCGATGTCGAGGGGCTCCGGGGCCTCCCTGTGCGAGGGGAACCACACCATCTCGAGGTCGACGACGTCCCCGGCGGACACCGTGAACACTCCCTCGTGGCGGTGGTCGGTGGGCCGCAGGCGTGGCCCACGGAGCACCAACGCGTTGGGTCCCGCGATGGCCAGGAGGGCCGGGACGCCGTCGGACGTGTCCTGGCTGACCCACGGGACGATCTCCCCGTACCCGAACCTGATCTCCAACTCCTGCCGCATGGTCACGGTGCCGCTGAGGCCCTGGATGCGCCGCACCACGTTCGCCCGGCGGTCCGTCACGGGCATGAAGTCGGTGACCAGCACCTCGCCGTCGGCCGTGCGCCAGCGCGTCTGCAGCACGAAGGTGGAGCGGATGTAGCTGCGCTCCACCACCTCCGCGCCGGCGGACGACGGCGTCAGGAGCCAGCGCCCGTGCTCCTCCGTGCCGAGCAGCGCGGCGAACACCGATTCGGAGTCGAACCGCGGGAAGCAGAGCCAGTCCACGCTGCCCTCACGGGAGATCAGGGCGCCGGTGTGGAGGTCGGAGACGAGCGCGTAGTCCTCGATGGGGGATTGCATCGTTCCACTCAACCACAGCGGCCCCGCGCGCGCCGAGTGCATCCGGGCGCCACCGGGGCTCAGCCCGGCTCTACCCGGCGTGCTCCTCCTCGGCGAAGGCCAGGCGGATGCGCGCTGGGTAGTCCGTGGTCAGCTCCTGCACCCCGAGATCCGCGAGGAAGCGGGCGTCCTCGACCGTGTTCACCGTCCAGACACGGAGCCGGGCGCCGTCGTGCAGCCACCGCCGTAACCGGTCCGGATGCGCGCGGGCGTACTGGATGCCCGGGCCCGCCATGCCCACCTGCTGCCGGTCGATCAGCTCCTCGCCCTCCCTCAACGCCCTGCGGAGCACGTTGATCAGCGCGCCCTCGGCGATGGACCCGAAGCTGAGCGCATCGCGCACCTCCTGCGGCTCGACGTCGGCCACGAGTTGGCAGAGGACGTGGTGCGGCGCGATCTCCCCGAGATGCCGCATCGAGTCGGGGTTGAAGCTCATGAAGCTGATCTCCACCCGGCCGAGCATCGAGGACTCCGGGTCCCACCCCTCGTCGAGCAGGAAGGCGATCAGGGCGTCCTCGAGCCGGAGGCCGAACGGGCTGGGGTGCTTGAGCTCGATCGCGAGCTTGACGGGGCGTCCGGCACCGCGGATCAGGACCAGCAGATCGCCGAGTGTCAGGAGCTGCTCGGAGGGGCTGCCGTACTCCGCCGGGATGGTGGCGCCCTTCCACGAGCAGACGTCGAGCGCACGTAGCTCGGAGAGCATCCTGTCCGCGACGTCGCCCGTGCCGCTCGTGGTGCGGTCCAGCGTGGTGTCGTGGATGCACACGAGCTCGCCGTCCCGCGTCAGGTGGACGTCGCACTCCACACCGTCGGCGCCGTCGGCGAGCGCCTGCAGGTAGGCGGCGCGGGTGTGCTCCGCGTAGGTTCCGCTGCTGCCGCGGTGGGCGAAGATGACCGGCGTCATGGCGTTTCCCTTCACGAGTGGCCTTCGGGGGATGGTCGGGGCGAGGGCCCGGTTATCACCGTACGCGAGCGTCCGGTGCGGCCACATCAGCCCGACGACGGCGGCAGGCCTCCCCGCGTGCCTCGCTAGACTCGGACGGTGGACGCTCAGATGACAGACCCGGACGTGGAACGGGCGGCCGCCCTCCGCCGCATGAAGGGTCTCGCCACCGGGCTGCTGGTGCTCATGGCGGTGATCTTCGTGGTGGCCTTCGCCCTGCAGGACACCTACCCGTGGCTCGAGTACGTCCGCGCGGCCGCCGAGGGCGGCATGGTCGGCGCGCTCGCGGACTGGTTCGCGGTCACGGCCCTCTTCAAGCACCCCATGGGGCTGAAGATCCCCCACACCGCGATCATCCCGCGGAAGAAGGACCAGATCGGCGAGTCCCTCGGCCAGTTCGTCGAGGAGAACTTCCTGTCCGAGGACGTGGTGCGAGCCAAGCTCGACTCCGCCCGGATAGCCCAGAAGGTGGGTGCCTGGCTGGAGAAGCCGGAGAGCGCAGACCGCGTGGCAGCCGAGGGCGCGGCGGTGATCCGCGGCCTGTTCACGGTGCTCGACGACGACGCCGTGCAGGGGGTCATCGAATCGATGGTGCGCAAGTACCTCCTCGAGCCGCCGTGGGGACCACCGATCGGCAGCATCGCCGAGCGCGTGTTCGCCGACGGGCACCACCACCGCCTCGTGGACCTCCTCGTGGACCGGGCCGGCGACTGGGTGGACGCCAACTACTCGGTGGTGACGCGGGTCGTCGCGCAGCGCTCCCCCACCTGGGTGCCGCGGCTGGTCGACGGCGTGGTGGGCGACCGCGTCCACGCGGAACTCTCGAAGTTCATCCGGGCCGTGCAGGACGATCCCCGGCACGACGTCCGCATCGCGATCGACACCTACCTCCGCGACCTCGCCCAGGACCTGCAGCACAAGCCCGAGACCATCGCGAAGGCGGAGGAGATCAAGGGCCAGCTCCTCGATGATCCGCGGGTCATCGACCTGACCGCGCGCACCTGGGCCACGATCAAGGCGGCCCTGCTCGATGCCGTCAACGACCCCGACAGCGAGCTGACGTCGAACTTCAAGGCCGCCGTCCGGGACATCGGCTCACGCCTCACCACCGACGTCGAACTGGCCGGGAAGGTGAACCGCTGGATCGCCGACGCCGCGTCCTACGCCGTCCGCACCTACCGCAGTGAGATCGCCGGGGTCATCTCCGAGACGGTGGAGCGGTGGGACGCCGAGGAGACCTCCCGCAAGATCGAGCTGCAGGTGGGCAAGGACCTGCAGTTCATCCGCATCAACGGCACCGTGGTGGGCTCGCTCGCGGGCCTCGTGATCTTCACGGTCGCGAACGCCGTCTTCGGGTAGGCAAGTACCGGCGTCATGCCGGCCGCTCCCTACCGGAGTCAGGAGCCGTGCTGCCCGGTCGTCTTCCCCGGCAGCTGCAGCGCCTCCGCGAGCTGACCCGGGATGGTCTGCGGCAGGGGTCCGAAGGCCTCGCGGGTGGCCCGGATGACAGCCTTGCCCATGAGGTGGTTGCCGGTCCCGCCGATCACGGCGCCCGCGCCGAACGGCAGCGCACGCCCGAGCATGAAGCCTCCCTGCTTCGCGAGGAACCTCTTCAGGAAGCGGCGCTGGATGGAGCCGGAGATGCTCTTCACGAGGGATGCCGGCGCCGCCTTGTTCACCAGCTGGCCCCAGTACTGCGGGGCTCCCTGGCCTGCGGACGCACCGAGGATGGACCGCATGAGCGCCGTGCCCTCCTCACCCATGAGGATCGCCATCACCATGGCCCGCGAACGCTCCGGCTCCGAGGTGTTGATGCCGTGCAGTTCCGCGATGGACTCGGCGTACAGTGCGGTCGCCTCGAGGAAGCCCACCGTCGCTGCGGCGGAGAGCCCCAGCGACGCGACCGTCCCGACCGCCGGCACGGCCGCGGTGGCACCGACGGCGGCACCTGCTGCCGTCGTCGCCCGCAGGTAGTCACGCTCGAGGAGACGGGCGAGCTCCGCCGGGGACGCCTTCGGGTTGCGGCGCCGCAGGCGGGCGAGGTTGGAGAGGATGAAGGGCCGCTGCACGTCAAGGGCGCGCTCGATCCCCCGCAGGATGGCCGGCTTCGGGTTGCCGTCCCTGTCGAACAACGTTCCGTTCGCGGCCTTGACTGCCGGATTCTCCTTGTGACGGCCGAACATGGTGGTCCTCTCGCAGATCCTGGGGCACGGGCAAAAGCCACGTGATTCGAGTGTAGGTGGGGAGTTTTCGGCGTCGCACGGGGTTCCGCTCCCGGCGCACGCCTGGCGCCCGGGGCCGGGGGTGCATCCTGCGTCCGCGGGGAGCGTCCGCGCCGGGACGCGCGAAGGGCGCCACCGCTACGGTGACGCCCTCCGAATGACCGGCCCCCCGGCCCGGTCGGTGCCTGGTCAGGCTAGACGCGCGAGCGCTTGCGACCGGTGATGAGGCCGTAGATGAAGAGAACGATCAGCGCGCCGATGACGGCGAACAGGATGGACATCAGCGAGAACGTCCCGCCGAGGTCGACGCCGAGGATGCTTCCGCCGATGAAGCCGCCGAGGAAGGCCCCGATGACGCCGAGCAGCATCGTGATGAAGATGCCGCCGCCCTGCTTGCCGGGCATGATCAGCTTGGCGAGGGCGCCGGCGATAAGGCCGAGGATGAGGAATCCGATGAAACTCATGAGGTGCTCCTTGAGTGATGTGAGCCGCCGCTGTGACACGGCCGGCTCTCCAATAAATGTGATGCACCGGAGTGCAACTTGCTCCTACTGTACTTCATCAGCCTGCTTAGCGTGTGATCCTGAGATCATGCTAATCCTGCTTAGCAAGAATTGGCCACTGAAATCGAGGTTCACGTCCTCCGGCGGAGGCCGATACCGGATCGATGCCCGCCGAGGCCATACAGCAGGCGGTCGGGCCGTAGGATGACGGCATGCGGGCCACGTCGGCAGCACGCGGCAAGGTGAGTGAAACCGCTGGGGTATTTCTCGAGAACAGTCAGTGTCGCCAACCCGAAGGGATTCTCATCATGCGAATCGGATCATCAATCTTTCTTATTGCACTCGGTGCAATTCTCGCGTTCGCCGTCCAGGTCCAGGTCTCCTTCGTGGACCTCGCCCTGGTGGGCTACATCCTGATGGCCGTGGGCGTCGTCGGACTCATCGCGTCCCTCGTCCTGGCCGCGCCCCGGAGGCAGGCGCGCGTCTCGGAGTCCCGCTCCGTCGTCGACCCGAACACCGGCGAGACGATCACGCGGCGCGAGTCCCGAGACACCGGCCTCTGAGCAGGCGGCACCGAACGACAGCATGTGAACACCTGAGCAGGTTCACTGGGCCACGAACGAAGGCCGGGGCATCATGCCCCGGCCTTCGTCATGTCCGCTTGCTTCTGGTCGGAAGAGAAAGTGCTTGACGTCACATCAGAAGCGAAGATAGAGTCACTCAAACGCAGATAAGCAAACATCCGTTCTGCGACGATCCTCGTACACCATGACGACGACGGCACGACGATGGAGTCCCATGTTCGCCGAAGAGCGCTACCGCCAGATCAGCGGTCTGGTCTCCGCGGAAGGCCGCGTCACCGTCGCGGGCCTCTCCTCGCGGTTCGGTATCACCAAGGAGACCGTGCGCCGCGATCTCGCCCTCCTGGAGAGCGACGGCGTGCTGCGCCGGGTCCACGGCGGCGCGATCTCCGGCAGCGGTGCCACCACCAACGAGCCCAGCCTCTCCAGCCGTGCCTCGCAGCACTCGCCCGAGAAGAAACGCATCGCCCTCGCCGCACTTGCCCTCGTGCCCGCAACCGGCGCCGTCCTGCTGGACGCCGGCAGCACCATCGGAGCCCTCGCGGACGAACTGGTCGAGGAGGCCGGCGCCGGCCTCACCGTCGTCACGCACTCCGTCCCGGTCGCCGCCGCCCTCTCCGGCGCCGGGCTCAGCGTGGAGTTGGTGGGAGGCCGCGTGCGGGCCCTGACGAGTGCCGCCGTCGGCAGCAGCACCGTGGCGCACCTCGGGCGGCTCCGCGCGGATCTCGCGTTCATCGGCACGAACGGCATCTCGGCGGGCTTCGGCCTGAGCACGCCGGACACCGACGAGGCCGCCGTGAAGACCGCCATCATCCGCAGCGCACGCCGCGTCGTCCTGCTCGCCGACTCGTCCAAGTTCGACGAGGAGTCGCTCGTCGCTTTCGCCCACCTGGAGGACCTCGATGTGCTCATCACCGACCGCGCACCCGCCCCGCCCCTCGCGGACGCCCTCGCCGACGCCGATGTGGAGGTGATCGTCGCGTGATCCTGACCCTGACCCTCAATCCGAGCATGGACCGCACCGTCGCGATCGCCGCGCCGCTCGCCCGTGGTGCCGTCCAGCGCGCCACCCACGTCAGTCAGGAGGCCGGCGGCAAGGGCGTCAATGTGAGCCGGGCGCTCACCGCCTCCGGCACCCGGACCCTCGCCATCCTGCCCGGCGACGACGACGACGCCGTCGTCGCGGGCCTCCGCAGCACGTCGGTGCCCTTCCGGAACCTGCCCATCGGAGCAGGCCTGCGCATCAACACGGCGATCACCGAGCCGGACGGCACCACCACGAAGATCAACGAACCCGGCCCCGAACTCACGGGCGCCCAGCTCGACGCCCTGCTCGACGCCGTCGTCACCGAGGTGGACGGCGCCGACTGGCTGGTGCTCGCCGGATCCCTCCCGCCCGGCGTACCGGTGACCTTCTACACGAGGGTCACCGCAGCCGTCCGGGATGCCTACGGCCTCGATGCCCCGCTCATCGCCATCGATTCGAGCGGTTCGCCGCTGATCGAGGCCGCGGCGGGAGTGCCCGCTCCCGATCTGCTCAAACCAAATGCCGAGGAGCTGAGCGAACTCACCGGCATCGGCTCGGGGGACGAGCTCGAGCACGACCACGAGGCTGCGGCGAGGGCCTGCGCCGTGCTGATCACCGCGGGCGTCGGTGCCGTGCTCGCAACCCTCGGGTCCAAGGGCGCCCTGCTCGTCACGAGCGCGGGTGCCTGGCACGCCGTGCACCCACCCATCACCACACGCTCCACGGTCGGCGCGGGAGACTCCGCGCTGGCCGGGTACCTCCTGGCGCACAGTGCCGGCGAACTGCCGGAGAACTGCCTGCGTCAGGCCGTGGCGCACGGATCGGCAGCCGCAGGGCTTCCGGGCTCCACCGTTCCGTCGCTCGACCAGACCACGCCGGCCGCCGTCGTCGTCACACCCCTCGAGGTCACGATGCCCGTGATCGAACCACGCGAAACCGGGTCCGTCGCGGGACCAACCGCACAGGAGGAAAGCTGATGTCCCAACTCATCACCCCGGAGCTCGTTGCTCTGGACGTCGACCTGGGGGCCGAGCGCTCCTCGGTGATCCGGTTCCTCGCGGAGCAGGTCGCGGCGCAGGGCCGCTCCACCGAGGTGGACGGCCTGTACGCGGACGCCCTCGCCCGTGAGGAGAAGACCTCCACCGGCGTTCCGGGTGGCATCGCCATCCCGCACTGCCGCTCGAAGGCCGTCTCGGAGGCGACTCTCGCCATGGCCCGCCTCTCCCCCGGCGTCGATTTCGGTGCCAAGGACGGCCCCGCCGACCTCGTGTTCTTCATCGCGGCCCCGGACGGCGCCGACCAGGAGCACCTGAAGCTGCTCTCCAAGCTCGCCCGCTCGCTGATCAAAAAAGACTTCACGGCCTCGCTCCGCGCCGCGCGCACTCCCGATGACGTCGTCGCGCTCGTCAACGGTGCCCTCGGCATCGGCGACGCGGCCACCGGGACGACGGCGGCAGGAACCGCCGGCGCAGGCGCGCACGCTGCGTCGTCGCAGGCCTCCGGACAGCACGCCTCGCAGCACGGCGACCACGCCTCGGAAGCCGCAGCGACCCTGGGCACCTCTCCGGCGGGCACGGACACCACCGGTCCCGCCGTCGACCATGGCGCTGGTGGCAGTGCGGGCACCGGCACGAAGGTCCGTCGCCTCGTCGCCGTCACCGCGTGCCCCACGGGCATCGCCCACACCTACATGGCGGCCGACTCCCTCGTCGCCGCGGCGAAGGAGCGCGGCATCGACCTGCAGGTCGAGACGCAGGGCTCCTCCGGTGCCACGCCGCTCGACCCCGCCGTGATCGCCGCAGCGGACGCCGTCATCTTCGCCGTGGACGTCGACGTGCGGGACAAGCAGCGCTTCGCCGGGCTTCCCGTGATCTCCTCGCCCGTCAAGCGCGGCATCGACGAGCCGGGCGAGATGGTCGAGGAGGCCCTCGCGGCAGCGGACAACCCGAACGCGCGTCGCGTCGCCGGCACCGCCGGTGAGCAGCAGTCGGACGACGACGGCGGCAGGGACAGCATCGGCAGCACCCTCAAGCGGGCACTCCTCACCGGCGTCAGCTACATGATCCCCTTCGTCGCCGGCGGCGGTCTGCTGATCGCGCTGGGCTTCCTGCTCGGCGGCTACCTCATCACCGAGACCGCCGATGCGATCACGCTCGAGAACAGCCTCACCAACCTCCCGGAGGGCGGGCTCGCCACGTACCTCGGGGCGGTCGCCTTCAAGATCGGGCAGCTCTCCCTCGGGTTCCTGATCCCAGCACTCGCCGGCTACATCGCGTACGCGCTGGCGGACCGGCCCGGTATCGCACCGGGCTTCGTCGCGGGTGCCGTCGCCGGCTTCATGGGTGCCGGGTTCCTCGGCGGGATCGTCGGCGGCCTGCTCGCCGGCTACGTGGCCCTGATGATCGGGCGGATCGCCGTTCCGAAGTGGCTCCGCAGTCTCATGCCGGTCGTCATCATCCCGCTCGTGGCCTCGATCGTCGCCTCCGGGCTCATGTTCCTCGTCCTCGGTGGCCCCATCGCCGCGATCACCACGGGGCTGAACTCCTGGCTCTCCGGCCTGACCGGCACTGCAGCACTCGGCCTCGGCGTGATCCTGGGCCTCATGATGGCCATCGATCTCGGTGGGCCCATCAACAAGGTGGCCTATTCCTTCGCGGTCGCCGGGCTGAGCACCGGATCGGTGGTGGACAACCCCGCTCCCCTGCAGATCATGGCCGCGGTCATGGGCGCCGGCATGGTGCCGCCCCTCGCGATGGCCCTCGCGACCCTGCTCGACAAGCGCAGGTTCACGCTGGCCGAGCGGGAGAACGGTAAGGCCGCATGGCTGCTCGGAGCGGCGTTCATCTCCGAGGGTGCCATCCCGTTCGCCGCCGCCGACCCGCTCCGCGTCATCCCTGCCTCGCTCCTCGGTTCCGCGGCGACGGGCGCCATCATCATGGGCACCGGCGTCACATCGCAGGCTCCGCACGGCGGGTTCTTCGTCTTCTTCGCGATCGGCAACCTGCCGCTGTTCATCGTGGCGATCATCGTCGGGACGATCATCTCGGCCCTCGCCGTCATCGCCCTGAAGCGCTTCGCGACCAGGAAGACGAACACGCCCGTCGCGGAACCGGTTGCAGCCTGACCCCACGTCCGGTTGGCTGTACGGGATACCACCTAGAGAAGGAGCATCACCATGGCAGAACGCAAGGCAACAGTGGCCAGCCGCGTAGGGCTGCACGCTCGGCCCGCGTCGATCTTCGCCGAGGCCGCGGGTGAGCTGCCCCTCGAGGTCACCATCGCCATGGACGGCGAACCCGCGGAGGAGGCCATGGACGCCTCGAGCATCCTCTCCCTCATGAGCCTCGGCGCATCGCACGGTGACGTCGTGGTGCTCCGTGCGGAGGGCGACGGCGCCGAGGATGCCCTCGAGGGACTGGCCCGGATCATCGAGACGGACCACGACGCCGAGTAGGCGCACGCAGGTCGGCGACGCCGATCACGGAAAAGGGCGCCTCCCGCTGCTGGCAAGCAACGGGAGGCGCCCTCTGTGTCGTCCCCAGATGGTTCGAGTGACTGGGTCCACCCGTTCTCATGGACACAGCCACTCGCCTGATAACCATCCGCTGACCCCCCACGGACAGCGGCAGTTACATAATCATAATTTTTACACACGATCATGAATCTGTGAATCACCGTAGGACACGTTTGCATCTCATTACTCCGGGGAGTGCCGGAGAACCGGGCCTCCGTACCGCTCCAGCCTCAGGCGAGCAGGTTGGCGTGCCGCTCCCGACGCCGGATCATCGTGCGTCCGATGCGGATGAGGCACAGCCCCACCACGGTCAGGACGATCGCCGTGAAGGGCAGCACGATGTCCCACTGCCGCAGGTCGATCGACGTCAGCCGCAGCAGGACGAACACCACCACGAGACCGAACCCGCTGGCCAGGAAGGCACAGGCGACCCTGTGGATGGCCCGTGATCGCGCGTCCAGTACGGAGGCCACCGCCGGCAGGACGAGACAGGCCGACACGTATCCGGGGTAGAGCCTGCCGACGGCCGCGTACTGCTGGACCGTGTCCTGGTCATCGAAGGCGTACAGCGACCGTGAGCTCGTGGGCAGCTCGCTGGCGACGAAGAAATACAGCGTGGCGATCACCGTCAGCGCAAGGATCGCCACGCCGAACGGCCCGATGATCAGCCGCTTCCCGAGCGCGGAACCGAAGGCCGCCGCCATGCGCACACCGAGGAGCACGAACACGGCATACAGAACGAAGCGGAGCACGAGGTTCGCCACGTTGACGCCGCCCAGAGCCGCGTCCACCACTTCGTAGATCGGTGAGAGGGACAGCGCCACGGCTGCCGTCAGGAGGACGAGAGCGGCGAAGACGGTCCGGCCCTGCCCGTTCCTCAGCCCGGGCACACGGATCACGGCCCCCACTGCGCACAGGGCCAGCGCCCCCCACTGGATGATGGCCGGGTTCATCCGAGGTTCTCCCACATGGCGCGATCCTTCGTGTCGTCGAGCTCGGAACGTCTGATCTGCTTGCCGAGCACGTCGAGCCTGTCGCGGGCCAGGAACACGAGATCGAGGTCCGGCATGGCACACAGGGCGCGAGCCCGTCCGTCCTCCGGCCAGCCACCCTCCTCGGGCGTGAGCAGACCGGTGACCACAAGACCGCTCGTCAGCGAGACCCCGGCGATGCGCGCGGCCTCCACGGCGATCTCCGGGGCGAGCCGCCCGGCCGTGAGTTGCGCGGACAGGTTCTGCCGGGCCACGCCGGTCCTGAGGGCGATCTGCTGGCGGAGATCACCCGGGTCCACCGCCTCGATCCATGCCCGCACGGAGTTCCGGTGCGGGAACGGGGCGAGCTGCAACTGGAGGTCCGTCCCCGCGCACTCCTCGTCAGCGCTGCGTGCCAGCAGCAGGCGGAGGATGTCGATGTGGGAGACCTGGCTGACCAGTTCGGCATCGGTGGGGGTGCGCACGCCCGCCGGGACGTCCTCGTACCCGTCGAACTCGGCGAGGGCCCGCACCGGGGAGACGCCGTACCCCCGGGCGATCGCGACGACGGTCGCGACGGACACCTTCCCGCGCACCAACTGCTGCGCGAGGGTCGACCGTTTGATCCCGGCGACACGGCAGACGTCCGTCACGGTGGCCTGCGGGGCGACGCGGGAACGCCACAGCTGAAAGGCTTTTGCTGTGACGGCCATTCTCACCTTTCGATTGGACTTTCCAGTGTCCCGTCGAAGTATACTGAGATCGCTGGCTCCGAATTCTGCGATTCCCCCATACGCAGAACTCGGAGCCAGCTCCAGTTAACCGGCGCTGCGAGCCCGCCTCACCAACGCACCTTCTTCTCCTTCTTGCCCTGCTTCCCGCTCTCGTGCGCCGCTTTCGCGTGGCCTGCACCGGTTCCCGCGGAGGGCTTGGCCGCCTGGTTCTTCTTCTCCAGGGCGAGCCTCGCGCGCGGATCGTCGAGCAGTTTGCGAGCGCGAGCCGCTGCGGCGTCGGTGCGTTCCGATTCCTCGGACGTGACTGATTTCTTGGGTGTGCTGGTCATGGGGTTCCTTCCGTTCGGAGCGCTCACTCAGCAACGGCGGACCCCACGGCGCGCACCATCAGCTGCGGCGACGGGTGTCGAGGACCGGGTTCAGTGGGCGCACTTGGAGTGATGACATCGACAAGATGCGGTGAGATCGGCGGAGCCGTCTCGCTACTGAAACAGGATTGTCCTCATGCCCTCGAACGTACACCCGCCGTGCGGGCCCGGGCAAGGGAGTGGTGCTCCGCGGGTCAGCGCTGCCGCGACCCGTTCACGGTGATGTCCACGTAGACGAGCCGGTGGTCGCTCGTGGGGAACGGGAAGATGCCCGTCAGTTCGGACCCCGGCTGTCCTACGCGGGGCCAGAAGACGCCGGAGCCGGCCACCCGCAGTCCGCGGGACGGGAGCACGTAGTCCACGCGCACGTTGCCGGCGTTCCGGTCCTCGAAGTCGGCCGTGTCCAGCGCGGCGTCGCCCTGATGGATCGCGTTCGCGCCACCCTGCAGCGCCGAGGCCTCGACGGCACCCCGCGACGTGGGCGTCGGATCCTGCACGAGCTTGTTCTGCAGCAGCTGGTCGATGGACCCCTCGCGGGAGTCGCCGTCGAGGGGGTCGCTGTTCTGGTCCCCCATGATGACGAAGCGCTCGCCGCGCTTCAGGCCGCCCGTGCCGCCGTCGTCGTCGTAGATGTAGGAGGCGGCCGCGCCCGAGGTCACGTAGTCGGACCAGAAGCGGATCTCGTCGCTGTTGCGCCTGCCGTTGCGGTCCTCGGCGCCGTCGAACACGGGCGGGGTGGGGTGACTGGCGAGGACGTGCACGGTACGGCCGCCCACGGTCACGGGGACGTCCCAGTGCGATTTGCTGGACAGCGGCAGCGCGTTCAGTTCCTCGGGCGAGTACCAGTCGCCGGGCGTCGCGGTGGCCGCGTTGTCGGGCAGGAGGGCCCCGGGCATGTCGTTCCACAGGAAGGTCCGGAAGGTGCGGACGTCCTGCTGCTCGATGGGGTAGCGGGAGTAGATGACCATGCCGTACTGGCCCTCGAAAGTGCCGAAGCCCAGGGCGTCGTCCGCGCCACCCACCGTGCCGTCGTTGTTGAGGTCGAACCCGCTCGGCACGCCCGTATTGGAGGGCGCCGTGTACACGTACGGGTAGTCGATCGGGGTACGGCCGTTCTGGCCCACCGCGAGGTAGTTGTCACGGAACAGGTTCGCGGCCCTGTCGTCCGGGACGTAGTCGAACTCGTTGAGCAGCAGGACGTCCGGGCGGTTGATCTGCACCACCTCGGCGATGGCCCGGGCCTGGGCGTTGCCGCGCGTGCTGAGGTCCCTGACCAGATCCCCTGCCGCGAGGCGGTTGAGGCTCGCGTTGTAGGTCGCGAACCGGAGGGGCGTCCGGGCGTCGGCCGACGCCCCTGTCCCCAATGATCGGGTTTCGTCCGCGGGGTCCGCGAGCGCCGCGGGGGCCGAGGTGACGAGAAGGCAGGCCGTCAGTACGGCGACCGAGCAGTGTGCGCGTACTCGCATGAGGACCCTTCAGCTCCCGGCCGAACGGCCCCAGGGACACAGCTCGGCACCGATGATCGTGCTTCCGTCCTTCGAGCCTAACGGCGCTCCGAGGACGGAAGGAGTCCGGGAGGTAACGATTCGACGTCGCACGGTGGCCCGTCCGGCGCGCCGCCGGATCATCCGGTCGGGACTCCCCGGACAGGACCGGTCAAGGGGCGGATCCGGCCGAACATCCTGCCCCGGATAGGCCGGGGCCGTGCGACGCTGGGCCGTCGATCCACGCCGTCGGCCAGGTCGGTCAGCAGGACGACCAGGGAGAGGTGTGGTGTGCCGCTCCGGATGCAGGCGTTCGGGTGGGGTGCCGTCGCGGGCGCCGCCCTCCTCATCGGCGCCGCGATCGCACGGCGCTGGCGCGTCCCGCCGCAGGTGGTGTCCTACGTCATGGCGTTCGGCGCCGGCGCGCTCATCTCCGCTCTCGCGTTCGAACTGGTCGCCGAGGCCGAGGAGACGGGCGGCCTGGCGCCCACGGCGCTCGGCTTCCTCGCCGCGCGCTCACCCATGTCGGCGGGAATGTCCTGCTCGCCCACCGGGGCGCGCAGCACCGAAAACGCTCGGGCTCCCAGCAGCCCACCGAGGACGACGCCGGGAGCGGCAACGCGGTCGCGCTCGGGGCCCTGCTGGACGGTGTCCCGGAGTCGGTGGTCCTCGGGCTCGGGCTGGTGGCCGGAGGGGCGATCAACCCCGCCGTGCTCGTCGCGGTGTTCGTCTCCAACGTGCCGGAGGGTCTCTCGAGCAGCGCGGGCATGAAGAACGCGGCCCGCAGCGCGCGGTACGTGTTCGGACTCTGGGGTGGGATCGCGCTGGCCTCCGGGCTCGCCGCCCTCGCGGGCTACACCCTCCTGGCAGAGGCTCCGGGCGGCACCATCGCCTTCATCACCGCGATCGCCACCGGCGCCATCCTCGCCATGGTCGCGGACACCATGATCCCCGAGGCGTTCGAACGGCAGCACCTGCTCACCGGGCTGATCGCCGCGCTCGGTTTCCTGTCGGCCTTCGTGGTGCACGAGCTTGCCGGCTGATCCCTCACACGCAGAAGGGGTCCCGGCGCGTACCGGAACCCCTCCTGCGTGGCGGTGGGCCCTGTGGGGCTCGAACCCACGACCCACGGATTAAAAGTCCATTGCTCTAGCCAACTGAGCTAAGGGCCCGCCGCATCGTGCCCGGCCGGCGGGAGCCGCCGTCGTGCAGCGATGACCCGTCCACTTTATCGCAGAAGGCCTCCGCCCCGGGTACGGCGGCAGGGCCGGTGAACCGCAGGAGTATCCTCGTCCCATGGACGGCGACTACACCAACAAGAGCCCTCGGCCGCACAAGCCGAAGCCTTTCGCACCCATGGATTTCGAGGTGTTCGCGGGTGGCGTGGACCCCTCCCGGGTGTCCGAGGCGGCACACATGGCGGCGCACGCACTGGTGCACCACGGACGCGATGCCGATGATCCCGACGTCACCCGGCGGCTCGTCGAGCTCGCCGACCAGCAGGGTCTCGAGGCCATCGCGGAGATGTGGGCGGAAAGCCCCGCACGCTCCCTCCCGGGCGCCCTCTGGCGGCTGTACGCACTGCGGGCGGCGACCCAGCAGAACCCTGAGCGCATCGCCGCGTACTTCACGTCGGGCAAGGAGGTGGCGCAGGTCTCGAAAGTGGTGGCCGGGGTCGCCGAGCCGCCGGGTGCCGCGGAGATGACCGCGATGGCGGACACCATCCTCTCCGGCGCCTTCGAGGGCGAGTTCGACGTCGCGCTGGAACGCTTCGCCGCGTTCTGCCGGGTGATCGCCCTCGGACAGGCGAACCACGCCGACGACGCCGAGATCGCCAACGGCGCCCACGCCTCCAAACTCACGCGGAACTCCCACCAACTGATCAAGACGGCCGAGGACCTCGAGCACGCCGCGTCGTCGTGGCGTCGCGGGGAGCTCGACTGAACGTCCCGGGGACCGATGTTGACACGGGCTGCGGGGAGGGCAAGACTTGAAGAGGCGTCGGACCGTGGAACCCCCGGGCTTCAACACTCAGCCGCTTCGAGCGGCCTTCCGCCGAGAGGCGCTCCCGGTTCGGCGCCACTACTTTGCCCCGACGCAGTGCGTCCGGTACCGCCCGCCGCACTGAGAGCTCCGTGCCCGTCCAGGAAGACTCCGTGAAACTACGCCTCTTCCCACAGGAGAACGCCGGGCTCGAACTCCTCTCGCGGATGGCGCAGCAACTCGTCCTCGGCGTCGGCACCATGTCCGCCATCCTCGGGGCCTCCACCCAGGAGTACGACCGCCTCGTGGAGGAACTCCACCAGCACGAGTCCGCGTCGACCGACCTGCACTTCGCCCTCCTCACCTCCATGCGGTCCTCCTTCATCAACCCCCTGCCGCGGGAGGACCTCTATGCGCTGTCGCGGCTGCTCAACGAGGCGATCGAGAAGCTCGACGGCGCCGGTGAGCTGATCGCCCTGTACAAGCTGAGCAAGCTCAGCCGCCGGGCCGCGGACCAGCTCGAGGTCATCAACCGGCAGGCCGAGCTCACCGCCACCGCGATGCAGCGCCTCACGTCCATGGAGGACCTCGAGGAGTACTGGATCGAGATCCTCCGGCTCTCCCGCCGCGCGGAGCGGACGCACCGCAGCTGGTGCGCCGAACTCCTGAACGACCACAAGCCGCTCGTCTACGCCCGGCACCGGGACGTGGCGAACCAGCTCGTCGACGTCACGAAGGACATCCGGAGGGTCGCCACGCAGGTTGGCGGCATCATCGTCAAGGAATCGTAGGTGGAGCCCCTCCTCCTCGGTGCCGTCGTGGCCACGGCCGGCTGTTTCGCCTTCCTCAACGGCTTCCACGACGTCTCCAACTCGGTGGCCACTGCGGTGCGTACGCGGGCGCTCACGCCCACCGTCGCCGTCCTGCTCGTGGCCCTGTTCAACCTCGTGGGCGCGCTCCTCAGCACCTCCCTGGCACTCTTCTTCACGGACGCCGCCATCGGGCTCCCCTCGGGCACCGTTGGACTCGGCATCCTCATGGGGGCCCTGCTCGCAGCCTGCCTCTGGGGACTGTTCACGTGGTACCGCGGCAAGCCATCCTCGTCCACGCACGCCCTGCTCGGCGGCCTCGTGGGAGCCGGCGCCGCGTCCCAGCTGACCAGCGGCCCGTCCATGGACGGCATGGGCCGGATGCTCCTGCTCCAGATCGCACTGCCGCTCGTGCTCTCGCCCGTCGTCGCCTACGTGCTCGCCTACGTGGCGGTGTTCCCGGCCACGTGGCTGCTGCGCAACGGCTCCCCCGCGGCTGTGAACCGCGGCAACCGCATGGCGCAGTCGGTGCTGGCCGGGGCGTTCGCACTGGGGCACGGGCTCCAGGACGGACAGCGCACCATGGCGGTGATCCTGCTCGCGCTGGTGGGCTCCGGCTACGCCGTCGGCTCGGACATGCCGCTCTGGGTCCAGGTGTTCGCCGCCGTGCTGCTGGCCACGGGATCACTGTTCGGCGGCTGGCGGATCACCCACACCCTCGGCAACAAGCTGGTCCGTGTAGATCCGCTGCGCGGCATGACGGCGCAGGGAGTGAGCTCGGTGATGCTCTTCATCGGGGCCATCTCGCTCCACGTGCCGCTCTCGAGCACGCACACCATGACCTCGGCGATCGTGGGCGCAGGTGCGAACGGCCACAGCGCCTCCGTGCAGCGTCCCACCGTGATTCGCATCCTCGCGGTCTGGCTGACCACCGCGCCGGCGACCGCCTTGATGGGCGCCATCTTCTTCCTCGCCCTGAGCCCGCTGCTCTAGGTCGCCGGCAGGGATCGACCCTCACGATTCCCGGTGCCGCCGCGGCGGCTGTCCGGACACGGGGTTCCTTTACCCCTTCCGCGGGACATCTGCCCCGGGTTTGCGGCCCACGGCCGGACGCACGACGACGGCGGCCCCGGAAGGAGCCGCCGTCGTCGTTCGCGGTGCTGTGCCGCAGTGCGTCAGGGGTTTACCCGAAGCGACCGGAGACGTAGTCCTCCGTGGCCTTGATACTCGGGTTGTTGAAGATCGTGGTGGTGTCGTCGTACTCGATGAGCTTGCCCGGCTTGCCCGTCCCGGCGATGTTGAAGAACGCCGTGCGGTCGGACACGCGTGCTGCCTGCTGCATGTTGTGCGTCACGATGACCACCGTGTACTCGGCCTTGAGTTCGTTGATGAGGTCCTCGATCGCGAGCGTCGAGATGGGGTCGAGCGCGGAGCACGGCTCGTCCATGAGGATGACCTGCGGCGAGACGGCGATGGCGCGGGCGATGCAGAGGCGCTGCTGCTGGCCACCCGAGAGACCGGAGCCGGGACGTCCCAGGCGGTCCTTCACCTCGTTCCACAGGTTGGCTCCCCGCAGCGACTTCTCGACGAGCGCGTCCGCGTCCGACTTGCTGATGCGCTTGTCGTTGAGCTTGACGCCGGCGAGCACGTTGTCACGGATGGACATGGTGGGGAACGGGTTGGGGCGCTGGAAGACCATGCCGATCTGGCCACGAACGGTCACCGGGTCCACCGCGGAGTCGTAGAGATTGTCGCCGTCCAGCAGCACCTCACCCTCGACGCGCGCGCCGGGGATGACCTCGTGCATGCGGTTCAGGGTGCGGAGGAACGTGGACTTGCCGCAGCCCGAGGGGCCGATGAACGCCGTGACGGAGCGTGCCTCGATGTTGATGTTGACGTCCTCCACGGCAAGGAACTTGCTGTAGTAGACGTTCAGGTCCTTGACGTCGATTCGCTTGGACATTCTTTCCTTATCGTTTCGGGTCGGGCGGCAGGCCGCGGATCAGCGGCTGGTCTTGGGCGCGAACGCCCGGGCGACCAGACGGGCCACGAGGTTGAGGAGCATCACCATCACGATGAGGATCAGCGCCGCCGCCCAGGCGCGCTGGGTGCTCGCGTCGATGTTCGTCGGGGAGGTGGGCGTGAGGATCTGGTAGTAGATGAACGTGGGGAGGGTGCTCATCCAGCCACCGAAGACGTTGACGTTGATGGAACTCGCGAAGCCCGCCGTGACGAGGATAGGCGCCGTCTCACCGATCACGCGCGCGATCGCGAGGGTTACGCCAGAGGCGATACCGGAGATCGCCGTCGGCACCACCACCTTCACGATCGTGCGCCACTTGCGGACGCCGAGCGCGTAGGCCGCCTCGCGCAGCTCGTTCGGGACGATCTTCAGCATCTCCTCCGTGGAGCGCACCACGACCGGGATCATCAGCACCGACAGCGCGACCGCCGCCACGAAGCCCGTTCTGGTGCCCGGACCGAAGAGCAGGGCGAAGAAGGCTGCGGCGAACAGGCCCGCGACGATCGAGGGGATGCCGGTCATGACGTCCACGAAGAAGGTGATCGCGCGGTCCAGCGTGCCGCCCGTGCCGTACTCGACGAGGTACACGGCGGCCATCAGACCGATCGGCACCGAGATGAGCGTGGCCCACAGGGTGATCTGCAGCGTCCCGACGATCGCGTGGTAAGCGCCGCCCAGCACCGGCGCGCCGGTCTCCTTCGAGGCGTTGTCGGTCGCGCCGGTGACGCCATTCATCGAGGTGAAGAAGAAGTCGTAGGAGAGCCCGGGCAGGCCGCGCTCGAGGACCGTCCAGATGACGGAGAGCAGCGGGAGGAGCGCGATGATGAAGCACCCGTACACCAGGTACGTCATGAGGGAGTCCGATGCCTTCCGGCCGCCCTCCTTCACGGCGGTGACCACCGTGGCGCCGATGATGAAGAACACGGCAGCGAGGAAGGCCCACAGGAACACGTTGAAGCCGATCACGGCGGCAGCGGCCGCACCGAGGACGACGGCGGCGGCGAGCACCACCCAGACCACGTACGAGGGCATCCTGCCCTTCGTCAGCTGCGACTTCCGCTTTTCAAGAGTTGAGCTGCTCATGTCAGTTGGCTCCCGAGAATTCCTTGTGGCGGCTGATGATCAAGCGCGCGATGATGTTGACCGCCAGGGTGATGACGAAGAGCACGAGGCCGGCTGCGATGAGCTCGCTGAGCCGCAGCCCGAACGCCTCCGGGAAGTTGAGGGCGATCTCGGCGGCGATCGTCTGGTTGCCGGACTGGATGAGGCTGGCCCCGAGGGCGCCTCCCGAGAGCACGAGCGCAACGGCCATGGTCTCACCGAGGGCCCTGCCGAGACCGAGCATCGCGGCACTGACGATGCCTGCGCGGGCGAAGGGCAGGACCGCCATCCGGATCATCTCGAGGCGCGTGGCGCCCATGGCGAGCGCGGCTTCCTCGTGGAGCGTGGGCGTCTGCAGGAAGATCTCACGGCTGAGGGACGTGATGATGGGGAGCACCATGACCGCGAGCACGATGCCCGCCGTGAGGATGGTACGGCCGGTCTGGCTCGCCGGGCCGGCGAAGATGGGCAGCCAGCCGAGGTTCGTGGCGAGCCAGCCGTACCCGGAGGCGAGAAGGGGAGCAAGGACTGCATAACCCCAGGCTCCGTAGACGACCGACGGGATGGCCGCGAGCAGGTCGATCAGGTACCCGAAGCCCATGGCCAGGCGCCGAGGCGCGTAGTGCGAGATGAAGAGCGCCACGCCGATGCCGAGGGGGGTCGCGATGAGCAGCGCGATCGCGGCCGCGATGACTGTCCCGACGACGATCGGGAAGATGTAGGTGCCGAAGCCCTCTCCACCGGTGATGTCCGTGGGGTCGGCGCTGAACGTGGGCAGAGCCTGGATGACGAGGAACAGGGCGACACCGAACAGGACTGCCAGGATGAGGCAGCCCGCGGCGAGGGTGGCCCCGGAGAAGACCTTGTCTCCGGACTTACCTCCCACCTCTCTCTTGGCCAGAGTGTTGGTCGACACGGGGAACCCTTCAGAGCGAGTGGTGGGCGCTACGCGCCTGGATCAGGATCGCGGAGCCGGTGAGAACCGGATCGTACCGCGGACGGCGCACGCCCCGCCCGGATCCAGCGGATCCCGGCGGGGCGTACACATCGACTAGGACGCTACCGTGATCGAATCGATGGCGGTCTGGGCGTCCGTGCGGACGGTCTCCGAGATCGGCGCGTTGCCGGCGGAACCTTCAGCTGTCTGCTGGCCCTCTTCGCTGACCACGTAGGACTCGAAAGCCTTGACGAGATCGACGGTCTCCTGGTCCTCGTAGGTGCTGCAGACGATGTGGTAGGAGACGAGGACGACGGGGTAGGTGCCTGCCTCTTCGGTATCACGCTCGAGCTCGAGGGACATGTCGACGTCCGACCGGCCCTCGACAGGGGTTGCGACGTCGACGGCGGCGGCGGCGGCCTCGGGGCTGTACGGCACGTACTCCTCGCCGACCTGCACCGCTACGGTGCCGAGGTCACCGACGGCGGAAGCATCGGCATAGGTGATCGCGCCATCGGTGCTCGTCGTGGTGGAAACCACGCCATTGGTGCCCTGGGCGTTCTCCGCGACGAGCTCTGCCGGCCAGGCGCCGTCGGCCTCGTCGGTCCAGACATCGGGTGCCGCTGCGGCGAGGTAATCGGTGAAGTTCTCGGTGGTACCGGAGTCATCCGAACGGTGAACGACGGTGATCGGCGTGCTGGGAAGCTCGGCGTCGGAGTTCTGCGAAGCGATGGCCTCGTCGTCCCACGTGGCGATCTCCCCGCGGAAGATCGACGCGATGGTCGGTGCGTCGAGGTTGAGCTCGTCCACGCCCTCGAGGTTGAACGCGATTGCGATCGGGGAGACGTAGACCGGGATGTTGATGGCGCCATCGGGGCCACAGATCTCCTGCGAGGCGGCGTACTCCTCGTCGTCCAGGTAGGCGTCCGAGCCGGCGAACTGAACGGCCTCGGCGAGGAAGGCCTCACGGCCTGCGCCGGAGCCATCCGGCGAGTACTGGACGGTCGCGCCGTCGTTTGCCGAGGAGAACCCTTCCTGCCACGCGGTCATCGCAGCGTTCTGGGCCGATGATCCTGCGCCGGTCAGGTTTCCGCTGACAGTTGCAGCGCCTTCGGACGCAGGGGCTCCGGATGCTGCCGGCTCGCCAGTCGCGTTGTCAGACCCGCATGCTGTCAATGCCAACGCTGCGATGGAAAATACTGCCGCAGCGCGGCCGAAACGAAGTGCCTTCACGAGATTGTGCCCCTTCCAGGGAATGTTAATCGGAGCGCAGGACGGCGCTCGGTAGAGAGGTACCTCTTCGGGTACATCCCGAAGTTAGGCAGTGCAGGTAAAGAGACTGACCGGCAGACGTTAACGAAAGGTGAACAGCGCACAACCATTGCCCGGTGCGGCCGATCCGCGCTTGCGAATGAGACGAAGATCTCCTGAAGGGCACCTCCTAGACTGGGGGCATGCCGCCGCGTCAGGGAGTCGTCACTGCCCTCGCCTTTTTGCGCACTCGCTTACAAGTGGGATCACGGCGCAGCGCCAACTCGGTGGTCACCGCACTGCAAATGACGATCTGTGCCGTCGGCGCATACGGTTTCGCCGAGTACGTGCTCGGCCACGACGGCCCCCTGTTCGCCGCGACGTCCTCGCTGATCGCCCTCGGGTTCTCGCGTGATCCACGCCTGCGGCGGGTACTCGAGGTGGCCATCGGCTGCACCCTCGGCATCACTCTCGGCGATCTGCTCCTGCACGTCCTCGGTACAGGGCTCTGGCAGGCCGCCGTCGTCCTCTTCGTCTCCATCCTCCTCGCACGCTTCCTCGACAGCGGCACCATCTTCACCACACAGCTGGGCCTGCAGTCGCTACTGGTGGTGCTCCTCCCGGCTCCCGACGGGGGTCCTTTCACGCGCAGCGCGGACGCGATCGTGGGCGGACTCTTCGCGCTGATCGTGACGATGCTGCTGCCACGCGACCCCCGCCGGGAGCCGAAGACGAACGTCCGAGGGCTCCTCGGGGAGCTGGCCGCCGTGCTGCGCGAGAGCGCCTCGGCCCTCCGTGAGAGTGATTCGACCATGGCCTGGCACGCACTCGTCCGCGCCCGGAACTGTCAATCGCAGCTCGACGGCCTGACGGGCAGCATGCGCGCCGCGCAGGAGGTGGCACGCCTCTCGCCCGCCTACCGGCGTCACCGGGACGAGCTGGGCGACCTGCGCAGTGCGGTCGAGTCCATCGACCTCGCGATCCGCAACAGCAGGGTGTTCTCGCGGCGGCTGACCTCCGCCATCAACCACACGGCCCTGTCCGACGACGAGATCGAGACCCTCGGGCAGTCCATCGACGACACCGCGGACGCCGTCGACACCCTCAGCCGCGCGTTGTCCTCCCGGGACTCGACAGAGCGGAGCCTCAACCTCCGGCAGGCCCGCAACGAGCTCGCCGCCGTGGCCACGGACCTCCACCCCCAGACCCTGCGGATCAGCGGGCTTGAGGGCGAGGGCCTGGTGCTGCTGCTCCGGCCGCTGGTCGTGGACCTGCTGGAGGCGACGGGCCTCTCCCACGAGGACGCCGCCGATTACATGCCGCGGCTCTGACCCCTACTCCACAGCGGTACCTGCCACCCAGGATCGTCGGTACCCGCCGGTAGCCTGACACCATGGCCACGAAGACCTCCACCACCGCGCGCTCGGGCCGCGGCAACCTCCCCAACTTCCGGTGCGCGGAATGCGGCTGGACCACGGCGAAGTGGGTGGGCCGGTGCGGCGAGTGCCAGGCATGGGGCACCGTCGAGGAGGCGGGCCAGGTGACGGCGCGCACGACGGCGGCCACCGCCGTGACGACGCCCGCGCGCCGGATCGCCGACGTCGACGCGACCCTCTCGGGCTTCCAGCCCACGAAGATCGACGAGCTCGACCGCGTGCTGGGCGGTGGCCTCGTGCCGGGCGCCGTGATCCTGCTCGCCGGCGAACCGGGTGTCGGCAAGTCCACGCTCCTGCTCGACGTCGCCGCGCGCGTGGCCCGGCTCGGCAAGGACGTCCTCTACGTCACGGGCGAGGAGTCCGCGGCGCAGGTGAAGCTGCGCGCGGATCGGATCGACGCCGTCGCCGACTCCCTCTACCTCAGCGCGGAGACGGACCTCGGCCAGGCCCTCGGTCAGGTGGAGAAGCTCGACCCCTCCCTCCTGGTGGTGGACTCCGTGCAGACGCTCAGCAGCGCTGCCGTGGACGGCAGCGCCGGCGGGGTGACCCAGGTGCGCGAGGTCGCGGCGTCGCTCATCGGCGCGGCGAAGGCCCGCGGCATGACCACCCTGCTCGTGGGACACGTCACCAAGGACGGCTCCATCGCAGGCCCGCGACTGCTGGAGCACCTCGTGGACGTGGTCTGCCAGTTCGAGGGTGAGCGCCATTCCCGGCTGCGGCTGCTCAGGGCCATCAAGAACCGCTACGGCCCCACGGACGAGGTTGGCTGCTTCGACCTGACGGACGCCGGGATCGAAGGGCTTGCCGACCCGAGCGGACTGTTCGTCTCGCGGACCAAGGACCCGGTCTCCGGTACGTGCATCACCGTGACCCTCGAGGGGCGCCGACCACTGCTTGCCGAGGTGCAGGCACTGCTCGCCGAATCACCGAACTCACAGCCGCGGCGTGCCACGAGCGGGCTCGACAGCTCGAGGGTCGCCATGCTTCTGGCGGTGCTGCAGAGCCGGGCCTCGCTGAGCCTCCACAAGGACGACAGCTACGTCGCGACCGTCGGCGGTGTTCGGCTGACCGAGCCGGCGACGGATCTCGCCGTCGCCCTCGCCATCGCCTCGGCGAAGGCGGACCACCCGCTGCCGGCGCGGCTGATCGCGTTCGGCGAAGTGGGCCTCGCAGGCGAGGTGCGCCCCGTGCCCGGGATCGGCCGGCGCATCCAGGAGGCGGAGCGGCTCGGCTTCACCCACGCGATCGTGCCCGCCTCACCCGGCGGCACCGGGCCCGTGCCGAAAGGCTTCTCGGTGCGCGAGGTGTCGACGCTGGCCGAGGCGCTCGCGATCCTCTTCTGACCCGAGCCTCTCCTGACGCGGCCGCCCGGCCCATCTCGGCGACCGCACAGCCGTTCGTCCGCGCCTACACCCCGACGACGGTGAGCCACCCGGCCAGGGCCACCAGCGTGATGACGAGGACCGGCAGCGTGAGGACGATCCCCGTGCGGAAGTACTGACCCCAGCCGATGTGGATGCCCTTGCGGTCGAGCACGTGCAGCCACAGGAGAGTCGCGAGACTGCCGATGGGCGTGATCTTCGGCCCGAGGTCCGACCCGATGACGTTCGCGTAGATCATCGCCTCCTGCGTCAGCCCCGTCGCTCCGGCCGAGCCGATGGCCAGTGCCGCGATCAGCACGGTGGGGAGGTTGTTCATGAGCGAGGCGAGGACCGCCACGATCACCCCGACACCGAGTGCCGTGATCAGGACACCGTGGGAGCCGATGCCCGCGAAGACGCCCGCGAGCTCGTCCGTGGGGCCCTGGTTCCGCAGCCCGTACACCACGAGGTACATCCCGATGGAGAACAGGACGATCTGCCAGGGCGCTTCCCGGAGGATCCGCGGTACCGAGATGGCGCGCGCCGGGGCGGTGCCGTCCGGGGCCGTCGGGGTGGCCCTCGAGGGTCCCGGCGCCCCGGTGGCTCCCGCCGCGGCGCTTCCGGAGGACCGGGCGAACAGGAACCCGGGCTGTCGGGAGGCCACGAGCATCAGGACCACCGCGCCGACGCCCGCGACGGCCGAGAGCGGCACGCTGAGCGGTTCCGCTGCGAAGTAGCCGATCAGGAGGATTCCGAGCACCACCCAGCCCGTCCTGAAGGTCAGCGGATCGGTGATGGCGGAGCCCGGCCGGGCGAGGTCTCCGACGTCGTAGTGGCGCGGGATGGCCCGGCGGAAGAACAGGAGCAGGACGCCGAGGCTCGCGGCCACCGACACGATGCCGACGGGCACCATGACGACGGCGTAGCGGGCGAAGCCGATGTCGAAGAAGTCGGCGGTGACGATGTTCACGAGATTGGACACCACCAGCGGCAGGCTTCCCGCGTCGGCGATGAATCCGCACGCGATCACGAAGCCGAGCGAGGCCTTAGCCGGGAAGTCGAGGGCGAGGAGCATCTGGATGACGATCGGCGTGAGGATCAGGGCGGCGCCGTCGTTCGCGAACACCGCGGAGATCGCGGCACCGAGCAGGACGATCAGCGTGAACAGCAGCAGCCCGTTGCCCCGCCCCCAGCGGGCGACGTGGAGTGCGGCCCAGGTGAAGAAGCCCGATTCGTCGAGGATCAGCGAGATGATCACGATCGCCACGAAGGCGAAGGTCGCGTTCCACACGAAGTCCCACACCACCGGGACGTCGGAGAGGCTCACCACCGTGGTGAGCAGCGCCGCGACCGCCCCGCCGAGCGCGGACCAGCCGATGCCGAGACCCCGCGGCTGCCAGATGACGAGGGTCAGGGTGGCGAGGAAGATCAGGACGGCGACCACGGTCATACCGGTCATGGCGCAGGGCTCCTTACAGGAGGGCAGGAAGGGCTGAGAGGAAGGCGAGGATGCCGTGGCACGGGAGGAAACCGTCCACGCATGACGGACCACCTCCCGCGGGCACGGCGACGCGGGAGTGGGAAGCGGTCGGTCAGGTGGTGAGGGAGGCGTGTAAGGCGGTGACGCGGGCGAGGATGTCGTCGCGTGCCAGGCGCATGCGCTCGATGCCGTCGATGCCGCGCTCGCTGGGCTCATCGGTCTCCCAGCGCTCGTACCGCGGGCCTTCGACCGCGTCGACCTGCGCCTCGGCCCCGAGGAGGACGACGACGTCGGCCCGTGCCTGGTCCTCGGCCGTGATCCTCCGGGGCGTGTTCGCTCGGATGTCCACCCCGACGTCCTCGAGCACCTCGGCGGAGAGGGCGTTCACCGCGGAGCCGGGTGCGGTGCCGGCGGAGTCGACGAGGACGGACGCACCCGCGACCTTCGCCATGAGACCGGCGGCCATCTGCGACTTGCCGCCGTTCTTGACGCACACGAACAGGACGGACGGGCGGGCCTGAGGAGTCACGTGTTCTCGCTTCGGGGTGTCGGTGGAGACTGAAAGGGCTCAGGGATTTTCGGTCAGCACATGCGCGAGGGAGTCGAGCGCCCCGGGCACGATCGAGAAGTACGCCCACACGCCGCGCTTCTCGCGGTGCAGGATGCCCGCGTCGACGAGGACCTTCAGGTGATGGGAGACCGTGGGCTGACCGAGGCCGAGCGGGCCGGTCAGGTCACACACGCATGCCTCGTTCCCGGCACTCGACGAGATCAGGGAGACCAGGCGGAGCCGCCCGGGTCGGCGAGCGCCTTGAACTGCCTGGCGAGTGCGTCGGCCCGCTCGGGGCTCATCGCCTGTACACCCGAGGGCACGCAGCAGCGCTCCTCGGCAGCGAGGGACGACGCAGCGGAGGACGACGCAGCGGAGGACGACGCATCTGAGGACAGCGCGTCGGAGGACAGCGCATCGGAGGCGCGCTCTGCGACGTCCGCGGAGACAGTGGTCATACGCCCAGCATACCAACGCATTGACACTCATCGATACGTTTGCGCGTACTCGGACCGCCACCGATCGACCTCCGGGAACGCCGAGTACGGCGCGCGCCCGCCACCGAAGGATCCCCATGACCACCGCCTCAGCTGAAGCCGTCAGGCCCTCGGTCCTCTTCGTCTGCGTCCACAATGCAGGCCGCTCACAGATGGCTGCGGCGTACCTGAGCCACCTCTCCGGAGGGCGCATCGATGTCCTCTCGGCCGGGTCGCAGCCTGCCGATCAGGTGAACCCCTCGGCCGTCGAGGCCATGAGGGAGAAGGGTATCGACATCACCGCCGAGACGCCGAAGATCCTCACCACGGACGCCGTCCGGGCCTCGGACGTGGTGGTCACGATGGGTTGCGGCGACGAATGCCCGTACTTCCCGGGCAAGCGCTACGAGGACTGGGTGCTCGAGGACCCGGCGGGCAAGGGCGTGGAGTCCGTCCGGCCCATTCGCGACGAGATCAAGCGCCGCGTCCAGGTGCCGATCGGCGAACTGCTTCCCTCCAACGCGTGACCCGGCGGGCTGTGCGCTCAGCACGTCCCACGGGGCCGGCCGCCGTCGTCGTGCCGTCGACGTTACCGATCTGCGACGCGCCCCGGCGCTGAGGTCCCGCCACCGCCAGTAGTATTGCGTTGGCTGCGCGGCCCGTCCGCAGCCCCGGCCATCCTCTCCTGGAGCACGACGACGCCGACCGCCCGTCCGTGCCGGGTCCCCGACGGCGTGTGCGGCGAAAGGATAGGCCCATGGTCCGCAGTCCGGAGGACTCGCTCAAAGCCACCCTCGCCCGGGTTGCCCCCGGAACGCAGCTGCGCGACGGCCTCGAACGCATCCTGCGCGGCCGCACCGGCGCGCTGATCGTGCTCGGCTTCGACCGCACCGTGGATTCCATCTGCTCCGGTGGGTTCGACATCGGTATCGAGTTCTCCCCCACGCGCCTTCGCGAGCTGGCGAAGATGGACGGCGCGATCGTGTGCGACAAGGACGCCAGCCGGATCCTCCGCGCCGCCGTCCAACTGGTGCCCGACCACACCATCGAGACGCAGGAATCCGGCACACGCCACCGGACCGCCGAGCGCGTGGCCAAGCAGACCGGCCTGCCCGTGATCAGCGTCAGCCAGTCCATGCAGATCATCGCCCTCTACATCGACGGCCTGCGATTCGTCCTCGAGGGCTCCGAGCCCGTCCTGGCGCGCGCGAACCAGGCGCTGGCGACCCTCGAGCGCTACCGTGCGCGGCTCGACCAGGTGACGAACTCGCTGTCGGCACTCGAGATCGAGGCGATGGTCACGGTGCGCGACGTCGCAGTCACACTGCAGCGCCAGGAGATGGTCCGCCGTATCTCCGAGGAGATCTCGCAGTACGTCCTGGAACTCGGCGTCGACGGCCGGCTGCTGTCGCTGCAGGTGGAGGAACTGACCACGGGCCTCGGCCCCGGTCCCGAGATGGTGCTGCGGGACTACATGGACCTCGGCTCGAGCACCGCGCCGCTCGACGAGCGCGCGGCGACCCTGCAGGGTTTCAGCTCCACGGACCTGATCGATCTCGGCACCATCGCCAGCGTGCTCGGCTTCAACCCCTCGGCCGACTCCCTCGAAGCGGTGATCCAGCCCAAGGGCTACCGGCTGCTCTCGGGCATCAAGGCCGTGCCACCCGCGGTCGCGAACCGCCTCGTGGAGCACTTCGACGGGCTGCAGAACCTCATGGCTGCGAACATCGAGGACCTCATGGCGGTGGACGGCATCGGCGAACAGCGTGCCCGGACCGTCCGGGAGGGCCTCTCGCGCATCGCGGAGACCAGCCTCCTCGACCGCTTCATGTAGCCCTGCCACCGGGTGGCCCCGCCGGGCCGCTCACTCCTGCAGGGTGAACCCGACGGGCTCGCTGCTCCGCGCGCCGAGCCGCGTGGTGAGGGTGTACTCGCCGGGCGCGGGCTCCTCGTCGACGACCGTGCACTCCGGCACCGTCCTGGTGCGCGACCAGTCGAACGTGGCGCGCTCCTCACCGCCGGGTTCGATGGTCTGCTGGAGGTCCTGCGAATCGGCCTGGCAGTCGACCGAGGAGAACACCCGCTCGCCGTCGCTCGTCAGCACGAACTCCATCTGCGACGTGCCGACGTTCACCTCACACGCCTCCGTGCCCGTGTTCCGCACCACGAGTGAGAGCACGGGCTCCTCCCCCGGCGCGTAACTGGGCTTGTCGGTCTCGGCCTCGACGACGACGGCGGTCGCACAGCCGGCGGCCGTCGCTGACGGCGCCGGAGTGGCGGACGGCGTCGGGGTTGCGGACGGGGATGCGGCGGTCGGCGACGGTGTCGGTGTCGGTGTCGGAGATGGCGTCGACGCAGCCGACGGTGGGGCCGTCGTGTCCGGGGTGGGTGCCTGAGCGTCCGTCGCGGAGGAGGTCGGGGCAGCCGCTTCGGTGCCGCGCGCCCCCGGACCGAAGGCACCCGCGAGCGTCGCGGCACCGACGGCCAGACCCGCGAGCAGGAGCAGCAGCAGGACGACGGCGACGAGGCGCCGCCTGCGGTACACGGCCTGACTCGGCCGCCGCCCGCCGCGCAGGGGTGGGTCGAAGTGAGGACTGCCCGTCGATGCCATGCATCAAGGCTAGGGAGCGGTGCCCGCATTCAGGCTGCCACCACGCCGGTGGCTAGAGTATTCAGGATGATCACTCCAGGAACGGCCGGTGCCGGCGCGGCCACCTCGATCCGCGCGGCTCGTTCCACCGGCACGGCGACGTCGACCGGCACGGCTACGCCGACCGGCATGGCCGAGACCACCGGGACCACCGGGACCACCGGCGCGACGCTCGAGGACCTGCACCTCCGCGTCACCTCATGGTTCGCCTCCACAGCCCGGGATCTACCGTGGCGGGAAGAGCGGTGTTCGCCCTGGGGCATCCTCGTCAGCGAGGTGATGCTGCAGCAGACCCCCGTGGTCCGGGTGCTGCCGGTCTGGCGCGAGTGGCTTGAACGGTGGCCCACTCCCGCCGATCTCGCTGCCGAACCCTCCGGCACGGCGGTCCGCCACTGGGGCCGCCTCGGCTATCCGCGCCGCGCCCTGCGTCTGCACGCCGCAGCCACCGCCATCGTGGCCGATCACGGAGGCGCCGTCCCCTCCACGCACGACGAACTGCTCTCGCTCCCCGGCGTCGGCGCCTACACGGCCGCCGCGGTTGCCGCCTTCGCCTTCGGGCGCCGCGAGACGGTGGTGGACACCAACATCCGTCGCGTCCACGCACGACTGTTCGGCGGAGAGGCGCTCCCGTCGCCGTCGCTCACCAGCGCGGAGATGAAGCGTGCCGCCGCCCTCTTACCCGAGGACGACGCCCTGTCCGTCCGGTGGAATGCGGCCGTCATGGAGTTGGGAGCGGTCATCTGCACCGCCCGATCACCGCTGTGCAACGCCTGCCCCGTGATCGACAGCTGCGCGTGGGTGCAGGCCGGACGCCCCGCACCGACCTACGTGCCGCGGGGCCAGTCGTGGGCGGGGACGGACCGCCAGGTGCGGGGGGCGATCGTCGCCGTGCTCAGGGAAGCGCAGGAACCGGTACCGCGGGCCAGGCTCTCCGAACCACCCGTCGCCCTGTCCGTCGATCAGCCTACCGACCCGGGGGTTGACCCGGGCGCCGTCCCGCGGGTGAGCTCGGGCTCCGACCCGCGTACCGACTCAGGTTCCGACCCGAGTGCCGACCCGGGTGCCGGGCAGCTCACGTTCGCAGGGCGGGGCGGAGCACCGGGCAGCGGCATCAGCGGTGGGGCGCTCGCCACGCTGCACGCGCTGCAGGCGCCCCCGGAGCAGCTCGACCGTGCCATCGCCGGCCTCCTCGCGGACGGCCTGGCGGAGGAGTCCGACGGCGCGCTGGCATTGCCGGGCTGACACCTGTCCGACACGCTGAGCAATCCGGCTGCACAATTGAGCCCGGCGACGCACGCGGACCGGCCGTGTGATCGGCCCAGGACAGCACGCGGACCGGACGGAATGGTCCGGCGGCGTCACGGACGCGGGTCAGGCCTGCTCGCCGAACCCCGACTCCACGGCCGTACCGATCACCTCGACGGCGGTGCGGGCGTCGGGCCCGGTCGCTTCCGCGGTGAGCGTCTTACCCTGCCCGAGCCCGAGACTCATGAGCAACATCACCGATTTCGCGTCCACGCCGTTCACCAGGACCTCGGCGTCGAGCTCCGCGAGGGCCGTTGCGAGCGCGGCCGCCGGCCGGGCATGCAGACCCATCTGGTTCCGTAGCGTCCACGACCCCTCGGCTCGCGGGCCGTCGCTCCCGGCGGGGGTGTCGACCGGTCCGCCCGGTGCAGCCGCTGCGTGGGTCACGAACGGTTCGAGTTCCTCGGGCCGGATCGACACGACGGCGCCCTCCGCGGCGCGGACCACCTCGTCCAGCGACCCTCCGCCCTGGGACTGCACCGCGGCGGCCACCGCTCCCTCCACGAGTGCCGCCTGCGCGAGCCGCACGCGGTCGCGGACCGACGGGTCGAGGAACTCGAGCACCATCTCGGCGGTCATCACGGCGGAACCGAGATCGGTCAGCAGCACCACGCCGTCGTGCCCGTCCGCCCTCTCGATCCCCGCCTGCACCCGCTCGAGGCTCGTGCCGATGCGTGAGGTCCCCCCACCGTCGTCGACGCCACCCGCGGCGACGATGACGACGTCGGCCGCCATCTGCCCGGCCAGCTCGACGACGCCCTCCGCGATCTTCTCGCTGTGGGAGACGATGACCAGCCCGACGCTCATGCCACCTCTCCTCCGGCGGCGCGGGCGGCAGCCGAGAGGATCAGGGCGGTCGAGACCGCTCCGGGGTCCTGGTGCCCGGCGCTGCGTTCACCGAGGTAGCTCGCCCTGCCCTTCCGCGCGATCAGCGGCTCCGTCGCCACGGCGCCGGCGTGGGCCGCGTTCGCCGCCGCCGCGAGGAGATCGGCGGCGGAGGCGCCGGCCTGCGCCGCGGTCTCGGCCGCCTCGGCGGCGGGCGTCCACGCGTCCACCATGGTCTTGTCGCCCACCTCGGCCTTGCCGCGCGCCACGATCCCGTCGCGGGCAGCCGCGATCATGGTCGCCGCTGCCTGGGCGTCGATCTCCTCCACGTCACCGAGCGACGTCGCCGCGCGGAGGAACGCGGTACCGTACAGCGGCCCGGCGGCTCCGCCGACGGTGGACATCAGCGTCATGGCGACGAGCTTCAGCACCGCCGAGGGCGTGGCGGGTGCATCTCCCGAGTCCAGCTTGAGGACGACGGCGCCGAAACCGCGGTCGAGGTTCTCGCCGTGGTCGGCGTCGCCGATCACTCGGTCGAGGTCGATGAGCAGAGCGCGGTTCTCCGAGACGACGCGCGCCGTCTCCCGGATCCAGCGGACGGCCCACGCGGTGTCGAGGGGCTCGGTCATCCTCAGACCCCCCAGCGCAGTGCCGCGGTGTGCACCGGTGCGTCCCAGAGGCCGAGCATCTCGTCGTCGGCCCTCAGGACGGTCAGCGACGCCCCCTGCATCTCGAGGGCCGTGATGTAGTTGCCGACCAGTGAGCGGTCGATGGTGATGCCCAGCCCCTCGAGCAGCTGGGACACCTTCCGGAAGACGATGTACAGCTCGCTGGCGGGCGTCCCGCCCATGCCGTTCACCATGACGATGGTGCGGTCGCCGCGGGCGAGGCCGAGGTCGGTCACGATCGGGTCGAGGAGCCGCTGCGTGATGCCGTCGGCGTCCTCCATCGCGATCCGGTGGCGCCCCGGCTCGCCGTGGATCCCGACGCCGATCTCGATCTCGTCCTCCCCGAGGTCGAAGCTCGGAACGCCGGCGTGCGGCACGGTGCAGGCCGCGAGCGCGACGCCCATGGAGCGCACGTTGTCGATGACGCGTTGGGCGACGGCGGTGACGGCGTCGAGGTCGTCCCCGCGCTCCGCGGCGGCGCCCGCGATCCGCTCGACCAGGACGGTGCCGCCCACGCCTCGCCGGCCTGCGGTGTAGAGGGAGTCCTCGACGGCGACGTCGTCGTTCACGAGGACCGAGCGGACGCGTACGCCGTCGGCCTCCGCCATCTCGGCCGCCGTCTCGAAGTTGAGGACGTCACCGGTGTAGTTCTTCACGATGTGCAGCACACCCGCGCCGCCGTCCACGGCTACCGTGGCGGGGATGATCTGGTCGGGCGTCGGGGAGGTGAACATGGCACCCGGCACGGCGGCGTCGAGCATGCCGCGCCCCACGAAGCCTGCGTGCAGCGGCTCGTGGCCGCTCCCGCCTCCGGACACGAGGCCCACCTTGCCCTGGACGGGGGCATCCGTGCGGGTGATGAACAGCGGGTCCGGATGGACCGTGACGAGGTCTGCGTGCGCGATGCCGAATCCCTCGACGGACTCGCCGACCACGGCTCTGGGGTCATTGATGAGCTTCTTCACGAAAGGTGCTCCTGGTTCTGGACGGACTGCTACGGACGTGTCGATGACCTGCAGCCCGCCTCACGTGGACCACCCCGGCCACGATGAACGTTACCGCCCGCACCTGACCCTGCCTATAGGTCCGCACGCAGCCATCGGTGCCGCCCGGAACGCCCGAGGGAGGGCCCCGTGACGGGTGCCCTCCCTCGAGTGTCCTGCGCTCACATCATGTGCGGCGGCAGTAATCAGTGGCCCTGCTTGAACGCATCCTTGACGTTCTCGCCGGCATCCTTGATGCTCGATGACGCCTGGTCCTTGTGGCCTTCGGCTTCCAGATTCTCGTCGCCGGTCGCCTTGCCCAGACCTTCCTTGATCTTGCCGCCCAGGCCTTCGCCCTTGTTCCCGATCTTGTCATCCAGTCCCATGATGCGGACCTCCTTCAGTTCGGTGATCGGCCATCGGTTCCGATGGCCCGCCTGCTCCGCACGAGGCGATGCTAAGTAGCCTTACTCTAGGCTCACCCGGTGCCCGATGGCCAGCCGGGCCCTGCGGCACTACAGGAGCCGCAGCATCCTCGTGTTCCCGAGGGTGTTGGGCTTCACCCGGGCGAGGTCGAGGAACTCGGCGATGCCCTCGTCGTGTGAGCGGAGCAACTCCGAGTAGATCACCGGGTCCACGGCCGACTGGTCCGCCATTACCTCGAACCCGTGGCGCCTGAAGAACTCCACCTCGAAGGTGAGGCAGAAGACGCGAGCCACCCCCACCTGCCTCGCCTCCTCCAACAGCGCCTCGACGAGGGCGTGACCCACACCGCGGCCGCGGGCAGCGCTGGACGTGGCGAGGGTGCGTACTTCTGCGAGGTCCTCCCACATGACGTGCAGTGCACCGCAGCCGAGCACCTCGCCGGTCTCCGACTCCGCGATCCGGAACTCCGGCAGGCCCTCGTAGTAGGCCACGGTCTCCTTGGCCATCAGGATGCGCTGCTCGGCCAGCGGCTCCACGAGACCCTTGATCGCTGGGACGTCGGAGGTGCGGGCGCGGCGGATGGTGAAGGTCGGGCTCATCCTGTTCACCCTAACGACAAACCGCCGGACCGCAGGACGCTGGGGGCGTCCACCGATCCGGCGGTCCATCGGCCCGCGGGGCCGACGCGATGGTCAGGGGTCAGCGCCCTGCGGCGGCCGTACCCCTCGGCGTGGCGCTCGGCTCCTCGCCATGGGCTTCCTCGACGGCAGCGAAGGCGGGGTCATCCGCGTACGACTTCAGCTTCGCCACGCGGTAGATGATCAGCGCGTAGACGGCCTTCGCCGCGATGTCGGCCAGCGAGTAGCCGCCCTGCTTGAGCACCCAGGCATCCGCGCCCGAGATACCGAGCAGCGGGAGCGCATAGGCCAGCGGGTACACGAGCCAGCTCGCGAGGAGCAGGACGCGGAGCCTCGAGATGAGCTTCGCAACCTCCGGCGGCTGCCGGTCCAGCGACTTCGTGAGCTCCACGAACAGCACGTACAGGATGTAGAGGAACGGCAGGGTCGAGAGGACACCCCAGATGATCCTGGAGCCGTCCGTGGTGCTGATCTCCCCCGGGTACCCGAGTGCGATCATCAGCGTGGCGGCGGGGATCAGCTTGCGCAGCAGGCTCGACTGGAGCTGGCGGGTCAGGGCGAGCACCGCGATGAGCTCCACCAGCAGCAGCGGGACCGTCAACAGCCAGTCGACGTAGCGGTACCCCTCGTTGAAGGACGTCCCGGCGGCCTGCGTGTAGGTTCCGCGCCCACCGATCGCGTCGGTGACGAACGCTTCCTTGAACGAGTCGAAGATCCTGAAGTAGTGGTACGCCGCGATCCCGCACACGATCGCGGCGATGATGAGTGCCTGGCGGTATCGCGGGAGGACCCGCTGGAGGACGAGCACGAGGAAGAGCGCGGTGAACAACTGGGAGGCGATGACCAGGGAGAGGAAGTTGTAGACGGTGTCGAACTGACCCTGGGTGAGGGTTTCTGGAATCATGAACGTGCTCCTTCGCACAGAATCGAATGATCTCTGCACGGCGGTGGACAATGGAAACTGTCCTGTTCCACGCGGCGTGTGCGCTGATTCTACGCCCGGTAGAAGCATTCTTCTACGATTTGTAGAAGCTATTTTCCACAATCTGTGAAAGATGTCCGTGGCGCCCCGTCGACGGGTTCTGCCCCATCGGCGGGGCAGGCCTCACAGCCCCAGTTCACGCGGCAGCTCCCGCTCCTGTCCGAGGACGTGCTCCGCGAGGAACGCGTCGATGACGGAGTACCAGACCTTCGTGTGCTGCGGCTTCAGGATCCAGTGGTTCTCGTCCGGGAAGTACAGGAAACGGTGTGCCGTGCGGCCGCTCTCGTCGGCGGGCAGCCGGGAGTGCGACAGCAGTTCGTACCAGAGCCGGAGGCCCTCGCCGATGGGGACGCGGTAGTCCTTGTCGCCGTGGATGACCAGCATCGGCGTGCTGATGTTGGCGACGTGGTGGTGCGGGGAGTTCTCCTCGCGGGCCTCCGGCGTCATCTCGCGCTCCCAGTAGAAGGCGGCGTCCGTCGTGGGGCCGAACTGGTCCAGCGCCCAGAGCGAGGCATGGGTGACGATCGCCGCGAACCGGTCGGTGTGCCCGGCGATCCAGTTGGCCATGTAGCCGCCGAAGCTGCCACCCATCGCCGCCACGCGGGTCTCGTCGATGTCGCTGCGCGCCACGAGGACGTCCGTCGCCGCCATCAGGTCCGTGTAGGGCGCGCGGCCCCATTCGCCCCAGCCGCGATCCACCATGTGCTGGCCGTAGCCGGTGGACAGCGCGGGGTCGGGGAGCAGCACCGCGTACCCCTTGGCGGCCAGCAGCCAGGGTGTCCATCGCCAGGACCACGCGTTCCACGAGCCGATGGGACCGCCGTGGATGGCCAGGAGCGCGGGTACCGGGGCGTCCGCCGAGGCACCCTCCGGCAGGACGAGCCAGGAGCCGATCCGCTGGCCGTCCTCACCCACCGATTCCGAGCGCTCGAGCGTGCCGGGGAGGGCGGGGCGCTCGAAGGGGTTGTGCAGCCGCTCCGTGGCACCGGACGCGAGGTCGATCCGCACTACTTCCGGGGGGAAGAGGTAGGAGCTGCGGAGTGCGTAGGCGGTCCGTCCGTCGGGCGCCACCTGCACATCGGTGTAGGAGGCTGCATCCGTGGTGACCTGCCGCACCGCTCCCGATGCGGCGTCTATGACGAAGACGGGCGAGGCGCCGTCGTCGTCCGCCGTGACCACGAGAGCGGAGCCGTCGGGGAGCCACCCTGCGGGTGCGGGCCAACGATCCCAGTCGGTGGCGAGTGGCACGGGCTCGCTGCCGTCCAGGGGGACGAGGACCAGGGAGGTCTGCGGCGCCAGGTCCGCGGTGGTGCGGCGGTCACGCGAGACGACGAGCGTCTTTCCGTCCGGACTGACCGGGCCGGGCGCATACCCGTACGCCGGATCCTCGAGGAGCACGTCCACCTGCTTCGTGGCGAGGTCCACGCGTGCGAGGACGACACGCTGGGAACCCCGTGCCTCCGGCAGCGTCATCGAGGTGAAGAGCGCGGCTCCGTCCGGGGACAGCACCGGATGGGCGTCGCGCAGGTTGCCACGGGCGGAGGGCGTGAGGTCCTCCAAGTTCTCCAGGTCACCGGGGCCGTCGGGGTGAAGGCTCTGAAGGTTCGTGAGGGCGAAGTACCGGGGCTCGCCTGGACCGAGATCGGCGTCCCAGTACCGCACGGGATATTCGGAGTGGAGGATCGCGGCCACGCCGGAGTCCTTCCGCGCCTTCCGCCGTTCGGCGTCGTCCTCCTCCCCGGTGGAGCCCGCGAGTACGTCAGCGGTCACGACGACGACGTCGCTCGCCTCCGCGGCGGTCACGCCTCCCACTCCGCCCTCGCGCGTCAGGAGCAGCGCGGCCTCGCCGCCGGCCGCGGGGAGCCGCCACAGAGCCGTGCGCTTCTCGGCGTCGGCGTCCTGCGGATCAGGGCGCGACGACGCGAACAGGAGGTCACCACTGGCGAGGAAGGCAGCGCCCGATTCCCCTGCCGCGCTCCTCGTGAGGCGGCGGGCCGGGGCGTCGCCGGCAGGGTCGATCTCCCAGAGCGCCGTCTGGTACCCCGTCTTCTTCAGCGTCAGCGTCGCCATCGACGTGACGAGGCGGCTGCCGTCCCGGTTGAGGGTGAGGCCGCTGAGACGGGGAAGGGCGACGAAGTCGTCGAGGGAGGAGAAGGGGGTGGTCATGGCTCATCTCTACCAGCAGCTGTGCGCCCCGTCACAGGAGTTCACTGACAGAGGAATACGGTTGCCGCAGGCACCGATGGCTCCAGCGGCGGTCGACGGCACCCGAGGGCATGGGGGCGGACAGCACGAAGCCCGCCCCGCGAGACGCGGAACGGGCTTCGTTCATCGAGCGATTGAGCAGTCGAGCGATCCGGAGGGATCAGTCGCGGACGGAGGCCTCGAGCGCGGCGGGCGCGTCCTCGATCTCCTTCGGTGCGCCATGGCCGATGAAGGTGAAGCGTGCTTCGTCTCCCTCGCCCTCGACGTCGATGTCGATCCGCTCGCCGGACGTGATCTCGCCGAAGAGGATCTTCTCCGAGAGCTGGTCCTCGATCTCGCGCTGGATGGTGCGGCGCAGCGGCCTCGCACCCATCGCCGGGTCGTAGCCACGCGTGGCCAGCAGCACCTTGGCCGCGGGCGTGAGCTCGATCGTCATGCCCTTGTCAGCCATGCGACCGCTCAGGCGCTCGAGGAACAGGTCCACGATCTGCACGATCTCGTCCTGCGTGAGCTGCGGGAACACCACGGTGTCATCGACGCGGTTGAGGAACTCGGGCCGGAAGTGCTGCTTGAGCTCCTCCGTGACCTTTGCCTTCATCCGGTTGTAGCTCGTCGTTGTGTCCGTGCCGGACTGGAAGCCCGTCATGACGCCCTTCGAGATGTCACGTGTTCCGAGGTTGGTGGTCATGATGATCACCGTGTTCTTGAAGTCCACCATGCGGCCCTGGCTGTCGGTCAGGCGGCCGTCCTCGAGGATCTGCAGGAGCGAGTTGAAGAGATCGGCGTGCGCCTTCTCCACCTCGTCGAACAGCACCACGGAGAAGGGCTTGCGGCGGACCTTCTCGGTCAGCTGGCCGCCTTCCTCGTAGCCGACGTAGCCCGGAGGGGCACCGAAGAGCCTGGAGACGGTGTGCTTCTCCGAGTACTCGGACATGTCCAGCGTGATGAGGGCGTCCTCCTCGCCGAACAGGAACTCGGCGAGTGCCTTGGCCAGCTCGGTCTTACCGACGCCCGTGGGGCCGGCGAAGATGAACGAACCGCCCGGGCGCTTCGGGTCCTTCAGGCCGGCACGTGTGCGCCGGATGGCCTGCGAGATCGACTTGATCGCCTCGTTCTGACCGATGACCCGCTTGTGGAGCTCGGCCTCCATGTTGAGCAGTCGCGAGGACTCGGCCTCGGTCAGCTTGAACACGGGGATACCGGTGGAGTTCGCCAGCACCTCGGCGATGAGCTCCTCGTCCACCTCGGCGATGTCATCGAGGCCGCCGGACTTCCACCGGCGCTCCTTGTCGCTGCGCTCGTCGTGCAGCTTCTGCTCCTTGTCACGGAGCGAGGCAGCACCCTCGAAGTCCTGCGAATCGATCGCCGACTCCTTCTCGCGCTTGACGTCGGCGATACGCTCGTCGATCTCCTTGAGCTCCGGCGGCGCGGTCATGCGGCGGATGCGCAGGCGCGCCCCGGCCTCGTCGATCAGGTCGATCGCCTTGTCCGGCAGGAAGCGGTCGGAGATGTAGCGCTCGGCGAGGGTGGCGGCACTCGTGAGGGCGCCGTCCGTGATCGAGACGCGGTGGTGTGCCTCGTAGCGGTCGCGCAGGCCCTTGAGGATCTCGATCGCGTGGGCCACGGAGGGCTCGGCGACCTGGATGGGCTGGAAGCGTCGCTCGAGGGCGGCGTCCTTCTCGATGTGCTTGCGGTACTCGTCCAGGGTGGTGGCACCGATGGTCTGGAGCTCACCGCGGGCCAGCATGGGCTTCAGGATCGACGCGGCGTCGATCGCCCCCTCGGCAGCACCCGCCCCGACGAGGGTGTGGATCTCGTCGATGAACAGGATGATGTCGCCGCGGGTGCGGATCTCCTTGAGGACCTTCTTCAGGCGCTCCTCGAAATCACCGCGGTACCGCGAGCCCGCCACGAGCGACCCGAGGTCGAGCGTGTAGAGCTGCTTGTCCTTGATGGTCTCCGGGACGTCGCCGCGGACGATCGCCTGGGCGAGGCCCTCGACGACGGCGGTCTTGCCGACGCCTGGCTCGCCGATCAGGACGGGGTTGTTCTTCGTGCGGCGCGAGAGGACCTGCATGACGCGTTCCATCTCCTGCTCGCGTCCGATCACCGGGTCGAGCTTCGACTCGCGGGCAGCCTGCGTGAGGTTGCGACCGAACTGGTCGAGGACCACCGAACCGGCGGGAGTCCCCTCCTGCTGCGGTCCGCCGGCAGCAGCCGGCTCCTTGCCCTGGTAGCCCGAGAGGAGCTGGATGACCTGCTGGCGCACCCTGTTGAGGTCGGCGCCGAGCTTCACGAGCACCTGCGCCGCGACACCCTCTCCCTCACGGATGAGGCCGAGCAGGATGTGCTCGGTGCCGATGTAGTTGTGACCGAGCTGGAGTGCCTCCCGCAGGGAGAGCTCCAGGACCTTCTTGGCACGAGGGGTGAAGGGGATGTGACCGGACGGGGCCTGCTGGCCCTGGCCGATGATCTCCTGCACCTGCTCCCTCACTGCACCCAACGAGATGCTGAGCGACTCGAGGGCCTTCGCGGCCACGCCCTCGCCCTCGTGGATCAGGCCAAGCAGGATGTGCTCGGTGCCGATGTAATTGTGGTTGAGCATGCGGGCCTCTTCTTGGGCCAGCACGACAACTCGACGGGCACGATCTGTAAATCGCTCAAACATGAGGACACACACTCCTAGCTAACGCGTATTTCGATGCTACGGGCACGGAGTGTGTTGCGGGGGCCTGTTCGCCACAGGCGAGATATCCGCTGGTGGGGCGTCCTCGCGCAGTTGCCCCTGCGGGTCAGCGCTGGGCGGCCCGGAACGCCTCGACGATCTCGCTGTTCACGCGTCCGCGGGCGGAGACGGTGTAGCCGTTCTCCTTGGCCCACTCACGGATCTGCGCGGCTTCCTGGTTGCGGGAGGCCGACGGCGTCCCCGTCCCTGCGGACCGCTGCCGGGACTGATTGCTGCGCCGGGCGGCCGCCACGTAGTCACCGAGAGCGGATCGCAGCTCCGAGGCGTGGGCCTCGGACAGATCGATTTCGTAGTTCACACCATCGAGGCCGAACCTCACCGTTTCATCGGCTTCTCCCTCGTCGATGTCATCGATGAGGATGATCTTCACCTTCTGTGCCACGGCATGCTCCTCTGAACTCTTCGAATTGATACCCCAATGAAGTATGGGGCACTATTCGAGCGAGGTCAAAAGATTCATTCTTTTCGCGGATCTATTCCTGGTTCGTCATTCCGCTGCGAGGCCTCGCGCGCCCGGAAATCCTCGGCATCCTGCAATTCTTCCGCGCGGGCCATGGCTTCGCGCTCTGCACGGTCAGCGTTGAATATGGACTTGATCACGAAATAGAAAAGTAGTGCCAAGCAGGCTGAGGGTAGGAGGACGGCGACATATTCCACGGCTAATGACCTGCCTCGGGCTTGAGCACGGGGAACAGGATGGACTCCCGAATTCCCGCACTGGTGAAAAGCATCACGAGCCTGTCGAGTCCGAGACCGATTCCGCCCATGGGGGGAGCCCCGTATTCGAGCGCGCGGAGGAAGTCCTCGTCCAGCTGCATCGCCTCGTCGTCGCCCGCTGCCGCCTGACGCGACTGCTCGGTGAGGCGCTCACGCTGGATGACCGGATCGATCAGCTCGGAGAATGCTGTGCCGCGCTCCATCCCGCCGATGATCAGGTCCCACGCCTCGATGAGACGGGGATCGTCCCGGTGCGGGCGGGCGAGGGGCTGTGCGGAGGGCGGGTAGTCGTGGACGAACGTCGGCTGGATCAGCGTGGGCTCGACGATCTCGGAGAACAGTTCGAGGACCATCTTCTCGGCTCCCCACGACGGGTCGAGCGACACCTCGTGGCGGTCCGCGACGGCCCGCAGCTCCTCGACCGGCGTATCCGGCGTGATCTCCTGCCCCACGGCGGCGGAGAGCCCGGGGTACACACCGAGCCAGGCCCAGTCACCGTCGAGGTCGATGGTTTCCTTCGGCGTCTCGATGGTGCGCGAGCCGAGGGCGTCCGCGCAGGCCACGATCATCTCCTGCATGCGGTCCGCCATCACGAACTGGTCCGCGTAGGCCTCGTAGGACTCGAGCATCGTGAACTCCGGGCTGTGCGTCGAATCCACGCCCTCGTTGCGGAAGATCCGCCCGATCTCGTACACGCGGTCGATCCCGCCGACCACCGCGCGCTTCAGGTAGAGCTCCAGGGCGATCCTCAGCGTCATCTTCTGGTCGAAGGCGTTCAGGTGCGTCTCGAACGGCCGGGCCGTCGCGCCACCGTGTACCAGCTGGAGCACGGGCGTCTCCACCTCGGTGTAGCCCCGGGCGTGCAGGGTCTCCCGCAGCGTCCTGGTGATGGCGGCGCGCGTCCTCACCATCTGGCGCGCCTCCTCGCGCACCATCAGATCCACATAGCGCTGACGTACGCGGGTCTCCTCGCTCAGGCCCGTGTGCAGCGTGGGCAGCGGGCGGAGGGCCTTGGACGCCATGGACCAGGAGTCCGCCATGACCGAGAGCTCGCCGCGGCGTGAGCTGATGACCTCACCGTGCACCTGCACGTGGTCGCCGAGATCCACCTGCGCCTTCCAGTCCGCGAGCCGCCCCTCACCGATCTCGGCGAGGCTCAGCATGACCTGCAGGCGCGTGCCGTCGCCCTCCTGGAGCGTGCCGAAGCAGAGCTTCCCGGAATTACGGATGAAGACCACGCGGCCGACGACGGCGGCGTTCACCCCGCTCGACTCACCCGTTCCGAGTTCGGCGAACTGCTCGCGGATCGCCGCGAGGGAGTGCGTGCGCTCGGGCTTGACCGGGTACGGTTCCGTGCCAGCCTCCAGCAGGGCTGCGCGCTTCTGCAGCCGGAAGCGCATCTGCTCGTTGAGGTCGTCCTCGGGAAGGGCATCGGTGGGAGGGGCGTCTCGGTGGGTCACGGAACCTAAGTTTACGGGTCCGCCCCGAGGGCACCGGCTCGGCGTCCGGGGCCCTCGTCAGCCCGTAGCGGGCAGGAAGGTGTTATCGATGAGCCGGACGGAGCCCACGCGAGCCGCGACGACGGCGAGCGCCGGTCGCGACCAGGCGTCGTCGTCCTCCGTCAGCGTCCGGAACGTGGACGGATCGACGACCTCGAGGTAGTCGAGGTGCGCGCCGTCGACCGCCTCGATGGCCGCGCGCGCTGCAGCGAGGTCGGGGCGCGTGCCGCGCTCGGCAGCGTGCCGCAGCCCGGACAGGGCCTGCGAGAGCGCCAGTGCCGCCGGGCGTTCCCCCGGCGCCAGGAAGCGGTTGCGGCTCGAGAGGGCGAGCCCGTCGGCGTCGCGGACCGTGGCGACCCCCTCGATGTGCACGGGTACGTCGAGGTCCAGCACCATGCGGCGGATCAGCGCGAGCTGCTGGGCGTCCTTCTCCCCGAAGTACGCGCGGTACCGGGCTTCGACCGCCGGCATCGCGAGGTTCAGGAGCTTCGCGACGACGGTCAGCATGCCGTCGAAGTGCCCGGGGCGCGCGGCGCCCTCGAGCACCTCGCCCATGCGACCGGCGCTCAGGCGGACGAGAGGCTCGCCACCGGGATACATGTCCTCGAGCCCGGGGGCGAAGACGATGTCCGCGCCGGCCTCGGCGAGCAGCAGGAGGTCGGCGTCGAGCGTGCGCGGGTACCGCTCGAGGTCCGCCGGATCGCCGAACTGGAGGGGGTTCACGAAGATCGAGACGACGACGACGTCGTTCGCCTCCCGCGCCGTCCGCACGAGCGACGCGTGACCGTCGTGCAGGCCGCCCATGGTCGGCACGAGGCCGAGCGACGGGCGCCGGTCATCAGTGCCGGTCGAGTCTCCGACGGTACGACGCGCGGACGGTCCGACGGCGTGGAGCAGGGCGGACGTCGCGGACGTGAGGTCGGCGGGGGTCGTCACGACCGAGAGCGATGAGCGGTGGTCGGTTCCGGTGGGGGTCACGGGAGTCCTTCCGGACGGGGCGGGGTGGCACCTGTGGTCTGTTCTCGAGGGTCTGTGGTTCGTGGTCTGGGTTCGACGGTCTGCGTTCGGCGGCGGTTCGAGGAGTCCGATCGGCGGGGCTGCTCGGGGCGAGCGGACGCTCGAGGTCACCCGGCGCGGGTCAGGTACGCCCGGCAGCGCCCGGAGAAGCGCCGGAGCCGCCCGAGCCGCCCGTGCCGCCCGAGTCCCGGGAGTCCCCGAGCGCCGCGAGGATGGCCGCACCCTGGGCGGCGGACAGCACCCCCCGCTCGAGCGCACGCAGCGCCGTGGCGCGCGCCATCCCGAGGTAGGCCTGCCGGACATCGGGGGCGTCATGTGACTCCAACGCGGCGCGGTGCGCAGAGACCGTTCCGGCGTCGCCCCGCGCCACCGGTCCGGTCAACGCTCCCTCGCCGGAGGACAGGGCGTTCTCGAGGGCCGCCTTCATCAGGGGGCCGAGCATGCGGTCCGGGTGCTGGACCCCGAGGTCCGCGAGGATCTGGGAGGACTGCGCGGCGATGGTCACGAGGTGGTTCGAGGCATGCGCGAGGGCCGCGTGGTAGAGCACGCGGCTCTCCTCCTCCACCACCACGGGTTCCGCGCCCATCTCGACGACGAGCGCCTGCGCGATCGGCAGGACGGCGGCCGGAGCGGTGATGCCGAAAACGCTGTCCGGGAGCCGCCCGAGGTCGAGACTCAGGCCGGTGAAGGTCATCACGGGGTGGATGGCGAGGGGAATGGCGCCCGCCGCCCGCGCTGGCGCGAGCACCGAGATGCCGTACCGGCCGGAGGTGTGCACCACGAGCTGGCCCGCCTGCCAGGCCTTCAGCCGCGCGAGTCCGTCCACGAGCTCCGGGAGGGCGTCGTCCGGCACGGCGACGAGGACGAGCTCGGCCCGCTCCACGATCTGCCGGATCTCGAGCACCGGGACGCCCGGGAGGAGGCTCTCCGCGCGTTCACGGCTGGCCTCGGACACCGCGGAGACGCCGACGACGGCGTGGCCCGCAGCGCGGAGAGCCGCCCCGAGGACAGCACCCACCTTGCCGGCGCCGATGATGCCGACGCCGAGCCTGCCCGGTCGGCGCGACGGATCACTCCCGGCCATCGAGCGCGTCCCTGCCGTCGCCGGTGCCGGTTTCGGGTTCCGCCGGAACGTAACGGGGGGCCTCGGGCATCACCTGCGTCTGCTGCGGAGCACCGCTCGTCCCCGACGCGCGGTGCGCGGGGGCGGGGTCTCCGGCAGACCCGTCCCCTGGAAGCGCAGGTTCGTGTTCGACCCGGTGGTCCGATCCATTGGCGGACGCGGGTGCGTCGTCGGAGAGGTGGGCCGGTCCGCCGGCGGACGCGGGTGCGGCGTCCGAGATGTGCGCCGATCCCCCGGCGCCGTCGGAGACGTTGGCCGATCCCCCGGCGGGGACGGGTGCGTCGTCAGCCGCGGGAGCCAGCGCGCCGGTACGCGCATGGTCGGCGTTACCGACGGCGAGAGACCGGGAGTCTCGCGTGCCACCCGCCGGAGCCGGTGCGGGCGCGGGTGCGTGGACGGTCGGGTCGATGCGCACGACGTCGTCGGCGGGCTGGGAGGAAGCACGCTCGGCAGCGCCCGGATCACCGGCACCCGCGACGCCCGCGTGATCCGGAACTGCTCCCGTGTGGGCGGCCGACTCCACTGGGCCGCCGAACCCGGGGCCGCCGAACCCGGGACCGGTGGTGCCGGGCGCATGCCCGGAGGTGGCGGCGTCGGGCACGCGCACCGGGACGGGCATCATCCATTGCTCGGGCAGGCTGCGGCTCCGCGCCTCGGCCGCGCGCGCCGACTGCGCGTGGAACAGCTCCCAGGCGACGGCGTCGTCGGCCTGGATGACGTGGGGGCTGACCGGGCCCGGGGTTGTCTGGAACTGGAGGTCGGCCACGCCGAAGCGCCGGCCGAGCGGCCCCTGGTGCAGCGAGAGCGACTGCGTCCGTTCATGCGGGACCACCACGAGCTGGCGCCACAGCACCCCGGACCGCACGAGCAGCGCCGTGTCCGTGGCCGCGAATCCGTTGCGGCGCCAGGCGAGCGGTGCGAGCCAGCGGGCCCGACGCGGGGTGGTGGCGAAGCCCTCGGCGGAATCCCGGCCGGTGAGCCCCTGAGCGAAGAGTTCCACCGGACGCGCGGTACCCGGATCCGGGAGCACGAGGGCAACGATCTGCAGGACCTCATCGAGCGTCCCGACAGGAAGCAGGGTGGCGCGCGCCTGCCCCTCGTTGCTCCCGGACAACCCGTAGCCGGCGACGTTCACCTTGACGCGGTACCAGCCCTTGAGCCGCCAGAGGGGTGACTGGGTGATGCTCAGCGCCTGCACGCGGCCCGGCGGGACGGTCTGCGCCCGGGTGTCCAGCAGCCCGTACCGGAGCCGGATGCCGTCCGGCGAGGTGGCGGCGCGGAAGTTGTAGCCCGTGCTGAGCACGGACCAGTAGGCACCCACCACACCGATGAGGATGGGTGCCATCGAGGCCCCGATGATGACCGTCTCCAGCACGATGCTCAGGGTGACCACCACGACGACGAGGAGCACCAGTGCCACGGTGGTCCCGGAGAGCAGGGCTGCTCCGACCACGCGGCGGGGCGGGATCGCGACGACCTCACGCTCGGGCGCCTCGACGATCTCCTCCGGGTGCTCCGGATCCGTCCGGACACCCGCCGCGTGGGCCAGGATGGTGGCGCGAAGGCGTTTGGCGTCGTCGATCTTGAGGAACGCGAGCCGCACCGCGGATTCGCCGGCGTCCGCCACCTCGAACTTGAGCTCGGCGAGGCCGAAGATGCGCGCGAGCAGGGGCTGGACGATGTCGATGGCCTGCACGCGGTCCAGCCTCGCCTGCCGCTGCTGCCGGAAGACGACGCCGGAGTGCACCCGCACGTGGTCCTCGGTGACCTGGTAGCGCGTGAAGTACCAGGACACGAGGAACACCAGGGCGATCAGCACCACGACGCCCACCAGCACGCCGACCGCCACGAGGAGCCCCACACCCTCGGGGAGCGGGCTCCTCCCCCGCGTCTCGGCGTCGAACAGGCCCTCGAACCAGTCGCGGCCCGCGAAGTAGAGGATGGCCACGAGGGCGATCCACCCGCGCACGAGCGGCGAGATGAAGTGCACGCGCAGCCAGGGTGCCTCGGCCGACGGCGCCGGAGCGCCGGCAGTGCGGGACGACGGCGACGGCGCGGTCGGGGCCTGCTCCGGCGGTTCGGCGTGCGCGCGCTCGGTGGTCACAGCCCGGCCAGCCTGGCTTCTCCCCGCGCGGACAGCTGCTCCCGCAGTCTCGTGCCCTCGTCGGTGGGCAGGCCGGGGATGAACGCGTTGGTGGCGGGGGCGGCCGTGTGCAGCTTCAGCGTGCAGATGCCGAAGGCCCGCTCGAGGGGGCCGACGGCCACGTCCACGTACTGCATGCGGCCGTAGGGCACCACCATGGTGCGCCGGAAGAACACGCCCTGGCGGACCAGGAGGTCGTCGTCGCGCTCGGCATACCCGATCGCCGCGACCTGGCGTGGCAGGAGCACTCCGCGCCACGCGGCGATGACCAGCACGAGCACCGGCAGGCCCCACGCGAGCCAGTACGGCGGGAAGCTGTCCCACACGCCGGCCAGGCGGAGCGCCAGGGGCACGCAGGCGAGCACGAGCCACACGAGGGACCCGATGAACCACCCCAGGAGCCGGACGCGCAGGTACTTGGGCGACACCCGGGTCCACTCGAGCCCTGACGGATCGATCGGTTCGCTACGCATACTCCCCCTCGCTGTGCCCCGGAGCTGCGGTGCCGTCGTCGTCGGGCGGCAGCCTGCAGAAGCTCTCGACGATCAATCCCACCACAATCATGACGATCCCGCCCGCCATCAGCGCCACGGACCCCCAGAGCGGGGCCACGGTGGAGCGCACGCCCAGCAGGGTGAGCTGGTCCACGAGGATCCCGGCGTGCCAGCCGAGGTTGAGGGCCCCGGCGTACGCGCAGGCCTGCGCCAGCACGAGCGTCCGCGTGGCGAGGATCGGATCGAGCGGACGGTCCCGCCGACCATTGCGCCACTGCTGCACCCGCCGCCCGAAGACCAGCGTGATGGTGATGATGACCGCCGTGGTCACCAGCGAGGTCAGCGGCAGCGTGGGCGTGCCGTAGCCGTTCCGAGTGGCGAGCAGGTTCACCACGTACCCGGCGAGCCCGGCGAGCAGCCCGACGACCAGCAGCCAGCGGAACCGGAGGGTGCTCACGGCGTCCTAGACTCCCTCGAAGGGCACCAGGCCGGGGAGATCCTCGGCCTCCGCGGCGAGTTCCGCGACCGACCGCCCGTTCAGCTCCGCCCCCGAGTCCATCCACGCCCACGGCTGCAGGACGAACGCACGGGACGCCGCCCGCGGGTGCGGGACCGTGAGGACCTCGTCGTCGGACGTCCAGGACCCGAAGGTGATGATGTCGACGTCGAGCGTCCGCGGGCCCCAGCGGACGGTTCGCTCCCGCTGGTGCTTCGCCTCGACGGCCTGGCAGTGAGCGAGGAGATCGTAGGGGCCGAGGGCCGTCTCGACCTCGATGACCATGTTGAGGTAGTCGGGCTGCTCCGGGCCGCCCACCGGCCGGGTACGCACCACGGGCGAGACGGCGTGCAGACGGACGTCGTCCGGTTCCACGAGATCGGCGACGGCGTGCAGCAGGGTGTCGCTGCTCGCACCGAGGTTGCTGCCGAGCGCGAGGACCGCACGCACGGCGCTCACGCCCGGCCCCTCCGCAGCGTGACCGCCACGTCACCGAACGGGACCCCGATGGGCGCCTTCGGCTTGTGGACCGTGACGTCCACGGCGGAGACGGGGAACGCCGTCAGGACCGCGGCGGCGATGGTCTCCGCCAGGGCCTCGATGAGGTCGAAGGGCTCACCCCCGATGATGCCGTGCACCAGCTCCGCGAGCTCGCCGTAGTGCGCCGTCCGCGTGAGGTCGTCGCTCACACCGGCGGGCCGGAGGTCGAGGTGCAGCATGATGTCCACCACGAAGGGTTGTCCGTCGCGCCGCTCGTGGTCGAAGACCCCGTGGTGGCCCGTGGCGGTGATGCCGCGGAGTTCCACGGCGTCGAGCTCACCCGACGGCGATCCGGTGCGGACGCCGTCCGATACGTCGCTCACGGCCTGCGACCGAACGCGGCTGCCACCTTGACGGCGTCGAGCGTGGCCGCGGCGTCGTGCACACGGACACCCCAGGCGCCGGATGCCGCAGCGAGGGTGGCGACCGCGAGGGACGCCTGATCACGCTCGAGCGGCGTGGCCGTCTTCCCCGCCGAGGTGAGCAGGGTCCCGAGGAACCGCTTGCGGGAGGCACCGATCAGCACCCGGTGACCGAGGGCCGTGAACGCCCCGAGGTTCTGCAGGAGGGTCCAGTTGTGCTCGGCGGCCTTGGCGAAGCCGAGCCCTGGATCGAGGATGATGCAGGACGGGTCCACGCCCGCCGCGACGAAGCGGTCGCGGAGCTCCGTGAGCTCGTCGACGACCTCGCGCACCACGTCCTCGTACCGGGCGTGGCCGTTCATCGTCGCGGCGGTTCCCCGGCGATGCGTGAGGATGTACGGCACGCCGCGCTCCGCGACGAGGGAGGGCATCTCCGGATCGAACCCTGCCCCCGAGATGTCGTTGACGATCGCGGCTCCTGCGTCGAGAGCCTGCCGGGCCGTCTCGGCGTGCATGGTGTCGATGCTGACGAGCGCCCCCGCCTTCACCAGCGCGTTGATCACCGGCAGCACGCGGGCGAGTTCCTCGTCCCTCGGCACCTGCCGTGCATCAGGCCGGGTCGATTCGCCGCCGACGTCGATGATGTCCGCCCCGGCGTAGTGCATCCGCAGCCCGTGGCTGATGGCGTCGTTCGTGGAGGCGTACTTCCCGCCGTCGCTGAACGAATCGGGGGTGACGTTCAGGATCCCCATGACGACGGCCCGGCCCACGGGCAGATCCGCGACCTTCCGTGCCACCCGGACCGGCCGGATCACGGGCAGCGGCGACGTCGCCGGCCCTGTACCGGGCGCTGCGGCGAGTGAATCCATGGAACGGGTCCTACCTTCCGAGAATGAGGCTCATCGCCTCGGCACGCGTCGCCGTCTCACGGATCTGACCGCGGACGGCGGACGTGACGGTCTTCGCACCGGGCTTCCGCACCCCGCGCATCGACATGCACATGTGTTCGCATTCGATGACGACGATCGCGCCCTTTGGCTTGAGGTGTTCCATCATCGCATCAACGATCTGCGTGGTCAGCCGCTCCTGGACCTGCGGACGCCGGGCATAGACCTCGACGAGGCGTGCGAGCTTGCTCAGCCCCGTGACGCGGCCGTCCGTCGACGGGATGTAACCGAGGTGGGCGGTTCCGTGGAAGGGGACGAGGTGGTGCTCGCAAGTCGAGTAGAACGGGATGTCCTTGACCAGCACGAGCTCCTGGTGGTTGATGTCGAAGGACGTCGACAGCACTTCGCCGGCGTCCTGGTGCAGCCCGGCGAACATCTCGGCGTAGGCCTTCGCCACACGCTTCGGGGTGTCGAGCAGCCCGTCGCGGTCCGGGTCCTCGCCAATGGCCGCGAGGATCTCACGGACGGCCCGCTGGATGCGCAGCTGGTCCACCGGCGATCCGGAGGCCACCAGCGCCGCGTCCACCACTTCGTCGTCGAAATCAGTCATGGCCCATCCTCCCTCGTACATCGGACCGGGCAGTACTCACCGACGGATCCGCATCCGTCGTGTCCGCTCGCAGGTGCCGGACCGGACTAGGAGTCCCGGCCGCCCCCGGGCGCTCCGCCGGCCTCGGGCGAGGGCAGCTCGGAGCCGTGGACGTCGAAGTCGCCGGGCACGTCGGCATCCGCGATCTGGTCCTGCGGGGACACCGTCTCGGGTGCCGGGCGTCCGCTCTCGAGCGCCTCGGCACGTTCCTTGCGGGACGTCACCGGGGGGAGCGAGTGGACGGGGCGTGACTGCTTGGACAGCCAGATCTCCCGGAGATCGCGCTTGCGCACGTTGTGGAAGACCTCCGCGATCTCGGCCTGGTTCAGCGTCTCGCGCTCCAGCAGTTCGAGGGCCAGGCGGTCGAGGACGTCACGGTTCTCCGTGAGGATCTGGTACGCCTCGTCGTGCGCGTTGTCGATGAGCCGGCGCACCTCCTCGTCGACCACGAGCGCGATCTGGTCCGAGTAGTCGCGGTCACTGCCCATGTCGCGGCCGAGGAACGGCTCCCCCGCGCCCTGACCCAGCTTCACGGCGCCCACGCGCTCGCTCATGCCGTACTGCGTGACCATCTTCCGTGCCGTACCGGTGGCCTTCTCGATGTCGTTCGAGGCACCCGTGGACGGATCGTGGAACACGATCTCCTCGGCCACGCGGCCGCCCATGGCGTACGCGAGCTGGTCCAGGAGCTCGTTCCTCGACACGGAGTAGCGGTCGTCGCTCGGCATGACCATGGTGTAGCCGAGGGCCCTGCCGCGCGGCAGGATGGTCACCTTGGTGACGGGGTCCGTGTTGCGGAGCGCGGCGGCCACCAGGGCGTGACCACCCTCGTGGTACGCCGTGATCTTGCGCTCGAGTTCCTTCATCACGCGGCTCCGCTTCTGCGGGCCGGCGATCACGCGGTCGATCGCCTCGTCGAGGGCGCGATCGTCGATGAGCTGCGCGTTCGAGCGGGCCGTGAGCAGCGCCGCCTCGTTGAGCACGTTCGCGAGGTCGGCACCGGTAAAGCCCGGGGTCTTCTTCGCGACGCCCTTGAGGTCCACGCCGGCAGCCATGGGCTTGCCCTTGGAGTGCACGGAGAGGATGTGCTCGCGGCCCTTCATGTCCGGTGCCTCCACGCCGATCTGGCGGTCGAAGCGGCCCGGACGCAGCAGTGCGGGGTCGAGGACGTCGGGGCGGTTCGTCGCCGCGATGAGGATCACGTTGGTGGTGGCGTCGAAGCCGTCCATCTCGACGAGGAGCTGGTTCAGCGTCTGCTCGCGCTCGTCGTTGCCGCCGCCCACGCCGGCGCCACGGTGACGGCCCACGGCGTCGATCTCGTCCACGAAGATGATGGCCGGCGAGTTGTTCTTGGCCTGCTCGAAGAGGTCCCTCACGCGGGACGCACCCACACCGACGAACATCTCGACGAAGTCCGAGCCGGAGATGGAGTAGAACGGTACGCCGGCCTCGCCGGCGACAGCGCGGGCGAGGAGGGTCTTGCCGGTCCCGGGAGGCCCGTACAGCAGCACGCCCTTGGGGATCTTGGCTCCGAGCGCCTGGAACTTCGCGGGCTCCTGCAGGAACTCCTTGATCTCGAGCAGTTCCTCCACCGCCTCGTCGGCGCCGGCGACGTCGTTGAACGTCACCTGCGGCATGTCCTTGGAGATGAGCTTCGCCTTGGACTTCCCGAACTGCATGACCTTCGAGCCGCCGCCCTGCATACGGCTGAGCAGGAACCAGAAGATGACGCCGAGGATCAGGATGGGGAAGATCAGACCGGCGAGGCTGAGGAGCCAGTTGCTCTCGGCGGGCTGGTCGGTGAAGCCGTCGGTGTCGGACGCGGTGATGGCGTCGACGACGCTCTCGGCGCGTGCGGTGCTGTAGAAGAACTGCACGCTCCGGCCCATGTCCTGGTAGTCGTCGCGCAGTGTGAGGTCCACGCGCTGTTCGCCGTCGTAGATCTTGGCCTGCGTGACCTGGTCATCGGCGAGGAGCTGGAGACCCACGTTGGTGTCCACGCGTGAGGTGCCGTTGCCGAAGAGGCTCGGGAGCACCAGCAGGAGCGCCACGACCGCGAGGGCGATCCAGAAGAACGGCCCCTTGAAGATGTTCTTGAATTTCATTTGTCTCGGGGCAGCAAGCCCCGTCCCTCCTGCTGATGCAAGTATCTGTGTGCGGGCGCACTGCTGTGCGGGTGCCCTTGCGAGAACCTCAACATATACACCGTCTGTGTCTGACCACGCGCGGCTCCGGGGGTTAGTTCCCTCTGGGCGAAGCGCGCCCGGCCGCCGGACCTACTCGTAGACGTGCGGGGCGAGCGTGCCGATGAAATCGAGGTTGCGGTACTTCTCGGCGAAATCGAGCCCGTAGCCCACCACGAACTCGTTGGGGATGTCGAACCCGACGTACTTCACGTCGATGTCCACCTTCGCGGCGTCGGGCTTGCGGAGCAGCGTGCAGATCTCCACCGAGGCCGGGCCGCGGGAAAGCAGGTTCGCCTTGAGCCACGAGAGCGTCAGGCCGGAATCGATGATGTCCTCGGCGATGAGCACGTGCTTGCCCATGAGGTCCGTCTCCAGATCCTTCAGGATGCGCACCACCCCGGAGGACTGTGTGCCGGAGCCGTAGGAGGAGACGGCCATCCAGTCCATCGTGATGTGCGAGTGGAGGGAGCGGGCGAGGTCCGCCATGACCATCACGGCGCCCTTCAGCACGCCGACGAGGAGGATCTCCCGGCCCTGGTAGTCGGCGTCGATCTGCTGCGCGAGCTCGTCGACGCGCTGCTGGATCTGCTCCCTGGTGTAGAGGACGTGCTTGAGGTCTGCCTGGACGTCATTGGAATCCACCGGTCACTCCTGTGTTGGACGGCACGGCTGCTTCACGCCGGCGTATCGCTGCTGGGCCCGCGGGCACCGCTCGGGGAGCCGGCACCGCGTAGGACAAGATTGCCATAGCTTGGTTGCCCGCGGAGAACCGCCCGGCCCCGTACCTGGCGGTGGACGCTCACCTTGCCGCCCAGTTGCACGGGCCCCGCGGAACCCGTGCGGTCCAGCAGCGACTCCGCAGCGCGCAACCGTTCCGAGCTCGGCTGGTAGGCGCCGAGGTCCAGGGCTGCGAGCGCGATCACGCGCTGCCGAAGAGCTGCCGGTAGTGCGAGCAGGCCGTCCTCGGGCAGCAGCACCTCGCCGTCGTCGCCCTCGATCCGCAGGCGAGCGTAGGCCTCGGCACTCATGCCCTCGAGCACGTCGGCGTCCTGGCCGAGGATCCGCGCCGTCCGCGCGAGGGCTAGCGCTATCCCGGGGCCGAGGGTGTCCTCGAGATACGGCAGGACGTCCGTCCGGACGCGTGACCGGGCAAAGGCGGGATCACGGTTGGCGGGGTCGTGCCAGGGGTCGAGGCCGTAGAAGCTGCAGATCGCCGCGGTATCCGTGCGCCGCAGCTCGAGGAACGGCCTGCGGTAGATGCCCCGCCGCTGCGGCATCCCCGCGAGCGACCGCGTGCCCGAGCCCCGCGCGAGCCCGAGCAGCACCTGCTCCGCCTGGTCGTCGAGCGTGTGGCCTAGCAGCACGACGTCGGCCCCGAGCCTCGCCGCGGCATCGTCGAGGGCGCGGTACCGGGCGGTCCGGGCGGAGGCCTCCGGACCCATGCCTTCGCTCGCCACGGAGACGCGGTGCACCTCGACGGGCTGCAGCCCGAGCTCCGTCAGCGCACGCGCGGCCGAAGCCGCCACCTCGTCACTTCCCGGCTGCAGACCGTGGTCGACGACGACGGCGCCCACGCGGGCACGCCGCGTGCGGGCGAGGTGCACGACGACGGCGGCGAGCGCCAGGGAGTCCGGTCCACCGCTGCAGGCCACGAGCACGAGCGGACGGTCGGCGAGCGCCGTCTCTCCCTCGGTGCCGTCGTCGGGCTCGACGCGGCCGCTCCGTCCGGACGGCTCCGGCAGCAGATCGGCGAGGCTCGTCGACACGAGATTGCGGGCCGTTCCGACGGCGGGCAGGAGCCGCGGGCGTCTAGCCATGGCGCCGGAGGCTCATCCTGTCGATCCACTCGTCGGGAGCGTGGATCTCGCGCTCGGTGGGCAGGTGCGACGCCGACTCCCAGACGGCGTTGAAGCCGTCCATCCCGGTCTGGTTGACCACGCGGCGCACGAACTTCGAGCCGTCGCTGTACTGGCGCATCTTCGCGTCGAGGCCCATCAGCTGTCGGATGACCTTCTCGAGCGGTCCACGGGACGTGCCGCGGGCGTTGAAGCGGCGGCGGATGGTCTTGACCGAGGGCACGATGCTGCCGTCCACGCCGTCCATCACGACGTTCGCGTGGCCCTCGAGGAGGCTCATGACGGCGGTGAGATGCGAGAGGCGGGCCTTGTCGTCCGGGTCCTGCAGGATGGACAGCACGCCGATCTCCTGCGCGGGGGCGCCGTCCGACGTCGTCACCTCACCCCGGGCGCGGGCCCTGCCGGCGGTGATGCTCTTCACGGCCGCGCCGAGGCGCTCCGAGAGGGTGTCGGCCTTGTCCATCAGACCCGACGTCAGCTGCCCGATCTCCCCGGTCATGTGGTCCTTCAGCCACGGCGCGGCGGCGAACTGCACGCGGTGGGTCTGCTCGTGGAGGCACACCCACAGGCGGAAGTCCGAGGGGTCCACGTTGAGCTCGCGCTCCACGGAGATGATGTTCGGTGCCACGAGCATGAGCCGTCCGCCCTGCCCGTTGCGGGAGGGCGTGAAGGGGTCGTACTGCCCGAGCACCTTGCTGGAGAGGAACGCGAGGATCGCGCCGAGCTGCGCACCCGTGAGGGTGCCACCGAGCACGAGGGACGCCGACTTCAGGGCGTCGGGGCGGGAGGCCGCGAGCTGGTCGAGCGCCGGCTCCAGCAGCGTCCTGAAACTCTGCGAGTTCGCCCTGGACCACGTGGCGCGGTCCACGATCAGCAATTCCGAGTCACGGAGGTCCCGGGCGGCATCGAGGCGCGAGATGGTGTGTACGTGGCCCACGGAGGCATCCGCGAGCTCCCGCATGTTCTGCACGGCCCGCGCGATGTCGGCGGGCTTCATGGTGGGGCCGGCGGGCGTGAGCGACGCCGCGGTGGAAGCCGCGATGTCCCAGTTGACCAGCTGCGGGCGTGAGGTCTCGGACTCGTTCCTGGTCATGCACCCATTCGATCACATCGCGCTGACGGACCGGCGGTGGCGCCGTCCGACGCCGGGCTGCATCAGCGGCAGCCGCAACCCGCCAGCACCGCGGCTGCCCGGTCCACCGCCTCCCTCGCCTCGACCGTGTTGCCGTCGAGGCCCGAGGCGAGGAACGAGAAGACGAGGAGGCGGCCGTCGGTGGTGACCACGTACCCGGTGAGACCGGTGACGGCGTTCAGGGTGCCGGTTTTGGCGCGTACCACTCCGGCACCCTGCGCAGGCTCGGAGCCCGGGACGAACCGCGTGGACAGCGTTCCCGTGAGCGCTGCGACGGGCATGGAATGGGCGATCCCCGCGAGCCCCGGCTCCGGAGACGTGACGACTGCGCGCAGCAGCAGGGCCAACTGGTCGGCGGACAGGGCGTTGCGGGTGGACAGGCCCGCGGCATCGCCGATGAGGAGCCCCTCCGGCGGGACGCCGAGCCCGACGGCGGCCGCGGTCATCGTCTCCGTGGCGCCGCCGAAGGACCCCGGGCGGCCGCTCCTGAGCGCGGCGATCCGCGCGAGGGACTCGGCGAGGTAGTTGTCGGAGACCTCGAGCATGCGTTCGAGCTGCTCGCCGAGGGGCGCCGACTCCACCGAGGCGAGCCCTTCGGCGTCCTCGGGTGCCGTCCGGCGCTGCACATCCCCGGCGACAGAGATGCCCCGCCCCGCCGCGGCGGTGGTGAGTGCGGAGGCGAAGATGCGCGCGGCGTCGAGCCCTGCGTCCTGGGACCGCGGCCCGCCCGTGCTGCCCTCCTCGAGCCACGCCGAGGTGACGGCGAGGGGATGGATGGGCGCGATCTCCCCGGCGTCGATGTCACCCTGCGCCCACGTGGGGTTGAGGGTGGCGCCGGAGAACAGCGACTCGTCCAGGGTCACGGTGTACGGCCCCGACCCCGCCGGCAGTGCTGCGGCCGTCTCGGCCGCGAGCGTCGAGAGCCCGGCGCGGCCCACCACCGAGGCGGGGTCCGAGACCCCGGAGCCGAGCAGCACGTCGCCGCCGCCGCGCAGGTAGAGCACTCCCGGGGTACTCGGCGCCGCGAGCACGGAGGTGGCGAGGGTCTGCTCCGGCCGCGCGTGCGTCATGAGAGCCACCGCCGTGACGAGCTTGATGTTCGAGGCCGGTGGCTGCACGCGGGTTCCCTCCCGCGCGTAGAGCACCGTGCCGTCCGCGGCGTCGAGTACCGTGCCCGCGAGCTCGCCGGGCCCTGCCAGCTGCAGGGCGGCGTCGAGCTGCGGACCGAGTACCGCCGGGGCAGGCGCGGGTGCGGTGGGGGTCAATGGTCCGACGACGTCGGGGGCCGGGATCGACGTCGGTGGGATCTGCGCGGCGGGAGTCACCGCGGGCCGCGGCGGAGGCGGCGGATCGATGGCGGCCAGCACCGCGGGCGTGAGGTGGAGGGCGAGCGGGACGGCGAGCGCGGCGATCGCGATGATCAGCAGCAGGCTGGTCAGCAGACGCAGTGGACGCTTCACGGAACCCTTCCTGCGGTGGTGCGGCTCTCGGACGGTGCTCATCAGGTGCTCATCAGGTGCTCGGTCGGCCGTCCGACACCGGCCCGACACTGCGCCCGACACCGCGCCGGCCACCCGCAGTACACGCCCGGCGGCCCGCCTGCGCACCAGCATGATGCCCTGCTCCCGGTGCGCGACCGATATGTTAGGGCTGACGATCAACAGTAGACCGGCGCCTCGCCCCTTCCCCCGCACGGCGCGGTCCGCTTTCCCGACCTACCCAGGAGTTGCCATGATGAAGCTCGACGTCACCATCGAGATCCCGAAGGGCTCGCGCGTCAAGTACGAGATCGACCACGAGACCCACCGGCTGCGCCTCGACCGCGTGCTCTTCACGTCGATGCAGTACCCAACGCACTACGGGTACTTCGAGAACACGCTCGGCGAGGACGGCGATCCATTGGACGCCCTGGTGCTGCTCCAGGACTTCGACCTCATTCCCGGCGTCCTCGTGGAGTCCCGCCCCATCGGCGTCTTCAACATGGTGGACGACGGCGGCGGTGACGCGAAGGTGCTCTGCGTGCCGGTCGACGTCCGCTTCGACCACATCCAGGACCTGTCCGACGTCTCCGACTTCCTGCTCGACGAGATCAAGCACTTCTTCACGAAGTACAAGGACCTGGAGCCGGGCAAGTGGGTGGAGGCCGCCGATTGGGCGGGCCGCGAGGAGGCCGAGGCGGAGGTCGAGGCATCGCTGAAGCGCTTCAAGGATCAGGGCGAGGCCAGCGCGCACGACGAGCCGCAGGGCCGCGACGTCGACGTGCAGGCCGAGAACACCACGGAGACGCCCGAGGGACGCTGACCCTTTACCTCACGGCGCCCGAGCGCGCCGTCGGGTTCTCCGGAGCCCTCGACCAGGAGCCCCCGCTGCACGCGCAGCGGGGGCTCCTGTCCGCGCGCTGCTGGTCGGTACACTGTGGCCTCATGAGCCAGACAGCCGATCGGAAGCCCCGCACGCCGATCGACCGCACGGTCGTGAACCTCGGAACGGGTGAGACCCTCCGGCGGGCCGCCTTCGGGCCAAGGCTCGGCGCCTACGCCGTGGACGTCGTCGTCGGGCTGATCCTCTGGGCGTCCTTCGCCGCGCTCCTTGTCCTCGTGCTCGTCCTCGTTCCTGCATCGGAGCGGCTCGACGACGCCGCCGCGGGTCTCATCTTCATCGTCGGCGGTTTCTTCTCCGCCGTCGTCTTCTACGGACTCTTCTACGGCCTTCGGCGGACGCTCGGTCAGACGCTCTTCGGGGTGCGCACCGTGCGCATCGCGGACGGCGGGCGCCCCGGCGCGTGGCGCGGCATGCTCCGGATGCTTGGCGGCGCACTCCTCGTGCCGGGGATCCCGATCATCGTCGTGGGCATGGTGACCAGCGGCTCCTCGTTCAGCCTCGTCAATCCTCCGCGCTTCGCCGTGGTCACCACGCGACCGCCAGCACGCTGACCGTTCGGGTGGTGCGGTGGACCAGGTGGCGGACCGACCATGGGGAGTGCTCCCCATGGTCCATCACCTCCGCCGTAGGTAGGGTCTGGCAAGGAATGCGGTCACTCAGCTCAGGAAGGCTCCCATGACGGCGATCATCGGCGCGAACCTGCAGGACCTCGCGACACTGGCGCAGCAGTTCTCCCAGTCGGCGGAGCAACTGCGGTTGATCCGTTCCACGCTCACGCAGCGCGTGGTGAACAATCAGGGTTGGCGGGGAGGCGACGCGGACCGCTTCAAGGCCCAGTGGGGCTCCCACGATGCGGCCCTCGCAGGCATCGCAGGCAGCCTCGACACCGGCTCACAGCAGCTGATCGACAACGTGCGCGAGCAGGAGCAGGCCAGCGATCAGGCCTCAGGTTCTGCAGCAGGCGCCGGTGGATCCAGCGGACCGGGGTCAACCGGGGCAGGGTCCGGACCTGGCGGGGCCGGTGATGGCGGAGCCACGTCCGGCGGAAATTGGCTGCTCGAGGCAATCGCTGCCGGGAGTGTCGCGGTACCCCTCGGGCTCAAGATCAAGGACGCGATCGGTCTTCTCCGTACCCCGAGCGCGCTGCTCAACAGCAAGCGGCTCCTCGACATCACGAATGGGATCCGGAACGCGACCTACGCGGACGAGTTCGTCACCGCGAGCCGGTTCAGCAAGGCCCTCCGGTTCGGTGGCCCGGCCCTGGCCCCCTTCGCGATCGCCGGCGGCATCCACGACATGATCGATCCCGCCCATTCGGGAGCGCGTGGAGTCGGTGACCGCGTCGCAGGCGGGCTCAGCGTGATCGGTGGTGGCGGAACCTTGCTCATGGCGGCCGGTCTGCTCAACCCGGTGGGTGCGGGGATCGTCATCGGTGCCGGCCTCGCGGCGGGCGCCTGGGCCGCGGGTAACTACATCTACGACAACTGGGACAACATCACGGAGTTCACCGGGAACGTGGGGGAGTCCATCAGTGATGCGGGGAGCGCCGTGAAGGACTACGCGGAAGATCGCTTGGACGACGCGTCCGAGGTGATCGGGGACGCGGCCGAGAACGTCGGTGACGCGGCGGAGGACGTCGGTGAGTTCATGAAGGACCCGGTCGGGAAACTTGGAGGATGGCTCTCATGAGCACGCAGCAGATCGATTGGACCGAGCGGGACCTCATCTGTGCCCGGGCGGTGCTCGACGCCGGTCCGGAGGTCGATCTCCCCACCTTGACGGACGAGGAGATCGTGGCGCTCGACGGCGTGGAACGCCCGCAGCTGGTGCCGCTGCCGTTCCTCGACGGGCAGACCGTGGAACGGCGCGCCCTGGCGACGGTGGCTCTCAGGGGACTCCTCGCCAAGCAGATCGCCTTCCCGATCACGCCCGAGGGCGAGACCGAGCCGTCACGCCTCGGGGTCCGGACGGACATCACGGGCATTCTGACGCTCCGGCGCTCAGGTCAGCGGATCGTATCCGGAGAGCGACGCTCCGCCGCCGGCACGCACTGGCTGTTCGGCTACGTGCACGGTGAGCAGGTGCTCGAGGAGCAGATCAGCGACGCCGGTGTACACGCCTTCGAGGTGTACCCGGTGGGGCAGCTCGTGGATCGGCTGAGCGTCCTCGTGGATCGCGAGGCCGCCGCGGCCGACGACGGCGTGCCGCAGGTGCTCGGGGAGCGCGACTTCGAGAGCGGGGCACCGGTGATCTTCGCCGATGCCCACACCGTGACGACGATCGCAGCCGGCGGTGTCGAGGCCGACACCGAGGCGACGGTCACGGTCTACGCCGAACCGACGCGGGTCCGGACACTCGATGCGAGCAAGGGCCCGAGCGGCATCGAGTACAGCATCGTCGACGTCTCGCCCGCGACCCTCCGCCGCCGCCTCACCGACGACGTGGTGCGTCTCGGGAATTAGCGACTCCCGCTTTCAACTGCGCGGAATCAACCCGAATGCGTTGGTTTCGGGCGCCTCCGGCCCATACTGATCCCATGCGGTACGTCCTGACCATCAACCAGCGCGATTCGCGCGAGGTCGGCGACCTGACGGGCGACCTCCTCAAGACCCTGCGGCCGCTCCCTACCCTGGTCCCCTTCCAGCGATCGGTCGGGGACGAGGTGCAGGGCGTCGTCGACGACGCGGCAACTGCGGTGGATGCCGCACTGCGTGCCATCCGCCACCGCCGGTGGCACGTGGGGATCGGCGTCGGCGGTCTGACTCCACCCGTTCCGGAGCGCCTGGTCGACGCCGAGGGCTACGGGCTCGTCTACGCCCGCCGCGCGGTCGACCGGGCGCGGAAGACCGGCGAGCGCATCCCGCTGGCGGTCGAAGGGCCCGACGGCGAGATCGCGGCGGAGGCGGAAGCGGTGCTCAGACTGCTCGGGCAGATCGTCTACACCCGGACCGACGCCGAGTGGACGGTCCTGGACCTCATGACACCGGGCGCGCGCGGGCAGCAGAAGTACATCGCTGCCGAACTCGGCATCACCGCACAGGCCGTGAGCCGCGCCGTGGTCAGGTCGCACTGGCTGGAGGAGTGGGCCACACGGCCTGCCGCCGCCCGGCTGCTCGACCTCACCCACGGGCCCGCCTCGCTCCCCGAGGCAGCACTCGCCTACTGAGCAGGCGGAGCGGGACCGGACGGGCCATCAGACGGCCAGTCGCCCGTCAGAGGCGACGGTCGGACGCGAAGGCCGAAATCCGTCAGACGCAGACGCCGTCAGACGATCGAGCGGAGCACCTTGGCCGCGCCGTCGTCGTACACCGATCCGGTGATCTCGGTGGCGACCGCGCGCACTTCCTCCGGCGCCTGACCCATGGCGACGCCACGGGCGGCCCACTGGAGCATCTCGATGTCGTTGCGGCCGTCCCCGACCGCCACGGTCATCGACGCCGGGGTACCCAGCCGGGTACGCAGCGCCTCGAGGGCGCTGGCCTTCGTGACGCCGGAGGCCGCGATGTCCAGCCAGGCCGTCCAGCCCACCGAGTAGGTGACGCCGTGCAGACCGATGGAGGCGACGGCCTCGCCGAACTCCTCCGCGGAGCTGTCCGTGCTGAATACCACCACGCGCACGGCCCGGCTGCCGAGCATCTCCTCGAAGGAGACGTTCTCGGCCTCGGACCCGAAGCTGGCGTCCTGGAAGCTCTCGGTGGAGAGGAACCTGCCGCGGTCGTCCTCGAGGGCGTACTTCGCGGACGGCAACCGCTCGCGGAGCGCCGTGAGGGCCGGTCGCGGATCGAAGGTCACGCGATCGATCACCTCGAAGCCCTCGGGCAGGTCGGCATCCAGGCGGAGGGTCACGCCGCCGTTCGAGCAGACCGCGTGGCCGCGGGTGATCCCGAGCAGGCGGATGACGGGCAGCGTGGCCCCGAGGGACCTGCCGGTCGAGATGACGACGTCGTGCCCCGCCTCGATGACGGCCCGGGCGGCGTCGCGCACCTCCTCCGTCATGGAACCCTCGTGGTCGACGAGCGTGCCGTCGACGTCGAGGGCGATCAGGTGGTGTCTGCGGTTCTCGTGCCGGTCATCGATGCCGGCGTCGATCAAGGTACTCATACTTCAGTGAAGCACCTGCCACCGACGCCGCAGTAGGGCGACGCTCACAGTGCACTCAGAGGACGGGCAGGGTTTCCAGTCCGTTAAGATACGGCCGCAGCGCCGCCGGGACGGTGACCGAACCGTCCGCGTTCTGGTGGTGCTCGAGGATTGCGACGATCCACCGCGTGGTCGCGAGGGTGCCGTTGAGGGTGGCGACGGCGCGCGTGCCCTTCTGCCCCTCGCCGTCCTGCCGCTCCCGGATGTTGAGGCGCCGGGCCTGGAACGTGGTGCAGTTGGAGGTGGACGTGAGCTCGCGGTAGTCGCCCTGTGTGGGGACCCACGCCTCGCAGTCGAACTTCCGGGCGGCGGACATGCCGAGGTCACCGGCCGCCGTATCGATGACGCGGTAGGGGAGCTCCACCTTGGCGAGCATCTGCTCCTCCCAGGCGAGCATGCGCTCGTGCTCCGCGGGGGCGTCCTCCACGGACGTGTAGGTGAACATCTCCACCTTGTTGAACTGGTGCACGCGGATGATGCCGCGGGTGTCCTTGCCATGGGAGCCCGCCTCGCGGCGGTAGCAGGAGGACCACCCGGCGTAGCGCACGGGGCCGCCGGTGAGGTCCAGGATCTCGTCCGCGTGGTACCCGGCCAGTGCCACCTCGGAGGTGCCCACGAGGTAGAGGTCGTCCGCCTCGAGCCGGTAGATCTCGGCGTCGTGCGCGATGTCGAAGCCCGTTCCCTGCATGGTCTCGGGGCGCACCAGTGTGGGCGTGATCATGGGGGTGAACCCGGCGTCCATGGCCTGGTCGAGGGCCATCCGCAGCAGCGCGAGCTCGAGCCGGGCGCCGACGCCCTTGAGGAAGTAGAAGCGTGAGCCGGAGACCTTCGCGCCACGCTCCATGTCGATCGCGCCGATGAGCTCGCCGATCTCCAGGTGGTCGCGCGGTTCGAAGCCCTCGGCGGCGAAGTCCCGGGGGGTCCCGACGGTCTTGACCACCACGTAGTCGTCCTCGCCGCCCTCGGGCACGCCGTCCTGCACGAGGTTCGGGAGCTTCCTGAGCAGGGCCTCCTGCTCGGCCTTCGCGGCCTCGGAGGCGGCAGCGGCCGCCTTCACCGACGCGGCGAGGTCCTTGACCTCGGCGAGCAGCGCTTTCTTCTCGTCCCCCGTGGCCTGCGCGACCTTCTTGCCGAAGGCGTTCTGCTCGGCGCGCAGAGTCTCGTAGGACGTCACGGCCTCCCGGCGCGAGGAGTCCGCCGCGAGGACGGCGTCCACGAGGGTCTCGTCCGCCCTCCGCGCACGCTGCGATGCTCGGAACTGCTCGGGGCTCTGGCGGAGTTCGTTGACGTCGATCACGCGGTCAAGCCTACCCAAGGCCGCACCGTCCCCCGACGGCCCGGGTGGCTGCCGCTATTGTGAGGAGGCATGGGCCGCAAACTGCTCGCCGGAACCGCCGCGGCGTCCGCCGCCGCCGCCTCCCTCCAGAGCTACTGGTCCGTCCGCCGGCTGCGGCAGACCCGTACACCGACCGCGTCCGTCCACGATCCCGTACCCGTACGCCCCGGGCCGCAGCGCGTGGCGCTGGTGGTCAATCCCACGAAGTCCCAGGCGACGCAGGCGCGCGCCCTGCTCGAGCAGGCGTGCTCCGAGGCCGGGTGGGAGCCGCCGCTGGTCCTGGAGACGACCGTGGAGGATCCGGGGACCGGCCAGGCGGAGCGGGCGCTCGCGGCCGGTGCCGACCTCGTGATCGCCGCGGGTGGCGACGGCACGGTGCGGGCCGTCGCGAAGGCGCTGGCCCACGCACCGGCGAGCCTCGGCCTCCTCCCCCTGGGCACCGGCAACCTCCTGGTCCGGAACCTCGGGCTGCCGTACCACGACGTCGCCGGGTGCCTCGGGACGGCGCTGCACGGTCACGAACGGCGGATCGACGCCGCCGGCATCACGCTGCGCAACGAGCGCACGGGCGCCTCGAGCGAGCACCCGTTCCTCGTGATGGGCGGCGTGGGCTTCGATGCGAGCGTCATGGCCGACGCCAAACAGGATCTCAAGGAGAAGTTCGGCTGGCTGGCCTACAGCGAAGCGGGTGTGCGCCATCTGCCCGGGCGGCGGCGGCGCATCTCGATCAGCCTGGACGGACAGCCTCCGCAGAGCCGGAAGGTGCGTAGTCTGCTGGTCGCCAATTGCGGCAAGCTGCCGGCCGGCGTGGACTTCGTGCCCGACGCCGTGATCGACGACGGCCACCTCGACGTGGTGGTGCTCAGTCCCCGCAGCCTGCTCGGATGGACCTGGATGGCCGCGAAGATCCTCCTGCGCCACCGGGGCGGGATCCCTGTGATCACCTACTACCGGGCCCGCGAGGTGACGGTGTGGTCGGCGGAGCCGATCGCCACCCAGCTCGACGGCGACCCCTCCGGATCGATCACCTCGCTGACCGCTCGCGTGGACCCGGACGCACTGATGGTCCGGGTACCCCCGAGAGGGGTATCCGGACCATCGGGGTCGACGTCCGTGTCCGTGCGCCGGCTCGAGGACTACCGCGAGAGGCTGGGGTTCGGCCGTCGTCGTTCCTGACCGCTGCGGCGCTGGTGCGCCGAGCGGTCACGACCGTGACTAGCGGTCGCGGTCGGTGTACTCGCCCTCGCCCGCCGGCGCGTCGAGCAGGGGCTTGTCCTTGTCGGTGTACTCGCCCTCCTCGGCCGGGTCCTGCGCCGAGGTGTAGCCGCCGGACTCGCCTGCGGGCTCGGTGCTCGTGTAGTGGCCCTCCTGCTCGGCGGCCTGGACGGCCTCCGAGGGGTCGCGGTCGGCGCGGTCGGCCTGCTCGTTGATGAGCGCCTGCTCCTCGGCGAACCGGAGATCGTTCCCCTGGTCGCCGATGTCGCCATGCCAATTCGGATCCGAGGTCGAGCCGTCGCCCTCGTTGGGGTTCACGATGTGTCCGCCGTGCGCGTTCTCCGTCATCATGCTGCCTTTCGTCGAAGGATGCGCTCCTCGTTGGGCGCCCGGTGTCAGCGTACTGACCGCCGAGAAGGTTGGGAACGTGGGCGTCAGTCGCGCAGGAGTTCCTGCACGGCCTTCTCCGACCCCGAGTAGGTGGTGATGGGGATGACCTCGCCGCTCATGAAACGGTCCACGAGCCGCGGGTCCACGTAGGAGGTCCTCGCGACCGTCGGGGTGTTGCCGAGATGCTCCGCCACGGCCTTCATGGTGGTGCTGACGGCCTTCTGCCGCGCGGTGCGCGTGGTGGCCCCGAGATCCTCCTTGGCCAGCGCCATGGCCGCCACCACGGTGGCCTGCCACGTGCGGAAGTCCTTCGCGGTGAACGGACCGCCGGTGACCTGACGCAGGAACTCGTTGAGCTGCGACCCGTCGACGTGGTGCCACTTGCCGTCCTCGGTCCGGTAGGCCAGCACGGTGTCGGCGTCCTCGCGCTCGAGCATCGGCCGCAGGGCGTTCGCGAGGTCCTCGTCCTCGAGGCGCGTGTCCCAGTGCTGGCCGCTCTTGCCGGGGAAGTCGAAGGACACGGTGTGCCCCTCCACGAGGCCGTGCTCCACGAGGAGGGTCGTGACGCCGAAGGACCCGTTGGCCTCGGCGTACTGCGTGGACCCGATCCTCAGCGCGCCGGCGTCCACGATCCTCAGGGCCGCGGCGAACGCCCGCTCGCGCGTCACGCCGTCGCTGCGCAGGTGCTGGGTGATGACGCGGCGCGCACTCGGCAGCTTGGCGCCGAAGTCCAGTGCGCGGTCGAACTTCTCGCGGTCCTTCTGCTCACGCCACGCGGGGTGGTAAAGGTACTGGCGGCGCCCGGCGTCGTCGGTACCGATCGCCTGCACGTGCCCGTTCGCGTAGGGGGCTATCCAGACGTCCTTCCAGGCCGGCGGGATCACCAGCTCCTTGATGCGCTCGAGCTGCTCGCGGTCCTGCAGGAGGTTCCCGCTCGCTTCGCGGTAGCTGAAACCCTTGCCGTGGCGACGACGCGTGATGCCGGGGCGGCGCGTGTTGCTGCGGCGCAGTCGAGCCATCGTGAACCAGCCTTCGAACGGGAGGGGTGTCGATGGTAAGCCTACTGCGTTTCTGCCCCGGTGGAAGGTCAGTCCCCGAGGATCTCCCGCAGCCAGGCGTCGGCGGCACCGAAGGCGTCGTCGGACGTGTGGCGCTCGACGGCGGTGGAGCGCCGGTCCGCGCGTGCATAGGACCCGAGGAACCGCAGGCCCGGGCTGATGCGGTGCAGGCCCTTGAGGGCGTCGGCGATGCGCGCGTCCGCCACATGACCGTCCGCGTCCACGCTGAAGACGTAGTCGCCGAGGAACTGGCCGGTGGGCCTCGACTCGATGCGGCTGAGGTTGACGCCGCGGGCCGCGAACTGGTCGAGGATCTGCATCAGCGCACCCGGGTGGTCCTCGGGGAGGGGGATCACGAGGGTGGTCTTGTCCGCCCCGGTGGGCGCGGGCAGGGTGTCCGGCCGGCCCACGAGGACGAAGCGCGTGACGGCATCCGTGACGTCCCCGATGTCCGAGGCGAGCACCGTCAGGCCCAGCCGGCCCGCCACGAGGGGCGAGCAGATCGCGGCGTCGAAGGCGTCGTCGCCCTCGGAGAGGGCGAGGGCCGCGGCGGCGGTGGACGACGCCGGGACGTACTCGGCGTGGTGCACATGGGTGTCCGCCCAGGTGCGGCACTGCGCCCACGCGTGGCCGTGTGTGGAGATGCGGCGCACGGCGTCGAGCGTGGTGCCCGGACGTGCCGCGAGCACGAAGGTGATGGGCACGAGTTCCTCGCGGAGGATCCGCAGCGGTTCGCCGACGGCGATGGCGTCCAGGGTGGCGCTCACGCCGCCCTCGACGGAGTTCTCGATGGGCACCATGGCGGCGTCGACGGATCCCGTGCGGACGGCGTCGAGAGCTGCACCGACGGAGGGAACGGGGACGCGGCGCGCGGAGGCAGCACCCGGTACCTGCAGCAGCGCCGCCTCGGTGAAGGTGCCCTCGGGCCCGAGGTAGGCGTACGCGGAGCCGGTGCCGTGCGGCGGGGGCGTCACAGGACGGTGGGCTCGCCGCCGGTCTCGGACACCATGGGCTTGCCGGCCTCCAGCCACGCGCCCGTGCCACCGCTGATGTTGACGGCCGAGTAGCCGTGGCCCTCGAGCCACTCGGCTGCGCGCTGCGACCGGCCGCCGCTGCGGCAGATCACGTGCAGCTCCTGGTCCGGATCGAGCTCCTGGAACCGCTCGGGGAGCTCACCGAGGGGAATGTGGACGGCGCCCTCCGCGTGGCCCGCCTCCCACTCGTGGTCCTCACGCACGTCGAGGATGCGGGCATCACTGGGCACATCGGTCACCGCTACGTTCTGGGGATCGCTCATGCGCCTACCTTGTCACGGTGCGGCGGCGCTCCGCCAGATCCGGGTCGGGCGACGACGACGGCCCACGCACCCGGACACCCCGGATGAACAGCATCTGAGCCCGGGTTCGTCCTCGGCGGCCCGGAGGACGGAGCCGATAGTCTGGCAGCCTTCTCGCACGGCGCCGCAGCGGGCCCGGCGACCCCCGCCTTCCGACGGAGCTGAGCATGACCGACCTGTACGAACTCCCCGCCCTCGCCCTCCGCGACGCCCTCGCGCGCGGCGCCGTCAGCGCCCGCGCGGTGACGGAGCATTTCCTGCGGCGCATCGACGCCCTGAATCCGGATCTCGGCTCGTTCATCACCGTCACCCACGACGACGCCCTGCGCGCCGCCGATCACGCCGACCGGCTGCGTTCCTCCGGGGCGGCCCTCGGCCCGCTGCACGGGGTGCCCCTCGCCCACAAGGACCTCACGGACGTCGCCGGGGTACGGACCACGCTCGGCACGGCCGCCCTGGACCACGCCGTCGCGGAGAAGGACGCCCCGCTCGCAGCCGTGCTCCGCAGGGCCGGTGCCATCAGCCTCGGCAAGACACAGGTGCCCGAGTTCGGCCTCAGCTGCTACAGCGAGAACCGCATCGCGGCCCCCGCCCGCAACCCGCTGGACCGCCGGCTGAGCCCCGGCGGGTCCTCCGGCGGCAGCGCGGCGGCCGTCGCCGCCGGCATGATCCCCTTCGCGCCCGGGACCGACGGTGGCGGCTCGATCCGGATCCCGGCCGCGGCCACCGGCCTCGTGGGCCTGAAGCCCAACCGCGGACGCGTGCCCTCCGGCTCGGGCCAGGCCGATCTCGGTCAGTTCGTGGTCGCCGGTCCCCTCGCGCGGACCGCTGCCGACGCCGGCCTGCTCCTCGACGCACTGGTGCGCGAACCCACCTTCCGGCCCACCAGCGCGGCGTCGCGGTACGCGGGCTCCTTCACGGACGCCGCCCTGCGCGCCGAGGGCCGCTTCCGCATCGGCGTCAGCACGGTGTCGCCCTTCGCCGCCGCCGTGGACATCCGGCTGGACAGCGCCGCGACCGACGCCTACCACGCCGGCATCCAGGCACTGCAGCGCGCGGGTCACGACGTCGTCGAGGCCGACCTCACCTACGACCCGCGGTACCACGACGCCTTCCGGACCGTGTGGACCGCCGGGCTCGCCACCGCCCCGATTCCCGCCGAGCGCGAGGACCGGTTGACGGACATCACCCGCGCGCTCCGACGTCGCGCCCTCGCTGCGAGCGCCGCCGACCTCGCACGGGCCGTCGACGTGCTGCGGGAGTTCGAGCAGACCACCATCCGCCGGTACTCGCCCTACGACATGGTGCTCACGCCCGCCGTCGCGATGACCCCGCGCCCGCTGGGCTGGTACACCGACGCCGACGGCGACACCGACTACCTGCGGCAGTGCCAGTACTCCCCCTACACGTCGATGGTCAACGTGATCGGCCTGCCCGCCGTGACGGTGCCCACGCTCCGCCTACCCGACGGGATCTCGATGAGCGTGCAGCTCATCGGACGGCCCAGCGAGGAAGCGCAGCTGCTCGCACTCGCAGCACAACTCGAGGGTCACGGGCAGTAGGGTGGCGATTTTGCCCGGCTGCCACACCGAGCGCACCATGGAGTAGGTGAGCACTCTCTTCAAGCCCTCCACCTCGGGCGACACACCCTTCTTCGGCCATCCGCGCATGCTGGCGAACCTCTTCAGCGTGGAGCTGTGGGAACGCTTCTCCTTCTACGGCATGCAGGCGCTGCTGCTGTTCTACATGACCTACTCGGCAGCCGAGGGCGGCCTCGGGATCGACGAGGGCGCGGCCGCGGGACTCGTGGGCGCCTACGGCGGTGGCGTGTACCTCTCGACCATCCTCGGCGCCTGGCTGGCTGACCGCGTGGTCGGCTCAGAGCGCGTCCTGTTCGTCTCCGCCGTCATCATCATGCTCGGGCACATCGCCCTGGCGCTGCTGCCCGGCGCGGTGGGCCTCGCCATCGGCCTCGTGCTCGTGGGCCTCGGCTCCGGCGGCCTCAAGGCCAACGCCTCCTCGCTCGTGGGCACCCTGTACTCCGAGGGGGACGAACGCCGCGACGCCGGTTTCTCGATCTTCTACATGGGTATCAACATCGGCGCCCTCGTGGGCCCGCTGCTCACGAGCCTCGCCGCCGACAGCCTCGGCTTCCACGTGGGCTTCGGCCTCGCGGCGGTCGGCATGGCGGCCGGCCTCGTCCAGTACGCCGCGACCCGCAAGAACCTCCCGGCCGAGGCGCACGCCGTCGAGAACCCCCTCCCGCGCGCGCAGTACGCGCGCTGGGGTGTGGTCGCCGCCGTCGTCGTCCTGCTGATCGGGGGCGCCCTCGCCACCGGCCTGCTCGACGCCGGCAACCTCGCCACCGTGATGGCGTACACCGCCATCGCGGCGACCATCGCCTACTTCGCGGTGATCCTCACGAGCCGGAAAGTCACTGCCCTCGAGCGGCGGCGCGTGTACTCGTTCATGCCGCTGTTCATCGCGAGCGCCGCGTTCTGGTCCCTGTTCCAACAGCAGTTCACCGTGGTGGCCCTGTACTCCGAGAGCCGCCTGGACCGCACGCTGTTCGGCTGGGAGATGCCCCCGGGCATGGTGCAGTCCATCAACCCGATCTTCATCATCGTGTTCGCCGGTGTCTTCGCGACCGTCTGGACGCGCCTCGGCAGCCGCCAGCCGTCGTCGCCGCTGAAGTTCTCCTTCGGGCTGATCGTCATGGGCGTGGCGTTCCTCGCGTTCATCCCGTTCGCCGGGGGCGGCGAGAACAGCACACCGCTCCTGGCCCTCGTGGGCATCCTGCTGCTGTTCACCTGGGCGGAGCTGTTCATCTCCCCGATCGGCCTGTCCGTCACCACCAAGCTGGCGCCCGAGGCCTTCCGGACGCAGATGCTCGCGCTGTTCTTCCTGTCCATCTCCCTCGGCACCACGGCGTCCGGCCTGCTCGCCGGGTTCTACTCCGAGGACACGGAGGTTTCGTACTTCGCCTTCAGCGGCATCACGGCGATCGTGCTGGGCGCCGCACTCGTGGCGGCGGCGCCAGCGATCCGGAAGGGCATGAGCGGGGTCCGCTGAGCGCCCGGCAGCCACTCCGGCCGCGGGTCTGTTGCACGTGCGGCCCCGATCACAGAGACTTCTACCCACCGGTAACCTCTGTGCCGGGAGCCGCACCACCGTGCCTCATGATCAAAGGAGATCGCGTGCCGAACCTCGCTGACAACCTCGTGGCCACTGCGACGAGAAGCCCCTCGGCCGTCGCCATCAAGCTCGACGACGTGGAGGTCACCTTCGGGGCCCTCGAGGTCCTCAGCCAGAAGGTCGCGACGCTCCTCGCCGAACACGGCGTGCAGCGCGGCGACCGCGTGGCCCTGATCATGCCGAACATCCCCCAGATGGCCTTCGTGTACTACGGGGTGCTGCGTGCGGGTGCCGTCGTCGTCCCCCTGAACCCCCTGCTCAAGGCACGCGAGGTGGCATACCACCTCACCAACTCCGGCTCGAGGCTCGTTTTCGCGTGGGAGGGCATCATCGCCGAGGCCCAGGGCGGTGCGGAGGCCTCCGCCGCGGAGGTCGGTGCTCCGGTGGAGGTCGTGACCGTCGATGCGGGCGCGTTCATGCAGCGGGTCTCGGCCGCCGAGCCCACGCCCGGGGTGGTGGCGCTCGACGGTGAGGACACCGCCGTGGTGCTCTACACCTCCGGCACCACCGGCCGCCCCAAGGGAGCCACGCTCTCCCACGCGAACCTGGCCCGCAACACGGAGATCTCCCGCGACCTCATGGGCACCGCCGAGGGTGAGGTGCTCTTCGGCGGCCTGCCGTTCTTCCACATCTTCGGCCAGACGTGCGCGCTGAACGCGGCCGTCCTCACCGGCGCCACGGTCACGCTGCTCCCCCGCTTCGAGCCGGGCAAGGCCCTCGAGATCATCGCGCGCGACGGCGTCACGGTCTTCGAGGGCGTGCCCACCATGTACGTCGCGATGCTGCGGCACCCGAGCGTGGCCACCACGGACCTCTCCTCGGTCCGCGTGGCGGTCTCCGGTGGCTCGGCGCTGCCGGTGGAGGTGCTGCACGAGTTCGAGCGCGTGTTCAAGGCCGATCTCCTGGAGGGCTACGGCCTGTCCGAGACGTCCCCGATCGTCAGCTTCAACCGCGTGGGCGCGCTGCGGAAGCCTGGCTCCATCGGGACGCCGATCGAGGGCGTGGAGGTGCGCATGCTCGATCCCCTCGGCAACGAGGTGCCGCAGGGCGAGGTGGGCGAGCTCGCCGTCCGCGGGCACTGCGTCATGAAGGGCTACTGGGAGAATCCCGAGGCCACAGCAGCGGCCATCCCGGACGGCTGGTTCCGCTCCGGCGACCTCGCGCGCATCGACGAGGACGGCCTGCTCTACATCGTGGACCGCAAGAAGGACGTGATCCTGCGCGGCGGCTACAACGTGTACCCGCGCGAGGTCGAGGAGGTGCTGTACGAGCACCCCGCGGTCGCGGAGGCCGCCGTGATCGGGGTGCCTGACGAGCTGCACGGCGAGGAGATCGTGGCCGTGATCGGCATCAAGGCCGAGCACGCCCCGGCCGACGACGCCGCACGGGAGGCGCTCTCGACCGCGATCCTCGACTTCGCGAAGGAGCGGGTGGCCGCCTACAAGTACCCGCGCCGCGTGGTGCTCGTGGACGCCCTGCCCAAGGGCCCCACCGGCAAGATCCTCAAGCGGGAGATCAGCGTCTAGCTGCGGATCAGGCTCGGCGGGAGGCGCTGAACACGCCGTACACCTGCGCCGCGGCGTCCGTCATCAGCGCTGCTGCGTCGCGGATCAGCGCGTCGAGCGGCATGGGGCCCGTGGCGAGCGAGAACGCCCCGGCGATCCCGGCGTCCTGCACCTCCGCCGCGGTGAGCTGCACGCGGCCGGCGATCACCACGACGGCGCAGGAGGCAGCCGCGTTCTCCACGACGGCCTGCACCACCTTCCCGCCGAGCGACTGCGCGTCGAAGGAGCCCTCCCCCGTGAGCACGAGGTCGGCGTCGGCGAGGGCGTCCGCGAGCCCGACGGCGTCGGCCACCAGCGCGGAGCCGGGCACGATCTCCGCGTCGAGGAAGGGCACGAGCACGGCCGGCAGTCCGCCGGCGGCCCCGACACCCGCGATCTCCAGCACGTCGACACCCGTGGCGTCCCGCAGAACACCAGCGAGGTGGGCGAGTCCGGCGTCGAGCACGGCGACGTCGTCCGGCGTGGCACCCTTCTGCGGCCCGAACACCTCTGCGGCGCCGCGCGGTCCGCAGAGCGGGTTGTCGACGTCCACCGCGATGCGCCACCGCACCTCCCGCGCGCGGGGATGGAGCGCGGCGACGTCGATCGTCGCCAGGGCCGCGAGCGCACCGCCGCCGGGAGGGAGGGGATCGCCGTCGGCATCCAGGAAGCGTGCCCCGAGGGCCGAGAGCAGGCCCACCCCGCCGTCGGTGGTCGCGGACCCGCCGATGCAGAGCAGGATCTCGTCCGCGCCGTCGTCGAGCAGCCGCGCGGCGATCTCCCCGACGCCGTAGCTCGTGGCGGTGAGCGCGTCGAGCGGCAGGTCGGCCACGAGCGGCAGCCCGTTGGCCTCGGCGGCCTCCAGCACGCCGCGGACCACGCCGCCCATGGGCGCCGCGATGCCGTACCGGCCCGTCCGCGCGCGATCGGCGGCGTCGTGACACGGGGTCTCGCGGGCCTCGGCGCCCCATGCGGCGAGCAGGGCGTCGAGCGTGCCCTCGCCGCCGTCGGCCAGGGGCGCGAGGACGACGTCGGGGGCCGGGTGCCCGAGGCGTGCGGCAGCGGCGCGCACCCCCTCGGACATGGCGAGGGCAGCCTCCGCCGCGGGGAGGCTGCCCTTGAGTGAATCGGGCGCGAGGACCACCCTGAGCGGGCGCTGCGGCGAGGACGTGATCACGCGTCCACCTTAGGCGTCCCGCGCATCGCGGTGCCGGTCTCGCGTCCCATATCGCGCTCCGGACCCGGGGCGGTCAGGCCCCGGAGCCGCCGTCGTTCTCTGCTTCGAAGCCGGGGGCGATCTCGTCGTCCGTGCCCGGTCCGCCGTAGCCGCCCGCCGCCTGCTCCTCGAGCTTGCCGGCTTCCTCGGCGCCCTGCTCGTCCGGGTCGCCGCTCGGGGTTCCGCTGGAGTTCTCGCTCATGCTGGTGCCTTCCGTCGTCGGTCCGCTCCCCGGCCGGGGGCTGATCCTCAGCTTACTGACGGTGGGGACGAGGGCAACCGGACCCCGATCACCCGCGGAGCACGCAGCGGGTGTAATCACGGGGGTTCTTTGACATGCTGGGGCCATGGCTAATCGAGCGGGCACAGTGGCCCTCCCCAGCGACCTCGTCGACGTGACCCAGCTGCTCGACGCGTACGTCGACCTCCGGCCCGATCTGACCGATCCCGCCCAGCGCGTGGCGTTCGGCACATCGGGTCACCGTGGCTCGTCCCTGAAGCGCTCCTTCAACGAGGGGCACATCGCGGCGATCACGCAGGCCATCGTGGAGTACCGCGCGGGCCAGGGCATCACGGGCCCGCTGTTCATGGGCAAGGACACCCACGCCCTCTCGGAGCCCGCACAGGACACCGCGCTCGAGGTGCTCGCGGCCAACCACGTGAGCGTGCTCATCGACGCCCGCGGCGCCTACACGCCCACCCCCGCGGTGTCCCACGCCATCCTCACGTACAACGCCACGCGCACGGAGCAGGCGGACGGGATCGTCATCACGCCGTCGCACAACCCGCCCGCGGACGGCGGATTCAAGTACAACCCCCCGCACGGCGGCCCCGCCGATTCCGACGCCACCACGTGGATCGCCAACCGCGCCAACGAGCTCCTCGAGGCCGGACTGCAGGGCGTGAAGCGCATGCCGATCGCGCAGGCCCGCACGGCCGAGGGCATCAGCACCTACGACTTCCTGCAGCACTACGTGGACGATCTGCCGTCGGTCCTGGACCTCGACGCCATCCGGTCCGCAGGCGTGCACATCGGCGCGGACCCGATGGGCGGCGCCTCCGTGGACTACTGGGGTGCCATCGGCGAGCGCCACAACCTGAACCTCACGGTCGTGAACCCGGCGGTGGACCCGCAGTGGGCCTTCATGACGCTCGACTGGGACGAGAAGATCCGCATGGACTGCTCGTCGCAGTACGCGATGGCCTCGCTGATCACGCAGGCAGACCAGTTCGACATCGCGACGGGGAACGACGCCGACGCCGACCGCCACGGGATCGTCACCCCCGACGCCGGCCTCATGAACCCGAACCACTACCTCGCCGTGGCCATCCAGTACCTCTACACGCACCGGCCGAACTGGCGCGAGGACGCCGTGATCGGCAAGACCCTCGTCTCGTCGTCGATCATCGACCGCGTGGCCGCCGACCTCGGGCGGACCCTTCAGGAGGTGCCGGTGGGCTTCAAGTGGTTCGTGCCCGGGCTGCTGAGCGGTGAGCTGGCATTCGGCGGCGAGGAGTCCGCGGGGGCCTCCTTCCTGCGGCTCGACGGCAAGCCGTGGAGCACGGACAAGGACGGCCTGCTCCTCGCGCTGCTCGCCTCCGAGATCACCGCCGTCACCGGCAGCACGCCGTCGCAGCACTACACGGCGCTGACCGAGCGCTTCGGGGCGCCCGTCTACGCGCGGATCGACGCCGTGGCCACGCGGGAGCAGAAGGCGGCGCTGGGCAAGCTCTCGCCGTCGGACGTCACCGCCACCACGCTCGCCGGCGAGGAGATCACCGCGCGGCTGACCGAGGCGCCGGGCAATGGCGCTCCCGTGGGCGGCCTGAAGGTGACCACGGAGAACGCGTGGTTCGCCGCCCGCCCGTCCGGCACCGAGGACGTCTACAAGATCTACGCGGAGTCCTTCCGGGGGCAGGAGCACCTCGAGCTCGTGCAGGCCGAGGCCAAGGCGCTCGTGGACGGCGTCATCAGCTAGGCGCCTCGCTGGCCTCCAGCAGTCAGAGCAGTCTGCGCAGCAGACGGCGCTTGACGGCGCCGTAGGGCGGGTAGGCGAGCCGTAACGTGTCCACCCGTCCGGGCTTCGAGAACACCGGCTGCAGGTGGCTGAACGTCTCGAACGACCGCCGGCCGTGATAGCTCCCCGTGCCGCTCGCCCCTACGCCCCCGAACGGCAGGCCCGGGACGGCGAGCTGGATGGTGCAGACGTTGTGCGCGATACCGCCCGCCTGCACGCCGTCGGTGAAACGCGTCAGGTGCTCGTCGTCGTCGCTGAAGAGGTAGGCGGCGAGCGGATGCGGGCGAGCAGCGACGAACGCGATCGCGGCGTCGAGGTCCGCCACCTCGACGATCGGCAGCAGGGGCCCGAAGATCTCCTCGCGCATCAGGTCCGACGCCGAATCGACGTGGCGCAGGATGGTCGGCTCCACATAGCGCTCCGCGCGGTCGTGACGCCCGCCGGACACCACGGTGCCGCCGTCGAGCAGTCCCACGAGCCGATCGAGATGCTGCTCGCTGATGATGCGGCCGTAGTCGGCCGAGGCGCGCGGATCAGCGCCGTAGAACTCCTTCACCGCATCGGCCAGGGCGCCCGCGAGCGCGGGAGCCGCGGCCGGAGTCGTGAGCAGGTAGTCCGGTGCGACGCAGGTCTGGCCCGCGTTCATGAACTTCCCATAGGCGATCCGGCGGGCCGCCGTGCGCACATCCCCGCCGACGACGACCGCCGGCGACTTCCCGCCGAGCTCAAGGGTCACGGGGGTCAGGTGCTCCGCCGCGGCGCGCATGACGATCTTCCCCACGCGTTCACCGCCCGTGTAGAAGATGTGGTCGAACGGCTGTGCCAGGAGGTCGGTGGTCACCTCCACACCGCCCTCGACGACCGAGACGGCCTCCGGATCGAGGTACTGCGGCACGAGGCGCGCGAGGACGCGGGACGTCGCCGCCGACACCTCGCTGGGCTTGAGCACGGCGGTGTTCCCCGCGGCGAGCGCACCGACGAGCGGGGCCAGCACGAGCTGCAGCGGGTAGTTCCAGGGCCCGATGATGAGCACCACACCGAGCGGCCTGGCCTGTGTCCACGCGCGGCCGGGGCGCAGACCGCCCGGCACCGCGATCTTCTCGGGCGCCATCCACGCGTCGAGATGCTTCAACGCGTACTCGACCTCGGCCCGGACGACGGCGATCTCCGACAGGAACGCCTCGGTGGCGTTCTTGCCGAGATCCTCGCGCAGCGCGGCCGTGACGTCGTCCGCCCGCTCCGTGAGCAGGCGCACCACTGCCTGCAGCTGGGTGCGGCGCCACGTCACGGGGCGGGTGGCGCCCGTGCCGAAGTACCGGCGTCGTTCCTCGAGGAGCTGTGCAGCCGTCATCGCCCGTCCTTCTCGTTCGCGGGGGCGCCCGTGCGCCCGGTGAAGTGTTCCATGGAGCTGTAGACCCTGAAGACGCGCCCGGCCACGACATCCCAGACCGGCTGGGGCAGCAGGTTCCTCAGCGCCCCGGCGAGGTGGACCGTCCAGGGCAACTGCACCCGCCCCTTCCCGGCGAGCATGCCGCGCCACGCGCGGTCCACCACGTGACCCGGCTCCATGAGGGGCGTCAGCCGGGGCCCGCGTACCCCCTCGAACATGCCGGTGCGGATGTAGCTGGGGATGAGCGTGGTGACCCTGATGGGCTGCCGGACCGCGTTCAGCTCCAGCCGCAGCGAATCGCTCCAGCCGATCACCGCCCACTTCGACGCCGCATACACGCTCATCCGGGGGACGCTCAGCGTCCCGGATGCCGAGGCGACGTTGAGGATCCTCGCCGCGGTGCCGCGTTCCATCATGGCCGGGAGGAAGGCGCGGGTGACGTGCATGGGGCCAGCGGTGTTGATGCGCAGCGTGAGGTCGATGTCGACGGTGTGATGGTGCTCCCAGAAGTACGTGCCGCGGACGATCCCCGCGTTGTTGACGAGCACGTCCGGCACGCCGACGTCGTTCAGGACCGCCTCCGCGGCGGCGATGACGGACTCCGTGGACCCGACATCCACCACGTACGCGTGCACGGACGGTGTGATCGCGGCAAGCTCCGACACGACGGCGTCGAGCCCCTGCCCGTCGATGTCCCAGAGGACCACAGCTGCGCCCTCCCGGGCTGCCCGCTCCGCGTAGAGGCGTCCCATGCCCAGGGCTGCGCCCGTGATGAGGACGGTGCGCCCTCGTACCGTGAATGTCATGTGTCCGCCCGTCTGCTCGCCCCGACAAGCAACGTAACACCGGGGCAACACCGTACGGCTAGGCTTTCGGCTGCGCGCCCATCACCAACGCACCACCTTCGGAAGGCAGACCCATGAGCTCACGAGGTATCGGCTGGACGCTGCACGGCGACGGGAAGAACGTGCGGCCGGGAGGGTACGTGGCGCCCGAGGAGCGGCTGAGCTGGCCGAGGACCATCGGGATCGGCGCGCAACACGTGGTCGCGATGTTCGGCGCCACGTTCCTGGTGCCCCTCATCACAGGTTTCCCGCCGTCCACCACGCTGCTCTTCTCCGGGATCGGCACGCTCCTGTTCCTCGTCATCACGGCCGGGAAGGTGCCGAGCTACCTCGGCTCGAGCTTCGCGTTCATCGCACCCATCGCCGCCGCGCAGTCGCAGCACGGGGCGGCCGGGGCACTGGGCGGCATCATCATGGCGGGTGCGGCCCTCGCGCTGATCGGGCTGATCGTCCACACCTCGGGTGCCCGCTGGATCCAGGTGGCCATGCCGCCGATCGTCACCGGCGCCATCGTGGCGCTGATCGGGTTGAACCTCGCACCGACGGCGAAGGCGAGCTTCGAGCAGGCCCCGGTCACCGCCCTCGTGACGGTGATCGCCATCCTCCTGGTCACGGTGCTGTTCAAGGGCATCCTCGGGCGGCTCTCCATCCTGGTGGGCGTGCTGGCCGGGTACGCGGTGGCGATGCTCCGCGGTGAGGTGGACTTCGCCGCGATCAACGACGCCGCCTGGATCGGCCTGCCGCAGTTCGCCGCCCCCGAGTTCCACCTCTCGGTCGTGGGGCTCTTCGTCCCCGTGGTCCTCGTGCTGGTGGCGGAGAACATCGGCCACGTGAAGTCCGTGGCCGCCATGACGGACCGCGACCTCGACCCCGTGACGGGGCGGGCGCTCATGGCGGACGGCGTCGCCACGATGATCGCGGGCGCCGGCGGCGGGTCCGGCACCACCACCTACGCCGAGAACATCGGGGTCATGGCGGCGTCGCGGGTCTACTCGACCGCCGCCTACTGGGTGGCCGGGATCGTGGCGATCCTCCTCAGCCTGTTCCCCAAGTTCGGCGCGCTGATCGCCACCGTGCCCGCCGGCGTGCTCGGCGGGGCGGGTGTGGTGCTCTACGGGATGATCGGCATCCTCGGTGTGCGCATCTGGGTGCAGAACCAGGTGAACTTCTCGAACCCCATCAACCTCTCGACGGCGGGGGTGGCGCTGGTCATCGGGATCGCCGACTTCACCTGGGTGATCGGCGACCTCACGTTCGCGGGGATCGCGCTCGGCACGGCGGCCGCGCTCGTCATCTTCCACGGCATGACGGCGATCGCCCGGGCCCGCGGTAGCGAGCACGTCGCCGGGGCGGACGAACTCGAGTCCAGCGACCACGGCGCGCGTCCGTCGAAGCTCGGCTGATGGGCCCCGCACGGCGGGCGGGCCGCCCGTGAACACCCGCGAGCTCTGGGCTTCGGCGGAGTGGCGGCGGGAGGCGGACCAGTGGATCGACCTCGCGCTGGAGAACGTCGGGGTGACGCGCACCGGCCCCTCCGAGCAGCCGCGCATCCGCTTCTGGTCCACGCAACTGACGGTGCCCACGGATCACGGGACGCTCTGGTTCAAGGAGAACAACCTCGGCCAGTTCGCGGAGGCGTCCATCCTCTCGGTGCTCGGCCGCATAGCACCCGACCACGTGGCCGCGCCCCTCGCGATCGAGCCGTCGCGAGGCTGGATGCTCACGGCCGATCACGGCGCCACGCTCAGTGAGGTCGCGTCGGGTGAACCGGCGGTGTGGGCGCGGATCACGCGTGACTTCGCCGACCTCCAGCGGCTCGCCTCCTCGCACGGGGAGGATCTCACACGCGCGGGCCTCGTGGTCATGAACCCCGAGGTGGCCGCGAACTTCGTGGAGAACCAGTTGCTCCTTCACACGGGGCTGCCCGAGGGTCACCCGCTGCACCTCTCGGGGAAGGCCGCGGACCGCGTCGTCCAGCGCCTGCCCGCGATCAGCAGGGCGGTGGACGTGCTGCGCGGCCTCCCCGTGCCGCTCTCGCTCGACCACAACGACCTCCACGCGAGGAACTGCTTCCTCCCGGCCACGGAGGCGGCTCCCCTGCGCTTCCTGGACTTCGCCGACTCCTACTGGGCGCACCCCTTCAGCGCGCTCCTGGTCCCCGTGACGCGGATGTGCGAGCAGTGGGGAACCACGCCGGACGATCCGCGGATCGGCGCCGTGATCGACGCCTACCTCGAGCGGTGGACGGACCTCGCACCCATCGAGGACCTGCGCGCCGGCGTCGAACCCGCGCTGATCCTGGGGGACGTGCACCGGTACGGCTCCTGGCTCCGGCTGCTGGTCTACGCCGACGACGCATCGATGGCTTCCTACGCCCCCGCCGCGCTGCACCACCTGCGGACCCTCGCCGACCCGGTGTTCGCCGCTCGCTAGGATGGCCGCGCGGTGCGTCGCAGTTCGCGGCGGCCGGAACAGGTGGGGGACGGCGCGCATGAGTCATTCGACGACGGAGCGGCCCGCGGGGCACCGCAGGCTCGCCCAGGTGGCCGCGGGCCTGCTGACGGGTGCCCTCGCGGGGGTGCTGGGCCTCGCCCCGTGGCTCGCGGCGGGGGCACGGCTGCCGCTGCAGAACCTGTGGGCCGAGCAGACGCTGCCGGAGGACATGCCGCTGGTGCTCCTGCCGATCAGCCAGTACTCCCTGGTCCCGCTCGTGTCCCTGCTGGTCATGGGAGGGGCCCTGGCGGGCCTGGCGCTGCGCCGGCGACGGCCCGGGCGGCCGGCGGCGCGGACTCGGAGCGCCGTCGCAGGTCTCCTGGCCGTGCAGGTGGCCGCGACCGTGCAGTCCTTCACCGTGGTCGACGCCGGCCTCCTGGAGGGCTCGGCGTCGCGCATCTACGTGCTCGGCATCCTCGCCGGTGTGCTCACGGCACTGGCCGCGGGCGTCGTCGCCCTCCTGCTGATGTGCTCCCCCTCCCGGACCACCGTGACGCTCGGAGCCGGGCTGCTCGCCGTACCGGCCTCCCTCTGGGTGGGCGAGTGGGTGCTCGCCTTCGTGGACTCGTTCGCCGTTCCCACCTGGGTGTACCTCGCACTCCGGTGGATGCCTGCCGTCCTCGTAGGGCTCGCCCTGGCGTGGTGCGGCCTCCGATCGGTCCGACACGCCGGGGTGTGGCTCGCGGACCTGCTGCTGCTCTGGCTGCTCCCGCCCGTGTTCGAGGCCGTCCGCTCGGCGTTCGGCACCCGCGTCACGCTCGGCGACCCGCGCGAGATGCTCGAGCTCGCCCGGTCGGCGCTGGCGATCTCGCTTGACCCGGCCGGCGGCGGACTCGGCCCGGTGCTGCTGGCGCTCGCGCTCGGGGTCGCGGGCCTGCTGGTGGCGCCGCTCATCACTCGCGCCGGGCGCCGGAGGCGCCTCCCCACCGCTTCCTGAGCAGGAAGACCTTGACGCCTCCCGCTGCCCCGTGCCACTCTTCTACAACGATGTAGACAACGATGTAAACGGTGCGCGTCCCCCGCCTGCCCCCACCCCATCGAAAGGACCGCGTGATAATGACGTCACGTTCGAAGATCTGGTCACGGCCGGCAAGCATCATCGCCGTCCTCGCCCTGGCACTGACCGGAGCGGCTGTTCCCGCCAGCGCCGGGCCCAAGGCCCCGGCCCAGCCGGTCACCCTCACGCAGCAGTCCGCCGCCGGGTCCCTCGAGGATCTGGTGGGTGGAAAATCGGTGGTCGGCGAGACCACGCCCATCCACGATCCGGCGCTCATCATCGACGACGACGGCACCTGGTACGTCTACTCCACCGGCCTGCTGGCCCGCGAGAACGGCGGCACCATCCAGATGTGGTCCTCGAAGGACGAGGGCACCACCTGGGAGTACCGCGGCACGGTGTGGGACGAGATCCCCGCCTGGATCGACGAGCGCTACGCGGGCGGCGTGCTCCCGGAGAACCTGTGGGCCCCGGAGATCTACGAGAACGACGGCACCTTCTACCTCTACTACTCGGCATCGCAGTTCGGCGGGAACAACTCGCTCACCGCCCTGGCGACGAACACCACCCTCGACCCCGAGGACCCTGACTACGAGTGGGTGGACCAGGGCCTCGTGGTCGACTCTCCGGTGGAGGGCCTGGACCCGAACAACCCGGACAAGACCTTCAACGCCATCGACGCGGGGATCGTGGAGGACGCCGACGGCAAGCCCTACATGTCCATCGGTTCCTTCTGGTACGGCATCTTCCTGGTGCCCCTGGAGTGGCCGAGCGGCAAGCCGGTCGAGAACTGGCAGTCGCAGACCGTCAACATCGCGGACCGGTTCATCCCCGGCAACCCGATCGAGGCGCCGTACATCATGCACCGTGACGGCTACTACTACCTCTTCACGTCCTTCGACTTCTGCTGCCGCGGGGCCGACTCCACGTACAAGATCGCCGTGGGCCGCTCGGAATCCATCACGGGCCCGTACCTCGACAAGGAGGGCCGCGACATGTTCGGCGGTGGCGGCACCATCCTCATGGAGTCGCACGGCGCCATGAACGGCCTCGGCGGACAGTCGGTCTTCGACGACCACCTCGCGTTCCACTACTACGACCGGAGCAACGCGGCCGCGCCCTACATCCCCACCCTCGGCCTGCAGAAGATGGGCTGGGTGGACGGGTGGCCCACGGTGGACCAGACGGTCGAACTCCCCGCCATGGTCTCGTCCCCCGAGGACGTCCGTGTCCGCGACGGCCACAGGGCACGCTTCACGGCCAGTGCCCTCGGCACCCCCGAGCCGGTCGCGGTGTGGGAGAGCTCCGACGACGACGGCGCCACCTGGCAGCCGGCGGACGTCACGCAGCGGGCCGAGCGCGCCGAGGACGGCACGTACACCTCCACCGCCGAGGTCAAGAAGGCGCACTCGGCCGACGACGGCCGCCTGTTCCGGGCGACCTTCTCGAACCCCCACGGAACGGTGACCACCGACCCCGTGGAGCTGACGGTCGAGGCGAAGCCCGGCAAGAGCCGGAAGTAGACTCCTGCGGCGCCCGCACGGGCGCCGCAGGCACCAGGCTCGGTGAGTCAGGGGAGGGCGCGATACCGCCTGTGATGCACCGATACCGAGAGAGCCCGGTCGAGGGAGTGGCCTCGACCGGGCTCTCGCACGTCCGGCGGCAGGCGCCACCCGCCCGACTGCGGCGGACCCTCCCGGACGGGACCTCCGGTACCGGTTCAGCCGGTGCGACGCGCCTGCAGTCGCCGGGCGAGCCGCCCGACGGCGACGATCACCGGCTGTGAGAGCACCGTCCGGGTCTGCGCGATCGCGGCGTTCCACACGCCGTCGTTATGGGTGGGATACGGGTGGGTGACCCCCGCGAGTCCGGTGGCGGGGACCTTCCGCTGCACGGCGAGGCAGATCTCGCCGAGCGACTCCCCCGCCCGCGGTCCCACCACGGTGCCGCCGATCACGCGTCCGCGACGATCGAACGCGAGCCGCGTGAAGCCTTCCATGCGCTGCTCCGTCACCGCGCGGTCCTGGTGGGAGTGCGGCACCGTCTGCTCGGTACCGCCCCGGCCCGTAGGAGCGCCGACCGCGGCGACCTCCGGGTCCGTGAACGTCACGCGTGGCGGCTCGATCCGGCTCACCGTCCGCAGCGGCCCGAGGATCGCGTTGGCGGCGGCGATGCTCGCGTGCACGCCGGCGGTGTGCGTGTACTTCGGGTGGTCCGTGACGTCGCCGGACGCCCAGAAGCCAGGCCTCGACGTCCGCAGGTGCCGGTCCGTCACGATGTGACCGGCGTCGTCGAGGAGGATCCCGGCCTCCTCGAGGCCGAAGCCGCGGCTCCGCGGCGTCCGGCCCACAGCGGCCAGCAGGTGTGTGAACGGGAGCTCAAGGCCCGACGACGTCGTGACCGCGCCCGTCCCGGATTCGGTTCCGCCAGGGCCGCCGGCCGCCTCGGCCGGGCTGCCCGACGTATTTCCCGGCGAATCGCCCGCCGGATGATCCGGCGTAGTGGCCGGCGCCCTGACCGAGGCGGCGGTGTCGTCGAGAAGCAGCCGCACGCCGTCGGCCTCGAGGGCCGCGCGGAGGATCGCCGAGGCGTCCGGGTCCTCACGCGGCAGCAGGCGGGAGCCGCGGTGGATCACCGTCACACGGGAGCCGAGCCGCGCGAAGGCCTGCGCGAGTTCGCAGCCCACCGGCCCGCCACCGAGGATCACCAGCTCGCGCGGCAGGACGTCGAGGTCCCACAGGTTCTCGTTCGTGAGGACGTGCACGTCACCGATGCCGGGTACGTCGGCGTCCGAGGGGACAACGGGATCCGATCCCGTGGCCACGAGCACGTGCCGGGCCGAGAGGATGCGGCCGTCCACCCGGAGGTCGCCGTCGGGCAGTAGCTCGGCCCGGCCGCTGATCACACCGACACCGGCCGCCTCGAGGGCCTCGGGCGAATCGACGGGCTCGATGTGCGTGATGGCCCCGCGGACGTGCTCCATGACCCGGGGGAAATCCACCGTCACGCCGGTGACCTCCACGCCGTACCGCGAGGCGCCGCGGGCCTGTGCCGCAGCCGACGCCGCGGCGAGCAGCGCCTTCGACGGCACGCATCCCGTGTACAGGCAGTCCCCACCGGTGCGCCGCTCCTCGACGAGGACCACCCGGGCGCCCAGCCCGGCTGCCGTCTGCGCCCCGACGAGCCCTGCGGTGCCGCCGCCGATCACGGCGAGATCGACGTCGTACGTCCTGCGTGCCATGCCTGCTCCTCGTACTGGGGGTGGTGCGGGGTGGGCGGGAGTGGTGCGCCGGCCTCGGGTGGACGGGCCGGTCAGTTCTGCGGCCACGAGCCGCGGGCCGCCATGCACGTGGCGAGGACGTCGGCGGCGTCGGAGACGAGGCCGTGCACGCCGAGGCCCAGCAGCCGGTCCATGTCCGGGCGTTCGTTGACGGTCCATACGTGGACCTGCAGGCCGGCCGCGTGGCAGCGACGCACGAAGCGCGGCGTCACCACGCGCACGCCCCGGTAGGTCTCGGGCACCTGCACCGCCTGGACGCGGCCGAGGGCGGCGACGACCCGCGCCAGCCCGAGGGGCGCGGCGAGCAGCAGCAGGGCGTTGACCACCATGCCCGCGGACGACGCCGTGGGCCGGGCCAGGAGCGTCAGGACGCGCCTGCGCCGACGGTCGGAGAAGGACGCGACGAGCACGCGGTCATGGGCACGCCGCCGGTTGATCAGCTCCGCGAACGGCCGCACGCAGTCGTCGCTCTTCACGTCGATGTTGAGTCGGAGCGTCGGCCAGCGGAGAAGGACCTGCTCGAGGGTGGGTATGCCGCCCGATCCGGTGACGGACAGCGACCCGAGCTCGGCGGCGGTGCGCGCGGCCACCGGGCCGGCGCTCGTCGTCACGCGCTCCACCGTCTCGTCGTGGAACACCATGACCACGCCGTCGGAGGAGGCCCGGACGTCGATCTCGAGATACCCGTAGCCGAGTTCCACGGCGCGTTCGAAGGCTGCAAGGGTGTTCTCGTCGCCGTCGGGCGCGAAGCCGCGGTGCGAGAGCGCCAGGGGGCGGGCCCGCCCGGCGTCGTCCCGCGCGTCCAGGTAGGGGAAGCGGGACGCCTCAGGCCGTCCGGAGCGCGGCAAGCCGTTCCTCCAGCACCTGCGCCACGCCGTCCTCGTCGAACGGCGGTGCCACCAGGTTCGCGGCGGCGAGCGCGTCGGCGTGACCGGACGCCATGGCGTAGCCGGAGCCGGCCCAGCCGAGCATCTGCACGTCGTTGGGCATGTCACCGAACGCGACGACGTCCGCGGCGTCCACCCCGCGTGCGGCCGCGTACTCGGCGAGCGTGACGGACTTGTCGATGTGCGGGGGTGCCATCTCCAGCAGGGCGATGGTGGGTGCCGAGTGCGTGGTGGAGACGAGGTGCCCGACGGCGGGGCGCACGGCCGCGAGGAAGGCGTCCGGTGAGATGTCCTTCTCGCGGGCGAGGAACTTTACCACCTGCTCGCCGGGAAGGGACTCCTCGAACGGCTGCGCCGTGAGCCCGCCGAGCAACTCCGAGGTGGCGCTGTCCGCGAAACCGGACTCCACTTTGAACCCGGAGACCGTCTCGGCGGCGAACGTGGCCGCGGGGAAGAGGCCGCGGATGATGTCGCGGGCCTCGTAGATGGCCTCGGGGTCCAGCAGCTTGGCGTCGAGCACGCTCTCGGTCCGGAGGTCGTAGGTCAGGGCGCCGTTGGAGCAGATGACCGTGCCGGTGTGGCCGAGCTGGTCGCGGAGCGGCTCGAGCCACCGCGGCGGCCGGCCGGTGACGAACACGACGTCCACCCCCGCCTCCACGCAGGCCCGGAACGCACGGATGGTGCGCTCGCTCATCTTGCCGTCGTGACCCACGACGGTCCCGTCCATATCGCTCGCCACGAGGCGCATCGTCGACTCCTTCTGTCCCTCGTTCCACCCTACCTGCGGCCGGCCGGCCGCAGGCGGGCCGGGCTACTGCTCGAAGGTACCGATGAGGCGGGCACGCCCGATGCTGTGCGAGAACAGGTTGAAGCCGAGGTACGCGGGGGTCGCGTCGGCGGGAAGGCCGAGGGAGTCGACATCCACCGCATGGACCACCACGTGGTAGTGGTGCGGTCCGTGGCCCGCGGGAGGTGCCGCGCCCACGAAGCCCGCGAATCCGCCGTCGTTCCGCAGGGTCAGCGCCCCCTCGGGCAGGAGCCCCGACCCGTCCGTTCCCGCGCCCGCGGGCAGTGATGTGGTGGACACGGGGAGGTCGAGGACCGCCCAGTGCCAGAAGCCGCTGGCGGTCGGCGCATCCGGGTCGTAGACGGTGACGGCGAAGCTGCGGGTGCCCTCGGGGAAGCCGCTCCAGGAGAGCTGCGGTGACTCGTCCTGGCCACCGGCGCCCATCATGCCCGAGGCCTGCGCCGCCCCGAGGGGTGCGTTGTGGGTCATGCTCTCGCTGGTCAGCGTGAACTCGGGTACCTGGGGAAGGTCTGCGTAGGGGTCGCGGGTCATCGCTGTGCTCCTCTGATCGTGGATCGGTGGCGTGGATCGGTGGCGTGGATCGGTGGCGTAGTTCGGCAGGTGCGCGCCGCCGGGTCAGGCGGGGCGGGCCATCTCGTCGCGGGACGGCGGGTTGGCGCCGGCCCTGGACACCGTGATGGCCGCTGCCCGGGCTGCGTACTGCAGCAGGCCGGTGAGCTGCCCGAGGTTGATTCGGCGCAGGTCGTCCCGCCGATGGGCGCCGTCCAGTTCCAGGTCCACGATCGCGCCGACCAGCGCGGCCATGAAGGAGTCACCGGCCCCCACGGTGTCCACGACGCTCGTGGAGGGCGCAGGCACGGACGCCTCCCCGGCGCGGCAGACGCCCCAGGGGCCCTTGGAACCGCGGGTCACGACGACGACGGCCGCGCCGACGTCCAGCCAGGCGCGCGCGGACTGCTCCGGAGTACGGTCCGGGTAGAGCCATTCGAGGTCCTCGTCCGAGGCCTTCACCACATCGGCGAGCGCCACGAACCGCTCGGCCTGCTCACGGGCGTAGGCGGCGTCGCGGATGATCGTCGGGCGGCAGTTGGGGTCGTAGGTGACGGTGACGCGCGGATGGGCTGCCGTGACCAGCGCGAGGACGTCGTCACACCCCGGTGCGAGCATCGTGGCGATCGAGCCGGTGTGCAGCACGCTCGAGCCGTCGAGCAGGGACTCGGTGCGCTCGGCGAGATCAGGGAGGTCCCACACGAGCTGGAAGTCGTAGGACGCACCGCCCGCGGGGTCGAGACGGGCGGTGGCGACGCTCGTGGGCGCTGCGTCTGCGTGCACCGGGAAGAGCACCGAGTTCTCGCGCAGGTGCTGCTGGATCATGCGGCCGTAGTCGTCGTCGCCATAGCGGCCCACGAACTGCGCGGGATGCCCGAGGCGGGCGAGTCCCACGGCCACGTTCATGGGGCTGCCGCCCACGTGCGCACGCATGGAGGCCGTGTCGCTGACGACTTCGTCGATGAGGGTTTCCCCGATAACGGTGAGCACGCTCTCAACGTATCAGCCGGGCAGCATGCTCTGACTGGCGAGAACGTCCTCGTACTGGCCGCTTGCCTCGGCGAAGCGCTGGCGCTTCACGCGCTCCACGAGGATCTGCCGGGCGTCGGGTTCCGTGGCGAGCAGGGACATCGTCTCGTCGAGGAACTCCTCCAGCGGCATGCCGTGCTCGTTGTCCTGGTTGCCCATGAGGGTGGTGCGGACCAGCGGTGGCGCCAGCTCGATGACCTGCACCGGGGTGTCCGCGAGGTGCACCCGGAGGCTGTCAGTGTAGGAGTGCAGCGCGGCCTTCGTGGCGCTGTAGGTCGGCGCGACCGGCAGGGGGACGTACGCGAGACCGGACGTGACGGTGATGATCGCGGCGTCCTCACGGGTCGCGAGGTGCTGCACGAAGGCGCTGATCAGGCGCAGCGGACCGAGCAGGTTCGTGGTGACGGTCCGTTCGGCCGTGGCGAGGGAGGCCGGGTCGCGGAGGTCCTCGGGATGCATGATCCCTGCCATCGCGACGAGGACGTCGAGGTCCGGGTGGGAGGCGAGCAGGGCGTCCCGCACCCGGGCGATCGATGCGGGGTCCGCGATGTCGAGGACGATCGTGTGGATGCCCGGGTGGTCGGCGGCGATCTCCTCGAGGACGTCCGACCGACGGCCGGCCACGATGACGCGGTTGCCCTCAGCCAGGAAGCGCAGGGCGAGGCCGAGGCCGATACCCGAGGTTCCGCCGGCCATGAGGATGGTTCGTCCGGTGAGCTGCATGATGATCCTTCGTTCAGGGGGTGCCAGCGGGAACGGTGCTGACGGATCAACACTGCGCCGCTTCCGCCGTGGGCGGGAGAGGAGGGTTCATCCATGGATCGGCGGTCCCTGTTCCCGCCGCGGGCGCAGGGCCATCATTGAGGCATGAACCGCAACGACCTGGCCGAGTTCCTCCGCACACGCCGCGAAGCCCTCGGTCCGGCGGATGTGGGGCTCGCGCCCGGCGTGCGGCGCCGCACGGCAGGCCTGCGCCGCGAGGAGGTGGCCGTGCTGTGCGGGATGTCCACGGACTACTACACCCGGCTGGAGCAGCGACGCGGCCCTCAGCCCTCGGACCAGATGCTGCTGGCCATCACGCGCGGTCTCCGGCTCAGCCTCGACGAGCGCGATCATCTGTTCCTGCTGGCCGGTCACCGCCCCCCGCGGCGCTCCGGCCCGTCGGAGCAGGTGGCCCCGGCCCTGATGCGCGTGTTCGACCGACTCGAGGACACCCCGGCCCTCATCCTCTCCTCGCTCGCGGAGACGCTCGTGCAGAACCGGCTCTCGGTGGCGCTGATGGGTGACGACGCGCGGCACAGGGGCCTTGCGCGGAGTTCCTACTACCGCTGGTTCACCGACCCGGCGGAGCGCAGCACCTACCCGGAGCGGGACCACGCGCACCAGTCCCGGGTGAGGGCGGCAGCACTGCGTGCGGCGATCACCCAGGAACAGGTGGCGGACCGAGGCCGGGAGATCGTGGAGGCCCTGCTCGCGGCGAGTCCCGAGTTCGCATCGGTCTGGAGCAGCTACGAGGTGCGCAACCGGTTCGACGACCACAAGACCCTGGTGCACCCGGAGCTCGGTGAGATCGAGGTGGACTGCCAGGTCCTGTTCACGGACAACCAGGCGCAGTCGCTCCTCGTCCTGACGGCACCACCGGGCTCGGAGGGTCACGACAAGCTCCAGCTCCTCAGCATCCTCGCCGCCCGGCAGCAGATCGCCTGAGCGGCTCCCCGAGGGCGGGGCGCCCGACCGTCAGGAGTGGGGATGGCCCATCAGCCACGCGTGGGCTTGCTCGACGGTGATGAAGTGGCGGGTGGGGTAGGGGGGTGCGTGGACCTCGGTGAAGTAGCTGACGAGGAGTTCATCCACCGGTGACGGTCCCACCAGCGCCATCGCGGCGATGTTCAGGTGCCGCGAGAAGGCCTGCAATGCTCCCCTGCTCAGCGTCACCATCTCGTTGAGGATCACCAGCATGGGCGGACAGACGTCCGGGCAGAGGGCATTCGCCCTGTCCACCAGGGAGAAGGCCTCGTGATCGGTCACGGTGGTGTGGGCGACCCATTCGATCCAGATCACCTCACCGTGCACGCGCGCGGTGAACGACTCACCGGCCTCCGTGCCCTCGCTACTCATCCACGCCCCCTCGTGATCCGGCAGTCGTCATGTGCTGCGCACATTACGTGGTCATGCCGCTGACCGACATCACGCGTCACCATCGGCGAACGTCCCTCCGGTCCTCGACTCACGCGCGTACGCCCGCTAAGGCTTCGCGGGGACCGGCTGTCCGCGGAAACGCCGCACGCTGTAGACGATGAGCACGAGGGCGATCAGCGAGGACACCACGAGGCTGATACCCGCGCCCACGCCACCGAAGAGCCACCAGCGGTCCTCGAGGAACCACCAGGAGGGCACGCCGGGCTGCAGGATCCAGAGCACGCCGAGGCTCATGATCACGAAAGCGCTCGCACAGCTGACGGCGATGCGGGGGATGGTCTTGACGCCGATCGCCGCGGCGTGGAAGGCGCTGGCCTTGAGCGGCTTGAGGTGTCGGCGTGCCCAGTTGTGCTGACGCGACAGGACGGCGAGGCCCGCCGCGAGCATCAGGAGTCCCGGACCGGGGAGCACCAGCGCAGCTATCCCGAGGACCACGAGCGACCATCCGACCACTTCGATGACGGCGCGGCGTACCCATCCCGGGACCCGCTCCTTGGCTGCCATGAACACAGGATGACATAGGAAGGTGAGCACTTACGACGCTCAGCAGACTGCGTACCCGCCCTCCCGGACCACCCCGTGGGAGCGGGAACAATCATCGTGATGCATGCGTTTGCATGGACAAGCCGGCTGATCTTCCGGCTCTATCCGAGGAGGACACAGTGACCGCACGAACCGAAGGTCTCCACCACGTCACCGCGATCGCGGGGGACCCGCAGAAGAACATCGACTTCTACATCAAGGGCCTGGGGCTGCGCCTGGTGAAGAAGACCGTCAACTTCGACGATCCCGGCACCTATCACCTCTACTACGGCGACGAGTCCGGCCGCCCCGGCTCGCTCCTGACCTTCTTCCCCTGGCAGGGCATCCGCAGCGGGCGCATCGGCGCGGGTCAGTCGACCACGACGGCGTTCTCCGTGCCGCAGGGCACGCTCGGCTGGTGGCAGGAACACTTCAAGGCACTCGGCGTCGAGTCCACCGTCTCCCGCGCCTCCTCCGAGGAGGAGCGCCTCTCGCTGCGCGATCCCGACGGCCTGCAGATCGACCTCGTGGCGTCGTCGCTCTCGGACCCCCGGAACCCGTGGGACTCCGCGTCGGTACCCGCCGAGTACGCCGTCCGCGGGCAGCACTCGTCCGTCCTCACGGTCGAGGACCCCACCGGAACGCTCGAGACCCTGACGCGCGACCTCGGCATGACCCTCCTCTCCGAGAAGGACGGTCGCTACCGCCTCAGCACGCACGAGGGCGAGCCCGGCACCGTCGTCGACGTCATCACGGACACCCGCGGTGACCGCGGACTCGTGGCCGGCGGCACCGTGCACCACATCGCCTTCCGCGTACCCGACCAGGAGACGCAGGAGCAGTGGCGCCAGGAGCTCGCCGAGCGCGGCTACGGGGTGACGGCGATCCTCGACCGCCAGTACTTCACCTCCATCTACTTCCGGGAGCCGGGTGGCACGCTCTTCGAGATCGCCACGGACACCCCGGGCTTCGACATCGACGAGCCCCTGCTGGAACTCGGCCGCTCGCTGAAGCTGCCGCCGTGGCTCGAGCCGAACCGCGAGGCCATCTCGCACGCGGTCGCGAAGATCGAACTCCCCAGGGAGAACAACCCGGCCATCCAGGCCTTCGTCAAGTAGGAGCGGACATGAGCGAGACCCACGACTGGCCGCACGTCTTCGAGCCGGGCTCCCCCGGCACCCCGGTGCTGCTGCTGCTGCACGGGACGGGCGGCACCGAGCAGGACCTCGTCCCGCTCGCCGAGCGCCTCGCGCCCGGCGCGGGCCACCTGGCACCGCGCGGGCCCGTGCAGGAGCACGGCATGAACCGGTGGTTCCGCCGGTTCGGCGAGGGCGTGTTCGACGTCGACGACGTGGTGCGGCGCGCGGGTGAACTGGCCGCCTTCGTGGACTGGGCCCGCGAGCGGTACGGCATCGGCGAGCGCAGGATCATCGCCGTCGGCTTCTCGAACGGCGCGAACATCGGTCTCGCGACGGCCATCCTCCACCCGGACGTCCTCCCGACGGCCGTCGCGTTCTCCGGCATGTACCCGCTGGAGGGGAGGACGGTCGAGGCGGACCTCGCCGGTTCGTCGATCGCACTCTTCAACGGCGAGGCCGACGCCATGGCGCCGCTCGAGAGCGTGGTGCGGCTCGGTTCGGTCCTCGAGAGCCGCGGCGCCGAAGTAAGCCGGAACGTCCGAGCGGGCGGTCACGGCATCCACCCCACCGAGGTGGACGCCGCTGCCGCCTGGATCACCTCACACACGGAAAAGGTATCGACATGACAGACACACTGGCCGCCAAGGCCACCACGCTCGCCCAGCTCCACTCCGCCCCGGAGATCCTGCAGGTGGTCAACGTGTGGGACGTCATCAGCGCGAAGACCATCGCGGACATCCCGGGCACCCGCGCCCTCGCGACGGCGAGCCACTCGATCGCCGCGTCGCTCGGCTACGAGGACGGCGAGAACATCCCCGTGGAGGAGATGATCACCGCCGTGGGGCGCATCGCTGCCGCCACCGACCTCCCTGTCTCGGCCGACCTCGAGTCCGGCTACGGCAACCCCGGTGACACCGTGCGCCGAGCGATCGGCGTGGGGATCGTCGGCGCCAACATCGAGGACCAGATGCGGCCGCTCGCGGACGCCGTGGCGCAGATGACGGCGGTACTCGAGGCCGGCCGTGCGGAGGGCATCGACTTCGTGCTCAACGCCCGGACGGACGCCTTCGTGAAGGCCGGCGACCGCGACCCGGCGGACGTCCTCGCGGACGCCGTCGAGCGCGGCAAGGCCTACCTCGATCTCGGAGCCACGAACGTGTTCGTGCCCGGCCTGCTCGACGAGCACGCGGTGACCACCCTCGTGGGCGCATTCGGCCCGCAGCGCCTCAGCGTCATCAACGTGCCGGGGAGCCTCGCGCCGTCGCGCCTGCAGGAACTGGGCGTGGCGCGCATCTCCTATGGTCCGTGGACGCAGCGCGTGGCCCTCACGGCCCTGGCGAACTCGGCCCGCGAGCTGCTCGCCGACGGCCAGCTGCCCGAGGGCACTCTGCCGCTCAACTGATCCACCCTCCTCTCGACCCCGGCCGGCCCCTTCTCGGGCGGGCCGGGGTCGTCGTGCATCCGGCGTCGGCAGCCCAGTGGCTAGCATCGGGGTGTGGATGAGGAGGAGCGCCTGACGGGCGGGAACGCGAGCGGCAGCGTGATGCGCGTCGGTGCCACGGTGCGGAAGGCATGGACCCGCTCGACGCCGAGCGTCGTCGCCTTCATGGAATCGGTCCGATCCTCCGGCGTCGACGTTCCCGCGCACCTCGGCCGGGACGAACTGGGCCGCCAGGTCATCGAGTTCGTGCCGGGACGGCTCGCCCTCGGGTCGGCTCCGCTGACGCGCACGGAGTTGCAGCGCGTGGGAGCGATGGTGCGCGCCATCCATGACGCGAGCGCCGCGTTCGTCCCGCCGGTCGGCGCTCAGTGGACGACGGCGATCCCGTCCCCCGGCGCCGAGCTCGTCTGCCACAACGACCTCGCGCCCTGGAACCTCGTCATGGGCGAGAGATGGGCGTTCATCGACTGGGACGCCGCCGCCCCGAGCACGCGGCTCTGGGATCTCGCCTACGCCGCTCAGGCATTCACGCTCTCCGATCCCACCGAAGCGCTCGGATCAGCTGCGCGGAACCTGCGCGCGCTGGTGGACGGGTACGACGCCGACGACCGCCTTCGCGACCGCCTGCCGGAGACCCTCCACGAGCGTGCGGCGGCGATGTACGAGCTGCTGAGGTCCTCACACGATGCCGGGCAGGAGCCGTGGGCGTCGATGTACGCCGACGGGCACGGCGCCCACTGGCACGCGGTGACGGAGTATGCGCGGACCCACGAGCAGGTGTGGGCACGGGCGCTCACCGCCTGATCTTCCGTCACGGCCTCATCGCGTCCGAGGGCGGACGACGGGACCGCCCTCCACATTCCAGGAGAACAGCGTCAGGTGCCACAGCCCGGGTCGCTTGCGCGACGGGTCGATTACGCCGTTCGCTCCCAGGGCCTCCAGCGCATCGCGGATCCTCCACGAGGACGGCGTGAGCCCGGCCGCCAGCGCTCGCTGCCAGTCCGCGGAAGCATCGGCCGGGTCGAGGCCGACGTCCCGCAGGGCCTCGTGGTCGCGAAGATCGACGATCGAAGCGGCGTCCACCTCGAAGCCCAGCACCTCGAGGCTGCTGCTCCGCTCGTCAGCGTGCGCGATCATCGCGGCAGCCACCCCCTCGGGTGACGAGCTGAGGTAGAGCGTCGGCGCGTGCGGCGGCGAGTAGCGCCCAGCGGCCCGGGATCCTGCGAGGGCTGCCTCGCGGTGACGGGGATCGACGGCGCGATGGAATGTCCCGCGAACAGTGCGCATCAGGGGCGCGGTCACCTCGACGATCGGTTCCTCGCGCCGCGACTCCGTCACCGCTCCGTCACCTCGCCCGTCACCAGCCCGCCACCCCGCCCGTCACTCTCGCTCAGGCGCCCGACACCGCAGCGCCGCGGATGTCGTCGAGCAGGTCCACGATCCGTATCCAGGCCTTCGATCCCGGCCTGATGATCGCGAAGTGGTCGCCGGGCACGGTGACGAGTTCCGCGGTCGCGCCCGCCGCCGTCGCTGCGGCGACGTAACTCTCCGACTGGCTCATCGGCACCGTGGTGTCCCTTTCCCCGTGCACCGCGTGAACGGGGACGTCGAGCGGGAGCGCCGTCATGGGGTCGGCGAGCTCGTACCGCTCGGCGTCGTCCGGCTCCCCGAGAAGGTTCTCCACCGCGCCGTCGCTCAGTCCGAGTTCCCGCGCCTCGCGGAGGTTCAGCACCCCGGCCTGGCTGACGACGGCGGTGAGCGGCACCGCGGGTGCCCCCGCGCCCGGGGCGCCGGGAGGCAGTCGCCGGCGGCCGGCCGCCCAGACCGCGAGGTGACCGCCCGCGGAGTGCCCGAGCGCCGTCGTCGACCGCACGTCGAGGCCGTGCTCCCGCGCCGCGACGGCGAGGTGGTCGATACCGGCTGCGACGTCGTCGAACGTGGCCGGCCAGCCGCCGCCGTTACCGGCACGCCGGTACTCGAGATTCCAGCAGGCGTAGCCGCGGTGCACGAGGTCCTGCGCGAGGGGTTCGCCGAGTTCGGCGCCGTAGGTCGAGCGCCAGTACCCGCCGTGGACCACCACGACGATGCCGGTCACCTCGATGCCGTCGGGCGGCAGGTAGAGATCGGCGAACTGGCTGGGATCCTGCCCATAGGCGTAGCGCTGAGCGGCGACCTTCGGGGGCCTGGCCGCGCGGAGGCCGCACGCGGCGAGGACTGCGGCGCCGGCAGCCGCCAGCAGGGCGAGGACGGAACGGCGGCCCACGGGATTCACAGGCGACAGCGTAACCGTCGCCCGGGCTGGCTACGATGACACGACCGACGGAAAGGGGTGCGCACATGGGTGCGTGGGACGAGCTCGACGAGCGGCTGCGCCCTGCCGTGGAGGCGCACGTCCGTGAATTCGAGCGCGTGCGGCCCGCACTCGATCGCGTCACGGCCGCCATGCGCGACAGCATCGCGGCGATCTTCGAGGGCACGGACCTCAAGCCGCTGTTCGTCACGGCCCGGACCAAGTCGGTGGAATCCTTCCGCGACAAGGCCTCGCGCACGCTGCCGTCGCCCGAGGTGGGAGCGCCGCCGGTCCTCGTGTTCCCGGACCCGATGCGCAACCTCACGGACCTCGTGGGCGTCCGGATCATCACCACGTTGCCGCACGAGGTGGACCTCGCGGCGAACCTGCTCAAGCGTCAGCGCCAGGAGTTCGACTGCCGCGGCGACCGGGAGAAGGACATCGGTTCCATCGAGTCCGGCACGTACGGCTACTCGAGCCGCCACCTGATCATGCGGACCATCCACAACGACGTGGTCAGGGCCTTCCAGCAGGCCGTGGACCCGGACACGAAAGCCGCCGGGAGCTACCTCTTCGAGGTGCAGGTGCGCACCGTCCTCGCCCACGCCTGGTCCGAGATCGAGCACGACATCCGTTTCAAGGCCTCCAACCCGAAGGCGTGGAACCCCTACTTCGACCGGCAATTCACGGGCACGGCGGCCATGCTCGAGACCGTCGAGACCGCGTTCGCCGAGCTTCACGAGCGGTACGAGACCGTCACAGGGTTCTGGGACGAGGAGGGCGAGGGCAGTGCGCCGCTCACCCCGAACCAGATCAGGCGCGTGTGGCAGACGCTTCTGCCGCACGTGGACCGTAAGGCCGACGACAACTGGGGCTGGGCCGCCGAGCTCCTCGCAGCGCACGGGCTGAAGACTACGCAGCAGCTCGCCGCACTCCTGCAGGCGGACACCATCACCACCGTGCGCAAGGCCCTGGACCACCGATACTCGCCGGGTCCGGACAGGTTGCTCGACGACATGCTGCTGTGGCACTACGGGGAGCGGCACATCGACCTGACGGCCGAGGCCGCGGATGCCGAGAGCACGCCTCGCCGGGACAGCCTGCAGCGACGGCGTCGGCTGATGGAGATCTACCGGGCGCAGCACCCCGAGGGCTGACCGTTCCCAGCGGCTGGTGCCCGCGGTCCTGAACCCAGATGCGCGAACCCGGGTGCTGCGGCTGCTGCCCCGGTCGTGAACGCAGGTGCCACAGTCGGCGCCGCAGGGCTGAACCGCGGCACACCTCGGTCGGAGGTCACACCGCGGATCAGTGGATCAGCTGCTGCCGGCGCGGTACTTCCCTGCGCGGCGGCTCAGGCGGTCGGCCGCGGGCAGGTCCTTGGCCCGCGCGAGCTCGTACTCGATCGCCGTCGCCATCCGCTCACAGAAGGCGCGGCCCTCCTCGGCGGCGTCCGGCCGCTCGTCGACCACGTGGTCCACGACGCCTCGCTCCACGAGCGCGGCGATCTTCACGCCCTGGGACTCGGCCATCTCCGGTGCGCGGTCGACGGAACGGTGCACGATCGCGCTCGCGCCCTCGGGCGGCAGGGGCGAGAGCCAGGCGTGGTCCGCGGCGATGGTCCTGTCCGCCGGAAGCAGCGCCAGCGCCCCTCCCCCTGCGCCCTGACCGAGCAGCACGGAGACGGACGGCGATTCGAGCCCGATGAGGTCGTGCAGGGACCGCGCGATCTCCCCGGCCAGACCACCTTCCTCGGCGGCCTGCGAGAGGTCCGCGCCCGTGGTGTCGATGACGGTGAGCAGCGGCAGGCCGAGCTCCTCCGCGAGCTTCATGCCCCGGCGTGCCTCACGCAGCGACGCCGGGCCCATCACGGCGTCCCCGGGGCGTCGCGGGCGTTGATGGCCGAGGACGATGCACGGCTGGGCGCCGAAGCGCGCGAGGGCCAGCAGCAGCCCGGCGTCCTTCTCCCCCTGGCCCGTGCCGTTGAGCGGCAGCACGTCCTCGGCGCCGTGGGCGAGCAGGCGGCGGAGGTCCGGCCGCCGCCGGTTGCGTGAGATGAGGATGGACGACCACGCGTCGCCCGTTCCGGGTCTCATCGACGCCGTTGCGGGTTCCGCCGGGAGACCCGAGGGCTCGGCGAGCAGGACCGCGAGCGCCTTGTCCACGATGCCCGCGAGTTGCTCCGGCGGCACCACGGCGTCGATGAGGCCGTGCTCGAACAGGTTCTCCGCCGTCTGCACGCCCTCGGGGAAGGCCTCGCCGTACAGCGCCTCGTACACGCGTGGGCCGAGGAAGCCGAGGAGGGCGCCGGGTTCGGCGACGGTGACGTGGCCGAGGGAACCCCAGGACGCCATGACCCCGCCGGTGGTCGGGTGCCTCAGGTACACGAGGTACGGCAGCCCGGCCTGACGGTGGGCCCGGACGGCACCAGTGATGTCCACCATGGACAGGAAGGCGGGTGTGCCCTCCTGCATGCGGGTCCCGCCCGACGCCGGACCGGCCAGGAGTGGTAATCGCTCCGCCGTCGCGCGCTGCACGGCCGCGGTGATGCGGTGCGCCGCGGCGCTGCCGATGGACCCGGCGAGGAAGGTGAACTCCGAGACGATCACGGCCACCCGCCTGCCGTGGATCAGGCCTTCACCCGTGAGGACGGACTCGTCCGCGCCGCTCTTCTCGCGCGCCCGTCGGAGTTCGTCCGCGTAGCCCGCGCTCCCGTCGACGTCGGTGACCGGGGCGTCCCAGGAGGCGAAGGAGCCGGCGTCGAGCACCGTGCCGATCAGCTCCCGGGCGGTGAGGTGCCGGGCCGGTTCCGTCACGCCGCCGGCCCTCCGGGCGACTCGGCGAGCCACGCGCGGATGGCAGGCCCATCGCCGTCGAGCAGCGGAGGTGCGGCGTGCGTGGTCTGCGTGGTCTCCACCGCCCCGTCGAAGAAGCGCAACGGCGGACCGGGCAGTGCGATCTCGCCGAGGACAGGGTGCTGCACGTTCAGGAGCAGACCCTGAGAGAGCACCTGGTCCCACGCATAGACCTCGTCGAGCGAGCGCACCTTGCCGGCGGGGATCCCGGCCTCGTTGAGCTTGGCGAGCAAGGGCTCCGCCTCGAAAGCTGCGAAGGCGTCCTCGATGACACCGATCAGGACATCGCGGTGCCCCACGCGGTCGGCGTTCGTGGCGAACTCCGGCCGCCCCTCGATGCCGAACGTGCTGGAGAACGTGGCCCAGAGCTTCTCGCTGCCCACGCTGATCTGCACCTTCCCGCCGCGGCAGTTGAACAGCCCGTAGGGCGCGATGGACGGGTGGTGATTGCCCTGGGCCTGCGGGACCTCGCCCGCGACCGTGGCGCGGGTGCCCTGGAAGGCGTGGACACCGACGATGGCGGCGAGCAGGGAGGTCCGTACCACCTGGCCCTTGCCGGTCTGCTCGCGCTCGAGCAGAGCGGCGACGGCGCCGTACGCCCCGTACATGCCGGAGAGGAGATCGGCGATGGGCACGCCGACGCGCTGGGGATTCTCGGGGCCGGGGCCCGTGACGGACATGAGGCCGGCCTCGCCCTGGACGATCTGGTCGTACCCGCTGCGCTTCGCCTCGGGCCCGTCATGGCCGAAACCCGTGATGGAGAGGATCACCAGCCCGGGGTTGAGCGCGTGCATGGCTTCCGTCGAGAAGCCCAGCCGGTCGAGGACTCCCGGCCGGAAGTTCTCGACGACGACGTCCGCGCGGCGCAGCAGCTCGGTGAGGACCTGCTTGCCGTCGTCGCTCTTGAGATCCAGCGCGATGGATTCCTTGTTCCTGTTGCAGGACAGGAAATAGGTGGACTGGCGGTCCTCCTCCGGGCCGACGAACGGCGGACCCCAGCCGCGCGTGTCGTCGCCCGTGCCCGGCGTCTCGACCTTGATCACGCGAGCACCGAGATCCCCGAGCATCATGCCGGCGTGCGGTCCGGCGAGCGCGCGGCTGAGATCGACGACGAGTCGACCGGCGAGCGGTCCGGCCTGTGCGGTGGAAGTGGTCTCGGCGGTCATGGTTCCTCCGTGCGGTGGATCGTCGGTGCGTCTGCGTGGGCCTGCGTGGGGAGCTCGCCGGTCTAGAGCCAGCCGGGTACCACGAGGACGAGCCAGGCGATGATCGGTCCGGCCACCACAACGATGGCGCCGTAGCCGAGGATCTGCTTGTAGAAGCGGTCCTTGTCGGTACCCTCCGGCGCGTTCGCCAGCACCAGCGCACCGTTCGTCGAGAACGGCGAGACGTCCACGATGGTCGAGGACACCGCAAGTGCGCAGACCACGCCGACGGCACTCACCGCACCGGTCTCGAGGAACGGGATGGCGAGGGGAATCAGGGCCGCGAGGATGGCGGTCGAGGACGCGAACGCCGACACCACGGCGCCGATGTAGCAGATGAGGAGTGCGGCGAGCAGCGGCGCACCGAGGCTGGCGACGCCGTCGGACACGTAGGTGATGGTGCCGGCCTCCGTGAGCACGCCCACGAAGGTGAGCATGCCGCAGATGAGCAGCACGGTGGACCAGGCGATCTTGTTGACCGCACCGCTCTGGGCCTTCGGGGAGATGAGCGCGAGGATCACGGCGATCGTGATGGCGACGAATCCGACGTCGACCTTGAAGCCGAGGGCAATCACGGCGAGCGCGATCAGGCCGAGGATCGTGGCCGGCTGCGAGATGCGGTCCTCGCGTGACTTGGTGGCGACGATGCCGTCGCCCGCGGGATCGCGCGGTCCGTAGGTGCCGCTGCCCGTGCCCTTGTAGGCGACGTCGGCCTTGCGCATGCCGGGGCTCGCGTTGAAGCGGGCCTCCGCGGCCTCCTCGACGAACTGCCCCATGCGGGAGCTCATCAGCTTCCGCCCCCCGAGGACGATGAAGAGGACGACGGCGATCAGGAAGTTGAAGATGAAGCTGGAGAGGAACACCGCCAGGGGGCTCGACTCGAAGCCGGACTCGCCGACGATGTCGTTCACGATCACGCCGTACACGGCGATGGGCGAGAAGCCGCCCGCCTGGGCGCCGTGGACCACCATCATGCCCATGAGCAGCGGGGAGATCTTGTGCCGCGCGGCGAATCCGAGGGCCACGGGAGCCATGATGGCCACGGCGGCGGGGCCGAGCGCGCCGACCGCGGTGATGACGGCGGTGATCAGGAACATCACCCAGGGAATGAGTGCCACGCGGTTGCGGACGAGTTTGACGGCACCCTGCACGAGGAGGTCGATGGTCCCGTTGTTCTGTGCGATCGCGAACAGGTAGGTGACGCCCACCAGCGTGAGGAACAGGCCGCCGGGGAACTCGGCGATGATGTCGTCGGTGTCCATCCCGAGCACCAGGGCGCCGAGGACGAAGGCGCCGACGAACGCGAGCGCGCCCATGTTGATCGGGAGCAGGGTGGCTATCAGGAACATCGCCGCGAGGATGATGATCGACAGGAGTGGGGCGGACATCAGGATCCTCCGGCGGGAATGGGATGACGGTAAGGTGTGACCTGGCTAACAGGATCACTGGCCTAGCCTGTAGGAGACCCGGTGTGCGTGTCAACACTCCACCGGTAGCATGAGCCCACATCTACCCGAGGGGATCAGGATGACCGACGCCGCCAGTCCGACGCCGCTCGGCCGTGTCGCACGCCCCCGCCTGTACGAACAGCTCGTCGAGCAGCTCCTCGGCTACATCGAGGCGGCGAAGCTCCAGCCGGGCGATCTGCTTCCCGCCGAGCGGGACCTCGCCGAGCGGCTGGGCGTCTCCCGCGCCACCCTCGCCCAGGCCCTGGTGGCACTGGAGGTCCTCGGCGTCATCGACGTGCAGCACGGGACGGGTGCGGTCCTCCGGCACCGGGCCAGCGTGGCCAGCGTCATCAAAGGCCTTCGGGAGCACCGGAGCCGCCTGCCGGACATCGTCGAGGCGAGGAGCACGCTGGAGGTGAAGCTCGCAGCGCTGGCCGCGGAACGCCGCACCGATGCCGACCTCGCCGCGATCGACCACGCCCTCGAGACCATGCGGGCGGAGATCGAGGACGGCGACCGCGGAGCGCACGGCGACGAGCTCTTCCACCAGGCCGTCACCGCGGCCGCGCACTCGACCGTCATGGCGCAGCTCATGGCGTTCATCGGCGAGATGGTGTTGGAGACCCGCCTCGAATCCCTCGCGCAGCCCGGCCGGCCCGAGCAGTCCCTCACCTCGCACCGCTCCATCGCCGAGGCCATCCGCGCGCAGGACCCGGAGGCTGCGGGCGCCGCCATGCAGCAGCACATCGAACTCGTCTCGGACGTCGCGCTGCTGAAAGAGGCTTCCACCGGCTGATCCGCGTCGTCGTTCGTACCCCGCGTACGACGACGGCCGGCCCCCGTGGGGGCCGGCCGTCGTTTCCGATCGTTGGTGCTGTTTACGCCTCGGACGCCTGCGCGGCGAGGTTGCCGAGCGTCGTGTCCAGGGCCTCCTGGGGCACGGCCGGGAAGGTGATCATCTTCAGGATCTCCTTGTCCGTGACGGCGGACCAGTCGTAGGTCACCGTGACCTCGGTGGCCTCTGACCCTGAGGCCTCGAGGCGCCACACCCACTCCCACCCCGGGGGCTCCTGCCCGGCCGGTGCGGTCTTCCACGCGAGGAGCTTGTTCTCGTCGTAGCCCACCACGTGGTTGTCCGTCTGGTAATCGCCGCCCATCTTGTCCCACTGCTGGTTCATGGTGAACTTCTGGCCCACGGCGGTGATGCGGTCGGTCTTGCTGTCCGACTGCACCATGCCCGAGCCGTCCAGCTGCGCGTGCCGCGCGGGGTTCGAGAGGATCTGGAAGATCGCCGCCGCGGGGGCGTCGATCGTGCGGGTGGAGGAAATGCGTGACTCTGTCATACGGCGTTCTCCTTCTGGTTGTGGGCGACGGGTTTTACTTCGCGTCGTCCGGCGAAGGTTCGTCGAGCGTCCAGCCGGTGATGGACTCGATGTCCTTGCCGGCGTCGCGCGTGTACTGCCAGGCGCGCTGCCGCTGGTCCTGCAGGTCCTGCCGGAACCGCGCCTGCGTGGCTCCGAGGGTCGGCACGCGATCGATCACGTCCATGGCGAGCTGGAACCGGTCGATCTGGTTCAGCATCGCCATGTCGAACGGCGTGGTGGTGGTGCCTTCCTCCTTGTAGCCTCGCACATGCAGGTTGGCGTGGTTGGTGCGGCGGTAGGTCAACCGGTGGATGAGCCACGGATAGCCGTGGTACGCGAACACCACGGGCTTCGACGTCGTGAACAACGTGTCGAAGTCACGCGCGGACAGGCCGTGCGGGTGCTCCGAGCTGTCCTGCAGGCGCATGAGGTCCACCGCGTTCACCACGCGGATCTTCAGGCCCGGCACGGCGGCCCTCAGCAGTCCGGCCGCGGCCACCGCCTCCAGCGTGGGCACGTCGCCCGCACATCCGAGGACGACGTCGGGCTCCACTCCCGGCTCCTCCGACCCCGCGAAGTCGAAGATGCCTATACCGCGCTTCACGTGGAGGTACGCCTCTTCGGGTCCGAGCCACGTGGGCGTGGGCTGCTTGCCGGTGACGATCACGTTGACGGTGTCCCGGGTCTGCAGGCAGTGCTCGGTCACGGCGAGCATCGTATTGGCGTCCGGCGGCAGGTACACCCTGATGATGTCCGCCTTCTTGTTCACCACGTGGTCGATGAACCCCGGGTCCTGGTGCGAGAACCCGTTGTGGTCCTGCTGCCACACGTGGCTGGAGAGCATGTAGGTGAAGGAGGAGATGGGCCGGCGCCACGAGAGCGTGCGGTGCACCTTGAGCCACTTCGCGAACTGGTTGAACATCGAGTCGACGATGTGCACGAAGGCCTCGTAGCAGGTGAACACGCCGTGGCGGCCGGTCAGCAGGTAGCCCTCGAGCCAGCCCTGGCAGAGGTGCTCGCTGAGCACCTCCATCACGCGACCCGAGCGCGCGAGGTGCTCGTCGACGTCCTCGATGCGCGGCTGCCACACCTTGTCCGTCACCTCGTACACCGCGGAGAGCCGGTTCGACGCCGTCTCGTCCGGCCCGAACAGGCGGAAGTTGTGCGGGTTCAGCTCGATGAGATCGCGCAGGTAGCCGCCCACGGTCATCATCGGGCTCACCTTCTCGGAACCGGGCCGTGCCACCTCGACGGCGTGGTCCGCGTAGGCGGGGAGCGCGAGATCGCGCAGCAGCCACCCGCCGTTGGCGTAGGGCGTCGCGCTCATCCGGAGGTCGCCGTCAGGCGCGAGCGCTGCGATCTCGGGGCGCAGCGAACCCTCCTCGGTGAAGAGCGACGCCGGATCGTAGGAGCGCATCCATTCCTCGAGCTGGTGCAGGTGCTCGGGTCCCCCGCCGTGGATGTCGGTGAGGGGCACCTGGTGCGACCTCCACGTACCCTCGGTCTGCTTGCCGTCCACCGTGGCGGGGCCTGTCCAGCCCTTCGGCGAGCGCAGCACGATCATGGGCCAGCGCGCCGCCGCGGCGTCCGGTCCGGCGGCTGAGGTCCGCGCGGCCTCCTGGATCGCGTGGATGCCGTCCACGCAGTCGTCGAGCGCCGCGGCGAAGTCGCGGTGGGCCTCCTCCGTGGCGGACGGATCGAGCACGGTCACGAAACGCGGCTCGTACCCGTAGCCCTCCATGAGATGCCGCAGCTGCTCCTCGGGCATGCGCGCGAGCACGGTGGGGTTCGCGATCTTGTAGCCGTTGAGGTGCAGGATCGGCAGCACGGCGCCGTCCACCGCCGGGTCGAGGAAACTGTTGGAGTGCCAGCTGGTGGCCAGCGGCCCCGTCTCGGCCTCGCCGTCGCCCACCACCGCGGCGGCGATCAGCGTCGGGTTGTCGAACACGGCGCCGTACGCGTGCGCCAGGGTGTAGCCGAGCTCGCCGCCCTCGTGGATGGAGCCGGGGCTCTCCGGTGCCGCGTGCGAGGGGATGCCGCCGGGATAGCTGAACTGCTTGAAGAGCGCGTTGAGGCCCGCGCCGTCCGAGCCGATGTGGCTGTACACCTCGGAGTAGGTGCCCTCGAGCCACGCATTGGCCACGTTCGCAGGACCTCCGTGGCCGGGCCCCGTCACGAACAGCATCTCCTGACGGCGCTCGGAGATCACCCGGTTGAGGTGGGTGTAGATGAAGTTGAGGCCGGGCGTGGTGCCCCAGTGGCCGAGCAGCCGCGCCTTCACGTCCTCACCCGTGAGCGGGCGCGTCAGCAGCGCGTTGTCCCGCAGATAGATCTGGCCCACGGACAGGTAGTTGGCCGCGCGCCACCAGGCGTCGAGCCCCTGAACATCCAGCGTTGTCATGTATGCCTCCTCGGTGATTCTTCTGTTTCCGGTCACGGCTTCTGTCTCAGGTCACGCCAATTCGACGACGACGTCGGACGGTGTCTTGTCCGGTCGCCATCCCCGCCACACCGGATGACGCAGCCGCCCCGACCCGGTGTGCTCGCTGTACTGCACCTCTCCCACGAGCGCCGGCCGCACCCAGTGGGCGTCGGACGCATCGGCGCTCGGCACGTCCGCCAGCGGCGCGGTCTTCCGGGCGAGCTTCTTCAGGCGCGCACCCGCCTCGGCGAGGTCCCGCTCCGTGAGCCCGGACCCCACGCGGCCCACGTACCGGAGGTCCACGCCGTCGGGCACGGCCACCAGCAGGGACCCGATGGTGGCGGACCGGTTGCCGCGTCCCGGCCGCCACCCCACCACCACCACCTCCTGCGTGTGCACGTGCTTGATCTTCACCCAGGAGGAGGATCTGGCGCCGGGCTGGTAGTCACTTGCCAGACGCTTGGCCATGATGCCTTCGAGGCCGAGCTGCCTGCTCGCCTCCACGGCTTCCTCGAGCGTCGCGTCGAGGGCGGGCGGCACCTGCACGTGGCCGTCCTCTGCGGGGTCCACCGCCCTCTCGAGGAGCTCCCGGCGCTGCCGATACTGGAGGCCCGTGAGGTCGTTGCCGTCGAGGTCCAGCAGGTCGAAGAGCATCAGCCGCACCGGGGTCACCCGCCGGGCGGCGTCGATCTCGGAGCTGTGGGTGAGCTTCATCCGCGTCTGCAGGAGCCCGAAGTCGGGGCGCCCCCTCGCGTCCAGCGCCACGATCTCGCCGTCGAGGACGGCGCGGTCAGCACTCACGTGATCGGCCAGGTCTGAGAGCTCGGGGTAGGTGCCCGTGGTATCGATGCCGTTGCGGCTCGCGAGCGTGACCTCGCCGTCGCGCACCGTGGCGATGCAGCGCACGCCGTCCCACTTCATCTCGTACGCCCAGTCCTCCGGATCGGGCAGGGTGGCACCGGGCGCGAGCGTGGCCAGCATCGGGCGCACCGCATCGGCGACGCGCTTGCCGGTTGCCGCCCGGCGCCGATCGGGTGTGCGTCCGAATACCTCGGACGCCGGCGAGGCGCTCTCGGCCTGTGCCTCTGCCCCATCCATTCCGCTATCGGCATGAACGAGTGCGCCTCCCGTGTCGTCAGGTTCCCGTGAACCTGTGCCTTCCGCCTCCGCGGGCTGCTCCTTCATCAGGTGGATCAGCCAGTTGCTCTTGCCGGAGCGTCCGCCCCCGGTGTTGATCAGGGCGAACCGCCGGATCGCCGCGCCACCCTGCGCCAGGCCGCCGTCCGCCTTCCCGCGAAGGGTGCAGATGACCTCCTTGCCCTCACGCCACTTCTCCGCCTCGTAGGTGCCGGCGTCCCAGATCGTCACCTCGCCGCCGCCGTATTCCCCCTTGGGAATAGTTCCCTCGAAGCTGCCGTAGTCGAGGGGGTGGTCCTCGGTCTGCACGGCGAGGTTGTTCTTGTTCGGCGTGATGGGCGGGCCCTTGGGGATGGCCCAGGAGACGAGGACGCCGTCGCGCTCCAGCCGGAAGTCGTAGTGCAGGCGCCGCGCGTGGTGCTCCTGGATCACGAAGCTGTTGCCGCCGGTGGGACCCACGGCGTCCGGCACCGGCTCGGGGGTCCGGTCCGCATCACGCATGGCCCGGTAGGTGGAGAGGCGGTCCTGCGGAGCGGTACCGCCGTCGGGCCCGGGTAGGGGTGGGGTCGCCGGGGCGAGGATGTCCCCCAATGTGCCGATGCGCTCCACCACCGCGTGGTACTCGAGTTGCGCGAGGCCGTCCTCCGCAATCTCGTCCCAGGTCCGCGGTGCGGCGACCGTCGGTTCGAAGCGGCCGCGCAGGGAGTAGGGGCTCACCGTCGTCTTGTTCGCGTTGTTCTGGCTCCAGTCCACGAGGACCTTGCCGGACCGCAGGGCCTTCTTCATGTCGCTCACGGCGAGATCGGGGTGGTCGGCCTCCAGGGCGCGCGCCAGCTCGTGGGCGACGGCGGACACCTGCTCCGAGGTCTGCCGCCCGTCGAGCGCGCAGTAGAGGTGGATGCCCTTGGAGCCGCTGGTGACGGGGAACGGCTCCAGCCCCATGTCCTGCAGGATGGGCCGCGCCAGCAGGGCCACCTCCGCGCACTCGGCGAGCCCCGCACCCGGCCCCGGGTCGAGGTCCAGTACCAGCCGGTCCGCGTTGCCCTTGCCGCCGTCGGGCGCGAAGCGCCACTGCGGCGTGTGAATCTCGAGCGCCGCGATCTGCCCCAGCCAGGTGAGCGTCCCGAGGTCGTCCACCATCGGGTACACGTTGACGTGGTCCTTGTGCTGGATCCCGTTCCGCGGCACCCAGGCCGGGGCATTGTCATCGATGTTCTTCTGGAAGAACACCTGGCCCGGCTCCTCGGGCGTCCCCACGCCGTGCACCCAGCGCTTCCGGGTCACGGGCCGGTGCCCCGCGTGGAGGATCAGGTGCGGCGCCACCGCGGCGTAGTACGCGAGGACGTCGGCCTTCGTGGTGCCCGTGGCGGGGTAGAGCACCTTGTCGAGGTTCGTCAGGCGCAGCGTCCGGCCGTCCACGGTGACGGTCTGCTGCGTGGCCGTGCGAGGGGGCGCCATTCCTCCAGTCTTGACCGGATGCCCCGGGCGGTCCAGCACGGATCTGTCAGCGGCCGCCGGGTAGCTGGGACCGCCGAGCCGCCGCGAGCCGGGTCAGACCCCGAACTGCTCCCGGTACCGGGCCACGTAGGTGTCCCACAGGGATGGATCCTGCCCGAGGTTGCGCTTGTTCAGGAAGTCGTCGAGCCCGGCGATGGTGAGGTGCCATCCCGCGGCCATGGTCGCCGAGTGCCGCACGCTCCCGGGCGTGAGGAGCAGGACCAGCTGCGTGCCGTTGTCCGGGGTCCGTGCGAGCTCCCAGCGGAGGGCGTCCTTCTCCCACGTGTAGGCGAGCAGTGAGGGCCGCTCCGCCTCCAGCACGGTGCCGCGCAGGGGCTTCTGGTCGGCGTACGTGAAGAGGATCTCCTCGCCGGGACGCGGCTGGAACTCCATCTCGCACGGGAACCAGTACTTCAGCTTGTCGGCGTCCGTCAGGTGCTTCCACAGCACCGCCGGCGGGAAGGCGAACTGGAACTCCAGGCGGAGCACGGTCCCGCCGTCGTCGTTCGTGGTCCTGCTGACGATGGGTTCTACGGTCTCTGAAGTCACCGGGCAAGTCTAGAGGAGGCCTCTGGTCCGCCCACCGGGCGTGGTGTTCACTTGACCCATGAGAGCCATCTGGAAGGGTGCCGTCGCGTTCGGGCTGGTCAACGTGCCGGTCAAGGTCTACAGCGCCACGGAGGACCACGACATCTCGCTCCACCAGGTGCACGACCAGGACGGCGGCCGCATACGTTACCAGCGCCGCTGCGAGATCTGCGGCGAGATCGTGGACTTCAAGAACATCGACAAGGCGTACGACGACGGCGAGCACACCGTGGTGCTCACCGACGAGGACCTCAAGTCGCTGCCGGTGGAGAAGAGCCGCGAGATCGACGTCGTCGAGTTCGTGCCGAGCGACCAGATCGACCCCATCATGTACGACCGCGCGTACTACCTCGAGCCGGACAGCACCTCCACCAAGGCGTACGTACTGCTCCGGCGGACCCTCCAGGAGACCGACCGCACGGCGATCGTCCAGTTCTCGCTCCGCCAGAAGAGCCGCCTCGCCGCGCTGCGGGTACGCGGCGACGTCCTCATGCTGCAGACCCTGCTCTGGGACGACGAGGTGCGCGAGGCCTCCTTCCCCGCCCTCGAGGAGAAGGTACGGATCTCCGCGAAGGAGAAGCAGATGTCGGCGGCCCTCGTGGACTCCTTCTCCACCGACTTCGACCCCGAGAACTTCACCGACGAGTACCAGGCGCAGCTCCGCACCCTGATCGACGCGAAGATCGAGAAGGGCGACACCATCGACACGGAGGAGACCTTCGGCAAGGGCGAGGAGCACGACGACGGCGACAACGTCCTCGACCTCATGGAGGCCCTGCGCCGCAGCGTAGAGAAGAACCGTGAGAAGAAGGCCGGCGCCACGAAGGATGCCGGCTCCTCCAAGAAGAAGGGGGCCTGATGGGTTTCTTCACCGACAGCCTGGGCCGCCAGACCATCGTCCAGACACCGAACGCCCCCATCCTCGGGTGGGCCCTGCTCGGCGCCGCGTCCTTCATGGCGCTCGACGAGGCGAACAGGCAGCGCCTGCGCACCGCGAGTGCGGCATGTCTGGCGATCTGGGCGGCGCTCGAGGTCGTCTCGGGCCGGAGCGGCTTCCGGCGCAGCGCCGGCGCCCTCACGCTGTCCTGGCTGTTCCGCCGCACCTGAGCCGCACCCGGGCCGCTCCCTGCGCGGTCACCACCCCGCCCCGGCTCCGCGTCGTCGCTCGGTCCCGGCCTAGCGCCCCTCGAACACGTCCGGCACGCCGTCGTTGTCGGCGTCGACCTTCTCCTCCGCATCGAGCTCCCGGTAGCGCTTGTTGCGCGTCCGGAGCACGACGGCGGCCGCGAGCGCCGCGATGAGCGAACCGGCGAGGATGGCCACCTTCGCGTGGTCGTCGGCCGGTGTCCCCTGACCGAACGCGAGATCGCTGATGAGCAGCGAGACGGTGAAACCGACACCGGCGAGCATGGCGACCCCGAGGATGTCCACCCATGCGAGGTCGGGATCGAGTGCCGCCTTGGTCGTCTTCGTGACCGCCACGGTGGCGAGCAGGATGCCGATGGGCTTGCCGAGCACGAGCGCCACGACGATGCCGATGGCGATCGGATCGGTGAAGGCGTTGACGAGTCCCTCGGTGCCACCGATGGCCACCCCGGCCGAGAAGAACGCGAACACGGGGACGGCGAACCCGGCGGAGAGTGGCCGCAGCCGGTGCTCGAGGGTGTCGGCGAGGCCGTCGGGGGCGACGTCGTGCGCCTGGGTGGGGCCGTCGTCGTCCTCGACGCCGATCTCGTAGACCTCGGCGTCGACGCCCTTCGGCAGCACGGGGATGGTGAAGCCGAGCAGCACGCCGGCCACCGTGGCGTGCACACCGGATTCGTGGACCAGGGCCCACACGGCGAAGGCGAGCGGCAGCAGGATCACCCAGGACGACCAGGACTTCCGCTGGAAGAACGTGGGGAACTTCTGCGCGAGGAACGCGTAGAGCGCCAGCGGTGCCAGCGCGATGAGCAGCGGCGGGACCTGGATGTCCTCCGAGTAGAAGAACGCGATGATCATGATGGCCAGGAGGTCGTCCACCACGGCGAGGGTGAGCAGGAAGATACGCAGCGCGCTCGGCAGGGAGGAGCCCACCACGGCGAGGACGGCGACGGCGAACGCGATGTCCGTCGCGGTGGGGATGGCCCAGCCGCGGAGGGCATCCGGCCCGGCGCTGAGCGTGATGGCCACGTAGATGAGGGCGGGGACGATCACGCCACCGATCGCCGCTGCGACCGGCACCACCGCGCGGTCGAACTTCCTGAGGTCCCCGGCCACGAACTCGCGCTTGAGCTCGAGGCCGGCGAGGAAGAAGAAGAGGGCCAGCAGTCCGTCCGCCGCCCACGTGCCGACGCTCAGGTTCAGATGCCAGGGCTCGTAGCCGAAGGTGAAGTCGCGGACGGAGAAGTACGTGTCCGCGGCGGCACTGTTCGCGAGGATCAGGGCGAGGATGGTCGCGACGAGGAGCAGTGCGCCACCCACCGTCTCCTTGCGGAGGATGGTGGTGATGCGCAGGTGCTCGCGGTAGCTGCTGCGGGAGAAGACCGTCGAGCCGGTCCTGTGGTCATCCGGGTGATCTGTCATGTGCGTCCTTCGGTCGGGCATGCTCGAGTGAGCGCCGACCAGACTTCCCGGCTCACCAGAACCTCCAGCGTACCCGCAGAAGGCCCTCGGGCTCGGCCGGGTCACACCACCGAGCTGAAGTGCTCCGCCTTGCCGGTCGGACCGGCCACGATGATCTCGTCGTCGTCGTACAGCGTGGTCTGGGCAGTCGTGTAGTCCCACTCGCCGCCCTTGCGCTTGACGGCCACTACCGTGACGCCGTACTTCGCCCGCAGGCCCGTGGTCCCGAGCTCGCGGTCCCAGTACTCCCTCGGCGGCCTCGTCTTCACCATCGCGAAGTTGTCCGCGAGCTCCACGTAATCGAGCATGGTGCCGCGTACCAGGTGCGCCACGCGCTTGCCCATGTCGTGTTCGGGCCGGATCACGCGCTCCACCCCGAGCTGCGCGAGGATCTGTGCGTGCGGTTCGCTGATGGCCTTCGCCCAGATGGTGGGCCGCTCGAAGCGCAAGAGGATCGACGTCGTGAGGATGCTCGCCTCGAGATCGGAACCGATGCCGACCACCACGCGGTCGAACTCCGGCAGGGAGAGCTGGCGCAGCGCTTCCTCCTTCGTGGTGTCCGCGCGGACCACGTGCGTCAGGCGCCCGTTGTAGGACTGGACGATGTCCTCGTCGGCGTCGATCCCGAGGACCTCCGTACCCGCCTCCTCGAGCTCGAGGGCGAGCGCCCCGCCGAAGCGCCCGAGGCCGATCACCGCCACGGAGTCGGCGGCGGCGATCGCCTCGATGGGCCGGGAGGAGAACATGCGTTGCCTAGCCAATGAGCGGCCTTTCCTTCGGGAATTCGTAGTAGAGGGGTTTGGAGCGGAGCGCCAGTGCGGAGGCCAGCGTCACGGGGCCGAGGCGTCCGGCGAACATCACGAGGATCAGCACCACCTGACCCACGGGTGGGATGCCCGCGGTGATGCCCGTGGACAGCCCGACGGTGCCGAAGGCGGAGATCACCTCGAACAGGATGCGGTCGAGGCCGAAATCGGTGATGAGCATCAGGAACATGGTGGCTCCGATGACGAGGCCCACGGCGAGCAGCACGATCGAGATGGCCTGGCGGTGCACCGAGCGCGGGAGGCGCTTCCCGAAGACGTTCACGGCGGTGCCTCCGCTGATCTCGGTGTAGAGGATGAAGAACAGCACACCGAAGGTGGTGATCTTCAGCCCGCCGGCGGTGCCTGCCGGGCCGCCGCCGATGAACATGAGGACGTCCATGACCAGGAGCGTGACAGGGTCCAGAGCGGCGAAATCCACGCTGTTGAAGCCGGCGGTGCGGGTCATCGTGGACTGGAAGAAGCCCGCGAGGATCCGCTCGCCGGGCCGCAACGCTCCGAGCGTGCCCGGGTTGCTCCACTCCAGGGCGGTGATTGCCGCGGACCCCAGCAGCAGCAGCACCACCGTGCCGCTCAGCACGAGCTTGGTGGTCATGTGCCACTTGGCGGGGTAGCGGAAGTGGCGGCGCAGTTCGAAGAGCACGGGGAAGCCGAGCCCGCCGATGATCACCGCCGCGCAGATGGGCAGGCAGATCCAGGGATCCCCTGCGTACCCGATCAGGTTGTCGCTGAAGAGCGCGAAGCCCGCGTTGTTGAAGGCGGAGACGGCGTGGAAGACGCCGAGCCACACGGCCTCCCAGAACCCGTGGCCGTACCCGAGCCCGAACCGGGCCGCGAGCAGCACGGCGGTCACCGACTCGACGATCAGGGTGATGCGCAGGACCCCGAGCAGCACCGTCCGCACGTCGCCGATGCCCGCGCTCTTCGTCTCCGCTGCGGCCGAGAGCCGCGAGCGCAAGCCCATGCGCCGCGCCAGGAGCACCCCGAGGAGGGATGCGAAGGCCATGATGCCGAAGCCGCCCACCTGGATGAGCGCGAGGATGATCACGTGACCGAGCCCGGTCCAGTACACGGGGGTGTCGACGACGATCAGCCCGGTCACGCACACGGCGGACGTCGCGGTGAAGAGCGCCTCGAGGAGGGTGGCGCTGCCGGCACCCACCTTCGCGGTCGGGATCATCAGGAGCGCGGTCCCGCCGGCGATGGCCGCGGCGAACCCGAGGACGATCACCTGCGCCGGGTGCCGGGGGCTCAGGTGGCGGGCCCAGGCGGCGGAGCGCGTGAGGAACCCGCGGACGACGGCGGAGGCCTGCGCTTCCCGAGGGGTGTCTGTGCTCGGCCTCACGGGAACGCTCGAACCTCCGGCGGTGGGATGACGCTGTGGCGGCATCACGGGAGGGGCCCCGGGCCAGAGGCCATTCAACCCGAGCGGCGCGGCCCTGGAGGGTGTCTTTACGGCTTCTTGATGCTGTGGGCCGTCGGCTTCGTCCCCGCGGACGCGCAGGACGGGGCGTCAGGCCCGGAGGGCTCCGGCCACGTCGGTGAGCCGTGCGACCTCGTGGTCGGGCCGCGTCATGGCCGGCGGGTAGGGCGCTCCGCCACGGTTGAGCCAGACAGTACGGAGACCGGCACGGGAGGCGCCGTCGACGTCCCACGGATGCACCGCGACGAGCACGGCGTCGTCCGCGTCCCGCCCCCGTTCCTCCAGCGCGTACGCGTACGCCTCGGGTGCGGGCTTCCAGAGAGGGGCGTCCTCGACGGACAGGACGGCGGACACCAGGTCGCGGACGCCCGCCCGCTCAAGAAGGCCCGACGCCGTCGCGGCCGCGCCGTTCGTCAGTGCCACCACCTCGTGGCCGGCCTGCGCGAGGTCGCGGATGCCGTCGGCGACGTCGTCGTGCGGCGGGAGCGCCTGCAGCGCGTCGAGGACGTGCGCGACGGCGTCGTCGAGCCCGCGGTTGAGGGGCTGGTCCGCGAGGACGGACCGGAGTGCGCCCTCGGCCACCGTGCGGAAGGCCGTGTTGTCACCGAGGACGGTCAGGGCGAAGCCGTCGCGGAGCACCGCGGAGAACCAGTGCGCCGCCAGGTGGGGCGGCGCCCCGATCTCCTCGACGTGCTGCGCCATGCGGCCCATGTCCGAGAGCGTCTCGTTGACGTCGAGGAGGATCAGGGGAGGTGCCACTACTGGCGGTACCCCTCCACCTGGCTGATGGGCCGGGCGCCGGCGTCCGCGGGGTTCTCTCCGGCGTCGGCCTTGGCTCGGCGCTGGCGGAGCAGGTCCCAGCACTGGTCGAGATCCTCCTCCAGCTTCTTGAGCCGTACGGCGTGATCCTGGTGGGCCTCGCCGTCGCCCGCGTCCTGGGGCTGGTCGCGGAGGTCGTGTTCCTCCTGCACCAGTGCCTGGATGCGCTGCAGGATGTCGTGCTCGTCCATGGTGCCGTCCTTCGTCGTCGTCAGCTGGCTTACTGCTCAGGCTACTGATGCCCTTCCAGGCTGGCTAGGAGCGGCGTCGGCCCGCCCGAATTTGGCGGGCCGGTGAGATGCCCTAAGCTGTTCAGGAACAACCCGCCTGTGTAGCTCAGTCTGGTAGAGCATCCGCTTCACACGCGGAAGGCCCGGGGATCGAGGCCCCGCGCAGGCACGAACACCTGCTGGGAACAGCATCAGGAAGGCCCGTACCGCACGTCGGTACGGGCCTTCCTGCGTCTGATGTGTTCGTCGACGGTGAACAGGAAATCTCTTAGCAGTCGGCCATAGGGAGTGCTAATATCTTCGTAGTTGAGCGGAGGTCGCTCAACCTCGAAGAACCGACTACCGCACACCGTGCGGAACCTATGAAGGAGTTGTTTCCCGTGGCCATGAAATTCGATCCGTTCCGTGAGCTTGACCGCGTCGCCGGCGCTCTCCTCGATCCCCGTCCCGGGCTGCGTCTCATGCCGATGGACCTCTACCGCGAGAAGGACCACTACGTCCTGTCGGCCGACCTCCCGGGTATCGATCCCGGATCCGTGGACATCGACGTCGACGGCCAGCTCCTGACCATCCGCGCCGAGCGCACCCTGCGCGGGGCGGAGGGCGTGAAGTGGCTGACCCGCGAGCGCGAGAGCGGCTCGTTCCTGCGCCAGCTCAACCTCGGGCAGGGCGTGGACACCGAAGGCATCTCGGCCCGCTACGAAAACGGTGTCCTCAGCGTCACCATCCCCGTCAGCGAGCGAGCCAGGCCCCGCAAGATCGAGGTCGTGAGCGGGGAGTCCTCCACTCCCATCGAGACCGCGACCGTCGAGTCCCCCGCTGGGACCCAGCAGCACTCCGTCGAGGCGTAGTCCCCACCCCGTCAGTACCCCCGGACGCCCGTCCGGGGGTACTGCTGCGTCCGGCCCCGGAAAAGGCTTGCGACGTCGGGGGCCGGACGCCAAGGATGAAGGCATGGACTTCACACCCACCTCAGCCATCGTCACCGGTTCCGATTCCGGCATCGGCCGCGCCACCGCCGTCGCCCTCGCAGCAGCGGGCTGCAACGTGGGGGTGACCTGGCACTCCGACCAGGAGGGCGCGGAGGAGACCGCGCGCCTCGTCCGCGAGAAGGGCGTGCGGGCCGCCGTCGCGCGGCTCGACACCACGGACGCACCCGCCTGCGGTGACGTGGTGGATCAGCTGGCCCGGGAGCTCGGCGGGCTGGACGTCTTCGTCAACAACGCCGGCGTCAACGGCGGCACGCTGTTCATGGAGACGGATTGGGACACGTGGCGCGGAACCCTCGGCGCCAACCTCGACGGCGCCTTCGTGTGCATCCAGCGGGCAGCCCGCCACATGATCGACGGCGGCCGGGGCGGCCGGATCATCGCGGTGACGAGCGTGCACCAGGAGCAGCCGCGCGTGGGGTCCGCCGCGTACGACGCCTCGAAGCACGGCCTGGGAGGCCTCATCCGCACCATCGCCCTCGAGCTCGCGGACCGTGGCATCACCGCTAACGCCGTCCTGCCGGGCGAGATCAACACGCCCATGAACGATTCCGCCGACCAGGACCCGCACACCATGGAACGCCCGGGCATCCCGCTCGGCCGGCCCGGTGCGCCTGAGGAGATCGCGGACGTCGTCGCCTTCCTCGCCTCCGGAGCATCGAGCTACGTCAACGGCGCCTCGTTCGTCGTGGACGGCGGGATGCTCCTGATGGGGCCGCAGGCCGGCTCGCACCTCACGAGCAACGACTGGCGGACGCTCTGACCCCTCCGGTGTGACATCGGGCACAACTTTCAGCAGCCGTTCACGTGGCGTTCAGTCCGTCCCGATACCGTGGCGCTTCCAGCTGCTTCGAAAGGCCCGCCATGGATGCTCCACACACCACTTCCACCGATACAGACCAGCAGGACTGGTCCGGCTTCCGCCGGGGCGAGCGCATCACGCTCCAGCATCCCGCCGGCACGCACCTCCGCGGGGTGCTGGATATGCGCAGCGACGACGCCTCCGTGCTGTGGATCCACCTCAACGACGGCGGTGGGCGGCGCCTGGTGCACCGCGCCGACGGATACCGGGTGCACCGGGGCTGAGCCGGGGCCCCTGCACGAGCCCCGACATGACGAAGGGCGGATCCCTCGAGGGGACCCGCCCTTCGTCATGAAAAACGCATCAGCTGATGCGGGGCCCACCCGAATCCGGGTCGTTCGTCGATGCGTCGGGCAGCGAGCCGTTCGCCGGCGATCCGCCGGAGCCGCCGGTCGGCGGGGCCTCCACGTTGCCGCGCCAGGCACCCGTCTCACCGCCGCTCTTCTCGATGAAGTCCTTGAACCGCTTGAGGTCACCCTTCACCTGGGCGGTGTCGGCATTCACGACGGCCCCGATCTTCTCCGTGAAGGTCTCCGGGTGCCAGTCGATCTGCACCATGAGCCGCGTGAGGTTGTCGTCGAGACGGTGGAACGTGACGACTCCCGCATGGGATTCGCCGTCCGTGCTCTTCCATGCGACGCGCTCGTCGGGGTGCTGCTCGGTGATTTCGGCGTCGAACTCGCGCTTGACGCCTCCGATGCTGGTCACCCAGTGCGTGTGGGTGTCCGACGTCTGGGTGATGGAGTCCACTCCGCCCATGAACTGCGGGAAACTCTCGAACTGCGTCCACTGGTTGTAGGCCGTGGTGACCGGTACTGCTACGTCGATCGATTCCTGAACTGAAGCCAAAAGATTCTCCTTCGTAGAGACTCCGGAAGCGCCACGACGCCGTTCTTCAACAGCATTGTGACCGAAACCGTAAGTTCCCTTAGCGTAGGCCGAACCGGTTGGATTTGGCCAACGCACGGGTCTAGGGTGAAAGAAGGTCACCCGGTTCTGATCGGTACGTCATGTGCTCGGCCGGGCGGCGTATTTTTCTCTAGCACTGGAGGATTCATGAAGGCTTCACCCACCCTCACGGACAACATGCAGGCCGTCCTGGTCGATCTCATCGAACTCCACCTGCAGGGCAAGCAGGCCCACTGGAACGTGGTCGGCAAGAACTTCCGGGACATGCACCTGCAGCTGGACGAGATCATCGACGACGCCCGTGCCTTCGCCGACGAGATGGCCGAGCGCATGCGCGCCCTGCACGCCGTACCCGACGGCCGCAGCGTGGCCGTGGCCGAGGGCACGAAGATCCAGCCCTTCCCGTCCGGCCTCGTGTCCACCAAGGACACCGTGGGGCTCGTGGTCAACATGCTGAACGCGGCCGTGAAGACCATGCGCGACGTCCACGACCAGATCGACGAGGAGGACCCCACCACGGCGGACCTGCTCCACGGCTTCATCGGCAAGCTCGAGCAGTACGCCTGGATGGTCGACGCCGAGAACATGGAACCGACGGCGGAGGTCGTCACCCCCGTGGGAACCGAGCACGCGACCGTCTGACGACGGTGTGAGATCTCGCCCGATCACGGGCACACGGATCGCAGGACGAGGGAGGCACCCGAGGGTGCCTCCCTCGTCGCGTTCCGGTGCAGTCCCGGTGCAGTCCCGGTGCATCGCGTTCGAGCGCCGCCGCGTCCCGGCGTCGGGCCACGTACGGACCTCGGTCAGGTGATCGCGCTCCGGACCTCCGCCAGCAGGGATGCCATGTGCTGCTCGGCGGAGGCAGCGTCCCCCACGAGGACATTCGCGGCCACCTGCTCGTGGCTGTGCAGGGCGTGCTCCCTCGGATTCTGCGGCATGAGGCCCTGGTGAGTCCTCCCCGAGAGCACCTCAGCGATGACCTGCCGCAGCGCGACGAACATCTCGTTGCCGCTGGCCTCGAGGATCAGGGCGTGGAACTCGATGTCGATCTCAAGGAACGTCTCCAGCTCGCCGCTCTCGCCCAGGCGGCGCAGCTCGCGGCCCAGGTGGTCGAGGCGGTCCCTCTGGGCGGGTGTGGCGTTCTCGGCGGCGAGCGCCGCCGCGACGGGCTCGACGGCGCGCCGCAGCTGCGTGAGGGACCGGAACTGGTCATCACGGCCCGGCCCGTTCAGGCGCCAGCGGATCACGCGCGGCTCGTACACGTTCCACTGCGAGGGCGCCTGGACCACGAGCCCCACACGCCGCCGCGGGACGATCAGGTTCATGGCCTCGAGGACGCGCATGCAGTCCCTGACGACGGTGCGTGAGACACCGAACCGCTGCTGCAGTCCCTCGATCGTGAGGCGGGACCCGGCGGCGATGACGCCGTCCACGATGTCCTGACCCAGGGCATCGATGATCCGTGTGTGGAACACCGTCGCCGTCGCGGGTCCCTTCGCCTCAGCGGCCGATGACGACGTGCCTGCTGTCGGCGTCGTTCCCGCCGCCTGTTCCTTCTGTTCCTTCTGTTCCCCGTGGCCCGCAGGCAGGAGCGGGGGCATCGACTGCGCTGTCATGCTCCTCCTCCGGGAGAACGTCGGCCGCCATGTACGCACGGCAGAGGGTGATCACCCCACCCTAGGGCGATCATCCGGGCTTCGAAAGGTACTACTTTTCAGAAATCAAAGGTGATACCTTTGCCGAATCGTGATGCAGCGCACAGCACGCATCGAGTGCACCGACGAAGGAGTCAGCATGGGAACACCGCGCCACATCGTGGTGATGGGGATCTCGGGATCCGGCAAGACCACGATCGCCACCCGGCTCGCCGAGCGCCTGAGGTGGGTCTTCGCCGAGGCGGACGAGTTCCATCCGGCCGCCAACATCGAGAAGATGTCCGCCGGCACCCCCCTGACGGACGAGGACCGCTGGCCGTGGCTCGACGCCATGCAGGCGTGGATGACCGAGCAGGCGCAGGCCGGTCGGAGCACCGTGGTGACCTGCTCGGCCCTCAAGCGCTCCTACCGCGACGTCCTCACGCAGGCAGAGGGCACCACCAGCTTCGTCCACCTGATCGGGGACACGAACCTGATCCTCGACCGCATGAAGACCCGCACCGGCCACTTCATGCCGCAGTCCCTCCTGCCCTCGCAGATCAGCACGCTCGAGCCACTGGAACCCGACGAGCACGGCGTGAAGATCGAGAACATCGGAACCCCCGACGAGGTCACGGAGCGCGTCGTCTCCGAGCTCGACCTCCGCAGCACCTGACCACCCCCCGATCGTCCCGTCCCCACCGAAGGAACCTCCATGCCCATCGAAGGTTGGACCCAGAGCCTCACCGCCGGTCCGCTCCTCCTGATCGCCGCGGCGGCGATCCTCGCCCTGCTCTTCCTGATCATCAAGCTCCGCATCCACGCGTTCGTGTCGCTGATCCTCATCAGCCTCGCGACCGCCTTCGCCACGGGCATCCCCACCTCGCAGATCGTCACCGTCCTCGTGGGCAGCTTCGGCTCCACCCTGGGTGCGGTGGCGCTGCTCGTGGGGCTCGGCGCCATGCTCGGCCGCCTGGTGGAGACGAGCGGTGGAGCGAAGGTGCTCGCCGACTACCTGATCAGGGTCTTCGGTGAGAACAGGGCGCCCCTGGCGCTCGGCATCGCTTCCCTGATCTTCGGGTTCCCCATCTTCTTCGACGCCGGGCTCGTGGTCATGCTGCCCGTGGTGTTCTCGGTGGCACGGCGCCTCGGCGGCGGCGTACTCCGTTACGGCCTCCCGGCTGCGGGCGCCTTCTCCGTCATGCACATCTTCGTACCGCCGCATCCGGGACCCGTGGCCGCATCGGAGTTCTTCGGCGCGAACGTCGGCGTGGTCATCATGGTGGGCCTCGTGGCAGCCATCCCCACCTGGTACGTCACCTCCTACCTCTACGGGTTGTGGGCGGGCAAGAAGTACGTGCTACCCGTGCCCGAGCTGCTCGGTACCGCGGACGAGCACGCCGAGGCGAACCCGCCGAAGTTCGGGACGGTCGTCGGGATCCTGCTGCTGCCACTCCTGCTGATCTTCCTCAACACCGGGCTCAACACCGCCGCACGGTCAGGTGCGTTCGACGAGACCCTCACCGAACAGGGCTGGTTCCAGTTCCTCCGCACGCTCGGCGAGACGCCGGTGGCGCTGCTGATCTCGCTGCTCGTGGCCTCGTACGTCCTGGGGCGCCGTCGTGGCATCGACAAGACCGTCCTCGAGAGCACGCTCGAATCCGCCCTCGGCCCGGTCTGCTCCGTCATCCTCATCACGGGCGCCGGCGGCATGTTCGGTGGAGTGCTCCGGACCAGCGGCATCGGTGACGCCCTCGCGAACGTCCTGGGCGATCTCGGCATCCCGATCATCCTCGCCGGGTTCCTCATCGCCGCGATCCTCCGCATCGCACAGGGCTCCGCCACCGTGGCGCTGACCACCGCGGCCGGCCTGATCTCACCCGCCATCGCGGCGGGCGACTACAACGCCCTGCAGCTCGCAGCGCTCGTCGTCGCCGTCGCCGGTGGTTCGGTGGTGGCGAGTCACGTCAACGACTCCGGGTTCTGGCTCGTGGGCCGGTTCCTCAACATGGACGTCAAGACGACGCTGAAGACCTGGACCGTCATGGAGACGACCATCGGCCTGATGGGCTTCGTCATCGCCGCCGGGGTCTTCGCCCTCGCCTCCGTGGGCTAGCGACGCTTCCCCCGGGACCTTGCAGGCCCACCCTGCTTCGTCCCGGGGGTGTTCGGACGGCCCGCCCTCGGATTCGCGGACCCGCTCGCACCCTTGGCCGTCGCCTTCTTCGCCGCGGCCTTCTGCGCCGCGGACCGTTTCGGCGCCTCACGCTGGGAGGGCTGCCGGGAGCTCTGCGCCGTGCGCCCCCGGACGATTCCGATGAACTCCTCGACGTCGTCGGACTCGTCCTCCACACGCCACGCGATACCGATGGTGGTCGTCGCGACACCGGGAACCGGACGGTGCACGGCGTCCTTCCGCGCGTACAGGCGGGCCAGCGACATGGGCAGGACGACGACGCCGGCACCCGACGCCGCCACCTCGACGGCCAGCCGCGCACCCCCGCATGCGACGACGTCGAGCAGCGTCTCGCCGTCGAGCTCCTCGGCCGGGACGTCGTCGTACAGCGAGAGCTCGTTCTCCCGCGACATGACCACCACGGGTTGCTCCTCGTAGAGCGGGATCAGATGGAAGCCGGCCCGGTCCACGGGAAGCCGGACGAAGGCGACGTCGTCGGATCCGGCCCTCAGGGCGGCGAGGGGATCGTCGTCGTGCTGGTGGAGTTCCAGCGGCACGTCAGGATGGCGCTCACGCCAGCGCGCCACCCACTTCCCGGGGGTCACGCCCGGCACGAAGCCGACGGACAGGGATCGGGACTGGTCGGCGTGCACCTCATCACAGTAGCCTCCGGGCCCTGCGGCGGGTGGATGGGCCGGGTCCGCCCGTTAAGCTGGGAGGATGACTCCCTCGAAGACGCCGCAAACGCTGAAGCCCGCCACCGCGGCCAAGAAACTGGGGATCTACCTGCCCGCTGCTCCGCAGGAGTTCCAGGAGACGGAGTTGACGCGCGCCGAGTTCAACGAACTCCAGCAGACCCCGCCCGAGTGGCTCGCCGAACTGCGCCGCACCGGCCCGCATCCCCGCCCCGTCGTCGCGCAGAAGCTGGGGATCTCCATCGGCGGTCTCGCCCGCGGAGGGGTCACCGATCCCCTCACGAGCGAGCAGATCACGGCACTGCTGCAGGACCCGCCGGCCTGGCTGGTCGCGGAGCGGTCCACGCAGGCCGCCGTCCGCGCGGAGGCCGCACGGGTCAAGGAGCGCGCAGCGAGCACCACCGCCGACACCGAGTAATCATCGGATAGTGGTCGTCGGGTCGTCCGGCAAGTCGTCCGGCGGCTCGACCCAGCGGCATGGCCCTGAGGCTTGGTCCGGCGCCGGCGAACAAAGCCGGTCCTCTTCCGTCGACCCTGACTCGGTGTGGAAAGACGCGCCGGGGCACGACGGCGCCGTCCTCGTGCCCCCGTGAGCGGCTCCTGGGCGTGCGTCCCTGAGCGTGCCTCCAGCGTTCCTGTGTGTCGGCGGGTCTCCGTGTGTCCGTATCGGCGACATCCCTGTGCCCCTGTATGTCGGCACGTCCCCGTGCCCGGCGTGTCTCGTGTCCTGTGTCCTGTGTCCCGTGTCTCCGGAGGACGTCATGGCCCGTCGCCTCACGCCGCGCAGGCTCTGAGAAAGCCCTGTGCGCGTTCGTGATCCGGGCGCGCGCCTACCATGGAAGTGCCGAATTCCTGCGAAGGCGCGCCGATTGACTTAATCGAACACGTATTCGAATATTGGTGGGTGACGCCCTCAGCTGCCGGCCATGCCCTCGAGTGGGATGAGCCGTACCCCGACGCTGAAGCGCCACGTCCCGACGCCCCCGGCACCTCCGCGACCCGTGGCCGCGGGGATGTCGCACAGGATCTCCAGTCCCGCATCAACAGCATGCAGGCTCCCACCCTCGATTCACGGAGACTGCCCACTGTTCCGGCCCTGGCGCGGATCCTGCCCGGCGGCGGACTGCAATCGGGTGGCTCCTACGCCGTCCGCAACTCCACCACCCTCGCCATGGCCCTGCTCGCGGGCCCGTCGTCCACGGGCTCCTGGTGCAGCGTCATCGGCATCCCGGACTTCAGCGTGGAGGCAGCACAGGGGTTCGGCATCAATCTCGAACGCCTCATCCTGATCCCCGATCCCGGAAGCCAGTGGCTCACGGTCACCGCAGCACTCGTGGACGTCGTCTCGATCGTCCTCACCCGCGCCCCGGAACACCTCGCCCCCACGGAATGGGCCCGGCTCAAGGCCAGGCTCCGCCAACGGGGAGCAGCGCTGATCACGCTGGGTGCCTGGAAGCAGAGCGACTCGACGCTCGGCGTCGCCGAGAGCGCCTGGGAGGGCCTCGGCGCAGGCACCGGACACCTGCGGGGACGCCGGATGAAGATCACCGCGACCCAACCCTCGGGCAGGCTCCGTCACGCCTACGTGGGGCTCACGGATCTGCAGGGCGTGGCCGCGGTGGAACCGGCGGCGTCGCACCCGGCGGGTACGCCCGTCGGAATCCCCGCAGGGGTCCCCGCCGGGGTCCCCGCAGGCCTTCCCGCCGGCCTTCCCATGGGTGACGCCGCACCCGGCCTGTTCGAGCCGCTACTGGTGAAGTCCTCGTGACCGCGTCCCCGTCGGTTCCGTCCCTGACGCCTGCCGCACCCACGGCCACCCGGATCATGATGCTCTGGTGCCCCGACTGGCCCATCACCGCAGCGCTCCGCGAGCACGCCCTGCCCACCGACGCTGCACTCGCGCTCGTGGAGCGGGGTGAGGTCTTCGCCTGCTCTCCCGCCGCTCGCCAGGACGGCGTGAAGAGGGGTCTGCGTATCCGCGAAGCACAGGCACGCAGCACCGGACTGGTGTGCCTGCCCTACGATCCCTCCCTGGACGACCGCACCTTCGAACCGGTGACCGCCGCGGTGGAGACCATCATGCCCGGCGTCCAGGTGATCCGGCCCGGACTGTGCGCCATCAGGGTCAAGGGGCCCTCGCGCTACTACGGCGGCGAGGACAAGGCGGCGGACGTGGTCTTCGCGACACTCGAGGCCATGGGGCTCACGGACGTGCGGATCGGCATCGCGGACGGTCCGTTCGCCGCCGAGCAGGCCGCCAAGGCCACGGACCAGGTGGAGGAGCTGGACACCGAGCGCCTCGTCGTCATCCCGCCCGGACGCTCGCCCCTGTTCCTCAGCAGCTACCCCCTGGAGATCCTCGAGGTACCGAAACTCGCCGTCCTGCTGAAGCGCCTGGGTATCCGTTCCCTCGGCGACTTCGCGGCGCTCAAGGCCTCGGACGTCCGGAACCGCTTCGGGATCGAGGGGGCGATCGCGCACCGCCAGGCGAGCGGCCTCGACCACCGGAACGTCGTGGCGCGGAAACCGCCACCGGACCTGGACACCCAGGCCGATTTCGAGCCCCCGCTCGCCCGTATCGACCAGCTCGCCTTCGCGTTCCGCACGAAGGCCGAGGAGTTCGTGGGGGCGCTCCGTGACGCGGGGCTGGTGTGCAGCGCCCTGCACGTCTCGCTGCACACGGAATCGGGGGAGGTCTCCGAGCGCCGCTGGCAGCATCCGCGCTGGTTCGACGCCGACGACGTCGTGGACCGCGTGCGCTGGCAGCTCCAGGGCACCAACGCGTCCGATCACGGCCTGACCTCCGGCATCAGCCGTGTCCACGTGGTCCCGGACATCGTCGAGGACCTCGCCGACCACGCCGACGGCCTGTGGGGCACGGGACCGGATGAGGGAATCCACCACGGGCTCGCCCGCGTGCAGAGCATGCTCGGGCACGGCGCCGTGCTCACCGCGATCATCGCCGGCGGGCGGTTGCTCGCGGACCGCCGGGTGTTCATCCCGTGGGGGGACACGCCGTCGGACCCGCAGCAGTCCGGGAAGGCCTCGGTCAGGAACCGGGAGCAGCCCTGGCCCGGGCGGGTGCCCGGACCGGCACCCGCCACGGTGTTCGCGCATCCCGTGCCCGCCGTCGTCGTGGATTCCCGCGGCAACCCTGTGGACGTGGACCCCCGCGGCGTCCTCAGCGCCGACCCTGCGTTCTTCAGTGCGGGGCCCGACGACGACCGCCGGACCGTGCACTCCTGGACCGGACCCTGGCCCATCAACGAACGCTGGTGGGACCCGAAGGGCCGTGTCCTCAACCGCTTCCAAGTGGTGGACCGGTCGGGCTCCGCCTGGCTGCTCCTGCTCGAGGACCATGCGTGGTGGGTCGAGGCCGGCTACGACTGACCCGACGGCTGACTCGGAGCACCGGAGCACCGGAGCACAGACGACACCGCACACACGCACGCACACACGAGATCCGAACGGGGAAGCACCATGGGCTGGAACAACCCACCCATTCCGTGGTCGGACTTCGAGCGGAACCTGTCCGACACCCGCCCCGGCTCCCCCCCTCTCGGAGCGGACGGCGGGGACAGCCCCGCGTGGTCGCGGAAGCGGCAGCCGTACACGGCACCGCCTGAGGCATCCGCGCCCGAGGGCCCGGTGGTGCCGTACGCGGAACTGCACGTCCACTCGAACTTCAGCTTCCTCGACGGCGCCTCGAGCCCCGAGCACCTCGCCGAGGAGGCCCAGCGGCTGGGCCTCTCGGGCATGGCCCTCACCGATCACGACGGCCTGTACGGCGCAGTGCACTTCGCCGAGGCGGCCGAGAAGTACCCGGGCTTCTCCACCATGTACGGCACGGAGCTCTCCCTCGAACTGACGAAACCCCAGAACGGTGAGGCGGATCCCGAGGGGCGGCACCTCCTCGTCATCGCGCGCGGATCCGAGGGGTACCACCGCCTGTCCACGGCCATCACCGATGCCCAGCTCGCCGTCGACGCCGAGAAGGGGAAGCCCCGCTACGACCTCGAGAGCCTCGCCGCCCACGCCGACGGCAGGTGGATGGTGCTCACGGGCTGCCGGAAGGGCACCGTCCGCTCGGCGCTCACGGCCGAAGGTGACGCCGCGGCCGAGGCGGAGGTCCGTGCGCTCGTCGAGCTGTTCGGCAGGGACTCGGTCGCCGTCGAGCTCATCGATCAGGGCAACCCGCTGGACTCCGCGCACAACGACGCCCTGACCGCCGTCGCGCAGCGCCTGAAGCTGCCCACCGTGGCCACCAACAACGTGCACTACGCCACCCCGAAACAGCACCGGCTCGCTTCCGCACTCGCCGCGGTGCGGGCCCGCCGGAGCCTCGATCAGATGGACGGCTGGCTCCCCGCCGCAGGGTCTGCGCACCTGCGCAGCGGCGCCGAGATGGCACGGCGGTTCAGGGACTACCCCGGGGCCGTGGAGCGCACGGTGGACATCGCCGCCGATCTCTCCTTCACCCTGCGCAGCGTGAAACCCGGGCTGCCGAACATCGACCTGCCGGAGGGCCACACGCAGATGAGCTACCTCCGCGAGCTCGTCTGGCGGGGGGCGGACAAGCTCTACGGTGGGCGGGAGGACGTACGGGAGAGGATCGAGCGGGAGCTCGACGTCATCGAGGACAAGAACTTCCCGGGCTACTTCCTGATCGTCCACGACCTCGTGCACTATGCGCGTCGCTGCGGCATCCTGTGCCAGGGGCGGGGCTCGGCGGCCAATTCGGCGGTCTGCTACCTCCTGGAGATCACCGCCGTCGATTCCATCAAGTACCAGCTCCCCTTCGAGCGGTTTCTCTCGAGCATGCGCGACGAGGAACCGGACATCGACGTCGACTTCGACTCGGACCGCCGGGAGGAGGTCATCCAGTACGTCTACCGGAAGTACGGGCGCTTCAACGCCGCGCAGGTGGCCAACGTGATCACCTACCGGCCCAAGTTCGCCGTCCGGGACATGGCGAAGGCCCTCGGCCACAGCCCCGGCCAGCAGGACGCCTGGTCCAAGCAGATCGAGCGGTGGGGCGGGCTGGTCTCCAGCGACGACCACGACATCCCGGAATCCGTGGTGGGCCTGGCACAGGAGGTCCTGAAGTTCCCGAGACACATGGGCATCCACTCCGGGGGCATGGTGCTCACGGACCGCCCGGTCGGCGAGGTGTGCCCGATCGAGCACGGGCGCATGGACGGCCGGACGGTCCTGCAGTGGGACAAGGACGACTGCGCGTGGATGGGCCTCGTGAAGTTCGACCTCCTGGGCCTCGGGATCCTCGCCGCCATCCAGTACAACTTCGACCTCGTGGAACGGCACTTCGGGGAGCGGTGGGAACTGCACTCCATCCCGAAGGAGGAGCAGGGGGTCTACGACATGCTGTGCTTCGCGGACTCCGTGGGCGTCTTCCAGGTGGAGAGCCGCGCGCAGATGGGCATGCTGCCCCGCCTGCTGCCCCGTCAGTTCTACGACCTCGTGATCGAGGTGGCCCTCGTGCGGCCGGGGCCCATCCAGGGCGGCGCCGTGCACCCCTACGTCAAGAGGAAGACCGGGGAGGAGGAGGTCCGGTACATCCACCCCGACCTCAAGCCCGTCCTCGAGCGGACACTCGGCGTTCCCCTGTTCCAGGAACAGCTGATGCAGATGGCCATGGTGGTGGGCGGCTGCTCGGGGGCGGACGCCGATGTGCTGCGCCGGGCCATGGGGTCCAAGCGGGGCGAGGAGCGGATCGACTCCCTCAAGGCGAAGCTCTACGAGGGCATGGAGTCGAACGGGATCACCGGTGAGGTCGCGGACACCATTTACAACAAGATCCACGCGTTCGCGAACTTCGGGTTCGCCGAGAGCCACTCGATCAGCTTCGCGCTCCTCGTGTACGTCAGCGCGTGGTTGCGGCTCCATTACCCGGGTGCGTTCCTCGCGGCCCTGCTGCGCGCGCAGCCCATGGGTTTCTACTCGCCGCAGACCCTCGTGGCGGACGCCCGGCGGCACGGGGCCGTCGTCCTCCGGCCAGACATCCTCCACTCGGGCGTCCACGCGGACCTCGAACCCCTCGAGGGCTTCGAGCCGCCGGAGGATCCCCGCGAGCGGGCCACCGGCATGGCGTGCTGCCTGGAGGACGAGCAGCCGCCCGTGGGGTACTTCGATCGCGACACCCCGTTCGATTCCACGCCCCATCGGCGCGACGGTAACTACGCGGTGCGGCTCGGCCTCGCGAGCGTGGAGAGTCTCGGGCTGAAGCTCGCCGAGAGGATCGTCGCCGAACGGGAGGAGAACGGGCCGTACGAGGACATGCCGGACCTCGCCCGCCGCACGGGGGTCAACGCGGGTCAGCTCGAAGCCCTCTCGGCGTCCGGGGCGTTCGACTCGATGGGTCTGAGCCGCCGCGAGGCCCTGTGGAACGCAGGGCCGGCCTCCACGGAGCGGGAGGGCCAGATCAAGGGGACGGCCGTCTACATCCAGCCGCCGCTGCTGCCGGAGCTCTCGGACATCGACAAGGTGGGTTCGGACCTGTGGTCCACCGGCATCACCCCGGACGACCACCCGGTGCGGCACGTCCGCGCCAGGTTGAGGCGCAGGGGTGCCCTGAGCGCCGTCGAACTGAAGTCGGCTGAATCCGGGAGGCGGGTCGAGGTGGCGGGGGTGGTGACGCACCGGCAGCGGCCGGCGACGGCGAGCGGCATCACGTTCATGAACCTCGAGGACGAGACCGGCCTGGTCAACGTGATCTGCTCGGTCGGAGTCTGGCAGCGGCACCGCCGCGTGGCCCGCGAGGCGAGCAGCGTGATCGTGCGCGGGATCCTGGAACGCTCAGCCGAGGGGATCGTCAATGTGGTCGCCGACCGCATCGAGGTGCTGCAACTCAAGGCGACCACGAAGTCCCGCGACTTCCGCTGACCGGCGGGGAGCCGGTCAGCAGGAGCCGCGAGGACCGTCGTACTTCGTGGTCCCTACTCGGTGTCGCGCGTGGTCTGCTCCGCGAGCGTGTCCCAGAAGGAGGTGTCGGCGGTGTCGATGGAACCGTCGGCGATGGCACGTGCCGTGGCGTCGAGCGTCGTCACCGTCTGCTTGATCAGGTAGCCGTTGCTCTTCTGTCCCAGCACCGCGGACTCGGCGGTGTTGTCGGACATGCCGCGCATCTCGAACAGCAGGGTGGAGATTCCGTACTCGACGGCGATCCCGTTACGGCTGATCGTCTCCGCGGAGCCGCCCACGTACCGGCCGAGGTGGCCCCAGCCGGTCGAATCGACGGCGTCGAACACCACGGCCCCGAGGCGCTTGGACCCCTCGACGACGTCCGCCGTCGCATTCTCGGTGGTCGGGAACAGGATGGAGCCGGAGACGAGCTCGCCGTCACGCTCGCTCTGCGTGCCCTGGTGGTGCAGGTCGATCATGTAGTCGATGTCGTACGCACGCATCACGTTCTGATGGAGGGCCTGCGTCTCCGGCTGGATCTTCGCCACGTGGTCACGGTTGAGGTCCGTGCCGGTCGCGTTGGCACGCGTCAGCGTGCGTCCGCCGTCGGCGATGTAACCGTCGAGGGGGAAGTCGACGTCGCCCATGGCGCCGTCGGGGTTGAGCATGGGGACGATCAGGATGTTCACGCCGTCGAGCACACCCTTCGTCTTGCCCGTCCCGAGGTGCTTGATGTACTCGAGGGCACCCTCCGTGGTCAGCTGCTCGTTCCCGTGCTGCTGCGTCAGGTACAGGATGGTCGGGTTGCTGGGATCGGAGATGTACTTCGCGAGGTAGAGGTCACGGCCCTTGACCGACTGCCCGATCACCTCGAGCTCCATCGCGGGCTGGCGTGCGTCCTGCTTCTGCAGTTCGGCGACCACCTCGTCGTAGGTGCGGAGGATCGAGGTGTTGATCGTCTCGTTCCCGCCGTAGTTCGGGCCCTCACCGACGGCGACGGCGGGTGCTGCTGCGGCGCCCGATGCCAGCAGGGCTGCCAGCGACAGGGCGGTGATCGTCCTGGATGTTCTCATGCTCGTTCTCCTCAGGGGTGCGAAAAGGTGCTGCGACAGTGGTGCGCAGGGTCCGGGGATGGTTCGATGCGAGTACCGCACGGACGCGGTGCAGACAGTGAAACGCCACCCCTTGCTTGTGTCAACCAGTTTCGGAATTCGTCGACGGTCTGGGCGCGCGTATCCGGGCATGAGAAAAGGGCCCCCGCCGAGCGGGAGCCCTTGACCGTTCTTCACTGTGCGCGAGGGGGGATTTGAACCCCCACACCCTTTCGGATACTGGCACCTGAAGCCAGCGCGTCTGCCGTTCCGCCACTCGCGCAATTCGAGATTCCACGCACGGGCGCCTGACGCCCGCGGTGTGAACAGCAGAGTCAAGCATAGCCGAATGCTGCGGCGTTCGCCTAAACCGGGGCACGACGACGGCGGTCGGCGGAACGCGCCGCGTACGGGATCGTTGTGACACAGTGACCCTCCGCCCGGCCGACCTGGCCTCGGCGCCGGGTCGTCCCAGTAGTATCGGACAGGACATGCCCGGCTGCAGCACGCCGTTTGCAGGACCGGGGGACGCACTGCGGCAGCTCTGCTGCGGGGCCGAACGGCATAGGGCACCAGCGGAAGGAGGCAGACGGTGGGCATCCTCGACAATGTGGAGCGCGGACTCGAGAAGCTCGTCCGTGGTGCCTTCAGCACGGGCTCGAAGTCGCAGGTACAGCCGCTGGAGATCGCCAGCGCGCTGCGTAAGGAGCTCGACAACCGCTCGCTCGTCCTCTCCCAGGGACGCACCCTCGCGCCGAACGTCTTCACGGCCCGGCTCTCGGACTCCGACTTCGATCTCGCGCAGCAGTGGGGTTCGGCGCTGGCGGAGGAGCTGTGCGATGTGGTCATCGCTCACGTCAACAGCCAGCAGTACAGCCTGCAGGGGCCCGTGCGGGTGTCCTTCGAGCACGATCCCGAGCTCCGTGCGGGCGTGTTCGAGATCGACTCGTCCATCGAGAAGCAAGCCACTCCCCGGCGCCCTGCCACGCCGTCCGCTCCTGCCGCGCCACGACGCCAGCCCACCCGGTACCAGCCGGTGCTCGACCTCGACGGCCGGCGGTACTCCATGAACTCCTCGTCCATCGTCCTCGGTCGCTCGTCCGAGGCGGACATCATGGTGGATGACACCGGTGTCTCACGCCGACACCTCGAGATCCGCGCGACCGACGGCCGCTTCTTCGCCGTCGACCTCGGCTCGACCAATGGCAGCTACGTCAACGGGCAGCGCGTGGACGGCCGCTCCGAACTCACGGACGGCTCCACCATCACGATGGGCCGCTCCCGCATGACGTTCCACCTCGTGACCACGCAGGGCGGAGGGGCGGACCGATGAGCGAAGCCGGAGAACTCACCGTGACGCTCCTGCGCTTCGGGTTCCTGATCCTGCTCTGGGTCCTCGTGCTCAGTACCGTCGGGGCCCTCCGGCGTGATCTCGTGGTCGGCCGCCGCAACAAGGTGGGAACCCCGACGGCCCGGGAGATCCGACGGAACCCGGAGCTCGAGGAGACGCCGCCGCCGGCCCGCGCCGCAGCCCACCGGCTCGTCGTCACCGAAGGACCCCTCGCGGGAACCTCGCTCGATCTCGCGGCCAGTCCCATTCTGCTCGGCCGCGCGCAGGAGGCCACGCTCGTGCTCGAGGACGACTACGCCTCGGGTCGGCACGCACGGCTGTTCCCCCAGGGCAGCCGGTGGTTCATCGAGGACCTCGGGTCGACGAACGGCACCTATCTCGGAGGGGCGCAGCTCACCCGCGCCCTGCCCGTGGAGCCCGGGGTACCCATCAGGATCGGTAAGACGGTCATCGAATTGAGGCCATGAGCGTGCGGCTCGCCCTGAGGTTCGCCGCGCGCTCCGACGTCGGCATGGTGCGCTCCAAGAACGACGATTCGGCCTATGTGGGGCGCTACCTCGCCGTCGTGGCCGACGGTATGGGAGGGCATGCGGGTGGCAACGTGGCGTCCGCGTCCACCGTGCTGGACCTCGTGCACCTCGACCACGCCGATCACGGGGGCGAGGCGGCCACTCACCTCGCCGACGAGATCCAGACCGCCAACTCCCTGCTGTCCGAGCTCGTGTCCACGAACCCTCAGCTCGCGGGCATGGGCACCACCGTCACCGCGCTGCTGCTCGAGGACGGCACGCTGCAGCTGGCGCACATCGGCGACTCCCGGGCGTACCGGCTGAAGAACGGGACGTTCGAGCAGATCTCCCGCGACCACACCTTCGTGCAGCGGCTCATCGACGAGGGGCGACTGAAGCCCGAGGAAGCGGAGATCCACCCGCACAAGAACGTGCTGATGCGGGTCCTGGGTGATGTCGACGCGAGCCCCGAGCTGGACCTCGAGCAGTTCGACGCCGAGGTCGGGGAGCGGTGGCTGCTCTGCTCGGACGGGCTGAACGCCGTACTCCAGGACCGCGTGGTGGAGCAGGTCATGCGCGAGACGCCGGACCTCCGTGACTGCGTGGACACCCTGGTGGAGCTGACGCTCGCGGGCGGGTCCCCGGACAACATCACGATCGCCGTGGTGGAGGTCGTCGAGATGGAGGACGCCGACGCGGCTCCGGCGCCACCGGCGGACCGGGGAACGGGCGAGCGCAGGCCCGGGAAGACCACCGGGAAGAACGCCGCCCCGGCGACGCGGGATCCTGCGCCGCCCGCGGAGATCGACGGGAACGGCGACCTCCCGAGCACGGCCATCCGCGCGGACGTCATCCGGCGTGATCTCATGTCTCGTCCGCACGTGCTCGTGGGATCCGCCGCCCTCGCCACCGAGACCGGTCAGATCCCCATCGTCACGCAGCGCTCCACCGAGCGCCGCGCCGCCGTGATGCTCACCCACCGGGCCGACGACGAGCCGGACGACGTCGACGAGGAGACCGGGCCGAGCAAGCGACGCTGGCTGGTGCCCGCGTTCCTGACCCTCATGACCCTGATCCTCATCACGGTGCTGGGGTTGGGGTACACCTGGACCCAGACCCGCTACTACGTTGCGGAGGCGGAGAACCGTGTGGCGATCTACACGGGTGTCCCGCAGCGGGTGGGGCCGCTCGTCCTCAGTGAGCTCTACGAGATGACGGACATCCCCGTGTCGAACCTGCCCGAGTACCAGCGGTCGAGGGTCGCCAACACCCTTCCCGCGGCGAGCCTCGACGAGGCCGAGCGGATCGTCGGCGATCTCCGGAGCGAGCTGCGCGCCGTCGCCTGTGACCCTGCAGCCACGGGCACCGCGACGGCCGGCCCGGACGGCACTCCGTCCGCCAGCCCATCCGGCACACAACCGCCCGCGTCACCCGCCCCCTCGGGAACCGCCGGGACGCCGACGCCGGACGCCACCGCGTCCGTCTCGCCGACCCCGGCCGCGGCAGAGCCGGCTCCTTCCGCGTCGGCCTCGCAGGAGCCCGACGCCGCCGCATCCGACCTCGACTGCGGAGGTGCAGCCAATGAGTGACGTCCTGACCGTGCCGAGGTCCCGGCGGACCGTGGAACTCTTCCTGCTGGTGATCGCCCTCGCCGTGGCCGTCGGCGCCAACTACCTCGCGGGGATCGGCCGCGAGGAGGCGTTCAACGATTACTTCTGGGCGCAGGCCCTCACGCTCGGACTGATGAGCCTGTTCATCCACGTGATCCTGCGGGTGAAGGCGAAGTATGCCGATCCGGTGATCCTTCCCATCGTCGTCGCGTTGAACGGGATCGGGCTCGCGATGATCCATCGCCTGGACCTCTCGGCCGCCCTGATCAATCCCGAGTTCGCACCGGTGGCTCCCCAGCAGGTGCTGTGGACGGCGGTGGCCATGGGTTCAGCGGCGGTCGGTCTGATCGTCCTGCGGGACCACCGCATCCTGCGCCGCTTCACCTACATCTCGCTGATCGTCAGCGCCGTGCTACTCCTGCTTCCACTCACTCCGCTGGGTCTGGAGATCAACGGCGCTCGCATCTGGATCTCCGTGGGCTTCGGGACGTTCCAACCGGGCGAGATCGCGAAGATCACCCTCGCGATCTTCTTCGCCGGCTACCTGTCCACCAATCGGGACCTGATCCTGCTGGCGGGCAAGAAGATCGGGCCGCTCCAGCTGCCCCGGTTCCGGGACCTCGCGCCCATGGCGGCCGCGTGGCTGGTGAGCATCGGCGTGCTCATCTTCCAGCGCGATCTCGGCTCCTCCATCCTCTTCTTCGGCTTGTTCATGGTCATGATCTACGTGGCGACGAGTCGCGTGAGCTGGGTGTTGATCGGTCTCGCCATGATCGGCGTCGGCGTCTTCGTGGCCCTCGAGCTCTTCAGCCACGTCGCCCTGCGCTTCGACTCGTGGCTGAACGCGTTCTCGCCGGACATCTACGAGCGGGCACCGGGAGGCAGCCGCCAGGTGGTCCAGGGCCTGTTCGGCCTGGCGAACGGTGGCCTGCTCGGCACGGGCTTCGGCGAGGGCCGGCCGGATCTCGTGACCTATTCCAACAGCGACATGATCATCGCCGCTCTCGGCGAGGAGCTCGGACTCATCGGCGTCGTCGCCATCGTGATGCTCTACGTCCTCCTCGTGTCCCGGGGGATCAGGGCCGCGCTGGGCACCAAGGACGGGTTCGGGAAGCTGCTCGCCTGCGGGTTGTCCTTCACGATCGCGCTGCAGTGTTTCGTGGTGATCGGCGGCATTACGCGCCTCATCCCGCTGACCGGGCTCACCACGCCGTTCATGTCCGCGGGTGGGTCCTCACTGCTGGCAAACTGGCTCATTGTGGGTCTGCTCCTCCTCATCTCGGAGACCGCGCGGCGGCCCGCGCCGACGGCACCCATGAAGGACTCCTTCCCGGAGGCGCTCGGGGTCAGCGGCAAGCCCGTCAAAAAGAAAGCCACGAAGGGGGCCGAGCTGTGAACCAGGCCATCCGGAGCGCGTGGATCGTGGCGATGACCATGTTCGCGCTGGTGCTCGGTTCCCTCACGTACGTCCAGTTCTTCGCCGCCTCGGAACTCAACGGCAACCCCTGGAACAGCCGCCAGATCTTCGCGGACTTCGACCGTCAGCGCGGTGCCATCCTCGTGGACGGCCGCGCGATCGCCGAGTCCGTGCCCTCGAACGACGAGTTCAACTTCCAGCGTGTGTACGAGGAGCCGGAACTGTACGCGCACCTGACCGGCTACTACTCGCTGTCGCTCGGTTCCACGCAGCTGGAGAATGCTCAGGGCAAAGAGCTGGCCGGTACCAGCAGTTCACTCTTCTACGATCGCATGGTGCAGCTGTTCTCGGGTGTGAAACCGCAGGGCGCGTCGGTGGAACTCACCATCGACCCGGAGATCCAGCGGCTCGCCTTCGATCTCATCCCGGAAGGTCAGCGTGGCTCGATCGTGGTGATGGAACCGGCGACCGGCAACATCCTCGCGATGGTGTCGAAGCCGAGTTTCGATCCCAACCTGCTCTCGGGCCACGACACCGCGATCATCGAACAGAACGTCGCGACCCTCACGGAACAGCCGGGCCTCTCCATCTACGAGAACCCCGCCACGCAGTCACTCATCGCACCCGGTTCCGTGTTCAAGCTGATCGACGCGGCGGCCGCGCTCGAGTCCGGCGACTACGACGCCGACTCCGAGATTGCGAACCCTCCCGCGCTCGAGTTCCCGGGCATCAACTACACGCTGCCGAACTTCGTTACAGGCCAGTGTGCCACTCGGACGACGGCGGACCTCGAGTTCGCGCTCGAGCAGTCCTGCAACACGCCCTTCGCGCAGATCGCACTGGACCTCGGTGAGGAGGCGCTTCGCGACCAAGCGCAGCGGTTCGGTTTCGGCGAGCCCCTCGACATTCCCACGAGCGTCTCCGCCAGCATCTTCCCCACGGATCTCGACGAGCCCGAGCTCGCACAGTCCGCGATCGGTCAGTTCGACACCCGCGTGACGCCGCTGCAGATGGCGATGGTGGTGGCCGCGATCGCGAACGACGGCGAGCAGATGAAGCCCCAGCTCATCAGGTCGGTTCGGGCAGCGGATCTCGAACTGATCGATTCCCCGCAACCCGAGACGCTGCGGGAGTCCGTCAGCGAGGAGACCGCGAACCAGCTCACGGACTGGATGGTCAACGTGGTCGAGAACGGCACGGGCCAGGGGGCACGGATCCCCGGCGTGGACGTGGCCGGGAAGACCGGCACCGCCGAGGTGCCGGGCTCCGGCGACAACGCCTGGTTCACCGGATTCGCTCCCGCGGACGAGCCCCAGGTCGCCGTCTCGATCGTGATGCAGGACGTGGACATCCCCACCGGTCAGCAATTGACCTCACCCAGTGCCAAAAGACTCATGGAAGCGGTGTTGAGCAGATGAGGCCAACGTCAGGTATCACCCTGGGCGGAAGGTTCGAACTGACCGAGCGCATCGCCATCGGCGGCATGGGCGAGGTGTGGAAGGCACGCGACCAGATCCTCGGTCGCATCGTCGCGATCAAGATCCTCAAGGAGGAGTACTCGGGCGATCCCGCGTTCCTCAACCGCTTCCGGGCGGAGGCGCGCCACACGGCGCTCCTCAACCACGAGGGGATCGCCAACGTGTTCGACTACGGCGAGGAGGGCGGCTCGGCCTACCTCGTCATGGAACTCGTGCCGGGGCAGCCCCTGTCCGCCGTGATCGAGAAGGAGCAGGTCCTCTCGCCGGACCGCACGCTGTCGATCGTGGGACAGACCGCCACGGCTCTGGCGGTCGCGCACCGCCAGGGGCTCGTGCACCGCGACGTGAAGCCGGGCAACATCCTCGTGATGCCGGACGACCGCGTGAAGATCACCGACTTCGGGATCGCCCGTCTCGCCGATCAGGTGCCGCTGACCGCCACCGGACAGGTGATGGGAACGGCGCAGTACCTCGCGCCCGAACAGGCCACGGGTCAGCAGGCCACCGGTTCCTCGGACATCTACGCCCTCGGCGTGATCGGCTACGAGCTCCTCGCCGGACGTCGTCCATTCTCGGGTGAGTCGCAGATCGCCATCGCACTCGCCCAGGTCAACGACGCCCCACCGCCCCTGCCCGAGTCCATTCCCCTACCGGTTCGCGCACTCATCGGCTCGATGCTCGCGAAGGATCCGGCTGACCGGCCCCGTGACGCCGAGGCACTCGCGCGCGCGGTCGAGGCCATCCGTGCCGGGGACATCCGGGCCGCCGAGGCGGCCGTACCCGGCATGCTCGCGTTCTCCGCGGGTGCGGACATCCCCACGGCGGCAGTGCCCCGGCAGGACACCCAGGCGACGACGGCGGTCCCGCCGACCACGACGTCGGCGCTCCCCACGGTCGCGGCCCCGGCCGCGGTGGGCGCCGCGGGCATCGCGGCGTCACGCACCTGGTCCCCCGACGATGCCGACCCGGAGCCCGCAGCGCAGCCCTACCGGCGCGAGGAGGAGAACCGGCGAAGCCCCTGGCTGATCCCGCTGATCGTCCTGCTCCTGCTGGCCCTCGCTGCCATCGCCTTCCTGATCCTCCAGCCGCTGCTCGCAGGCGACGACGGCGACCCCTCGCCCGGGCCTGCCGACACCACGTCCGCCAGTCCGACGCCGACGACGTCCCGCACGGCGTCGCCGTCCTCCTCGCCTTCATCGGCCACTCCGTCATCGAGTCCGAGCACCACCGACGCGGAGGACAACCTGGAGAACGTCTCGCAGGCGAGCTATCAGGGTCGGCAGCTCAATGACGTGACACAGGACCTGGTCGCGCTGGGCTTCGGCGTGAACGCGATCCAGCAGGATTCGTCCGAACCCGACGGAACGGTGATCGCCGTCAATCCCGTCGGTCCGCTGCCTGCCGGTACGACGATCAACGTGACGTATTCTCGCCAGGTCGTGACTGTTCCGGGTCTGACGGGACTCACAACCACCGACGTGGAGCGGCAACTGACAGAACTCGGCCTGCAGCCGGTGAACGCCGGACCCGAACCGTCCCAGCAGCCGGCCGGCACCGTGATCCGCGTCGACCCGGGAGCCGGAGCGGTGATCCCGGTCGGCACCGAGGTCTACTACGTCGTCTCCAGTGGTCCTCAGCCCACCCAGGCCCCCATCACGCCGACGCCCACGCCGGCACCGACGACGCCGTCGGCCTCCCCCTCGGCGACCACCGGCCCATGAGGTACGTCATGGATCACTCCGCGCTTCGGGCAACCGGTCCGTCCGAGGAGGCCAGCTGATGTCCGCCGAGCGCGTCCTCGATGGACGCTACGAGGTCCTCGAACTGATCGGGCGCGGCGGCATGGCCGACGTGCACCTGGGCCGTGATCTGAGGCTCGGGCGCTCGGTCGCCATCAAGGTGCTCCGCCAGGACATGGCCCGCGATCCGCTGTTCCAGTCCCGGTTCCGTCGGGAGGCGCAGGCTGTCGCCGGGCTCAACAACCCGAACATCGTCGCGGTGTACGACACGGGCGAGGAGGAGGTCAGCGACCGTCACCAGCACGAGATGCGCGTCCCCTTCATCGTGATGGAATACGTCCAGGGCCGCACGCTGCGCGACCACGTCCGTGCGGGCGACCTCACGCCCGAAGCGAGCATCGCCCACCTCGTCGGTGTCCTCGGAGCACTCGACTACAGCCACAAGGCAGGGATAGTCCACCGGGACATCAAACCGGCCAACGTCATGATCACGCCCGAGGGCATGGTCAAGGTGATGGACTTCGGCATCGCCCGTGCCATGGCCGACTCGCAGGCCACCATGACCCAGACCCAGGCCGTGCTCGGCACCGCGCAGTACCTCTCACCCGAGCAGGCACGCGGCGAGACGGTGGACACCCGCAGCGACCTCTACTCGGCCGGCTGCCTCCTGTTCGAGCTCCTGACGGGCAGGCCGCCGTTCATCGGTGACAGCCCGGTGTCCGTGGCCTATCAGCACGTGCGGGAGGAACCGCCACTGGCCAGCAGCCTCAACCCCGCCGTGACCCCGGCAGTGGACTCCGTGATCTCGAAGGCGTTGCGGAAGGACCGTGAGGACCGCTTCCAGACCGCCGCGGCCTTCCGGTCAGCACTGCTCGACGCCGGTCGGGGCATCGCCCTGCCGGGAGCCGCCGCACCCACCGAGGCGATGGACCTCCAGGATCCCCGCACCCGATCGATGACGCGCGGAGCGGTGCTGGGAGCCGCAGGAGCGGGAGCCGCCGTCGGTGCCGCGGCGTTCGCGGACGGGGATCCGCGGACCCGGGCCATGGACAGGGTGGCGGCCGAGCGCGCCCTCCCGGTCGCGCCGCTCCCGGACACCGATCACCACGAGGAGGACTACGACGTCCTCGGCGGCGCACGGGGCGACGACCGCGACCGCCGCGACGAGAAGCGGCGTTCGTCGTCGCGCGCCGCCTGGATCACCGTGTTCTTCATCATCGTCCTCGCCGTCCTCGGCGGCGGGTACGTGGTCCTCACGAGTCTCGGCGACAACGAAACAGCGCAGGAGGTCACGGACGTCACCGTCCCCGAGCTCACGAACCTCACGGAGGCGGACGCGATCGACCTCATCGAGGACGCCGGACTGAACTCGTCGACCGACGAGGCCTTCAACAGCACCGTCGAGGAGGGGAACGTCATCAGCTCGGACCCGGCGGCCGGAGCGTCCGTGGCTCCCGGTACCCGCGTGAACCTCGTGCTGTCGCTCGGTCCGGCGAACGTGCAGGTTCCGGAAAGCCTCATCGGCATGACCGAATCCTCGGCCCGCGACGCCCTCGAGGGCCTGAACCTCCGCGGTGGAACCGTGGAGGAGGAGAACAGCGCGACGGTCGAGGAGGGCCGGGTCATCAGCACGGATCCCCAGGTGGGCGGCTCAGCGCCGTCCGGCAGTACCGTGAACCTGGTGCTCTCCACGGGCCAGGTGACGGTCCCGCTGCTCACCGACCTCACGGTCCCCCAGGCGGAGCTGCTCCTGAACGATCCCGCGGTGCAGCTTCCCTACCGGATCGACGAGGAGGAGAACAGCGTCGTCACGCCGGGGACCATCACCAATCAGTCACGGCCCGCCCAGTCCTCCGTGGACCAGGGCACGGAGATCGTCCTGACGATCGCGGTTGCGCCGGAGCAGCCCATCGCACCTCCCAGCCCTACGCCGGACCCCGAGAACCCCGAGACCCCGGAGGACCCCGAGACCCCGGAGGACCCCGAGCCGGGGAACGGCGGCGGCAACGGCGGCGGGAACGGCAACGGCAACGGCAACGGCAACGGCAACGGATCCAACCCGCGCCCCACCGAAGGGGACGATTAGCGGGCGATGAGCGGGCTGAGCCCGGCGGCCTTCTCGGCGGCGCCGACGAGTCCCAGGGACTCGAGCCAGGTGCCGAGCATCTGGTAGCCCCCCTCGGTCAGCACGGACTCCGGATGGAACTGCACGCCGGTGAGAGGCGCGGTGCGGTGCTCGAGCCCCATGATGATGCCGCTCGCTGTCCGGGCGGTGACCGTGAGGTCGGCGGGGATGTCGTCGCTCACGGCGGCGAGCGAGTGGTACCTCGTGGCTGTGACGGGGGAGGGTAGGCCTGCGAAGACGCTCGTCCCGTCGTGCTCCACGAGGGACGTCTTGCCGTGCATGAGTTCCGGGGCATGCGTGACCGTACCCCCGAACGCCTCGGCGAGGGCCTGGTGCCCGAGGCAGACCCCGAGCATGGGCTTGCTCTCCTGCCCGCACCAGCGGATGAGGTCCACACAGACCCCGGCCTCGGCGGGCGTGCCCGGACCGGGAGAAATGAGGACGCCGTCGCGCGATGCCGCCATCTCCTCGGCCTCCGCGAGGGTGATGTCGTCGTTCCTCACCACCGTCGTCTCGGCGCCGAGTTCCTGCAGGTATCCCACCAGGGTGTAGACGAAGCTGTCGTAGTTGTCCACGACGAGGATGCGCGTGCTGTCAGTCATGAGTCAGGAAGAACCAATCGTCGAATCCGTCAGGGGGTTGAACTGGGAGATCCAGGGGAACACGAAGACCATCAACAGGGTGACGGTCACGAGGACGAGCATCACCGAGAGGATGATGCGCACCCAGAGGGGCCCGGGCAGGGCACGGAAGATCCAGCCGTACATAGTGCCTACGCCTGCCCGGCGGCGCGCGCCACCTGGTCGGCGATCTCCGCCGGCGGTCCGGCGTCGATCGGCCGCCACGACTCCAGCACCGAGTACGCGATGATGCGCTCCTGCGCCCCGAAGCGCGGGTTGCAGCTCGTGAGGGTCAGGATCCTGTCCACCGGCTCGGCCGCGGGTTGTGTGGGTACGGGGGCGATCACGTCCACGCGGTCGGGCAGCACGATCTCGGTGTTCCGGAACACGTACGTGTAGTAGCCGTCGCGCGTCTGCACGTACACGCGGTCCCCGGGGACCAGCGTGTGGATCTGGTCGAGGACCTGCCCGTGGGTCTGCCTGTGCCCGGCGAGCGCGAAGTTGCCCACCTCACCAGGAGCGCCGGTCCCCGGGTAGTGGCCGAGCCCCAGGTTGTCCAACACGTCCGCGCCGACTCCCGCCGTGACCGGTCGCGAGTAGTTCTCGCCGAAGCGGGGGATGTACACGACGCCGAAGGTCCCCGTGAGGTCTGACTGTGCGAGCACCGGGGGATCGCCGAAGTCCTCGGGGGCGGTCGCGGCGCCGTCGGTCGTCTCCGGTGCAGGGGCAGGCACCACCGGCGGGACGTCCGCGAAGAACTCCTCGAGGGCCTGGCCCTGCTTGATGTCCGAATCGATGTTCGTCCACCACAGCTCCCAGCCGACGAAGAGCAGCAGCACCACCCCGACGGTGATCAGCAGCTCACCCACCACCTGACTGATGACCTGCAAGGGAGTACGACGGCGGCGGGTGCGGGGAGGACGGACACCGGGGGTGCGCGGAGCGGTGTCGAGTGCCGAGGATCCCACTGCCACTCCTGTCCGCCGGGCCTGCGCCGACGGCGGGGCGTTCCTGGCTAGAATCGAGGGGAGAACCGGGCCGTCGGGCGATGTTCCCCTCAGGATACCTGCGGGGAGGGCAACGCCCCGAGCGGCCCGTCTGACCATCGGCGCCGCTGACTCCCAGCGGTGCCCTGTCGAGGAGAAATCGTGCCCGAGTCGAAGCCCCGCAAGAAAGCAGCGTCCGCGGCTCCCGCCGTGAAGTCCTCGCAGCCCAAGCCGAACCCCGTCTGGTACAAACCGGTGATGTTCGGTCTGATGATCATCGGACTGCTGTGGATCATCACGTTCTACATCTCGGAGTCACTGCTACCCGTGGCCGCCTGGGGGTCGTGGAACATCCTCGTCGGCTTCGGCATCGCGATCGTCGGCTTCCTCATGACCACGCGCTGGCGCTGACCGAGCCACCAGTACGGCGCGCTTCGCGCCCCCACCTTGGTTCCTCCGGCACAGTGGCGCGGTGACGATAGTCGTTGAGGCCGACGCTGCCGATGAGGACAGCGGATCCGCCAACCGTTCCCGAGGGTCTGCGTGCCCGTCCCTCCTCCCGACCGGGCACGGCCACCGACGCCGGGACATCCAGGGCCTGCGAGCTGTCGCCGTCCTCCTGGTGGTCGTCTACCACCTCGTGCCCGAACTCCTGCCCGGTGGCTTCGTCGGCGTCGACGTCTTCTTCGTCATCTCGGGTTACCTGATCATCGGCTCCCTGGCGAAGGAGGCGATCACGTCCGGCCGGATCGACCTCGCCGCCTTCTACCGCCGGCGCATCAGGCGCCTCATCCCGGCCGCCACTGTTGTCCTCTCGCTCACCACGCTGGTGAGCCTCGCCGTCCTGCCCGCGAACAGGTGGGCGCAGCTCGCGCGGGACGCAGCAGCCTCGGCGCTGCAGGTGCAGAACTGGAATCTCGCCCTCGGCTCCACGAGTTACGAACAGGCCGGCGGTCCGGTGTCGATCTTCCAGCACTTCTGGTCGCTCGCGGTGGAGGAACAGTTCTACCTCGTGATGCCACTGCTCATCCTCCTCGTGGTGGTGACCATCCGGTCCGGCCGCGGCGGTGACCTCCGACGGCGACGCCGCCTCATCCTCACCACCCTCACCCTCGTGGCCGTGGCCTCCATGATTCACTCCGTCGTGTGGTCGGCGACAGCACCGGACATCGCCTACTTCGCCACCACCACCAGGCTCTGGGAGCTCCTCGCCGGCGGCATCCTCGCCATCCTCGCCCCGCGGGTGGGCGCGCGGGGCGCCGGCCTCGCCGTCGTGGCCGGCGGCCTCCTCATCGGGTGGAGCGCGGCCACCTACACGACCGCCCTGGCCTTCCCGGGATGGGTGGCCGCCGTACCGGTCGCGGGTGCTCTGCTCGTGCTCTGGGCCGGGTCCGTCCCCGCGGGGGGTCCGGGGCGGCTCCTCGCCCTCCGGCCCGTCGTCTTCGTCGGCGACATCTCGTACTCCCTCTACCTGTGGCACTGGCCGGTCATCGTGCTGTACCTGTTCGTCGCCGACCGCGCAGCGGGACACATCGACGCGGTCGTGATCCTGCTGCTCTCGGTGGGTCTGGCGTGGGTGAGCACGCGCTACGTGGAACTGCCCCTGAATCGCGCACGGACCTCGGGCCGGCGAACCCTCGGTTCAGGCTCTCCGGGCCGCGAACTGAAGCGGTACTCGTACGTCCTCGGGGCGGGCATGCTCGTGCTCTCGCTCACCGCGGCCGCCCTGCCCTGGGGTCTGATCACGCTGAAGAGCAGTCGCGAGATCATCGGCACCCTCGATCCCGTCCTGTATCCCGGAGCGGCGGCATGGGACCAGGAACCGGGACCGGACGCGCCGATCCGGCCCGATGCCGCCGTGGCGTTCGAGGACCAGAACGTCCTCGCGGGGAACGGATGCCTGCTCTGGGATCCCGAGGAGATGGCGGCGGACGAGTGCCGCTTCGGAGCCGCCGACGGCGGATCACGCGCCGTGCTGGTCGGGGACTCGCACGCGGCGCAGTTCATGACCCCGCTGGACGCCGTTCTCGGGCAGGAGGGCTTCGCCCTCGACGTCCAGGTGAGGAACGGCTGTCCGTTCAATGCGGAGCCCCTCGGGAGCAACGGGGCCTACTTCCAGGACTGCATCGAGCGGAACCAGCTGACGCTCGAGGGACTCCTCACCGATCCTCCCGACATGGTGATCACCAGCAACCTGCGGCCTGCGGGGTACGAACGTGAGCTGTCGTGGTCCTGGCAGGATCGGGAGGCCACGATCGAGGGCTACCGTGCCCTGTGGCAGCCCCTCGTCGACGCCGGGATCGACGTCCGCGTCATCACGGACTCGCCCCTGCCCTCCCGGCCCGCGCCCGAGTGCGTGGCAACCGCGGACGACGTCGCCGCGGAGTGTGTCGACCGCTCGGACGAGGTCGCGTCCCAGGACCCGATGCTCGAGGCGGCGGACGGCCTCGAGGGCGTGACCGTCGTCGACCTCTCGCCGTCCTTCTGCCGTGACGGGGCCTGCCCCTACGTGATCGGTAATCTGCTCGTCTACCGCGACAACCACATCAGCGACACCTACGCGTTGTCCCTGGCCGAGCCGCTCCGCAGGTCGCTCTTCGGCTTCTGACAGACGAAGCGGCCTGTCGGCGATGTGCACAGCGTGTGCACGAAGTTATCCACAGCTGTGCACATGATTGTTGATGCTTCACGCGAAACCGGGCGATTCCGCGCCTACGTTATCCACATCTGTGGAATTACATGTGTGTAAGTTGTCCCCGATGTGGATAAACCCTGTGGACAACCGCCACCAGCGCCCGGTCCACACAGCACGAGGGCCGGTACATGTGTACCGGCCCTCGTGATGGGGTTGACCAGGGGTCAGAACGCGGTCAGAACGGCAGGAGCGCCACTCCGAGCGCCGTCAGCGCCACGAGCCCCACCCCGACGCCGCCGATCCCGAACCACTGGGTGCGCGCCTGTCGGGCACCGCGAGGGGCGTAGGCGATCGCGGTGGCACACGCAGCGCCGGCGACGAGACCGCCGAGGTGGGCCTGCCACGCGACGTTCGGCACGATGAAGCCGAGCACCGCGTTGATCGCGATCAGCACCACGATCTGCCGTACGTCCCCACCCCGCTTGCGCTGGATGATGAACAGCGCCCCGAAGAGCCCGAACACCGCGCCCGATGCTCCGACCACGTACTGTCCGGGGTTGCTGAGCAACAGCACCCCGATGGACCCGCCGAGCGCGGACAGGAGGTAGAGCGTCAGGAAGCGAGCCCGTCCCATGGCCGGCTCGAGCTCACGCCCCAGGATGAACAGGGCGTACATGTTGAAGCCGATGTGCACGATCGAGCCCGGCGAGTGGAGGAACGCCGCCGTCAGCATGCGCCAGGGCTCCGCGGGGAGCCCGGCGGAGGCGACCCCCGCGGTGTCGACGGGCCGGTAGGCGAACACCTGGATGAACCCGGGGATCACCATCTGGAGCAGGAAGACGACGGCGCACAGCCCGATCAGGGTGTACGTGACGATCGGTGTGCCCCCGCGCGCGACTCCGCCGAACGCGTTCTTCCGGACCGGCGCGTTGGCGGCCTGCTCGCGGACGCAGTCCACGCACTGGAAGCCGACGGCGGCAGGACGCTGGCAGTCGGCGCACGCCGGCCTGCCACACCGCTGGCACCGCACGTAGCTGACGCGGTCGGGGTGCCGCGGGCAGACCGGCGCCTGCTCACTGCCGGCGTCGGGCGCGGGGACTCCGTAGGACATTCGGTTAGAGCTGTTCCACGGTGATGCTCTCGATGACGACGTCCTCGAGGGGCTTGTCCCTTCCGTCCGTGGGGATGGAGTTGAGCTTGTCGACGACGGCGCGTGATTCCTCGTCGGTCACGTCACCGAAGATGGTGTGCTTGCCCTGGAGCCAGGTGGTGGGCACGGAGGTGATGAAGAACTGCGAGCCGTTGGTGCCGCGGCCGCCCTGCAGGCCAGCATTGGCCATGGCGAGCTTGTAGGGCTCGTTGAACGTGAGGTCGGGGTTGATCTCGTCGTCGAACTTGTAGCCGGGGCCACCGATGCCCTGGCCGAGGGGATCGCCGCCCTGGATCATGAAGTCCTTGATGATGCGGTGGAAGATGGTCCCGTTGTACAGGGGTGCGTCCGTCTCCTCACCGGTCTGCGGGTGTGTCCAGGTGATCTCGCCCGTGGCGAGGCCCACGAAGTTGTTGACCGTCTTCGGGGCGTGGTTCCCGAACAGGTTCACCTTGATGGTGCCCTGGCTCGTCGTGATGGTCGCGTGTGCGGTTGGGATAGCAGTCATGGGGCCATTGTTCCACGGTGCTCCTGACAATCCGCTGGACCGCAGCCATTCCGCGCACAGTGAAACCGGGTGCAGAGGAGGTGTTCCGGCCCCTGCTCGCAATAGCACGGTCTGCACTTGCCACGTAGGCTGATGAGGACGAGCAACCATCCCCTGGAGGTTTTTGTGAAGAAGAACGATCGCATGACGCACGAGCTCGAGGAAGGGTTCGCCGCCGGACTGGCCGCCGGACTGTCCACCAATGTCGCGGCCGCGCAGACGTGGGCACAGCCTCACGTGAGTGCCGCGCAGACCTGGGCACAGCCTCACATGAGTGCCGCGCAGACCTGGGCGCAGCCCCACGTGGACTCGGCCTACGGCTGGGCCAAGCCGCGCCTCGAGAAGGGGCTCGAGACGGCCATGCCCGCGCTTCAGGACACCGTCCGCAAGGCATCCGAGGGTATCTCGGGCGGCATCGCCGTCGTCACGCCGAAGATCCAGGACGGAATCGACAAGGTGGGGCCGAAGATCACGCAGGTCATCGACGAGACCACCCCGAAGATCCAGGGCACCCTCGACAAGGCGGCGCCCGCGATCACCTCGGCGAAGGCGAAGGTCGTGGACGATTACCTGCCCGCACTGTCGTCCAAGCTCGGCGAAGCCGCTGACAGCGCATCCCGTTCCCTGGCTTCCGCGACCGTCCACCCCACGGTCGAGAAGGCGGTCACGAAGGTGACGGGCGACAAGAAAGCCGTGAAGAAGGCCCGGAAGCACCTCGTCGCCGTCGCGCAGCAGGCGTCCAAGGACCTCGGCAAGAGCAAGAAGCGGTCCTCCGGCAAGGGGTGGCTGGTCTTCGGTGTCATCGCCGCGGCCGTCGTCGCCGTCGTCGCCGCCTGGCGGGCGTCCAAGCCCGTCGAGGATCCCTGGAAGACCCCCGCACCGATCAAGGCGAACCCTGCACCGGTCTCGAGCCAGAAGTCGCAGGAAGCCAAGGAGGTGGTGGCGTCGATCAAGGAGGCCGCCGACCGCGCGGCCAAGAGCGACGAGACCGCGTCGAAGACCCCGGCTGCGGAAGCGACCCAGAGCGTCGCCGACAAGGCGAAGGACGTCACCGATTCGGCGAAGCACGCAGCCAAGCCCGGCGACACCGCCTGAGACCCCGCCGCGGCACCCCGTTGACGCCTCCGGGCTCGCGGAATCCGTCGTGAACCGGCAGTACGGATAGACACGGACGAAGACCCCCGGCTCCTGCCGGGGGTCTTCGTCCGTTCCGGCCTCAGTCGGCGCCGAGTGGCGGGGTCGCAGCGACCCCCGGTTCGTCGCGCAGCGCGCGGCTCCGCCGTCGCTGCTGACCACGGATGACGACGGCCAGGCCGACGAGGACCAGAGCGAGCCCGGCATAGGTGGCGGCCGGGAGCTTCTCGTCGAGGAAGACCGCCGCAAGAATCGCCGCGCCCGGGATCTCGAGGAGGATGATCATGGACACGACGAGCGGGCTCATCACCGCGAGGAGGTGGTTGAACACCGAGTGGCCCATGATCTGCGCCATGAGCGTCACGGCGACGATGCCGAGCCACGCCGCGGGCGTGAAGCCAACGAGAGGCTGACCCGCCACCGCACAGAATCCGAGCAGGATCACCGCGCATGCACCGTAGCAGAGCGTGGTGTAGGTCCCGGTGGAGAGCGTGCGTCGAGCAGCGGCGCCGGCCATCTGGTAGACGGCGGCCAGCGCCCCGCCCGCTAGAGCGAGGACATCCCCGAGGAGCGCGTCCCGGGACAGCGAGAGATCGAACCCGGTGATCACCACGACGCCGACGAAGGCCACCCCGAGACCCACCACCACCGCGCGGGGCGGGCGCGAGCCGAGAAGGGCGTCGAACAACGCTATCCAGGCGACCTGCAGGCAGACGAGTGCCGTCGCGGCGGCGACGGACGTGAGCTTGAGCGCCGTGATGAAGCAGGCGAAATGCAGGGCGAGCGCCACTGCGGCAACAGCGAGCCGGCGCAGATCCGCGCGGCCGAGAGCAGCGAACTCAGCCCTCTTCGATACCGCGGCGGGGACGCCCATGAGCACCGCCCCGAGCAGGTTGCGCCAGAACGCGATGGCCAGCACCGGCGCCGCGGTGGCGGCCATGATGGGACCCGAGGCGGACACCCCGATGACGCCGAGGACCGACAGGAAGATGATCACCCGGGCAACAGTAGTGCACCCCGGGACGGCGGCCCGGAGGAATCAGGTGGTCCCGGAGACGACGAAAGCCCCGGCCTGTGGCCGGGGCTTTCCCCTTCGGTGGAGGCACGGGGACTCGAACCCCGAACCCCCTGCTTGCAAAGCAGGTGCGCTACCAATTGCGCCATGCCCCCGAACGGACCGCTTCCGGCTTTCTCACCGGATGGGCCCTAGCGAGCTATGTCGTCCGTCGCGTTGCTCCAGACGCTCTTGCTCTTCTCTGAATCCTGCCACCGCTTGTACACGACGAGACCTGCTGAAACCGCTGCTGCGATGAGCAACCTTTTCATGACCGTCTCCTAGCGCGACCTGCGTGTGATGGATCCGTGGGCGTACCAGGACTTGAACCTGGGACCTCTTCGTTATCAGCGAAGCGCTCTAACCGCCTGAGCTATACGCCCCGATACCTCTTCGGGCCGAGACACGACTTTACAGTAGTGCTTCAGCGATCCCCAAATCCTCGCGGGACCGCTGCCGGCTCGAAGCGGTCGTCGGATCAGTCGTCCGTCAGCGTGACCCCGATACCACCTACGAGGGTGGAGGAGATGTTGTACAGCACGGCCGAAAGCATGGCCAGGGCCGTCAACAGCACCACGTTCACCACCGCGATGATGGTCGCGAAGGAAAGGACCTGCGTCAGGGATGCGAACTGGCGGAGGTCGAACCCGCCACTCTCCGAGCCCGCGATCTCCCGCAGTAGCTCGTTGACCCCGTCGAAGATGCCGGTGAGATCGAGGACGGTCCAGATCACGAAGGAGGCGACGACGGTCACCACACCCAGCGCCACCGACAGCAGGAAGGACATCTTCAGAACGGACCAGGGGTCCACCTTGCTGACGAGCAACCGCGCCTTGCGGGCTTTCGCCTTGGGCGGTGGCTTGACGAGGCCGGGGCGCTGCTGACCCGTGCGCTGCTGACCGGGACGCGGAGCCTGGCCGTTCGCGGAGGCCGGGCGCTGCGCCGGGCGGGCCGGTGCGTTCACTCGGGGGGCCGTCCCGGTTGTCCGAACCTGCCCGCCGGACGATCGCGGGTTGCTGTTGGCCGAGCTCACTCGCTACCTCCGTGGTCGGGCGACTCAGCGTCTGGCTCAGCCGTTTCCTCTGTCGACAACCGTACTTCATCGGTTGTGAACTCCGCAGGATCGTCCTGTGGCGTGATCGTATCGATAACATCCACCTCCGGGCTCGCCTCGGAGGGGTCGTCGATCAGGCCCTCCTCCACGGCGACACTGCGTTCGCTGTTACGCGCGACGGCGATGATGCGGTCGGTCTTGTCCGGCTTGGCGAAGATGACGCCCATGGTGTCGCGACCCTTGGCCGGCACGCCGCTCACCGCGGATCGGACCACCTTGCCGCCACCCATCACGACCAGGACCTCGTCCTCCTCCTGCACCACGAGGGCTCCCACGAGATCCCCGCGCTCCTCCGCGAGTTTGGCCACCTTGATCCCGAGGCCGCCACGGCCCTGGACCCGGTAGTCCTGCACCCTGGTCCGCTTGGCGAACCCACCCTCGGTCACGATGAACACGTAGGAGTCGTCCGTGACCACGTTCGCGGCCAGCAGCTCGTCGTCGTCGCGGAATTTCATGCCCGTGACACCCGAGGTCGCGCGGCCCATGGGACGCAGGGCGTCATCGTCGGCGGTGAAGCGGAGGGACTGACCCTTGCGCGAGACGAGCATGATGTCGTCCTCGCTCGAGACGAGCTGTGCGGAGACCAGCTCGTCGTTGTCGCGCAGGTTGATCGCGATGACACCCGCCGTGCGGTTGGTGTCGTAGTCCTCGAGCCGGGTCTTCTTGACCAGTCCGCGCTTCGTCGCGAGGACGAGGAACGGGGACTGCTGGTAGTCCCGGAGATCCAGGACCTGCGCGATGGTCTCGTCGGGCTGGAAGGCGAGCAGGTTCGCGACGTGCTGGCCCTTGGCGTCCCGTGCTGCCTCCACGAGCTCGTACGCCTTCGCCCGGTACACGCGTCCCAGGTTCGTGAAGAACAGGAGCCAGTGGTGGGTGGTGGTGACGAAGAAGTGCTCGACGACGTCGTCGCCGCGCAGCTGCGCGCCCTTGATTCCCTTGCCGCCACGCGCCTGCTGGCGGTAGTTGTCGCTTCGGGTGCGCTTGACGTACCCGCCGCGGGTGATGGTGACGACCATCTCCTCCTCGGGGATCAGGTCCTCCATGCTCATGTCACCGTCGTAGCCCATGAGGATCTCGGTGCGTCGGTCGTCGCCGAACTTGGCCACGATCTCGCCGAGCTCGGTGCTCACGATCCCGCGCTGCACGTCCTCGGACGCGAGGATGCGGTTGAACTCGGTGATCATCTGCTCGAGTTCTGCGTGCCGGTCCTGGATCTTCTGCCGTTCCAAGGCCGCGAGGCGCCGCAACTGCATGTCGAGGATGGCCCTCGCCTGCAGCTCGTCGATGGAGAGCAGGCCCATCAGGCCGATACGGGCTTCCTCGCTGGTCGCCGATGCTCGGATCAGGGCGATGACCTCATCCAGCGCGTCGAGCGCCTTGAGGAGCCCGCGGAGGATGTGAGCCTCCTCCTCCGCCTTGCGCAGCCGGTAGCGGGTGCGGCGCACGATGACCTCGAGCTGGTGCGTCACCCAGTGGCGGATGAAGGCGTCGAGACTCAGGGTGCGAGGGACGTCGTCGACGATCGCGAGCATGTTCGCGCTGAAGTTGTCCTGCAGCTGCGTGTGCTTGTAAAGGTTGTTCAGCACCACCTTGGCGACGGCGTCGCGCTTGAGCACGATCACCAGGCGCTGGCCGGTGCGACCCGAGGTCTCGTCGCGGAGGTCGGCGATCCCGCTGATCTTGCCGTCCTTCACGAGTTCGGCGATCTTGATCGCCAGGTTGTCCGGGTTCGCCTGGTACGGCAGCTCGGTGACCACGAGGCAGGTCCGGTTCTGGATCTCCTCGACGTTGACCACCGCGCGCATGGTGATCGACCCGCGGCCCGTCCGGTACGCGTCCTCGATGCCCTTGTGCCCGAGGATCTGGGCGCCGGTCGGGAAGTCCGGTCCCTTGATCCGTGCGATCAGGGCCTCGAGGAGCTCCTCCTTCGTGGCGGTCGGATTCTCGAGGTACCACTGCACACCCTCCGCGACCTCGCGCAGGTTGTGGGGCGGGATGTTGGTGGCCATGCCGACGGCGATGCCCGAGGAGCCGTTGACGAGCAGGTTCGGAAAGCGCGACGGGAGGATCGTCGGCTCCTGGTTCTTGCCGTCGTAGTTGTCCTGGAAGTCGACGGTCTCCTCGTCGATGTCGCGGACCATCTCCATGGCCAGGGGCGCCATCTTGGTCTCGGTGTACCGGGGAGCCGCTGCGCCGTCGTTGCCCGGCGAGCCGAAGTTGCCCTGCCCGAGCGCGAGCGGGTACCGCATGGTCCAGTCCTGGATCAGGCGCACCAGGGCGTCGTAAATCGCTGTGTCACCGTGCGGGTGGTACTGCCCCATGACCTCGCCGACGACGCGGGCACACTTGTTGAACGAGCGATCCGGGCGGTAGCCGCCGTCGAACATGGCGTAGAGCACGCGGCGGTGCACGGGCTTGAGCCCGTCCCGCACGTCCGGGAGGGCGCGCCCCACGATGACCGCCATCGCGTAGTCCAGGTAGGACCGCTGCATCTCGGTCTGCAGATCCACCTGCTCGACGCGGTCGGTCAGCACCTCACCCTCGAGGACCTCGTCCGGCCCATTACCCATGCTGTCGTCACTCATCAATCAATCCGTTCGTCTGTCGTGCGCGCAGTGCTGCCGAAGCTGAGCAAGGGTTGCCCCTGCGTTCTGTGTAGGCGCTTTAGTATTTGCGAGGAACGAGCAAATTTCGTTGCGCCGGCAGAATGCCGGGGCGAGCCGTCAAATATCGAGAAAACGCACATCTTTCGCGTTCTGCTGGATGAAGTTGCGTCGGGATTCGACGTCCTCGCCCATGAGCACCGAGAACACCTGGTCGGCCGCGGCGGCGTCGTCCATGGTCACTTGCAGCAGCGTCCGGTGGTCGGGGTCCATGGTCGTGTCCCAGAGCTCGGTGTAGTCCATCTCACCGAGACCCTTGTAGCGCTGGATCCCGTTGTCCTTGGGCAGCCGCTGGTTCCGCGCGAGCCCCATCTTGATGACCTCGTCGCGCTCCCGATCGCTGAACACGTAGTCGTGCTTCGCGTTGGACCACTTGATCCGGTAAAGCGGCGGCTGCGCCAGGTACACGAACCCGTTCTCGATGAGCGGCCGCATGTAGCGGAACAGGAGCGTGAGCAGCAGCGTGGTGATGTGCTGGCCGTCGACGTCGGCATCGGCCATGAGCACGATCTTGTGGTACCGGGCCTTCTCGACGTTGAAGTCCTCGCCGATCCCCGCGCCGAACGCGGTGATCATGGCCTGGACCTCGCTGTTGCCGAGCGCCCGGTCCAGCCGCGCGCGTTCGACGTTGAGGATCTTCCCGCGCAGGGGCAGGATGGCCTGCGTCTCCGGGTTGCGGCCGCGTACGGCCGAGCCGCCGGCGGAGTCACCCTCGACGATGTAGATCTCGGAGCGCGCCGGGTCCTTGGACTGGCAGTCCTTGAGCTTGCCGGGCATGCCACCGGACTCGAGGAGTCCCTTGCGACGCGTGGACTCGCGCGCCTTACGGGCGGCGAGGCGTGCCTGCGAGGCCTGGATCGACTTGCGGATGACGTCGCGGGCCGGTCCGGGGTTCCGCTCGAGCCAATCGCCCAGCTGGTCGGTGACCACGCGCTGCACGAATCCCTTGACCTCGGAGTTGCCGAGCTTGGTCTTCGTCTGGCCCTCGAACTGCGGCTCGGAGAGCTTCACGGAGATGACGGCGGTCAGGCCCTCGCGGATGTCGTCACCCGTGAGGTTGTCGTCCTTCTCCTTGATGATGTTCTTCTCGCGCGCATATCGATTGATCAAGGTCGTCATGGCGGCACGGAATCCCTCTTCGTGGGTGCCACCCTCGTGCGTGTTGATCGTGTTGGCGTACGTGTGGACGCTCTCCGAGTAGGCGGAGGTCCACTGGAGCGCGATCTCCACCGACATCGTCCGGTCCGGCGTCTCCGTCTCGAAGGCGATGACGTCGGGGTGGACCACCTCGACGCGCTTCGAGGAGTTCAGGTGGTGGACGTAGTCGAGCAGTCCGTTCTCGTAGAGGTAGACGACCTCGCGGTGCTTCGGCGTGGAATCCTCGCCGGTCTCCGCCGCGACCTCGTCCTCGACCTCGTCGACGTGCTCGTCGGTCAGGGTGATGCGGAGGCCCTTGTTGAGGAAGGCCATCTGCTGGAAACGCGCCCGCAGGGTCTCGAAATCGAACTCAGTGGTCTCGAAGATCGTGTCGTCCGGGTAGAACGTCTGGGTGGTCCCTGTCTCGGAGGTCTCCTCGCCCATGCGCAACTCACCCACCGGCTTGCCGCCGTCCGCGAAGGACTGGTGCCAGACATGGCCCTGGCGGCGTACCTCGGTTTCGACGCGCTTGGACAGGGCGTTGACGACGGAGATACCGACGCCGTGCAGACCGCCCGATACCGCGTAGCCGCCACCACCGAACTTGCCGCCGGCGTGGAGGATGGTCATGACCACCTCGACGGTGGGACGCCCCTCGGTGGGGTGCATGTCCACGGGGATACCGCGCCCGTTGTCGACGACCTTCACGCCGCCGTCGGTCTGGAGCGTGATCTCGATGTGGTCGCAGTACCCGGCGAGAGCCTCGTCCACCGAGTTGTCGACGACTTCGTAGACGAGGTGGTGGAGTCCGCGCGGGCCGGTGGAACCGATGTACATGCCGGGACGCTTCCGGACCGCTTCCAGTCCTTCGAGGACTGTGATCTCACTGGCGCCGTAGGCGTGCTCGGTCGCTGCCTCCAGAATCGGGGACTCACCTTCGCCGATCAACACGTCTTCTGCGTTCAATTCGTTCTCGTGTGTCACGGGCGTAGACGGCTCCTCAACTGGGTGGACCACAACAAAGCTTCTCCATTCTACCCCGTGGAGGCCCACATAAACGCACTGACAGCCCCTCATTCGCCAAGAATGCGCCTCCTGAGCCCATGGAGGGTCCTCCCATAGGGACCGATACGCCGAGCTACCCCTCGACGGCGCTGACGGGCTCCCAGCGGCGATCGGTCCTCGGCTGCAGCGGTGATCCCGCCGCGGTCCGTCCCCCGGTCTTGGGACCGGGCCTCGGCTCACCCGTAGGTGTCGCGCGGGCCGCGCCCTTTCACTGTTCGGCCACCCTTCCGCCAGCTGGGCGCTGCGGGACCGATCACGGACAGCTTCTTCACGACGCCCGGACCCAGTTCCGCCTCGAAACGCTGCAGCACCTGAGGCGCAATGAGCCGCAGCTGCGTGGCCCAGGCCGTCGAGTCGCAGCGCACCAGAACGGTGTCGGCGTCGAAGCTCTCCGGGACGCAGTGCGCCGCGATGTCGGCCCCGACGATCTCGTGCCAGCGCGTCAGCACCGACCCGATGGCCACCGGCGACTTCCACCCGCGCTCCGCGAGCATCCGTGTGAAGACGTTCCCCACACCCTCGGGATCGCGCCCGCCGTAAACGGGGTCGGGGGTGTGCCGTCGTCGTGCCGGGCCGGAGGGCCGCTTCGGCCCCTTCTCGCGCGGCGTCCCCCTCGCCTGGGACGCGCTGCGCAGCCGATTCAGGAGCGCCTGTGGCCCGTCCCGCTCCGGCTCGTCGGGCTCACCGTCCGCCTCCGTTTCACCTGTCCCGTCCACAACGCCGGTCTCGAACGTCTCCTTCCGGCCGTCCGGCCGCGGTATGTCCCCGCCCTGCCGGTCAGCCATGCGCATCCTCGACGACAGGAAGCGGCACCGTACCGTCGGCGGCCTCCGACGACACCTCGATCCCTCCGGGGACCACACGCAGGTGTCGCCCCTGGAGCGCAGCAGGGATGTCGTCCGCGACGGCCGCGGTGACCAGCACCTGCTCCGCCGAAGCCACGATCCCTGCCAGCCGCGCGCGGCGCTGCGTGTCGAGCTCGGCGAACACGTCGTCGAGGATCAGCACGGGATCCCCGCCGGGTGTGCGGTCCTCCTCCACGAGCAGATAGTACGAGGCGAGGCGGAGGGCCAGCGCCATGGACCACGTCTCACCGTGGGAGGCGTAGCCCTTGGCGGGAGCCTGCCCGAGCAGGAGTGCGAGTTCGTCGCGGTGGGGCCCCACGAGGGAGATCCCGCGTTCCAGCTCCTTCTTGCGGTGGCGCAGCAGCGCTTGTAGGAACAGCTCGGTGAGGGCCCCGACGTCCGCTCCGCGGAGGACATCCTGGGTCGCGACCGTCGAACCGACCATGCTGTTGACCACGCCGTCGTCCTCCGCGGACGGGTCCACACCGGCGGAGACCGAGGAGACGTAGGTGAGCCCCGCCTTCTTGGATCCGTCGGTCAGCTCCGTGTACGCGCGAGCCACCAGCGGGCTGAGGCGGTCCACGAGCTCGAGCCGCGCGAACAGCAGGCGCGAGCCGGCCTCGGCCAAATGCTGATCCCAGACGTCGAGCGTCGCCTCGTGCGCCGTCGAGAATCGTCCTGCTGAGCGCGCCGACTTCAGGAGGGCGTTGCGCTGCTTCAGAACGCGTTCGTAGTCGGCACGGAGCGCCGACTGGTGGGGCAGCAGTGACACGAGGACGTCGTCGAGGTAGCGGCGCCGTCCGGACGGATCACCCTTGACCAGCGCGAGGTCCTCGGGCGCGAAGAGCACCGTCTTCAGGATGCCCGCGGCGTCGCGGGCTCGTACCGGGTTCGCCCGATTGATCCTGGCGCGGTTCGCGGCGTCGGCGTTGATCTCCACCTCGACGCTCGTGCGCTGGGTGCCGCGCACCAACTTTCCCCTGATGATTGCCGTTTCGGCGTCGAAGGAGATGAGCGGGCGGTCCGTGGACACACGGTGGGAGGTCAACGTGGCCAGGTAGCCGATGGCCTCGACGATGTTGGTCTTCCCCACACCGTTGGGGCCGATGAAGACCGTGATGCCGGGGTGCAGCTCGGTGTCGAGGTGTCCGTAGCTCCTGAACCCCGTCAGGGACAGGTGTTCGACGTACACGACACCCCACTCACTCCGGCGTCGGCGGTGCCGACTGGGCCGGCTTGACCGCGTGCCCACCGAACTGGTTGCGAAGGGCGGCGACCATCTTCATGGCAGGCGCATCATCCTGGCGCGATGTGAACCGGGCGAAGAGCGCTGCGGTGATCGCCGGTGCCGGGACGCTGTTGGCGATTGCTTCCTCGACGGTCCACCGGCCTTCACCGGAGTCCTCGACGTATCCGGCGATCTTCGACAGGCCGGGATCCTCCTGGAGTGCCTTCACGAGGAGGTCGAGCAGCCAGGACCGCACCACCGTGCCCTTCTGCCAGGCGGCGAACGTCCCATGGACGTCCTTGACGATGTCCTTCGCCTCGAGGAGCTCGTAGCCTTCCGCGTAGGACTGCATGAGTCCGTACTCGATGCCGTTGTGGACCATCTTGGCGTAGTGACCGGCACCGATGTCGCCCACGTGGACGAAGCTCTCGGCGCGCTCGCCCTCCGGACGCAGGGCGTCGAAGATCGGCATGGCGCGTTCGACGTCCTCCGCGCTCCCGCCAGCCATCAACCCGTAGCCGTTCTCGAGCCCCCACACGCCACCCGAGACGCCGCAGTCGAGGAACCGGACGCCCTTCTGTGCCAGCAGGGTCGCGTGGATCTGGTCGTCCGTGAACTTCGAATTACCACCGTCGATCACGAGGTCGCCCTCCGTGAGCAACCCGGCGAGATCCTTGATCACGGCATCGGTGACCTGCCCGGCAGGCACCATGACCCAGATGATGCGCGGGGCGGGAAGTGCTGCCACGAGCCCTGCGAGGTCGGGGACGTCCGTCCGCTCCGGATTGCGATCGAAGCCCGTGACCTCGATGCCGCTCTTCCGGAGCCGTTCCCTCATGTTGAAACCCATCTTGCCGAGTCCGATGAGGCCGATGTGCATGGGGATCTTCTTCCTGACGTCGTGGGCGGTGTACCGGGTACTGCGTGGGTGGTGCTGGGCGATTACTGGTTTGGCAGCCGGACCGGCATCAGCAGGTACCGGTAGTCCTCGGAATCCTCGCCGGCCGCTTCCTGCTGCGCGGACATGACGGCGGGCTTCGGCGGGGACGTGAACGAGAAGCGCACGAACGGGCTGCTGAAGGCGCCGAGGCCCTCGCTGAGGTAGTGCGGGTTGAAGGCGACCGTGATGTCGTCGCCGTCGAGCGTGGCCTCGATGGCCTCGGAGGCCTGTGCGTCCTCGCCGGTACCGGCGTCGAGGGTCAACTGCCCCTCGGCGAATGCCAGCCGCACGGGGGTGTTCCGCTCCGCGACCAGGGACACACGCCGCACGGCTTCCACGAGGGTGCTCGTCTGCACCGTCGCGTGGATCGGGGTCTTCTCGGGGAACAGGGACCGGATCTTGGGGTAGTCGCCGTCGACGAGCAGCGACGTGGTGCGACGTCCACCCGATTCGAAGCCGATCAGTTCCGAATCGTCGGAGAACGCGATGTTCAGGTCCCCTGCGCCGCCGAGGGTCTTGGCGACCTCGTTGAGGGTCTTGGCCTTGACGAGTGCACTGGTGGAGATCCCGGGCGTCGTGGGCTTCCAGCTGACCTCGCGGAGCGCGAGCCGGTACCGGTCCGTCGCGAGGAGGGTGATGAGATCGTCCTCGATCTCCATCCGCACGCCCGTGAGGATCGGGAGGGTGTCGTCCCTGCTGGCGGCGATGATCACCTGCGAGACCGCCTGGGCGAAGGCGTCACCGTCGACGACTCCACTGACAGCGGGAAGCTTCGGCAACTCCGGGTACTCGCCCTCGGGCATCGTGGCGAGGTTGAAGCGGCTGTTGCGGCAGGTGAGTGTGACCTTCGAGCCGTCGGTGACCACCTCGACGGGTGCGGACGGGAGGCTCCTGCAGATGTCGGCGAGCAGACGCCCCGAGACGAGGATGGTGCCTTCCTCGGCGACATCGGCGGCGATCTCGAGACGTGCGGAGATCTCGTAGTCGAAACTCGCGAGACTCAGCATCCCTGCCTCGGCCTTGATGAGCAGTCCCGCGAGAACCGGCACCGGCGGACGCGGCGACAGTGACCGAGCAGTCCAGGAGACAGCCTCGGCCAGGACATCCCGTTCGACTCTGAATTTCACGGAAGAGTGCCGCCTTTCAAAAAAACAGCCACCGACGAGAGGCCGGCGGATGATTCGGTGCGTGGGGTCAAGAGGCTCACAGGCCCCGGGAGCTCCCACCCTACTGGGTGCCGGCCCGGCCCGGTAGCGCGAGGGCCGGAGGGCCTGGAGGGCGCCGGGCGAGGGTCGAACGGAACGCGAAGTGTTATGTGAAGAACCTTTTGAATTTAAGGTTCGTAGTGTTAATAACCCCTGTGGATTCTGTGGATAACCCTCCTCGTTCACGGATCGACGGCGATCTGCCCTGTGGAGAAGGTGTGGGTCCGGACGACCGGCCGACGGACCGTCCTGTGCATCAAATCCTTGTGATTCCGGGGATCCACAGCCCGATGGGTAGTTGTCCTCAGGTTGACCCGCCTAGGGGCCCTGGTTATCCACACCTCTGTCCACACCTGTTAATTGAACTCCAGGGGCGTCCGGCGGTCACGGTCCGGTTCAGCCTTCGCGCTGCTTGTGTTTGATGCGGTTGGTCAGTTCCGTCACCTGGTTGAAGATCGCCCTGCGCTCCGCCATCAGCTCCCGGATCTTCCGGTCCGCGTGGATCACCGTGGTGTGGTCGCGACCTCCGAGTTCCTGTCCGATCTTCGGCAGCGACATGTCCGTCAGTTCCCGGCAGAGGTACATGGCGATCTGACGAGCCGTCACGAGCGTGCGCGTGCGTGACTTGCTGCAGAGCTCCTCCATGCTGATCTGGAAGTAGTCGGCGGTCTGCGCCATGATCACGGTCGAGGTGATCTCCTGTGCGCCGTCGTCGGAGATGAGGTCCTTCAGGACGATCTCGGCCAGGTTCACGTCGACCGTCTGCCGGTTGAGGCTCGCGAAGGCGGTCACGCGGATGAGGGCGCCCTCGAGCTCGCGGATGTTGGTGGCGATCTTCGAGGCGATGTACTCGAGGACGTCGTCGGGAGCGCTCAGGCTGTCGCTGATCGCCTTCTTCCGGAGGATCGCGATGCGCGTCTCGAGCTCCGGGGGCTGGATGTCCGTCAGCAGACCCCACTCGAAGCGCGACCGCATCCGCTCCTCGAACCCGATGAGCTGCTTGGGCGGCATGTCGGAGGTGATGACCACCTGCTTGTTGTGGTTGTGCAGCGCGTTGAAGGTGTGGAAGAACTCCTCCATCGTCCTGTCCTTGCCGGAGAGGAACTGGATGTCGTCGATCAGCAGGATGTCGACGTTGCGGTAGGTCTGCTTGAAGCTCGACCCCTCGTCGTCGCGGATCGAGTTGATGAAGTCGTTGGTGAACTCCTCGGAGTTCACGTAGCGCACCCGGATACCCGTGTAGAGGTGCCGTGCATAGTGTCCGATGGCGTGGAGGAGGTGCGTCTTGCCGAGACCGGAGTCGCCGTAGATGAAGAGGGGGTTGTAGGCCTTCGCGGGGGCCTCGGCGACGGCGACGGCGGCCGCGTGGGCGAAGCGGTTCGAGGAGCCGATGACGAAGGTGTCGAAGATGTACTTCGGATTGAGGCGCCCGAACTCGTGGGAGTTGCTCGGAGGCGTGGGTGAGGGTTTCGTCTCACCCCTCGGCTCGGTCACCACCGCGATCGGTTCCTGGTCCGGAACCTCCTCGACGACCGGCGTCAGATCCGGATCGATGACGAAGGCACACTGGATGTCCTGGCGGAAGACGTCCCTCAACGCCTCGTCGAGCACACCTTTCAACTGTGTCTGCAGTACCTCACGCGTGAGCTCGTTGGGTACCGCGATGAGCATGGTGGTGCCGATCAGTCCCTGGGCCTGCGCGAGGACCATGAAGCCCCGCTGCCGCGGCGTCACGCGTTCGTCCTGTTCGAGGGTCCTGATGACCTTGCGCCAGGAGCTCCCGACGTCGTTGACCTCATCTGTTCCCACGAAAACCCCTTTTGCCGTTCAGGCCGCACTCGGAAAAGGCCCACCATCCACAGACTTGTACACATGTCGTGGATAAGCGGACCAGAGCCAAGAGTAGAGGATGCAGATGGCAGAAGATACCGCGCTGGCGCGCCTCCGAGGCGCCGATCGGAGTGTTCGGGAACAGCGTTCCGGGGTACCTGTACTGTGTCTGCTGGACGAGTTGTCCACAGGCTGTAGACAGCACGGCGCGCCGCTCGCGTCGACGGCTGGTTTGACGCTCCTCGGCTGTGTCCCCTAACGTGATGTAGTCCAACATGTCTGCATTTCGCATGCCATCACTGGTTTCCCGGGTACTAAGAGGCCTCGGGAGGTGACAGCTACTTCAGCGAATGTCGGATGTACACCTTCATCGCGTCAGTCTGTTCTTCCCCCTTGTTGCAATGGGCCGGACGCATCTCAAGATCGTTCTGGAGTAACTACAGTGAGCAAGCGGACTTTTCAGCCGAATAACCGCCGTCGCGCCAAGAAGCACGGTTTCCGTCTTCGCATGCGCACCCGTGCCGGCCGTGCCATCCTGTCAGCGCGACGGGGCAAGGGCCGCACCGAACTCTCGGCGTAATCCCCTCCACCGCTCCGTGCAACCACGCGGTGGCTCCGGGTCCCCCTCATGAATCGACGGTGAGTGATCGTGCTCCCCAAGGATCATCGGGTACGGACAGCAGCGGAGTTTGCACGAACCGTACGTTCCGGTGCCCGGTCTGGGCGCCGGAACGTCGTGCTATACGGGGTCAGGACCTCGGGGCCGGGCGCCTCACGCGTCGGGTTCATCGTGGGGAAGAACGTGGGGAACGCGGTGATGCGGAACCTCGTTAAACGGAGGCTGCGTCATATCGCCGCCGAATGGGTCGCGGCCCACCCCACCGGGTTCGACGTCGTCGTGCGGGCTCTGCCGGCAGCGGCGGACAGTGACTACGAGGCGCTCCACCGCGATGTCGGTGCGGGAGCCGAAGCGGTCCTGCGGAAGCTCGAGCGGGCGCCCGCTCCCCAGCAACCGGGCAGAGTATCGTGAGGAGGGTGGTCGTGGGCGCGCTGATGTTCCTTGTCGGGTTGCCTCGCCTCCTCGTGATCGGTCTCCTGGTCTCGTACCGGAAGGTCGTCTCGCCGCTCTACGGGCAGGTGTGCCGGTTCTACCCGAGCTGCTCCGCCTACGCCCTCGAGGCGGTGACCGTGCACGGTTTCGCGCGCGGGAGCTGGCTGGCTTCGCGCAGGGTGGCTCGCTGCCACCCCTGGAACGACGGCGGCGTGGATCACGTACCGCCCGGTTCCAGGACCTTCCCGGAGGGGAAGGTCCCGTCGATTGTTGTGTTGAACCACCCGGTGATCCCCGCCGATGACGAGAGCCGCCCGGCGGCTTGAGGAGCTAACTGATTATGGGTTTTTTTGAGACGATCCTGGCGCCGTTCAGGTGGCTCGTGTCGTGGATCATGTTCATGTTCCACGAGGGGTTCACCTTTCTCGGCATGGATCCGGCATCGGGGTGGACCTGGGTGCTGTCGATCGTCGGTCTCGTCGTGGTCATCCGTGCCGCCCTGATCCCCGTCTTCGTCAAGCAGATCAAGGCGCAGCGCGGCATGCAGGCCCTGCAGCCGGATCTGCGGAAGCTGCAGCAGAAGTACAAGGGCAAGACGGACCAGCTCTCGCGCCAGGCCATGACGCAGGAGCAGATGGCCCTGTACAAGAAGCACGGCACCAACCCCTTCGCCGCGTGCCTTCCCATCCTGATCCAGATGCCGTTCTTCTTCGCGCTCTTCACCGTGCTCAACGGGATCTCCCGGGCCAGCGAGGAGGGCACCGAGATCGGTGCGCTCTCGCCGGAGTCGGTGCGCCAGTTCGATGCCGCCACGATCTTCGGCGCCCCGCTCTCCTCGACGTTCCTCGGCAGCTTCGGCGCCAACGGCAACATCAGCGTGATCATCCTCTCGGTCGTGATGATCATCGCCATGACCGCTTCGCAGTTCATCACGCAGAAGCAGATCATGGCGAAGAACATGTCCGAGGAGGCGATGCAGAGCCCCTTCATGCGTCAGCAGAAGATCATGCTCTACATCCTCCCGCTGGTTTTCGGCATCGGTGGCATCAACTTCCCGATCGGCGTGCTCGTGTACTGGACGACGACGAACGTCTGGACGATGGTGCAGCAGTTCTACGTGATCCGTCGGATGCCCACGCCGGGTTCGCCCGCCGCGAAGGCCCTCGCCGAGCGTCGCGCCAAGAAGGGCCTGCCCATGGTGCCCCTGCTCGGTGAGCGGAAGCCGGAGCCCGTGGTCGAGACCGTTCCCGAGCCCAGGGTGCAGCGGGTACAGCCCCAGCGGAAGAAGAGGAAGAAGCGATGACCGTGGACAACGAAGAGCAGGTTCCCGAGGCGCCCGACACCGAGGTCGAGCCCACGGTCGGCGGACCTGACGATGCGCCCGAAGGCGTACTCGACGACGCCGAGGGCGGCGCATCGGATCAGGAGTCGACCGGGAGTGGCAAGGCTGCCCGTCTGGATGAGGAGGGCGACGTCGCGGCCGACTACCTCGAGGAGCTCCTCGACATCGCGGACATCGACGGTGACATCGACATCGAGGTGCGCAGCGGCCGGACGTACATCTCCATCGTCTCGGAGGGCAGGCCCGACACGGGCCTCGACGCCCTCGTCGGAGAGGACGGCGAAGTCCTCGAGGCACTGCAGGAACTGACACGGCTGAGTGTCCTGACGGCGACGGAGACGCGGTCCCGGCTCGTGCTCGATGTCGACGGGTACCGGAACCAGCGCGGTAAGGAATTGACGAAGGTGGCCGAGGACGCCGTCGCGAAGGTCAAGGAGACGGGCGAGGAGATCGCCCTTCCCCCGATGTCCGCCTACGAGCGGAAGATCGTCCACGACGTCGTCGCTGATCTCGGATTCGTCAGCGAGTCCGAGGGTGAGGGTCAAGCCCGGCACATCGTCGTCTCCCCGGGCGATGACTGACGACGTCACGCGCCCTGACGTCGTCGTACCCCCGCTGACAGCGTCCGAGACCGATGCAGCGGCATCGGTGTTCGGCGAACGTGTCGGACTGGCCCATGGCTTCGTCGAGCACCTTGCCACGAGCGGGATCGAGCGAGGGCTGCTCGGTCCGCGCGAGGTGCCGCGTCTGTGGGGGCGGCACGTGCTCAACTGTGCCGTCGTCGGAGAGCTGATGGATCAGCACTCCTCTGTGGTCGATGTAGGGAGTGGAGCCGGGCTCCCGGGGCTCGCCATCGCGATTGCGCGACCTGATCTGGAACTGCATCTCGTGGAGCCCCTGGAGCGGCGGGTGACCTGGTTGAACGAGGTGGTCGCCGAGCTCGGGTTGGTGAACGTCACCGTGCATCGTGCACGTGCAGAGCAGGTCATCGGTACCGTGAGCGGCCGGTACGTGACGGCTCGGGCCGTTTCCGCTCTCTCGACACTCGCGGGATGGACTCTTCCCCTCGCGACGGCCGGCGGCGAGGTACTCGCAATCAAGGGTCGGAGCGCGGCCGACGAGGTGGAGAAGGCTCGCAAGCAGATCAGGAAGCTCGGTGGAGGTACGCCTGAGATCCTTCAGGTCGGCGGCGCACTTCTCGAGGAGCCGACCACGGTGGTCCGTATCCCCCTCCGGGCACGATGATCGGTCGTGTCTGACAGTTCGGCTCGGCCGTTCGGCGATCGAGGACCCGACGTCCTGCGGCTAGGCTTAGGACGAACGTCGACCAGCATGTGAGAGTGAGTTCCGACAGTGACCATCAAGGACGGATCCGTCGTGGCGGCCGGCTCGAGGCTGAGTAACGCTGCTTCACTGGCCGTCGGCCTTCGCGAGATTCAGCCCGGAGTGTTCACCGATCCGGCCAATACAGGCGTCACAGCGCCGGAGGTACGGGTAGTGGCAGTTGAGACACCCGTGGCGCGGCCCGCGAACAAGGGAAAGAGCGTCATGGAGGCGATGGACGAATCCTCACCCCTCGGTAGGGAGCTAGCCAGCGAGACCAGACGCCGTGAGAAGCTGCAGGGCAAGCAGCTACCGAGGCCACAGCACACCCGGATCATGACGATCAGCAACCAGAAGGGTGGCGTCGGGAAGACGACGACCACCGTCAATATCGCCGCCGCCCTGGCAACGGCCGGTCTGCAGGTCCTGGTCATCGACATCGACCCACAGGGCAACGCGTCCACGGCTCTCAACATCGATCACCACGCCGACGTCGATTCGATCTACGACGTGCTGATCGACGATGTTCCCCTCGCCGACGTCGTCGCCCCATGCCCCGATGTGCCGAACCTCATCGTTGCGCCGGCCACTATCCATCTCGCAGGCGCGGAGATCGAACTCGTGTCCCTCGTGGCTCGGGAACAGCGACTCCGCAGGGCGATCGACGTCTACGCCAAGGAGAGGGAGCAGCGGGGCGAACAGAGGCTCGATTACGTGTTCATCGACTGCCCGCCCAGTCTCGGGCTCCTCACCGTCAACGCTTTCGTTGCTGCTCAAGAGGTACTCATACCCATCCAGTGCGAGTACTACGCCCTGGAAGGCCTGAGCCAGCTCCTCAAGAACATCGAGATGATCCAGAAGCATCTGAATGCCGACCTCTCGGTGTCCACGATCCTCCTGACGATGTACGACGGCAGGACCAACCTCGCGGCCCAGGTTGCCGCGGAGGTGCGCGAGCACTTCCCGAAGCAGGTGCTCAAGGCGGTGGTTCCCCGTTCTGTGAGGATCTCCGAGGCTCCCAGTTACCAGCAGACCGTGATGACGTACGATCCGTCGTCGAGCGGGGCGCTCTCCTACCAGGAAGCCGCCGCAGAAATCGCATCCCGCTCCTAGGCCAACGTCGTATCCGGTCAGCCGGGCGAAGAGTAGTAGAGGGACGGAGCAGGGTTCCGCCCCCGGAAGGAACAACATGGTAGAGAAGCGACGCGGTCTCGGACGGGGACTGGGAGCTCTCATTCCCAGCGGACCGGCGGAGGCTGCTCACGAGGCCCCCGCGCCTGCAGTACCCGTTGAGGAGGCTTCGCCCAGGCGTGACGACCGCCCGTCGGGACGCGAATCCGCGACTCAGAAGAAGCAGTCGGGACGTCCGGCCGACCTCTTCTTCGAGCGCGTGACGGAGGAGGATGTGGTCGACCAGCCACGGTCCTATTCATCGGCCCTGCGGAGTGGGATCAACAAGAACGTCCTCGACGCGCAAACCAAAAGGGTTGCGAAGACATCGGGTAGGAAGACGACGGCCTCGCGACAGACGGTAGGGCGGGAAACGACAGAGGAAGTCGCACCAGCTGCGGGGTCGACGACTTCGGGCGGTGCCGAGCGGCAGGACCACTCGTCGGAGACCGAGCACCCTCGATCAGCGTCGGTGTCTCTCGATGGTGAGTATCGTGAGAGCGACACGTCGACGTCTGTCGTCACGTCCGGTGCAGAAGGTGCTTCATCGCCCGAGAGCTCGATGACGGCCGACTCGGCTCTGTCATCAGCGGCCGGGGCGGAGAGCGGCGAAGAGGTCGCAGCGGCGGAATTTGGCCGGACCGTTTCACGTGAAACTGCCGATCAGGGCATTGCGCCGTCCGGGGAAGTGCTCGATCCTGTACAGTCACGCAGCGACGAGGGTTTGGTGGAGGTACCCGGTGTCACCTTCGCCGATCTGCGCCTGGATGACATCCACCCGAACCGCAAGCAGCCCCGAGTGGAATTCGATGAGGATGAGCTCGCCGAACTGGTGCATTCCATCAGGGAGATCGGTGTCCTGCAGCCGATCGTCGTTCGACCCTCCCAAGAAGGCGGCGACGCAACATATGAACTGGTCATGGGTGAGCGTCGGTGGCGGGCATCGCGTGAAGCCCGTAAGGAGACCGTTCCCGCGATCATCCGGTCGACGCTCGATGACGACCTCCTGCGCGATGCGCTTCTCGAGAACCTCCACCGTAGCGCTCTGAATCCACTCGAAGAGGCTGCTGCCTACCAACAGCTCCTCGATGATTTCGGGTGCTCCCATGATGAGCTCGCAGGACGGCTCGGTCGCTCTCGCCCCCAGATCTCGAACACGCTGCGCCTCATGAAACTCCCCCCGCTCGTACAGCGGCGGCTTGCCGCGGGCGTACTCTCAGCCGGTCATGCCAGGGCCCTGCTCGGTCTGGAGGACGCGGCGGAGATGGAGAAGCTTGCCCAGCGAATCGTCGCTGAGGGGTTGTCCGTTCGCTCCACCGAGGAGATCGTTGCGCTGAGCGGCGGATTGCGGAGAGCGACCAGGGCAAACACACCGCGTGATGGGGCCAGGCACGAGAGGTTGGATTATCTCGCCACGTCGCTCTCGGACCGCCTTGATACCAACGTCAAGATTACTCTCGGCGCCAAAAAAGGTCGGGTCAGTATCGAATTCGCAAGCGTCGATGACCTCAACCGGATCGTCGGTGTCCTCGCCCCTTCGCCCGATCAATAGAGCCTGAACGGGTTGCGCCCTCAGTGCGCAACGGTACAGCTGACCCGCGCCGGGGGCTCTATACCGCGCGGCTTGTCGATGCGCACGTCTGGAGTCTGACTGGCATTGATCCCCGTTTCACGTGGAACGTTGTGCGCCCCGTCGGAGGGATCTGCGAGTCGGAGACGCGATCGAGGGCCATAGCGATGAGTGTCAGCGTGGAGCGCCCTGTTCTATGGGACCCCAATCGGTGCTGGTGGCTGGTACACCGGTACCGCGGGTGTGCCCCACATCGCGCTGTCGTGATCGCGTGGAACCGTTGGCAGATCGAGTGGGCGGATGCCTTGGGCCCACTCCTGTGGCGCTGCGGGGTCGACCTCGGATCGACGGTGAGGGCCTGCTGAGCGGCCGTTATGCACCGCAGAACTGCACACAATCGATCTGTGTCACGTGAAACAAGCACAGATGCCTCCTACAGGGCAGGCCGCTCGAACATTCTTTCTGACGCGAGAAGGTCGTCGCCAAGGTGTTAGCCTTCGGCGGTCGGGGTAATTGCTCGGCGTTCGCAGGCGCTCAAAAGTGCCTGGCAGCCGGTGGGACGACCGACTCCTACCTTTCCTAGCTGCCTCCGATCAAAGTATGACCGGTTCCCGGTGCCTATCCCGAGGAGCTGTTGAACGCTTCGTCGGCCGACTGGTTGCACTCGCACCGCCGCTGGCACCCTTCGCGTACCATTGGGCGACGATACCGGCGTGATTAGAGGGTGCGGCAGCCTCCTGAGGTCAGAATCCCAAGCGAGTGAAGCCGAAGGGTTTGGCTGATCGGTCACTCGAGAGTTGTAGCCAGCGTGTCAGGGGGTTTCACGTGAAACACGGCGCCAGCGCAGAAGTTTAGTGGTCGGAACTTTCGCCCGCGATCGAGATAGACGAGTGCGGCGGCGATTCGTGCGAGCACATGAGCTTCTCGAATGTGGTGGTAACTCCACAGGGAGCTGCGAGGACGATGCGCAGATCACGGATCGATTGAGCGCAGCGTTCAGCCGGCGATTCAAACTGAACTGGTGATCGTTCAATGAGCCCGGACGTACAGGCAACGTTTTGGCTTGAGATTGTTCCAGCTTGGCTGAGTTGTCGATGGCAACTTCGCACAGCGCCTCGTAGGAACGCGTTGATCCTTCTTCCCGTTTCACGTGAAACCCCTGATTTCTACTCCTCGGACGGCGGCGGATCACCGATTGGAAGTTTCTCACGTGGTGCGAGCGACAGATGTGGCCCGCTGCGGCCGTTGTAGGCACTAAAGATCTGAACGGTTGAGCGAGTTGAGGTTCCCGTCGCGCGCAGGACGAGCTGTGATGAGCGCCGGTGCTTGCCAGAGGAGGCACCCGAATCGTCCGCCGTCACGTAACGCGCCACGTCTCGCGCCACGTCTAATCCTGGCGGCGGGCATTCTTTTCTTGTCAGTGACCGTTCGCCTACCACGTGCAGCGTCGTACGGTTTCACGTGAAACTCGCTATGCATATGTTGTCAGATCGTCCTTACTAGCGGCGGGAGATGCCGCCTGGCAGCGGGTCAAGGACGTCGGGTGCAGGCTTGAACACATTGACGGCGGTAAAAGGGTCGATTCTCTGTTGCACGGCTTCATCGGTGCGGCTACCGAGCTGCATGTCGTCACCGGAATCCGGAACCTGAACGAGGACCAGAGCGAGAACGAAGATCAGTACGAGAACGGAAACCACGACTAGAACGTTTCAGGAGTGAAATGAGCAAGGAGCGTAGGTGTGGTCTCGCCCTGCTGATGACCCACGCGCCGGCTGGACGCAGTTGTGTAATTAGGAGTGTTCCTCAGCTACGCGGTCCTGGTAGGTCGCCGTACGCTGATGACCGGCTGGCCATGGGCTGTGTTTTACGTGAAACTGCTCCGTACGGTGGCGACTATTTTTCGGTTGTCCTGTACTTCTGGCGAGAACGATGCCAGCGCCCGTTAGCGGAGAGGCATCGTCAATGCCGTGCAGTCCTGCAGAGGAAGGCGTAAAGGCAATTATTGGACCGGCCCTTCGAATTCTCGCGGGTGGCAGGTAGCGACAGATATGCGGTCTCTCTGGCGGCGGCGACCCGGCCGTTTCGTTGTCCGGCTTGCTCCGTCCTCAGAGCGGCAGCCGACTTCTGTACTCGTCGGATGCCCACCACGTACCGGCTCGGATGCGCACGTCATACCAGCGGCAACCCTCGTAGTCAGGAGATTCCTTGCAGATTTCCTGGCTTTGCCCGGCTTTGTCGCTTCTGCTGTTCTATGGTCGCCCCAGAGTCACGATCTCTTCACCGGTGGTCCGGCTAGGCGTGCTTTCCGTGATGCGTCTCTCAACACGAGTGGGCTCTGTGGGTGTGCCCTACACGACCACTGTATGGCGCTTGGTTCCGGTGACCGGCGGGAGAGCAACGTTTTGATTGGGCACTGAGCTGTTCCACGTGAAACCGACGCGCTGGTCGAACCATCGCGCTAGTTCCGCCGCGGACCCGACGCGGGGCGTCCGCGCCTTCACCTCACGGCCGTTCTCAGGCGTCGACGCACTCGTCGACGCCGATCATGCATGCGGTTCGGCTTACAGGAAGAGCCCGTCCGCATGGCCGACGGGCTCTTCGTGGGACCCGCGCGCAGGTCGAGCTGTTTGAATCAAGCGATGAAGGCTGCGAACTCCTGCTCGAGGACCTGCTTGGGCTTGGCACCGATGGACTTCGCCGCGACCTCGCCGCCCTTGAAGACGTACACCGCAGGAATCGAGGTGATTCCGTACTTCGCGGCGATGGCGGGGTTGTCGTCGACGTTGACCTTCACGACGTCGATCTTCTCCGCGTGCTCGGCTGCGATGTCATCGAGGATCGGGGACAGCATGCGGCAGGGGCCACACCACTCCGCCCAGAAATCGACGATGACCGGCTTCTGTGCCTGCAGGACATCGGCGTCGAAGGACGCGTCGGTCACATCTTTTGCGTTGCTCATGGCATTACTCCTTGCGGTTGCTGAATCAGAGGGAAGCTATTTCGGAGACTGCTTCTGCGGGCGGGGTGGGGACGCGCGCAGCTGTCTCGGACGAGGGCACGGTGTCAGCCAGGTAGTGCTCCACGTCGAGGGCTGCGACACAGCCGCTCCCCGACGCGGTGATCGCCTGGCGGTAGGTCGGGTCGATGACGTCGCCCGCGGCGAACACGCCGGGAATCGAGGTCTTCGACGTACGCCCCTGAACGGCGATCGTGCCCTCACTGGTCAGTTCGAGCTGGTCCTTCACGAGATCGACGCGAGGATCGTTGCCTATAGCAACGAAAATGCCTGTCACCGCTATGTCACTCGTGGTGCCGTCCACGGTGCTCGCCACGGTCAGTCCGGAGACCTTCTCGGCGCCGTGGATACCCACGACCTCCGCGTTCCACAGGAATCGGATCTTCTCGTGGGCGAATGCGCGGTCCTGCATGATCTTCGAGGCGCGCAGGGAGTCCCGTCGGTGGATGACGGTGACGGAGCGCGCGAACTTCGTGAGGAAGAGTGCCTCCTCCATCGCGGAATCGCCGCCGCCGACCACGGCGATGTCCTGATCCCGGAAGAAGAAGCCGTCGCACGTGGCACACCAGCTCACACCGTGACCTGACAGACGCTTTTCGTCGTCGAGCCCGATCTCGCGGTACTCGGAGCCGGTGGAGATGATCACGGAGCGGGCCAGGAACACCTCGCCCGTGGCGATGGTCAGCTTCTTGATGTCGCCGGACAGGTCCGCGGAGACGACGTCCTCGTAGAGGATCTCCGTGCCGAAGCGCCGCGCCTGCTTCTCGAACTGATCCATCAGATCGGGGCCGAGTACGCCCTCGGGGAAGCCCGGGTAGTTCTCGACGTCGGTGGTGTTCATCAGCTCACCGCCCGCCTTGACCGAGCTGGCGATCATCACGGGCTTCAGATTCGCGCGCGCCGTGTACACGGCTGCGGTGTAGCCGGACGGACCGGAACCCACGATGATCACGTCGTGGATCGTGGTCCCGGCATCGGGCCCGTCGGTCGTGGGGACCTCGACTGGGACTTCGGTGTTCGTTGTCACGTTCTCGAAAGACCTTTCTGTCTTGTCATACGCTGCGCAGCCCATGCTGGGCGGAGCCGCGAACACTCCCCACAACGGTGCCGTGCAGATGCTTATTCCGCCTGCATCTCCTCAAGGCAAGGGTTGCCCGGAGGTGCGTGTCCGCATCACTCGACGGTGATCTCCGCGATCCGTAGGCCGAAGGGATACTGCGCCTGGATGTTGGACAGGCGTGGGAGCTGCGTGAAGTTGACGATCACGTACCGACCCGTCCGGGGCCCGTCCGCGCCGTCAGGGATGGGCAGGGTGACCGTGGGCGCCGTGAAGCCGCCCTGGGCGATCTGCTCTGCGCCCTCGAGCGTCGGCTGGTCATTGACCAGCACGGAGAACGAGCCGCCGGATCCGTTGAGCTGGGCGATGCTCACCGATGAGACGGTGGACTCCTCCTCGAGCTGCACGACGAGAGCGAGATTCGTCGCGAGTCCACCGAAGGTCTCACTGGCATAGACCTGATTACCCCAGAAGGTGGACGGGTTGCCGTCGATGATCAGGGGCAGTGTGGTGTCATTGGCGGCATCGAGCCCGGGGTTCTGCGGCACGAGCCGCGAGATACCTGTGACCACGGGTGTGACTGCCTCGGGGGTCGGCTCAGCGCTGGCCGTGGGCGCGGCGGGCGGAGCGGTGTCCTCGGGCGCTTCGGTGGTGACCTGCTCGGTGGCCCCCCCGCCATCGGCCACCTGTGTGCCGCCGGAGATGGTGCTCAGTTGCGTTGCCGCAGCGAACACGGCCACGACGAGCACGATGGCCATGACGACCCCCACGAGCACACGGGTGAACGTGCGACCCCCTGACGGGTTGTCGGTGTCGTCGTACTCGTCGCCGTCGTACACGTCGGCATCGTCGGGCGTGCGATAGGTGTCGTTGTCGCGTCCGCCCGAGAGCGGGAAGCGGGCGGCGGCGCGTTCGGGCTGGTGCGAAGCGGCAGCCGCGGCACCCGCGACGCCGGCGGCACCGACGGCGGCAGCGCTGCGGCGGTCACCGTCGTCGTGCCGGCGGCGCTCGTGGTTCTGCCGGTCGTCACGTGACCCGCCGCCGGGCGCTGCTGCGGACGCTCCGCCGGGCCTGTGCGCGGGCGGCGGTGGGACCGTGTGGGAGGAAGATCGGGGCACGGGACCGGCGACGACCGGCGGCAGCCCCGAGGTGTCGTCGTCCTGCAGGTCGTCATCCCGCCCGTCCGCTGAGGACGAGTGCCGCCCGAACCGGCGTGAGAAACCACCGAGGCGCGACCGCCGGGGGCGCTCGTGGTCCTCGTACTCCTCGTCGTCGTCGTACGTCTCGGGCTCCGAGGACCGCGGGCGGCCGAAGATCTCGGAGCCGAGGGTGTCGGTGAAGAACGGCTCGATGTACGGCGCATCCTCACGGCGGGCCTCCTGCTGGACGATGAGGTCCAGCATGTCCACCGCGGGAGCGCGATTGGTGACGAGGTAGGTTCCGCTATCGGTGATGCCGAGATCGAGGACCTGGATTCTGCTGTCGCGGTCACCCGTGGCGAGCTCCCGCGCGCTCGTGGCGACCTGCGAGGCATTGCCGGCGGCCGCGACGAGGATGCTGACGGGCCGGTTGAGCACCTGATCCACGCCGTCGAGCACGAGATCCTTCTCAGCAGATGCCAGCACGTAGGCGGTCACCTTGTAACGGCCGCCCAGCACCGAACCGACGTCTACTGCTTCTGGCACGTGTTCCTCCCCGGCGACACCTGGCTGATTTCTCCCCATGCTACCGGTCGATCGGCGCAATGCCGGGCGCCTGCGTCAGGCGCCACTCCGGCGGAATCTCGCGGTGAAGGGCCGCAGGAACTCGCTCAGTTCGGTCACGCGGAGCAGCTTCAGCATCAGGAGGTACACCAGCATCATGACCACTCCGCCGAGGGCGAGGACGACGACGGCGTTCAGTTTCGACTCCCACAGGAAGCCCTCGATCTCGTACCCGCCGAAGGACCAGCACAGCGCGCTCCCCGCGATCGCGGCGACGATCCCTGCGAGAGCCAGCTTCACATGGACGTCGAAGACGTGCCCGGCGCCGTAGGAACCGATGGAGCGCGTGAGGAAGACATGACTGACGACGACGGCGATCGCATTCCCGACGGAGTAGGCGACAGCGAGCAGCGGCACGATCAGGCGGGGGTCGAACATGCCCGCGATCAGTGCGAGCACCACGCCGACGACGGACAGGATGAGCTGGATCTTCAGCGGCGTCCTCACGTCCTCACTGGCGTAGAAGACGCGATTGAGGAAGAAGTTGGCGCTGAGGAACGGCGCTCCCACGGCGAGGATCGCGATGACCACACCATTGATGGCCGCGATCTCGGGAGACTCGCTGAACAGCATGCCGAGGGGGCCCGCGAACGTGAGCAGGGCCGCCGCGCCGAACACGGTGGCGACGCCGATGATGCGCAGGCCCTCGGAGAGCGTGGCCCGGACGGCGGCCAGGTCGCCGTCCGCGTGCGCGGAGGAGAGCTGGTTGAACATCACCGTGGCCAGGGACAGGGCGATCACGGCGTGCGGCAGTTGGTACACCATCGCCCCGATCTCGAGGTTGGTCCATCCTGCGATCTCCACGGGCGGGTCCTGTGCGAGGAACCTCTGGCGCGCATCCGCGGCACTGGTGGCGACACGCAGGTTCACGAGGTAGAGACCGTTGCCGATCAGCATGGTGACGATCGTGACCGAGGCGAGTCGGCCCGTCCGGCCGAGGCCCGTTCCGCGCACACCGAATCTCGGGCGCAGGCCCAGCTTCAGGCGCTTGAGCGGGACGATCAGGACGAGCGCCTGCATCACGATGCCGAGCGTGGTGCCACCGGCCAGCAGCAGGGTCTGGGTCAGGGTCCAGGTGTCCGGGCTGTGCCTTTCCGCCTGCTCGCCCCCGATGAGCACGATGAAGAGCACCAGGAAGGCGATCGACACGATGTTGTTGACCACGGGTGCCCACATGTAGGGACCGAAGGAGCCGTTGGCGTTGAGGATCTGTCCGATCACGGCGTAGATGCCGTAGAAGAAGATCTGCGGGAGGCACCAGTAGGCGAAGACCGTGGTCAAGGTGAGGTTGGCGCCCGTGAAACCCGTCGTCAGGGACACGATCACCGGGGCGGCGAGTGTCGCGAGCACGGTGAGGACGAGGAGGGCCGCGGCAGCGAGCGTGAGCAGCCGGCTGACGTAGTCCGCCCCGCGGTCCTGCTGCCTGCTGGCCCTGATGATCTGCGGCACGAGCACGGCGTTGAACACGCCGCCCGCGAGCATCAGGTAGATGAAGTTCGGCAGGGTGTTCGCCGAGGTGAAGAGGTCCGACACCTGCCCGGAGGCACCGATGGCCGTCGCGAGGAGGGCGACGCGGACGAGACCGAGGATGCGTGAGAGCAGCGTGCCCGCGGCCATGATCGCACTCGAGCGTGCGGTCGATCCGCTCGTCGTCGGACCGGGTGCGGATGCCGCCGGTGAGGGTGCGGCTCGTCCGGCGTCCTGCGAGGGGATGGAGGCGGTGTTCGTGTCAGACATCGTTCCCATCGTCTCACCCGGCGGGCGACGACGGCGCGAGCCGGGCCCGCACACACCGCCCCGACGCGCTGCCTAGAGGTGTTCGGGCAGGACCTCGCGCGCGAGGTCGGCGATACGCCGCTCGTTGGGGAAGGACAACCGGCGGCCGAGCTCGTGCAGCGGCACCCAGGCGACGTCCACGGCCTCGTGATCGGGATCGTTCTCGATGGTGAGGAACCCGCCGGTGCTGATGAGCAGGAAATGGTGGACCGTCTTGTGCACGCGGTGGCCACTCACCGTGAACCAGTAGTCGATGCTGCCGAGGGCGGTGACGATCCTGCCCTCGATGCCGGTCTCCTCGGCGATCTCGCGGACGGCCGCCTGCTCGCTGTTCTCCGAGCCCTCCGGGTGGCCCTTGGGGAGGCACCACTCGAGGCGACCGCCACGGTTCAGCCGGGCGATGATGGCGACGTCGAGCGTGTCCCGGGCGGTGTCCACGACGATCCCGCCGGCCGACACCTCCTCCACCGTGGGTAACTGGTGGTGCACGGCAGGCATACCCGTGGTTCCCATTGACACTGTCAACGGGGTGCGTTTCGGTGCACTTGGAACGGGTCGGTCCATGCAGACCACTCTAACGATCTTTCCCGGGACGCCTTAACGGTACGGAACCCCGGAACGGCACTCCCGCAACGCCTTGTACGGCCCGCTCCGGGCACACGTCCGGTGTGGGAAACAGGGCCCGATCTGGCACCCTTGGAGGACTATGGCGCACCTGCTGGACACCTCCACCCTCACCGCACCCCTACCCCCCGTGGTCCTCGAGGTGGGTCAGCTCTTCGCCGCGGCGGGTCACGAGCTGTCCCTCGTGGGCGGGCCCGTGAGGGACCTCTTCCTCGGCCGGGTGTCACCGGATCTGGACTTCACCACGGACGCCGACCCCGACCGCACGCTCGCCGTGATCAAGGGGTGGGCGGACGCGCACTGGGAGATCGGCAGGGCCTTCGGGACCATCGGGCTGCGCAAGGGCGAGCACCAGATCGAGATCACGACGTACCGAGCCGAGGCCTACGATCCGGAGTCCCGGAAGCCCGCCGTCTCCTTCGGCACGAACCTCGAGGACGACCTCCTCCGCCGCGACTTCACCATCAACGCGATGGCGCTGCGCCTGCCCTCACTGGAGCTCGTGGACCTGTTCGGAGGTGTGCGCGACCTGCACGCGGGTGTGCTGCGCACGCCCGGTACGCCGTCGTCGTCCTTCTCCGACGACCCCCTGCGCATGATGCGCGCCGCGCGTTTCGTCTCGCAGCTGGGCGTGGAGGTGGCGCCCGAGGTGTCGGAGGCGATGACGGCGATGGCCGAGCGGATCAGCATCATCTCGGCGGAGCGGGTGCGGGACGAGCTGGTGAAGCTCATCGAGGGCGCGGCGCCCGACGCCGGGATCGACGTGATGGTCGCCACGGGCCTCGCCGACCACGTGCTGCCCGAGGTCTCCGCCCTACGGCTCGAGTCCGACGAGCACCACCGCCACAAGGACGTCTACCAGCATTCCCTCACCGTGCTGCGCCAGGCCTGCGCGCTGGAGACGAGGAGCGACGGCGCCGTGCCGGGCCCCGACGTGGTGCTGCGGCTCGCCGCCCTCCTGCACGACATCGGCAAGCCCGCCACACGCCGGTTCGAGCCCGGCGGAGCCGTCAGCTTCCGGCACCATGACGCGGTGGGCGCGAAGCTCACCACCAAGCGCCTGCGCTCCCTGCGTTTCGACAACGACACCATCAAGGCCGTGGCCCGGCTCGTGGAGCTGCACATGCGGTTCTACGGGTACGGCGAGGCCGGGTGGACCGATTCCGCCGTGCGCAGGTACGTCAGCGACGCCGGCCCCCTCCTCGAGCGGCTCCACCGCCTGACACGCTCCGACGTCACCACGAGGAACCGGCGGAAGGCCGAGCGCCTCGCCTTCGCGTACGACGACCTCGAGGAGCGGATCGCCGCGCTCGCGGAGCAGGAGGAACTCGCGTCGATCCGCCCGGACCTCGACGGTGAGCAGATCATGGCGCTCCTCGGGATCCGCCCAGGCCCGGCCGTGGGCCGCGCCTACCGGTTCCTGCTGGAGGAGCGCATGGAGCACGGCCCACACGAACCGGACGAGGCGGAGGCGAAACTCCGCCGATGGTGGACCGAGCAGCCCGAAGCGCAGGAGACCCCATGAGACCCATGACCGGCGCCGCGGCGCCAGACACCACCCCTGCGGGCACTCCGCTGCCCAAGCTGTGGCTCCTCAGGCACGGCGAGACCGAATGGTCCAGGGACGGCCGCTACACGGGCCTGACCGACCTGCCGCTGACGCCGCACGGCGAGGAGCAGGCGCTCGCCGCGCGGGAGCATCTCGCGGGCGTGCCGTTCGACCTGGTGCTCACCTCGCCGCTGCAGCGCGCCGTGCGGACGGCGGAACTCGCGGGCTTCCCGGAGGCCGAGGTGCTGCCCTTCGCCCACGAGTGGGACTACGGCGACAACGAAGGGCTGGAGAGCGCGGCCGTACGCCGTGACAATCCCGGGTACCTGATTTGGAACGACGGCGCGCCGAACGGCGAGACCCTCGGCCAGGTGTCGGAGCGGGCCGATCGCGTGATCGCCCGGGTGCAGGCGGGCTGTGGCACTCCCGAGGACCGCGACCCCGGTGCCGCTCCCGTGCAGAACGCACTGCTGGTGGCCCACGGTCACTTCCTCCGCATCGTCGCAGCGCGGTGGCTGCAGTTCGGTGGGATCGAGGGTCGCAGGTTCGTGCTCGGCACGGCGGCCGTCTGTGCCCTGGGGTGGGACAAGCGGACTCCCGCGATCGTCCACTGGAATCTTTGACACACCTTCTTCTCGAGAATCGTCGAATGACGCCGAAACAATTCCGGAATTCGGCCGCGCAGGGGTGTACGCACCGCCCGTTCCTGGGGTAGCTTTGTTCTTGTGCCATTGGGGCTTCCCAACATGAGGTCGACGCCGGCACGCAGGACTGTGCGAGTTCCCGATGAATTGGAGGTGGAGATTGTGAATACCATGCTCAGCGGAGCCTTTGCCCGCGGCGCCAATCCCGCCTTCATCATCCGTACGCACTAGGAAGTTCGCGCACCGGCACCGGCCGGCCAGCTCCTCGCTCATCCCGCGCCCCTGCGCGACTTCCTGCTCCTTTTCCGCCGTTCAGCGGCTTCTTGTTCTCTGCGCTTCTCCGCGCGTCATTCGAAAGATTCGTCATGCCCGCTTCGCACGTCAATTCCGCCCCCCTTCAGGAGATCAATCCTCCTGACCAATCACAGCCGCCCGATCTCCGCGCCACCGGCGAATTCATCATGAGTGGGTATCTCACTCCCGTGGGCACCGTGGACGAGCTGCGCGACCCTGCGGCCGGCCCCATGCCCGGCTTCCAGCATCGGAAGGAGGTGCAGCGGATGCTCGCGAGGTGGCGCCGGAGCGTCGCCCTCTGGGGGCTCGTCCTGTCCAGGGCCGAGGCCCAGCGCGACGGCCGTCCGGCCGACCTCAGGCTGCCGCAGCACACCCTCCAGATCAAGTGACCACCCGAGCGCACACGGCTGCCCGAGACCGGCGATCAGATCAGCGATCCCGGCGACGACGGTCATCCGGTACGTCCGGACCGCCCTGCATCAGGAGGACATGATGTCCCTGAGGACACCCCGTGCGAAGCCCGCGCCGCCCGGCGCGGGCTTCCGCCGTTCCGGGGCCGGTGCCTCGATGCCGGTCCTCCGCCGATCGCGGAGGCGGCACCGAGGAATGAGGCGTGGGAGCGCCACGTTATAGGGTCGTGTGGTCACTCGACCGGCCCACCCCGCAGCCGGTCGGAAGGGAGCGAGTGTGTCCGGCGTCAAGCGCGTGGCCATGCTGTCCCTGCATACCTCCCCGCTCGAGCAGCCGGGAGCCGGCGACGCCGGCGGCATGAACGTCTACATCAGGAGCACGGCCCTCGAGCTCGCGCGCGTCGGGATCGACGTCGAGATCTTCACGCGGGAGGCGGGCGCAGGCCGGCCGGACCGCGAGGTGCTCGCGGACGGCGTGGTGGTGCACCACCTCGACGCCGGCCCGCCACGCCCCATCCCGAAGGAAGCGCTCCCGGGCCTGCGGGAGACGCTGACCGACGCGATCACCGATGTGGCCGATCTCCTCGCGAACGGGCACTTCGACGTGCTCCACTCCCACTACTGGGTCTCCGGGACCGTGGGCCTGACGCTGAGCCGTGAGATGAACCTGCCGCTCGTGCACTCGATGCACACCATGGCGAGGGTCAAGAACCTCCGGATGAAAGCCATCGCGACGCCCGAGCCGGAGGAGCGCGTCATCGGCGAACAGGAGATCGTCCGCGGTGCGTCGCGCTTCATCGCGAACACGAGCACCGAGGCGTCCGAGCTCGTGACGCACTACGGTGCCGAGCCCAACCGGGTCGACGTCGTCGCGCCCGGCGTGGACCTCGCCACCTTCAACCCCGGGAACCGGGGCGCCGCCCGCATAGCGCTGGGCGTGGCGCCCCGACAGTTCCACGTCGTCTTCGCCGGGCGCATCCAGAAGCTCAAGGGCCCCCAGGTGCTGGTCGCCGCCGCGGCGGAACTCAAGCGGCGCCGCCCCGACATCCCGCTGGCCGTGAGCATCCTCGGGTCCGGCAGCGGCTCGAAGGCCCTCGCGCTCCAGCCGCTCATCGAGGAAGCGGGGCTGCGCGACGAGATCCGCTTGTACCCGCCGGTCACCCCGGCGCACCTGGCGCACTGGTTCAGGGCGGCCGACGTCGTCGTCATGCCGTCCTTCAGCGAATCCTTCGGACTGGTGGCCCTCGAGGCCCAGGCGTGCGGAACCCCCGTCCTGGCGGCGAACGTCGGCGGTCTCCCGCAGGCCATCAGCGACGGACGCAGCGGCCTCCTGGTCGAGGGCCATACAGCGGCAGCGTGGGCGTCGGCCCTGGAACGGCTGCATGACGACACCCTGCTTCGGAACACCCTGGGGCGTGGCGCTGCGACGCACGCGCTCGCCTTCGGGTGGCAGCGCACCGCGCTGCTCACCGCCCAGAGCTATCGCACCGCCGTCGACCGTTTCCCCACGGCCGCTGCACACTGAGGCGGCACGGCGCCCCGCCTAGGATGGAGGCGTGACACCCACCGAGCTCGCCGCGTACCTCGATTCCGTCCACATCACCGGTGAGGTGGCGACGCCGCGGGAGAACAACCTCCAGCACATGCGGCAGTTCCTCGAGGGCAACGAGAACCTCGAGTTCGGCGTGGAGCTCACGCGCGCGTGGACGTACGACGACGTCTTCGACCTCATGCACGAGCGCGTGGGGACCAGCCCCGACCGCGACCACGTGGAGGGCCAGGACACCATCGATGCGGCCACCTGCGTTGCGGCACTCGACCGCTTCGCCGACCGCCTCGGTGCCTCCGCGCACCGTCAGGAGCGCATCCTCTTCGCCACCGGTCATCCCGCCGGCCTGCTGCCCGTCCACGCCGCCTTCGCGCGGTCGGTGACGCAGGTGGGCGCGAAGGCGGTCCGCGTGCCGGAGGGACGCCGCTTCCGCGAGGGGGACATCCGGCAGATCTTCGGGGTACTGGTCTGGCATCAGCACGGCGGCCTCATGCACACGCACTTCCCCGAGCCGATGCGCCTCAGCCTCGACTCGCTCGTCGCGGACGGGCAGGCACTGCCGGACCTCGTGGTCGCGGACCACGGCTGGGCCGGCCACGCAGCGGCGGTGGGTCTGCCCACCCTCGGGTTCGCGGACTGCAACGACCCGGGACTGTTCGTCTCGGAGGCGCAGGGCCACCTCGAGGTGGCCGTGCCCCTCGACGACAACGTGTGCCCGGGCCTGTACGACCCGCTGGTCCGGTACGTGCTCGACAGGGCCGGCCTGCCCCTGACCTGAGCGGCACCGCTGATAGGTTCTCAGGATGAGCGACCTCGAGATAGCCCGCGCCGCGACCATCAGGCCCATCGAGGACATCGCCGCCGCCGCCGGTGTTCCACGTGAATCACTGGAGCTGTACGGGCGCTTCAAGGCGAAGATCGATCCGCACCTGCTGCCGGAGACCGGCGGTGCCCGCGGCCGGATCGTGCTCGTCAGCGCCATGAGCCCCACACCGGCCGGGGAGGGGAAGTCCACCTGCACCGTGGGGCTGGCCGATTCCCTCGCACGTGCGGGCAAGCGCGTCCTGGTGGCCCTGCGGGAGCCCTCGCTGGGGCCCGTGCTCGGCATGAAGGGCGGGGCCACCGGTGGCGGCTACTCCCAGGTGCTGCCCATGGACGAGATCAACCTGCACTTCACGGGCGACTTCCACGCCATCACCTCCGCGAACAACGCGCTCGCCGCACTGATCGACAACCACATCCACCAGGGCAACGCGCTCGGTATCGACCCTCGACGCATCACCTTCAAGCGGGTGCTCGACGTCAACGACCGAGCCCTCCGTGAGGTGGTGATCGGGCTCGGCGGTCCCACGCAGGGCACCCCGCGCCAGGACGGCTTCGACATCACGGTCGCCTCGGAGGTGATGGCCGTCTTCTGCCTGGCCGCGGACCTCGACGACCTGCGGGCGAGGCTCGGCGCGATCACGTTCGGGTACACCTTCGACCGCCGTCCGCTGACGGTCGATGACCTCGGCGTCGCGGGGGCCCTGACGCTGCTGCTCAAGGACGCGGTCAAGCCCAACCTCGTCCAGACCATCGCCGGGACGCCCGCGCTGGTCCACGGCGGACCCTTCGCGAACATCGCACACGGCTGCAACTCCGTGATCGCGACTCGCACGGCCCAGCGTCTCGCGGAGATCGTGGTCACGGAGGCCGGCTTCGGTGCGGACCTGGGCGCCGAGAAGTTCATGGACATCAAGGCCCGCTCGGCCGATCTCGCCCCCGACGCCGTGGTCATCGTGGCCACGGTCCGCGCGCTCAAGATGCACGGCGGCGTGGACAAGGCCGATCTCGCCGGGGAAAATCTCCCCGCGCTGCAGGACGGGACGGCGAACCTCCTCCGCCACGTGCGGAACATCGAGAAGTTCGGCATCCGGCCCGTGGTCGCGGTCAACCGCTTCACCCATGATTCGGACGCCGAACTCGACTGGCTGCTCGCGTGGTGCGCCGGCGAGGGCATCGACGCCGCCGTGGCCGACGTGTGGGGGCAGGGTGGTGGCGGACCGGGCGGCGACGACCTCGCGGCTGCCGTGCTCGCCGCGCTCGACCGACCCACAGGGTTCCGGCACCTCTACCCGCTGGACCAGTCGATCGAGGAGAAGATCGGGACCATCGCGCGGGAGATCTACGGCGCCGACGGTGTCGACTTCTCCTCCACAGCACGCCGGAAGCTCCGCGAGATCGAGGCGAACGGCTGGTCCGACCTCCCGGTGTGCATGGCCAAGACGCAGTACTCCTTCTCCGATGACGCCTCCCTGCTGGGTGCGCCGACGGGCTTCACCCTGCAGGTGCGTGATCTCATCCCGAAGACGGGCGCCGGGTTCGTCGTCGCCCTCACCGGGAATGTCATGACGATGCCCGGCCTGCCACGCGAGCCCGCCGCGCTCCGCATGGACGTGGACGCCGGAGGGCACGCCGTCGGGCTCTTCTGAGCGTCCCCTCCTCCATCACGGCTCCTCCATGACGGTCGCGGAGGCCGTGGCTCGCCGTGACCTCGGCAGCAGCGCCGCGACCAGAGCCGCCACCGCGCCGACCACGAGGAGCCCGACGACGACGGCCGTCATCGGGTCATCCGCGAGGAGTCGCGGGATGGTCCGCGACGGGACCAGCGCGGCGAAGAAGAACGCGATCAGGAGTCCGAGGTAGCTGCCCACCATGTTCATCACATGGCCGCGGAGGTTGCGCCGGCGCGCGGCGACCACGCCGAGGATCACCGTGACCAGCGTCAGGGCCGACAGGCCGTGCAGCCAGCTGAAGTGACTGTCGGTCACGATGCCGAAGCTGCTCACGCAGACGTACAGCATGGCGCCCACCCAGACGCGCCCGAGCAGGCGGTGGGTCCGGTCACGGCGGCGGCGTAACCCGTTGACGGGTGCGATCAACAGTGCCGCGAGGGCGGCGATTATGTGGGACACGAGGAGCGGGTTCCAGGCCATGGAGAAAGGATAGTTGCACTATCCTGTAATGGACATCAGGAGAGTGCAGGCGCCGTCAGCTATCCGACGACGCCGGAGGGAAGGGGTGCGGGATGAGACTCGGTGAGCTGAGCGAGGAGACCGGCACGAGCCCGGCGAGCATCAAGTTCTACCTCCGCGAGGGACTGCTCCAGCCGGGAGAGTCCATCCATCCGACGAGGGCGCGGTACGGCGACGTCCATGTGCGGCGCCTGCGCCTCATCCAGGGGCTCCGAACGGTGATCGGCCTCGGGCTCGAGGACATCAGGCGCATCATCGACGCGGCCGACGGCGCCGACCTGACCCCGGACCGTCGGCTCGCGCTCCTCGGCACGGTGCAGTCGGTGGTGCTGGGCTTCGACGGCGCCCCTGCTCCGGCGTCCGAGGACGGCGACGCGCTGGTTCGGGCGATGGGGTGGCCCGACGTGAGCAGTCAGGCCCGCACCGCCGTGGACCGGCATCTCGAGGCGATGCGCGAGCTGGGGGTGTCAACAGACGACGGCGTGCTGGAGGCCTACGGCCGGGCCGCCGACGCCATCGCGGCCGCTCAGCTCGCGGTCACCGACGAACGGGAGACCATCGAGGACGTCATCCTCACGGCGGCCGTCGGGATGCACATGCACAACCAGCTCATCCTGTCGGTGATCGCGCTGGCACAGGCCAGCAGATCCATCAGGCGCTACGGCGCACCATGACGCACGCGTCCGGAGCCGGACGCACGGAAGGCCGGGACGACGTCGTCCCGGCCTTCCGGAGGAGAGGTGCTAGCGGTCGAGGTCGCCGCGGATGAAGGCTTCGACCTTCTCGTGGGCGATGTCGTCCGCGTACTGCTCCGGCGGCGACTTCATGAAGTAGCTCGATGCCGAGAGGATGGGCCCGCCGATGCCGCGATCGAGCGCGATCTTCGCGGCACGGATGGCGTCGATGATCACGCCGGCAGAGTTCGGGGAGTCCCACACCTCGAGCTTGTACTCGAGAGACACCGGGGCGTCCCCGAAGTTGCGGCCCTCGAGGCGCACGAAGGCCCACTTGCGGTCGTCCAGCCAGGCCACGTAGTCGGAAGGTCCGATGTGCACGTCATCGGCGTGCAGGTGCGCCTTGACGTTCGAGGTGACGGCCTGCGTCTTCGAGATCTTCTTCGACTCGAGGCGCTCGCGCTCCAGCATGTTCTTGAAGTCCATGTTGCCGCCGACGTTCAGCTGGTACGTGCGGTCCAGGGTCACCCCGCGGTCCTCGAAGAGCTTCGCCATGACGCGGTGGGTGATGGTGGCGCCGATCTGGCTCTTGATGTCGTCCCCGACGATCGGCACGCCGGCCTCCGTGAACTTGTCGGCCCACTCCTTCGTGCCGGCGATGAAGACGGGCAGGGCGTTGACGAACGCGACGCCCGCATCGATGGCGCACTGGGCGTAGTACTTGGCCGCATGGTCCGAGCCGACCGGCAGGTAGCAGACGAGGACATCGGCCTTGGAAGCCTTCAGCTGCGCGACGATGTCGACGGGCTCCTCGTCGGACTCGACGATGGTCTCGCGGTAGTACTTGCCGAGGCCGTCGAGGGTGTGGCCGCGCTGCACGATCACGCCGGTCGGCGGGACATCGGCGATCTTGATGGTGTTGTTCTCGCTGGCACCGATCGCCTCGGCGAGATCGTGGCCCACCTTCTTGCCGTCGACGTCGAACGCCGCGACGAACTGGACGTCGCCCACGTGGTACTTGCCGAATTCGACATGCATCAGGCCGGGGATCACCGCGGATGGATCGGCGTCGCGGTAGTAGTGCACGCCCTGCACCAGCGACGCGGCGCAGTTGCCGACTCCAATGATTGCCACGCGAATGGGGTTCTGTCCCACGGTTCTCCTCGAATGCCTGATGAATATGCCTCGACCGTCATCGCCCGAAGCGCGGCTGGCAGAAAGGACCAGTCTACGTTCATTGCACAACGCAGGCGTCGCATGGTGCATTCCTCGCCCGGTACGGACGGCTCAGCCGTGGACACACCGGCCGGCCGGCTCGGCCCTGCGGATAGGCTCGATGCATGACCTCGGACGACGGCCGGCGCGACGGCGCCCATCACGTACCGAGCAGGGAGGACCCGCTGCTCAGCGCCCTGACGGAAGGTGTGGGTGGGCCGCATGGGCGCCACATCGAGCCGGGCCGCACGTCTCCGCGATGGTTCACCGTTCCCCGCGTGATCATCCTCCTCACCGTCCTCTCGGCCGTCCTCGCGGTCGTGGTCAAGAACCCCTGCCGGGAGGAGGGCTGGTCCGCCCCCACGTACTTCTACAGAGCCTGCTACTCGGACTGGACCGAGCTCTACCAGTCGCGGGGCTTCGCCGACGGCAGCCTCCCGTTCATCACGCCCGGCGCCCTCTTCGAGTACCCCGTGCTGCTGGGCCTCCTCGCGTCGGGTACCGCCCTGCTGGTGGGTCTGCTCACCGATGGCGCAGATCCGGCGGCGGCGTCCCTGCTGTATTTCGACGTCAACGCCGTCCTGCTCGCCGGCGTCTGGATCCTGACGGCCCTGATCACCCTCCGGCTGGCGCGCGGGCGCCCCTGGGATGCGGCGATCGTCGCCACGGCTCCGGTGATCATCCTCTCCGGCACCATCAACTGGGATCTCTGGGCCGTACTGCTGGCGAGCGCCGGTCTCCTGGCCTTCGCCCGGGAGCGGCCCGTGCTCGCCGGTGCACTCTGGGGCCTCGGCGCCGCCGTCAAGCTCTACCCGGTGCTGCTCCTCGGCGCGGTGGTGGTCCTCGCGATCCGGACCGGCAGATACCGACCGTTGGTTCTCGCAGGGCTGGGTGCCGCGGGCGCCTGGCTGGCAGTCAATGTTCCGTTCGCAGTCCGGGACTCCGAGAGCTGGGGGTACTTCCTGACCTTCACGGAGGACCGCCCCGCAGGGTTCTCCTCCGTCTGGTACGTCTACAACGCCTACGCGGAGCGTCTCGGCGCGGCCGAGCTCTCGCCCGCGCTGATCAATACCGCCGGCGGCATACTTTTTCTCCTCGCCTGTGCGGCCATCGCGCTGCTGGCTCTCGGGGCCCGACGGCGGCCCCGGCTCGCGCAGCTCGCACTGCTGATCGTGGGCGCGTTCGTCCTGTGCAACAAGGTGTATTCACCGCAGTACGCCCTCTGGCTCCTGCCGCTGATCGCGCTCGTGCTGCCCCGGTGGCGGACCGTCCTCATGTGGCAGTTCGTCCAGGTGCTGCACTGGTGGGCGGTGTGGATGTACCTCGGCGGCCTGACCGGCGGCGGTCCGCCGGAGAACAACGTGGGCCTCGGCGTCTATGCGCTGTCGGTGCTTGCTCATATTCTTTCAACGGCATGGATCATGGCTGTGGTGGTGCGGGAGATTCTCGCGCCCGAGCACGATGTGGTCCGCGCCGACGGACAGGACGATCCGCAGGGTGGCCCCTTCGACCGTGCGGCCGACGTGTTCACGCTGGCGAGGCGCCCGCGCATGAGCCTCGGCTAGGCTTGCTGCACGCCACCAGACTCCCCCGACGACCAGCGGAAGACACCTGTGCCAGCACCGTCCTTCACCTTCACGCAGCTCTCACGGAGCGCCTTCGACGCCCTCGCGGACGAGCATCCCGATGTTGTGATCCCGATCGAACAGACGCCTGACTGGGTGGAGTTCGAACACGCCCTCGGGCGGACCCCCCTCGGGATCTGGGCCTACACGGACCGCACGGGTGCGCTGGTCGCGACTGCCAGCTTCGTCCACGTGGTCAGGCGGCTGCGCGAATCGGTCGTCGTGGTCAACGGACCCGTGTGGTTCGCCGATCGCACGCCCGCGGCCGAGCGGACGTTGATGACCACCATCCGTGAGCAGTTCGCAGCGGAGAAGTCCCTTCATCCGCTGTACGTCCGGATGCAGGTCGCGCTGATGCAGCTTCCGGCCACCGGGCCGATCGAGCACGGCTGGTACGAGCGCGAGATCGTCGTGGATCTCACTCCCAGCGAGGGGGATCTGCTCAAGAGCTTCAGGCCGAACGCGCGCAACAGCATCCGCCGGGCGCAGCGGAACGGCGTCGAGATCAGAACTATTCCCCGTCCGGAATGGACGAGGGTCTTCGCCGACGAGCTGTACCCGATCATGCAGGAGACCGCGGAACGGGACGGCTTCTCACCCTTCGACTCCCGTTACTACGAGACCTTGCTGACGGTCCTCGGCGACCACCTGCGACTCCTGGTGGCCTACCAGGACGGCCGTCCGCTGAGCTGGCTCATCACCACCGAGTACCGCGGCTACTCGGTGTACTACTTCGCGGGCAGCACGGTGGAGGCACGCGCGACCTTCGCTCCCTATCTGCTGCTGTGGGAGGCCTTCCGCGCCCTGAAGACCGCCGGCAACACCGCGTGCGGCCTGACCGGGATCGTCAGCGAGAACTACCCCGGCCTCGCGAACGTGACCACGTTCAAGCGGAACTTCTCGAAGAACGTGGTGGTGGTCCCCACGACGTACGACATCCCCCTCGATCCCGTGCGGTACGCCGCCGTCGCGGCCCTCCTCGGCGCGCGCCGCACCCTGCCGGGCACTCTGAGGACGGTGCGGGCCGCCCAGAGGAAGCTCCTGACACGGGCGCGGAGACGGCCCGCTCCCGTCCCGGCGTCCACAGGGCCGGCGTCGGACGGGACGCCGTCGTGACGCCCGACGTCGAGGTGGTCGGTGCCGGACCGAACGGCCTCGCGGCCGCCGTCGTGATGGCGCGGGCCGGTCTGTCCGTCCGCGTCCACGAGGCGGCCGACACGCTCGGTGGTGGCTCACGCTCCCTCGAGCTCATGCAGCAGGACCACCTGCACGACTTCTGTTCCGCGGTGCACCCGATGGCGCTGGCCTCGCCCTTCTTCCGCGCCTTCGAACTCAGCCGACGCATCGGCTTCGCGGTGCCGGAGGTCTCCTTCGCGCACCCCCTCGACGACGCCCGGGCAGGCATCGCCTACCGCAGCATGGAGCGCACCGTGGAGGGCCTCGGTGTGGACGGCGACGCGTACCGTCGCCTGGTGGAGCCCCTCAGCGACCGCGAACAGGACGTCCTCGCCTTCACGCTCAACCACGTGGTCCGCATCCCGAAGCGGCCCGAGGCCGCGGTCCGGTTCGCGCTGGCCGTGCTCGACCAGGGGCTGCCGACCTGGAACCGGCGCTTCCGCACGGATGAGGCCCGTGCGCTCGTCACCGGTGTGATGGCGCACCCGGTCGGTACGCTGCCGTCCCTGACGGGCGCCGGCGCGGGCCTGGTGCTGAATCTGCTCGCGCACACCGTGGGCTGGCCCATCCCGGTCGGTGGGTCGCAGTCGATCGCGGACGCCCTCGCCCTCGATCTCGTACAGCACGGCGGCGAGGTGGTGACGGCGTCGAGGATCGACTCGCTCGCCGAGGTGTCGGGCGCGCGGGCCGTCCTCCTCGACGTGGCACCGAAGAACTTCGAGACGATGTCACGCGGGCGCCTCCCTTCGGCCTACCGCGCCGCGCTGAGCACCTTCACCTACGGCAACGCCGCCTGCAAGGTGGACTTCATCCTCTCCAGGCCCGTGCCGTGGGCCCATCCGGAGCTGCACAGGGCCGGTACGGCCCATCTCGGCGGAACCCGCGAGGAGATCGCCGCCGGCGAGAAGGAGGTCAATCAGGGCAGGCACCCCGAGAGCCCCTACGTGCTGCTCTCCCAACCGTCGCAGTTCGACCCGACGCGCGCACCCGAGGGCCGGCACACGTTGTGGACGTACTGCCACGTGCCGAAGGGCTCCACCCGGGACATGGCGGAGGCGGTGACCGCGCAGATCGAGCGGTTCGCGCCCGGCTTCCGGGACGTCGTGGTGCAGAGTCACACGACGACGGCGGCGGAGCTCGAGCGTTACAACGCCAACTACGTGGGCGGGGACTTCAGCAGCGGAGCGGTCAACCTGCGCCAGATCATTGCCCGCCCGGTGCCCTCCCTCCAGCCCTGGGCCACGCCGATCAAGGGTGTGTACCTGTGCTCGCAGTCGACCCCGCCCGGGCCGGGAGTGCACGGCATGGCCGGCTTCAACGCTGCGAAGCTTGCGCTGAAGCGCGAGTTCGGATTGAGCGTGCCCGCTCTGGGACTCTGACCCGACGGATCGGGGAGGCTCGCATGGCCGTGGGGACCGGACGTTTCGACAAGGTCCAGGTGGAGTCCGCAGCGGAGCTCCGCGCCTGGTTGACCGAGCACCACGGCCAAGAGGCGGGCGTCTGGGTGGTCACCTTCAAGAAGCACGCCGGGTCGCGGTACGTCTCGAAGTCCGAGGTGCTCGACGAGCTGCTGTGCTTCGGGTGGATCGACGGCGTGGCGCGGAAGCTCGACGACGAGCGGACCATCCAGCTGATCACTCCACGCCGGGCACAGCACTGGGCCCGCAGTTACAAGGAGCGGGTCGCCGTCCTGACCGAGGAGGGGCGCATGCACGCGGCCGGGCTCAGGTCTGTCGAGGAGGGCAGGGCCAGCGGGCTGTGGACGTTCATGGATGACGTCGACGACCTCGTGGTTCCGGAGGATCTCGCCGAGACGCTCGCCGCCAGGCCCGGGGCGGCGGAGTATTTCGCGACCATTCCGCCGGCGAGCACGCGCTTCACACTGCGGTGGATCAAGCTCGCGAAGACCCCGGGCACGAGAAGCAAGCGGATCAGGACCATGGCGGATCTCGGGGCGCGCGGTGAACGCCTCCCGGGGAGCTGAGCGGGGAGCTGAACAGGGGCGCTGAACGAGGGAGGTGACCGGGGGCTGACTGGAGCAGCAGAGGTGTCGAGGGTGGCGGGCGCATTCTCCGCCCGGAGCCGACTTCTTGACCCCGGACGAGAACCCATGTCCGCGCAAGCGCCTCGATGTACTCAACGAAAGAACGCGGACACGTCCAGGATCTTTTTGTTGCCTACCCCCCAGTGTGCGCCCTGTACCCCTCGTCCACTCTCCGGAGCAGTTCTGGTTACCCTCAAGCCCACTGCGGTGCGGCCCGGGCATGCGTCAGAACGGGTACCTGGCGATGTCCCCCTGCATGGTCACCCATTGCGTCTCGGTGAAGGCGTCGAGGTTCGCCTCGACGCCCCCGAACCGTGCGCCCGTCCCCGAAGCGCCCACTCCACCGAACGGGGCCACCGATTCGTCGTCGACCGTCTGGTCGTTGATGTGCACGATGCCCGTGGGGATGCGGTCTGCGATCGAGAGACCCTTCATGACGTCGCGCGTGAGGATGCCGAGGGAGAGACCGTACTCGCTGCGCCGCACGATCTCCACGGCCTCGTCGATGCTCTCGAAGGAGAGCACGGGTGCCACCGGGCCGAAGATCTCCTCCGCGAAGCCCGGATGGTCCGGGGCGGAATCGGCCAGCACCGTGGGCCGGTAGAACAGCCCGTCGTAGGTACCTCCTGCCGCGAGGCGGGCGCCCGCGTCCACCGAGGACGTCACGAGCCGGTGCACGTGGTCACGCTGCGCCTCGTTGATGATCGGGCCGAGCGGAGCGCCCGTGGTCGGGTTCCCGACGGGAAGGTTGTTCGCGGTGGCCGAGAGCCGCTCCACGTACTCGTCGTAGATGCCGGCGTGCACCAGGTGGCGGCCCGTCGTCATGCAGATCTGGCCCTGATGGAGGAACGATCCCCAGGCTCCCGCGGAGACGGCGTGGGCGAGGTCGACGTCGTCGAGCACGATCAACGCGTTGTTGCCACCGAGTTCGAGGTGCGCCCGCTTGAGCTGTCGCGCGGCAGCCTCGCCGACCGTGCGGCCCGCCGCCGTCGATCCCGTGAAGGAGATGACGCGGACGCTCGGGGCGTCGACGAGAGCCACACCGACGTCAGCCCCGCCGGGCAGCACGTGGAAGAGACCCTCGGGGAGGCCTGCGGCCTCGAGGACCGCGGCGAGGAGGAGCCCGCCGGAGACGGCGGTGCGCGGATCCGGCTTCAGGATCACGGCGTTCCCCGCCGCGAGGGCCGGCGCCACGGAGCGGCTGGAGAGGATCATCGGGAAGTTGAAGGGCGAGATCACGCCCACGGTGCCGACGGGCAGGCGCCGCGCCATGGACAGGCGCGGTTTGCCGGAGCGCAGGAGCTGCCCGTAGGGAGCCTCTACGAGGGACGCGGCGGAGTAGAACTCGGCCGCGACGAGGTGGGCCTCGAAGCCGGCCTTGCCCTGCCCGGACCCGGCCTCGCGCATGAGCCACTCGGCGGCGATGCCCGCGTGCTCCTCGATCAGGGCTCCGGCGCGGCGGAAGATGGCGGCCTTCGCCTCGAAGGGAAGCGCCGCCCACGCGGGCTGGGCCGCAGCGGCGCGTGCGCTCGCGGTGGCGACGTCGTCGCCCGTGGCGACGCCGTAGGTACCGAGCGTGCCGCCCGTGGCGGGTTCGCGGATCTCCGCGGTGCCGCCGCTGCCGGTCGTCCAGCCGCCCGAGTAGAGCTTGCCGGTCCAGTGATCGGTGTCGAAGAACGTCATCGTCATCTCCTAGGTGTTTCTGTGCCGCGGATGTCTCAGGGCTGGAAGGTGGTATCGGCCGCCACGCCGACCTCGATCACCAGGGGCGTGGACCGCCCGGCGAGGGAGGGCAGCACGTCGGTGAGAAGGGCGGTCAACTGCCCGTGATCGTCCACGCGGACGGCCTCGACGCCGAAGCCTGCCGCCAGTGTACGGACGGAGACCTCGGGGAACGGCGGCCAGGCGGGCTTCGCGTCCCGCTGTTCGGCGAGGCGGTCCATCACGGCGTAGCCGCCGTTGGCGAGCACGATGAACAGCGCGCCCGTGGCCGTGCTGGCGGCCGTCCACAGTGCCTGGATGCAGTACAGCGAGGAGCCGTCGCCGATCACGGCGACCACGGGACGCTCCGGCAGGGCCATCCGGACGCCGATGGCCGCGGGGAGGGCGAAGCCGAGGCCGCCCATGGCCGCGGAGAGGAAGGCGAGCGGCTGCCGCGCGGGCAGGATCGCCTGCAGCGCAGGGCGCGACGACGGCGACTCCTCGATGACGACGGCGTCCTCGGGCAGGAGCTCCGCCATCAGGGTGAAGACGTCGGCCGCGCGGAGCGGACCGTCGCTTGCGGACCCACCCGTCTGAGTCCGCGGTGGGCGTGCGGCGAGCGGCTCGGGCGCTTCGACGCCGAGCTTCCGGAGCGCAGCGGTCAGCTGCTGCGTGAGGGCCGCCGGATCACCCACGACGACGAGCTCGGCGGGCGAGCGGTTCGCCTCCGCGGCGTCGGCGGTGAGCACCACCACGCGCGTGCCCGGCGGGAAGAGCGGCCCCTCCTGGTACGGGTACTGGCGCAGGGCGGCGGTGCCGAGAACCACCACGGCGTCGTGCGCCTCGAAGGCCTGCCGCACACGCGTGCGGTCCGCGGGGACCTGCCCGGAGTACAGCGGGTGGTCCTGGGGGAAGGCGGCGCGCGCACCGAACGGTTCGAGCCGCACGGGGGCGCCGAGGAGTTCTGCGAGCCCGACGGCGGCCGACCACCCGGCGTCGGTGTCCATCCCCGCGCCGACCACCAGGGCGGGCGAGCGGGCCGCGCGGAGGAGAGTGGCGACGTCGTTGACCGCCTCGGAGTGCACCGGCGCGGCGACGGCCACGCGGGCGGGCGCCGCCATCGCATCGGGCTCCGCGGCATCCAGCCAGTCGCTCATCGGCACGATCACGATCACCGGGCCGCGGCCCTGCTCCGCCGTGAACGCGGCCCGCGCGATGGCGGCGGGGACGTCCGCGCCACGGCCGGGCTCGAGGACGGCGAGCGGGTAGTCGCCCGCGAGGCCCGCGAGACGTCCGGTGAGGAACGGCTCGAAGGCGAGGTGGCGGCGGTCCTGCTGCCCGACGACGATCACCAGCGGGGCGCGGTTCACCCTCGCGGTGGCGATGGCGCCGACGGCGTTGCCGAGCCCCGCCGTGGTGTGGACCAGCACCAGCGCGGCGCGGCCGTTCGCGATGGCGTACCCGGTGGCCATGCCCACCACGGAGCCCTCGTGGAGCCCGAGGACGAACGTGAAGTCGTCCGGGAGGAGCGCCAGGAAGGGCACCTCGGTGGATCCGGGGTTCGAGAACATGGTGGTGAGGCCGTGGTGGCGCAGCACCTCGAAGGTCTGCTCCGCGACCGTCCCGGCGTGGGGAGCGCCACTCACCCGAGGTCGCCGCCGCCACTGGCTCCGTCCCCCGTGGCGACGCCGCCGGCGGGGTAGGCGGATGCGCCGGCATTCGCCGTGTACTGCGCGCCGTGATTCACGCCCGCGTGTGAGCCCGCCACGACGGGGGCCGCGGTACCTGCCGGGCGGTGGCCTCGCTTGGCGATCTGGATCTGCTCGTACACGTGGCCGCGCAGCTCGGTGAAGCGGGGCAGGGAGCGGGTGGTGCCCTGGTCGCGATCCGCGGGGAGGTCGATCACGATGTCCTCCTGCACCACGGTGGGCGAGCTCGAGAGGATGATGACGCGCTCGCCGAGGTACACCGACTCGTCGATGTCATGCGTGACGAAGAGGACGGTGACGCCGAGCCTCTTCCACACGGTGCGGATGAGGTCCTCGAGATCTGCGCGCGTCTGGGCGTCCACGGCGGCGAACGGCTCGTCCATGAGCAGCACCTCGGGCTGGTACGCCACCGCACGGGCGATGGCCACGCGCTGCTGCATGCCGCCGGAGAGCTGCCACGGGTAGGAGCGCGGCACGTGCTCGAGACCCACGGCCTCGAGCGCCTCGTCCACGAGGCGGTCGCGCTCGGCCTTGGGCACGCCCTGGTTCTTGAGCGGCAGCTCCACGTTCTCTCGCACGCGCATCCACGGGAAGAGCGAGCGGCCGTACTCCTGGAACACCACGGCCATCTTCTTCGGTGGACCGGCCACCCGCTTGCCGTCGAGCAGCACCTCGCCCTCGGTGGGCTCCATGAGCCCGGCGATGCACTTGAGCAGCGTGGTCTTGCCGGAGCCGGACGGCCCCACGAGGCAGACCAGCTCACCCGCGCGGAGGTCGAAGGTGAGGTTCCGGACGGCTTCGACGGCGCCGCCGTCGGTCTGGTACACCTTCTTCATGTTCCGGACGGACAGGATGACCCTGGGGTCTGTCTCAGACTGCATTCTCTACCTCTCTCAGGCCGTGGTACCAGCGCAGGATGCGGCGCTCGGCCCACTGGAAGACGAAGGACAGCGCGATGCCGATGAGGCCGAGGACCACGATGCCGGACCACATCTCGGGGATGGCGAAGGAGCGCTGGAAGGCCACGATGGTGTACCCGAGGCCCGAGGACGAGGCGAACATCTCGGAGATGACCATGAGGATCAGGCCGATGGACAGGCATTGACGGACGCCGGTCATGATCTGCGGGCTCGCGCTGGGAAGTACGAGGTGACGCGTGCGCGCCCACCCGGACACACCGTAGGTGCGGGCGCTGTCCGAGAGCACGGAGTCCACGGCGCGGACGCCCTCGATGGTGTTGAGGAGCACGGGCCACACGCAGCCGGAGACGATCACCACGATCTTCATGGTGTCCGTGATGCCGAGCAGCAGCATGAACACGGGCACCAGGACGGGCGGCGGGATGGCACGGAAGAACTCGAGGACTGGCTCGGTCAGTGCCCGCAGCCAGCGGACGGAGCCGATGAGGAGGCCGCCGGCCACGCCGAGAATGATGGCGAGGCTGACCCCGATGAGCAACCGTCCGAGGCTCGGCAGCACGTCCGAGAGGATGCGGGGACCGAACCACGTCTCGACGAAGGTCTGGCCGAGGAGGGCGGGCGTGGGGACGTAGAAGTTCGGCTCGCCCAGGGTGGCGACCCACCAGACGGTGAGGAGCGCCGCGGGCAGGGCGAGGGTGTGGACCACACCGCGGGCGAGCGTCATACGATCACCTCGGACCGCACCGACGAGTGCCACGAGAGGGTGCGGCGCTCGAGCCACCGCATGAGCAGGTTGATCGCCACCCCGATGAGGCCGGTGGCGACGATGAGCGCGTAGAGCGCCGCGATCGCCCCGCCGGTCTGCGCCAGGGCGATCTGTCGGCCGAGCCCGGGCGACCCGATGATCAGCTGAGCGGTGACGGCGAGGATGAGGGCCACAGCGGCGGCCAGGCGGACACCGGTCATGAGGAACGGCAGCGTGGTGGGGAAGATGACGTGGCGCACGCGAGCCACCGGCCCGAGCCCGTAGGACCTCGCGGTCTGCATCGCCACGTTGTCCACGTCCGCGACCCCGTAGAGCACCTGGATGAGGACCTGCCAGAAGGAGGCGTAGACCACGAGCAGCAGGGTCGATTCCAGCTGCACGCCGAACAGTAGCACGGCGAGGGGGATCAGCGCCACGGAGGGGATGGGCCGCAGGAACTCGATGGTGGAGTGCGTGAGGCGCCGCAGCACGGCCGAGGAGCCGATGACGAATCCGGCCACGACGGCGAGAGTCACGGCGATGAGGAGGCCGAGCCCCCAGGCGAGCAGGGTCTGCCCGACGGCCACCCAGAACGCGGTGAGGCCCGCGTTCCGCGCGAGGGCCGCGAGGACCTCGGTGGCGGGCGGCAGGAACCGCGGGTCGATGAGCCCGGTGCGCGAGACGAGTTCCCAGATCAGGAGGAAGAGGACGATCCCGATCGCGCCGAGCACGAGCGAGTTCGGCGCCTTCCTCCGCCGCGCCGGTGACGCGGCGGAGGTGGGCGCCTCCGCCGTCGTCGTCGGCTGGGTCGTCTGCGAGGTCACGGCAGGATGGTGTCGAGGTCCGGCGCCCCGGTCAGCGTGCCGTACTCGGTCGCAGCCTCGCCGAGCGTGGTGGCGGCGTCGCGATCGAACTCGGCCTTGAACGAGGGGAGCACCATCTCGGCGCGCAGCTCCGGACTGATCTCCGTGTAGGTGCCCACGATGTCGCGGACGGCGTCCGGGTTCTCCTGGGCGTACTCGAGCGAGCGGTTCATCGCGGTGGTGAAGCGCTCCACGAGGTCGGCGTCGGCCTCGATGGTCTCCCCGGTGGTGAAGTAGCCGGCGATGTCGAGGTCCGGGCTCACCTCCGCGTAGTTGTACGAGACCACGCGTGCACCGTTGGAGAGGGCCTGCGTGAGGAACGGCTCGAGGATCCAGGCGGCGTCCACCTGATCGTTCTCGAGGGCCGCCGGGGCGTCGGGGAAGGGCACCTCGACGAACTCGATCGACGACTGGTCGCCGCCGTCCTGCTCCACCACGTAGCGGATGGTGGTGTCACCGATGTTGGCGAGGTTGTTCACGGAGACGCGCTTGCCGGCGAGATCGGCAGCCGTCCGGATGTCGGAGTCCGCGGGAACCACGACGGCGCCGAAGTCGGAGGCCGTGTCGCCGGTCGTCGAGGCCCCGTTGGCCACGAAGCGCACGTCGAGGCCCTGACCGGCGGCCACCATGATGGACATGACGTTGCCGAACGCGAAGTCGAAGTCCCCGCTCACGACGCCCGGGACGGCCGCGGCTCCGCCGGACGTGGGCTGGAGCTCCAGCTCGATGCCCTCCTCCTCGAAGAAGCCCTGCTCCTGCCCGAGGTAGATGGGTGCGGTGTCAACGATGGGGATGACTCCCACGGTCACGGGGTCCAGCGAGGTATCCCCCCCACCCTCTTCGGCCGCCGTCTCGGTGCCGCCGCTCGGGGATCCGGAGCCGCAGCCGGTGATCAGGAGAAGGATGGCGGATGCCGCGACAGCTGCTCTGGTGCGCATGGGATTCCTCTGTTCATACAATGGGCGGACGCTTCATCGAGTTCGTATGATGAACATTTGTTCTCTAGATAAACTAGAATGGCACACGCAGCAGGTCAAGAGGTGGCCCCGGTCACATTCAGGTCACGTAGCAGCGGCGAGTGGTACGAGTAGGACGCACACCGGACACCGAAGGAGATGCCATGGGATCGGGACAGCAGACCTCGGACGCGGGGGTGGGCACGCAGGAGGAGCTGTCCGCCGAGATCGCCGATCAGCATGCGTCCTACGCCGCTGATCGCGCCGCCGGCGGACCCCCTGAGCTGCAGCCGCGCCTGGACTTCCCGCCCTACCGCAGCAGCCTGCTCCGACACCCCACGAAGGACCCCCACCACGTGGACCCGGAGACGATCGAGCGCGTCTCGCCGGCCTTCGGCCACACCGACGTCTCCCCGCTCGAGGCGGACCTCACCATCGCCCATACGGGTGAGCCGCTCGGTGAGCGCATGACCGTCCAGGGGCGCGTGCTCGACGGCGAGGGCCGCCCGGTGCGCCATCAGCTCGTGGAGGTCTGGCAGGCCAACGCGAGCGGCCGCTACATCCATAAGCGTGACCAGCACCCCGCTCCGCTGGACCCGAACTTCACAGGCACGGGCCGGTGCATCACGGACGACGACGGCTGGTACCGCTTCCAGACCGTCAAGCCCGGCGCGTACCCCTGGAAGAACCACCGGAACGCCTGGCGCCCGGCGCACATCCATTTCTCGGTGTTCGGCGACGCCTTCACGCAGCGGATCGTGACGCAGATGTACTTCCCCGGGGATCCGCTTTTCCCGCTCGACCCCATCTACCAGTCGATCGTGGACCAGGACGCCCGCGACCGGCTGGTCGCCACGTACGACCACTCGCTCACGTCCCCCGAATACGCCCTCGGTTATCGTTGGGACATCGTGCTGACGGGTCGCCGTGCCACGTGGACCGAAGCCGAAGGCGGAGACGAATGAGCATGCTTCCCCCCACCCCCGGCCAGACCGTAGGGCCCTTCTTCGGTTACGCGCTCCCGTACGACGACGGCCCCCGCCTCGTGCCGCCCCATGTACCTGGAGCGGTCCTCCTCCACGGCACGGTGACCGACGGCGCCGGAGCGCCCGTACCCGACGCCGTCGTGGAGATCTGGCAACCCGGGGCCGACGGCGTCCCGCCCAGCGCGCGCGGTTCGCTGGCGCGTGACGGCCGGTCCTTCACCGGCTTCGGCCGGTGCCCCACGCGCGACGACGGCACCTTCTCCTTCACGACGCTCGTCCCGGGTGTCGGCCCCGAGGGGCGCGCACCGTTCATCGCCGTCGCCCTCTTCGCACGCGGCCTCATGAACAAGCTCCACACCCGCATCTACCTCCCGCAGCACGGGGCGCTGAACGCCGTGGACCCGTTCCTTACGGGCCTGACCGTCGAGGAGCGGTCCTCCCTCGTGGCGATCGAGGAGAGGGACGGCACGCTGCGGCACGACCTCCGGCTGCAGGGCGCACGGGAGACGGTCTTCCTTGCCTTCAGCTGACGCCCTGTCCCTGTTCTCGCCCGCGTGGTCCGGCAGCGAGGTGGCCGAGGCCACCACGGACGAGGCCTACCTGCAGGCGATGCTCGATGTCGAGGCGGCCCTCGCCGAGACGGAGGCCGCACTCGGGGTCCTTCCGCCCGCGCACGCCGCTGCCATCCGCTCGTGCGCCGTCGCGTCACGCTTCTCCGTCGCCGATCTCGCATCCCGGGCCCTGGACGGCGGCAACCCGGTGATCCCGCTGGTGATGGACCTGCGCGCGGCAGCCGACGACGTCGCACCCGGTGCGGGAGGCTCGGTGCACGTGGGAGCCACGAGCCAGGACATCATCGACTCGGCGCTGATGCTGATGACGCGCCGCGCGACCGCCGTCGTCCTGACCGACCTGCGGCGAGCTGCCGCCGCCGCGGCGTCCCTCGCCCACGCCCACCGCACCACGCTCATGGCCGGGCGGACGCTGACGCAGCACGCCACCCCGATCACCTTCGGGCTCAAGGCCGCGCGATGGCTCGACGGGCTCACGGAGGCGTCCGCGGACCTGCGGCATGCACGTCACCGGCTCCCGGTGCAGTTCGGCGGCGCGACCGGCACGCTCGCGGCCTCCACCGCGCGGTCGGGCGAGGAGGTCGCGCTCGCCGTCGTCGACGGGCTGGCCGCGCGGCTCGGGCTTCGTGCCCCCGCACTTCCCTGGCACACGCAGCGCCTTCCGGTGACGCGCGTGGGTGACGCCCTCGCGGGGTGCGCCTCCGTGCTCGGGACGCTGGCCGCGGACGTCTCCTTCCTGTCGCGGACGGAGATCGGCGAGGTGGCCGAAGCCGTGGCCGAGGGCAAGGGCGGATCCTCGGCGATGCCGCAGAAGCGCAATCCTGTGGGGAGCGTGCTCGTGTCCGCAGCCTGCGCACCCGCCGCCGGGCTCGCCGCGGACCTGCACAGGGCGGCCGTCTCGTCAGACGAGCGTCCCGCGGGCGCGTGGCACGTCGAGTGGGCCGCGTTGCGGGACCTGCTGCGCACGGTCGGCGGAGCGGCTGCCCATGCTGCGGCACTTCTCGAAGGGCTGACGGCCGACGCCGGCCGCATGCGGGCGAACCTCGATCTCACGCAGGGGCTGGTGCTGGCCGAGCGGCTGTCGGTCGAACTCGGGCCGGTGATCGGTGCCGCGCACCTCCGCGATCTCGTACGAGCCGCTGGGACCGGCGGCGACCTCCGGGCGTCGCTGCTGGCGCTGCGCCACGAGGCACTACCGGACGGCAGGCTCGATGATGCCGACGTGCAGCGGCTGCTCGACCCCGCCGAATACCTCGGAGCGGCGCAGACGTTCATCCACCGTGCCCTGGCGGCCGATACCGTTGCCCCCTCGCAGGACGGAATCTCATGACGGCCCAGAAGGCACCCCTGATCCTCGGCCCGTCCCTCGGGACGAGCTCCCGTGTGTGGAGTGCGGTTCAGTCGCTCCTCGCGCCCGAGCGGCGCGTGCTTCCCCTGGACTTCCCCGGTCACGGCGGCGGCGGTCCGCGCACTGCCCCGTTCTCGGTGCAGGATCTCGCGGACGACGTCGTCGCTGCCGCTGACGACTCGGGGATCGGTCGCTTCCACTACGCGGGGATCTCCTTGGGCGGGGCGGTGGGGCTCGCCCTTGCGCTGTATCACCCGGAACGTCTGTATTCCATATCCGTTATATGCTCCGCCGGACGTATAGGGTCGGCGGAGGCGTGGCGTGAGCGTGCCGCTACCGTCCGTGCGCAAGGCACGCCCGTGCTCGTCGGTGCCTCGGCGGGACGCTGGTTCGCGCCCGGCTTCATCGCCTCGCATCCGGAGGTGGTGTCGGCCCTGCTGCATGACCTGTCCGATGCCGACGACGCGTCCTACGCTTTGCTGTGCGAGGCACTCGCCGCGTTCGACGTCCTCGACGATCTGGCCGGCGTCACCGTTCCTGCGCTGATCCTCGCAGGGGAGCACGACGGCGTGGTGACGCCCGACCACGCGCGCGCCACCGCCGAGCTCATCCCCGGGTCCTCGTTCGACGTCGTCGAAGGGGCCGGACACCTCGCGCCCGCGGAGAAGCCGGAGTCCGTGGCCGCCGCACTGCGAGCTTTCATGGGAGGAATCGGATGAACATCGGTGAGGGGAGGTCCGCGGAGGATTCCGAGCGCTACGACGCCGGAATGGTGGTGCGGCGCGAGGTCCTCGGCGCCGAACACGTGGACCGCGCGACGGCGAAGGCTGATGAGTTCACCGCCGAGTTCCAGGACATGATCACGCGCACGGCGTGGGGCGAGATCTGGACGCGTCCGGGGCTGGACCGCCGCATGCGCAGTGCGGTCACCCTCACCGCGTTGATCGCGCACGGCCACTGGGACGAGTTCGCGATGCACGTGCGGGCGGCCCTGCGCAACGGGGTCACGCCGGACGAACTCAAGGAGATCCTGCTGCAGTGCGCCGTCTACTGCGGCGTACCTGCTGCCAACTCCGCTTTCACGGTCGCGCAGCCGATCATCGCCGAGCATCGCGCGGCCGGGTAACGCTTCTCCCCGCCCGGCGGTCAACCGGTAGCGCGGTCCTCTTCATCCACTGCATTGTCGGATGCATCGTCCGCAGCCGCCCCGTCCCCTGAGCCCAGGGCGGTCGCTTCCCGGAGGGCTTGCCGGCGGTCGAGCTCGTCGCGGAGGTCGTGGTGCTCGCCCTCGGTCTCAGCGTCCACCTCGCCATCGCGGATGTACTGCGTGTCCCGCGCCCTGTGATTCCTGCTGTTGAGGATGTCGAGATCGTCCCGGTCGACCGACGTCAGATCCTCCGGGAAGTCCTTCTCGGGGTCGAGCCTGCTGCTGTCGGTCACGGGGTACCTCACTCCTGGGTTGCATCCGGGTGTGCCTTCGATCCGCGGCTGACGATACCGGAGGGTCCGAGCGATCACGGAGTGCGGATGGGACACTGCGTTGGTGATTGCCACCCTCGACCTACCACTCGTGCTCACGTGTACTGGCGGGAGGTTCGAGCTGAGAAGAGCGCGTCCGGAGGATATATGGACGCTGATGCTGCTGCTCGCGGACGACCCCGTGAGCGCCGAGCGCGGCGACCGGGCGGGCAACGTCGATCTCCGGGCATGTGCATCGGCGCTGACGGCGATCAGCGCGGATCCGTCCAACGACGTGCTCGTGATCGTCGGCGAGACGGACGTACCTCTAGCAATGATGCAACTCACGCGCATTCCCGGTCTGGCCCGTCGTGGAACCACGCGGCTTCTGGTCGAGGCGGTCCGGGTCGGGGCCGGCAACAGATCGGCCGGTATCGGTTCGGCGATGATGCGGTGGGTCCTCGACCTTGCGGCGCCCTCCCTCGAGGTCACTCTGGTGCAGTTGACGTCCGATGAGGTGAGGACGGACGCCCACCGGTTCTACGAGCGGCTCGGGTTCATCGGCTCCCATCGAGGATTCAAATACCACGTCGGATGAGCGCGGTGGTTCGTTCCCTACAATCGAGCATCGAGTTCGACGATTCGGCGCTTTTCCTCGTGCGTCAGGTCCGACAGGGCGAGGACCTCCTGAAGCACGGCGGACTTCCCTGCACCGATGCGACCATCCGCTCCACGCACGCGGCCCGGTGGGCCGAGACGGAGGACTTCACGCTCCTCCTCCTCGCGGACGCCTACCCCGACTCCGCGGTCATTGCTGACGACGCCGCACTCCTGCTGGCGGTCGTCGACGGCATCGCCGTAGCCAGGGCTGCGGAACAGAACCGCCGCATGACGCCCGCACGAGCGCTCCTGCTCATCGAGACAGTCCTGGACGGCTCGGCGGGTCGCTCGTAGTTCGCGTCGATGCGTCGTGTGACTGCCGGCGGAACTGCCGAGGTTCGGCAGGGTCGACGTCGCGCAGGGCGAGTCAGTTGCTCACTTCCTGGCCGGTCAGCGGAGCACCAATGCCAGACCGAGCATGGCGAGGGCGAGGATCGGGAAGAGCCACGTGGTGACGAGGGTGAGGGACCTCGCGCCCTTCTCGGTGCTCTCCGTGGTCGCCGAGCTGGGGTCGACGATATTTACGTCGTCGGTTGAAGGGGTCCGGACCGTCCTGATGATGGACAGTGTCACCATGACGAGGGCGGAGCCCACGAGCCAGGGGAGCGGTTCGGTCACCAACCAGGCGTCTGCACGGGACTCCGGCACGGTGACGGCTGAAAGAACTCCCGCAGCCCCACCGATACAACTGATCACGATGCAGACCCACAGATGGCGGACTATGGCATCGAGATAGAGCGGCAGGAGAGCGATGAGGGCCACGGGCGCGGCGAGGAAAGCCAACTGCGCCGCCGACACCAGCATCGGCTCGGCGCGTGTCCAGGGGACCACGGCCTGGTTGAACAGCAGGAAGGCCAGGAGCGAGAGGGTCACGGGCACGAGCGCCTCCCGCACCCACGCACGTTCCGGGGCGGCGGGGAGCTCCAGCGCCTCAGCATAGTCACGAGCGGTACCGAAGGTCTCCTCGGCGCCCTGACCCGTGTCCCCGAGCAGTTCCTTCGCACTCGCGACGGTGTCCCCGATGGCGCTTCCATGCACCTGTCGAAGCCGGAGTTCCATGACGAGCTGGTCAAACCATCGCTGATCGCTGGTTCGCTGGATCATGTCGGGTCCTTCTCGGTAGGTCGGTCGAGGTAGCGGACAGTGGTGTCGGAGAAGCGCACCCACCGGGCGCTGAGGCGGGATAGTTCAGCGCGGCCATGTGCGGTCAGGGCGAAGTACTTGCGGCCGGGGCCGCCGTCGCCCGCCCGCCATTCGGTCGTGACGAGGCCCGCCGATTCGTATCGGGTCAACAACGGGTACAAGGTTCCACCCTTGATCGTGCCGAGCCCGGAGCGCTCCAACTCGGTGATGATCGCGTACCCGTAGGAGGGGCCGGCAGCGAGCGCACGGAGGCAGAGGAAGCCCAGAGTGGCTCTGAGCCAATCGCTCGGCCACTCGGTACTCACTGCGGCCCCGGAGCTCTCCGTCATGGCGTCCATAACTAGATTGTCTCTCTAAGTAGTTAGCCTGTAAAGACCCGAGCTCATTCGGCGGGCGGTCCGGCCCGACCCACCCGTCGACGCAGTCGGCACACGAGGAGGACAGCATGGACCAGGACAACACGGACACAGCGGATCGCGATCACGACCTCGTCATCTACGGCGCCACCGGCTTCGTGGGCAGGCTGATCGCCGCCTACGTGGCGGAGCACGCGCCGGCGGGCCTGCGTGTCGGCCTCGCAGGGCGATCGGCGGCGAAACTGGCGGAGACCCGGTCCGGGCTTCCTCCCGCAGCGCACGCGTGGCCCCTCCTCGAGGCCGATTCCACGGACGCGGACTCCACGGCAGCGCTGGCGGGGCGTACACGGGTGCTCTTCACCACCGTGGGCCCCTACATGAAGTACGGCCTACCCGTCGTCGAGGCCTGCGCGCGCGCCGGAACCCACTACGGCGACCTCACGGGTGAGGTGTCCTTCGTCCGCGAGGCCATCGACCGCTACGACGCCCTCGCGACGGCGAGCGGCGCCAGGATCGTCCACTCGTGCGGTTACGACTCGGTGCCCTCCGACCTCGCCGTGCTGATGCTCCACCGGGCAGCGGAGGCCGACGGCGCGGGCGGTCTGACCGACGTCCAACTGGTCGCGACGGCCAAGGGCGGTGTCAGCGGGGGCACGATCGACTCCATGCGCGGACACCTCGACGGCGTGCGATTGAGCCCTGCGCTCCGCGCGCTCGCGGAGGACGCGCACTCCCTCAGCCCGGACCGGGGGCGCGAGCCCGGCGCGCATCAGCCACCTGACGCCGGCCCGGTGCAGCAGGCGGAGAACGGCCTGTGGACCGCACCCTTCGTCATGGCGCCCTACAACACGCGGATCGTCCGGCGCAGCAATGCGCTCCAGGGGTGGGCCTACGGGCGCTCGTTCGAGTACGGCGAGGTCTCCGGGACGGCGCGCGGAGCGGCGGGAGCGGCCATCGCCCGCGGAACCGCGGTCGGCATGCGCGCCTTCCTGCGCGCCATGGCGTTCCCGCCCACCCGTGCGGTCCTCGATCGCGTGCTCCCCGCACCGGGACGAGGCCCCAGCGTGGCCACGCAGCAGAGCGGCTGGTTCCGCTCCGAGGTCACCGCCCGCACCGAGCGCGGCGCCCGGTACCGCGCGGTGGCAGCGGGACCGGGTGACCCCGGGTATGCGGCCACCGCGGTCATGGCGGGCGAGTCGGCGCTCGCGCTCACGCTCGACGGCGACCGGTTGCCCCCGGTCAGCGGGTCACTGACCCCCGCATCGGCCCTCGGCGACGTGCTCGTCGAGCGGCTGCGGGCAGCCGGACACACCTACGAGGTCACCCGGCTCGACTGACGGAAGCGGCTACACCCCGGGTACGACGTCGACGCTCGGAACCCGGGTCTCTGGACAGTCCAGAGCCCCTGCCACGGCGTGTTGCAGCGCGACAGGCGCCGAGCGGCATCGAAGCCCCCGAGTCCGGCGGGTTGCAGGTCAGCGCAGCAGCGGCACGTCCAGCCTCGCCTCGAGCTCCTCGAACGTGGTGCCGAAGACGTCGCGGACCCGCACGCCGTCGGGCGTCAGCAGGAACACCGCCTCGCTGGTGTAGATGCGCGTCACGCACCCGATCCCGGTGAGCGGGTAGGAGCACGCGGGCACGAGCTTCGGAGCGCCACTGCGATCGAAGAGACCCATCATCACGTAGACCTCGCGCGCGCCGGTGGCGAGGTCCATGGCGCCGCCCACGGCCGGGATGGCGTCCGGGGCGCCGGTATGCCAGTTCGCGAGGTCTCCGCCGGCGGACACCTGGAAGGCGCCCAGCACACAGACGTCGAGGTGACCGCCGCGCATCATGGCGAAGGAGTCCGCGTGGTGGAAGTAGGCGGCGCCGGGCAGCTCGGTGACGGGAACCTTGCCGGCGTTGATGAGGTCCTCGTCGATGTCCGCACCGTGCGCTTCGGGGCCCATTCCGAGCATGCCGTTCTCGGTGTGCAGGGTGACGTGCTGCTCCGGTTCCAGGTAGTTCGCCACGAGAGTGGGCTGGCCGATGCCCAGGTTCACGAAGCTGCCGGTCGCGATGTCACCGGCGACCAGCTGCGCCAGCGCCTCGCGCGTCAGGCCGCCGCTCATCGGGTGCGCCCCTGTGCGGGCGCCCGGACGTCTGACGGGTGGAAGCCCGGCCCGGCGTCGGACGCGGACGGGTGGGCACCGACGACGACGGCGGCGACGGGCGCGCCGATCGACGGCCCGGGCACGGGGGCGGCCGGGATGCGCACCATGGTGTCGACGAAGATGCCGGGCGTCACCACGTGCTCGGGATCGAGCAGGCCGACGTCCACGACGTCCTCCACCTGGACCACGGTGCGGCGCGCGGCCGTGGCCATGACCGGCCCGAAGTTCCGGGCGGTCTTCCGGTACACGAGGTTCCCGGCGCGGTCAGCGCGGTGGGCCTTGATGAGCGCCACGTCCGCGTGCAGCGGGTACTCCATGACGTAGCCGCGGCCGTCGATCACGCGTGACTCCTTGCCCGCGGCGAGCGGGGTGCCGTAGCCGGTGGGCGTCAGGAAGCCGCCGATACCGGCTCCGGCGGCGCGGATCCGTTCCGCGAGGTTGCCCTGCGGCACGAGCTCCAGCTCCACCGTGCCGGCGCGGTAGGCACGGTCGAAGTGCCACGAGTCGCTCTGCCGCGGGAAGGAGCAGATGATCTTCCGCACGCGTTCCTCCCGGATGAGGAGGGCGAGGCCGGCGTCGCCCTGGCCCGCGTTGTTGTTCACGATGGTGAGGTCCGTGGCGCCGCACGCGAGCAGCGCGTCGATGAGCTCCATCGGCTGGCCGGCATTCCCGAACCCGCCGATCATCACCGTGGAACCGTCCGCGGTCCCGGCGACGGCGTCGGCCGCCGTTCCCATGATCAGCACCATGCCGCTACCTCCCCGTGTTCTCGAGCACGACGGCGAGGCCCTGGCCCACGCCGATGCAGATGGCCGCCACGCCCCACTGGACGCCGCCGCCGCGCATGCGCTCGGCGAGGGTGCCGAGGATCCGCACGCCCGAGGCGCCGAGGGGATGACCGATCGCGACCGCTCCGCCCCAGGCGTTCACGATCGCCGGGTCCACGCCCCAGGCATCCGTGCAGGCGATGGACTGCGCTGAGAAGGCCTCGTTGAGTTCGACGGCGCCGACCTCGTCCCAGCCGATTCCTGCGCGTGAGAGTGCTTGGTTCGCGGCCTCGACCGGCGCGAAGCCGAAGAACTGCGGATCGAGCGCGTGCGCTCCACGTCCCGCGATGCGCATGCCCGGGGTGAGCCCGGCGCGGGAGCCGGCCTCGGCGGACCCGATGAACGCCGCGGAGGCGCCGTCGTTCAGGGGTGAGGCGTTCCCGGCGGTGATCGTGCCACCGTCCTCGGTGTCACTCGCGGGCCGGAAGACGGGTGTGAGGCCCGCGAGCTTCCCGGGCGTGGAACCGGGGCGGATGCTCTCGTCACGGGTCAGGTCGACGCCGGGGACCTCGGTGACGAGGGAGGCGTACCGGCCCTCGTCCCACGCGGCAACGGAGCGCCGGTGCGAATCCGCGGCGAACGCGTCCTGGCGCTCACGGGAGATGCCGTGCCGCTGCCGCAACTGCTCGGTCGCCTCGCCGAGCGACGCCGTCCACGCCTCGGGCATGGCCGGGTTCACCAGGCGCCAGCCGAGCGTGGTGGAGACCATGGCCGTGTTCTGCGTGGGGTACGCGCGCTCCGGCTTCGGGACCACCCAGGGCGCTCGGCTCATGGACTCGACGCCACCCACGAGCACCAGCTCGGCGTCGCCCACCGCGACCTGGCGGGAGGCGATCATCGCGGCATCGAGGCTGGAGCCGCACAGCCGGTTCACCGTGGTGCCGGGCACCGAGACGGGGAGCCCGGCGAGCAGGCCGGCCATGCGTGCCACGTTCCGGTTCTCCTCGCCGGCGCCGTTGGCGTTGCCGAACACGACGTCGTCGATCGCGGCCGGGTCCACGCCGGGGTTGCGCTCGAGGAGGGCCCGGATGACGTGCGCCGCGAGATCATCGGGGCGCACGGAGGCCAGCGCGCCGCCGAGCTTCCCGAAGGGCGTGCGGACGGCGTCGAACAGGAACGCCTCGGTCATGCCCGGCTCCCGCCGAGCCCCATGTCGAGGCCCGTGTAGTACTCGGAGACGTGCGCCATGCCGTTGGGCGAGCGCACCAGGTGGCTGAGCTGGCCGAGCTGCACCTGGTAGTCGAACTCGTCGGCCTCGGTGGGCGCACCCGGCGTGCTGGAGAAGCGGTGCAGCATGCGGGTCATCCAGGTGGAGAAGTGCTGGATCTCCCAGATGCGCTGCACGGCCTTCTCGGAATAGGTCTCGAGGCCGGTGGAGGAGTGATGGAGGAAGTGGTCCTGCAGGGCGGTGCTCAGCATCGCGACGTCCCAGACGGCGAGGTTGAGGCCCTTGGCCCCGGTGGGCGGGACGATGTGCGCGGCATCCCCCACGAGGAACAGCTGCCCGTGGCGCATGGTCGAGCTCACGAAGCTGCGCATGGGCGTGATGCCCTTGTCGAAGATCTCGCCGTGTGCGAGGCTCCAGCCCGGGGTGGCGAGCCGCTCGTCCAGTTCCGCCCAGATGCGGTCGTCGGACCAGTTGTCGATCGAGTCCGCGGGGTCCACCTGCAGGTAGAGCCGGCTCACGCTCTCGGACCGCATGCTGTGCATCGCGAAGCCCTTCTCGTGGAGGGCGTAGATCAGCTCGTCCGTGGAGGGGGCCACGTTCGCGAGGATGCCGAGCCAGCCGAAGGGGTAGTCGCGCTGGTAGGTGGTGAGGTGCGTGGAGGGGATGCTCGGGCGGCACACTCCGTGGAAGCCGTCCGCGCCGACGATCACGTCGCACTCGAGGCGGTGCTCGCCGCCGTCGTGCGTGTAGGTGATGGACGGGCGGTCCGACTCGAGGTCGTGGACGGCGACGTCCGTGGCCTCGTACAGGGCGGGCGTACCGGCGGCGTCGAGGCTGGCCACGAGGTCCTTCACCACTTCCTGCTGGCCGTACACCCATACGCTGCGGCCGATCAGGTCGGTGAAGGGCACGCGGTGCCGCTCCTGCCCGTACTGCAGGTAGATGCCGTGGTGCTTCAGGCCCTCGCTGTGCAGGCGGTCCCCGAGGCCCGCCTCGGTGAGGAACTCCACGGTGCCCTGCTCCAGGACGCCGGCGCGGATGCGGTCCAGGGTGTACTGGCGGTCGCGTTGCTCGAGCAGCACGTTGTCGATGCCCGCGCGGTGCAGCAGGTGCGACATCAGGAGACCGGCGGGCCCGGCCCCGATGATTCCCACCTGTGTGGAGCGTGTCCGTCCGTCGCCTGTTCCCGTCGCCATCGACCCACCGTCCCGTTGCCTACCGCGTGTTTGTTCACCAGTAGAACATCTGTTCCTCTGGCGTACAAGTGGGGTGGGCCTCGTGACTAGGATGCTGGGATGAGCGTGGAGCAGGAGACCCCCGACCCCAGCGGCCAGTACGTCCAGTCGCTGGCGCGCGGCCTCTCCGTGATCCGCTGCTTCGACAGCGAGCATCCGCAGATGACGCTCAGCGAGGTGGCGCGTGAGACGGGCCTGACGCGCGCCACGGCCCGCCGCTTCCTCCTGACCCTCGTCGAGATCGGCTACGTGCGTACCGATGGCCGGCAGTTCGCGCTGACGGCGCGTGTCCTCGAGCTCGGCTACAGCTACCTCTCCGGCCTCTCGTTGCCCGAGATCGCCCAGCCGCACCTGGAGGAGCTCTCCGCCGAGCTGCGCGAGTCGACCTCCGCCTCCGTCCTCGACGGGCATGACGTCGTCTACGTGGCCCGCGTGCCCACGCGCCGCATCATGAGCGTGGGGATCAACCTCGGCACCCGGTTCCCGGCGTACGCCACCTCGATGGGGCGCGTACTTCTGGCGGACGTAGACCGCGGGACACTCGACGAGTACCTCGCGACGGCGGACCTCCGCCCGCTCACGGCGAACACGGTGCACGAACCCGAGGCGCTGCGGCAGATCATCGCCCGCGCGGGCCGTGACGGCTACGCGTCGGTGTCCGAGGAGCTCGAGGTGGGGCTCCGCTCCATCGCCGTGCCGGTGCGTGACCGGGACGGGCGCGTCATCGCCGCCATCAACGTGTCCACGCAGGCTTCCGGAAGTGAGGACGTCGTCGCGATCTACGAGCCTCCACTCAGCCGCGCGGCTGCCGCGATCGAGCGTGACATCGCCGCCGCGAAGCCCATCACGGCGCTGATGCTGCGCCCCTGAGGGTGGAGGAGAAAGCTCTCGGGGCCATCGGATCCCGGCTCCGAGCGTGAGGCGATCTCCTAGGTCCTCACTGAGATCGGGATGGTTGCGAGAGCATGTGCCGCAACCCGCGCGAGGACCTCGAGCGCGATGCCGTTGCGGTGCAGGAGCGACAGCGAGTGAATGGTGCCTGCGAGGAAAGCGGCAAGTGCCTCAGGGTCGGCGCTCTCGTCGAGGCGGCCGCTCCGGCGGTCTGCGTGAAGTGCGGCGGTGATGGTGCTGATCTGGGTGCGGAGCAAATCGGAGACCACGGCTTGGGAGCGTATACCCAGTGACGGCAGGTCGGAGGTGCTCTGGGCGATCAGGCAGCCCGCGGGCAGCCCGGTGTCGGACATCCGGGTGAGGGCTGCGTCGAAGGTGGCGCGCAGGGCCTGAGCCGAGTTGTCGGCGTGGATGCGGAACGCCTCGCGGACCGGGGGGCCGTACCGGTCGACGTAGGAGTCGAGGGCGAGAAGGAACAGGTCTTCCTTCTCCCCGAAGGTGCTGTACATGCTGGCCCGTCCTATGCCCGTCGCCGCTTCGAGATCCTGCACCGACGTGCCGCGGTAGCCCTGGGTCCAGAACACCCGCAGTGCCGCCTCGAGGGCGACCTGAGGGTCGAACTGCTTGCGGCCGGCCATGTCCTCCCCGTTCATCTTGGAATAATCAGTCTAACGCTCTCCCGCACCGATTCCTCCCTGGACAGACTCTGTGGCCCATGTTGAAACGATTGGTCAAAGATGCAACGCTGGTGGCCTTCGACAGAACGGACGCAACCATGACAACCACCGACTCCGACATCAGCGGCGACATCGCCGCAGTGCGCGAGGTCCTCGCGAAGCGCGCCGACGCTCTGCGGACGACCTCCGCCACCGGCACGCTGGCCACCCAGTCGCGGGACTTCGTGCAATACGGGCTCAACGGCCCACTCCAGCTGGCGGGCGAGACCCGGATGGACGCCGCCTACCTCGAGCAGGCATTCCACAACTTCGAGGGACCGGTCGACTACGAGGTCGTCGACCAGCACGAGCTGGTCGGTCATGGCGTCGCGGTCACCTACAGCCTGTCCCGGATCGCCTACACGGTCGCCGGGCAACGCACCGAGTTGTGGTTCCGCAAGACCCTCGCCCTGGCCAAGATCGACGGCTCCTGGGTGATCGTCCACGAGCACGAATCGGTGCCGATGGCTCTCGAGGGCCGCGCGGCGACGGACCTGCGTCCATGAGCGCCGCCGACGCCGGCACGACGCGCCATGAGGCAGTCCGCACCGCCGCGCTGAAACGCGGGTTCGACGGCTGGGAGACGGGCACGGTCGACCACGACGGCACCCGTATCGGCTACCGCGTCGGCGGCCAGGGCCCCACGGTCCTGCTGATCCACGGCTTCCCCCAGAGCGGCTACGAGTGGCATCGGGTGGCTCCGATCCTGGCCGAGCGCTACCGGGTGATCGTCCCCGACTACCGCGGCGCCGCCGGGTCCGACGTGCCGGCCGACGGCTACGACAAGAGCACGATGGCCGCTGACCTCCACGCCGTCGTTGCAGCACTCGCCGCAGCCGGCGACCACGCTGCGCACGTCGTCGGCCATGACATCGGCACGACCATCGCCCACGCCTACGCCCGACAGCATGATGCCGACGTCTGCAGCCTGACGCTCGTCGAGGGCGTCGTGCCCGGCACGGCGACTCTCCAGGCCATCGTTGCCGGCGGTGCCGCATGGCACTTCGGCTTCCATCAACAGGTGGACCTTGCCACCGCGCTGATCTCCGGCCGTGAGGAGGTCTACGTCGACCACTTCTTCGACACCTTCCTCCTCGATCGTCGAACCGTGGGGCCCGAGGACAGACGGTTCTATGCCGACGCGCTCCGACGTCCGGGGGCCGTGCACGCGGCGGTCTCCACGTACGCCGCCTGGTTCGGCCAGGACGCGGCCGACACCCGAGCCCACCTCGACCAGGACGGCCTGCTGACGGTCCCGACCCTCGCCATCGGCGGCGAGCACTCGATGGGAGCCGCCATGGCCGCCGTCGCCGGCGACATCGCCGCCCACGTCATCCAGGTGACCGTGCCGGCCGGACACTTCCTCACCGACGAGCGGCCCGACGAGATCGCCCGGCTCCTGCTCGACCACCTGGACCGCCAGGAAGCGCATCACACCAGGTCGACCGGGTGACGGGGAGTATCGCCCCTTGACCCGTGATGCTGCCACCATGATGCCTGGCGACAGAGGGCACCCTCATGATGGTCGGTCCGCAGCCTCGGTTCGCTCCCAGTAGGCCGCGATCGAGCGCGACATCGCCGCCGCGAAGCCCATCACGGCGCTGATGCTGCGCCCCTGACGGCCGCCGATCAACTCTTCGTACGACTGAGAAGTTAGGTTATGCTTGCCTAGCCTCTGCGACCTGGGCAGGGCTTTTCTCGGCAAGGAAGCCCTCTCATGTTCGCGAACTACCTGATCGGCCTGCGCGAAGGCCTCGAGGCCGCGCTCGTGGTGGTCATCCTCATCGCCTACCTGGTGAAGATCCGGCGCAAGGACCTGCTGCCCGGCATCTGGCTCGGGGTGTCCCTCGCGGCCGCCCTGTCCCTCGGGTTCGGCGCGCTCCTCACGTACGGCACGCACGGCCTGACCTTCGAGGCCCAGGAGGCGATCGGCGGCTCGCTGTCCATCATCGCCGTGGGGCTCGTGACCTGGATGGTCTTCTGGATGGCGCGGACCGCGAAGAACATGCGCGGCGAGTTGCACGGCCATGTGGATCGGCACCTCGCGGCGGGCGGTAAGGGCCTCGTGGTCGTCGCCTTCCTCGCCGTCGGCCGCGAGGGCCTCGAGACCGCCCTGTTCATCTGGTCCGCGGTGCAGGCCACCGGGTCCACCACCCAGCCCATCCTGGGCGCCGCGCTGGGACTCACCTCCGCCGTCGTGCTGGGCTGGATGTTCTACCGCGGGATGCTCCGCATCAACCTCTCGAGGTTCTTCACCTGGACCGGCGGCATGCTCATCATCGTGGCGGCAGGCGTGCTCTCCTACGGCATCCACGACCTCCAGGAAGCGGGCATCCTGCCAGGCCTCAACACCCTCATGTTCGACGTCAGCGCCGCGGTGCCGCCGTCCAGCTGGTACGGCACGATCCTGAAGGGCACCGTCAACTTCTCGCCCGCCACCACCTGGCTCGAAGGCATCGCCTGGCTGGCTTACACCATCCCCACCATGACCCTGTTCATCCGGCAGAGCCTCCGGCGCACGCCCGCTCCCGCCACCGCACAGCCCGTTCCCCAAGGAGTCCAGTGATCACCGCCCGCCTGCCGAAGCCCGCCGCCCTCCTGGCGGCGTGCGGCGTCGTCCTCCTCACCGCCTGCACCCCGAACGCCACGGCCGGCACGTCCGACGGCGCTGCCCCGGGTGAGTTGACGGTCACCAGCACCGCCGGCGAGTGCGCGGTCTCCGCGGACACGGCCGGGAGCGGCCCCCTCGCCTTCGCGATCACCAATTCCGGTGACCAGGTCACGGAGTTCTACCTCCTGGCCGAGGACGGCCTGCGGATCGTCTCCGAAGTGGAGAACATCGGCCCCGGGATCAGCCGCAACCTGGTGGTCAACGCCAAGCCCGGCTCCTACTACACCGTGTGCAAGCCGGGCATGGTGGGCGACGGCGTGGGGCGCGCCGCCTTCACCGTCACCGACTCCGGGACGGCCGTCGAGGCCAGCGGGGACGAGCAGGAGCAGATCGACACCGCCGTGCTCAATTACAAGGCCTACGTCAAGGACCAGGTGGACCAGCTGCTCACGGGCACCGAGGACTTCGCCGCCGCCTACATCGCCGGGAACGACGACGAGGCGCGGCGCCTGTACCCGACCACGCGCATGCACTTCGAGCGCGTGGAGCCCGTGGCCGAGAGCTTCGGCGACCTCGACCCCAAGCTCGACAACCGTGAGGCGGACCTCGCCGAGGGTGAGGAGTGGACCGGCTGGCACCGCATCGAGAAGGATCTCTGGCCGCCCGCCGACGCCGCGTACACGCCCCTGACGCAGGCCGAACGCGAGGCCGTTGCCGCGCAGCTCGTCGAGGACACCACCACGCTGCATGCGAGCATCCAGGACATCGAGCTCTCCCTCGACCAGCTCGCCAACGGGGCGATCGCCCTCATGGACGAGGTGGCCAACGGCAAGGTCACGGGTGAGGAGGAGATCTGGTCCGGGACCGACCTCTGGGACTTCCAGGGCAACGTCGAGGGCGCGCGGGTGCTGTTCGACGGCCTGAAGGACCTCCTCGCGGTCAAGGACCCCGAGCTCGTGACGACCCTCGAGGCCGACTTCACCGCGCTGTCCTCCGCACTCGACGAGCACCGTACCAGCGCCCCCGACGCCGCCCAGCGGGACATCACCTACGTCACGTACGGCGAGTTGGGCCCCGAGGACGTCAAGGCGCTGTCAGACCGCGTGAACGCACTCAGCGAACCCCTCTCGCGGATCACCGCGTCACTGCTGGGCTAGCCGACATGTCACCCCGTACCTTCCGCATCTCGCGCCGCAGGGCGCTCTCCCTGGCCGGGGTCAGTGCCGCTGCGGGCGTGGGCGCCGGTGTGGCCGCCGGACGCTCGGTCCCGGAGGCGACGGCGAGCCCGGCCGATCCCGACGCACTCAGCTACCCGTTCCACGGCGAGCACCAGGCCGGTATCACCACCCCGGCGCAGGACCGCCTGCATTTCGCCGTCTTCGACATGGACGACGTGCCGCGGGAGAAGTTGATCGGCCTCCTCGAGGACTGGACGGTCGCCGCGGCACGTATGAGCCAGGGCGGCAGTGCGGGCGAGTTCGACCCCGACGCCGGTCCCTACGAGGCCCCGCCCGAGGACACGGGTGAGGCGATGGACCTCGGCCCCACCGGCCTGACCATCACGTTCGGCTTCGGCCCCACGCTCTTCCGCACGGCCGACGGCGTGGACAGGTTCGGTCTCGCGGCGCGGCAGCCGAGGGCCCTGGTCCAGCTGCCGAAATTCTCCGGAGACATGCTCGACGAGCGCATCAGCGGCGGTGACCTCTGCATCCAGGCGTGCGCCGACGATCCCCAGGTGGCGGTCCACGCCATCCGGAACCTCTCGCGCATCGCCTTCGGCCGCGCGTCGCTGCGCTATTCGCAACTGGGCTTCGGCCGGACCTCGAGCACCAGCACGGCGCAGGTGACCCCGCGCAACCTCTTCGGCTTCAAGGACGGGACCTCCAACCTCAAGGCCGAGGACCCGGCTGCCGTGGACGAGCACGTGTGGGTCGGCCAGGACGACGACCAGGCGTGGATGGCGGGCGGCTCCTACCTCGTCTCCCGCAAGGTCCGCATGAACATCGAGCCCTGGGACCGCACGCGGCTCTCCGAGCAGGAGCGTTCCATCGGCCGGACCAAGGGGGCCGGCGCGCCCCTCTCCGGTGGCGACGAGTTCACGGCACCGGACTTCTCCATGCCGGGCAAGGGCGGTGAGCCGATCATCGCCGAGCACTCCCACGTGCGGCTCGCGCACCCCGACGCGAACGGCGGCGCCCGGATGCTGCGGCGCGGCTACAACTTCGTGGACGGCAACGACGAGCTCGGGCGGCTCGACGCCGGTCTCTTCTTCATCTGCTTCCAGCGCGACCCCGAGCGCGGCTTCATCCCGGTGCAGACGCGCCTCGCCGGCTCGGACATCCTCAACGAGTACATCAAGCACGTGAGCTCGGCGCTGTTCGCGGTGCCCGGCGGCGTGGCCGAGGGAAGCTTCGTGGGGGCGCGGCTCTTCGAGGCCTGACCAGTTTCCTGCCCACCCGCGAGAGGTGGCACCGCTCACGAACGTGCCGGGCGCCGTCGTACCGTCGGGGTATCCCGAGGCGTGGCTGCCCTGATCCGGCACAGCAGCCGGGTGGCGGCGTCGGCACCGAGCCGGGCCGGCGCCTGACCCTCCGGCACGCAGCCGCCCTCCGCTCCCGCGGCCTCGGGCGGTGGACCACCGAACAGGTCCGCGACGACCACGGGGGTGCCGTCCCGATCGGGGCACGGCGGCGCGACGCGGCGGGCGACGCCGAAGAGCACGCCATCCACCCGGTGTCCCAGGAAGCGCTCCAGGATGCGCCCGTTTCCCGACGGATCGCCGGCCGCGTCCTGCACCACGGCCTCGAAACCCTGCCGGCCCAGGACGTCGATGATCACCGCCAGCGTCATCGACGCACCGACCGCGCCGAGGGGGAGCGCGACCCCGACCAGCATGACCCGACCCCCTGCGAGGGAACTCGCCACGCGGTTCGGCGTGTAGCCCAGCTCCCGGACGGCCCGTTCCACCCGTCGGCGGGTGTGCGCGCTGACGCCCGGGTGGTCGTTCAGGACCCGCGACACCGTCGCGCCGGACACCCCGGCGGCATCGGCGACGTCGGCCATCGTCACGGAATGCACGGGATGCACCTGGCTCACGGGAACCGTGATGGGGTCCGGGCGCGGCCGGGCTACTTGACGCTGCCGGCGGTGAGCCCCCGGACGAAGAACCGCTGGAGCCCGAAGAAGATCACGAGGGGCACCACGAGGGTGATGAAGGAGCCCGCGGCAACGCGCTGCCAGCCCTGACCGTACTGGCCCAGCAACGTGTACAGGCCCTGCGTCATGACCGCGTTGGGCCCGCTCTGGATGAAGATGTACGCCACGAGGAAGTCGTTCCAGACCCAGAGGAACTGGAAGATGGCGAAGGACGCGAGGGCGGGGACGGACATCGGCACCACGAGCCGCCAGAACGTCTGGAAGTGGCTCGCGCCGTCGATCTTCGCGGCCTCGATGAGTGAGTTGGGCAGGGTCTGCATGTAGTTGCGCAGCATGTAGATGGCGAGCGGCATGGCGAACGTCGCGTGGACGATCCACGCTGCGGGGTACTGGCCGATGATCTGGATGCCGGTGGTGTTCCCGAACCAGACGAAGAGCTGCAGCACGGGGATGATCGCCAGCTGCACGGGAACCACCATGAGCCCGAGGACGATCCCGAAGTAGATCTCCTTGCCCCGGAACTGGAAGAACGTGAACGCGTAGGCAGCCATCGCCGCGATCATCACCGGGAGCACCGTGGCCGGGATGGTCACGGCGACCGAGTTCCAGAACGTGGTCCCGACGTCGAGTGCCAGCCAGGCGTCGGAGAAGTTCTGGCCGGTCCACCCCTGGCCGAAGGGGTCGACGAACACGGTCCACCAGCCGGTGGCATCGACGCCGGCCCTGGTGCGGAAGCTCGTGATGAGCAGGCCGACGAGCGGGAAGAGCCACGCCAGGGCGATGGCCCCCATGATGACGGTGCTGAGGACGCGGGGTTTCGCCGTCTCCTCGGGAGTACGTCGGCGCGGCTTCTTCGCAGTACGGGTGTCGATCTGCACGCGCCCCTCGGCGTCGTCGACGATCGGTGTCGGAATGATGGTCATCGGAGTTCCTCCTGCGCTTTGTAGCTGCGGACCTGGTAGACGATCAGTGGGACGACGGCGATCATCAGGATGATGACGACGGCCGCGGCCTTGCCGGGGTTCTGGAAGCTGAAGAGCTGCGCGTAGAAGTCGACGGCGAGGACGCTCGTGTTGTACTGCCCGCCGGTCATGGCGTAGATGATGTCGAAGATCTTCATGACGAAGATGACGATGGTCACGAAGACCGCGAGGACCGTGCCGCGGATCTGCGGGATGATCACCAGGAAGAAGGCCCGCCGTTCGCTGGCGCCGTCGAGGCGGGCGGCCTCGATGGTCTCCTCAGGAACGGCCTTGATGGCTGCGGAGAGCAGCACCATGGCGAACCCGGTCTGGAGCCAGATGGCGATGACCATCAGGAGGAAGCTGTTCAGGCGGCCCTGGTCGAGCGTGAGCCAGGGAATGGGATCCTGACCGGTGACGCCCGTCCAGAGTGCATTGAGGAGGTAGATCTGCGGGTTGCCCGGGGGCGCGTAGAAATAGATGAATCTCCAGGTGACGGCTGCCGCCACACCGCTGATGGCCATCGGCAGGAAGATCATCGCCTTGAAGGTGGTCTCGCGTTTCTTGCCGAGCCGGTCGGTGAGGATCGCCACGAGGAGCCCGATCACGAGCGTCACCGCAGGGACGACGAGCACCCAGAGCAGGTTGTTGAGGAGGACCCCGAGGAACCCCGGGTCCGTCACCAGCTCGACGTAGTTCTGCAGCCCGACGAAGCGGTCACCTTCCCCGCGCCGCTGACTCGTCTGGGTGAAGCTCTGGAACAGGGTTCTCACGGCCGGGTACAGCAGGAAGATGGACACGAGGATCAGGACGGGCGCGAGGAAGACGTAGGGCAGGAGCCGCGCTTTCCAGCGGTTGCTGCTCTTCTCCACCAGCCAGTTGAGGCTCCAGAAGATGAGGAGGGAGATCCCGAGTCCGAGGACGACCGAGACGAGTGCGCTGAGGATGGGCATGGTGTCTGCTACCTGACGTCGTTGTGAGGAGGTGGCGACGACGGCCGGGATCGGCGGGACCCCGGCCGTCGCGAGCGTCGTCTAGCGGTTGGGCCAGGAGGCGTCGATGGCCTGGAAAGCCTCGTCCATGGTCGTCTGGCCCGAGAACCAGTTGGTGAGCTGCGTCCATTCGGTGCCGGCTCCCACTTCACCGGGCATCTGGTCGGAGGCATCGAATCCGAAGATGGTCGATTCGGCGAGCAGGCTCTGTGCTTTCCGCTGGAACTCCGTGGTGTAGTTGGCGGCGTCGAAGTCGTTGTGCGGGGACAGGAAGATCGCCTGGCTGGCGTACCCGTTGGTCCCGAAGTCCTTGCCGACGAGGTATTCGACGACCTGCCGGGTCTCGTCGGAGTTGGTGAACGCACCGACGAGGTCGCCGCCGCCGAGCATCGCGACGTCGGTCCCCTCGGGGGAGGGCAACTGGAAGAAGTCGATGTTGGTCAGGTCGCCGGCCTGGATCTCGGCCTTGATGTCCTCGGGGAAGAAATCCGAGATGAACGATCCCTGCCGCATCATGAAGCACTGGCCGTTGTCCCTGCCTTCCGTGAACAGCTGGTTGCCCGCCGTCTGGAAGGAGGTGGTCGCCGCGGCGGGCCCGCCGCCGTTGACCTTGCCGGGTGCGAGGAGTTGCTCCGCGACCTTGTCGCCGGCCTGGCGCACCAGATCGCTGTCGAAGGTCACGTCCCCCGCGATCCACGCGTTGTACTCCTCGAGCCCGCCGTAGCGCAGCACGTACTCCTCGAGCCAGTCCGTGGCGGCCCAGCCGGTACCCGCGCCGGACTCGAGGCCCATGCACCAGGGCGAGCCGAGGTCGCGGTCGATGATCGTCTGCTGCAGTTCCGTGAGCTCCGCATCCGTGGTCGGGATGGTCAGCCCGGCCGTCTCGAAGGCGCTGGGGTTGTACCAGACGAGGGACTTGACGTTGATGGAGTAGGGCAGGCCGAACGTCTGTCCGTCCACCTGCGCGATGGTGCCGAGGCCGTTGGCTTCATCGGCGATGACCGCCTCGACGTCGATCCCGAGTTCCTCGAGCGGGAACAGGGACGACGTCTGGCTCTTCAGGACCCCCGGCTGCGGGTAGATCGCGATGTCCGGGGGGTTCCCCGCGGTGGCCCGCGCCACGACGGCCGTCTGGAAATCGGTGTTGCCGTCATAGGTGACCTCGATGCCCGACGTCTCGGACCACACGTCGAGATCCGCCTGGAAGGCCTCGGCCTGGGCGTCGGTGAACGCACCCATGATGGTGATCGGCCCTCCGTCGCCGCCCTCGGCCTCACCTCCTCCGCCTCCGCTGCAGCCGGTCATCGCGAGGGCCAGGGCGACGGTCAGCGACCCGGCGATTTTCTGTGGAAGCCTCATCGCTTCGTCCTTTCGATTGCGGGGTAGCATCTACCCAAAACGTTTTGATAGCTCCTGACCTTAGTGAGCGTCATCACGAACCACAAAACGTTTTAGGCCTCGATCACATAACGATATGGACACCATGGAGAAGCTCCGCGGCCATGACCGCCCCCGGTTCCACTTCACCTCGGAGGGGTGGATCAACGATCCCCACGGGATCACGTTCTCCGACGGCAGGTACCACCTGTTCTTCCAGCACGTCCCGGGCGACACGTCCTGGGGGCTGGGGTGCCACTGGGGCCATGCCGCCGGTCCCGATCTGTTCTCGCTGACCGAGCTGCCGCCGGCGCTGGCGCCCGGCGACGGGGACGACGGCGTCTGGTCCGGATCGCTGATGGTGGATGCGGCGGGACGCGCGCGCATCTTCTACACGTCCGTCTCGGCGGACCATCCCGCGGTGGGGAGCGTGCGGTCGGCTACGCCGCTCGACGACGACTGGCTCCGCTGGGAGAAGGGACCTGTCGTGGCCGTGCCGCCCCGGGAACAGGGGGTGGTCGTGTACCGCGACCCGACGATCGTCCAGGTGGACGGGACGGTGCGGATGCTCGTGGGCGCCGGCTTCGCCGACGGGAGCGCCGGCGCTCTCGGGTACGTGTCCGACGACGGCGTGGACTGGCGTGAGGACAGGATCGCCGTTCGGCGCTCCGGTGCGGAGAACCTGCCCCTGTGGGCCGGCTCGATGTGGGAGTGCCCCCAGATCATCGGGGTGGACGGCCGGCACGTGCTCCTGGTGTCCGTCTGGGACGACGACGTGCTCTGCGACGTCGTCTACGCCCTCGGTACCTTCACCGACGGGGCCTTCGCCCCGCGGACGTGGGGTCGGCTGAGCTACGGCCCGTCCCCGTACGCGGCCACGACCTTCACGGACGCCGACGGCTCGCCCTGCCTGATGTTCTGGCTTCGGGAGGTCGCGGGTACGGGGTGGGCTGGCGCCCATTCGATCCCGTACCGGCTCCGCGTGCAGGACGACGTGCTGGTGGCCTCGCCCCACGGGGACCTCGAGCGGTACCGGACCGAGGCCGGGGGCAGCGACGCCGTCGACGTCCTGTGGCCGCCTGCTGCGGGTGACGCGCTGGAGGTCCGGCGGGCCGGCACCGTGATCCTCGCGATGCACCGGAATCCGGCCACGGTGGTCGTCCGGATCGGCGCGGACGAGTTCGAGGTGCCGTGGGCGGGGGACCTGCGCGTCGTCGTCGACGGTCCGATCGTGGAGGTCTCCTCCGAGGCGGGGATCTTCGCGGCGCCGCTCCCGGGCTCGGAGGGGGCGGTGACGGCGGCCGGGGACGGGATCACGGTCTTCGGCCTGCGCCACCCCTCGGCCGGGTGACGGCGGACCGCTGACCCTAGCCGCCCCACAGTGGACCGTGTGATCGCGGGGCCGAGACGGAGCCACGCGTGACGAGGGTGCCGGGCAGGCGCGTCTCGACCTGCGCCTCGCGGACGGCGCCGTCCAGTTCCGCCAGGGCCGTGAGGACGGCCCACCGGCCCATCGCGTAGTGCGGCAGGGAGACGGTCGTCAGCCCGGGGAGCAGGCCCGAGGACACCGGTTCGAAGTCGTCCACCGAGATCACCGAGAGGTCATCGGGGATCCTCACCCCCGCGCGCTCGGCGGCCTGGTACACACCCATGGCCATGGGGTCGTTGAAGCAGAACACCGCCGTGACGTCGTGGGCCCTCGCGGCCATCAGTTCGGCGAAGGCGGCGCGCCCTGCTGCCGAGGTACCGGGATCACCGCCCGTGAAGATCCGCGGACGCAGCCCGGCATCGTGCAGGGCGGCCGAGTACCCGGCCAGGCGGCCCACACTCCCGCGGCCCGTCGCCGAGACTGTCAGGTGGGCGATCGCCGTATGGCCTGCGGCGATCAGCGTCTCCGTCGCGAGGCGCCCGATCTGCTCCTCGTCCGGCACCACCGAACGGAGACCACCACGGACATCCGTGGTGTCGACGAGCACGGACGGGATCCTGTCCAGTTCGCGGGGCAGGATCGCGGAGTCCTGGTGGAACATCCGTGCGTAGATCACGGCGTCCACCTGCGCGGCGAGGAGTCCAGCGAGCTGCCGGGACTCGATGCCGGTGTCGCGGCTCGAGTTCACCACGACGAGCAACTGGTCACGCTCGGACGCGGCATCCTGCGCACCGAGGACCACCCGCGTGGCGAACGGCGTGGTGGCGATGTCGTCCGAGACGAGCCCCAGGGTCTGCGACCGGCGGCTCCGGAGCCCGCTCGCGAGCCGGTTCGGCGCATAGCCGAGTTCGTCGGCCACGCGACGCACGCGGATCCTCGTCGCCTCGGCGACGGGTCCGCGGCCGCTCAGGGCGTGCGACACCGTGGTGATGGACACCGAGGCCGCCCGTGCGACATCCGCAATGCCGACGGGCTTCGGGGCGGCACTGTGCGACACCTGCCCCACCCCCTCCGGTCGTCCTCCGCGGCTACGCAGAACTCTAGACCCCGGACGGCGCGGGCCGTGCGCTCAGGATTCGTCGCGCTCGGAACCGGTCCCGCGCCGGACGTGGTCCGGCGCTACACCCGGATGTCCTCCAGGGATGCCAACTCCCGCCACGCAGAGCTCCCCCCGATCGAGGAGTCCCCGCGGAGCGCGGGGTCCGCGGCGGGCAGACGATCGGCGGCGACGAGGGTCCCGAGATCGAGACCCGTCAGGCCCTGGACGGCCCCCACCGGCACCTGGAACGTCCGGAACGGTCCGAGCGGCGGGGCGTCGTCCACCGCTCCCGGGCGCGGGACGTCGGGCAGCTCGGAGAGCTGCGGGGTCTGGTCGATCACGTAGGCGGTCGCGGCGAGGCGGCCGTCCTGCACGAAGGCCGCCACCTTGAAGTAGCGCAGCGGGATCTCCACCCCCCGATACACCGGATCGAGCTCGCCGAACACGGGCCCGGTGAACACCACGAGGCGGCGCTCGTACTGCGCGGCGTTGTCCAGCAGGTAGTTCTCGAGGCCCAGCCACAGCTCCATGCCCTGGTTGAACTCCGCCGCCTGGGGAGCGGCGTTGGTGTAGTGGAAGGTGTCCACGTTGGCCTGCGACGCCTCCGCCCGGGTGTCCCCCCACACGGCGGACGCCCGCCGAACGAGGTGACCGCGGTCGATGTCGTTGCGGGCGTAGGCCCGTTCACCTGTCTGCTGGTCCTCGGAGAGCCGCGGATCGAGCCGCCAGTTGATCCCGGAGCGGCTGAGGTCCATGAGCTTCGCGCCGTCGATGCAGAGCCCGGCCACCGCAGCGAGGCGCTTGTCGAGCCGCATGAGCACGGAGAAGTGCGTGTACGGCAGCAGTGCCGTGTCGACGTCACCGGTCAGTGCGGGCAGCGGCAGGTCCTCGCCCGTGGCCAGGAACCCGGCGTCGTAGCCGTCGCGGTCCTCGAGGTCGGCGGCGGTGACCGCGGTGGGTACGGGCAGCAGTTCGTCCATGTCCGGAACGTATCAGCGGCAGGTGACCTTCCCGTGAACGGGCGGGTCCGCCGCTGCGGTTCAGGGCACGGGCCTCAGCAGGCGGCGCGCGGCCTCGACGGCCGCGGTGCGGTGGGAGCCGAGGGTGCTTCCCGCCGCGTGCTCGTGCGCCATGAGCGGAGCCTGCGCCCAGGCGTTGGCGAGCCCGAACAGGAGCGTCAGGAGCTCCTCGGGCACCCAGGTGGTGTCGACCGTGCCCAGCTCCTGGGCCTCGCGGATGGCGGACAGCATGCCGGCCGCCTTCGGCGACGGGTTCGGGACGTCGTACTGCAGCCCTTCGAGCCGCGCCCAGGTGAGCATGCGGAGGATGTCCGGGTGCTCGTGCGTGTGGTCGAAGACGTGGCCGACGAAGGCTGCGACGTCGCCGGGGTCCAGGATCATCGCCTCGTCGAACTCTGCGACGTTCGCGTCCAGGACGGCCTGGAAGAGAACCGTCTTCTCGGTGAAGTGCGCGTAGAGGCGCTCCTTGCTCGCCGCGGCGGCCTTTGCGATGCGGTCGATCCTCGCGCCGGCGAGTCCGTGGGCGGCGAACTCGGCGCGCGCCGCCAGGAGTACCCGGGCACGTACGTCGGTCGTCGTCGTCGTCATTCCGCCAGTATAACCAAACGAACTAGTTCGTTTGACTCAGCCGAGGGCGCCTTCTACGCTCGGAGGTGACATCACTTCCGAGGAGATCCATGCCCGTCCCGCCCTCCAGTCCTTCCGCTGCCCCCGCCACGCGCCAGCGCAGCGCCGCCCCCGCGAACCGATGGCTCGTGCTGGCGATCGTCGCGCTCGCGCAGCTGACCGTGGTGCTCGACGGCACCATCGTGAACATCGCGCTCCCGCAGGCCCAGGCCGAGCTCGGCATGTCCGACACCGACCGCAGCTGGGTGGTGACCCTCTACGCGCTCACGTTCGGCGCGCTGCTCCTCCTCGGCGGGCGCATCGCCGACTTCTGGGGCCGGAAGCGCTCGTTCCTGGTCGGCATGGGCGGTTTCGCCCTGGCCTCCGCGGTCGGCGGGATCGCGACCACGGGGGAGATGCTCCTGCTCGCCCGCGGGCTCCAGGGTGTCTTCGCCGCCCTGCTCGCGCCGGCGGCGCTGGCCATCCTCTCGGTCACCTTCCCCGGCGGCAAGGACCGCGTACGGGCCTTCGCCGTGTACGGGACCATCGCCGGTGGCGGCGCGGCCGTGGGGCTGGTACTCGGTGGGGTGCTGACCGAGTACGTCAGCTGGCACTGGTGCCTGCTCGTCAACGTGCCGATCGCCGTCGTCGCCATCGCCGCGGGCATCCCTCTGCTCCGTGAGAGCCGGGCGGAGGGCGACACCCGGTACGACGTCCCCGGGGCCGTGCTCGTGAGCCTGGGCCTCGCATCCGTCGTGTACGGCTTCACGCGGGCCGAGGCCGGCTGGATCCGCGCGGACACCCTCGGGTTCCTGGCGCTCGGTGTGGTGCTGCTCGCGCTCTTCGTCCTCGTCGAATCGCGCGCCGCCCACCCGCTGCTACCCCTGCGCATCATCACCAACCGCGCGCGGGCCGGTGCCTACCTCTCCTCGATCGCGGTGGGCGCTGCGCTCCTCGGCGCCCTGCTCTACCTGACGCTGTACTTCCAGATAGTCCTCGGGATGAGTCCGTTGATCTCCGGACTGGCATCGCTACCGATGACGGGCGCCATCATCGTGTCCGCCGGCGTGGTCTCACGGCTCCTACCGACCGTCGGCCCGCGCATCCTCATGACCGTGGGTCCCCTGATCGCCGCCGCGGGCCTGCTGCTGCTCAGCCGGATCACGGTCGAGGGCTCGTTCGCGCTGGAGGTGTTGCCCTCGCAGATCCTGCTCGGCATCGGGCTCGCGCTGATCTTCGTGCCGATGCAGAACGTTGCGCTGCACGGTATCGCGCCTCGCGACGCCGGTGTGGCCAGTGCGGCCGTCACCGCCACCCAGCAGATCGGCGGCTCGGTCGGCACGGCCGTGTTCACCGCCCTCTACACGGTGGGTGCAGCCACAGGCGCCTCCGACGCTCCGGCCGCGGGCCTCCAGTCACTCGTGGACGGGTACTCGGTGGTATTCCTCGCGGCGGCGGTCGCGGTGGCGCTCGCCTCGCCGATCTCGTGGTTCATGATCACCATCCGCAGGGACGAGTTCGCCACCTCGGGCGAACCCGCGCTCCTCGGCTGACGCTCAGGCGCTGGCGGAGTGCTCGTGTGCGCCGGTCTGCAGCCACGCCATCGCCATGTGGCGGGAGGTGAAGAACCGGGTGGGGCACGGTGGGGAGTTCACGCCGAGGAAGAAGTTCGCGATCATGCGGTCCACGGGCGAGGCCCCGAGAAGTGCTATCCGGGAGGCCGCGCAGGGAATCGCGAAGACCAGGCGAGCACCGCGGGTGACGGTCTTCGTGGTCTCCATGTCGACGAGCATCGGATGGTCGAAGCCCTCCGCGAGGCCGTTGACCGCGTCCATCGCGGACTCCGCGTCCTCTTCCGTGATGGTGCAGTCCCTGTCCCACTCGAGGTGGAGGATGCCGTTGGGCAGTAGGTCGAGGGTGGCCTTGCCGCCGTCGATACGCTGTGCGGGCATGGCCCACCTCCTGAGAACGCGCCGATGCTTCCGGGCCGGTGGCCCCGACACCTCGTGAGACCAAGGATCAGCGTGCACCCAGCATAGCGAAGTAGGCCGGGATGCTGGTGGTTCTTCTCCCGGCCATGGGGACCGCCTCGATGGTCGCCGGTCCGTCGTCCAGCACGGTCCATGAGCTGTCGGGGAAGGCGCGACGCCGTTCTGCCGCGCCGAAGTGCCCGGGCGCGGGGATTCCGCCGATCGCATGGCGCAGCGGGAGCGGGATGGCGCCCGGCTTCGCGCCCAGGCTCTGCAGGTAGGAGAGCGTGGTCCCCGGGAAGTTCGTCTCGCTCAACAGCACGCGGCCGCGGGTACCCACGAGGTGCTGCAGGTTGGCGGCCAACGCTGCGCGCTCGCGGGGCTTCAGGACGTGCAGGACGCCGCGGACGAACACGTTCACGTCGTCGAGCTCGCCGTGCAGCAGCCGCCCGGCTCCGGGCGCTGTGAGATCCACCGTCCGGAAGGACAGGCCCGGGACGTCGGGCCATTCCTGCCCGGCCCGCCGCACGGCGCTCGCGGAGACGTCCACGCCGATCGCACTGGGGAACTGCCCGGTGAGCCAGCGGGTCCAGCGGCCGTTCCCGCAGCCCACGTCCACCACGGGGAGCGAGGTGTCCATGAAGGCGGTGATCGGCGTGCTGTACTGGTCCGCCTCGACGCCGATCTCCGTGTCCCAGAGCACCTCACCCGTTGAGCCCGTGGCGCGCACGCGGCTCCAGTAGCCCTCCCACGCCTTCGTCGAATCGCGGGGCGTGCGGACCGCGAGGCGCGCGATCTCGGGAAGCATCTTCAGTTGCTCGACGAAGCGGGGGGAGCGGGGCATGGGGACAGGGTATCGACGGCGGCAGGAGCGGACGAAACCGAGGATTTCGTCAGGAAACACTCCGGTGCATCCCGGGAGAAGGTCAGCACACGGCGTTTCCCCCTAAGCTGGCCGAGCCATGGACACAGCGAGCACGAGGGATGTCGTACGGCGTGAGGATCCCGGCGTCGCTGCGAGGGGTCGTCGCGCGTTCCCGGCTGCCACGGTGATCATGGCCCTCATGGTGGGCCTGCTCGTGCTCTACGTCGTGGGCCTGGCCATCGGGGATCCCGACACGTTCGACCCGATCGTGGACGGCTGGCTCTGCGCCGCGACGGAGATCGCCGCCCTCGCCCTCTGCCTGGCCGGCTGCATCCGCACCCGCTTCCGGCGACCCGACGTGGTCCTGGCGACGGTGGCCGTGGCAGCGTACTGCGCGGGCGATGCCTACTACGTGCTGTCCCTCGACGGCGCAGGTGCCCTGGATTCCGCGTCACTCGCCGATGTCGCCTACCTGGCGTTCTATCCCCTGCTCCTGCTGGCGCTCGCCGTCGCCGTGGTCCGGAACCTCAAGGGCCTGCTGTGGCCGTTGTTCCTGGACAGCGTCGTGGGGGCGCTGGCCTCGGCGTCGCTGCTGTCCCTGCTGCTCGCGCCCGTCCTGACGATCGGCCCGGCGAGCGACGCCTCGTTCGAGGTGGCCGTCAGCGTCGCCTATCCGCTCCTCGATCTCCTGCTGATCACGGCCGTCGGCGGGGTCCTCGCCTCGCGCGGACTCGACATCGGGCCCCGCTGGTTGCTGCTCATCATCGGTATCCTGCTGTTCACCGCCGCCGACGTCATCTTCGCCCTGGACATCGAGGGTTACACGGTCGGATCGATCGTCGACGCCGGCTGGGTGGCAGGGCTCACGGCCATCGCAGCCTGGGTGGACGGCGCGGCGAAGGGTGCCGGGAGCCGCCACCGGGGTCACGCCATCCCGAATCTCTCGGCTCCCCTCGTCTCCACGGCGGCCGCCCTCGGAGTCCTCGTGGTCGCCTCGCAGACGCACATCCCCATGCTCGCGGTCGTCTTCGCAGCCCTCGCACTCGCCCTGGCGGTGGTGCCGCTCACCCTGGGCCACCGGATGCTCGTCACCCTCGCCCGCACGGACGAACTCACGGGCCTGCCGAACCGCCGCGCGCTGTTCATGGATGTGCCTCCGAGACTTCGCCACGACCGCCCTGGAGCGCTCTTCCTGCTCGACCTCGACCGCTTCAAGCACGTCAACGACGCCCTGGGGCACGACGTCGGTGACGCCCTGCTGGTGCAGGTGGGAGAACGCTTCGCCCGGCATGTGCGGAGCAACGACCTGCTGGCGCGGCTCGGCGGCGACGAGTTCGCCTTCTTCCTCGAGGGCGCCACCGAGCAGGAGGCGGTGCTGGTGGCGGGCCGCCTACGGGCCGAGCTCGCCACGCCCGTCGAGGTGGGGTCGGCGTTCCTGCAGATGAGCGCGAGCGTGGGGATCGCCCTGGCGCCGCGGGACGGCACGGACGTGGGCCTGCTCATGCGGAAGGCGGACATCGCCATGTTCCGCGCCAAGACGGAGCGCGGCGGCCACCACGTGTACACGGCGTCCGACGACGACGACGGCGTGCTCCGGCTCCGCACGGTGCAGGAACTCCGGACGGCCCTGACTTCCGACGAGTTCGAGCTGCACTACCAGCCGAAGGTCCGGCTGGCGGACCGCACCGTGGCCGGCGTCGAGGCCCTGGTGCGCTGGAACCACCCCACGCGCGGACAGTTGCCTCCCAGCGCTTTCCTGCCGTTGGCGGAGGAAGCGGGCCTCATGCCCGAACTCTCCGCGCTGGTGCTCTCGCGGGCCGTCCGGCGCGCGGCGATCTGGAGGAGCGAGGGGCTGGACCTCACGGTCGCCGTGAACATGTCCGCCTCGTGCATCCTGCCGTGTCTGCCCCGCGACGTCGCGCATCAGCTCGAGCTGAACGACGTGCCGTCGTCGTGCCTGCTGATCGAGATCACCGAGGACGTGCTGATGTCCACGCCGCAGGGCACCGCGGCGATCCTCGCGCAGCTGCGCGAGGCCGGCGTGCAGATCTCGATCGATGATTTCGGGACCGGGTACAGCTCCCTCGCCTATCTCCGCGACCTGCCCGTGGACGAGCTGAAACTCGACAGGTCCTTCGTGACGGCGATGAGCGAGGGGTCGAGAGCACGGGGGCTGGTCGGCTCGATCATCGAGCTCGGGCACAGCCTCGGCCTCAGGGTGGTCGCCGAGGGGATCGACGAGGAATCGGTGCTCGAGGAGCTGCGGCGCAAGGGCTGTGATTTCGGGCAGGGCTTCCACGTGTCCGTGCCTCTTCCCGCCGTGGACGTGGGGCCATGGATCGCGGCGACCGCCCCGAGCGCCCGCTCATGACTTTGCAAGCATTCCCGCGAGGTGCTCGGAAGCCCTCGATTCTTCTGGCACTGTGGTGCTCATGACCTCCGGCAACGATCCTGACGCGCGTACCGCCCTCATCATCGAGGACGACGCCGACGTCCGGCACCTGCTCGTGATGACCCTCGGCATGAACGGATTCACCACCCTCGAGGCCGGGACGGGACGGGAGGGGGTGGCCCTGGTCCGAGAGCATCAGCCGGACCTCGTGACGCTGGACCTCAACCTCCCGGACATCGACGGCGTGGAGGTGTGCCGGCAGATCCGGCCGCTGACCGACGCCTACGTGATCATGATCACCGCACGTCAGGACGAGATCGACCGCCTCATCGGGCTGGAGATCGGCGCGGACGACTTCGTGGTCAAGCCGTTCAGCCCCCGGGAGGTCGGTGCGCGGGTGAACGCCATGTTCCGCCGGCCGAGGAGCACCGTGCGCGGCGTGGCCCAGCCGTTGCTCGAGCCCGCGGCCGTGGCCGTCGAGGCTCCTCCCGCTCCTGCCGCCCCGACCGTCACCGCGGAACCCGAGGAGGGAATGCTGGTCCACGGTCCCATCAGGATCGACACGGAGGGGCGGATCGCGCAGCTCGACGGCGTCGAACTCCCGCTCACGCGGATCGAGTTCGATCTCCTGGCGACCCTGGTCTCCGGCCCGCGCCGTGTGTGGCAGCGGGAGACCCTGCTCTCGCGCATCTGGGGCGATGGCTGGGTGAACGACCAGCACCTCGTGGAGGTACACATCCGCAACCTGCGGAAGAAGCTCGGCGAGGACACGAAGGCCCCGCGCTTCATCCGCACGGTCCGCGGGGTGGGTTACCGGATGATGCCGCCGAGCGCCGACTGAAATTCGAGCCCGAGCGTCCGCAGCTGTGCGATCAGCGTGGAGTGCGCTGACCCGACCCCTGCGAGACCGAGTGCCGCTGACGAGGCCTCCTCGAGGCGCCGTGCGCCCACCATCGACGAGCTGACGTTGAGGCTGAGGAGCGCCACGACGGCGGCGTCCGTGTCGTCGGCCGCGAAGGCCGCCTCGATGGCGCCGATCCGCTGCGGGAGCAGATGCGCGAACGTCGCGGCGAAATACAGGGCGCCCTCCCGGTTGGAGAGCTCCTCACCGAGCGTGTCGAGGACGCTGCGGTCGAGCACGGGGAGCTGAGACACGGTGGTCCTGTCGGGTTGGGGTGAGGGTGCGTCGTGGCCGGCTGCTGATGTGTCCGATGCCCCGGCGAGAGCGGGAAGATCGAGAGTCGTCACGCCTGTTCCCTGTTCGGCTGGTCCGATGACCCGGGCGGGTGCCCGGCCGATGCTGCCCGCCGGTTCCGGCGGACGGACCGGAACCGGCGGGAAGATGATCAGGAGCGGTGTGCTCCTGATGACAACTCTGGGCGATGCCGATCAATGGGGCCGGTGCGGAAGGGCGAAAGAACGCCGAAGAAAGGGCGAAGCGGGCAGCCGGAGGCGTCAGACCTCCTCGGCGAGGGCCTTCCGGAGGCGCAGGATGCCATCGCGGATGCGCGACTTCGCCGTCGGGATCGGGATGTCCAGACGCTCGGCGACCTGCACGTAGGTGAGGCCCGCGAAGTAGGCGAGCTGGATGGCCTCGTGCTGAACGGCCGAGAGCGTGCGGAGACCGGCCCGTACGGCGTCGGCCTCGCTGTCCCGGACGACCACGTCGGCGACGTCGTCGCATTCCGGTTCATGGTTCTTCGTTGACCAGCGCAGGTTGCGGGAGCGGTGGGACTCCTCGGCGCGGACCCTGTCCACGGCCCTGCGGTGCGCGAGTGTGAGGATCCAGGACATCCCCGAGCCGAGCGTCGGGTCGAATCGGGCGGCGCCACCCTGCCAGAGTGCGAGGAACACGTCCTGGGTGGTGTCGGCGCTCAGTTCGGCGTCGAGCAGTGTCCGGCGCACCAGGCCGTACACGCGGCGTGACGTGAGCGCGTAGAGCTCGTCGAAGGCCTTCACGTCGCCGAGCGCCACGCGCGCGAGGAGCGAGCGGATGATGCCGGCACGCAGGGACGACGCATCCGCGAGGGGTTCCGCCGCGGCGGGGAACGGGGCAGTGCGCATGAGACCTTCCGGCCACGGTCCCGTCGGTCAGTGCCGGTAGCCCGTGAGGTCGGACGCCCAGGTGATCGTGGAGGTGGCTGCTGCAAGACAACCACGTGTCGGGGCGCGGCGGCAGAGCTTCCTAGGGGAGCTGCGCGAATCTTGCGCCTGGCGGGCGGACGGCCGCTGCCGTCCGCCCGCGGAGGGCTGGGCCGTCGCCCGTACTGGTCGGTCAGGCGAGCATCTCCCGGACCATCGGGATGACCTTCGTCCCGTACAGCTCGATGCTGTGCATGAGCTTCTCGTGGGGGAGAGGGCCGGCGCTGTACTTCATGTCGAAGCGGTCGATCCCGAGGGTCTGCGCGGTCGCGGCGATCTTCCGCGCCACCGTCTCGGGGGAGCCGACGTACAGCGAGCCGGAATCGGACTCCTGGTCGAACTCGGCGCGGGTGGTCGGTCCCCAGCCACGCTCACGGCCGATGCGATCGCGCATGATCCGGTTGTCCGGCCACAGCTCCTCGCGGGCCTGCTCGTCCGAGTCGGCGATGTACCCGGGGGAGTGCACGCCGATGGGCAGGGTGGGCTGACCGAGCTGCGTCAGCGCCCGGTGGTACAGGTCCACGTAGGGCGCGAAGCGCGCCGGGTCCCCGCCGATGATCGCGAGCATGAGCGGCATGCCGTAGCGCGCGGCCCGCACCACGGACTCGGGGCTCCCACCGACGCCGATCCAGGTCTTGAGCCGGCCACTCTCCGTCTTCGGATACACCTCGTGCTCCTTCAGCCCGGGCCGGGTGCTGCCGGACCAGGTGACGGGCCCCTCCTTGATGAGCTCCGAGAAGAGGTCCAGCTTCTCCTCGAACAGGCGCTCGTAGTCGGAGAGCTCGTACCCGAAGAGGGGGAAGGATTCCGTGAAGGACCCCCGGCCGAGGATGACCTCGGCGCGACCGTTCGAGGCGGCGTCGAGGGTTGCGAAGCGCTGGTAGACCCGGACGGGATCGTCGGAACTGAGGACCGTGACGGCCGAACCGAGGCGGATGCGCTTCGTCTGCCCCGCGATGGCCGCGAGGACGGTCTCGGGTGCGGACACGGCGAAGTCGTCGCGGTGGTGCTCGCCGAGCCCGATGAAGTCGATGCCCACCTCGTCCGCGAGGACGGCCTCCGCGATGACGTTCCGGATGACCTGCGGGTAGGGGACCGGGGTGCCGTCCGGCCCGCGGGTGACATCACCGAAGGTATCGAGTCCGAGTTCCAGTGTCCGTGCCATGGTGCAACTCCCGTGTCTGCTGATCGGCCCACCGTGGGCCTGATCAGGGAACGGTCGGGACGCCGCGCCTATTCCATGCATATGCATGCAGAAGGAACTGCCTCCGTGATTTCCTGACGGGGTGGGAGGGAGTTCGAGCGTCTGCGGCTCCGTTCACTCGAGCGGACCGGCTCCTCGACACCGGCGACGAGGAGCGTTTCGACCGCCTGACCCGCGAGGCGCGCGCCCGTTCCTCGGTGGCGACGGCGATCATCTCCCTGATCGCGGTCGACCGTCAGTTCCTCAAGTCCGTCACCGGTAGCTTCCAGCGTGAACTGCCCCGTGATCTCGCCTTCTGCAATCTCACGATCGAGCGGGAGGCGCCGCTCGTGGTCCCGGACACCCTCCTGAACCCACGGTTCGTGTGGAGTCCGCTGGTCTGAGGCGGCGTGTGCACTGAGCCTGTACTCGGGATCACCCGCGGCGTTCACCGATGAGGCGATCCGGGAAGCCGAGGAATTCGCGAGGAGGACGTCGGCCACCCTGCGGCTGGCTGTGCGTATCGCCCGGCTCACGGACGCCGACGAGAATCTGACCGCAGCGCTGCGCTCGCGTACCTCGATCGACCTCGCTGCGGGCATCGTGATGGCGTAGAACCGGTCCAGCCAGGAGGAGGCGATGCTCATCCTCAAGACGGCGTCCAGCGTCCGCAACACGACACTGCACACGGTCGCCGCCGCCGTCATCAGGTCCGTCAGTGAAGCGGGCACCATGACGCATTTCGACCGCTGACGCGCCGAGCGACTACGTCACCGGGCCCAGCGGTCGCGTCACGCGGCGTGCGTCGTCGGCGCCGTGCCCCCGCCCACGGTGTCGAGCAGGGCCGCGGCGAGGTCCCGGAGGTCGATCCTCCGCGTCACCGACGTGCGGCTCAGGAACTCCAGGGCCTGGTCCTGGGTGCAGCCGTTCCGGGCCATGATGACGCCGCGTGCGAGGTCGATCGTCGTCAGGCACGCCACGATCCGCGCGCGATTGTTGGCCGCGTCGCTCAGCGTCGCCATCTTCACGGCCAGGCGCAGGGACCGCGAGGCCTCGCGTGCGAACCCCTCGGCGACGGCGATGGCCCGCGCGTCGAACGCGTCCGGGGAGGAGGAGTAGAAGTCGAGCGCGGCGCTCGCCCCGTTGTCGAGGCGAATCGGGACCCCGAGGGCCGATCGGATCCCGTGGACGGCGATCGCGTCACGGTACTGCAGGAAGCGCGTCTCGGTGGCGAAATCGGCGACCATCACGACGTGCCCGCTCCGCGCGGCCAGGAGACATGGGCCGTCGTCGAACGTGTGCTGCACCTCGTCCATGGCCTGTGCCTGCAGGCTACTGCTGGCCACCGTGCTGTTCATCCCCGGGTGGAGGAGGCTGATGCTGCAGAACACCTCGCCGAAGGCGACCGCGAAGGATTCCGCGGCCACGCCGGCCAGGCTCGCCAGGAAGGCGTGCACGTCGGGACTCTCCAGGACCATCTCCTGGAGCCGGGCGGTGGTCTCGGGACGGTGCGCGTCGGAACGGGATTCTTCGGTAGTCGGCATCGGACACTTTCCTCAGGACGGGTGTCGGGTTCTCACCGAAGAAGCGGGGTGGTCATGTGGTCCCTCAGCCGTACGCTTCGTGACCGTCCGAGGGGTGCAGCACCGGGAACTCCGCGCTCCGGTGATGTCGGCCGGCTCGCACATGCCGCGAGGGGCATGCGGCCGGGTAGCCCCAGTGTGCGCCCTCGTGCGCCACTTCGCACCCACCCTGCGAGAAGGGGTCCCTCCCGTCCCGTCCGCGGGCCCCGGTTTCCAGTCGACCGGGGAAAGCGCTCATCGCAGGATCTCCTTCGTCAGCCGGGTGGGACCGTGCACCCCACAGTTCACTGAGTGTTCGCCGGAGCAACCACTCTCGTCAAAGTGCCGCGCCTACGGTCGGACCATGACCACCCTCTCCCGCAGAACAGTCCTCGGTGCAGGCCTCGGCGCCGGCGCCGTCATCGCGCTCCCGGGGACCGCCCACGCGCGGCCCGGCAACGACTCCGGTGTCCGCTCCGACCCCTTCACCCTCGGCGTCGCCTCGGGTGAACCCTCGCCCGACGGCTTCGTGCTGTGGACGCGCCTCGCCCTCGACCCGCTCGCCGAGGACGGACTGGGCGGCATGCCCTCGCGTCGCGTCGCCGTCGCCTGGGAGGTCGCGGAGGACGAGGGGATGCGGAAGGTGGTGGCACGCGGCGTCGAGCACGCGACCATCGAGGACGCACACTCGGTGCACGTGGAACTCGCCGGACTCCGCCCCGGCCGCGAGTACTTCTACCGGTTCCGCACGGGCCGGCACGAGAGCGTCATCGGCCGCACGCTCACGAGCCCCGCGCCGGGCGAGACCCCCGCCGCGCTCGCGATGGCCTTCGCCAGCTGCGCGCAGTACGAGCACGGCTACTTCACCGGCTACCGCCGCCTCGCGGAGGACCAGCCGGACCTCGTGCTGCACCTCGGCGACTACCTCTACGAGTACCGTGCCGACAGCTACGTGATCCCGGCGGGCAACCCGCGCGACCACGCCGGCCCCGAGACGGTGAGCCTCGCGGGCTACCGGCAGCGCCACGCCCAGTACAAGTCCGACGCCGACCTGCAGGCCGCGCACGCGGTAGCCCCCTGGCTGGTGGTGTGGGACGACCACGAGGTGGACAACAACTGGGCGGACGACATCCCGGAGAACACGAACGTGGCCGAGCAGAACGACACGCTCGAGCGCTTCCGCCTCCGCCGGGCCGCCGCGTTCAAGGCCTACTACGAGAACATGCCGCTCCGGGCGTCCTCCGTGCCGGCCGGACCGGACATGAAGATCTACCGCACGGTGCAGTGGGGTCAGCTGGCCAACTTCCACATGACCGACACGCGTCAGTACCGCGACGACCAGCTCGCGGGCGACGGCTTCCGGAAGAACATCGTGGAGCGCTTCGCGGAGAACCGCAGCATCACGGGCGCCCAGCAGGAGCAGTGGCTGCTGAACGGCTTCCAGCAGTCCACGCAGCGCTGGGACGTGCTCGGTCAGCAGGTGTTCTTCACCGAGCGGGACCGCGACCGCTCACCCGCGGTCGACGACGTCTCCATGGACGGCTGGGACGGCTACGCCGCCTCCCGGCGCCGCATCACCGAGGGCTGGGTGGACGCGGGCGTCCGCAACGCCGTCGTGCTGACGGGCGACGTGCACCGGAACTGGGCGGCCGACGTCAAGGTGGACTACAAGGACCCCGACTCCGCGACGGTGGGGACCGAGCTGGTCTGCACGTCCGTCACCTCCACCGGTGACGGCACGGGCGCCACGAGCGATCCCGTGCAGGCGTGGAACCCGCACCTGAAGTTCTACAACGACCAGCGCGGCTACGTGAACACGCGCATCACGAAGGACGCCCTGACGGCGGACTTCCGCGTGCTCGACTACGTCACCACGCCGGGCTCGCCCGTCAGCACCAAGGCGTCCTTCCGGATCGACGACGGCGTCCCCGGACTCCGCGCCTGATCCAGCGCCTGATCCAGCGCCTGGTCCGACGCATGACCGCGGGCCCCATCGCTGGTCCGGCGATCCGACCGGGGGGCGGCGCACTCCGCCCTCCGGTCCGTCCGGTTGGTCAGCGGAACCTCAGCGCTGGAACGTACCGGCGAAGGTTTCGCCGTCGATCGGCACCGAGGTGTGCTCGTGCGCGATCGCCCAGGCATCGCCGTCCCGCCGCAGTACCCAGGAGAGCCGGTTGGTCATCGAGTTCGCCGCGTCGTCGGCCGAGCCGCCCTCCTCGCGGTAGGTGATCAGCGCGCTGACCGTCACCACGCCGTCCGCCCCCGCGATTCCTAGGGTGCGGACGTCGTCGAACTCCACCCTCACCCGCTCGTCACCCATCGAGGCGAACCAGGCGGCGATCGCCGTGCGCCACGCGTCCCGGCCCTCGTAGGACCAGTGGTCGAAGACGTCGAAGATCCGCGTGTCATCGGCGTAGAGGGTCAGCAGGGCCTCGAGGTCCCGCTCCCACACGGCCGCGGTGTACGCGGCGAGGACGGCATCCGTGCCGGGGTGATCGGTCATGGTGTTCCCTTCGATCATCGGTCCGCGGCGCGGCCCGTACCCACCAGACGGGGTTCGACGCCGGAACTCATCGCAGGTGCCCGATCCTTGCGGAAACCGCCGCGCGGTGCAATGGCCGTCGCCACGCCGGCGAGCAGGATCACGGCCCCGAGGATCTCCAGCCCGGTCGGGACCTCGGCGAGCACGAGCCACGCCGTCGCCATGCCCACCACGGGCACGAGGAGCGTGAAGGGGACCACGGAGGCGGGCGGGTAGACCGCCAGGAGGTGGTTCCAGATGCCGTACCCCACAAGCGAGGCGAGGACGGCGGTGTAGACGGCGCTCGCGATCGTCACCCCTTCGAGGTGGGTGAGCGCGAAGGCCACGGCCGGAGGCCCGTCCACTACGAGTGAGAGCCCGAGCAGCGGCACCGGCACCACCGCTCCGGACCAGACGACCACGCCCAGCCCCGAGGTGGAGCGCGCCTTCCGCGCGATGACATTGCCCGCGGCCCAGGAGAGCGCGGCGGCGAGCACGACGACGAGCGGCAGCACCGGCGCCACGGCGCTCCGCCCCACCGCGACCACGAGCAGCCCGACACCGCCGAGCACGAGACCGGCGAGCTGCAGCCGCCGGGGGCGGTCGCCGAGGAAGATCGCCGCGAGGAGAACCGTCAGGAGGACCTGCGCCTGTAGGACGAGCGAGGCCAGGCCTGCAGGCATGCCGAGCGCGATGGCCAGGTAGAGGAGTCCGAACTGCCCGGCGCTCATGAACGTGCCGATCCCGAGGATCGCCGCCCAGCTGATGTCCGGCTTCCGGATGAAGAAGATGCACGGGAACACGACCAGGGCGAAGCGGAGGGCGACGAACAGGAGGGGTGGGACGTCCTCCCCGCCGGCGGGGTGCAGGCCGAGATCGATGGCCACGAAGTTCAGGCCCCAGAGGACGGCCACGAGCAGGGCGAGAAGGGTGTGGCGTCGGGTCATGATGCCATTCAAGCCCGGATGACAATGAAGCACCAGCGCACAGAAATACCGTGATCCATGTACTGTTCCTTCATGATCGATCCTTCAGCCCTGCAGGCGCTCGCCGCCGTCCATCAGCACGGTTCCGTGGTGGGGGCCGCCGCGGCGCTCGGCTTCACACCCTCGGCCATCTCGCAGCAGGTCAAGAAGCTCGAACGGCAGACCGGCGTGGTGCTGCTCGAGCGGCACGGGCGCGGAGTGCTGATCACGGAGCGGGGTCTCGCGCTCGCAGACTACGGCCGCCGTATGCTGGCCGACCTCGAAGAGCTGCAGTCCACCCTGCTGGCCGGCCCGGGTGCGCCTCGCGGCCGCCTACAGCTCGTCGCCTTCTCCACCGCGTGCAGGGGGCTGGTGGGGCCGGTGCTCGGGCGGATCGCGGACGAGGGCACCGACCTCGACGTCCGGGTCACCTCGGACGATCCCCGTGAGGCAGTGGCGCGGGTCGCCGAGGGGAAGGCGGACCTGGGAATCGTCCACAACTGGAACTCCGTGCCCCTGGCCGTCCCCGAGAACCTGGTGCTGGAGTGGCTCTGCGAGGACGTCGCCGACCTCCTCGTCCGCGAGGACCACCCACTGGCGGGGCGCACCGAGGTGGAGCCCGCCGATTTCGTCGACGAGACGTGGGTCAGCACCCCCCAGGGCGCCATCTGCAACGAGGCCCTCCTGAAACTGCACGCCGACCTGGGGCGTCTCCCGGACATCAGGATGTACGACGACGACTTCGCCACGCACATCGCCCTCGTGGAGCAGGGCGTCGCCGTGGCCCTCGTGCCGCGGCTCGGACGGCCCGCGCTGCCGGCCGCCGTCGTCGCGGTGCCCGTGGTGCGGCCCACGCCGGCACGGCAGGTGGGCGTGGTGCACCGCCGCACCATGGCGGAGAGCCCGGGGATCCGCCACCTCGTGGCGCTGCTGCGCGACGCCGCGCGGGAGAGCGTGGCGCCACCCGCGTCGTAGGGAGCTCCCGCACCCGGGGTCCTTACATGATCCGGACCGTCGCGCATCCGGTCCCGGCCCTTGCCGGGTGCTGGTGGGCCCCGCCGTCGGGCGGTTAGCGTGTCGATCACCAGCCAGGGAAGAGGAGCGGAACCATGACCCACATCACCTCTATGCTCGACGCGTACCCGAAGGTTCTCGGCGGCGTGGACCGCGACAAGCTGGCCGAGTGCATCGCGGCTTGTTTCGAATGCGCCCAGACCTGCACGGCGTGCGCGGATGCGTGCCTGAGCGAGGACATGGTCGCCGAGCTCACCACCTGCATCAGGACGGACACCGACTGCGCCGACATCTGCCTCACCGCGGGCCGGGTCCTCTCGCGGCACACCGGCTACGACGCGAACATCACCCGCGCCCTCCTGCTCGCCTGCGAGGTGGCCTGCAGGACGTGCGCGGACGAGTGCGAGCAGCACGCCGGCATGCACGAGCATTGCAGGATCTGCGCGGAGGCCTGCCGCCGCTGCGAGAGCGCGTGCCGGGAGTTGGCCGCCACCCTCGGCTGATGGATGCGGTCAGGCAGTCCGCTTCGACGCGGCTGCCCTGTCGGCGGGGGTACGCCGGGTGATCCGCTGGGCCAGGGGCGTCATGAGGGGCGTCAGGACCGTGGCCACGGCGATGGCGATCAGTACGTTGGGGATGAACGAGCTCCAGAACGTCTCCGTGAGGCCCACGTTGTAGACGGTGAGCACGAAGGAGAGCGGCGTCGAGATCAGGGCGGAGCCCACGAAGGACTCGAGGAGTGTTCCGAGTAAAGCACGCATGCGCTCATCCTCGCAGGGAGCATCAGCCCTGGGAGTGCCCGTGGAAGTGCGATGCGACTCGCAGATGCAAGCGGGGTCAGCGCAGGTTCTGACGCGCCTCGGCCGCCCTGTCCGCGCGGTCGATGCTCGCGCGGTCCTCGAGATCCACTCCGGCGCGGGCTGCCGCGGCACGCGCCGCAGGACTCTTGAGGTCCGGGAGCACGAAGGTCTCCGGCACGATCCGGGAGTCCTGGACGGCAAACCTGCGCTGCTGTTCGGCGAGCGCCGGCGCGGACGCCTCCGCGGCCGCCGTCGTGGAATCGGTGACGGCGAGACGGCTTCCCGTCAGTGCTGCCCCCATGAGCGGTACGTAGCCGGAGGCGTGGCCGGTGCGGTTCGGGTGGTAGGACTCCGCGATGGGGTTCGAGAGGCCGTTGAGCCACTCGACGTCGTCGCACACCGCGTGCCCGGTGAAGGCGGACGTCGGGTTCCGGAACGCGAAGCCGGCGCTCGCCGCCGCGGCCGCCGTCGTCCGGTTCAGCAGGTCCGCCGTCTCGTTGAGCCGTGCCTCCTCCGCGGGGGAGAACCAGGTGGCGGCGTTGCAGTCCTCGCCGTTGAAGACGCGCGGGTAGCCGCCGATCGTCACGGACGCCCGCGGCGCACGCGAGCGCACCTGCCCGTACAGCGAGGCGAGGCTGCCGGGGAGCTGTTGCGCGATGATGGCCTGCGAGCGGTCGATCGCCGCGTTGCAGTCGCTCATCCACGCCGGTTTGGCGCACTCGGTGAGCACCGAGACGAAGGCGGCGTCGTTGCCGCCCACGCTCAGGGAGACGTAGGCGGTGGACGGCGTCAGGGCGCCCAGCTGGGTGGCGACGACGTCGGGTACCGTGGCGCCCGAGCACGCGCGGAAGTTCAGCGCGTATCCCTTCGCGCTCGCGATCAGCGAGGGGTACGCGTACACCGAGCGCTGGCAGGCCGAGCCGTCGGCGAGGTAGGAGCGGGTGCCCGTCCCGGAGGAGTAGGAGTCACCGAGCGCCACGTACGGCTCACCCGCAGCGCTCGCAGGGGTGGCGGGGGCGACGGCGGCCAGGAGCGCGGCGAGCAGCGCTGCGGTGGCGGCGAGGGCGGACAGGCGGGGAAGCGGCATCGGTTCCTCCGGGAACGGTGGGTGTGACTGCGCTCACGCTAGCGCCCACTGGTGACGGGTGGCGCCAGAAGGCGTCGGCACGGCGGATCTTTCCCTCCCGCCCTTCCCGAGGGCGGGAGGAGGCATTACGATCTGCCCGGTCGCCGTCCCGCTACCGTTCGAGGACCACGCTCTCCTCGTTCGGGAACAGCACCCTGTAGCTCAGGCCCGCGATGGCGGCACCGATCAGGGGGGCCACGATGAACAGCCACACCTGACCGAGAGCCTCGGGACCGGCGAACCAGGCGACGCCGAGTGAACGCGCCGGGTTCACGGACGTGTTCGTGACCGGGATGGCGACGAGGTGGATCACCGTGAGGCCGAGGCCGATCGCGAGCGGCGCGAATCCCTTCGGGGCCCTGGAGTCGGTGCTCCCGAGGATCACGTACAGGAAGACGACAGTGAGGACGACCTCGATGACGAGTGCCGCCACGAGGCCGTAGCCGCCGGGCGAGAGCTCGCCGTACCCGTTGGAGGCGAAGCCGGACTCCACGGCGTCGAAGCCCGGCCTGCCGGACGCGATGGTCAGGAGGGCCGCGCCGGCAACGGTCGCGGCGGCGATCTGCGTGAGGACGTAGGGCGCCACGGCCTTCCACTCGAGGCGCCCGGCGAGCGCGGCGCCGAGGGTGACCGCCGGGTTGAAGTGCCCGCCCGAGATGTGGCCGACGGCGTAGGCGGCCACCATGACCGACAGACCGAAGGCGAGTGCCACACCGAGGAAGCCGATCCCCACGTCGGTTGCGCCGTCGAGGAACTGCGCCGCGAGCACGGCGCTCCCGCATCCGACGAACACGAGGACGAACGTGCCGAGGGCTTCGGCGGACAGGCGGGCTGGGAGGCGGGGGTGCATGGCTATTTCCGATCGTGGAGCGATGAGGGACACCCGTAGGTCGAGCCCGGACGAGGAATCCGCACGGCGCACGGACGTGATCCGCGCCACGTCGGGTTCCCGACGTCATTGCCCGGCGCAGGGGGCGGGCGGTAGGCTGTGGGGCGGTCACGGGCTCACACCCCGGCGCCCACTCCAACTGAATACGCCCGTGATCTGCAGCGGGAGAGTTCCGCCGTCCCTTTCGGACCGGCGGGCGCCGTAGGAGCAAATCCTCCCCAGGAATCTCTCAGGCCGAAGGACCGCTGCGGGTAGGCAACTCTGGAAAGCAGCCCCGGAAGCCACCGGCGCTCACCGACGGTGCAAGCGGACTCCAGGTCCGCGGAAACTCTCAGGTCCCTTACAGAGCGGGGAGGAACCCGACAGTCTCGCGCGCCGCGCACCCTACTGACGTACGGAGTTCCCCATGGCTCATTCACCCGCTGCAGCTACCTTCGCCGACCGCCACATCGGCCCGCGAACCTCCGACGCCGCACGGATGCTCGAGGTCCTCGGCTACCCGAGCCTCGAGAAGCTCGTGGACATGGCCGTGCCCGCGAGCATCCGCCTCGACAGGGCGCTGGACCTGCCCGGCGCCCTCAGCGAGACCGAGGTCCTCGCGCAGCTCCGCCGGATCGCCGGGAAGAACCGGACGGCCGTGCAGATGATCGGCCAGGGCTACTTCGAGACCGTCACGCCGCCGGTCATCCGCCGCAACGTCCTCGAATCCCCTGCCTGGTACACCGCCTACACCCCGTACCAGCCCGAGATCTCCCAGGGCCGCCTCGAGGCCCTCCTGAACTTCCAGACCATGGTGCAGGACCTCACGGCCCTGGACATCGCCAACGCGTCCCTGCTTGACGAGGCCTCCGCCGTGGCCGAGGCCGTGCTGCTCATGCGCCGCTCGGGCAAGAACAAGGGGCGCACCGTCATCGACGCCGACGCCCTCCCGCAGACCGTCGCCGTCGTCCGCGGCCGCGCCGAGGCGCTCGGCTTCGAGGTGGAGGTCACCGATCTCTCCGCGGGACTGCCCGACGGCGACATCAACGGCGTCGTCCTCCAGCAGCCCGGCGCCTCGGGCGCCCTGCGGAACCACGCCGCCGTCATAACGTCCGCCAAGGAGCGCGGCGCCCTCGTCACGGTCGCCTCGGACCTCCTTTCCCTTACGCTCATCACCGCCCCGGGCGAGCAGGGCGCGGACATCGCCGTCGGCTCCGCCCAGCGTTTCGGCGTCCCGCTCTTCTTCGGCGGCCCACACGCCGCCTATATGGCCGTGCGCAAGGGCCTCGAGCGCATGCTGCCGGGCCGCCTCGTGGGTGTCTCGAAGGACGCCGACGGCGCTCCCGCCTACCGCCTCGCGCTGCAGACCCGCGAGCAGCACATCCGCCGGGAGAAGGCGACGAGCAACATCTGCACAGCGCAGGCGCTGCTCGCCATCGTCGCGTCGATGTACGGCGTCTACCACGGCCCGGAGGGCCTCACGGCGATCGCCCGCACCATCCACCAGCGCGCCGTCGAGCTCGCGGCAGCCCTGGCCTCGACCGATGCCGAGGTGGTGCACGGGGCGTACTTCGACACCCTCCTGGTCCGTGTGCCCGGGAAGGCCGCCGAGTACGCCGACGCCGCGGAGGCGGCGGGCTACAACCTCCGCCGTATCGACGCCGACCACCTCGGCATCTCCTGCGACGAGACGACCACACGCGAGCACATCGCGGCCGTCGCCGCCGTCTTCGAGGGAACGGCCGCCGCCACTGCGGAGGCCCCGGCCGAGCGCATCCCGTCGGAGCTGCACCGGACGTCGTCGTTCATGACGCACCCCGTGTTCTCGCGCCACCGCTCCGAGACCGCGATGCTGCGCTACCTGCGGAAGCTCTCCGACAAGGACCTCGCGCTGGACCGCACCATGATCCCGCTGGGCTCCTGCACCATGAAGCTGAACGCCACGGTGGAGATGGAATCCATCTCCTGGCCCGAGTTCGCCTCGATCCACCCGTACGCGCCGGAGAGCCAGACCGAGGGCTGGCGCGAGCTCATCACCGACCTCGAGGAGCGCCTCGCCGAGATCACCGGGTACGACCGCGTGTCGCTGCAGCCCAACGCCGGGTCGCAGGGCGAGCTCGCCGGACTCCTGGCCATCCGCGGCTACCACCGCTCGCGCGGCGACGAGAACCGCACCATCTGCCTCATCCCGTCCTCGGCGCACGGCACCAACGCCGCCTCCGCGGTGCTCGCGGGCATGAAGGTGGTGGTGGTCGCGACGGCGGCCAACGGGAACATCGATCACGACGACCTGCTGGCGAAGATCGAGCAGCACGCGGCTAACCTCTCGGCCATCATGATCACCTACCCGTCCACGCACGGCGTGTTCGAGGAGGACGTCCGCTGGGTCTGCGAGCAGATCCACGACGCCGGCGGCCAGGTCTACATCGACGGCGCCAACCTCAACGCCCTCGTGGGCCTCGCGCAGCCGGGTGAGTTCGGCGGCGATGTCTCGCACCTCAACCTCCACAAGACGTTCTGCATCCCGCACGGTGGCGGTGGGCCCGGCGTCGGCCCCGTGGCGGTGGCCGCGCACCTCGCGCCGTTCCTGCCCGGCGACGCGAACCGCGCCGTCGCCACGGATGGTGGCGCGAGCGCCGAGGGTGGCACGCCCGTGTCCGGCTCGATGTACGGCTCGGCCGGCGTGCTGCCCATCTCCTGGGCCTACGTGGCCCTGATGGGGTCCGAGGGCCTCACGAGCGCGACGGCGCACGCCCTCCTCGCCGCCAATTACGTGGCCGCGCGCCTGACCGAGCACTTCCCCGTGCTCTACACCGGCGTGCAGGGACTCGTGGCGCACGAGTGCATCCTCGACCTCCGCCCGCTGACCGCGGAGACCGGCGTGACCGCCGAGGACGTCGCCAAGCGCCTCATCGACTACGGATTCCACGCGCCCACGTTGTCCTTCCCGGTCGCCGGGACGCTCATGGTCGAGCCCACGGAGTCCGAGGACCTCGCCGAGCTGGACCGCTTCGTGGAGGCCATGATCGCCATCAAGGGCGAGATCGACCGCGTGGCGGCAGGTGACTTCACGCTCGAGGAGAGCCCGCTGCGGCAGGCACCCCACACCGCGCAGGTGCTCATCGGGGACGAGTGGACCCAGGCCTACTCGCGCGAGCTCGCGGCCTACCCGCTGCGGTCCCTCCGCCATGACAAGTACTTCCCGCCGGTGCGCAGGATCGACGGCGCCCACGGCGACCGCAACCTGATCTGCTCCTGCCCGCCCATCGAAGCCTTCGAGGACTAGGACCGCCGTACATGACCGACGACACGAGCAGACACACCGCGCTGTTCACGCAGCACGAGCTCCACGGTGCGTCCTTCACCGACTTCGGCGGCTGGCAGATGCCCCTGAAGTACCGCAGCGAGCTGGAGGAGCACCACACCGTCCGCAAGGCCGCGGGGATCTTCGACCTCTCCCACATGGGCGAGGTCCTCGTCACCGGGCCGGATGCCGCGCGCTTCCTGAACTACGCGCTGGTGAGCAATCTCGCCGTCATCGCCGTGGGCAAGGCGAAGTACTCCCTCATCTGCACCGCCGAGGGCGGCGTGATCGACGACCTCATCACGTACCGCCTCGCCGAGGACTCCTTCCTCGTGGTGCCGAACGCCGCCAACGCCGAGATGGTGGCGGAGACGCTGCGCATCCGGGCGTCGAGCTTCGATGTCGCCATCGAGGACCAGTCGGAGGCGACCGCGTTGATCGCCATCCAGGGGCCCACGTCCGAAGCCGTCCTCCTCGAGCTCGCGCGCCCCGAGGACGCCGCGACCATCAAGGAGCTGAAGTACTACGCTGCCGTCGAGATCGAGCTCTCCGGCCTGCCCGTCCTCCTCGCACGGACTGGGTACACCGGCGAGGACGGCTTCGAGATCTACGTGGGCACCAACGTCGCCGTGCGCCTGTGGCAGGCCGCCCTGACCGCCGGTGAACCGCACGGCCTGCTGCCCTGCGGGCTCGCGGCACGGGATTCGCTGCGGCTCGAGGCCGGCATGCCCCTGTACGGCAACGAACTCGGTCTCGACATCAACCCGTTCGAGGCCGGCCTCGGTCCGGTGGTGAGCACAAAGAAGACGGACGACTTCGTGGGCCGCGCCGTCCTGGAGCCCCTCAAGGCGGTGGAGCCCGCGCGTCGGCTCGTGGGTCTCCGCGGGGTCGGCCGCCGGTCCGCACGGGCCGGGTACGACGTCGTGGTGGACGGGGTGCCGGTCGGCACCGTCACGTCCGGGCTTCCCAGCCCGACGCTCGGATACCCCGTGGCGCTCGCGTACGTGGCATCGGAGTACGCGGCCCTCGGTACGGAGCTGCAGGTGGACCTCCGCGGACGGCCCGAGGCCTTCACCGTGATCCCCACGCCCTTCTACCGGCGCGAGAAATCGGCCGGTACCGCTCTGTGACGATCAGCGCGTTCGACCTCTTCAAGATCGGCATCGGCCCCTCGAGCTCCCACACCGGCGGACCGATGACCGCTGCCCACCTCTTCACCCGGGTGCTCCGCGCCGAGGGGCTTCTCCCGCGCGTGCAGCGTGTGCAGGTGGATCTCTTCGGTTCGCTCGGCGTGACGGGGCACGGCCACGGCACGGTGAAGGCCGTCCTGCTCGGTCTCGAGGGGGATCAACCGCACCTGGTGGATCCCACCTCGGCCGACGCCCGCGTGGCGTACATCGGGGAGTGCCGCTCGCTGCTGCTGGCGGGGGAGCAGCGCATCGCGTTCGATCCGGAGACGGACGTGCTGCTGCACCGCGGTCAGCGCCTCGACTACCACACGAATGGTATGCGCTTCACGGCATACGACCCAGCGAACGAAATTATACGGACGAGGGAATACTTCTCGGTAGGTGGCGGCTTCGTGCTCGACGAGGACGAGATCCGCTCCGAGACGGCCGCGGTGGCACCCTTGCCCGTGCCGTATCCCTTCGATTCGGCGGATCAGCTCCTGCGTATCTGCGGAGCCACCGGCAGGCGCTTCTCGGATGTCATCCTGGCGAACGAGTTGGCGGTGCGCTCGGAGCACGAGGTGCGTACGGGCCTGCTGGAGATCTGGGACGTCATGCAGGACACCATCCGGCGCGGCACCACCACCGGTGGCATCCTCCCCGGTGGCCTCAGCGTGCGTCGCCGCGCGGAGAAGCAGCGGCAGCTCCTCGAGAAGGCCGATGATCCCAACGACCGCCTCGGGACCATGGAGTGGGTCACGCTGTTCGCCCTCGCGGTCAACGAGGAGAACGCGGCCGGCGGCCGCGTGGTCACGGCGCCCACCAACGGCGCGGCGGGCATCATCCCTGCCGTCCTGAAGTACTACGTGGACTTCGTGCCGGGAGCGGACGACGACGGTGTGGTCCGGTTCCTGCTCGCCGCCACCGCGATCGGTGCCCTGTTCAAGAAGAACGCGTCCATCTCGGGCGCGGAGGTCGGGTGCCAGGGCGAGGTGGGGTCGGCGTGCGCCATGGCAGCGGGCGCGCTGGCCGAGGTCCTCGGTGGCACACCCGAGCAGGTGGAGAACGCGGCGGAGATCGGGATCGAGCACAACCTCGGCCTCACCTGTGACCCCGTACGCGGTCTGGTGCAGATCCCGTGCATCGAGAGAAATGCCGTCGGAGCCATGAAGGCCATCACCGCGGCCCGTATGGCGGTCCGCGGGGACGGTCAGCACCACGTCTCCCTCGATGTCGCCATCAAGACGATGCGGGAGACCGGCGCGGACATGATGGACAAGTACAAGGAGACCGCGCGCGGCGGCCTGGCCCTCAACGTCGTGGAGTGCTGACGCCCCTCAGATGAACCGCAGGGTCTTTTCGTCGTCGACCCGGGGCCGCTGGGGAAGCTCGTCGATGAGCTCGTTCAGAGCGAGGGCCAGGAGGTTGTGGGCCCAGACGGGGAGCTCAGGTGCCTCGAGTGCGCCGTTGCATCCGACATAGCGCAGCCAGATCACAGGCAGGGTGAGATTCACCTCGCGCATCGCACGGTTCGTCAGCTGGGGCTGCAGAACCCTCCAGCGGTCGTTCATTGGCTTCCGCCGGGCCCGGAGGTGTCCGCCGATTGTCCCTCACCAGTGTGATGAAGGCTTCGGAGGCCTGAGGGATCAGCCGCAGCGCCGTCCGGACGATATCCGTCAGCGGGCCCTCGCCGTCGTCGCGGTGATGCAGGTTGCGGGCGAGATCGCCCAGATGATCGGCGAGGCCCTGGACCACGGTGCCGTCCGTGGCAGCCCCCGCTCGCGTGACGTCCGGCTCGTTCACTGTGTCCTGCTGTGCGTTCGGTGCCTGGACAATGTACCGCCGATGCCTTCCCGACGCCGCCCGGCGCCACGCGTCCGGCAACCAGAAGGCGAACAGCAGGTCACAAGGCTGAACCGGCGGTGAACTCTGGCGGACAACTCGTTCGTGAGAGCCGCTTTCGAGGTTCGTGCGGCCGCCCGCTCCCTACCCTTGCAATGGCATGGGGCCGAAGCGAAGCGAAGGGGTGAAGGGATGGGCCAGGTGACGGATACCGCTCGGGTACGCCCGGCAGTGCGGTCCGACGGCGTAGGACAGGTCCCGCCGTCGTCCTCGGGAACGGGCCCGGGGGCCGTGGTCCAGCGCCGTCGCCGCACGCCGTGGAAGCAGTGGCTGCTGTTCCTCGCCTTCGCGGGCCCCAACGTGGCGCTGCTGGTGATCTTCACCTACAAGCCGCTCCTGCAGTCCCTGCAGTACTCCACGCTGCAGTGGAACATCGGTTCCCCGGTCGCCATGCCGGTCGGCTTCCAGAACTACATCGACTGGTTCACTGATCCGACGACGCCGCGCATCGTCACCGTGACCCTGGTCTTCACGCTCGCCACCGTGGGCGGCGGCATGGTCATCGGGCTCCTGCTCGCGCTGGTGCTGAACCGGAAGCTGCGCGGCACGGGCGCGGCGCGCACCGTCGTCGTCGCGCCGTACGTGCTCTCAGGCGTCGCCGTGGGCCTGCTCTGGCTGTTCGTGTTCGACCCCAACTTCGGCGTCACCGCCGCCCTGCTCCGCCTCGTGGGCCTCGCCTCACCCGACTGGTACAACGATCCCCAGTGGGCGCTCGCCATGGTGATCATCGTGTACCTGTGGAAGAACGTGGGCTATGTGGCGCTCATCTACCTGGCCGCCCTGCAGTCCGTGCCACGGGACCTCGTGGAGGCCGCATCCATTGATGGCGCCTCCGCCGTGCGGTCCTTCCGGGCGATCGTGCTGCCCCTGCTCGGACCCACCACGTTCTTCCTCGCCATCACCACGCTGCTGACGTCGCTGCAGTCCTTCGACATCATCCAGGCCATGACCAAGGGTGGTCCCCTCGGCGGGACCACCACGATGATGTACCAGATCTACCAGGAGGGCTTCCAGAGCGGCCGCGCCGGCTACTCGTCGGCGATCGCCACCATTCTCTTCGTGGTGCTGCTCGCGGTCACGTTCGCCCAACTGAAGTTCGTCGACCGGAAGGTGCACTACTGATGGCCGCCACCCTGACACCGGGCCCCGCACGGGCGGCCGCGGCACCCCGCACCAAGGCACCGACGCCGTGGGGCAGCTACCTCACGCTTCTGCTCGCCGTCGCCGTGATGGTGCTCCCGCTCGTGTGGATGGTGCTCGCGGGGTTCAAGGAGCGCGACGAGATCTACACCTCGCCCATCCAGTGGCTGCCCGGCTCGGTGGACGCCTCGAACTACGAGACGGCGATGAGCCAGGTCCCGTTCGGCAACTTCTTCGTCAACAGTGCCATCACCACGGTGATCGGCGCGGGGCTGAAGATGATGCTGGGGCTCACCACGGCGTACGCGCTCGTGTTCCTCGAGTTCCCGTTCAAGAAGGTCGTCTTCGGCGTCGTCATCTTCGCCCTGCTCGTGCCGCAGCAGATCGTCATCATCCCGAACTACACACTCGTGGCCGAGCTCGGCTGGATCAACACCTACCAGGGCATCATCGTGCCCGGACTCGCCTCCGCCTTCGGCACGTTCCTCTTCCGCCAGCACTTCCTCACGCTGCCGATCTCCATCCTCGAGGCGGCCGCGCTCGACGGCGCCGGTCACTGGCAGCGCCTGTGGCGCTTCATCGTGCCCATCTCCGCGCCGACCATCGCCGCCGTCGCCCTCGTCTCGATCGTGGCGGAGTGGAACGAGTACCTGTGGCCGCTCCTCGTCGTGGACCGCGCGGAGATGATGACGCTGCCGGTGGGCCTGACCCTGCTGCAGAACAACGACGGCATCCCCGACTGGGGCGTCCTCATGGCAGCGACCGTGCTCGTCACCGCCCCCGTGCTGATCGCCTTCTTCGCGCTGCAGAAGCGCATCGTCTCCGGCCTGACCGCCGGGGCCGTCACCGGCTGACCTTCCTTCCCTTCCCCGTCCGTCCGACCAACCCGAGGAGTTCCCCCATGTCCCCACGCCCGCAGTTCGACCTGAACCGCCGTCAGCTCCTGCAACTCAGTGCCATGTTCGGCGGCGCCGCGGCGCTCGCGGCCTGCAGTGGCCCGGCGGTCAGCACCGACGTCTCCGGTGGCGCCGCCACACAGGATGCCACCGACTGGGCGTCCATCACGCCGGCCACCGAGATCACCTGGTGGAGCAACCACCCGGGTGCGTCCAAGCCCGTGGAGGAGGAGCTCATCAAACGCTTCACCGCCGAAAGCGGCATCACCGTCAACCTCGTCACCGCGGGCGCGAACTACGACGAGGTGGCACAGAAGTTCCAGGCGGCCACCGGCACGGACGCCGGGCCCGACGTCGTCATCTCCAGTGACGTGTGGTGGTTCCGCTACATGATCAACGGGCAGATACTGCCGATCGACCAGCTCGCCGAGCACCTCGAGATGGACACCGCGGATTACAACGAGACCCTCTACGGCGACTACCTGTACAAGGACTCGCACTGGGCCGTGCCCTACGCCCGGTCCACGCCGCTGTTCTACTACAACAAGGATGTCTGGGCGGCTGCGGGCCTGCCGGACCGTTCGCCCGCCACCTGGGACGAGTTCCGCGAGTGGGGGCCGCAGCTCGCAGCCGCGGGCATCACGCCGCTCGGGCTCGGCAAGGGGACGTCCTGGGTGGCCTGGTGGTTCTGCAACTTCCTGTGGGGCAGCGGCGGCGCCTACTCGAACGAATGGACCACCACGCTCGACACCCCCGAGGCCATCGAGGCCGCCACCTTCGTTCAGTCCATGATCTTCGACGACAAGTTCGCGGCCGTTGCGGCGAGCGACAACGTCGCGGACTTCGGTGCCGGCCTGACCGCCTGCACCATCGGATCCACCGGATCCCTGACCGGCATCCTGGAGGCGGCATCGTTCGGGGTGGGCACCGGCTTCCTGCCCGAGGGCCCCGATGGCCCGGCGTGCCCCACCGGCGGCACCGGCGTGGCGATCAACGCGAACCGCTCGCCCGAGCAGCAGCTCGCCGCGGGTATGTTCCTGAAGTTCCTCACGAGCACGGAGAGCACGGCGTACTACTCCTCCAACACCGGCTACATGCCCGTGCGCACCTCGGCCCTGGAGAGCGAGACCATGGCAGCCGTGTACGCGGAGTCGCCCCAGTTCCGCACCGCTGTCGACCAGCTGGCCACCACGCGCACCCAGGACTGGGCGCGGGTGTTCGTTCCCGGCGGTGACAAGGAGCTCACGACGGCGCTCGAGGGCATCATCCTCCAGCAGGCCGACCCGGCTGAGGCGTTCGCGACCGCGAGCACCGCCATCCAGCGCTCCTACGAGCAGAACGTGGAGCCTTACCTCTGACCCCTGGGAAGGAGTAGGGCCGGCCGGCCCTACTCCTTCACCACCCGGATGGTCTTCAGCGATGCGTCGCCGGGGTCGGGTCACCGCCGTCAGGGAGCGCCGTACCGCACACAGAAGCGGGCGCCCCAGGGGGGGGCCGACGCCGTNNNNGTGTGGTTCCCCGCCTTTGTGGCGCCCCGACCCCCAAACAGACTCGCCCCCCTGGGGGGGCCCCCGCTGCCGTGTTCTCTTGAGAAATTCGGGGGCTACGCCTCAGACCACCACGGCGGTGGTCTTCTGGCGCTGGGGTGCGAGTTCGCCGATGATACCCCGCAGCAGGGTGCGGAGCTCGAAGGACTCCAGTCCCTCACCCACCATGAGCGTGCGCTCGATGTTCTCGGCGGCGGTCAGGGCGTCGAGGCCGGCGGGGGTGATGGTGATGCGCTGACTGCGACGATCGATGCTGTCACGGATCCGCGAGATGAAGCCCTGGCGTTCGAGCTTCTCGATGGTCTTGCCGATGGTCTGCGCCTGCACGTGCACCGCCACGGCGAGCCGTGCGCCGGTCATGGTGCCCTGTCGGGCGAGGACGCCGAGCGTGGTGTACCCGGCATGGGTGATGCCGATGTCGAGCAGTTTCTCGTTCCACGCATGGTCCACGAGACGCGCGGCGGTGGTGAGCAGGCGGCTGGTTGACCACTCTTCCAAGTCAGACATGCGATCCTCCGGAGCGTTGGAACCCCCTGCCGGTGCTGTGAACCAGCCCCGGCAGGGCGTTGTGTCATCGCAACGAGATCACGTGATCAGGGGACGGGATCTTCGTTGCTGTAGTCCCACTATGCGCTTGTATCTTCAAGTTTCCCCTTCGCCCTTGCCGAAGACTGGAACAAGTTCTGCGCATCGGCCCGGGGTGGGCGGCGTCCGAATGCCGCGATCTCCGCGGCGACGTGCGCGGCAGCGAGCATCTGCACCACGTGCGCCTGACCAGTGATCTCGACGAACGAACCGTCCACCGCGCGGTCAGCGAGCTCCCGGCACCACCGTCGTCGCGCCACCGGGTCGCGGCCTCCCCGGATCACCAGGACCGGGCACGGCACGGCCTCCACCGCGCGCTCCAGCGGGTACTCCATCATGGGACGCAGCTGGCGCACGTACCATCGGACGCCGGTGCGGAGGTAGTCCGTGTACACCACGGCATTGCTGCGCGGGCTCTCCCGGAAGGTGTCGTGCAGCAGGGAGACGGACTGCTGCAGAACGGTGCGCCGGAGCCGGTCCACTACGGGCCCGAGGAGCACCACGCGCTCGGGCAGCTCCGGGGCGGCGAGCGCGGCGGCCGTCACGAACTGGGCCCCCATGGAGTGGCCCACCAGCACGGCGCGTCGGATCCCGAGCGCGGCCAGCGCCGCGACGATCAGCGCCCCGTGGTCCTCGGCCGTGAGCTGCGCCCGCGGCTGGGGGTCCCAGCCGTACCCGGGAAGATCGATCGAGTGCACGACGGCGTCCGCGGCGAGTTCCGCGGCGAGCGGCTCCAGATAACGGTGCGTCATGCCTAGACCGTGGACCAGGACGTACGGCGGGCGGTCGGGGTGGCACTCGGCGGCCGAGCTCGTGGTCCTCACGGTGACCGTGAAGCCGCGGATCTGCACGGTTCTCACGAGGGTCGAGGGCATCAGAGCAGCTTACGGGGTCCGGCGCCCCCACCGTGCCCTGCCGCCCACGGGCCTCCTGACAACCGGCCCCGGGCACCTGCCGGAACACAGGAGTGTGTGGAAGGCTGGGATCATGTCCGATCCCACGAGCCAGCGCACCGCGTTGATCGTCGAGGACGACCCTGACATCCGCGATCTGCTCGTCACGACGCTGCGCATGAACGGGTTCACCACCTTCGAGGCGGCATCCGGGGGCGAATGCCTGGCGCTCCTCAGGGAGCACCGGCCGGACCTCATCACCCTGGACCTCAACCTTCCTGATCTCGACGGCGTTGAGGTCTGCCGGCAGTGCCGTGCCAGCACCGATGCGTACATCGTGATGGTGACCGCCCGGCAGGAGGAGATCGACCGCCTCATCGGGCTGGAGACAGGCGCCGACGACTTCATCGGCAAACCGTTCAGCCCACGCGAGCTCTCCGCCCGGGTGACGGCGATGTTCCGGCGGCCCCGGCGCACCACGGCAACCCCTGCGACGGTTCCTACCGTTCCCGTGCCCGCACCTCAAGACGACGAACAGGTGCTCCTGAGCCACGGGACCCTGGTGATGGACGCCGCGGGGCGCATGGTGACCGTCGACGGACGGGAACTGGCCCTGACGCGCATCGAGTTCGATCTCCTTGAAGCGCTCCTCACGAACGCGCAGCGCGTCTGGACCCGCGAGGCACTGCTCACCCGGGTGTGGGGAGAGGGCTGGGCACAGGATCACCACCTCGTCGAGGTGCACATCGGGAACCTGCGGAAGAAGCTCGGCGACGACATCAGCAACCCGACGTTCATCCGCACCGTCCGCGGGGTCGGCTACCGGATGATGCCGGTCGCGGCGAAGGACTGAAGTGCGACGGCGGTGAGCCGTCATCCGGCGTCGTGCCGGCGTCGTGCCGTGGTCGGTGGTCGGAGCGATCAGCCGTCGATCGTGAAGCGGCCGCCGGCGGCCGCCTCGAGCACCGCCGCCGCAGTCTGCTCCGCCGTGTGTTCCGTCGTATCGATGACGTGGCGCTCGTAGGCACCGAGATCGGCGAACTGGTCCCACATGCCGGTCACCGCGGACTCCTCCACCAGGGCACCGGCCGTCCTCCGGGCCTGGGCGCGCTCCAGGGCGACGTCTCGCGAGGGGCGCAGGACGATGTAGTCGAAGCCCGCGGCCGAGGACTCGCTGTGTGCACGGCGGTAGTGGTCGAGCATCCACGGCCCCACCACCCCGTCGACCAGGACCGTGAACCCACCGGCGGCGTAGGCGAAGCCCGCCGCTGCAATGGCACGGGTGACGGTCTGGTTCTGCGGATCGGCTCCCGGAAGATACGGCGGGATGTACCCGGCGGCGATGAAGCGCCAGAAATCGTCCGTGTGCAGGTGCACGGCCTTGGCACAGGTGGCGGCCACCGTTCTGGCCGTGGTCGACTTACCCGCACCCGGCGGCCCCGACAGGACGATCACCCGACGTTCCATGGTCCGAACCTAACCGATGGGTATGCGGATGGTGGTCCGAGGTGCCGCCGTGGTGAGCCGTCGTTCGGCCGTGCTTCGCCCCGGATGGAAGACTGGGAACGTGGCTCACCTCGACGTATCCGGTATCGACTACTTCCTCTCCGACGGCAGGCAGCTGCTCAACGGCGTCGCCTTCAAGGTCGGTGAAGGCCACAAGACGGCGCTGATCGGCCCCAACGGCACGGGTAAGACGACGCTGCTGCGCATCATCTCGGGCGATCTCTCACCCGACGAGGGATCGGTGGGGCGCTCGGGGACCATGGGCATCATGCGGCAGTTCGTCGGCCAGGTCCGCGATGACACCACGGTGCGCGACCTTCTCGTCTCCTCCGCGCCCCCCGTGCTCGCTGCTGCGGCGAAGCGGATCGACGACGCCGAGCTGGCGATGGTGGAGGCCGACGACGAGCCCACCCAGATGGCGTACGCGCAGGCCATCGCGGACTGGGGGGACGCCGGGGGCTACGAGCTGGAGACCACCTGGGACGAGGTCACGATGGCCGCCCTCGGGGTCCCGTTCGACCGCGCGCAGTACCGGGCGGCGTCGTCGCTCTCCGGTGGTGAGCAGAAGCGCCTGGTGCTGGAGGCGCTGTTCTCCGGGCCGGACGAGCTGCTCCTCCTCGACGAACCGGACAACTACCTCGACGTGCCCGGTAAGCGCTGGCTCGAGGCGAAGCTGGGGGAGTCGAAGAAGTCCGTGCTGTTCGTCAGCCACGACCGCGAGCTCCTCGCCAACGCCGCCACGCGCATCGTGACGCTCGAGCCGGGAGCGATCGGGGCGTCGTCGTGGACCCACGGCGGCGGCTTCGCGACCTACCTGAAGGCGCGCGAGGACCGCAATGCCCGGTTCGAGGAGCTGCGGAAGCGATGGGACGAGGAGCACGTCAAGCTCAAGGAACTCGTCAACATGTACAAGAACAAGGCCGCGTTCCGCTCCGACATGGCGAACCGGTACCACGCGGCGCAGACGCGGCTCGCGAAGTTCCTCGAGGCCGGCCCGCCCGAGGCCATACCGCTCGAGCAGAACGTGTCCATGCGCCTGGCCGGTGGCCGCACGGCGAAGCGCGCGGTCGTGGCGCAGAAGCTCGAACTCTCCGGTCTCATGAAGCCGTTCAGCACGGAGATCTGGTTCGGGGACCGCGTGGGTGTGCTCGGCTCCAACGGCTCCGGTAAGTCCCACTTCCTGCGGCTGCTCGCCGCCGGGGGATCGGACCCCGACAAGGAGCACCTGCCGGTGTCCGACGTCGACATCGCGGAGGTGCCGCACGAGGGTTCGGTGAAGCTCGGCGCGCGTATCCGCCCCGGGTTCTTCGCGCAGACGCACTCGCGGCCGGACCTGCTGGGGCGCACGCTCGTGAACATCCTGCACCGCGGTGACGAGCACCGTTCCGGGCTGGGCCGCGAGGCGGCGTCGGCCGTGCTGGACCGCTACGGCCTGGCGTCCCAGGCGGAGCAGCCCTACGACTCGCTCTCCGGCGGGCAGCAGGCACGCCTGCAGATCCTACTCCTCGAGCTCTCCGGAGCCACGCTGCTGCTGCTCGACGAACCCACCGACAACCTCGACCTGCACTCCGCCGAGGCCCTCGAGCGGGCCATCGACGCCTTCGAGGGGACCGTCATGGCGGTCACGCACGACCGCTGGTTCGCGCGGAGCTTCGACAGGTTCCTGGTGTTCGGCTCCGACGGCAAGGTGTACGAGACGAAGGAACCGGTCTGGGACGAGAGCCGCGTGGTGCGCGCCCGCTGAGCGGGTTCTCCACTTCTGTCCACACAATGCCCACAGGGTTGTCCACAGTGTGTGGAGAACCTCACCTCGAGCCTCGTCCCGCACGGATGCAACGGATAGAGAGAATGGATCAATGAAGGTAGCTGTATTGGGAGACGTGGGCCAGCCGGTCTATCACGTCGGCGACGAAGCCATGACGCACGCCGCGATCGCCCATCTGACCGCTCGCGGCCTCGATGATCTCGTGGTCCTCACACGGGATGTTCAGCATTCACGGGCAGCCTTCGGCGTCGAAGCAGCCCGGACGCTCACGTTCCCCTGGCCGCCCCGGGAACGCTCCGACTACCTGCGTCAGGTTCGCGCCGCGGTCCGGGGTGACTCGGGGGCGCTCCCCTCCTCCGACCAGGCCTGGCGCGTCATCGATCAGCTGCGGTCATGCGATGCACTGCTCGTCGCGGGTGGCGGCAACATGAACTCTCTCTACGGCTGGCTCCTCTACGAACGTGCCGCCACGGTGGATATCGCGCGGACCCTCGGGATGCCGGTCGTGGTGAGCGGGCAGACCCTCGGCCCCCAGCTGTTCGGGGTCGACCGCGAGGTGGCGCGGGACCTCCTGGGTGGCGCTCGACTCGTCGGTGCACGGGAGGACGCGTCACTCCACCTCATCGAGGAGCTGCTGGATTCCACGGAGCCCGGCCCGAGCATCCGGTCCTGTCTCGACGACGCCTCCTTCTACGCCGTTCCGGCAGGTACCGAACCCGAGCGGATCGCTCCGCAGGAGCCGTTCATCGTCGCGACCTTCGCGCCGGGTCACGGCGAGACCGATCGCGAGGAATATCTGTCGGCGGTGGCCAGCGCCCTCGACGACGTCAGTGCCGCCACGGGCCTGCCGGTGGTGTTCCTGCCGCACATGGCCACGCCGCATCACGAGCAGGGTGACGTCGATGAACACATGCACCGGGACATCGCCGCGAGGATGTCCGATGGGGAACCGGTGCTGCTCCCCATCCAGGACGCGCACCGGACGATCGAGCTCACCCGCAGGTCCTCGCTGGTCCTCACCTCCCGCTACCACCCCGTGGTCTTCGGCCTGGACGCCGGGGTGCCGGTGGTGGCCGTGTCACCGGACGCCTACAGCGACGTCCGCATGAGGGGAGCGCTCCGTCACTGGGGGCTCGAGGACCTCGCCCTGACGCTGCCCGAGGTCTTCGACGGGACGTTCGTCGACGTCGCCCTCGACGTCTGGCGTCATCGCACCGTCCTCTTGTCCCACCTGGCGGAGTGCCGACCGCATCAGCAGTCCCGGCATGACCGCTGGTGGGACGACGTCGCCCGCGTCCTCCGGGGAGGATGGGCCGAGGAAGCGGTGGATCTGCCGGAGATCGCGGCGCCGACCTTCGACGCGGACTGGCGGGCGCGGTCGGCCGCCTCCGCCCGCACCTTCGTGCGCATGTCCGCCGCCGTCGCCGACCTCCGTGTCGAGATCGAGCACCTCCGGGGCGAGACGGACACCCTGCGGGGGGAGCGGGACGACGCGAGGAGCGAGTTGGCCGCGTGGTTGGACTCGCGGTCGATGAAGCTCGCCCGGCGAATCGGCTCCGTGGCCTCGGTGGCGAGGCGCGGCCGATGAACGGTTCGCCCGCACCCGCCCGTGTCGCGATCATCGTGCGCACGAAGAACAGGCCCCTGTTCCTCGCCCGTGCGCTGGACGACGTGCTGGCCCAGACCTTCGACGACTGGCACGTGGTCGTCGTGAACGACGGCGGGAACAGCCTCGAGGTCGAGGCCCTGACCGCACGGAGGTCACGACTGCAGGGCCGCTGTACGGTCCTGCACCATGACGAGAGCCGCGGCATGGAAGCCGCCTCGAACGCCGGGCTGGCAGCCGTCACCTCGGAGTTCGTGGTCATCCACGACGACGACGACACCTGGCATCCCGAGTTCCTGGCACGCACCACCGCCCACCTCGACGCGTCGGTGGACGGCGGCGTCGGAGTGCGGACGGAGATCATCCATGAGCGCATCGACGGTGGCGACATCGTCGAGACGGGACGGGACACGTTCTCCCCCGAGATCACGCAACTGGTGCTCATCGATGCCCTGCGCTACAACAGGTGCGTGCCGATCGGACTGCTGTACCGACGATCGCTCCACGCGGACGTCGGCGAGTACGACGAGTCACTCGGCGCGGTGGGTGATTGGGAGTTCCAGCTGCGCGTGCTGCAGCGCCACACGCTCGGGTTCATCGAGGGACCTGCGCTCGCCCACTGGCATCATCGCGATGACCAGGAAGGCCCCGCGGGCAACAGCTTCTTCGCAGCTAAGAGCGACCACGTGTATTTCGACAGAACCGTGCGCGAGCGGTACCTGCTGCAGTACGCCGAGCGGAACGGGCTCGGAGCGCTGCTCTACCTCGCCGGGGAGAGCAAGGACCAGGCTGATCACCTTCATCGGAGGCTGAACTACTCAGAGGAGCTGCTTCACGGGCTGGTGGAGCGCTCCGCCCGGCTCGAGGAGAGTCTCCACCTCCTCGAGGCCGCTGTGAGCGATGCCAGCGTGGTGAGTCTCGTGCGTCGGCGCTACCGGCGCTTCAGGGACCGCCAACGTGCCCGCGGGGAACGGCGACGGTCCTGATTGCCGTGCAGCACCGGGGCGTGTCCCAATCGTTATCATCAGGAGCCTTTCAGGTTGCGAGATCCGTTGACTCCATTGCCCCAAGACACAACAGTGGGAACACCGGAATCGGCCCGCAGGGCAACGTCCGGTCAACGCTGGTAACGCTCCTTTCAGCACGAGGAATCACTCACATCTTTCACGGCCGTGCCAGCGGACTGCAGGGACACCACGTCCTTGGCTGCTCGGCCTGATCGATCCTCACGAAGGAGAAGTATGAGCAAGTCATACCGTCGGAAGGTGGGATCGGCAGCGCTCGCTACGCTCACCGGCATAGTCCTGGCTTCCAGCATGGTGACGCCCGCCTCAGCTGTAGAGGGCGCACCGCAGGGGGAACCGACCGCACAAGGTCTCGGAGCACCGGCTCGTCCGGATGCGAAGATCGCCACGGATCTGCGGAATCGGACCGGTCAGGTGTCGGTCTACATCCAGTTCGAAGGCGCAGGAGCCTTCGAGCAGACGCAGCCGGAGGCAGTTCGTTCCGGTCAGGCTGCACCGGTGCGCAAGGTCGCGGAGGTGCAGAGCATCCGCGCCGAGATCGAAGCGCAGGCCGAGGACGTCACGGCCGAGGCCGAGGCCACAAGCCTGTACACCACCACGAACACCATTCCCGGTGTCGCCATCACCGGCGATGCTGCGCAGATCCGCGAGCTCGCCGCTCGTCCGGACGTCAAGAAGATCACGGGCATCGTCCCGAAGACCCTCGACAACAAGGGCGGCGTGATCGACACCCAGGCCCTCACCTCCTGGGTGCAGCGCGACCAGACCGGCGAGGGCGTCACCATCGCCGTCCTCGACACCGGCCTGGACTACACGCATTCCGGTTTCGGCGGGCCCGGCACGATCGAAGCGTTCGAAGCAGCACAGGCTTCCCCCACCATTCCGGATGAGAGCCTCGGCCTCTACGATCCCGCGAAGTTCATCGGCGGGTACGACCTCGTGGGCGATCTCTACAACGCAGACCCGGCGGCCGAGACCTACAGCCCGGTGCCGGTGCCCGACGAGAACCCCCTCGATTGCGAGAGCCACGGCTCCCACGTCTCCGGCACCGCCGCCGGGTACGGCGTCAACGCCGACGGTTCAACCTTCGGTGGCGACTACTCGACGCTGACCTCCGATCAGGTCAACGAGATGCGGATCGGACCGGGTACTGCCCCGGAGGCCGGCCTCGTGGCGCTGCGCGTCTTCGGCTGCGAGGGCTCGAGTGAGGTCGTGGGCCTAGCTCTCGACTACGTTCTGGACCCCAACCGCGACGGCGACTTCTCCGACCGCGCGAACATCGTCAACATGTCGCTCGGCTCCAACTTCCCCACGTACGACGACCCAGAGAACGACATCGTCAACGCACTCACCGCTCAGGGCATCCTCTCGGTGGTCTCCTCCGGCAATGACGGCGACGTCTTCGACGTCGGTGGTACCCCGGGTAGCGCCGCGTCAGCGTTGACGGTAGCAAATTCCGTCGGCAGCCAGGTGACCCTTGATGGCATCGAGGTAGTCGCGCCCGCGGATGTCGCGGGACTCGCCGCCGGCCAGTACAGCGCGAACTTCGACTACAGCACAGCCTCCGAGGCGGAACTGACCGGTGAGGTCGTTGTTGCTCCTGACACCAACGCCTTCGGCTGCGATCCCTTCGAACCGAATTCGCTGGTCGGTAAGTGGGTCTGGCTGCAGTGGGAGGAGAACGGCGCATTCCCCTGTGGTTCAGGCGTGCGGTTCAACAACGCCGAGGCAGCCGGTGCGACCGGCGTCGTCCTGGACTCGCCGCGGTTCGTCTTCGAGGCCGGAATCGCGGGTAACGCGACCATTCCGGGCGCTCAGTTCAACGCCGAGTTCTCGGAGAGGCTTCGTGCCGCTGCGGTCGCCGGCACCCTGGAGGTTCGTCTCGACCCCCAGCTCCAAGGGACTGCTGGTGGCGCATCGAACGCCCTCGACACGCTCAACTCGAGCTCGTCGCGTGGTGTGCACGGGTCCAACGGTGTCGTGAAGCCCGACGTCACGGCTCCGGGCACCTCCATCGGTTCGGTCCAGGTCGGTACGGGTAACCTGCCGTCCGTGAAGTCCGGCACGTCGATGTCCGCTCCGAACGTGGCCGGCATCGCGGCACTCCTCGTGGGTGCGACCGACTACAACCCGTACCAGGTGAAGAGCGTCATCATGAACACGGCGACAACGGACATCCTCACGGCAGACGGCGTCCCGTACGCTCCGAACCGCACCGGTTCCGGCCGGGTGGACGCCCTGGACGCCCTTGACTCCACATCGCTCGCGTACGCCACCGCGGATCCGGTGCTGACCTCGGTCAGTTTCGGCGTGCTCGAGGTGGGAGTCGACCCCGTGACACTCGTCAAACAGATCACGGTCGAGAACCGCTCGGACGCCGTGGTGGACTACACCGCGGAGTACTTGGAAGCGACGTCGATCCCCGGCGTCGACATCTCGGTCACCGCTACCGGAAGCACGTCCTCCAGCGCACCCGTCCCGGCCAACGGGACGGCGACCTTCGACGTGACCATGTCGATCGCCGATCCGTCGGCGCTCGCCAAGACGATCGATCCGGCGGCCGACGTGGAGCAGCTCGGCGTTCTCCGCCAGTTCATCGCGGACGCCTCAGGCCGTGTCGAGTTCACGAGCGCCACGGCTTCGACGCTGCGGGTGCCGGTGCATGCCGCACCGAAGCCCACGGCCGACCTGTCCGCTGGCGTCAACATCCCGTTCGGAACGCCGTCTGAGCTTGAGACGGACATCGAGTTCACGGGCCGTGGCCTGTTGCAGGGCGGTACGGACACCCTGTACGCCTCGATCGTGTCCCCGTTCGTCCTCGGCGCAGAGAGTGATCGCCAGGAGAACCTGGCCCTTGAGTCGTTCTACTCGAGTGACCTCAAGTCGGTCGGCGCCTCGTCGACAGTCCCGGGTCTGCTCGCGGCGGACGAGGATCCGGCCGAGGGCTTCTTGTCCATCGGCGTCAGCACGTGGTCGAACTGGAACACCCTGACCGACGCCCTGCAGGTCGAGATCGACGTCGACAACAACGACGAGACCGACTTCGTGACCTTCACGACGCGTGCAGCCGATCTGGACATCGTCCTCGTGGACACGTACGCGGTCGACGACGAGGGCAACCTCGTCGCGGACTCGGTCGTCGAGACGTTCGGCAACGGTGTCGAGGGAAACATCGACACCAACCTCCTCGACTCCAACGTCGTGGTGCTGCCGATCCCCGTCGCCGCTCTGGGCCTGGATCTCACTGCCGGTGGGGACATCTCCTACCGTGTCTCGACGTCCAGCCCGCTCAGCGTGAACGCGGACGGTGAGTACGTCCCGATCGACGAGACGGACTGGATCGACTTCAGTGTCGCCGAACCCGCCCTGTGGTTCGAGGGTGACAGCCCGGACGTCAGCTTCATCGTCGGCGCCGGTGACTCGCTGCGGGTCCACCGCGAAGCCGGTGACACCACCAGCAAGGGTCTGTTCATCCATCACCACAACGTCTCAGGTGAACGTGATGAGGTTCTCGCGATTCAGCAGGGTCAACTGCGTTTCTCCGACGTCGCAGGAAACGAGCACGAAGGCGCGATCAACTGGCTCGCCGATCAGGGCCTTACAACGGGCTTCCCGGACGGCACCTATCGGCCGCTCGGATCCGTGAATCGTGACGCGATGGCGGCGTTCCTCTACCGCCTCGCGGGTGAGCCGGCCTACCAGCCGCCTGCCACGTCGCCTTTCAAGGACATCAATCCGAACGACCTCTTCTACAAGGAGATGTCCTGGCTGGCGGCAACGGGGATCACGACGGGCTATGACGACGGCACCTACCGGCCGCTGGCGCCTGTCAACCGTGACGCGATGGCCGCGTTCATGAACCGTTTCGCGGGGCAGTACTGCAGCATCGATGACGCTGCGGACTACACGAACCCGGCAGCGGCGTCATTCAACGATGTGCCCACGAACCTCCAGTTCTCACGCGAGATCTCCTGGATGAAGGAATCGGGCATCAGCACCGGTTTCCCGGACGGTACCTACCGTCCGGTGACCCCCGTCGCGCGTGATGCGATGGCGGCGTTCATCCAGCGGCTCGACGCGTACGAGACCGAGAACGGCGGTTGCGCACCCGAGTAAGGAGTCAGCCGGTTCTCACCGGTGAGCCACGGCGAAGGCCGCTCAGTCCACTGGGCGGCCTTCGTCGCGTGCCGCTGCAGTCGCGTGATGGTGCGAGACGATGTATTGCCGTGTCAGATTTTGCCCGTAGCAGTCGTTGAGCCTGCCCAGGAGCCGGGCGAGGTCGTTGATGCTCGTCGACGTCCAACCCGACATGGCGTGACGCAACCGCTCACGGCGCTGTATGCGATCGAGCGACAGTACCTCCAGCCCGCGGTGCGTCAGTCTCAATTCCCGGACGCTGGCCCTGTCGGGAGAGGGTACCCGGGTGACGAGACCGGTGGCGACGAGCGCTGAGACCTGACGACTCACACCTGGCTTGCCAAGCCCGAGTCTGTCGGCCAGTTCACTGAGGCAGAGGCGTGCGGGCGGCTCGAGCAGTGCCATGATCCCGTACGCGGCCGGCGTGAGGCCGTCCGCGCACTGCAGAGCCCGCGAGACGGATGTCTCGAGTCGCCACAGTGCACTGATGCTGTTCTCCACCTCGGCGATCACGAAGGAGGTGCTCTGGGTCGATGGCTCGGTCATGTGGTCTCCCGAACGGCACAAAGGGCCGTGGACGTAACGTCCTGTCAGTATCGCCGACGCCGAGCATCGGCGTCATGCCCGGCCGTTGCTGTCACGCTCGCAGTGCATCCCCTACGCGTGACGATTGTGGTGCCCGCCCGCAGCCGCCTACCGTTGGACCAGTGACCTCCTCCGTCCGCGCGGCCATGCTCGCCACCTACACCATCTTCGGCCTCAACGGACTCGTCTTCGCGAGCTGGGCGGCCCGCATCCCCGCGGCGTCGGCCACGCTCGGGCTCGGACCGGGACAGATGGGTGCCCTCCTGCTCGTCGGCGCGATCGGTTCCGTCCTCTCGCTGCCGCTCGCGGGTCTCCTCTCGTCACGGGTCGGTACGGCGAACACGGTCCGCATCGGCGGAACGGCCGCCGCGATCGCGGCGAGCGCTGTCGCCGTCGGGCTCGTCACGACTTCTGTGCCCGTCGTGGCCGTCGGGCTGTTCCTGTTCGGCTGCGGGATCGCCCTGTGGGACGTGGGACAGAACATCGAGGGGGCCGACGTCGAACGCCTCGTCGGCCGCACCATCATGCCGCGCTTCCACGCCGCCTTCAGTGGCGGCGCGTTCATCGGTGCGCTCGTGGGCGCCGGCCTCTCCGCGCTCGACGTCGGACTGCCCGCCCATCTCGCAGCGGTCGCGGCGCTCAGCCTCGCCGTCTCCCTCTGGACACCGCGTCATTTCCTCCCCGAGGCGGGTCAGGGGCACGACGACGGCGCCTCCTCCGCGGCGCGCGGCAAGGGGTTCGGTGCCTGGGGTGAGCCGCGCACGCTGCTCATCGGTCTGGTGGTCCTCGGGGCGGCTCTCACCGAGGGCGCCGCGAACGACTGGGTGGCGAAAGCCAGTGTGGACGGACTCGGGACGAGCGAGAGCACGGGCGCGATCATGTTCGCCGTCTTCGTGGCCGCCATGACGGCCCTGCGTTTCTTCGGTGGCGGAGTCATCGACAGATTCGGCCGCGTCCGTGTGCTGCAGGCGAGCCTCGGATCCTCGCTCGTGGGGCTGGTGATCTTCGTCGCGGCACCCAGTGTGCCGCTCGCCGCCGTCGGAGCCGTCCTGTGGGGCGCCGGCGCGGCACTCGGGTTCCCCATGGGGATGTCCGCAGCGGCCGACGAACCGGAGCGTGCGGCGGCCCGCGTGTCCGTCGTCTCGACTATCGGCTACACGGCGTTCCTCGCGGGTCCGCCGCTCATCGGATTCCTCGGTGATGTCGTCGGTATCCGCACCGCACTGCTGGCCGTGGGCATCGCCGTCCTCGCCTCGTTCCTCGTGGCTCCTGCCGCACGCGAAAGGAGCGCGGAGGACGTCGGAGCATTGCGGACAGGTTCTGACCGACAGGTCTAGGTGGAGCGCGCTAGCGGTTCTACCCTGACTGCATGGCGATCATTGAAGCAAAAGGCCTCACCAAGACCTATTCGTCGAAGAGCGGACCCGTCCACGCTCTCGACGGCATGAACCTCTCCGTCCCGCAGGGCACGGTCAAGGCCCTCCTGGGCCCCAACGGCGCGGGGAAGACCACCGTGGTCAAGATCCTGACCACCCTCATCCAGCCCACTGCGGGCACCGCGCACATCGACGGCATCGACGTCCTCCGGGATCCGCAGGCAGCGCGACGGATCATCGGCGTCTCAGGCCAGTACGCCGCGGTCGACGAGAACCTCACGGGGTTCGAGAACCTCGAGATGGTGGGCAGGCTCTACCACCTCGGAGCGCGCGAGTCGCGCCGCCGGGCCACCGAGCTCATCGACCAGTTCGAGCTGACCGAAGCGGGCAACCGCCCGGTCAAGGGCTTCTCCGGCGGCATGCGGCGCCGGATCGACCTCGCGGGAGCCCTGGTGATCAACCCCAAGATCCTCTTCCTCGATGAGCCGACCACCGGCCTCGACCCGCGGAGCCGCCTCTCGCTGTGGGGCATCATCAAGGACCTCGTGAAGGACGGCACCACGCTGCTCCTCACCACCCAGTACCTCGAGGAAGCCGATCAGCTCTCCGACGACATCGTGGTGATCGACGGCGGCAAGGCCATCGCCGAGGGAACGGCGGACGAGCTGAAGGCGCAGATCGGCGGCCACCGCGTGGTCGTCTCGCTGGTGGATGCCTCCGACGCCGGCACCGCGAGGGAGATCCTCGGGCGGCACGGTGCGGGCGTTCCGTCGGTGGGCGACGACGGACGCAGCATCGAGGTCGCCGTCGAGGACGGACCGCGGGCACTGCAGTACGTCCTGTCCGAACTGGGGGCGAGCGGCGTCAGCCTGCACGACGCCGGCATGCGCCGGCCCAGCCTTGACGACGTCTTCCTCAAGCTCACCGGACGGCGTGCCGACAACGCCGACGACGACGGCTCCGCTGATGCCGACGGCGGCACGGGCAAGGGTTCATCCAAGAAGGACAAGTCAGCACACAAGAGGGAGACAGCAGCATGAGCGTCCTGACGCGCGAGGACCGGCAGCCCGAGAACCAGCGCCCGGGCGAGCGATCCGTCACACCGAACCAGCAGTCCGACGTGTCCATGTGGTTCTCGGACGGGTGGACCGTCACCAAGCGGAACCTGACCAAGCTGAAGCGCTCGCCGGACATGTTGGTCTTCGCGATCCTGCAGCCCATCATGTTCGTGCTGTTGTTCAGCCAGATCTACGGCGGCTCCATCGCGGTGGAGGGCAGCGACTACACGCAGTACCTGATGGCGGGCATCTTCGCCCAGACGGTGATCTTCGGTTCCACGTTCTCAGGCTCCGCGATGGCGCAGGATCTGAAGGACGGCATCATCGACCGGTTCCGGACCCTGCCCATGAGTTCCTCGGCGGTGCTGATCGGCAGGACCAACAGCGACCTCGTGCTCAACACCCTGTCCGTGGTGATCATGATGCTCACGGGTCTGGTGGTCGGCTGGCGCATCAACACGTCGCCGCTCGAGGCGCTGGCCGGCGTGGGACTGCTGCTGCTGTTCTCATACGCGTTCAGCTGGGTCATGGCGCTGCTCGGCATGTCGGTGAAGTCCCCGGAGGTCATCAACAACGCGTCCTTCATGATCCTGTTCCCGCTGACGTTCATCTCCAACGCCTTCGTGCAACCGCAGAACCTGCCCGCTGCCCTCGAGACGTTCGCGAACTACAACCCGGTCTCCTGGTTCGTCCAGGCGGTGCGCGAGCTGTTCGGCAACACCGGCAGCGTGCCGGTCCCCGAGGTATGGCCCATGGAGAACGCGCTGGTGACAATCCTGATCGGGATCGTCGTGATGCTCGTGATCTTCGTGCCGCTCTGCATCAGGAAGTTCGCGTCCATCAGCAGCCGCTGACCGCGTCACCGGCGTCACCGGCGTCGCAGACGGCGCTGCCGTCGTCGTCCGAAAGGGGTACGGCGCTGCAGGAAGGGATCATCCCTGGGGCCGGTGACCGGCGCCGGCCCCGGGCCTACTGTGGAACACGAGCCCGGAACAGCGGGCTCACCAACGTTCCGACAGCAGAAGGGTGCAGCGATGATCGAGGCACAGGGACTGACCAAGCGGTACGGCTCGAAGTCCGCCGTCGATGCCGTGTCCTTCACGGTGCAGCCCGGTAAGGTCACCGGGTTCCTCGGCCCGAACGGTGCCGGCAAGTCGACCACCATGCGCATGATCATGGGCCTCGACAACCCGAGCGGTGGCCGCGTCACGGTCAACGGCCGGCCCTACGCCCAGCACAAGGCGCCGCTGCGCGAGGTCGGCGCCCTGCTCGACGCGAAGGCCGTCCACACCAAGCGGTCCGCCTACAACCACCTGCGCGCCATGGCTGCCACGCACGGCATCCCGAACAGCCGCGTCAAGGAGGTCATCGAGCTCACCGGGCTCGGACCGGTGGCGAAGAAGCGCGTGGGCGGTTTCTCGCTCGGAATGGGCCAGCGCCTCGGTATCGCGGCGGCGCTGCTCGGCGATCCGCACACCGTGATCCTCGACGAACCCGTCAACGGGCTAGACCCCGAGGGCGTGCAGTGGGTTCGGCGACTGGCCAAGGGCCTCGCCTCCGAGGGGCGCACCGTCTTCCTCTCCTCGCACCTCATGTCGGAGATGGCCTTGACTGCGGACCACCTGATCGTCATCGGCCGCGGCCGCATCATCGCGGACGCCCCGATCCAGTCGATCATCGACGGACAGGGGAAGGCGCGCGTGAGGGTCCGTACCGATCAGCCGCAGGACCTTCTCGGGCGTCTCGCCGGCGAGGGCGTCAGCTCGCAGGTCCTCGAGCCGGAACTCGTCGAGGTCACCGGCCTGGATGCTCGCCGCATCGCGGAGATCGCCCTGCGCGAACGGATCCTCGTGTACGAACTCACGCCGTTCCAGGTGTCCCTCGAGGACGCCTACATGCAACTCACCCAGTCCGAGGTGGAGTACCAGTCCCACAACCTGCCCATCACGCCGGACACCCCGGCCGAGCAGCAGGTCCCCGCTTCGATGGAAGGGCGCTGATCATGGCCACGTCAACCTCACAGGCTCCCGCCACCCAGCGGCCCCGACAGCATCGCGAGACCGGACCCGGCGTCAACTTCGGGCGGGTGCTGAAGTCCGAGTGGATCAAGGTCACCACGGTCCCGTCGACGGTGATCCTCATCATTTCGACGGTCATCGTCATGGTGGGGTTGGCCGCGCTCGCCGCATGGGCGACCACGATCACGGCAGAGGCCCTCGAAGCAGCGGGCACGGCAGGCGCCAACCCGACTCCCCCCGGAGCACCGGACTTCGCCACGTTCGACCCCGCGGCCGAGGCTCTCACGGTTCCGCCGTCCGGACTCGTCTTCGGTCAGCTGCTCATCGCATCCCTCGCAGTCGTCCTCATCGCGTCCGAGTGGGCCACGGGCATGATCAGGTCAACCATGGTGGCCGTTCCGAAGCGCATCCCGGCGCTCCTGGCCAAGAATGTGATCGTTGCGCTCGTTTCCTTCGTGGTCGGTGCGTTGTCCGCCCTCCTCTCCTACGCCGTCGCGCAGCCGATCCTCGCCAGTGAAGACATCGATTTCAGCATCACGGTAGAAGGCGTGTTGCCGAGCATCCTCAACACCGGTACCTACCTTGCCCTGATCGCTGTCATCTCGATGTCTATCGGGACGCTGCTGCGCAACACGGCAGGAGGGATCGTGACTGCTGTTGCTCTGTTCTTCGTATTCCCGCTGATCGTCGTGACCCTGATCTCCGGGCTAGCCGACTGGATCCCGGACGCCGCCCGCTTCCTCCCGACGAATGCCGGTACCCAGTTGACGGCCATCACGATCGACGATGGCGCGCTCACGCAGCTCGAGGGCGGCCTCGTGATGGGCGGGTGGGCTCTCGTGCTCCTCGTGATCGCCCTCGTCGTCACCAAGAAGCGGGACATCTAGGACCACCACCCATGACGACGACACATGGATGACAAGCCCTCGCTGAAGGGGACCGCGGAACGAACGGCCGCGGTCTCCTTCACCGAGCTCAACGCCCGACGGCTCGGTCCCGTCCGGCGTTTCTTCCGTCGGCACCCGCGCGTGATGGACCTCGTGGTCATCCTCGCGTTCCTGGTACTCACGTTCCCCAACGCGCTGATCCTGGTGGCCGACGAGTCGAACTGGATCGGCGTCGCGGGCATGGTGGTCGCGTCCGCCGCGCTCGCCTTCCGGCGCGACCGCCCGCTCCTGGTGCTCGCCGCCGTCGCGCTCCTCGACATCCCCGTCAGCCTCCTGACCGGGGGGATCGGGAGCAGCGGGATCGCCACGATGTTCGCGCTCTATGCCGTCGCCGTCGCCTACCCGCTGCGGCCTGCGCTGGTCGCGGCGGTCCTCGCGACCGTGCTCTCCGTCGGGTCGCTGTTCCTCATGCCCCTCGAGACGTACGGCGAACCGCCCGGGGTGATCTGGCTCCTGAGCGGTTTCGTCGTGATGTTCCTGAGCTTCGCGGTGGGCGCCGGGGTCACCGTGCGCCGCGACCGCGAGCACGAGACCGAACTGCGCGAGTGGGCGGCGCGGAACGCGGAGCTCGCGTCAGCGGCCGAGAGGAACCGGATCGCGCGCGAGATGCACGACGTCGTCGCGCACTCCCTCACCGTGATGGTGGCGCTCTCGGACGGCGCCGGAGTGGTCATGAAACGGGACCCCCAGCGGGCCGTGACGGTACTCGAGGAGCTTTCCCGGACGGGGCGGACGGCCATTGCGGACATGCGGCGCGTGCTCGGCGTGCTGAGAGCCGAGGCAGCCAGCGAATCACTCGCCCCGCTGCCGGCGTCAAGCTCTCTCGCGGGCCTGCTCGACGGATTCCGCGCCGCGGGCCTGCCCCTCCGGGTGACGGCGAGCGGCCCCGGGCTCCCGGATGACCCCGCGTTCCAGTTGACGGTGTACCGGATCCTGCAGGAGTCGCTGACCAATGTGCTGCGCTACGCGAAGGGCGTGACGGTGGTGGACGTCTCGATTGCCAGGACCGGGGAGGTCGTCTCGCTGCGGGTGACGGACGACGGCGCGGGCGCCATGGGGCCCGTGGTGTCCCTCGGCTCCGGCCAGGGCATCGCCGGCATGCGGGAGCGGGCGGCCATCTACGCGGGGAAGGTCGACTACGGCAGGCGATCCATCGGTGGCTGGTTCGTGGACGTGCAGTTGAGAGTGCCCGGGCCGTCCGGGGAGAGTGCCGCAGGTCAGGATCATCATCAGGGGAGAGAACACGGGCATGGAGAACGACGACACCACCGAACGCATCAGGATCCTGCTGGCGGACGACCAGCCGCTGCTGAGGATGGGCTTCCGGCTCATCCTCGAGGGTGAGCCGGACTTCGAGATCGCCGGCGAGGCCTCCAGCGGGGACGAGGCGGTGCGGCTCGCGACCGACCTCTCGCCCGACGTGGTGCTGATGGACGTGCGGATGCCGCAGGGTGACGGGATCGAGGCCACGCGCATGATCACCACCTCGGGCTCCACCGCGCGGATCATCATCCTGACCACCTTCGACCTCGACGAGTACGCCTTCGCCGGTCTGCAGGCGGGTGCCTCGGCGTTCCTGTTGAAGGATGTGGCGCCCGTGGACCTCGTGCACGCCGTGCGGGTGGTCGCGAGCGGGGACGCCGTCGTCGCCCCTCGCGTCACGCAGCGGCTCCTGGAGACCTATGTGCGCTCCCTTCCCCACGCACCCACCGCGGCGACGGCGCCGGACCAGCGGCTGGCGGACCTGACGCCGCGGGAGCGCGAGGTGCTGGAGGCGATCGCGGAGGGGTTGTCCAACGCGGAACTCGCGGCGAGGTTCTTCCTCTCCGAGGCCACCATCAAGACGCACGTCCGCCGCATCCTCACGAAACTCGACCTGCGCGACCGCGTGCAGGCCGTGGTCTACGCGTACGAGAACGGGATCGTGGTGCCCGGACCGGCCGGGGCCCACTGACCGGGCGGGTGACCCGACCGCGCGACGGGACGCGCTGCCGGGGGGCCGCCCGGGCCGGGCGTGGGGATGCGGGGCCGATCAGGTGACCGGTAGGAAACCGCACGGAGGAAGAGGCCCGGGCCGAACCGGCGTGGTGGCTTCTGGTTGAATCGGGGGATGAGCACCTCCACGCACATCCAGGACCTCGGCGCCTACGTCCAGGCGTCGCCGTCGAGCTTCCACGCCGTGGCCGAGGCGGGTCACCGACTCCGGGGCGCCGGCTTCCGGCAGCTGCAGGAACACGAGGCCTGGGAGGGTGGTACCGGCCGCTGGTTCGTGCTCCGCGACGGCGCCCTCATCGCCTGGGTGGTCCCGGAGACCGCCGAGGCCACCACCGGGTTCCACATCCTGGGAGCACACACGGACTCGCCCTCCTTCAAGCTGAAGCCGAGACCGACCACGGGCAGGTACGGCTGGTTGCAGGCAGGCGTCGAGGTCTACGGGGGCCCGCTGCTCAACTCGTGGCTGGACCGCGAACTCGCGCTCGCCGGCCGCCTCACCCTGCGGGACGGTACCGAGCACCTCGTGGCGACCGGTCCGCTGCTGAGGTTCCCGCAGCTCGCCATCCACCTCGACCGGTCCGTGAACGACGGCCTCGCCCTCGACAAGCAGCGGCACATGAACCCGGTGTGGGGACTGGGGGAGCCCGCGGACGCCGACCTCCTCGGGCTCCTTGCCGCCGAGGCGGGAGTGGCCCCCGGGGACATCGGAGGGTTCGACGTCGTCGTGGCCGACACCCAGGAGCCGCGGGTCTTCGGCGCGCAGGGGGAATTCTTCGCCAGCGGGCGCCTCGACAACCTCTCGTCCGTGCATGCAGGGCTGGTCGCGCTGATCGAGGCGGCTGAGTCCCCCCGGCCCGGCGCACCGATCGCGGTGCTCGCGGCCTTCGATCACGAGGAGGTCGGCAGCGGCTCACGGTCGGGTGCGAGCGGCCCGTTCCTCGAGGACATGCTGCTGCGGATCGCCCTCGGGCTCGGCGCGGGGACCGAGCAACGCCTCCGGGCACTGGCGGCGTCGTTCTGCGTGTCCGCCGACGCCGGGCACGCCGTGCACCCCAACTACGCGGAGCGGCACGACCCGGCGAACCTGCCGGTCCTCAACGGGGGCCCGCTGCTGAAGATCAACGCCAACCAGCGGTACACCACGGATGCGCCGGGCGCAGCCGCCTGGGCGGAGCTCTGCCGCGCCAGCGGGGTGCCCTACCAGGAGTTCGTGTCCAACAACGTGATGCCCTGTGGCTCGACGATCGGCCCGCTGACCGCCACGAGGCTCGGCATCCGCACGGTGGACGTGGGCACGCCGCTGCTCTCGATGCATTCGGCGCGCGAGTTGTGCGGCGTGCAGGACCCCGGGTACCTGGCCACGGTCACCGCCGCCTTCTTCCGTGGGGGCCGCTGAGCCCGCATTGTCACCCGCCCCGGGGGCTCCTCCGGGGCGTTCGTCCACAGGAGTTCGCGCGCCGTGCTTCGTCCGGTAACATTGATCCGTCCGCGCCTCAGCCGGTCCGCGTACCATTTCGCGGGCGGCGGCCGGACACGATCAACGCTGAAGAACCTCCTGTTGCGGAAAGACCGCGACCGCTCAGCCCAGAGGAGGTGGGTTCACACATGCGTGCTTATGAACTGATGGTAATCATCGACCCCGATGTCGAGGAACGCTCCATCGACCCGACACTCGAGAAGTTCCTCAATGTCGTCCGCAACGGCGGCGGCACTGTGGACAAGGTGGACATCTGGGGACGTCGGCGCCTCGCCTACGAGATCCAGAAGAAGACCGAGGGCATCTACGCCGTCGTCAACTTCACCGCGACCCCGGCCGTGGCTTCCGAGCTCGACCGCCAGCTGAGCCTCAACGAGACGATCATGCGCACCAAGATCATCCGTCCCGAGGAGCAGAAGGTCTCTGCCGAATAACGTCGGTAGGAGCTCTCACAACTCCGCTTCATCCCGCTCCGGCGGGTAGCTATTCGAGCAGTGACCCAAGGAGGCACCATGGCAGGCGAGACAGTCATCACGGTGATCGGAAACCTCACCAACGACCCCGAGCTGCGGTTCACGCCGTCGGGATCCGCGGTGGCGAACTTCACCATCGCGTCCACTCCTCGGACCTTCGACCGTCAGAGCAACGACTGGAAGGACGGCGAAACGCTGTTCCTCCGTGCGTCGGTCTGGCGTGAGGCGGCCGAGAACGTGGCCGAGACGCTCACCAAGGGCACCCGTGTGGTCGCCCAGGGCCGACTCAAGTCACGTTCGTTCGACACCAAGGAAGGCGAGAAGCGCACCGTCATGGAGCTCGAGGTGGACGAGATCGGTCCATCCCTGCGCTATGCCTCGGCCAAGGTCTCGCGTACCCAGCGCTCCGGCGGCGGGAACGGCGGCTCGGGTGGCGGCTTCGGCGGCAACTCAGGCGGCGGCAACTCCGGCGGTAACTCCGGTGGCGGTAACTCCGGTTCGGGCTGGGGCGGCGGCCAGCAGGCCCAGCAGCCCGCAGACGATCCGTGGGGAGCTCCGGCCGGCGGTAACTCGCAGGGCTGGGGTAACGGCGCCGATTCCGAGCCGCCCTTCTAGCATTCCCGGCGGAGGAGCCCGTTCCCGGGCCTCCCCGCCACAGCCACGTCATGTGGCTTGCACGTCCCATCCCGCAGAACAGTTCTGCGGGCTCCAACGAAAAGGAGCACCACGATGGCTAAGGCTGAACTCCGTAAGCCCAAACCAAAGTCCAACCCCCTGAAGGCCGCTGACGTCACCGTCATCGACTACAAGGACGTAGCCCTGCTGCGTAAGTTCATCTCGGATCGCGGAAAGATCCGTGCCCGTCGCGTCACCGGCGTGACCGTCCAGGAGCAGCGCAAGATCGCCCAGGCAATCAAGAACGCCCGCGAAGTCGCGCTCCTGCCGTACTCCGGCGCCGGTCGCGGCTAGGGAAGGGGACACACAATGTCGAAGCTCATTCTGACCCAGGAAGTCACCGGACTCGGTGCAGCAGGCGACGTCGTCGAGGTGAAGAACGGTTACGCACGTAACTACCTTCTGCCCCGCGGCTTCGCCCTGATGTGGAGCAAGGGTGGCGAGAAGCAGGTCGATTCCATCAAGGCCGCGCGTACCGCCCGCGAGCACTCCACGCTCGAGGACGCACAGCGGCAGGCAGCTGCCCTGTCGGCGAAGCCCGTCACCCTGACCGTCAAGGCGGGTGGCTCCGGCCGCCTGTTCGGCACGGTCAAGGCCGACGACGTCGCGAAGGCCGTCGAGGCCGCCGGTCTCGGCACCATCGACAAGCGCAAGGTCGAACTGCCCGCACACATCAAGTCGGTCGGCTCGTACCAGGCGAACGTCCGTCTTCACGAGGACGTCGCAGCCGTCATCGATCTGGACGTCGTCGCGATCTAGAGCACGTCCCGCTGACCAGCGGTCCAGATGTATCAGGAAGCCCCCGCTCACGCGGGGGCTTCCTGCGTTGTAGCTCCTCTCCGACTGCATGTCGGGAACCTGATGGACGCTTGAACATATGCTCGTGGGCGACTCCTGGAGCCGTGCGTCACGCCGCACCGTATTCCAGAGGCTGCATACGCGCAGGTGACGCGCGATTGTGACCTGCGGCACACCTCGCGGGCCCACGGACCCCGCTGCGGAGCGTCTGCTAGGGCGCCTAGTGAAGTACTTTCGCGGGGGTTGTCAACAGCGGTCCTGTGGATGGAGGGGCGTGGGAAGTAGTTGTCCTCCACAAGCTGGGTACAACGTCTTCCCTGGTCAGAGGCAGGTTCGGACCGAAAGAACTTTCTTGTCCACAGGGTTCTCCCCATCCTGTGCACAAGACACGCCTCGCAATCCACAGCTTATTCACACTTACCCACAGCCCCTGTTGGGTTGGCGCTTGGTGGGTCTCGTGGACGGGGCTACGGTGGCGGGTGACCGCCCAGAGTGACGGTGTCGGGTGATAGGCCTGTCCTGTCGGACCCGACCCGGGCGTCCGGTGGGCCCGCTCCGGCGGTCACCGATTCGACAGCAGGAAAGAGGCCCCGTGTCCCTGGCACATGCAGATTCATCAATGGACACACGAGCGTCGGAATTCTCGCGTACTCCCCCTCAGGACCTCGTGGCGGAGCAGTCCGTCCTCGGGGGCATGATGCTCTCCAAGGACGCCATCGCGGACTGTGTGGAGGTGCTGCGCGGCATCGATTTCTACCGTCCGGCCCACGAGAGCATCTACGAAGCGATCATCGACCTGTACGGCCGGGGAGAGCCCGCGGACGCGGTCACCGTCTCCGACGAGCTGACCAAACGCGGCGAGATCTCGCGCATCGGCGGCCCCGCCTACCTCCACACCCTGATCCAGTCCGTGCCGACCGCGGCGAACGCCGGTTTCTACGCGGAGATCGTGCGGGAGCGCGCGGTGCTGCGCCGCCTCGTCGATGCCGGGACGAAGATCGTGCAGTTGGGTTACTCGAACGACGGCGAGGTGGACGACCTCGTCAACGCCGCGCAGGCGGAGATCTACGCGGTCGCCGAGCGGCGTACGGCCGAGGACTACGTGCCCCTGAAGGACATCATCGAGGGCACGGTGGACGAGATCGAATCCGCCGGGCACAAGGGTGAGGGGATGACGGGCGTCCCCACTGGCTTCTACGAGCTGGACGAGCTGACCCAGGGGTTGCACGGCGGTCAGATGATCGTTATCGCCGCCCGCCCCGCCATGGGAAAGTCCACCTTCGCCCTCGACTGGGCGCGGTCGGCGGCGATCAAGCACAACATGACCACGGTCTTCTTCTCCCTCGAGATGGGGCGCAACGAGATCGCCATGAGGCTGCTCTCGGCCGAGGCGACGATCGGCCTGCAGGACCTCCGCAAGGGCACCATCAAGGACGAGCAGTGGGGGAAGATCGCCACGACGATGGGGCGCATGAACGACGCTCCGCTGTTCATCGACGACAGCCCCAACATGTCGCTCATGGAGATCCGCGCCAAGTGCCGGCGCCTGAAGCAGCGTCATGACCTGAAGCTCGTGGTGCTTGACTACCTGCAGCTGATGTCCTCGGGGAAGCGCGTGGAGTCCCGCCAGCAGGAGGTGTCCGAGTTCTCGAGGGCGCTGAAGCTCCTGGCGAAGGAACTCAACGTTCCTGTGGTGGCGCTCTCGCAGCTCAACCGTGGGTCCGAGCAGCGCACGGACAAGCGTCCGCAGGTCTCGGACCTCCGGGAGTCGGGATCGATCGAGCAGGACGCCGACATGGTGATCCTGCTGCACCGCGACGACGTGTACGACAAGGAGTCAGCGCGGGCCGGTGAGGCCGACGTCATCGTGGCCAAGCACCGTAATGGCCCCACGAAGACGTTGGTGGTCGGCTTCCAGGGCCATTACTCGCGGTTCAACAACATGGCTGCTGACGGAGGCGGCTACTAGTCCTTCTTCGGGCCGAGCTCGTTGATCACGGTCTTGAGGCGATCTCGCAGGTCCTCGGAGGCGAGGCCGTCCTCGGCCATCAGCTCGTGCTCGATGTTCTTGGCACGCTCGAGGGCCTTGATGCCGGCCGACGTGATGGAGATGCGCTGACTGCGACGGTCCGCCGTGTTGCGCAGACGGGTCACCAGGCCGCGCTTCTCGAGGCGGTCCAGCGTACGGCCGACGGTCTGCGCCTGGACGTGGACCAGTTGAGCGAGCCTCACGCCCGTCAGGGTGCCCTCGCGTTCCAGGACACCGAGCGTGGTCAGTCCGGCATGCGTGATGCCGATGCTCAGGAGCTTCTCGTTCCATGAATGCTCAACGATGCGGGCCGCGGTGGTCAGCAGGCGGCTCGTGGACCAATCGTTCAATTCCGGCACGATGGCTTGTCCTTCCCCTTAGATGTACGCGGTTGACGCGCTTGCCCTTTTGTTACTCTAGTCAATTTCATGGGAAATAGACAGCTAGCTTAGGATCTTCCTTGCACTGAAGGCAACGAAGATGGCGGGCGACCGACGGCAGGGGCCCGGAGCTGCGCTCCGGGCCCCTGCCGTTTCAGCCCCTGTGACGGGTGGTGCTCGTTACAGGTTGCGGTCGCGGTGCGTCTCGTCCGCTCCGTCGACCTCGATCTTCTCCTTGCGGACCTCTCCGCTGACCGTCTCGTTGGAGGTGACGGTCTCGGTGTCCAGGCGCACCCGCTCCACCGGCACGGCTTCCTTGTCCACGACGGGGCGCTCGGCGTGCAGGGTCACTTCGTGCTCCTCCTCGCTGATCGCGGGGCCGTCGTAGGCATCGCCACGGTTGGCGTCCGTGATGGGCTCGCGCTCCACGCGGACTTCCTCGCGGCTGACCGGGACGGTCTGGGTGACGTTCTCGGTGACGACGTACTTGCGCATGCGCGCCCGGCCGGCCTCGCGGCGCTCGGTGCCGACGTGAAGCTGCTCCTCGGAGCGCGTCATGGCGTCGTCCGTGGTGGGACCGGAGGTGTCGTGACCCACGGTGCCGTGCGAGTTCGAGTGCGTGTCGGTGCGGCCGTCGGTCAGGTCGGCGTGGCGACCTGACCTGTCGATGTCGACGTCGCGGTCTGTGCCGACGTGGCCCGTTCCCATGCCGGTCATGCCGGTCGTGTCGGTGTGGCCGCTGGTGCCGCCGCCGATCTCGTAGTGACGGTAGAGGCGATCCTCTTCCTCGGGGCTGAGGTTGCCGTCGGAGTCGACACGCGGTGCGTCCTTGACCTGGTGCTTGGTGTAGGGAACGCGGACGTCATTGCCTGAGACGTCTGCGCCCTGCAGCGGCACGAAGGACTCGGAGGTGCCGAACAGACCCGTCTTCGCCGTGACCCAGCTGGGCTCGCCGGTCTGGTCGTCGAGGTAGACCTGGCCGATGGAGCCGATCTTCTCTCCGTCAGATCCGAGGACGTTGCCGCCGTTGCCGAGCAGGGTGTCGATGTTCTGCTGAGTGATCATGTTCTTCTCCTTCTGAGTAATCTCACTGCGAGGTTGGAACTATCCGGTTACTGGTTCGTCCGGGACCTCGCCCCGATGAACCACCGGCCTCTAGAGTAAGCATACTTAGTACCTAATGGGAAGCCTGCTTAGGGTTTTCGTCCCGATCACCTCCCGAGCGGCTTCTGGTGCACCCCCTCGAGGCGAAGGGGCGAAGAGGTTCGGTCGAGGAACGTGACGCTGCCCGGTCGCCTCCGTATGATGGACCGCGGGTCCAGCCACCGGCCTTCACTCCTTCGAGTCCGAGCGGTCACGCCCGTGCGAGAGGGCCCTCCGATCGGGCGGCAGCCCCGGTGAGCCGGGTCCGGCCGCCCCACGGAACGCCCGCACTCGTGGAGGTGCCGCCGCCGGATTCGCGAAGCCCGAGAAAGGGCCTCATGTCCGTCTCACGACCATCACCCATCACCGCCGTCATGATCGCCGCTGCGGATCTCGAGAACGCCGAGTTCGAGCGCGACAGGCTGTCGCTCATCTGCGGGGACGCCGTGCGCAGGGCGCTCGCTGCCGGATGCACGACGGCGGACATCGCGCGCGCCGTCGCCCTCGAGGAGGCGGACGTCCTCCGCCTGGCAGCACAACCCGGCCCCGTCCCGGAACTGGACGACCTCGATGCCGGAGCGGTGACGACGGAGTGGGGCACCCGCGGTGTCGCCGTGCACCCCGCAGGGTCCGCCGGTGCAGCTCATGCCCTGGCCGCCGTCACCCCGCTCCGGCCCGTCCAGGAGTGCGCGAGTGCCGCCGCCCCCTTGGAGGTGACCGATGGAGCGCCGTGAGAACGGCCGGCAGAACGGGCGGGACATCGAGCGCACCGGGGGCGGCGCGGCCCTCCTCGTCATCGACATGCAGAACGCGTTCTTCGAGAACGAGACGCTCGCGGCGCTCCAGCCCGCCCTCGTCAGGGCCTGCAACGGGTTGATCGACGCCGCCGAGAGCGCGGGAACCCCCGTGCTCGCCGCCCGAACGGAGCACCTCCGCGACCGCTCCACGTGGACGCGCTCCATGCTCGACGACGACCAGGGATTCATCTTCGAGGGCACACATCAGGCCGAGTTCGTGGACGGCCTCCGGCTCCGCGGTGCGGAGACGGTCACGAAGAGGCGTGACAGTGCTTTCTTCGGCACGGACCTGGCCGAGCGCCTGCGGGAGCGGGGCATCGACCACCTCGTCCTCGCCGGTGTGTCCACGCAGAACTGCGTAGCGCACACAGGGGCCGACGCGTTCGCGGAGAACTTCCGCGTGAGCTACGCGCTCGACGCGATCGGCAGCACCAACGCCAGCTATGCCGACGCGATGCTGGAGATCCTCTCCGTGGAGTACCGGCAGCCGATCATCGGCCAGGAGGAGGCGGAGGCGCTCCTCGCTGCCCGCTGACGAGAGCTCCGCGGCGCACCGCGGGCATGGAGGGGGCCGGGGCACGCCGGGGACGACCTGGCGCACACGACGACCCGCATACGACGACGGAGGCCGCCGGGTTCATCCCGGCGGCCTCCGTCACTACTGGGGCTGAATCAGCCCTGCTGCACGGTGGACTTGGCGTCCTGTGCGCTGCCCTTGACGTCGCTGGCGGCCTGCTGGCCCTCGTCCTTGACGGTCTGCACCGAGTCGGTGGCCGACTCCTTGACGGACTGGACGGCGTCCTGCACCGGCTCCTTCACGTCCTGGACGACCTGCTTTGCGGCCTCGGTGACCTTTTCCTTGAGGGGAGCGGCCTGCTCCTTGAGCTGCGACGCGGCCTGCTGCTCCTTCTGGCTCGCCGGAATGAGCGACGAGACGAGGAGGCCGGCGCCGAAGGCGATGAGCCCGGCGGCGAGCGGGTTGCCCGCTGCCTTGCTGCTCAGCTGCTGGGGCGCACCCTGGACCGCATGTCCGGCCTGCCCGAGCTTGTCCTTCGCCGTCCCGGTCGCGGACTGGGCGGAGCCCACGCCGCTGTGCATGCCGCTGCCGGCCTTGTCCTTCGCGTGCCCGGCCTTGTCCTGCACCGTGCCCTTGACGTCGCTGGCCTTGTTGGTCACGGCGTCCTTCACGTCCTCGGCCTTGCCCATGACGGTCTCCTTCACGTTGCTGAAGCTGTGCTTGACCTTCTCGGTCTGACGGTGCGCGATGTTCGCGGGATTGACCTTGTCCGCGACCGCATCGACGTCGGTGCCGAGTTCCTGGCGGGTGCGCTCGATATCGGCGCGGATCTCATCTGGGGTCTGGCTCATCGTGTGTGCTCACCTGGTTTCAGTGTCGGCGGGATTTCCTTGACGGTCTCCGCTGTCTGCGGGAGGCCCTTGATCTGCTTCATTTCCTTCTTGCCCGTGAGGGCGAGGACTGCGGCGATGATGCCCCAGATGACGGCCACGATGACCGCGGCCCAGCCGTCCGGCATGAAGGACCCGAGCGCGTACATGAGCCCGAGGGAGAGGAACAGGAGGACGAAGTGGCCGCCGACGGCGGCACCGGCGAACATGCCGGCGCCCTTCCCCGCGTTCTTCGCGGATTCGGTCGCCTCGGCCTTGGCCAGGGCCACTTCCTGGCGCATGAGCTTCGAGAGGTCCTTCGTCACCTGCCCGAGCAGTTCACCGACGGAGGCGTTGGCGGAGCGCTGCTCGGCCTCCGAGGGTGGTGGCGCGGCTGCCTGGTGCGCGCCGGTGGTGTAGGCGTCGCTCATCAGCGCAGACCTCCGTCGTTCGTGACGGTGCCCACGGGCGGGGTTCCCGGCGGGATCGTCGGGTAGTCGTCGGCGGGGTCGACGAACGCGGGGCTGGAGTCCGCGACGTGCTGGCCACGGGTCGTGTCCGTGTAGCCGCCCGTGACGGGAGTGCCGCTGTAGAGGTCCGAATCGGCCTCGGTGTACCCGGCGTAGGTGCCGGTACCCGTGGTCATGCCGGTACCCGTGGCGCTGAGGCCCTGGCCGGCGTCGGACTCGCTGGGGCCCTTGTTGCCGGTGAGACCGCGGGTAAGACGCCCGACAACGAGGCCGGAGCCGGCCGCGATGGCGAGAAAGGCGCCCGGCTTGCGGCGGGCGTAGGCCTTGACGTCCTCGAGGATGTCGGCCGCGTCGCGGTTCTCGAGCCAGGACGCCGCGGAGTTGGTGCGCTGCGAGGCCTGCTGCACCACGCTGGACACCATGTGGTTGTCCGACTTCTCGGCCATCGACTTGAGTTCGTCCGAGATGCTGCGGATGCCCTCGGTGATCTTCTGCTGCTGCGTGCCTGCCTGGCTCTTCACCTCATGGGTGACGGTGCCGAGGAGGTTCTTGGCCTGCGTGCCGGCTTCCGCGGCCACGCTCTTGGCCTCTGAGGCGGCGGTCCCGGCGACGTTCTTCGCCGCCTCCTTGCCGTCCTGACCGACCTGCTTGGCCTGGTCCTTGGCGACGGACGTCTTGGGATCGTCCGAGCCGGTGGTCGTCCCGACGCCGCCGGAGAAGTCCGAGGTGCCGAGCTCGTGTGCTCCGAGATCGGACGTCGATCCCTCGGTGCCGCTGGTGGAGGGGACCAGGGGATCCTGCGGCCAATTCTGCGTAGTCATGGTGATTCCTAACGTTGATTTTGCCGTTACAGCGGACGCGCCATCGCTGTGGGGCGATGTACTGGTCCGGCACGAATGCCGGACGTATCTCTGAAGCTAAGCATGCTTACGTTCGGTAACGCAAGGCCTTTCTCGTGATCGCGCAAGGTTAAAATAAGTCGGCTTACTACCTTTTCGAAAGGCTCCCTATCGGCTTAGCGTCGAAGCAGAGGGACCTATCGCGGCCGCTTCCAGAAGGAGCGGGTCAACCCGGTACGGACCACCGGCAGAAGGAGACACCTGTGTTCTTCCACAAGCAGGAACTTCAGTACAAAGCCACCCCGGACAAGCCGGATGCGATCTACGCGCGCAAACTGCAGGAGGTGCTCGGCGGGCAGTACGGCGAGATCACCGTGGCCCTCCAGTACAGCTTCCAGGCCTGGAACGCGCACATCCCGGGCAAGTACCGCGACCTGCTCTTCGGGATCGGCGCGGAGGAGATGGGGCACGTCGAGATGCTCGCGACCATGATCGCGCAGCTACTCGAGAAGGCACCCCTCGGCATCACGGAGGATTCGATCCAGGCCGACCCGGCAGTCGCCGCCGTCATCGGTGGAACCGACATGCAGCAGGCGATCGTGGCCGGAGCGGGAGCACGCGCTGCCGACAGCAACGGCAACCCCTGGCAAGGTAGCTACATCACCGCCAGCGGCAACCTCCTCGCGGACTTCACGGCCAACGCCAACGCGGAGATGCAGGGCCGCCTTCAGGTGGCACGCCTCTACCACATGACCGACGACCACGGGATCCGGGACATGCTGTCCTTCCTCCTCGCGCGGGACACCATGCACCAGAACCAGTGGACCGCAGCCGCACGCGAACTGCAGGAGTCGAAGATGGAAGAGCTGCCCGTGCCGAGCAACTTCCCGATCAAGAAGGAACTGCGCGACGTCTCCTACCAGTACCTCAACTTCTCCGACGGCAAGACGGCGTCCGAGGGCAGCTGGGCCTCCGGCCCCACTCCGGACGGCAAGGGTGAGTTCACCTATCACGAGGGCCCGACCACGTCGGCGCCCATGCCGCCGCCCACGCATCCTGACTCGCGGTTCTACGGCACCACGGAGATCCCGAACACGGTCGAGAAGATGGCCGGCTCGGTACAGGACAAGCTCAACCGCGAGTAGGCGCTGGGCCTTCTCGTTTCGTCTTTCGAAAGGACACTCCCATGGCTAACACCAACAACCGCACGGTCTCGAACGGACGCACCGCAGTGCAGCGCGCCGCTCAGGCAGTCGGCATCGTCTTCCTCCTGGTGGGCATCCTCGGGTTCATCCCCGGGATCACCTCGGAGTACGACTCCCTGCAGTTCGCCGGTCACCAGTCCGGCGCCCTGCTGCTCGGTCTCTTCCAGGTGTCGATCCTCCACAACATCGTGCACCTGCTGTTCGGTGTCGCGGGACTCGCCATGGCGAAGACCGCATCCGGTGCACGCACCTACCTGCTGGGCGGCGGCATCATCTACGCCGTGCTGTTCATCTACGGGCTCGTGATCGGCCAGGAGTCGACCGCGAACTTCGTGCCCCTGAACGGCGCCGACAACGTGCTGCACCTCCTGCTGGCCGTGGGCATGATCGCCCTCGCCCTGGCGCTCGGTCGCACCACCCGCACCACGACGGCGCGCACCTGACGCGATGGCTTGATGAGGGGACGGCGGGCGTTCCAGCCCGCCGGAGCCTGTACTCGCCGACATCGACGACGCCGCGCCGACGCGCACCCGAGGGTGCCCGCCGGCGCGGCGTCGTCGTGCGTGGGGTGTGCCGACGCACGTGTCGGAGATGCGAAGTACGCTTAGCATCACTGCGTCGGCGGGGTCCGGCGCGTTCGTCGAGAGAAGAGGTCTTTGATGAAACAGCCCTCCCCGCGCGGTGACGTCAGCGCGCTTGTCCTGTCCGTGGTCGCCGGCCCCATCGCCGGGCAGCAGGAGCATCTCCGCGAGCTGCATCGGCTCGTGGAGTCGGCGCTGGCCGCGACCCCCGATCTGCTGCACGACGACGACCTCCAGCTCGCCCTCTTCTGCCTGTACGAACTGCATTACAGCGGCCTCGACGGCGCGGGCGACGACTGGGAATGGGAACCGGATCTCCTGCGCGTGCGCCGGCTCATCGAGGCCGCGTTCGAACAGCGGGTCCGCGACGAGGTGACCCTCGGGGCGCTACCCGCGGCCACCGGGCAGGCCGTCTGCGACGAACTGTTCCGCCTCACCGGCGAGGACACCGGCCCGAGCATGTCGCGCTTCGTGGCGAAGAGCGCCACCGAGGAGCAGCTGCGCGAGTTCCTCGTGCACAAGTCCGTATACCAGCTCAAGGAGGCGGACCCGCACACCTTCGCCATCCCGAGGCTCGCCGGCCGCTCGAAGGCGGCGATGGTGGAGATCCAGGCGGACGAGTACGGGAACGGTCTGCCCGCACGCATGCACTCGGCACTGTTCGCCCGCACCATGCGCGCACTCGGCATGGACGACACCTTCGGCGCCTACCTCGACGCCACTCCCGCGATCACGCTCTCGGTCAACAACCTGATGTCCCTCTTCGGCCTGAACCGCCGGCTCCGCGGGGCGATCGTGGGGCACCTGGCCGCCTACGAGATGACGTCGTCGCAGCCGAACCGCCTCTACTCCCGCGGATTCGCGCGCCACGGCTACGGCGAGGACGCCATCGAGTACTTCGACGAGCACGTGGCGGCGGACGCCGTGCACGAGCAGATCGCCGGACGGGACATGGCGGGCGGGCTGGTGGAATCGGAGCCGGACCTGCTCGAGGACGTGATCTTCGGTGCCGCGGCCGGGCTCGCGGTGGACACGCTGATGACCGTGCACATCATGGACGCGTGGGACGCCGGCCGCTCCTCGCTGCGGCCCTCACCCGTGATGGCCTCGTGAGTATCGGGGAGGGGCCCGAGGAGCTCTCGCCCGCGCGGTCCCTGAACTCGGGGATCGATGCTCCGGTGTCCGTCGTCGCATGCCCCAACGGCCCGCTGCTGATCCGCGGTGATTTCGAACTGGTGGGCGCAGACGGTATCGAACTGCCCCGCACCCGCCGTACGGTGGCCCTGTGCAGGTGCGGAGCGTCCGTACTCAAGCCCTACTGCGACGGGTCGCACAAGCTGACGGGTTTCCGTTCGGAGCCGTAAGCGCACCGGGTCGCGGAACCACGACACGAGGAGACCCCATGAGCCGGACCATCGACCAGATCGCAGTTGACCACCTGTCCGTGTGGAACTCGGCGCCGGGGCCGGAGCGGGATGCGGCCGCGGTGTCGGTCTACTCGCCCGAGGTGGCCGTCCTCGAATCGGAAGCGGTGTACGCGGGCTTGGCCGGGCTCTCCGAGGCGATCGACGGACTGCAGCAGATGCTCCCGAATATGCAGCTCGCGCTGGTGGGGCCCATCCGGACGGCGCAGGAGCTCTCGACGTACGCGTGGTCGCTCGGGCCTGCCGGAGCACCGCCCGTGGTGACCGGTCGCGACGTCCTGAGGATCACCGACGGTCTCATCACCCACGTGTACGTGCTGGTCGACCCGCCCGGACAGTAGGAAAGGCGGGCTGGTGAAGGGAAGCACTCTGCCTGCCCCTATGATGCACATCACTCTTTGCCGCGAGAGGACTGCGCTCCCCTCGAGCTCTTGTTAGGTTAGCCATACCTAAGAAGAACTGGCGACCCTCGGTCGCTCCGAAGAGAGGGTCTCATGCCTGCTTCCGTCCTCGCCCACGGCGCCCTCCGGCGCCGTGCGTCCCCTGCAACCGGTCACCTCCTCAGCGGGGAGTCGCTGCCGGCCTACCGGCAGCAGATGCGGCAGACCGTGGACGCCATCACCGCCGCGTTCACGGCCGCGGAGAAGCCGTTCACCGGCGTCGTGCCCGGCGACCTGCGCCCCATGATCGACGCGATCGATCTCGATGCACCGCTCGGCGGACTCCCGGCTGCCCTCGAGGAGGTGCGCGAGGTCTACCTGCGTGACGCCGTGTACTTCCATTCGCCCCGCTACGCCGCCCACCTCAACTGCCCCGTGGCGTTGCCCGCCGTCATCGGCGAGGCGATCATCGGCGCGGTGAACTCCTCGCTCGACACCTGGGACCAGAGCGCCGGAGCCACGCTGATCGAACAGCGGCTCGTCCGGTGGACGGCCGACCGCATCGGCTTCGGCGTGCAGGCCGACGGCGTCTTCACCAGCGGGGGAAGCCAGTCCAACCTGCAGGGCCTCCTCATGGCCCGCAACGACGCCGTCGAGAAGCCGGCGCTCGCGGGGCGGGGGAGCCTGCCGGAGAAGCTCGGACCGCTCCGGGTCTTCGCCTCCGCCTCGGCGCACTTCACGGTCGGGAAATCGGCGTCCCTGCTGGGGCTCGGGGCGGAGGCCGTCGTGGAGATCCCCGCCGACGCCGACCGGCGGATGCGCGTGGACGCCCTCGAGGCAGCGCTCACCGCGCACGCCGACGCCGGCCATGTCCCGATGGCGGTCGTGGCGACGGCGGGCACCACCGACTACGGGAGCATCGACCCCCTCGAGGGCATCGCCGCGCTGTGCCGCCGCTTCGGCGCCTGGCTGCACGTGGACGCGGCCTACGGGGGAGGGCTGCTGGTCTCGCGCGCGCACCGCGGGCTCCTCGACGGCCTGGAGCTGGCCGACTCCGTGACCGTGGACTTCCACAAGACGTTCTTCCAGCCGGTCAGCTCGAGCGCGGTGATCGTGCGCGACGCCGCGATGCTCTGCCACGTCACGCTCCATGCCGACTACCTGAACCCGCAGGGCGAGGTGAATCCGAACCAGGTGGACAAGAGCCTGCAGACCACGCGGCGCTTCGACGCGCTCAAGCTGTGGCTCACGCTGCGCACCATCGGTGCGGACGGCATCGGTGACATGCTCGACGACGTCGTCGCCCTCGCGCGGGAGACCGCCGCGGAGCTGGGGGAGGACCGCTCCTTCGAGCTCGCGGCTCCCCCGCAACTCAGCACCGTGGTGTTCCGCCTCGTCCCGGAGGGCTGGACGGACCAGGCCGAGGTGGACCGCCTGAACGCCCGGATCCGGAAGGCGCTGTTCGCCGCCGGGGACGCCGTGATCGCCGGCACCACGCTGGACGGCCGCACCTACCTGAAGTTCACCTTCCTCAATCCCGCCACCACGCTCGACGACGTCCGAGCCATCCTCGACGCCATCCGCGCCGCCGCGCAGCAGATCATCCTCGCGGGAGGCCACCGTGGCTGAGCGCGTGCACGATCTCCTCGGGATCGGCGTGGGGCCCTTCAACCTGGGCCTCGCCGCCCTGGCCGCGCCGATCACCGACCTGGATGCCCTGTTCCTCGACGCCAGGCCCGCGTTCAGCTGGCATCCCGGCATGATGCTGGAGTCGGCCCACCTCCAGGTACCGTTCCTCGCCGATCTCGTGACCATGGCCGACCCGACCTCGCCGTACAGCTTCCTCAGCTACCTCAAGCAGGCCGGGCGCCTCTACCCGTTCTACATCCGCGAGGACTTCTACCCGCTGCGCGCGGAGTTCGACGCCTACTGCCGGTGGGTGGCGGAGTCCCTGCCGTCCGTGCGCTTCGGTGAGAGTGTCGAGGACATCACGTACGACGACGCCGCGGGCACCTACCGCGTCACCGCGGCCGGGGCGGCCGGCGCCACGCAGCACCTCGCCCGCCGCCTCGTCCTCGGCACCGGCACCGCCCCGGTGGTCCCGGACTGCTGCAGGGACCTCGAGGCGGATCCAGCGTCCGGCGTCCTCCACTCCTCCCGGTACACGGCGGCCAGGGGTGACCTCCTGCAGCGCAACCGCGTCACAGTTGTGGGCAGCGGCCAGAGTGCGGCCGAGGTGTTCCACGACCTGCTGTCCGAGGGAAGGGAGCAGCAGGTGCGCTGGGTCACCCGGTCGCCGCGCTTCTTCCCGCTCGAATACACCAAGCTCACGCTGGAGATGACGTCTCCGGAGTACGTGGACTACTTCCACGCCCTGCCGCCGGAGGAGCGGGACCGCCTCGGGGCGGCGCAGAAGAACCTGTACAAGGGCATCGACGGCGATCTGGTGAACGCCATCTACGACCTCCTCTACCAGCGCAGTGTCGCCGGAGCGCCCGACGTCGAGATCCTCACCAACACGGCGCTCACGGCAGTCCGGCCCGCGGACGGGGCGCTGCACCTCGACCTGCACCACGTGGAGCAGGGCACCGCGTTCTCCCTCGGGACCGACGCCGTGGTGCTGGCCACGGGCTACGGCTACCGCGAACCGGCGTTCCTGCAGGGCATCGAGGAGCGGATCGCGCGTCTGCCCGACGGCCGGTTCGACGTCGACCGCCAGTACGGCATCAGTCGCGTGCCGGGCGAGATCCTCGTGCAGAACGCCGAGCTGCACACGCACGGGTTCGCCGCCCCCGACCTCGGCATGGGTGCGTACCGGAACTCCGTGATCCTGGCGCGGATCCTCGGGTATGAGCACTACCCGATCGAGGAGCGCATCGCCTTCCAGCACTTCGGAGCGCCGGGTAGCGGTGCCGCGGGAACCGGATCACGCGGATCGCACGCGCTCCGACCGGCGGGTCGGGCGCGATGACGCCCGCCTTCACCCTCCGCCCGGTCGACCCGGTGGCGGATGCGCCGCTCGTCCGCTCGTGGCTCGTGCTCCCCTACGCACACTTCTGGGGCATGCAGCGGGCAACGCTCCACGAGGTCGTCGCCGAGTACGCCGCAGTGGCCGCGTCAGCGCACCGCGAGGCGCTGCTCGGGTTCGGCGAAACCGGCCCGGCGTTCCTCATGGAGTCCTACGACCCGGCACAGGATCCGGTGGGGGCCACCTACGAGGTGCAGCCCGGCGACCGCGGCATGCACTTCATCACGGCCCCGATGATCACCCGGCAGCCCGGCTTCACCACGGCCGTGCTGACGGCGGTCCTCGGACACGTTCTCACCGACCCCACAGTCCACCGCGTGGTCGTGGAACCGGACGTCCGGAACCACGCCGTGCACCGGCTCAACGCGCGTGTGGGCTTCCGTGCCTCCGCCACCGTCACCCTTCCCGACAAGGAGGCGCTGCTGAGCTTCTGCACGCGTGCCTCCTTCGCCGCCCGCTCGTGCGGCGCATACGCCGCCCTCCAGGAGACCGCACCATGACCCTCGCCCCCACCGCACACGGACCCCTGGTCCCCACGGCCCCCACGACGCCGGCCCCCACGACGCCGGCCCCCACGACTCCCGCGCCGTCCGCGGACCCCGCCGCTTTCCTGACCCCCGAGCGGTGGGCGCACGCCAACCGCCACGTCACCGCCAAGGCGATCGCCGAGTTCTCACACGAGCGCATCCTCGTGCCCGAGCCGGTGGGCGGGCAGGGCAGCGGCTGGTGGTCCCTGACCACGGACGACGGCGCCGCCCGCTACGTCTTCGAGGCGGAGGTGGGCGTGCTCGATCACTGGCGCGTGCTCCCCGGCTCCCTGCGGGTGGAGGCCGCCGGCGACGTCACCGACCCGGACGCGCTCGCGTTCGTACTCGCGATGAGGAACCGGCTCGGTATCCCCGCGGACCTGCTGCCGGTCTACCTCGAGGAGCTGACGAGCACGCTCACGAGTGCCTGCTTCAAGGCCGCCCACGAGCAGCACGGTGCGCGGGAACTCGCTCGCGGCGTGACGCTCGGCGCCGATCCGGCGGCGGACTTCCAGGCCGTCGAGGCGGCGATGTCCGAGGGGCACCCGTGCTTCGTCGCCAACAACGGCCGGCTCGGCTTCGGCTCGGACGACTACGCGGCGTACGCCCCCGAGGCCGGCCGGCCCGTGCAGGTGCACTGGGTCGCAGCCCATCGCGATACCGCCCGGTTCGATGCCGTCACCGGGCTCTCCTACCGCTCCTTCCTGCGGGACGAACTCGGCACGCTGTTCGACGCTCTCGAGCAGCGACTGCGCGCCGGGGGCCTTGATCCCGTGGACTACGTCCTGGTTCCGGTGCACCCCTGGCAGTGGGAGAACCGCCTCTCGGTGACCTTCGCCGCGGACGTCGCACGGCGCCGGCTGGTGTACCTCGGTCCCGGCGCCGACGAGTACCAGGCGCAGCAATCCATCCGCACGTTCTTCAACCGCACCGAACCGTCGAGGCACTACGTGAAGACGGCCCTCTCGGTCTCCAACATGGGCTTCCTGCGCGGGCTCTCCGCCGCGTACATGCAGGCCACGCCGGCCATCAACGAGTGGCTCGACGGCGTGGTCCGGGCCGATCCGCTCTTCGCCGCGGTGCGCTTCGGCCTCCTCCGCGAAGTGGCAGCGGTGGGAGTGCGCAGCGAGCTGTTCGAGGCGGCCACCGAACCCGGGTCCCCGTACCGGAAGATGCTCGCCGCCCTGTGGAGGGAGAGTCCGATCGGCGCGATCGAGCCCGGCGAGCAGCTCGCCACCATGGCGTCCCTGCTGCACCGCGACCAGGCGGGGGAGTCCGTGGTCCGGCACCTGATCCTCCGTTCCGGCCTCGCCGCCGAGGAGTGGCTCCGCCGGTACCTGCGCGCGTACCTCGTACCGGTGCTGCACTCCCTCTACGCCTACGAGCTCGCGTTCATGCCGCACGGCGAGAACCTGATCCTCGTGCTGCGGGACGGCGCTCCGGAACGCGTGTTCATGAAGGACATCGGCGAGGAGATCGTCGTCATGGGTGACCGCCTCACGGTCCCCGATCACGTCGCCCGGGTGGTGTCGCAGGTGCCCGAGGAGGAGCGCGTGCTCGCGGTGTTCACCGACGTCTTCGACTGCTTCTTCCGCTTCCTCGGGGCCACGCTGCAGGAGGACGGCGTGCTCTCGACGGACGCGTTCTGGGACACCGTCGCCGAGGTGGCGCACGCCTACCAGGCGGCCCACCCGGAGCTCGTGGACCAGTTCGCGCGGTACGACCTCTTCGCGGAGGATTTCGCGCTCTCCTGCCTCAACCGCCTGCAGCTGCGGAACACGCGGCAGATGCTCGATCTCTCCGACCAGTCGGGCGGTCTGCAGTTCAGCGGGCGCCTGGCCAACCCGCTGTCCGGGCGATGACGCCGGGTGCGGGTGCTGTGGGTGCCGCCGGTGATGGGTGACAGGCCCCGGCGACCGCAGTACGGTCGACAAGGGCGGCCGCCGGATCCGGTAGCAGCCTGCACAGGGTCCCGAGATGCATCAGGAGTCACATGTCAGCGTCCGTCCATCACGCCTTCGACTGGGCGCGACGGCACGTCGCGTCCGGGGCCCTGCCGAGCGCGGTGCTCGGGGTGGCCACCGCGACCGGCATCCAGGAACTCCACGCCTTCGGCGCCACCGGCACGCGGACGGCGACGGTGGACGACCCCTACCGGCTGTTCTCGGTCACGAAGCCCCTGGTCGGGCTCGCGGCCGCGCGGTTGGTCGAAGCGGGACTGCTCACCGTCGAGACACCCCTCCACGAGGACGTCCCGGGTTTCGAGCGCACGCGGGACGACGTGGTCCGGTTGGGGCACCTGGTCGGTCACACGTCCGGGATCACGGAGCCTCCCCTGGACACGCAGGCCGGGCTGGAGCACGGACTGTTCGGCGGGCGCGATTTCGTCGCCGGCACCGCGTCGCGGTACTCCACCATCGCCTTCCACGGAATTGCCCGCATGATCGAAGCGCGCACGTCGCGCTCCTGGGACACGGCTGTCCTCGAGCTCGCAGGCCCTCTCGGCGCCACGGGCCTCACCCTCGACGAGGAGTCGAACCCGCACTCCATCCCGGATGCCGCGGCTGCGGGGCTCGACATCCGACGGTTCGCAGCGCTCCGTCACCCGGGGGCCGGGCTCATCGGCCGGGCCGAGGATCTGCTGCTCATCGGGTCCGCGCTGCTCCGGGACACGGGCGAGGTGGTCCGGCCGGCCACGCTCGCGATGATGCGCCGGCCGCTGACCGGGGACGTACCGCGGCTGGAGCCCTACCCCGCCGACCGCGGGCAGGACTGGGGCTTCACCTGGAACCTGCGGACGCGCGCCGCCGGGCTCATCGACCGCGACGTGTACGGGCACGGTGGCTGGTCCGGCGCGGAGTTCTGGATCCACCCCTCTGCCGGTGTGGCCTTCGTCCTGCTGACCAACCGCGCTGTCCGGCCGGGTGTCGAGCTCGACGAGCTGGACAACGCGGTGGTCTCCGGGGTCTGATCGACCCGGAGCCACCCGACAGGAGAGCCCCCGCAGCAGCAGACGCCGACAGAGGACATCGAGGACGAGCCATGGATCTGAACAGCGACGTCGGGGAGTCCTTCGGCACGTGGAGCTTCGGGGACGACGCCCAGATCATCGCGTCCGTCTCGAGCGTCAACGTGGCATGCGGCTTCCACGCGGGTGACCCGACGGGTATCCGCGCCACGTGCGCGGCCGCAGCGGCCGCCGGCGTCACCGTCGGCGCGCACCCCGGGTACCGCGATCTCGCCGGCTTCGGCCGCCGCTTCCTCGACGTGGTGCCCGCGGAGCTGACCGACGACGTCGTGTACCAGATAGGGGCGCTGCAGGCCCTCGCGCGGGCGGCGGGGACAACGGTGCGGTACGTGAAGCCGCACGGCGCGCTCTACACCACCATCGCCGTGCACGAGGCGCAGGCGAGGGCCGTGGTCCGTGCCGTCCGCGACGTCGATGACACCCTGCCGCTGCTCGTCCTTCCCGGCACGGTCATCGAGACCGAGGCCCGTGCGGCCGGGTTGCGCACGGTGGTGGAGGCGTTCGCCGACCGCGCGTACACGCCCGACGGCGGCCTCGTGTCACGCCGCGAACCGGGCGCGGTGCTCACCGCGGAGGCCGACGTCGTCGAGCACGTGCTCCGGCTCGTCAACGACGGCGAGGTGGTCGCGGTCGACGGATCGCGCGTGACGATCGACGCGGAGAGCATCTGCGTGCACGGTGACACACCCGGCGCCGTGGTCATGGCGGCGGCCGTCCGCCGCGCGCTCACGGGCGCAGGGGTGCACGTCGGTGCCTTCGCCTGACGAGGTGACGGGTCCCGGCCTGACCCTCCGGCGCGTCGGCGACCTCGCCCTGCTCGCGGAACTGCCGGGACTCCCGGAGGTCCTGAGCGTGCAGGCGCAGCTGCTCGAGCGCCCGGTCGACGGTCAGATCGACGTCGTCGCGGCGGCACGCACCGTCCTGGTCACCGTCCGTGAGGCCCGGCAGCTCCTTGCGCTCGCCGGCCGGCTCCGCAGTATCGACACCTCCGTGCCGCCGGCCCGCGAGGACACACTCGTCACCGTCGACGTGGTGTACGACGGCGCGGACCTCGACGACGTCGCCGCCCGCACGGGACTGAGCGCGGAGGCGGTCGTGGCGGCGCACACCCAGGCGCCCTGGCTCGCAGCGTTCGGCGGCTTCGCCCCGGGGTTCGCCTACCTCACCGGCGGCGACCCCCGGCTCGAGATGCCGCGGAGGGACTCGCCCCGCACGGCCGTGCCCGCCGGATCCGTGGCGCTGGCCGGTACCTTCTCCGCCGTCTACCCCCGTGCCTCACCCGGCGGCTGGCAGCTGATCGGGCACACCGACGCCGTCCTGTGGGACACCGACCGCGCCGAGCCCGCCCTGATCCGGCCCGGTTCCCGTGTGCAGTTCGTCGCCGTACGAGAGGTGGTCGGGACGTGCTCGCGGCCGGACAGCGCAGCAGCGCCCCTGCCACCGGGCGGGGCGCACGGCACCGCGGGAAGGGCCGGTCTGGTGGTCGTGGCCCCGGGCCTGTCCAGCACAGCGCAGGATCTCGGGCGTCCGGGCTCGATGGCGCTCGGCGTCGCGGGATCCGGGGCGCTCGACCGCGCGGCGCTCCGGCAGGCGAACAGGCTCGTTGGGAACCACCCCGGAGCAGCCGCCGTGGAGAGCCTGTTCGGCGGTCTCGCCGTACGGGCGCTCGCCGATCAGGTGCTCGCCGTCACCGGCGCCCACGTGGCCCTGACCATCACCACGCCCGACGGCGGGGAGCGCGAGGCACGGCTGTGTGCGCCGTTCCTCCTCCGCGAGGGCGAGGTGCTGCGGCAGTCCGCCCCGGCGTCGGGCCTCCGGTCCTACACCGCGGTGCGCGGCGGGCTCGAGGTGCCCGGCGTCCTCGGCAGCCGATCCACCGACGCACTGTCCGGCCTGGGTCCGCCGCCCCTCGCACCTGATGAGCCGCTCCTGGTCGGTGCGCCTGCCCCGGGTTCGATCGTCGGAGACCCCGAGACGGTCCGGCAGCCACGCTCACCGGAGGTCCTCCGCGTGGTCCCCGGGCCGCGGGAGGACTGGTTCGACGACGACGCCCTGACACTCCTCTGCGCGAGCGAATGGACGGTCACTGCGCAGTCGAACCGGATCGGCCTGCGCCTCGACGGACCCGTTCTCGGGCGCACCCGACGCGAGGAGTTGCCCAGCGAGGGGACGGTGAAGGGTGCGCTCCAGGTGCCGCCGTCGGGCCTTCCCGTCCTGTTCCTCGCCGACCACCCCGTCACGGGCGGCTATCCGGTGATCGCCGTGGTCGTCTCGGCGGACCTCGACCGCGCGGCACAGCTGCCCCCCGGAGCCTTTGTGCGGTTCTCACCCGAGGAGACGACGGCGTGACGCCCCTGTTCCTCGGCCTCCTGATCGTCGCCTTCGCTGCCCTGCCGGTCGGGCTGTTCCTCACGTCGCGGGGATCGTCCTCGTCGGCTGCCTCTGGTTCCTGCTGGGACGCACGGCGGCTGAGGAGCGGACACTGCGTCAGCGCCGCTCGTAGGCCTCCAAGACCTGCCGTGGGATGCGTCCCCTCGATCTGACGGCGTGACCGTGCTCCTCGGCCCAGACCCTGATCCGCTGGGTCTCCTCCGACGGGTGGCCGCTGCCCGACGCGCCGTCACCGCGCCGTGAACGACCCCGCCGCGGTGCCGTCGGGCGGCCCTTCCGCGCGTAGCCGGACAGGAGATGGCGGAGGGCCGCCGCCTCCTCAGGAGGCAGGTCGATCACGTACTCCTCGCCGTCGAGCGCGAAGCGGACGGTCTTCCGCTGATCGCCGAAGTCGCCAGAGTCACCGTGCCGGCCCCGCGCACTGTTCCGCGTCGTCGCGGATCCCGTGTTCTCCATTCGACGTATTAGATCAGACCGCGCTGACCGTCTGTGGCCGATCACCGGCCTTGACGCCTGTCCCACGGCACGTGCCAGTCGGGCCCCATGTGGCACTTCTCGCGGGAGGTACCGGAATTCTCGAGGACCCGCAGTGTTTCGCGGGCGGAAATACCACCGAAACGGGCGCTGCCTAGCGTAGGAGCATTCACGGTTCCGGGAGGCGGCCATGCAGACGTTGAGAGCCAGGCAGGTGCCCTGGGGGAACCCGGTGGCCGTGGGTCTCCGCGAGGCCCTGCGCGCCGAAGCCGACCGCGGCTCCGCAGTGCAGCCCGCCGCGCCGGACGACGGCGAGGGCATCGCCGTATTCCTCATCATCTACGAGGTGGCCACCGGGCAGCCCGTCGGGTGCGGCGGTCTCCGCATCCGCGCCGACGGCCGGGCGGCCACCGTCTGCGTCTACGTGGTGCCCTACGCGCGCTGGTCCGGTGTCTCGGCCGTGGTCCTCGAGGAGCTCGTCTGCTGGGCGCGTGTCCACGGCATCGCGACGGTGACTCCGGCCCCGGTGCTCGACGACGCGGCGAGCCTCGGACTCTGACGCGACCTACCCCGAAGGAGTCACCGGGACCGCCGGAGGGCTCAGCGGATCTGGGTGAAGGCGAAGGTCGCGGGGTCCCCGCCGATGCGCTGGTCGGAGTCGAGCGCCGAGATCGCATCGAGTTCCTGCTGGTCGAGGCGGAGGCGGGCGGCGCCGAGGTTCTCGACCATGCGCTCGCGCCTGCTGGATTTCGGGATCACGATGGTGCCGTGGTGCAGGTGCCAGGCGAGCACCATCTGGGCGGGGCTGGCGTCGTGGGCGCGTGCGGCTGCCACGACCGCCTCGGCGTCGAGGTCCGCGCCCTGACCCAGCGGCGAGTACGCCTGGACGGCCGCGCCATGCGTGCGGCTGACCTCCACGAGGTCGCGCTGCTGGAAGGTGGGGTGCAGTTCGATCTGGTTGACGGCGGGTGTGTGCGGCCCGACCTCCCTGATGGCCTCGAGGTGCTCGGGCAGGAAGTTCGAGACGCCGATGGCGCGCACGGCGTCCTCGTCCGCGAGCTTCGAGAGCGCGCGCCAGCTGTCCACGTAGAGGCCGGCGGAGGGGTAGGGCCAATGGATGAGGTAGAGGTCCAGCCGATCGAGGGCGAGGCGCTCGCACGAGGCGGCGTAGGCGTGAAGCGCCGACTCGTACCCCTGGTCGCCGTTGCGGAGCTTGGAGGTCACGAAGATCTCCTCCCGCGGGATGCCACTGGCCGCGATGGCCGCTCCCACGCCGGTCTCGTTGACGTAGGCAGCAGCGGTGTCGATGTGGCGGTAGCCGACCTCCAGCGCGTCCTCGACCACGCGCTGCGCCTCGTCCGGCGGCACCTGGAACACACCCAGGCCGATGGTGGGCAGCAGGACGCCGGGTGCGATCTCGAGGGATTCGACGCCGACAGCAGCACCGGCGGTGTCGGGTGACGCGGACGGGTCGGGGGAGGGGGTGGTTCGCTCGGACATCTCGATGAACTCCTCGTCGTGGTGCATGTGATCTGGACAACATCAAAGATCCTATATTCTCCACGAAGCGGAGGATAGGTCAATGCAGGAAAGGCAGCGCCCCTCCCCGAGGGCACTGCCTTCCCTTCGTACTCCGTATCTATGCCGGCTGATGTGCCGGGCAGGGCATCAGCCCCGGGGAGCGCCGAGCTCCACCGGGTCCTCGTCGGTCACGTAGGCGAACTCCGAGTGGGCCGCCATGTCGATACCGCGCAGCTCGTCCTCCTGCTCGATCCGCAGGCCGATGGTGCGGTGGATGACCTGGGCGATCACCCAGGTGACCACGAAGGAGTAGCCGAGCACGGCCACCGTGGCGAGCGCCTGCACGCCCAGCAGGTCGAACCCGCCGCCGTAGAACAGGCCGGCCACGCCGTTCGGGGCCTCCTCGGTGGCGAAGAGACCGATCAGCAGTGTCCCGAGGATGCCGCCGATGAGGTGCACCGCAACCACGTCGAGGGAGTCGTCGAAGCCGAGGCGGAACTTCAGTTCCACGGCGAGGGAGCAGACCGCACCGGCGATGGCGCCGATGGCGACCGCTCCGAGCGGACTCACGGCACCGCAGGCGGGGGTGATGGCCACGAGTGCGGCGATCAGCCCCGAGGCCGCGCCCATGCTGGTGGCGGCCCCGTTCCGGATGCGCTCCACGAGGGCCCACGCGAGCAGGCCCGCGGAGGCCGCGACCGCCGTGTTGAGGAACACCACGGACGCCGACTGGCCGGCCGAGAGCGCGGAGCCCGCGTTGAAGCCGAACCAGCCCACCCAGAGCAACCCGGCCCCCACGAGTACGAGCGGCCTGCTGTGCGGCTTGGCGTGGTCGACCTTCGGCCAGCCGTGGCTCCGGCCGAGGACGAGCGACAGCGCGAGAGCCGCGATCCCGGCGTTCATGTGCACGGCGAGCCCGCCGGCGAAGTCGATGGCCCCGAGATTGTTGGCGATCCAGCCGCCCACCACCGAGCCGTCCTCCGAGCTGAACGCGAAGACCCAGTGGGCGATGGGGAAGTACACCAGCGTGGCCCAGACGCCCGCGAACAGCATCCACGCGCCGAACTTCATGCGGCCCGCAGCGGCACCGGCCACGAGCGCCGTGGTGACGCAGGCGAAGAAGAGCTGGAACGCGGCGAAGAGGATGGGCGGGATCGACGCCGCGGGGTCCTCGGCCAGCAGCTGGCCCATCCCCGCGTACTCCGCGACGTCACCGATGAGCCCCAGGCCGCCGACGGAGTTGCCGAACGCCATCGAGTAGCCGAACAGGGCCCAGAGGACGGCGACGAGGCTCGCGCCGCCGAAGCACATCATCATCATGTTGAGGATGCGACGGGACCCCACCATGCCCCCGTAGAACAGGGCGAGGGCGGGGATCATCAGACAGACGAGCGCGGAGCTCGCGAGAATCCACGCGACATTTCCAGAATCCATGAGCACTCCATTTCAGTGACAGCGCTTGCCGGTGCCGGAGGGGACGGTCTCCGCCCCCACGCGGACGAAGCGGGGGAGCAGGCGGCACGCCGCGCTGAGTCATGGTAGGCAGCGACACATTTCGGGCCGCCGCCCGGTCGCGTTAACTCTGTGTTACGACGGGGCCCGCCCCTATCCACCCGCCACGGACTGGATGATCATGACCGTCGCGCCCGGGGGCACCGGCGTCCTGAGGCCCTCGAGCCTCCGCACGTCCTCACCGTCCACGTAGATGTTGACGTACCGCCGCAGAGCACCGGTCTCCTCGCGGATGCGCTGGCCCAGGAGCGGCCGCCCGGTACCCAGCGTGTCCAGCAGCGCCGCCACGTCACCGCCCGCGGCGACCGGGAGCGCCACCTCGCTGCGTCCTTCGACGTAGGGGCGCAGCAGCGTGGGGATGAGGACGGTCACGTCGGTCGGTGCGGGCACGGCGCGCCGCCGTTCAGGCGGGTACGACGGCGGCGCGCACGGACAGGACGTCCGGCAGGTGGCTCGCCACCTCGGTGAAGGTCATGCCCTCGTCGGTACTGGCGTAGACGCTCCCGCCCCGGGTGCCGAAGTACACGCCCGGCACCTCGGCCGTGTCCACGCACGCGGCATCCCGCAGCACCGCGTTGTACTCCGCCTGCGGCAGTCCGGCGTCGGAGGCCTGCCAGGTGGCACCGCCGTCGTCCGTCCGGTGCACCTGCAGGTGCCCGTCCGGGGGGATACGCTCGCCGTCGGCCTTGAGTGGTATCACCCACGCGGTCGCCGCGCGGTGCGGGTGGGTGAGCATCACGAAGCCGAAGTCCGCCGGGAGGCCCTCGGCGATCGACTGCCAGGAATCGCCGCGATCGGCGCTCGCGTACACCCCGTGGTGGTTCTGCGCGAAGAGGTGGTCCGGATCCACGGCGTCGCGGGCCACCTTGTGGACGCACTGGCCGAACTCGGGCTCGGGACCGGGCATGAAGTACGCACTGATGCCGCTGTTGCGGGGCTGCCAGGAGGTGCCGCCGTCGTCGGAGCGGTACACCCCGCCCGTACTCATAGCGACGTGCACGGTCTCGTCCACCGGGCTCGGGAGGACCGTGTGCGCGGCGGCCCCGCCGAAACCCGCACCCCACTCGCTCCTGTGCGGGTGGTCCCACAGTCCGCGGTTGAGCTCGAACGTCTCGCCGTGATCCGTGGACTTCCAGACCGAGATGGGCTGGCACCCCGCCCACACCACGCCGGGCCGGTGCTCGGCGTCGGGCTGGATCTGCCAGACCCGTTCGAGGGCCGCTCCGTCCTCGGGCGCGAAGCGGAAACTGCCCTCGCGCGGCTCGGACCACGTGACCCCGAGATCGTCCGAGGAGGAGATGCAGGGTCCGAAGTGCCAGGACATGCGACCGGCGAACATCCTCGTCCTATCGCCCCGCGTGTCCACCGCGACGCTCGGGATCTCCTCCATCAGGAACTCCGGCGCCGAGACGGTCCAGGTGTGGCGGTCCTCACTGCGAGCGAGCCACAGACCCTTCTTGGTCCCGATCATGAGGACGGTGGTGTCCTGCGTCGATGTCATGGCTGCCCCCGTTGGCGTCCATCCGGCCACGCCGCTCGTGAGTCGGATCACTCGGACGATCCCACGCTGCACTCGATTTGTACAGGGTGCACCACGCGATTTCCGCCCGGGCAGCCGGAACGGTGAGAGCCCCGTGCCACAGTGGACTGTGCGGTCGCCCGGGGAGCGGAACACCCGTTCATCCTGGAGGAGATGGTGCATCCCGTCACGGTCGGTCGAGCGCAGCCCGGCGCCGGTCCGCGCCACGCGCCGTCGGCCGTGAGCGTGCAGTCCGCGTCCCACCGCTGTGCGGGCAGGTACTGCCTCGAGCGCCGCGCCGGCCTCCTGGTGCTGTGGTGGCAGCGAGACTCCCTGATTACCGGCACGGACGTGCTCGGAGCCTTCGACGCACTGCGTGAGCTCTCGGACGGCGATGCCCTCCCGCTCGTCGAGCACCTGCACGACGTCGTGGGGTTCCTGCCCGATGCCCGCGATGCCCTCACGCACTACGCGCTGAGTTCCCGCGTGGCGCTGGTCGGCGGCAGCCCCGTGGATCGCGTGATCGCCGCCTTCGCGGAGACCGGTTTCACCGAGACCCGCTACTTCGAGTGCGCCGACGCCGCGGAGGCCTGGGCCCGCGCCACCTGACACCCGGGCGCCGCTCCGGTCCTGCTCCCTGGATGGCGGCGTCCTTCATCGGGTTCTACCCGAACACGGGTGCGAGGAATCGCCGCTCGTACCGTCGGATGCAGCGGCTCTCCCGGGCGAGACGGTACGCGTCCACGCAATCTGGGTCCGTCCGCGACTCCTCGCGGTACGTCTCGTAATCGGCGAGCGAGGGAAACGTGAAGATGGCGTAGGCCTTATCGCTGTCCCCCTCGCTCGGCAGGAAATACCCGTGATGATTACCGCCCATCCGGCCCACGATCCGAATCCAGCGCCGGCCGTATTCCTCGAAGTCGGCCAGCTTCTCTGCGTCGATCTCGTAGGTCAGATGAACGGTGATCACGGTGCGTCCGTCGCGTCCCTAGCGGCTTTCGTTGTAGGCGTCGATGATCGACTGCGTGATACGTCCGCGTGAACTCGGGTTGTAGCCGTTCTCCTGGGCCCATTGGCGGATCTGCTGGGTGTCCTCGCGCTTGGACCGCGAATTCGATTTCCCCGAGGCCGACTGCTGCTTCGCGGAACCGGACTTCCGGCCCTTCTCCACGTACTGCGCGAGTGCCTCCCGCAGTGCGTTCGCGTTGTCGCTGGTGAGGTCGATCTCGTAGGCGACACCGTCGAGGCCGAAACGGACGGTCTCCTGTGCTTCCTCCCCGTTGAGATCGTCGACCAATTCAACCTGTACCCGCTGAGCCATGTGATTCTCCTGTGGTGTCCGGTGCAATTCCCTGTTCCCCTTCGTCGACCATATCGCGCGGTCCGCGAAAGAGAGAAAGCGCCATTGCCGTGACGAGCGGAGGATTATCGGGTAGGGCCATTCCTCTCGTCGATGACGAGGGGGAACCCGAATTCCTCGAACAATGCCGGGGAGAGGAAATTGTGATGGCCGATGATACGTCCGCCGTCGGTCTCGATGACCTGGATGGCCCACGGCTCCCACAGGCCGGGCTCCACGAGGTGGTAGTTGGCGAAGCCTCCCGCGCCGTTGACGTCCACGGGAAGGAGCCGCCCTCCCTCGCAGACGCTTCCCTTGCCCACGAACCAGGCGAGGACGTCCTTGGGCCCCGACAGCCAGAGGTCGAAGGGCGGCATGGAGAGCACCACGTCGTCGCGCAGCAGTGCCGCGAGGGCGTCCATGTCGTACGCCTCGAACGCTGCGAGGTACTTCCGCAGGAGGGTGCGGTGCGCCGGGTCCTCGAGGGGCATGTGTGCGGCGGGTTGCTGCGTCGCCATCGTCCTGCGTGCCCGCTGGAGCGCGCTGTTGACGGACGCAGGAGTCACCTCCAAGAGTGTCGCCACCTCGGCGGCGGACCAGCGGAGAACCTCGCAGAGGATCAGGGCGCTGCGCTGCAGCGGCGGGAGGTGCTGCAGGGCGGCCACGAAGGCGAGGCGGATGGTGTCCCGTGCCTCGGCGACGACGGCGGGATCCCCCGACGTGTCGATGACGCGCTCGTCCGGGATCGGCTGCACGAACGTGTTCTCGGTGAGCGGGGCGCCGAGGACGGCGTCGGCCGTGCGCGTCGACGGCCCGAGGTCCATGGGACGGGCACGCCGCTGCGGGCTCCTGAGCATGTCCACACACACGTTGTGGGCGATCCGGAACAGCCAGGTGCGGAGGGCAGACTGTCCCTGGAAGGTCGTCCTCTTGGACCAGGCCTTGATGAGCGTTTCCTGGACGGCGTCCTCGGCCTCGGAGGACGCGCCGAGCATACGGTAGCAATAGCCCGTCAGGTCCCGCCGCGAGGCTTCGAGGAGGTGCTCGAAGGGATGATCGCCCGGCCCGGCGGCGTGCGTGGTGTCAGGAGCGATGGTGGGCTGCATGCATCGACAGTAGCGACGCCGCGGGCGCTGCACGAGGGCCACGGGGGAGAATCCGCGCGTGGACCGATGACTCCGGGACGTCCGTACCGTCTACTGGGTGACAGCACCCCTCGAAAGACAAGGAGCGCCCCGTGCGCAGACTCACAGCAGGCCTCTTCTCCTCCGTGGACGGGGTGGTCGAGGATCCCCAGCTCTGGCAGTTCGACAGCTTCGACGACGAGCTCGGCGCGGGGATGGGCGCCATGATCAGCAGGGTGGACACCGTGCTGCTCGGTCGGCACGGCTACGAGGAGTGGTCGGAGTACTGGCCCCGGGCGGAGGCGGGCGACCCCTTCGGTGCCTTCATCAACCCCGTGGAGAAGTTCGTGGCCTCCCGCACGCTGACCGGCGAGCTGGGGTGGACGAACGCCTCGCTCATGGACCAGCCGCTCGAGGACTTCGTGCAGTCGCTCAAGCAGACCGACGGCGGTGACATCGGTATCTGCGCCAGCATCTCCCTGGTCCGCCAGCTCCTGTTCGCCGGCCTCCTCGATTCTCTGACGCTGATGATCCACCCCGTGGTGGCAGGGACGGGCCGCCACCTGTTCGTGGCCTCCGATGCCGTGACGCGACTCGAGTTGCAGGAGGTCACGACGACCAGCAGGGGCAACGTGCTCGCCTCCTACGGCCTCCGCCCCGGAACGGTGGGGCAGTAGGAGTGTCCTTCCAGGCCTATCTCGACGCGATCGAGACGAAGACCGGACTCACCCCGCGGCAGCTCGTGGAGCAGGCGAAGGAGCGCGGCTTCGACGCACCGGGAACCAAGGCGGGAGTGATCGTCGCCTGGCTCAAGGAGGACCACGACCTCGGCCGCGGTCACGCGATGGCACTCGTCCACGTGATCAAGAACGGTGCCACCATCGGCGACAAGCACGTGGGCAGCGCCGGCACGCACGGTGACGCGTCCACGGAGTTGTGGCTCGACGGGGCGGCCACCCGGCCGGACCCCGCCGGGTCGTGATGCCGCACCGTGGCGCCTAGGCTGCAGGTCATGGCCGTCCTGATCGATCCGCCGTCCTGGCCCGCGCACGGCACCGTGTTCTCCCACCTCGTCTCGACGACGTCCCTCGCTGAACTGCACGCCTTCGCCGAGGCGGCCGGGATATCGCGCCGCGCGTTCGACGAGGACCACTACGACGTACCCGAGAGCCGCTACCGCGAGCTCGTGGAGCAGGGCGCCCGCGCGGTCGGCGGGGCGGAGCTGGTGAGGGCGCTGATCGCCAGCGGGCTGAGGGTCCCTGCACGACGGCGGGGGCCACGCCTCCGCGCCGCTCTCACCTCGCGCTGGCGCGCGCTCCTGCCCGAGCAGCAGCGCCTCGGTGAGGAGTTGCTCGATCGGTGGTCCGAGCCGCACCGGCGCTATCACGCGCCGGCGCACCTGCTGGCGGTCCTCGAGGCGCTGGACGAACTGTTCACGCCGGCCGACGTGCGGACCGCCGTCCTCCTCGCCGCCTGGTTCCATGACGCGGTGTACGACGGGGTAGCGGGCGAGGACGAGCGCGCCTCGGCGGCACTCGCCGTCGAGCGGCTGGCCGGAGTGGTCCCCTCCGCCGTCGCGGCCGAGGTGGAGCGGTTGGTCCTTCTCACCATCGGTCACGACCCTGCCCCGGACGACCGCCCGGGGCAGCTCCTGTGCGACGCCGATCTCGCCGTCCTGGCCGGGACCCCCGAGGACTACGCCGGGTACGTCGCCGCCATTCGGGACGAGTACGCGCACGTCCCCGAGGAGGACTTCGTGGTCGGCCGCGGCGCGGTCCTCGAGCACCTCCTCGCGCTGGATCCCCTGTACCGGACGCCCGAGGCGGCCGAGCGGTGGACCGTCGCGGCCCGGCGCAACCTCGAGGCGGAGCTCGCCGGCCTGCGGGAGCGACGGCCTTCCGGCGGGTGACCGCCGTCGTGCCTTGTCCGTGCCTGCGCTGCCGGCGCTGCCGCCGCCGGGTCGGAGGTGGCGGTCGAACTCGGGGTCTTCGCCACGACGGCGCGTCGGCGGGGCGGCGTTTCGCCCGTCGACACGCCCTCGCCGGCGGCATAGACCCCGGAACCGCCGGCTCGGCCGTCACACCGCCGGCGCCGTGGTCGTGATCGGTGCCATCCTGCTGCTCGTCCTCGGTTTCTCCACGCTGTTCCAGACGTGTCAGGAGCTCGGCAACGGGGTGCACGAGGTCAATGGCGTCACCTACACCTGTAATTTCTGACCGGTGCACATCACGGTTCGGCGTTGATTCGCCGTGGGTCGTCGCGGGATGGCGCGCCGTGCCCGATCATGGAGCATGACGCGGCTCGCACGGTGGCCCATCGCGGCACTCGCCCTTTTCCTCACCGCCTGCGCGGCCCCCGGCACTGCCGGCGGCCCTGCGCCGTCACCCGCGGGGAACGACGTCGTGCCCGCCGATAGCGGCGGAACCGCGTCGCCCGGTGGTGCCGCCACGGGCTCGCCCGCCGCGGCCGGCGACGTCACCGGCCAGGGAACGGTGCTGCAGGTCGGGGATGCGCCACCGCAGCTCTGCCTCGGCGGCGTCGCGGAATCCTACCCGCCGCAGTGCGGGGGCCCCGAGATCGTGGGCTGGGACTGGGACCTGGTGCAGCAGTGGGAGCGGGCCTCGGGCGTGACGTGGGGGGCGTATGCCGTCACGGGTACCTGGGACGGCACGGTGTTCACGAGCACGGCGGAGCCCGTACCGCTCTCCCTCTACGACGCCCTGCCGTTCGAGGATCCTCTGGAGGGTCGCCAGGGGAGAACGGACCCCTCCGAGCTGGATCGGATCCAGCGGGAGATCTTCGAGGCGGAGAACGCCGACCTGCCACTCACCGGCGGTGTGGACCGCGGTTTCGTGAGCCTCCTGGTGTTCTACGACGACGGCAGCATCCAGGCGCGCATGGACGCGACCTACGGGCCCGACGTCGTGGTGGTCCGATCGGCGCTGCGGCCTGCCGCCTGACGCGCGATCACCCCGCCCCGAGGTGCATGGTCACCTGGTACCTGTCGGAGCGGTAGGCGGAGATGCAGTACTCGATGGCCGTGCCGGGCTGGTCCACACCGCTGAAGGACCTCCGGTGGAAGAGCAGTACCGGCGCCCCGGGCTCGATCCCGAGGAGCGTGGCGATCCGGGTGGGAGCAGCAGCCGCCTCGACGGTCTGGATCACGCGGTGCACCGGGTAGCCACTGGCCGCGAGCACCTTGTACAGCGAGCCGGTCAGATCCTCCGAGAGCAGGTCGGGGAGCGGTGCGGGCGGCAGCCAGGACTGGTCGACGCTGACCGGCATCCCGTTCGCGAGCCGCAGGCGGTCGACGAGCAACGCAGGCGAACCCTCGGGGAGTTGCAGGTGCTGGGCTGCTTCCGGTGGGGGTTCGGCCGTCGCCGCGGTGATGACGCGGGTGCTCGGCTCGAACCCCGCCGCCCGCATGTCCTCGTTGAAGGACGCCAGGTGCAGCACCGAGCTGACCTTGCCGTGGGAGACGAAGGTGCCCTTGCCCTTGATCCGCACGAGGGCGCCGTCCTGCACCAGGTCGGCGATGGCCCGTCGCACGGTGATGCGGGAGACACCGAATTTGTCCTCCAGTTGCCGCTCGCCGAGCAGGGCATCGCCGGGCCGCAGCCCGGTTGCCACCAGTTCCTGGATCTGGCGGCGCACCCAGACGTGCTTGAGCTCGCCGGTCGCCTCCGTCTCCACGGTCAGCCGCTCACGACGGCGGCCTGGAGGGTGAACAGCGTGGCGGAGGCCGTCACCGAGGTTCCCGCGGCGCTCGTCAGCACCGTGCCCGGCTTCGTGTCGAGGACGACGACGGGACAGCAGGGATCGAGGTCCTTCGACCTGATGAAGGGGACATCGACGCTCACCATCGGGTCGCCGGCCTCGACGGTGTCGCCTTTGGCGGCGTGCACCGTGAAGCCCTCTCCCTTGAGGTGCACGGTGTCGATGCCGATGTGCACCAGGACGGCAGGGCCGGTGGGGTGCTGCACGATGAACGCGTGCGGCATGACCTTCACCACGCGGCCGTCCAGCGGTGCGACGGCGGTCAGGACTCCCGCACCGGCGTGCGCCACGACGGCGACGCCGTCACCCACCATCCCGGCGGAGAACACGGGGTCCGGGACGTCGGCGAGCGCGATCACGCTCCCCGCGAGGGGGGAGAGGACCGCGAGATCCCCGGCAACCCCTCCGCTCACATCAGGTCCTGGATGTCCTCGGCGAGATTCTCGGCCTCCGGGCCGACGACCACCTGCACCACGGTGCCGGCGACCATGACGCCGTGCGCCCCGGCGGCCTTGAGCGCGGCCTGGTCCACGATGGAGGCATCCACCACCTCGGTCCGGAGGCGCGTGATGCATCCCTCGATCTCCTCGACGTTCGCCGCTCCTCCGAGCGCGGCGAGGATGATCTCTGCTTTCGACATGTCTGCTCCTTGGGGTCCGGCCGGTCGTGGCTCATCGGCGGGGCACTCTCCCCGTCCACTTGTTGACAGATCCGCGCCCGAGCCTTCAGAGTGATCACACTCACTGGTTATAACCAGCTGGAGCAGACTCTACTGATCCGACCGCGGCATCACAAGCAGGCGGTAGGCACCACCCGAAGCATCTCCACGCCGTCGCCGGCACCACACCACTCGCACATCGTCCCGGCCGGCCCACCAGACCCCGCACCGAATCGAGGACCACGATGACCACGGACCAGACACCGAAGCCCGGAGGCTCCGGCGCATCCTCCGCGCCCGCCACCGCATCGAAGAAGGGTGAGGGCAAGGCCCTCCAGAACCTCCAGCGGTTCGGGCGCAGCCTCATGCTGCCCATCGCCGCCCTGCCCGCAGCGGCACTCCTCCTCCGCCTCGGCCAGGACGATCTCCTCGGCAGCTTCGAGTCGCTGACCACCGTGGCCGCTGTCATCGGCGCCGCGGGCAACGCCCTGTTCGCCAACCTCCCGCTGCTCTTCGCCGTCGGCATCGCCTTCGGCTTCGCACGGAAGGGAGACGGCTCCACGGCGCTCGCCGCCGTGGTCGGCTACCTCGTGATGAACGGGGTCTTCGAGGCCATGGCTCCGGTGGTCCTCGGTGCGGCGCCCGAGGGAGAGGACCCGCCCGTCATCAACTACGGCGTGCTCGCCGGCATCATCATGGGTCTCACCACGGCGCTGCTCTGGCAGCGCTACCACCGCATCAAGCTGCCGGACTGGCTCGGATTCTTCGGTGGGCGCCGCTTCGTGCCCATCATCACGTCCTTCGCCGCCATCTTCATCGGGGTCGCCCTCGCGCTGGTCTACCCGATCTTCAACAACGGCCTCACGGCCGTCGGCGAAGCCGTCTCCGAGAACACGGTCGCGGGCAGCGGCGTCTACGGCTTCCTCAACCGCATGCTCATCCCACTCGGCCTGCACCACATCCTGAATGTCTTCGTCTGGTTCACCCTCGGCGAGTACAACGGCAAGACGGGCGACCTCAACCGATTCTTCGAGGGCGACCCCACCGCCGGCGTCTTCATGACCGGCTTCTTCCCCATCATGATGTTCGCCCTGCCCGCTGCTGCCCTCGCCATCTGGCAGGAAGCCCGGCCGGCCCAGAAGAAGCTCGTGGGCGGCATCATGCTCTCCACCGGCCTCACCGCGTTCCTCACGGGCATCACGGAGCCCCTCGAGTTCTCCTTCATGTTCGTCGCCTGGCCGCTGTACATCATCCACGCGATCCTCACCGGTACGTCGATGGCGCTCGTCAACGCCCTCGACATCCACCACGGGTTCGGGTTCTCAGCCGGCGCCATCGACTACCTGCTCAACTTCGGCATCGCGGAGAAACCGCTGTGGCTCATCCCGATCGGGCTCGGCTATGCCGCCGTCTACTACGTGCTGTTCCGCTTCGTCATCCGGCGCTGGAACCTGAAGACGCTCGGGCGTGAGGACGAGGGCGCTCCCTCCCTCGCGACACCGGACGCCAGTTAGCCGCCGCACCGGAAGGGGAAGCTGTGCAGATCATCCTCTGCGACTCCGCGGAGCAGGTGGGAGTCCGCGCGGCGGACATCATCGAGGGGTACTTGCGGAGGGGGCCGGCCGTCCTCGGCCTCGCCACCGGCGGCTCGCCGGCATCCACCTACGCCGAACTGATCCGGCGGCATCGGGAGGACGGCCTGAGTTTCGCCGGTGCGCGCGCCTTCACGCTCGACGAATACGCAGGTCTCCCCGCGAGCCATCCGCAGTCCTACCACTCGACCATCCGCCGCGAGTTCGTCGATCACGTCGACCTCCCGTCACAGGGGCTGTCGACACCGCGGGGCGATGCCGCCGATCTCGTGACCGAGGCAGCACGGTACGACGCGATGATCAGCGAAGCCGGGGGGATCACCGTCCAGATCCTCGGCATCGGGACGAACGGGCACATCGGGTTCAACGAGCCGACGTCGTCGCTCAGCTCCCGGACGCGCGTCAAGACGCTGAGCGGCGCCACCCGCACCGCGAACGCGAGGTTCTTCGACCAGGACGGCGAGGACGTGCCGAAGCTCTGCCTGACGCAGGGCCTCGGCACGATCGGGGAGTCGCGCCACGCCGTCCTCGTAGCGCTGGGCAGCGCGAAGGCGGCCGCGGTGAGGTCGATGGTCGAGGGTCCGGTCAGTGCCTTCTGCCCCGCCTCGGTGCTGCAGCTGCACCCGCGGGCCACCGTGATCCTCGATCAGGAGGCGGCCACCGAGCTGACCCTGCTCGACTACTACCGCGACGCCCAGACCTTGAACGACGCCCTGCCGTGATCGGTGACGGCCGGGCGTGGGGCAGGACACAGGTGCTCTCGATCCCGGGCGCCGAGGTCAACGAGGACGCCGTCGTGGTGACGCCGCGGTCGCTCGTGATGATCGACGGCGCGACGGGCCTCAGGGCCGGCCGCATGGCGGCGTGGTCGAGCGATGCGCAGTGGTTCGCGCACTCGCTCGCGGCGCTGCTCGCCCAGCGCCTGGACGCCGACGTCCCGGTCGTCGAGGTCCTCCGGATCTGCCTCGAGGTACTGCGGCGTGAGTACGTCGCATCGGGAGCGGAGGATGCCGGGGAGGATGATGCCGGCCTCGGTCCATCGGCGTCCGTCCTCATCATGCGGGTCGACGGGCCGGTGCTGGAGGTGTACTCGCTCGGCGACTGCCTGGCGCTCGTGGGGTCGAGGGACGGCGCCGTGGAGGTGATCCGCGACGGTGCCGTCGCCCAGCTGGACGCGGCGGTCATCGCCCGGCTCGTGGCCGTGCGTGGCGAGCTGCCGCTGGCGGGAGCGAAGCCGCTCGTCAAGGATCTGCTCGTGCGCAACCGGCTCCGGCGCAACAGGCCCGGCGGGTACTGGATCGCCGACCTGGGCGCGGAGGGGACCTCCCACGCGCTGACGCGACGATTCCCGCTCCCGGACGTCCGGGACGTCGCGGTCATGACGGATGGCTACGCAGCGGTGCTCGACGTCGTCGGCCTGGTGGCCACGCCGCAGGAACTCCTCGCGAGGCTCCGGCGCGAGGGGCCGCAGCCCCTGGCCGACGACCTCCGCCGCGTGCTCGGCGGCGATCCCGAGTGCAGGGCGTACCCGCGACTCAAGCTGATGGATGACGCGTCCGTCATCACGGCCGACGTCGGTGGATTCCCCGACCGATCGGATGATCCCGGGCCATTCCTCCCGCAGGGCCAGGACCCGGTCGCGGAATAGCCGCCGTCGAAAATAATCCCCCGACGGCGTACGCACAGTGCCAGTATGGGAACAGCGAGCCTGCCGGCGTTGAGCCGGACGTTCCGCCAGTCATGAAGCCGGCTGTCAGAGCTGATGTGTCGCCGACCGCCGCGCGGTCCTCGATCGAGGCTTCCCGGCCGAAGGGTATTCGCTGATGCAGGGCCTGCGCACCCACGACGCGATGATGCACGCCGGGTTGGCCTTCGCCACGGTATGGACCCACGTGCTCAACATGGGCGGAGCCGTCGGGGAACTCGAACTCGACGCCTACCTCCACGGTCTGATGCCACTTCCCCTCGGTGATCGCGACTGCGTGGCGCAGGCCGTCAACGAACTGCTCGATGACCGCGAGAGGGCAGGGACCCCCTGCTGCTGCCGGGCGCCGTACAACGCGGTCGGCGCTGCCCATGCGGGCGGCATCGGTGGCGAGCCCTGCTCCGGTCATCATGACGGCACACGACCGGCCGGACGGGTCAGCGGGATTGCAGAGCGTCCAGTGCTACGGCCATGGCGGCCGCAACCCGTGCGTCGAGCCTGGCGCCCGGAAGCGTGACCAGGTAGCGGTCCCTGAGCGAGCGCCCGCGCTCCGAGGACATGATCGTCTGCCCGGCCTGGTCCATGAAGTCGAAGTGGAAGAGGAACGGGGACGGGATGGCCTCGAGGACGGGCAGCATCTCCCACACGCGCCGGCCGATCGCCACACCGGCGCTCCGCTCGCTACCCCTCGCCTGGACGCCCGCGGCCTCGAGGTGCCACGTGGACCGCAGCAGTGAGGCGCCGAAGTCCTTCCGGAAGTACCCGATCTGCTGGCCGGAGGCGTCGGTGACGTCGTAGCCGGCGCCGAGGTCGAGGCGTTGGCGGGCCTTGAAGGCGAAGAGCACCTCCGCGCGTGACTCGTCGCGGTAGAAGGTCACCTGCTCCTTGAACGCCGCGCGCTTCTGCTGCGCGAACGCGAGCAGCTCGCCGGGCCGGCCGGCGGCATCGGCCGACCTCACCTCATAGCGGTTCACCATCATGGTGATCTTCTGTGCCACCGTGAAGCGCTCCACGCCGTGTGCCAGTTCCATACCGACGGTCCTCCCCGCTCGACGAACGCCCTGCCGGGCTCCCTCCGCCGAGCCTACCGAGGATCGTGCGCGAGCATGCCCATCAGAAGGACGTCGTGCCATTCGCCGTCCCAGAACAGGGCCTCACGGCTCCGCCCCTCCTCGGTGAAGCCGCACTTCTCGTACACCCGCCGCGCGCGCGGGTTGAAGGCGAAGACCTCGAGCGAGATCCGGTGGAGCCCCACGTCGTCGAACGCGTGCGCGACGACGGCGCGCAGCGCCTCCGTGCCGTAGCCGCGGCCGAACACCTCCGGGCCGATGAGGCTCATCCGCAGGCCGACCGAGCGGTTGTCGGTGTCGAGGTCGTTGAGCACGATCTCCCCGATGAACGCGCCAGCGTGCAGGATGGCCCAGTCCGCGCGGTCGTGGGCGTCCGCACGGGACGCCAACCACGCGATGATCTGTTCCCGGGTGAAGGAGGCGTGCGTGCCGGTGAGGCGGCGGGACTCGGGGTCCTGGAGGCCGCGCCAGAGCCCCTCGAGGTGGTCCGGTCCCAGCGGCTCGAGGACCAGCCTCCGGGTATGGAGCGTCCGTTGCTCGCGGAACGGACCGGCCGGGACGGGACCGGGCGGAATGGCCTCTGATGAAGAGGGGTTCGGCGGGGGCGGCTGCACGAGGCCCGACTATGCCCTACGTGACCGGGGCCGGCAACGGTGGGGAGCCGATAGCCTGAGGTCATGGAACGCGTCGCCGTCATCTCGGACCTGCACGGCAACGCGACAGCCTTCGAGGCGGTGCTCGAGGACATCCGGCGCCGCGGCATCGACACCGTCTACAACCTGGGCGACGTGGCGGGGAAGGGCCCGCGGGGTTCCGAATGCGTGCGCCTCAGCCGGCTCCACTGCGCCGTCACCGTTCGCGGCAACTGGGACGACTTCCTGCCCACCGAGACACCCGAACGGCGCGACGACGCCGGCTGGTGGTGGCACAACGAACTGACCCGCGAGGACCGTGAGTGGCTGCAGTCGCTCCCGCTGAGCCACGACATCGTGCTCGGCGGCCGGCGCATCCGCCTCTTCCACGCGTCCTCGAGGAGCGTCTACCACCGTGTGCACGCCCACCACACCGACGAGGACTTCGAGGAGATGTTCCTCGCCACCGATCTCACGGGGCACGGGCCCACGCCCGACGTCGTCTGTTACGGCGATATCCACGACGCCTTCGTGGAGACGATCCTCGGGCGGACCCTCATCAACGTGGGCAGCGTGGGGAACCCGCTCGACGAGCCCCGGGCCTCCTACGTGGTGCTCGAGGCCGAGCCGGCCGGCAGCGCTCACGGCAGTGCTCACGGCGTTGCTCGGAGCGGGGGGTACGGCACGTTCGGCATCCAGTTCGTGCGCGTGCCGTTCGACGTCGAGGCGGAGATCGGCGTCGCCGCGGGGCTCGGCATGCCAGCCCTCGAGGCGTACGCCGTCGAACTGCGGACGGCGGTGTACCGCGGGAAGCATGCGGAGCTGGGTCTCGTCGGTGGGACCGGCGCCGCGGGCGACGGCGAAGCAGTCGCGACGGGGCCGGCTGCTTGACCCCGTCGCACTGCCCCACATCCGTGCAAGCACAGTCGTGTAGTCAACGTCCGTCCACGGACACGTCCGGAGCCAGTTGCTGCATCCCCTCAGTGTGTGCCGCGCTCCTCAAGCCACTGCGTGAGCCTCGTCAAGATCACATCAGGTCGACGCAGCGCGTTCCGGCGCGGACGACGGCGTCCGCGGGCTCGGCTGCGGCAATGCTGTGGCGATCCTGACCCGCCCGCGCGTGTTCGTACCGGTTGTGGTGGTTACAGTGGGAGCCGCCGGCGCCGGGTGGGCGCGGGTCTGACGGCCGGCGGAAGAGGGATCATGGACGAGCACGAGCTGCGGGCGCGCAACAACATCACCGAGTTCGGGCCCGAGGGGGCCCCCGTTCTCCTCTTCGTCCACGGCTTCGGCACGGATCAGGGGATGTACCACCGCATCCTGCCGCGGTTCACGGACCACTACCGCGTGGTGCTCTTCGATCATGTCGGCTCCGGGCAGTCGGACCCGTCCGCGTACGACGCCGCGCGGTACGCCGGCATCGAGAGGTACCGTGACGATCTGCTCGAGATCCTCACCGTGCTCGATCTGCGTGAGGTCACCGTGGTGGGTCACAGCGTGGGTGCGATGATGGCGATCTCCGCGGCGGCGCTCGACAGTTCACGGATCGCCTCGGTGGTCCTCATGGCGGCGTCCCCCAGTTACGTGGACCGCGTGGAGGACGGGTACGACGGCGGATTCTCCCGCGAGGACCTCGACGAACTGTTCGCCTCTCTCGATGCCAACTATCTCGTCTGGGCGGCACGCATGGCCCCCGTCTTCATGGGTACGCCCCACCAGCCCGCGCTCGGCGCGGAACTCCAGGACAAGTTCCAGCGCACCAACCCGCAGACAGCCCGTGAGTTCGCCCGCGTGGCCTTCCTGTCCGACGTCCGTCACCTCCTCGCCGAGGTGCCGGTGCCGGCGCTGATCCTGCAGTGCAAGGACGACGTCGTCGCGCCCGTGCACATCGGCGCCTACATGGCCGCGCGCCTGAGGTACCCCACCCTCGTGAACATGGCCGCGCGCGGCCACTTCCCCCAGGTGAGCGCGCCCGACGAGACGGCGGACGCCGTGCTCGCGTTCCTGGCGGAGGTCGCCGTGCCACGGGTGGCGGGGTGACGACCGCCGCCGCAGGCCCGGATCCGGGCTCCGCCGCCGTGCTCGCGGCAGGTCGGGAGGGGGCGCACACGGGCCCGGACTACGAGGAACTGTTCCGGGCGGCCCCGGCCGGCTACGTGGTGGCGTCGACGGACGGCACCATCGCCGTCGTCAACGACCTGCTGTGCGCGTGGACGGGCCGCACCAGGGACGAGCTCGTGGGCACGAGCTTCTTCCGCCTCTTCCCCGCCGGCGACCGCATCATGTTCGTGACGCACGCCCTGCCGCAGCTCGACGACACCGGCGTGATGACGGAGCTGTCCGCGGACTTCCTCGGCCAGGACCGCGCGCGGATCCCCGTGCTGATCTCCGCCACGAGGACCACCGCGGCGGACGGTTCGCGGCAGGACCGCTTCGTCGTGTTCCGCGCGGCGGAGCGCCGCCTCTACGAGCAGGAGCTCGCTGAAGCCCTGCACAGTCTGCAGGAGGCGGAGAGTGCCCGGCAGGAACTGCTCGACGAGGCGCGGCAGCAGGCCATGCATGACACCCTGACCGGTCTGGCGAACCGGACGCTGCTGGAGCGTGCCACGCAGGACGCCCTGATCGCGGCGGCCGCGATGGCCGCGACCGTGGGGCTCCTCTTCTTCGACGTCAACAGGTTCAAGCGCATCAATGACAGCCTCGGTCACTCGGCGGGCGATGAAGTGCTCCGGCACGTGGCGCTGTGCCTGCGCGCCGCAGTACGCGAGGCGGACATGGTGGCCCGCTACAGCGGCGACGAGTTCGTCATCCTCGTTCCGCGCATCAACGCGGAGTCGGATCTCGCGGCCATCGAGGACAGGGTCCGGGCGGAACTGCTCGCGCCCATCGCCATCGGGGGGCGGAACGTGTCGGTGGACGTCGCCGTCGGCTGGTCCACGGTGGCCCCGACCGCGGAGTCCGTGCAGACCGTGGACGTCCTCGCGCGCGAACTGATCGACGTGGCGGACGCCGCGATGTACGAATCGAAGGCGCGCACGCGCGGACAACCACTGCGGCGCGAGCAGAGCCCGGACCGGCTGCGGCTGGAGACCGACCTCCGCGGCGCCGCTGCGCGCGGGGAGCTCGTGATGAACTACCAGCCGCAGTTCGACGGCGCCACGCTCGCCCTCGTGGCCGTGGAGGCACTCGTGCGCTGGCAGCACCCCGACCTCGGCCTGCTCCCGCCGGGCGCGTTCATCGGCATCGCCGAGGAATCAGACCTGATCGAGGAGGTGGGCGAGTACGCGCTCGTGGCCGCGTGCACGTTCGGTGCGCTCGTGCACGGGCTCGGGTACCCGCTCGAGATCTCCGTGAACGTGTCCGGCAGCCAGCTGCTCAACCCGGCGTTCGGCGGCCTCGTGGCCGAGACGCTGCTCGCCACGGGGCTCCCGGGAACGGCCCTGACCCTCGAGATCACGGAGTCGCGCATCATCTCGACGTCCGTGATCGACGATGGCGTGCTGCATCATCTGCGGGATCTCGGCGTCGGTGTGTCCGTGGACGACTTCGGCACCGGCTACTCCTCCCTCGCCCACCTCCACCGCCTGCCGGTCACGGAGGTCAAGATCGACCGCTCGTTCGTCGCCGCCATCACCGACGAGGACTCCACGGGCCTGATCGCCGGCATCATCGGCCTCGGCCGGGGCATGAAGCTCCGGATCGTCGCCGAGGGCATCGAGACCCCCGCGCAGCTGCAGGTGCTCCGCGCCCTCGGGTGCGATCGTGTGCAGGGATATCTGCTCGGGCGGCCGGCCCTGCAGGAGGCCCTCGCCGACCACCTGCCCGTGGGTCGTCCCGCGCTGCAGCCTCTGCTGTCGTCGTCGGTCCCGGCGGCTGCGGTGCGCCGCCGAGCGCGTCCGCGCCCGGCCGTCGCGGTGTGAGTCAAGGATTCCCTGCCCGGGTACGGGAAGGCGTTCCGATTGGGTAGCATTCTCTAGGTCGTTTAGCAGCAGGCGGCACATCTCCTCCCTCCCGGCAGCATCGCGCGTGGTCGTAAGGGTGTTCGTAAAGGGTTATCTGTTGCTCGATCATGACAACGGCAAGGTCTCGGCGAATCCGGGCCTCCTCCAGGACCTCGTCCTCGACAGCGACGACGTCGAGGCGTTCCTGACGAAACTGGTCACCATGGCGGGGCGTACGTTGTCAGCGGAGGACGACGAAGTGCTCTGCGGGGTGACGCTCCTGCGGGAGCGCTCGAAGGCGACGGTGGCGAGCAACGGGCCCGAGGCGCAGAAGATGGACGAGATCCAGTACGAGTTCAACGACGGCCCGTGCTTGCGCGCGGCCCGTGGCGGTGATGTGGACTACGTCAGCGACTTCGACAGCGAGACGCGCTTCCCCGGCTACGCGGAGGCCATCTCGCAGCACGGCATCAAGTCGGCGCTCGGCGTCCCCATCCCGCTCGAGGGCAATGCCACGGCGGCACTGAACTTCTACTCGCCCCTCACGGACGCCTTCAGCGAGGAGGCCATTGCCGCGGCGCAGCGTTTCGCCGAGGAGGTGTCGGCGTCGCTCCGTCTCGCCATCCGCATCGCGGAGCTGACCGATTCGACGGCGCACATGCGCGCGGCCATGGAGAGCCGTACCACCATCGATCTCGCGGTGGGTGTGATCATGGCGCAGAACAGGTGCTCGCAGGACGCCGCCATGGAGATCCTGAAGGCGGCCTCGAGCTCGCGCAACATCAAGGTGCGGGACATCGCCGCCTCCGTGCTCGAATCGCTCAACCAGGGGCCGGTGCGCACCCACTTCGACTGAGCATCCGTTCGGCGTCGTGCCGTCGCCATGACGTCCGCCGGGGCCGCGCCCGCCGTCCGGCCGTTTGGCAAGGACGGCGCACTGCTGCCGGCGCCGGTTGACCACCCGTGGGAGGCACGTGGTCGAGTGGACAGGATCACCTCTTCGGTCAAGGAGCGGCTGAGGGGGTGATCCCGGGTGGCGCACGGTGCGACATCCGTTCGCGGAGTCCGTTCGGGCCGCGAGTTTGACGGCGATTGCTAGGGTACGTCGCGAAGGGTGTTGAGGAACCAGCACCCCTCAGCCCTGACGATCGGTTGATGAACCATGCCCTCACGCGGCGCCGACATGACCCCCGAAGGCGCAGAGCCCTCGGGCTTCGAGGGCTGCCTCACCGGAACGTACAGCCACGTGTTCGGGAGCGACGTCCTCGTCTGGTCTGACGAGATGTACGAGATCCACGGCTACGGGCGCGGCGAGGTGGTCCCCACCCTGGCGATGGGCACCAGCCACATCGTGCCGGAGCAACGCGCGATCGCGGAGGGTTTCTGGGCGCAGCTCACCACGGTGGGCGGTCCGGTGTCCGCGTACCTCACCATCCGTGACTCCGCCGGCGCCGTGCGCCAGGTACTCACCACCGCCGACCTACTGCTCGACGACGACGGCGTGCACGCCATCGGTATCCAGGGTCTCGTCGTCGACCTCACGCGTTCCATCCACGCGGACTCGCACCGGCTCGCCAACGAGGCCGTGGCGGCGTCCGCCCTGAAGCGCAGCATCATCGAGCAGGCGAAGGGCGTGCTGGTCTGCCTCACGGGCGTCACGGCGGCCGAGGCGTACGAGCTCATGAACCACCGCAGCCAGCACGTGAACCGCAAGGTCTCGGCGATCGCCCAGGACATCATGGACGCCGGGGCTCGCGCAGGGGCTCGCGCCGGTGGTGACACGCCCCGGGAGGATGCACAGGCCTTCCTCGAGAGCCTCTGACCCGGAAAAGCCCACCCGCGGGATCACGCAGGTGGGCTTTCCGGCCTGTGGTGCTTCCGCGGACGTCAAGCCGCCGAGCGGGCCCTGCGCGAACGGACGAGCAGTGCGATCCCGCCGAGGACCGCGGCGCCGATCGCGCCGGCGGTCAGGGGCGCGGAGGTGTCCGTTGCGTCGGCAGCGGCGGGCGCCGCCTGCGTGACGCCGGTGTCCGCTCCGCCCATGGGGAGGGCGGTGAGCTGACCGCGCACCGCCCCGGGGACGAAGGTCGAGGTGTGGGTGTCGGCACTGAAGCCGGCGGGGTTGGCCTCGATGGACTTCAGGGAGAAGCCCTCGCCGGTGTCCACGCCGTCGGCACCGGGCAGGCCCGTGGTGAACGGACCCTGCAGGCAGCCCGAGCTGGTGAGGACCTCTCCGGTGCCCTCGGGGTTCGGGAAGGCGATGCGCGGCGGGCCGTTGGTGCCGGCAGCCGTCTGGTGGATGTGCGTGGCCGTCTTCGCCATGCTCTGGTACGGCGGGGTGACGCCGTTCAGCGTGATGTCGTAGCAGATGATCTCGAGGTCGGAGTTGATCGAGAAGTTGAAGGTGCCGGTGGCACCGGCCTCGCCCGGCGCCGGGTTACCGTCGGTACCGATCACGTTGTCGGGGGTCGCGGTGACCGTGTAGGCGCTCGTGAAGGAGTCGGGCCGGTCCACCGCCGTCTCGGCGGAGGCGGGGGCGGCTCCGGCGGCGAGCAGGAGCGCCGCCAGTCCGGTGGCCGCTGATACTGACGTGAGGCGTGACGCCGTCGTTCCGTGCATGATGTCCCTTCCGATGCGCGGTCCCGTGGATCGGGGCCGCAGTGCACGGATATACTCGCTGCGCCGGGCAGGCGTTCATCCGGGAGGTGATCCCGTCCTGAGATGAACGCCGATGTCCTGAACTCCGTATACCCTCGGACGGCCTTCGCGGGGGAGTGGGACGATGCTTCGCACAATGGATGACGAGATGGAGGACGGCCTGCTCGAATCTGCCGCGCCGGCCTTCGACGTCCACGCCGCCTTCGAGGAGCACGGGCGTGCGCTCTACGGCTACGCCTACAACTGCACGCTCGACACGGCGATCGCGGAGGACTGCGTGCAGGAGGTCTTCGTCCGCGCGTGGACGGCCCGGGACAGGTACCAGGCGAGCCGGGCCTCCGAGCGGACGTGGCTCTTCGCGATAGCACGGAACGTGGTGATCGACCAGGTGCGTGCCAGGGCGAAGCGGCCCACACCGGTGGAGGACGAACGCATCGAGCGGAGGCTGGCGCCGGTCACCGAGACCGACGTCGTGGATGATCGCCTCACCCTGCTGGGCGGGTTGGCGAGACTCAGCGAGGAGCACCGCGCCGTGATCGTCGCCGTGCAGCTCGACGGCATGACGTACCAGCAGTTCGCGGAGGCCAGTGGGGTCCCCGCAGCGACATTGAGAACCCGCATGTACTACGGACTGAAGGCCCTGCGTGCAGAACTAGGAGAGGAGGAACGCCGATGACCAGCGAGTCGTCATCCCGCGAGGAACGCATCATCGCAGCCGTGGCCGGGGACCTGAGCGAGGAGGAGCAGCGGCGTTTCGACGCCGAGTACGCAGCCGACCCCGGCCTGCGCGCGGAGGTCGACGCGGCGCGGTCGGTGCTCGAACGCCTCGCGCGGGCGGACCTGGCCTGGCACGAGCCCGATCTCCCGGCGGGCCTCGAGGAGCGCGTCCTGCGTGCCACCGCCGCCGACCCCGTGGCGTCCGAGGCCTCCATGGCATCGGTGGCGGCAGCCCCCGCCCTCGTGCCCGGGGCCGCTGCGTCCGACGTCGTGCTCACGGTTTCCGGGCACCCCGCGCCGGCTGACCTCGGGCAGGCCCGCGCACGCCGTGCGTCGCGCCGCTTCGGCGTGGTCACCCTCGGGGCGGCCGCTGCGTCCGCCCTGCTCGTGGGCGGGCTCGCAGGTGCCGGTATCGCACAGCTCTCGGACGCCCCGTCGGAAGGGCCCCCGGGCACGCTCGGAGCCCTCGAACCCGTCGCCTTCACCGACGTCGCCGAGGGGGCGCGGTTCACCGGGTCGGTCGTCGCGCACACCTGGGGCACCGAGACCGTCCTCGAGATCGACGGGCTGCGAGTCGGCGAGACCTTCGAGGTGGTGGTGACGCGCGACGACGGGGCGGAACTCGTTTCCGGGACCTTCCTCGGCGCGGAGAAGACCGTGACGTGCAGCATGAACGCCGCCGTGCTGCGGCAGGACGTCTCGGCCGTCGAGATCCGCGACGCCGCGGGGGCTGTCGTCGCGACGACCGCACTGCCCGACGTCTGATCGACGTCTGCTCGAGCTGAATCACACCGGCGGTGCTCGGGCCCTTCTCCTAGAGTGGGGACATGACTCGAACCTCCCGCAGCACCTCGGACGGCGACAGACCCGGCACCCGGCAGAGGCCGGGTGACGCTCGATCCCGAGCGGCTCGATGAACGGGGAGCTGCTGCTCAACATCGCTCTGGTGTTCGTGTTCGTGCTGATCGGGGGTGTCTTCGCAGCGACCGAGATGGCGCTCGTGACGCTGCGCGACAGCCAGGTGAACGCGATCGCGCAGCGGGGTAAGCGGGGCGCGAAGGTGGCGGCCCTGGCCCGGAACCCGAACACCTTCCTCTCGGCGGTGCAGATCGGCGTGACGGTGGCCGGTTTCGCCTCCGCCGCCTACGGGGCGTCGTCGATCGCCCCGTCCGTGGCTCCGCTGCTCGTGACCGTCGGGTTGGGGGAGCAGGCCGCGCTGACGGTCGCCACGATCGTGCTGACGCTCGTCGTGGCGTACCTCTCGCTCGTGCTCGGCGAACTGGCGCCGAAACGGCTCGCGATCCAGCGGAGTGCGCAGTTCGCCTACGCGGTGGCACCGGTGCTGAACGGTTTCGCCGTGCTGATGCGGCCGGTGATCTGGCTGCTGTCGGTCTCCACGAATGCGGTGGTGAGGCTCCTCGGCGGTGATCCGAACAGCACCGGTGAGGCGTTGTCCGAGGAGGAACTGCGTGACATCGTGACCAGCCACGAGGGGCTGCCCGAGGACGAGCGGCGCATCCTCGACGACGTCCTCTCGCTGCGCAACCGGCAGGTCAGCGAGGTGATGCGCCCCCGTCCGGAGGTCGTCGCCGTCTCCACGAGCGGCACGGTGGCGGAAGCGATCGCCCAGATCGCGGACCTGCCCTTCTCCCGCTACCCGGTGGTTGACCAGTCGATCGACGACATCACAGGATTCGTGCACGTACGTGACCTCTACGACGCCGCGTCACGTCATCCGGACGCCTCGCTGGAGGACATCGTGCGTCCGATCCTCTACCTGCCGGCCACGGCACGCGTGCTGCCCACGCTCACGAAGCTCCGCGCGCGCAACACGCACATCGCCGTCGTGATCGACGAGTACGGCGGAACCGACGGGATCGTGACGCTCGAGGACCTCGTGGAGGAGGTGGTCGGCGAGATCTTCGACGAGTACGACACTGACGGCGCGACCCCGCGGCTGGAGGAGGGTGGCGGCGTAGTGGACGGCCGCCTCAACCTGCAGGACTTCGCCGAGGCCACCGGCGTGGAGTTGCCGCGTGGCACGTGGGACACCGTGGCCGGCTTCGTGCTCGACAGCCTCGGCCGGCTCGCGGTCGAGGGGGACAGGGTGGAGGTGGACGGCGCGACGCTGCAGGTCACGGCGATCGATCGCCGGAGGATCGCCGAGATCCTCGTGATCCCCGCAGTTGAGCCATCCGACCCCTCCGGCTCCTCCGAGTCGGATGCCGCATCGGGAGCCCACGGAACGGGCGAGCCCGGACCTGGCCGACGCGACCGGTGACGGCCGGGTGGCCGGTTCCACTGCCGTCCTCCCGGGCGCTGCCGCGTGACGCTCAGCCGGACGGTCGTCGAGGCACGCCGCATAGGATCTGATCCATGAGAGTGCTCATCGTCGAGGACGAACCGCTGCTCGCGGCCTCGGTGCGTGACGGCCTCCGCCTCGAGGCGATCGCGGCGGACATCGCGCCCGACGGCGCGCATGCGCTGGAGAGCCTCGCGGTGAACGACTACGACGTCGTCCTCCTCGACCGTGACTTGCCCGTCATGAGCGGCGACGAGGTGGCCCGCCGCATCATCGAGCAGCACCTTCCCGTACGGATCATCATGGTCACCGCCGCGGACCGGCTGGACGAGAAGGTTGCAGGGTTCGAGCTCGGGGCGGACGACTACGTGACCAAGCCGTTCGACCTCAGGGAATTGGTCATGCGGCTGCGGGCGCTGAACCGGCGGCCGTCCGCCGCGGTGCCTCCCGTCCTCGAATTCGCCGGGCTGACGCTCGATCCGTTCCGCCGGGAAGTGCACCGCGACGGCCGGCCGGTCCCCATGACCCGCAAGCAGTTCTCGGTGCTGGAGCTGCTGATGTCCGCCCGAGGCGGGGTGGTCAGCGCCGAGCGACTCCTCGAGGGTGCGTGGGACGAGAACGCCGACCCCTTCACCAACGCCGTGCGGTTCACCATCTTCTCGCTGCGCAAGCGGCTCGGCGACCCCTGGCTGGTGCAGACCGTCCCGGGCGTCGGGTACCGGATGGTGGACCCGGACGACGCCGGCGCTGCCCACCCCATCACCCGATGAGCGCTCGCCTCCGGTTGACGCTCAGCTACGTCGGGTTCCTGTTCCTCGCCACGGCGGCCATGCTCGCCCTGCTCCTCTACGTCATCCGGTTCATCCCCGACGGCAACCTGCAGGAGGCCGCGAGCCAGAACTTCGCACCGGGGCAGAGCGATCTCCTCGAAGCTTTCTGGCCCCGGGCCCTCCAGGTGTTCTCGGTGCTCATGGCGGTGGGCACCGCGGGCGGCTGGTTCCTCGCCGGTTACATGCTGCGGCCGCTCGACCGGCTGAGTACCGTGGCGCAGCGCGTGTCCGAGGGATCGCTCGACCAGCGGGTGGGTCTCGCCCGCGCCGACGAGTTCGGCCACCTGGGCCGGACGTTCGACGGCATGCTGGACACCCTGGAGGCATCCCTCAGGGAACAGCAGCGCTTCACCGCCAACGTCTCGCACGAACTCCGCACTCCGTACGCGATCTCCCGGGCGCTCCTCGACGTGGCGCTCGCGGACCCCGAACACGTGGACGTGCGGCAACTGGTGACCCGCCTCGACTCGACCACGCGCCGGGGCGCCGGCGCCGTGGAGGCACTGCTGACCATCGCCACCCTCGACCACCTCGTGCACCTCGAGCGGCGCCCCGTGGACCTTCCGGTGCTGGTGGGACGCGTGGTCGATGACATGCAGCCCCTCGCCGCAGAAGCAGGCGTCGTGATCAGCACCGAGCTCGGTGAGGCTGATTTCGACGGCGACGAGGCACTCGTGGGACAGCTCGCCATGAACCTCGTCCTCAATGGGGTACGCCACAACCTCCCGGCGGGCGGTGAGGTGTACGTCAGCACGGTGGCCGGGCCCGACGGCGGCGCGGAGCTCCGTGTCCGCAACACCGGACCGGTGGTGCAGGCTTCCGTGGCAGCCACGTTGGTGGAACCCTTCGTCCGCGGCGTGGGGCGGGCCGCGTCCCCGGACAGCCCGGTGGTGACCGTCACGGGAAGCGGCCTCGGACTCACGATCGTGGCCCGGGTGGCGCGGCTGCACGGCGCCGGCCTGCTGATCACTCCGCAGGCCGGCGGTGGGCTCGACGTTCGCGTCACCTTCACCGCGGACGGGGCGTTCTGAGCGGACGGCACGAGGTCCGTGGTGGTCCGCCGGTGCGGAACCGTCAGCCGGCCGCGGGTGGGCGGACGTCGAGCACCCACGTGACGCCGAAGCGATCGGTCACCATCCCGAAACCGGGTGACCACTCCGAAGCCGCCAGCGGCTCCACGATCGTGCCGCCCTCGGACAGCCGCTCCCAGTACCGGGTGAGTTCCGGGAGGTCGCCCGCCTGCAGCGACTGGAAGAAGGTGCGGTCGGTGATCGTGCTGCCGTTCTCCCGCCGCGTCGAACCGGCCGTCGCCGCGAAGGCGTCGTCGTCCGCACCCGGGATGTCGTATGCCATCAGCCGGAGGCCGCCCAGGGCTGTCATTTGGCCGAAGACCACCCCGTCCGCATCGGGTAGGTCCGCGGGCATTCCCACCTCGGCGTAGCTGGTGGCGGTGACCTCGCCGCCGAACACTCCGCCGTAGAACTCGAGGGCCTGGCGGGCGGTGCCGCGGAAGTTGAGGTGCGTCGTCGTGGAGATGCTCATGATGGTCCTTCTCTCGTCGTGGATCGGCAGGTCTGCCGTCCGGGAACCACCCTGCCGATAGAAGAGGCCTGTTTCTGTCCTCTACCCGATCGATACTGGAACCCATGTCAGGTTCTTCACGCATGCTCGCCTTGCTCTCGATCCTGCAGACACAGCGCGACTGGCCCGGTCACGTCCTCGCCGAGCGGCTGCAGGTCGCTCCGCGGACGGTGCGGCGGGACGTCGATCGCCTCCGCCGGCTCGGGTACGAGATCGCAGCGATCAAAGGGCCCGACGGCGGCTACCGCATGGTTGCCGGCGCCGCTCTGCCGCCGCTGCTGTTCGACGACGACCAGGCCGTGGCGCTCGCGGTCGCCCTGCAGAACGCGCCGGCGTCCGGCGTCGACATCGACGAGGCTGCAGAGCGGACGCTCGCGACACTCCGGCAGGTCCTGCCATCGCGCCTGCGTCATCGGCTCGACGGGATCCGTTTCGACCGTGCGCCGGGGGCCACCCGGTCCGGAGAGCCCGTGGAGCCCGCACTGCTGGAGGCGTTGAGCGCGGCTGTCCGAACGTGCAGGGGCGTCCGGTTCCATTACCGTGACGAACCGCGCCGGTGCGAGCCGCACGCCGTCGTCGCCCGCGGTGCCCGGTGGTACCTGCTCGGCTGGGATCCGGACCGGGAGGACTGGCGGATCTACCGGATCGACCGCATGACCCTGCGAACGCCCGGTGGGGATGCCTTCGTGCGGCGGACCCTGCCGGGTGAGGATGCGGGCAGCTTCCTGGCCGCCCGGCTGAAAGGTTCTGCCGAGCGGGACGTGTGGCCCTGCACCGGCGTCGTCACCCTCGAGCTGCCGCTCGCGAGCATCGCCCCGTTCCTTGACGACGGCTCCGTGGAGGAACTCACGCCGGGATCCTGCCGCGTGACCATCGGCTCGTGGTCCTGGGCGGACGTCCTCGCCACCGTGCTTCGCTTCGATGCGCCGTTCAGCCTCGAGGGACCGCCCGAACTCGTGGACGCGGGATCGGTGGCGGCCGGCCGCCTGACCGCCGCATGCCCCGCACCGCTCGGGTGACCGATCACGCTGCGCGCTCGGCCGAACTGCTCAGCTGCGGCGGGCACGTACCGCCCGGCTCGGTGAGGAGCTCGAAGTGCCACATCTCGTTGGCGAAGGGCTGGCACAGGCCCCAGCGGTTCCCGAAGCGTCCCAGCCAGTCGGCGCCGTCCGTGAACCCGACGTCCACCGCCTCGCCCGTCACGTGAGTGGTGAGGTTGGGAGGGAGGACCCAGGCGAGAGCCTCCTCCTCGCTGCCGTACTCGCGGACCGCACCGTCGAACAGGCGCTGCTGGTACTCGACGCTCCGCCACCCGGAGGTCACCACGAGGCGGGTGTCGCGCACCGCGGCCTCGTCGGCGGCCTGCCGCAACGCATCGCGCAGGTCCGCGGACAGCAGGGTGATGGCCGGGACGTCGTCGAACGGTGACACCGGCGCGTCGAGTTCGCCGTACCCGGCCGGCCCTGGGGTTCCGGATGCGGATCTCGACGCGCGTCCGTCCGATGCACCTTCGTGCGCGGAGCCGGCGGCCGAGCCCCCGGCGGCGGGTTCGATGGCGCACCCCGGCAGGAGGAGGGCACCGATCAGTGCGAGGGCGACAGCTGCGCGGGATCGGAAACCGGAAGGGCTTGGGGCAGAGGCTGAGCGGTTCATGGGACGTCCTTCGTGAGGTGGGATACCTTCTCAGGACACACGGGCGCGCATTCGCTCAGCGTTAAGCGCGTGGTCCCGCAGCCGCTGACGGCCCGTTGCCGGTTGCCCTCGCCGCGGCCGCGGCCGCTGCGCCTGTGCCGGTCCGGCATCGGGCCGTCGTGGTCGGCCTGTATCGTGCGTCCCAGAGGCGGCAGGCGGCAGTCCACGGACCACGGTCCATGGATCACGGACCGCAGATGAGGGCGCGTAACGCGCGGTCGGCGAGGCGGAGGGTGGCAGCGGTGACGGACACAGTGCTCGACGTCGGTGGCATCGACGTCGCCTCCAGCCTTGCCCCCTTCGGCATGCTCCCGCGCGATCCCACGCTGCGCCTCGGCCCCGGCACCTTCGACCGCGCGACCATGACGCCGGAAGGTGCGGGCCGCATCACGGTCACCTGGCGCAAGGACACCAGCGAGGTGGGCGTGCGCACCGACGGCGACGGTGGGGATTGGTTGCGGCGTCAGGCCCCCGCCATGCTCGGCCTGCACGACGACGTCACAGGGTTCGAGCCCACGGCCGCCCCGCTGCGGAACCTCTGGCGGCTGCACCGCGGGGACCGCGTGACGGCGTCGGGCACCCTCTGGCACGACCTCGCCTGGTTCATCGTGCAGCAGCGCGTGACGCGGCAGGAAGCCGCGGAGTCGTGGTCGCGCATGGTGCGGGCCCTCGGTTCACCCGCGCCCGGTCCGGGCGATCTCGTGATCCCGCCGTCGCCCACCACGATCGGGCGCCTGACCTACGACCGCCTGCACCCGTTCGGGCTCGAGCGGCGCCGCGCGGAGCACCTCATCGCGGCGGCGCGCTGCGTGCACCGTCTCCTCGCCACGGAAGAGCCGGACGTCGATCGTGCTGCCGTGGCGCTGCGGGGCGTGCCAGGGGTGGGCCCGTGGACCCTGAGCTGTCTCCGCACCTTCACCTGGGGTTCGGCGGACACCGTGATCACGGGTGATTCCGGTATCCCGTCGCTCATCACGTGGCTCCTTGCACGGGAGCGCCGCGGGACCGACGAACGCATGCTGGAGTTGCTGGAGCCCTACAAGCCGCACCGGTACCGCGTGATCCGGCTCGCGTTCGCCAGCGGGGTCACGCCACCACGCCATGCCCCGCGCGCGCCGATTCGCTCCATCAGGAGTCACTGACTCCGGCGGACCGCCCGGTACCGATGCATCAGAGCGCGTCGAGCAGCTCCTGCATCTCGTCGATCTCCGCCTGCTGGGTCTCGATGATCGAGCCGGCCAGGTCGAGGGCCTCCTGATACTGCCCGGAGTCCATTTCCTCCTGCGCCATGGCGACGGCGCCCTCGTGGTGGGCGGTCATCGACACCAGGAACAGGCGCGACGCCTCCTCGCCTTCCGCGGCGTCGAGCTCGGCCAGCTGATCCTCGGTCATCATGCCGGCCATGCCCTCCATCGACTCCGCATCCTCACCCGAGTGCGAGCCCATGTCGTGGCCGCTCATGCCACCCTCGGCCTCGACCGGCTCTCCCCACGCCTCGAGCCAGTCGGTCATCGTCCCGATCTCGGGATCCTGTGCCGCCTGGATCCTCGTCGCGAGGTCCGCCACACCGGGGCTCACGTCGTCGGCGTCGAGCAGTATCCCGCTCATCTCCACGGCCTGCCGATGGTGCGGGATCATCTGCTGCGCGAAGGTCACATCGGCATCGTTGTGGTCCTCCGAGGCGCTGCCGGACGGCCGGTCAGCCGTTGAGGTAGCCGAGCCGGCCGTGTCCGAGGGGTCGGTGGTGCCGCCGGACGGCGCCCCGCACGCGGACAGCATGAGCGCCGCCGCGTGGGCGAGAACCGAGGTCAGAGTACGCGTCATGGTGGTTCCTCCGTCAGAAAGAGTCAGGGGTTTCGCCAGGCCGTCGTCATCCGCTTCAGCCGCGCCGGTCGGCGTCGCGGTTGCGGCGCAGCGGGTGATCCTTCCACGCGTCCTGGTCGTCCGGCGCAGGGCCGTAACCCGGGCGGAGCAGCGGCTCGTCGGGATCGTCCTCGCTGTTGACCTTCCGCACCGCACCCGTCCGGTGCGTCAGGTAGTAGCCCCGCCCCACCACGGCCGCGGCGGTGAGGATGATCAGCAGCCCGATCACCAGCAGTACCGGGGCCTCGGCAGGAATGGGCGTGCCCGTCGAATCGGCGCGCGCGAAGTCGGAGACGGCCTGCGGGACGAAGAGCGTGCTGAGGAATAGCAGGGCGAGGCCGGTCAGGTAGTGCTTGACGCCGAGTTTCATGGTGTCCCTTGTGCTTGCGTGGGCGCCGGCGTGGCGCCTGGAACGGCGGCAACGAAATCTCCTCGGCCGCGGACGGCCTCCGAGATATTGAAGCCGCCTTCCTCCAGACGCCACACCGGCGGTGTCGGTTACAGCTTAGGGGGCACCACCCTCACCTCGGCGTGGGGTCGGCATGGGGTGGATGAGGGGTTATGGGTTGGCGTGGGTGGCGGAGGGCGCGCCTAGGCTTGGGTGGTGACCGAGACCCTGCCCAGCAATCGCGAGCTCAGCCGGTCCATCCTCCGGTTGGCCGTCCCGGCACTGGGGGCACTGATCGCCGAACCGCTGTTCCTGCTCGCGGACTCGGCGATCGTGGGGCACCTCGGGGTGGACGAACTCGCCGGCGTGGGCCTCGCAGCCACGGTGCTCGGCACCGCCGTCGGGCTCATGGTCTTCCTCGCCTACTCCACCACCCCCGCCGTCGCGCGGCTGCTCGGTGCGGGTCGCCTGCCCGAGGCGCTCGCGGCCGGGCGCGACGGCGTCGCACTCGCCGTCGTCCTCGGTATCCTCCTGTCCGTGGCGGGCTGGGCGAGCGCACCGCAGCTCGCCGCCGTGATGGGCGCGGAGGGCGCGGTGCACACCTTCGCCGTCGACTACCTGCGGTGGTCCATGCCGGGGCTCACCGCGATGCTCGTGGTGCTCGCTGCCACCGGCATGCTCCGGGGGCTGCAGGACACGAGGACGCCGCTCGTCGTCGCCGGGGTCGGGTTCGGGGTGAACATCGTGCTCAACTACCTGCTCGTCTACGGCGCTGGTCTGTCCGTGGCGGGCTCCGCGCTCGGCACGAGCCTTGCCCAGTGGGGCATGGCCGCGGTGTACATCGTGATGCTCGTGCGGGCCACGCGGCGCGAAGGGGTGCCCCTGGTGCCGTCCGTGCGCGGTGTCCGGAGGACCGCGAGTGTCGGCTCGTGGCTGATGCTCCGCACGTTGTCGCTGCGCGTGGCCATCCTCGCCACGGTGTTCGTCGCCACGGCGCAGGGACCGCTCGGCCTCGCCTCACACCAGCTCGTCATGACCGTCTTCACGTTCCTCGCCTTCGCGCTCGACGCCCTCGCGATCGCCGCACAGGCCCTCATCGGGAAGGAGCTGGGGTCCGCCAACCGTCCGCTCGCGAGCGCGCTGACGGGGCGCATGACCGTCTGGGGCATCGGCTTCGGAGTGATCACCGGCGTGCTCCTGGCCGCCGTCGCGCCCTTCGTGGGCTGGATCTTCACGAGCGATCCGGCGGTGCAGGCCGCGTTCGCGGCCGGTCTCTGGGTGCTCGCCGCATCCCAGCCGGTGTGCGGTTTCGTGTTCGTGCTCGACGGCGTCCTCATCGGCGCGGGCGACGCCCGGTACCTCGCGATCGCCGGCGTCGTGAACCTCGTGGTGTACGTGCCGCTGCTGGTACTCGTCGGGGCCGCGGACCTCTCGGGCGGCGAGGGCATCGTGTGGCTGTGGCTGGCGTTCGGCGTCGGCTACATGCTGGCCCGCGCAGCCACGCTCGGCTGGCGTGTGCGCAACGACCGCTGGATGGTCACGGGCGCCACCCGCTCCTGATCAGCGCGGGACACATCCGCGGGGGAGCCGTACGCTGTGAGCGTGAAGACTCCTGGTGCTGCCCCGACGGTCCTCCGCTGGCTGATCGTCTGCGGGGCGTTCATCGCGTTCCTCGGGGCGTGCGCGGTGGGAGGGGCCATCGCCAGCGAGACCCCCGAAGGTGTGGCCGTCGGGTGGCTCGTGGCCGCAGTCGGCGTCGCTGTGGCAGGTCTCGCCGCACTCGTCCTCCTGGCCCGGCGGTCCCGGACGGCCCGTTCCTAGCCCCTCACGCAGGCGTGATCGGGCACTCCTCTCGCGGGAATCACTCGGCGACGGCAGGTGTGCGCGCCTCGTGGAACGGGGTGGTGCTGTGCCCCAGGTCGTGGAAGAGCCCACAGGCGATTCTCAGACCCTGGTGGGCGATCGGGCCGAGGAAGTGCTCATCCGGAGCATGCTGCCGGCACCCGGGGTAGGAGTGGGGTACCCACAGGGTTGGCAGGCCGAGGATGTCCTCGAAGACGTTGTTGGGCAGCGAACCGCCGATGTTGGGCAGAACGGTCGGTTCGATGCCGGCGGTGCGGCTGAGCGACCGGCTGGCCCACGCGACCCAGGGGTTCATCGGATCGAGCCTGCTGGCAGGGAACGACGTCGTCGTCCGGACCCGCACCATGTCATAGCCGTTGGCATCCAGGTGATCCTGAATGGTGGTGTCCAGGCCCTCGGTGTCGGTTCCCGCGACGAAGCGGAGTTGGAGGGCGGCCTTCGCGGACCCGGGAATGGCGTTGATGGGGGAGTGGATGTCTCCTGCCCCGATGGCGAGCACTTCGAGCGTGTTCCCGCCGTACACCTTCTCGGCCGGACTGAGTGCTGTGTCCGCCCAGTCCGAGTCGATGTGGGGGTCTCGCGGCGTGTGCGGGATGTCCACGGCTCGGAGCGCATCGCGGACCGTGTCGGGCATGGGCGGCGGCAGCAGCTGCGGCAGCAGGAGCCGGCCGTGGCCGTCCACCAGCGTGCCGATCGCACCTGCCAACGTCGTCGCGGGGTTCCTCAGCAGGCCGCCCCCAGCTCGCGGTGGGAGGCCGCGAATTCGGCCAGGGACGGGGATCCGATCTCCTCGCCGCACTCGAACAGGAAGGTCAGGTTGAAGCCCAGCATGCCCTGGTCCTCGAGCAGGATACGGAGGGCTGTGAGGTTGATGAGGTGTTGGCCCTTGTTGTCAGCGGTCCCGCGTCCGTACCATCGGTCCCCCTCCGCTTCCAGGACCCATGGGTTCCGTCCTGCGGTCCACTCGCCGGCCTGGCCCGGCACGACGTCGGCGTGTCCGTAGCAGAGCACGGTCGGCAAGTCCTCGGACTCGAAGCGCGTACCGATCAGGAACGAGTTGGACCCGCCCTCCCAGTCCTGGAAGAGCTCGGTCCTGCACCCCAGGGCGTCCAGATCAGGGATGAGGACGTCCGCAAGGTAAGCCTGCAGGGCAACTCGGCCCTCGGCTGTCGCGCTCTCGGTGGGATAGGCGACTCGCCGGCCCAGGTCAGCGAAGAGCCGGCCGCTGGAGAAGTATCCGTCGATACTCGCTTCCACTGACGTCGGAAGACTCATGTGCGTGAACTCCTCGGAAGGTCGGACGAACGCTGGTGGCCACAGCCTAGCCGTGCAGTGCCGGCAGGTCCCCGTTCACTTGCCCCTCTGCTCGGCAGCGAATCTGCTCGGCGTCGTGCCGGTGACGCGGGAGAAGTCCCGGGTGAAGTGGGCCTGATCGGCGTAGCCGAGCAGAGCGGCGGTGTCCGCCAGGGTGGCCTTAGTGGTTCGAAGCCGCTCAGCCGCTTCCTGGAGGCGACGCCGCTGGATGAGCCACTTCGGGGTCAGACCGAGGCGTCGGTGCACCAGGCGTTGCAGGGCCCGCTCGGACAGGCCTGTCTCCGCGCACACCTGTGCCACGGTGAGCAGATCCGAGCGCTCCTCGACGAGGGTCACCACGCGGTCGATCAGGTCACCCTCCGGATCGACGGGCAGCAGTGGCCGGAGCGCGTCGTCGAACGCGTCCATCACGGACCGGTGTGCACCTGGACGGTGCGGGTCTTCGAGCATCGCCGCACGGACCCGCGTGGTCAGGTCGGTACCCGCCGGGCCGAGGACGTCCGACACGTCGACGTGCGTGTCCGTGAAGCGGGTCATGGAGCCCTTCGCGATGAGTGCGCCGGCAGCCGGGGTGCACATGATGCCCGCGGCCCATCCGTCCCCTGTCAGCACTGTCTCGGACAATCCGGTTGTCACCCCATAGAAGCGCGCGTAGTCCGCAGCGACGACCAGGAGCGACACGGGGTACTGCAGCACGCGCTGGACGGACTGCTCGCCGCCCGGAACGGACCACACCGGGATCCAGAAGCGCCGCACGAGTCCAGCCAGTTCGGGCGGAGCCGGGTAGCGGTACATCACGTGCGATGCGTCGCCGGGAGCCTTGAGATGTGCCCGCTCGATGTCGTTCAGCGCACCCTGAGGTGTGTCGGGTTTCATCAAGACCCAGAATGCCCCACCCGGCACCCTGGAGTACATGAATCCCGTGTCGATCGCCTACCGGTCCGCCCTCCGTCCCCTCTCCCGTGTCATCGAAGCTGTTCCGGCGGAAGCGTGGGGCAACGCGTCACCCTGTGCGCAGTGGACGGCGCGCGACGTCGTCGTCCACATGATCGACACGCAGCGGAGCCTCTTCACGGAGCGTGGATACGACCCCGGCCCCGCTCCTGACCTGACCGATGCCGCCACCGGCTTCCGGGAGCACACCGATCGCGTACTGAGCCTAATCAGCAGCGACGACGTGGCCGATTCCGCGTATGACGGACTTTTCGGGCCCACCACCGTCGGAGCGACTCTCCAGCAGTTCTACGTGTGGGACATACTCGTCCACCGCTGGGACATCGCCCGATCCACGGGAGGGGACGACCGCCTCACCCCCGAGGAGATGGACGTCATCGAGGCAGGCGCGGAGAGCTTCGGATCCATGCTGCACATGGAGGGAATCTGCGGACCGGCCGTGCCGGTCCCCGCAGACGCCGACCGGCAGGCCCTTGTCCTGGCTCGGCTCGGGCGTAGCGCCTCGTGACCGGAGGGTGCCGAGAGTGAACCGCTAGCTCTACGCTGTCGCTGAAGCCGTCGCCGCCTCAGTCAGTGAAGCGGCGCCCACAACGCACGTCGAGCCTAGCAGCGACCGGACGCCCGGCCCCAGACCCCTGGATGGCACGAAGGCTGTTCATCGCAGGGGGATCGCCGGGTCCTGGAACCACCGGATGAGGTTGCGGAGTGCACGGATGGTGCCGTCGGGGTCCGCGTCGTCTTTCGCATCGGAGAACGGCCTCTCGAACCCGGAGACATATTTGGACATGGCGGGCCCGACGGTCCCGTAGCGCATCGTCCAGACCGGGAACTGCCGCTGTTCCCTCGATTCATCAAGAAGAACCCGTAGCTGGTCGTGACGAGGATCGACGCTGATGACGGCCATCCGTTCGCGGACCACGGCTTCGGGTCCCTCGAGAACCTGCAGGAACCGGCCCTTGCGGTACAAAAGCAGGCCCGTGAGGTGCAAGGAGTGGTTTGTCCGGCGGCTCGCCGTCAACAGTTCGGCCAGCTCGGCGTCGTTGAAGGGTTGTGTTGCTGAACTGGAGTACACCACGGAGAGCACCTGGTTCTCGGCGATACCGTCGATCATCTCGTTGACGGACTGGGAGATCATGTCCCGCTCGAGCGCGGGAAGCGGCATCAGCCCGTGGAGATACGCGTCGACCTCGTATTCATCGATGACCCCACCCGTGCCGAGGTAGTGCAACCAGAGCTCTCCGACCGAGATCCCGACCCGGTCCATCGCATCGAAGGTGAAGGCGTGTTGGTTCTCGGGCGACATACTGCCGTCGCGCCGGTCCTCATCGTCGAAACGCTCAACCATGTCGCATCAATCCCACCGACTACACCCGCACCCGTTCGTTCGCGCCCGTTGACCCGTACACCGTAACGACTTGAGCCCCTGGACCAAAGCGACGTGATCGTTCGAGCCGGCCGTCGGTGACCCTCGGTGACCGGGATGGAAGGTGGAATGTGACGACCGGGTCGCGAGCAGCAGCGAGCACGCTCAGGGTATGGACGAGGTCCAGTACCCCTTCGACGTCGCGGCCGGCGTCTCCATGGGTCGGAACAGGTGCAATCGTGATGCGGCGATCACCATACTCAAGGCTGCCTCGAGTGGTTGGAACATCAAACTCGCCGACGTCGCCGCCGCGGTCGTGACATCGACGGGCAGCGAGGTCCGCAGACTCACTTCGCCTCTGTCGCCGTCCGGACTGCTCAGCGGAACACCCCCCCGGGGGGACCCTCGCGGTCCGCGACTCCGCGCGGGCGGTCGTCAGGACGCGATGCGCTCGCCCGCGCGACGGCGAGCGCCGCCGTCGTCGTGCCGTGGCTCCTTGATCTCGGCCCAGACGGCGTCGAGGGACAGGCCCACGACGCCGGCGATGGCGGCGATCGTCGGGAAGGCCGGGGTGGCCACGCGGCCCGACTCGATCTTCCGGAGGGTCTCGGGTGAGACGCCGGCGTCGAGCGCGGTCTCGATCATGGAACGTTCTCCCCGCGCACGGCGCAACAGGGCACCGAGGCGTTGTCCGCGTTGCACGTCGTCGTCGCTGAGGGGCAGTCTGACCATGCATCCATCCTAATGCGGGATAGTATTACCGGGATAGTTATTGGTACTGAGAGGAAGCCCATGATCGAGATCCTGACTCCGGCCGAGGTTGCACGCGCGAGGGTCACCGGCGCGCTGGTGGCGGACATCCTCCAGTCCGTGCGGACGCGCGCAGCCGTCGGCACCAACCTCCTCGAGATCGACACGTGGACGAAGGAGATGATCCTCGGAGCGGGCGCTGAGTCCTGCTACGTCGACTACGCGCCGTCCTTCGGGCGTGGGCCGTTCGGCCACTACATCTGCACCTCCGTCAACGACGCCGTGCTGCACGGCCTGCCCCACGACTACGCCCTGGCGGCGGGGGATCTGCTGACGCTCGACCTCGCGGTGCTGAAGGACGGCGTCGCCGCGGATGCAGCCATCAGCTTCGTGGTGGGCGCGGAGCCGACGGCCGCTGACGCAGCGTTGATCGGCGCGACCGAGCGGGCACTCGCAGCGGGCATCGCCGCAGCCCGGCCGGGCGCGCGCACGGGCGATCTCTCCGCCGCGATCGGCGCCGTGCTCAGCGAGGCGGGATTCCCCATCAACACCGATTTCGGCGGCCACGGCATCGGCTCGACCATGCACCAGGAGCCGCACATCACCAACACCGGCCGGCCGGGCCGCGGGTACACGCTGCGCCCGGGCCTGATGCTCGCACTCGAGCCGTGGGTCATGACCGACACGGCGCAGCTCGTCACGGATGACGACGGTTGGACCCTCCGGAGCTCCACCGGCGCGCGCACGGCGCATACCGAGCACACCGTCGCCATCACGGAGGACGGCGCGGAGATTATGACGCTGCCCAGCACCCGCTGATCGCTACCGGGTAGGTGGCCAAACGGCGACGACGGCGGCACCATGGGGTGCAGACGCCCGCCCCGGCGTCGTGCAGGAGAAGGGCTGCCATGACCGTCGATGAGGTACTCGCCGAGCTGGCGTCGCTCGAGGATCCGCGCATGCGGGCGGTCAACGAGAGGCACGGCGACGATCACGGCGTGAACCTGACCGCCCTGCGCGCGCTCGCGAAGCGGTTGAAGGGACAGCAGGAGCTGGCACACGGGCTCTGGCGGACCGGCAACACAGCAGCTCGCCTCGTCGCGCTGCTGGTCCTCCGGCCACGCGACCTCCCGGCGGATCAGCTCGACGCCATGCTGCGTGAGGCACGCGTGCCCAAGGTGCACGAGTGGCTCGTCTCCTACGTCGTGAAGAAGAGCCCTCACGCCGAGCAGTTGCGCGTCCGCTGGTTCGCGGATCCGGACGACGTCGTGGCGAGTGCGGGCTGGTCCCTCACATCCGAGCGGGTGGTCCGGAAGCCCGACGGACTCGACCTCCCCGGCCTGCTGGACCTCATCGAAGCGAAGATGGCGGACGCGCCCGCGCGTCTCCAGTGGGCCATGAACCACACACTCGCGCAGATCGGGATCGAGCGCGAGGAGCTCCGTGCGCGGGCCGTCGACATCGGCGAGCGCCTCGGCGTGCTCAGGGACTACCCCACAGCACCGAACTGCACCTCGCCGTTCGCGCCGCTGTGGATCGGCGAGATGGTGCGGCGGAAGGCCGGGTAGGCCCGCTGGTCAGCGGCCGTTGCCCGTACATCGGTCTGCGAAAATCGAAGGGACACCGATCCCCGTCACTCAGGAGAACCTCACCATGGGCACTTCGCAGCGCGCTCTCGTCCTCGTCGACATCCAGCAGCAGTACTTCGGTGGCCTCCTCGAGATCCAGTACCCGCCCCACGGACAGTCCCTCCCGCGCATCACGGCGGCGATCGACGCGGCGACCTCCGCAGGCATACCGATCGTCGTCGTGCAGCACTCAGCCGGCGAAGGAGCTCCGGTGTTCGCACCCGGATCACCCGAGTACGAGCTGCACCCCGACGTCGAGAGCCGCCGCACGGGATCCTGGAAGAGCATCGTGAAGCAGTACGGGTCCGTCTACGCCGACACGGACCTCGCGGAGTGGCTCCGCTCGCACGGCATCGACACGGTCACCCTCGTGGGCTACATGACCAACAACTGCATCCTCGGGTCGGCCGTCGAGGCGGAGGCGCTCGGGTTCGCCACCGAGGTGCTCTCCGATGCGACGGGAGCGATCAACATCGCGAACGACGCCGGTTTCGCCGACGCGCGCACAGTCCACACCACCCTGCTTGCGCTGCTGAACTCCAACTGGGCGTCCGTCGGCACGACCGACGCGTGGATCGAGGCGCTCCCGGCCGGACAGGCGCTTCCCGGAAGTGATCTGGGCAGCTCGGCTGCGGCGGGTACCGCCCGCGTGGCCTCCTAGTGCCGAAGGTGCCGCGCATGGTCCTGACGCCGTTCACCCTCGACCTCGTTCGCGGTGCCGCCGAACTCGAATCCACAGCGCGCGGCACCCTCCCACACCGCCTGCCGTCCTGGGTGCGGGAGCAGTTCCCCGATCCGCAGCTGATGGCCGTGGAAGCGCAGCCCTCGGGTATGCGTCTGGCCTTCCGTACGTCGTCGACCCGTTTCGATCTGGTGGTCCACCCCCACCGGGTGACCTACGTCGGTGCGGACCGCCCGCGCGGTCGGATGGACGTCGTCGTGGACGGCGTCCGGCACCTGCAGGACGAGCTCACCGGCGGCGATCAGCTGCAGGTGGATCTACGCACGGGGACATCGACCGCGATCCCGGGCGAGGAGCACACCCTCCACGTCGAGGGTCTGACGGGCGACGAGAAGCGCATCGACGTGTGGTTGCCGCACAACGAGGCGCTCGAACTGATCTCGCTGAGTTCCGACTTCCCGGTCGGGCCTGCTCCTGCGAGCCCCATGAGGTGGGTCCACTACGGGAGTTCCATCAGCCAGGGGTCGAACGCCGTGTCGCCGAGCGCCATCTGGCCTGCCGTGGCCGCCAGAACGGCCGGCGACGTCGACCTGCGGAACCTCGGATTCGGCGGGAGCGCCCTGGTGGACCCGTTCATGGCCCGGGTGATCCGTGACCTCCCCGCTGACCTCATCAGCGCGAAGGTCGGTATCAACGTCGTCAACCTCGACGCGATGCGCCTCCGCAGCTTCGTGCCCGCGATCCACGGGTTCCTCGACACCGTCCGTGACGGACACCCGACCACGCCCCTCGTCCTCATCTCGCCGATCTTCTGCGGGATGCACGAGCGGACGCCGGGGCCCCTCGCCGTGGATCCTGACAGCCTGGGCACCGACCAGGTGCGCTTCATCGCGACCGGCACCGCAGGGGACACCCAGCAGGGTCGGCTCACGCTCGAGGTGATCCGTGACGCGCTCCGTGACGTGGTGGAGGGGCGGCAGGACGCGCACCTGCACCACCTCGACGGCACCGCGCTGTACGGGCCCGACGACGCGGATCAGCACCCGCTCCCCGACGGGCTCCACCCGGACACGGCCACGCACGAGCTGATCGGACGCCGCTTCGCGGACTATCTTCCCGGGTACCGATGAGGCCGGCAGTGCGTGGTGACGGCGGCACACTGGGTGCATGAGCGAGCGGATAACGAGGCGGGCGACTCCGGAGGATGCCCACGATCTCGTCCTGATGAGACACGCAATGTTCCGCGCCATGAGCGCGGCCGGAGCGGGAGCGCGACCAGGCGGCGTCGACGACACGTCGTGGTACCCCGCGGCCCGGGACGTCATCCGGGGACGGATGGCCGAAGGAACCCTGGCTGCGTTCGTGATCGACGTCGGGCCCTCGTCGTCCGTTGACGGAGGGAAGGGGCAGCGTCTGGCCGCATGCGCCATCGCCACGCTCACCCCTCGGTTGCCAGGGCCCGGCTTCCCGACGGGGCTTTTCGGGTCCATGTCGTCGGTGTTCGTCCAGCCCTCCCATCGACGACACGGCCTGGCCCGCGCGGTCGTCGTCGCAGCACTCGACTGGCTCGATGACCAGGGAGCGGAGCTCGTGGACCTGAACGCGACCCCCGATGCCGCCTCGCTCTACAGATCGCTCGGCTTCTCCGAGCCACGAGCGGTTGCGCTTCGCCGCACCTCCACCCGGCCCCTGCATCCCGGGACGACGCACGCCACGCCCAGGAACGGGGGATGATCCCGAGCGGTGGCAGGACGACGGCACGGTCCGCGAGGGGAGCTGCGCACCAGGATCCAGGCGGCACTTCCCGGGACGGCGCCCTCCCGCGATACTCGAGGAGTGCGCCCGGACGGGGCGGCAGGAATGCGCAGCCGTGACCCAGCAGGCCCTGTTCACCCGGAAGGCGTTCACGTTCCTCGACGGACTCGCGGACAACAACGCGCGCGAGTGGTTCGACTAGCACCGCGCCGAGTTCAAGCACGAGCTCGACGAGCCCTTCGAGGAACTGCTCGAGGTGGTCTCCGAGCGCCTCGACGGCAGTGACCTCCCGTTGAGGGGCGGGCGCGCCACGATGTTCCGCATCAACCGTGACGTGCGTTTCAGCCCGGACAAGTCCCCCTACAGCACGCACGTCTCGGGGATGCTCACGCGCTCGGGCACCAAGAACGAGACCGCGGCGCTCGTCTACGTCCAGGTCGGGGTGGACGGCGGGCTGCTGGCCGGCGGTCTGTACCGCCCGAATGCCGGAGCGCTCGCGCCGATCCGGCGGGCCATGATCGACAACCCGGAGTCCTTCATGCGGATGAAGGGTGAGCTCGAGCGGGCAGGGCACGCCTTCGACCGGTCGGAGATGCTGAAGACCATGCCGCGCGGCTTCGCCGAGCACTCCGGGCATCCGCTCGCCGACGATCTACGCCTGAAGGAGCTGATCATCACCGAGCAGCTCTCGAGGACCGCCTGCTGCGCGCCCGACCTCGTGCAGCGGGTGGCCGATTTCGCGCTGGGGATCGCACCCCTGCTCACCTATCTCGAGGACAACGGCGCGACGGCGTCCTGACGCTGCCGGGGCCACAGGCAGAGCGCCAGGAGCGTCCCGCCCAGCGCGAGCGCGCCGAGGACCAACGCCGCGACGCCCTGCCCCGCCGTCGCCCCGACCCACCCGGCGACCGGGTAGGCCAGGAGGAAGCAGGCGTGCGAGAGCGAGAACTGTGCGGTGAACAGGGAACCCCGGGTCGCGTCCGAGGCCACCCGGCGGAGCAGGCGGGAGGACGGCGTGCTGATCATCGAGGTGCCGACCCCGAGAAGTGCCCACAGCCCGAGGAAGGTGAACCACCCGGCCGACGTCGTCGCGCCTGGGCCGATGGCGGCGAGCGCCGCTGCGGCCGGCAGCCCCAGGGTGAGGAGCACTCCTCCGGCGAGCATGAGGGTGCGGTCGGTCACCCGCTCGAGCAGCGGTGGAGCGGCGAATGCCACGAGCATCGAGCCCGCTCCGAAGCAGGCAAGGGCCACCGCGACGTCCGTGGCTGATCCGCCGAACAGGTCCTGGGCGTACACGACCGTGTTGACGAGCACGAGGGCCGTGGCGCTCGCCACCACGAGGTCGAGGGCTAGCAGGCCGCGCAGCGACGGCTCCCGCAGGAAGATCCTCGTCCCGAGGGTGGTGCGGTGCAGCAGGGAACCCTGCCGGATGAACGGAACCTGCGGTAGTCGCGTCACCAGCACCAGTGCGGCCGAGACCAGGAACCCCACCGCCGTGCCGACGAACAGATCGTCGAACGTCGTGACGGTCAGCAGGGCGGCCGCGAGGACCGGGCTCGCGAGCGATTCGAGGTCGTACGCGACCCGGGAGAGCGACAGCGCCTTCGTGTAGTCCCGCTCCGCGGGCAGCACCACCGGGATGAGTGCCTGGAACGCCGGGGTGAAGGTGGCGGACGCCGACTGCAGCACGAACACGAGCACGTAGATCTGCCACACCTGGTCGATGAACGGCAGGCCGAGCGCGATCGCGGTCCGGACGAGGTCAGCCCCGATCAGGACGCCCTTCCGCGGGAGCCGTTCCACCAGCGCGGCCATGAGCGGTGCCACGCCCACGTAGGCGACCATCTTGATCGTCAGCGCGGTGCCGAGCACGGCTCCGGCCTGCGCGCCCGCCAGCTCGAACGCCAACAGACCCAGGGCCACCGTCAGCAGGCCCGTTCCGAGGAGGGCGACCACCTGGGCGGTGAAGAGGGTGCGGTAGGCGGGGTGGCGGAGGACGGTCAGCACGGGACGCTCATTCGGACGAGGGACGACTCCCCCGAACTACGAGGGTGAGTTGTGAGTGAAGGCTCATTCCGTCCCGCTGGCGTGCCCACCGTGGCTGGTCGGAATGAGTTCATAGCGAGGATCATGAAATGCCGGTTGTGCCAAGGAGTGCGCCGATAAGATAGGTGAATGCCATCGCCAAGGCGCCGCCGAGGAGGAGGCGCACCATGGCGCGGCGTCGGGAGCTCCCGCCTACGTGAGCGCTGACAGCACCCGTGATGGTCAGTGCCACCAGTACCGCGACGAAGGTCAGCGGTATGCGAACCTCCGCCGGGAGGAGAAGAATCGCGAGCAGAGGCAGCACCGCTCCCGCTGCGAAGGCACCGGCGGACGCGAAAGCTGCTTGCCAGGGATTCGCGACCTCGAGTTCGTCGATGTTCAGCTCCGCCGAGAGGTGAGCAGCCAGAACATCATGCTCCGTCAGTTCGACGGCGACCTGCCGGGCTGTGGCGGGCGTGAGACCTCTGGCCTCGTACATCCCGGCGAGCTCATCGAGTTCGCCATCGGGGTCGTCGCTCAACTCCTGGCGTTCCTTCTCGATCAGGGCTTCCTGGCTGTCCTTCTGACTGCTGACCGAGACGTACTCTCCCAGGGCCATCGAGACGGACCCGCCCACGACGGCGGCGGTGCCGGCGATCAGGATCGGGGCGATGGTGTTCGTCACCCCGGCGACGCCGATCACCGTGGCCGCTGTGGAGACGATCCCGTCGTTGGCGCCCAGCACTGCAGCACGCAACCAGTTCAATCGCGCCATCACACCGCTGTCGTGGGGCTCAGAAGGGATCGTGGTATCCGTCATGTAGGCAGTCAACACCCGGGGGCTGGATCCATCCACGCAGGAACGGCTCACCTAACTGCTGAAGGTGTCCAGGAACGGCGGCGGATAGGCAGGGTCAGCAGGAAGCTCGTGGTCAGAACGGGTATCCCGATGCGGCCGGGCGAACGATCAGTGACCGACGCCGAGCGTGCCGCCCAGGCGCTCGCGCATGGTGGTGGAGGCTTCGTTGAGACCCACGATGCTCACCTCGGTGCCGTGGCTGCGGTACTTCTCCTGGATCGCATCGAGCGCGGCGACGGTGGATGCGTCCCACAGGTGCGAGCCGTGCAGGTCGATGGTCACCCGATGCGGGTCGGTGGCGTACTCGAACTGCGTGTAGAGGTCGTTCGAGGACGCGAAGAACAGCTCACCGTCCACCGTGTACGTCGCGTGGCGCTCGCCGTCGACGGTGTCCCCAGTGTCCTCGGTCCGGGTCACGGTCACGAAGTGCGCCACCCGGCGGGCGAACGCGACCATCGCGACCAGGACGCCCACGCCGACGCCGATGGCGAGGTTGTGGGTCCAGACGGTGACGACCACCGTGGAGAGCATCACGGCGGTCTCGCTCTTCGGCATGCGCTTCAAAGTGGAGGGCTGGATGCTGTGCCAGTCGAAGGTGGCGATCGACACGAAGATCATGACGGCGACCAGGGCCGCCATCGGGATGAGGGCCACGATGTCGCCGAGCACGACGACGAGGACGAGCAGGAAGATGCCGGCCAGGAAGGTGGAGATGCGCGTGCGGGCGCCGGAGGCCTTCACGTTGATCATGGTCTGGCCGATCATGGCGCAGCCGCCCATCCCCCCGAAGAATCCGGTGACGATGTTCGCCGCGCCCTGGCCCCAGGACTCCCGGGTCTTGTTCGAGCGGGTATCGGTGATGTCGTCCACGAGCTTCGCGGTCATCAGGGATTCCAGGAGCCCGACGGCGGCCAGTGCCAGCGCGAACGGGGCGATGATCTGCAGCGTGTCGAGGGTCAGCGGCACATTCGGGAGGACCAGGGACGGCAGGCTCTCGGGCAGCTCGCCCTTGTCCCCGACCGTGGGGACGAGCACGTTCGCGAGGACGGCGAAGACCGTCAGGACCACGATCGCGACGAGCGGCGCGGGGACGACGGCGGTGAGGCGGGGAAGTCCGAAGACGATGACGAGTCCCACCGCGACCATGGGGTAGACCAGCCAGGGCACGTCCACGAGTTCGGGGACCTGGGACAGGAAGATCAGGATGGCCAGGGCGTTGACGAAGCCGACCATCACGGAGCGCGGGATGAAGCGCATGAGGCGCGCGACCCCCGTGACACCGAGGATCACCTGGAACGTGCCCCCGAGGATGACGGCTGCGATGAAGTAGTCGACGCCGTGACTCGCGACCAGCGGCGCGATGACGAGGGCGACGGCGCCGGTCGCGGCGGAGATCATCGCCGGGCGGCCACCGAGGAAGGCGATGGTGACCGCCATGGTGAAGGACGCGAACAGGCCGAGCCGCGGGTCCACCCCGGCGATGATGGAGAACGCGATGGCCTCGGGGATCAGGGCGAGGGCGACGACGAGCCCGGCCAGCACCTCGGTCTTCAGGAGGCGCGGGGTACGGAGTGTCCGCCGCACCGATTGGCGCTGGAGCGGAGTGAGGCCGAGGGGTGCTGGGATCGCTGACACTCGTTCAACCCTACTCTCACGTAAGGTGAGGGTTCAATCGGAAGGGAACGGTCCCATGGAGCAGCGCGTCATGCACATCGGCGAGGTCGCCGAGCGGACGGAGCTGTCGCTCCGGACCATCCGGCATTACGACGACGTCGGTATCCTTCCTGCCACGGCACGGACCGAGGGCGGCTTCCGCGTGTACACCGAGCACGACGTCGAGCGGTTGATGGTCATCCGGCGGATGAAGCCGCTGGGTTTCACGCTCGAGGAGATGAAGGACCTCCTGTCGATCCTCGACGCGCTGCGGCAACACCCGGACGGCTCCGCGGAGGCGGACCTCCGCGCCCGGCTTGCGGCCTTCAGGGCTGCGGCGGTGGAACGGCGGGAGACGATGATGCAGACTCTCGCCCGGGCCGACGAGTTCATCGCCGTCCTCTCGGACCTGTAGCCGCTTGGACCATGCTTGCGGGACGGCCGACCAGTACCCCCTTCAGAAGAACTAAACTCGACCTGCCGGGCTGCTCCGTCCGCCACACCTGAAAGGTCCTTCCGATGGCTGTTGCCTCGCCCGCGCCGGGCGCCGACCCCGCTGCCCTGCAGGTGTGGAAGCCCTTCCTGACCCGGTCCGTGGTCAGTGCGGTCTTCGGGCTCGTCACCATCTTCATCCGCGAGCCGTCCACGCTCACCATGTCGTTGCTCGGAGGCGCGTACCTGCTGCTCACCGGGGCGGCCTACCTCTGGACCCACCGGCTCAAGCGCTGGGGCCGGTCCTCGCGGTTGCTCACCGACGTCGGGGCGGGCCTGCTCCTCGGAGCGGGCATCGCGAGCCTCGTCTTCGTCGACGATCGCAGCTTCGCCTTCGCGGGGGCCGTCGCCCTCGTGGTCGGTGGTATCGCCGAACTCGTCCGAGGGCTCGGCACCCGGACGCATCCGGCCGGGAGGGACCTGATCACCATCGGCGTGGTGGGCATCGCCACCGGGCTGATCCTCCCCTTCGTCGAGCCGCTCGGTCCGCACGCCCTCCTCGGCGTGACCGGCGGCGGAGCGCTGCTGACCGCCGTCGTGCTCGGGATCGCGGCCCTGAGCTACCGGCACGATTCCGCGCTCAGCGCATCCGCCGTTCCCGGGACGCACGGGGAGCAGGACACCGTAAACTGAGGTCTCTACGCCGCGTAGAAGTCAGGTCGATCGAAAAGGAGTGCCCGTGGCCAAGCGTCAGCCGGGAGCGCCCAGGCAGGGCCGTTTCCGCTACGGCATCAAGGCTCCACTGCTCTTCTCCGCTGTCCTCGGCCTGGTGGCCGGCGTCGCGACCTCGATCTTCGCGACCGGCGGCGGCAACAAGGTGCTCCGGTACGATCTCGGGCTGACCGCCGGCGGTATCGCCTTCATCGTCTCGCTCGTGATCTGCGCCATGCTCATGATGGCGGAGACCCCGAACCCCGAGCACCTCGGGAAGGGCTCGGGCGTCAACCGTTCCTCGTCGAAGCCCGACCGTAAGCCGCAGGCCCCGGGGGCGACAGCCGCTCCCGCGCCGGCGAAGGACGCCGAGGGCGAGCCCCGGTACGGTCAGCGCCTGCCCGACCAGGACCTCTAGCCTCTCCCTCCACCCGCTGTTAGCCTCCGTCCATGGCGAATGACGTGGACCGGTTCATCGAATCCTTCGGCACGATGGTCAGGCTCGCGCAGGAGGCCCAGATGGGGTCGGCGAAGGGCCGCGAGTTCATCGAGGCTCTCGAGGGGCACCTCGAGGCCCCGCCCGGCACCGTCCCGCTCGTCGTCGAGGACGTGCCCAACAGCCGCTTCGTCGACGCCGACATCATCCTCGAATCGCTGGCGGGACCGGACGCGCGCCTGGTGGGCATCGGCGGCGGCGACCAACGCCACCACCTCTCCCTCTCCGACGTGATCCAGCAGGCGGAGGCCTACGCCACCTTCCCCCTCTCGCAACCCGACTACGCCAACCTGGCGGTCGGTCCCGAGGCGCAGCGACAGGTCCTGGCCTTCGGTCTCCGACTCTTCCGGTACCACGACGCACCTGTGGCCCTGCTCCAGCGGAAGGCCGAGCCCCGGTACGGACGCCAGGCCGGGTCCGTGGAGGTCCTGTGCGCGGATGCCGCCGTGACCGCCGCCCTCCTAGCCGAATTCCGACGTCGTATGCAGGTCGAGAGCGTGCTCAAGGGGCAGGTGCTCTCGTTCGTCCGTGAGGACTTCGGGCCGAGCAGCGCGGGCGTCACCCTCCACCACCGGCCCGTGGTGACGGACGAGGACGTGGTGCTGCCCGAGGGGTTGCTCGACAGGGTGCGTGAGCATGCTCTCGGTATCGCGGCGCACCGCGATGCGCTCGTGGCGGCAGGGCAGCATCTCAAGCGCGGCATCCTGCTGTACGGACCGCCGGGAACCGGGAAGACGCACACCGTGCGGTTCCTGCTCAGCCAGAGCGCCGGGACCACGGCGATCCTCCTCTCCGGCGGGACCCTCGCCCACGTGGGTGAGGCTGCACGCATGGCCCGCGCGCTGCAGCCCTCCATCGTGGTGCTCGAGGACTGCGACCTCATCGCCGAGGACCGGAGCATGGGCCACGGGCCCCAGCCGCTGCTCTTCGAGGTCCTCGATGCCATGGACGGGCTCGACGCCGATGCCGACGTGACCTTCGTGCTCACCACCAATCGCGTCGACATGCTCGAGCGGGCGCTCGCGCAGCGACCCGGCCGGGTGGATCTCGCCATCGAGGTGCCCCTTCCCGCCGAGCACGAACGCGCAGCGCTCCTCCGCCTCTACTCGCGCGGCCTGCCGTTCTCCGACGAGGCGGTCGGCGTGGCCGCCGGGCGGACGGAGGGCACGACGGCGTCGTTCACGCGGGAGCTGGTCCGCCGGGCGGTCCTCGCTGCCGCGTTGCTCGAGGAGACTCCCGCCGACCGGCACCTGCTGGGCGCCGTGGACGAGCTGATGTCGGACGGCGCCGCGCTGACGCGCAGCCTCCTCGGCAGTGGGAGTGGCAGTGGGAGTGGCACTGGGAGTGGTAGCGACGAGCAGGCCGGAGGGCCGGTTCCGGGACGCGTGATCCGCTACGAGGGGAGTTACTCGCCCGCCTACCGGTCATAGCTGTCGATCGCCTTCGACGCGCCCGGCAGCGTCGAGACGCGGGAGGACACGATGTCCGTCGGCCCCACCTTGACCGACGGCGGCTACTCCGAGGACGGCTTCCCGGGGGAGGGTGTCGACGTCGTCGAGCCTCCGGGCACCCCCGCCGATGACGACCCTCCCACCGGTGCGCGGTGAGCGGGGCCTGACGCCGGCCGAACCGGCACCTGACCGAAGCGCCCGTCGAGTCGGGTGGGTCAGAGGAGGTCGGGAAGGACGAGCGCCGTCACGGCGAAGGCCGATCCGACCACCACCGCCATGACCCCGAACAGTCGCGCGTACAGGGGTGTGGAGAGGAAGGACCGCGAGTAGTCGGCGCCCATGGGCCGGTACTCCTTGATGGCGGTGGTCATGCCGTCGGCGGTGCCGTTGATGTTGAGGCTCGCGGAGAGACCCAGCAGGACGAACAGGGTGCCCACCCCCACGAAGGCGTACCGCTGCAGTTCATCGAGATCCATCACGAAGGTGACGAACAGGACCACGAAGCCGAGGAAGATCAGGACGTAGAGCGTCTTCGCGGGTTGCGGGGCCTGCCGATGAAGGAGAACATCCGGTCAGCCTACGACGGCCGACCATCGGGGAGCAGGCGCCCCTGGATCCGCGGATCAGGCGGCCTGCGCCGTAGTGCCTAGCGCCGCTGGTTGATCAGCTGCACGAAGCGCGCGGGCGCGATCCTCGACCCGGCCCGCAGGCGCTTGGCCCCGCCGACGGCGATCTCCTCCAGCCCGCGGTCCAGCCCCCGCAGCGTCTCGGCGATGAAATCGTCCAGCGCCATGACGCCCGGCGGCGTGGAGGTCTGGCCGCGGTGCAGGTTGGTGGCGACGGCCGGCGGGATCACCTCGACCACGTCCACACCCGTGCCCTGCAGCTGGTGCCGCAGCGACATGGTGAACGAGTGGACCGCCGCCTTCGTCGCGGAGTAGACCGGCGCCGCGGTCAGCGGGACGAAGCCGAGGCCCGAGCTCACGTTGACGAGCGTGGAGGAGGCCTGCAGGCGGAGCAGCGGCACGAAGGCGTTGGCCACGTGCAGTACGCCCTTGAGGTTGGTGTCGATCTCCTCGTCGAGCCGCCGTGGGTCCACGGGTGCTTCGGTGAAGTCGATGAGGCGCTGCACGCCGGCGTTGCTGATCACGGCGTCGAGCCCGGGGTGACGCTCCGCGATGCGCGCGGCGGCGTCGTACACCGACTCCGCGTTGCCGACATCCACGAGCTCCATCTCCATGCCGGGGTTCGCCGCCACCACCTCCATGAGGCCGGCGGCGTTGCGACCGCCGATGATCACCCTGACGCCGCGCCGGTGCAGCGCCTCGGCGAGGCCGCGGCCTATCCCGGAGTTGCCGCCGGTGATGAACAGGGTGGAGGGCGAGAAGGTCATGCGCCCAGCGTAGGACCGCGCGGCGCCGGCCCGGGCCTCATGACGCGGTCTGCGCCTTCCTCGCCCGGTAGGCCTTCACGTGTGTGCGGTTGGCGCAGTTGCCGGTGTCGCAGAACCGCTTGGAGCGGTTGCGGCTGAGGTCCAGCACCACGCCGTCGCAGTCCTCCGCCGCGCACGCGCGCAGGCGGTCGAGTTCATGGCCGCGGATGACGTCGGCGAGGGCCATGGCGGCCTCGGTGGCCATGCGCTGCTCGAGCGGGGCCTCCGGCCCGGTGGCGTGGAGGTGCCAGTCCCACTCGTCGTGGCGCACGAGCTGGGGGAGTGCGTGGTGCTGCCGGAGGATCGCGTTGACGTGCGCGACGGCGTCGTCCTCCTCCGCGAACCAGATCAGCTCGAGTTCGGTGCGGAGTTCCCGGACGGCGTCGAGCTCCGCGCGTGTGTGGGTGCGCGAGCCGCTGAAGCGCTGCTCGTCGAGGAAGCGGTCGAGCCCGTCGAGAGTGTCCAGGGGGTCCACGTCGTCCCGGGCGGTGTTGATGAGCGCTGCCGCGGAGGAGAGCGCCACCTCGGTGTCATAGGTGAAAGGCATGTTGACTCCTGACATGATGCTCCTCTAGTGTCACGACCATCACTACCGAACGCTCCTGACACCTGTGCAGCACGAGCGTACCCGAAAGGAGCGGACATGCGTCCCGCCACCGGTCTCTGGATCGCCATCCTGTCCGCTGCGACGTTCGGCGTCTCCGGACCCTTCGCCAAGTCGCTCCTCGAGATCGGCTGGAGCCCCGGCGCCGCCGTCGGGCTGCGTATCGGGGGCGCCGCCGTCGTGCTCCTGGTCCCGGTGCTGATGGCCCTGCGCGGACGCTGGTCCGCGATGCGCGGCAACGCGCTGACGGTGATCATCTACGGCACCACGGCGATCGCCCTCTGCCAGCTCTTCTACTTCAACGCGGTGCAGCGCATGTCAGTCGGCGTCTCGCTGCTGCTCGAGTACCTCGCGCCCGTGCTCCTCGTCGGCTACCTCTGGCTGCGCTCGAAGAAGCGCCCCAATGCACTCACGATGATCGGCTCCGTGATCGCGATCCTCGGGCTCCTCCTGGTGCTCGACCTCGCGGGGGACGCCCGGCTGGACCCGGTGGGCGTGCTCTACGGGCTCGGTGCCGCCGTCTGCCTGATGGTCTACTTCGTGATGTCCGCGAAGATCGACGACACCCTGCCACCGCTGGTCATGGCGGGCGGCGGCATGGTGGTCGCCTCCGCCGTCATCCTGGTCCTCGGGCTCACGAACATCATGCCGTTCCGCTTCGTGTTCGAGGACGTCCAGCTCGCGGGACACACCGTCAGCTGGCTCGTTCCGGTGGCCGTGCTGGTGCTCGTCGCGACGGTCGCCGCCTACGTCACGGGCATCCTCGCGGCGCAGCGGCTCGGCTCGAAGGTTGCGAGCTTCGTGGCTCTCACCGAGGTGATGTTCGCGGTGCTGGCGGCCTGGCTGATCCTCGGCGAACTGCCGGGTGCGGTGCAGCTCCTCGGCGGGCTCCTGATCGTGGCCGGCGTGGTGTGCGTGCGCGTGGACGAGCTGCGCTCCACGGATTCCGACGACGCCGACGCGGCGATCGTGGAGAGGCCCAACCCCGTGGAGCCGCTCCCGCGGGTCTGAGCGGCCGGGACCCGGCCCTTCCCGGACCCCGGAGGTGGGTGCGAGGCTGGCACCATGCGAAGTCAACATGTCAGCCGTGTCATCGCCGCGCCGCCGGAGGCCGTCTACGCCGTGGCCTCGGACCCCGGCAACCTCGCGGCCTGGGCTGCCGGTCTCGCGACCTCCGAGGTGGTCCAGGACGGCGAGCTGCTGTACGTCGAGTCCCCGATGGGCCGGGTGGTGGTCCGTTTCGTCGAACGGAACGGCCTCGGGGTGCTCGACCACGACGTTATGCTGCCGTCGGGAACGGTGGTGACCAACCCCTTCCGCGTCCTGGCTCACCCGCTCGGCGCCGAGGTGGTCTTCACCGTCCGGCAACTCGACCTCAGTGACGACGAGTTCGACCGCGACGTCCAGCTGGTCGGAGCAGACCTCGACCGCCTTGCGGCACTCGTGGCTGCGCGGGCGGGCGCCCGGTAGGCGCGCGCCCGTCCCGGATGGTCGCTCCGGACGCGGCGAACGACGTCGCCCTGGCGGGTGACACCGTTACCACCACACGAAAGCCGATCGGCACAGTGTCCCCGTGCCCTCGGCCGCCGCCAGCGTCGTCGGTGGACGACGTCGCCGCCGGGACCTGAGGTCGAGCTCCCTCGCGAGCACGCTGCGGGTGGTCTCCCTCGGCGTCTCATCCGTCCGAGCCACCAGCGACGAAAGGTGCGCACAGGGCGGCCAGGAGGCCGTCGACCGTAGTCGCCCCTCGCTCACCCCTCGCTCAGGGTTCATCGCTCGCGACGACCGCGCGTCGTGTCCCGGCGTCGCGCGGCTCCTCGTGCTGCGCCACGAGGCCGATGATCCATCGGATGAGGGAACTGCTCGAGGTCTCGCGCGCGCCCTGCGCCAGGTGCTGCTGCGCGTGCTCCCGTAGTATGCCGGGCCCCGCCTCCCTGCGTTCCAGGAACACGGAGAGCGGGCATTTCTCCAGCTCGAGAGGGTGCGGAGCGGCGCGTCGGGCGAACTGCCAGTGGTAGGCGAGCGCACCGAGTGCCGTCTGCGGCGTCGACCCGTCGAGCGTGTAGTCGAAGGACGACACCCAGCGGAAGGACTCTTCGGCGGTCATGGGCCGTGTGAAGAAGTAGCCCTGACCCAGCGGCGCTCCGAGGATCGCGGCCGCTTCGGTGAGGTCCAGGTCCTCCAACCCCTCGATGACCACGTCCATGGCGAAGTCGCGGCCGAGCTGGATGAGGGTCGCCATCATGCTCAGCGTTTCCAAGGGCCGTTCGTGGACGCCCTGGAGCAGCCCGCGGTCCACCTTGAGGGCATCGAAGGGGAAGGAGGACAGTCGCTGGAGACTGCTGTACCCCGAGCCGAGATCATCCATGGCGAGGCCCACGCCGAGAGCGGTGAGTTCCTGCAGGGCGGCGCGTTGGGCATCGAGCTGCATATCCTGTGACTCCAGCAGCTCGAGGCCCAGCCTGTCGGGTCGGATGTCACGGCTGCGCAGGAGCTCGTCGATGCGCCGCGGCAGGCACTCGTCGTGCAGGATCTCGGGGGGCAGGTTGACGGAGACGTCGTGGTGCACCCCCAGGCGGTCCCAGGATGCGATGACGTCCAGCGCTTGTTCGAGGACGCCCCCGAACAACCGGTTCTGGTCCTCAATGGTGAGGTGGGGGAGGAATTCGTCCGGGTGGGCAATCTGGTTGGATGGCAGTTTCAGCCGTGCCAACGCCTCGAGAAGGTGCACCGACCCGTCCCGGAGGTCCACCACGGGTTGGAAGTGCACAACGATGCCGCCATTGGACACGGCCTCACGCACAGTCCCGGGATCAACGGCCGGACGCCGGGGGAGCGTGCCGTCGGCGATCGGGTCGGCGATCGTTGTGTCCGTCCCGGACCCGACGCCGTGTCCGCTCGGCCCGATGCGCGCGTTCCGGCGTTCGAAATGGTGCCCGCCGGCGAATCTCCACCAGGACGGATCCCGAGGCGGGCGGTTCCTGGCGGCGTCCAGCGCCTGGTCGGCACTGCTCAGGATCGAGCGCCTGTCGACCCCGTCGGCTGGGACCAGCGCCACTCCGAGGCTCATGCCGATGCGCACTTCCCGGCCTCCCAGCACGAAGGGTTCTTCGACGGCGCGGTGGAAGCGGTCGAGGATCTCCTGGACGTCCCGGGTCGAGGTGTGCCGGGAGATGTTGCGGAGCAGGAGCAAGAATTCGTCCCCACCCATGCGGGCGAGGATGTCACCGGGCGGGAGCAGGGCCTTCGACCGGGTGGCCCACTGTTTCAGCAGCGAATCCCCGGCAGCGTGCCCGAGAGTGTTGTGCACCAGGCGGGAGCCGTCGAGGTCTATCAGGGCGACGGCGACGGTCGTGTTCTGACCCGCGGGCATCCCCACGGCCTCGGCCACCGCCTGCTCAGCTGCTGTCCGGTTGGGGAGCCCGGTGGCGTGGTCGTGGAAGCCCTGCACCTGGAACTTCCCGAGCTGGGCAACCCTGTTGCTGATGTCGCTCTGCACACTCACGAAGTGGCTCACCTGGTGGCCGCCGCCGACGCGCAGCGGCATGATGCTCAGCTCTGTCCAGAACGGGGTTCCGTCCTTCCGGTAGTTCAGCAACTCGCCATGGAACGCCTGGCCCGAGGACAGCACGTCCGACAGGTGCCCTGTGACCTTCCTGTCCGTTCCCGCTCCCTGCAGGATCCGACAGTCGCGCCCGATCATGTCCGTCGCCTCGTATCCCGTCATCGCGCAGAACGAGGCGGAGACATGGAGGATGCTGCGTGACGCGTCCGTGATGACGGCTATGTCGGCCGTGGTCCGCCGGGCTGCTGCGATGACGGGCGCGAGGTCGACGTCCTGCCTGGTTCGTTCGGAGGGGTCGGGAACCGCAGCTGATCGACCTGGACCGCCGGGCGCACCCGGCCGATCGGGATTGCCCGCACGCGCATACGAATTCATGGTCTCCCTCGTGGGTCGGTGGTCGGCCCGGGCTCGTCAGGCTGCTGTCCTGGCAACAGCCGGGAGTATGCTCAGAGCGCCTCCAGGTTCCCTTCTACAATGTAGTAGCTATGCTGTAGTAGCTACAGCGTAGAGGTTACAGCGCGGGGGAGAAGGCGGCAAGCCATCGATGACACCCGACGTGAGGGAACACGTGAGCAGACCTGAGGTACCGATCGACGCATCCCGATCCGCCGACCTGCCCGGAACCCAGGACCCACCCCGAAGCGGCAACGGCGCCGCGGCGACCACATCAGACCAGCGGGAGGGCAGGCTGAACCGCGCGGTCGTCCTCCAGGCTGCCCTGGACCTGGTCGACGCACACGGTCTGGAGGCACTGACCATGCGCAGACTGGGCACTGAACTCAACAAGGACCCGATGGCTCTCTACCGCTACGCGGCCAACCGGGATGCATTGCTCGACGGGATCACCGAGCTGTTGCTCGAGGAGTGGGATGTAGCGCGTTCCGAGGACTCCTTCTCCTGGGAGGACCAGCTGCGGAAGGCCGCACATGACTTCCGCACGCTCGTGCTCGCGCACCGCCACGTCGTCCCACTTCTCGTGACACGTCCCCTGTCCACGCCGATGGGGTTGCGCCCGCTGGGTGTCCTGCGTCCGCTCGAGCGGATCCTCGCCGTCCTCAGCGGCGCCGGTTTCAGCCCTGCAGCTGCCCTGCATGCGTACCGGGCCTATTACGGCTTCCTCATCGGTCACATCCTGAACGAGCTCGAGGAGTTCGTCGTCAACCCGGACGAGGACGAGCTCGGTCTGAGACTGGGGCTGCACCGGCTACCGAAGAAGGACTTCCCTTACCTGCGCGAGCTGGCCCCCTTGCTGCTCGGCTACGACGGCGAAGCGGAACTCGACCAGGGCATCACGATCCTGCTCCAGGGGCTGCAGGCGCAATTGCTCGATCCTCCGAAGAGCTAGGACGCCGCGAGTAACCACCACGGTGGTTCTCACCGTCCGTCAGACCGAGCTCGACGACGACGAGTTCGCCAGGCACGCGGATCGGGATCTCGTACGGAGACTCCGTGGACGCGGAGCGGAGCGGACCGTCCGCGGGGTGGTGTGAGAGTAGAGGCCACCGCACCCCTGTGCGACGACGTCGACGACATCCGCTCGACCTTTCCGCCGCCGACGCCGTCGCGCCGTCCGCTCTATACTCCGAGCATGCCGATTTTGCTCGAACGACAAGGTCATCGCACGCTCATCACGCTTCGCGTGGCGCTGTGAGCGGCGGTCTGTTCGCCCTGCTCGACGACGTCGCGGCCCTCGCCCGCGTCGCCGCGGCGTCGGTGGACGACGTCGCCGCCGGAGCGGCCCGCGCCAGCGTCAAGGCCGCCGGCGTGGTCATCGACGACGCCGCCGTGACCCCGCAGTACGTCTCCGGAGCCGATCCCTCGCGGGAGCTCCCCATGATCAAGCGCATCTTCTGGGGTTCGCTGCGGAACAAGCTCCTCTTCATCCTGCCGGCGCTGCTGCTCATCAGCGCGTTCATCCCGGGGATCATCCCGTTCATCCTGATGGCAGGCGGTACCTACCTCTGCTACGAGGGCGCCGAGAAGGTCTGGCACAAACTCCACCCGACCCACCACGACGAGAAGAAGCCCGCGGTGGAGCAGGGACCCGAGGCGGAGTCGAAGGTCACGAAGGGCGCCATCACCACCGATTTCATCCTCTCCTGCGAGATCATGGTCATCTCGCTCAACGAGGTGGCGAGCGAGTCCATCTGGTCCCGCGCGCTCATCCTCGTGGTCGTCGCGATCCTCATCACGGTCGTGGTGTACGGGGCCGTCGCGCTGATCGTCAAGATGGACGACATCGGCCTGCACCTCACCACCAAGGACTCGGCGGGCGCCAAGCGTTTCGGTGCAGCGCTCGTGAAGGGCATGCCGAAGGTCCTGGCGTTCATCACCCTCATCGGCACCGTGGCCATGCTGTGGGTGGGCGGGCACATCATGCTGCAGGGCGCCTACGATCTCGGCTGGCACGCGCCCTACGACCTGGTGCATTCCCTCGAGGAGCCATTCGTCGGCATCGCGGCCGTGGGCGGCGCTCTGGCCTGGATCGTGAACACCCTGTGCTCCGCGATCGTCGGCGCCATCTGGGGCGCGGTCGTCATGGCCGTCATCCACCCGCTGCTGAAGGTGCTGCCCTTCGGCAAGGACAAGGGTGGTCACGAGGAGGGCGATATCCGCGCCGCCCTGGCCGGTCACAAACGGACCGGGAGCACCGCCCGCTGACCAGCGCGCGTCAGGACTCGACGTCGGCGGCGTCGATCGCCGCGTCCGTCAAGAAGGGCATGAGGGTGAGCAGCGAGAGAGCGAGCACGCCCATGATGCCGAACATGACCTGCAGCCCCAGCCACTGCGCCAGCACGCCGCCGGTCGCGGCGCCGAGCGGCATGGACCCCCACGCCAGCAGGCGGTAGGCGCTGTTGACCCTGCCGAGCAGGCGGTCGGGCGCAATGCGCTGGCGGACGGACACGGTGATGACGTTCCACAGCACGACGGCGACGCCGCCCACGAAGAGCGCCGCTCCCAGCGCGTACGGGCTGGTGGTCAGCGCGGGGGCTCCGATGAACACCGAGAAGCCGACGACGGACGCGGCCAGCGCCCGCGAGCGTCCGAGCGCGGCCTCGATCCGCTCGGCGACGAAGGACCCGACGATGGACCCCAGCGCGGCGGTGGTCAGCAGGACGCCGAACTCCACCTCGCTCAGTCCCATCGCGGAACCGGGCCCCACGGCGAAGAGCACCAGGACGGCGAACGCCGCATTGGAGGCGAAGTTGGAGACCCCCGTCATGACGGCGAGCGTGCGGAGGAACTTCTGGTGCCAGAGGAAGCGCAGGCCCTCGGCGACGTCGTGGCGGAGGGTGGTCCTCACCTCGCGTTCGATCCGGAAGCTACCGCGGACCAGCAGCAGGCTCCCGACGGCGGCGAGCCAGAGTGCCGCCGGCACGGCGAACCCGGCCACCACTCCGGCGGCGACCAGGAAGCCGCCGAGGGGAGGCCCCGCGAACTGGTTGGTGGTCAGCTCCACGGCGTACAGCCTGCCGTTGGCGCGGGAGAGCTGATCGCGGCGCACGAGCTGCGGGAGGATCGACTGCGCCGAGGTGTCGTACAGCGTCTCGGCCACGCCGACCAGCAGCGCCACGGCGTAGAGCGCCCACAGGGAGCCGGGATCCAGCAGGATCACGGCCACCAGGGCGGCCGGGAGGATGGCCCGGCACAGGGTTGGTGCCGTCTCCGCTGGCGTTGAGCCCGTACACGAAGCGGGCGGTTTGAACGTCCGCACCGGTACCGGAGGGGTTGCCGCGCAGGACGGTTTCGATCCAGTCGCTGCGGGTGCTGGCAGCACCGGCGCCGTAGGTGAACTTGTGCGGGGCCTGACCGGATTCAGTGACCGAGGTGAGGGTCGGGACGCCGGCGGTCGTCGCTGTCCCGTACGTGTAGGCCGTGGCGAAACTGTTGCGCGGGTTGATGACGGTCGTCAGCTTGCCGGTGGTGTTGTACCGATAGTCGGCGACCGGTGCGGTGGCCATCGTCGATGTGGAGGGATCCCACGCGGTGTAGGAAATCTTGTCGACCTGGCCTGCAATCTTCCCGTCCGTCGTCGTAGCGGTGTAGGTGATGTCCAGTGCCCGACATCCCTTGGTCAGGGCGCCGGTGGCCGGACAGGTGGTGCCTTCCTCGACGGGAGCGAGGATCCGGATAACGCGTCCTGTGCTGTCGCGGCTGAAGGTAACGGTGCCGCTGGAGGCAGGGCCTACGACCTTTTCGGCGTCCCAGATCTGGGCGCTGGCGTCGACTTTTCCGGGGAGGTAGACGGTGATGGTTCCGTCGTCCTCGGTGACACTGATTCGGGCGGTGGCTCCGGTGCCGATGACCTCGACTTTCAAGCCTGCGTCAACGGCTTCATCATTGACGGGTTCGTATACGCCGATTTTCCCTGCGGTCTTAGTTCCGCCTGGTTGGCGGTACACCATGGCGCTCTCGTCATCTGCGATGAGGGAGATCGTGCCGTCGGTTCCGGTCGTGTCGGCGACAAGATAACCGGCGAGCCCTGCATCGGGTCCGCTGAAGGATGGGCGCCAGCCGGGGCCGAAGGCTCCGGTCTCGGCGCCGGCGCCGGACAGGGAGGAGTAGACACGGGAGATGGTCAGTCCCGATCCGCCGGCGTCGACGGACACATCGGTTTCGGACAGGTTGAGCTCGCCCGTGTAGAGGGCGGCTTGGCCAGGGCCTGCTTCGGCGACGGGGTACCCGCTACCGAAGGCGTGCGGCAGGCGTAGGACGAAGGTGTTCGTCTCGGTGTTCTAGGTCCAGGTGCATCGGGTGACAGCTGGCGAGGTGTAGGTGAAGCAGACCTGCACGTCGAGGAGTGCCGGGATGCGGGTCTTGCCGATCGCGGTCGCGGCCGCGGTGGCGTCGAGCTTCTTGTCGATGACGACGGGTGTGGCGGCGCTGGTAGCGGACAGTGTCTCTGCGAGGGTCCAGCCTTCTGCGGATCCGTTAGTGGCCGAGAAGGACGCACCGTTGGCGGTGCCGGTCGCGCGGTAGTAGATCTTCGGGGTGACGTTGCCTGATCCAGCGGCCGGTGAGGTCCGCTGGAGATTGGTCACCCCACGCGACGAGGACGCACACCGGCGTGATCCCCGGGATGCCTGGCTGCGCGGAGGGACGGTTCCGGCCTTTAAACCGTGAGAGCGAGGAGTCAGCGTTCTTGCGAAACACGGCTCTCGGTTCGTCGCCGATCCCCAGGTAAGGAGAGCCGGTTGAGGCCACCAACAAACAAGGTCGCCTGACCTCCCCGTAGGAGTTCAGGCGACCTTGTTGTTCGTGAATATAGACAGCAGTGAGGATCAGCACCTCACCGAGGGCCAGCGATTCTTGCCTTCAGCTAATATCCTGGTCCTGTGCCACGCGCTGTTTGCGGCCGACGGCGATCCATAGAATCGTCCCGACGACCGGAGCTGCAATAATCACGAGTACCCAGAGCGCCTTTGCCAAGCCGCTGTAAGCGGGATGACGCAGGATGGAAGAGGCTACCCAGATCAGAAAAGCGACGTAAATTCCGATGAGCCCGACGATTCCATAATTCGTAGGAATAGTTGGATTCGACATCTCTGTGGCGCTTGTCATTTCCCTAATCTTTCGTAGATGAAGCCGATATTACGAGTTCAACGCCTCTGCGAAGTCGTTGCCAACCCGCAACTGTACCCAGTACTCAGAGCTGGCGAGGTCACCGGCGGTGTAAGTACTCTGGGCCTGAGCGTATGCGGGGCCGTTGGAGTCCTCCTGCAGTTTCTGAATCACGTACTCAGGGCGTGTGCAAGTGCCAGCAGCGCATTGCTGGGTCGTGACACCAAGGAAGGTGATGGAATCAGCGGCACCGTTCACGATCTGATAACTGGCAATGAATCCGACGGTGACGTTTCCCCAGTTGTTCGCGATCGTACAGCCGGTTGCGACCGAGTACCCGCTTCCGCCCGATCGGGTGCAGTTCGAAATGATGCCGTCCGGTGAGGCTTCTCCCTTGCTGCTACCCTCCTTCGGGCGTTCCATGGTCTGAGCAGTGATGGATCCATCAGCAAAGCGCTCGACGGTTACGGTCTCATCGATCGTGGAGTAATCCTCTACAGCGATGGGTTCGACCCCTGGCGTCGCGTTGTCCCAAACCTGACCCTCGAGGAGCTCATTGATGAGTTCGTCCTGAGTCGATGTTGGTACGTCGTACTGCGAGAAAAAGTCCCGCATATCCTGCTCTTCCGTGCTTGTGAGCGAGAGCGGTGTTTCCGCAACTGCGGGTGAAGCAATGCCCAACCCGCCGAAAAGCAGAGTTCCAGCGGCCATTGTTGTGGTGACGATTTTCCTCAAGCGGTTCATTTCATCCCCATACGTTGATGTGCACTTCGTTGCTCTTTGCAACGGTTCCACGCTTGCAGGGTTGCGCGGAGTGCAAAACAGTCGGCAGGCGGATCTAAGAGTTCATTACCGATTCGTTACAAACGAGCTTCCCGGATTGTTGCTGGCCTTGAACCCAGGGCGACGGTCCCCCGTTTCGCTCCGGACTGGTGGCGGTCCGGCTACTTTGTCGTCGCGTTGAAGATCGTTATGTCTCGGACGTTCTGGCCCGACCTGAACCAGGTCCGTGCCGTGTTGCTCGGCACCCGACCGACAGAATGCAGGGTGCGTTACCCGGGGCGCCTCCAGGCACGCTAGCTGCTGCTTTGTGCCAATGTGGCACAAGCGACCGCCGACGCACAGTATTGAGGAACCCCACCTGCGACACTGACCTTATGGATCGATCAGTACCGTCTGCAGCGACACTGCATGCCTTTGGTGCCGCCGAAGCGGTACCGCTGATCGGTGGAAGAGGTACATCTTGGCGCGCTGGCAGCCTTGTGCTGAAGCCTGCCGAGGGAAATCTCGAACTCCTAGAGTGGTTGGAGTCGCTCCCGTCGACGCACTCAGTGCGAACGGCACATCCGGTCCGAGCATCAGACGGCCGAATCATCGTCGACGGATGGTCAGCAACGCCTTTTCTGGTGGGAGGCCCGAAGGCGAACGCCTGGGAACAAGTCGCTGCCGCTGGACGAGCTCTAAGTAATGACCTAGCCGTAATGACGGCACCCGAGTGGATGGGTCAACGCGATGATCCGTGGTCTATCGCTGATCGAGTTGCTTGGGGCGAAGAGCTCTTACCCGCCGCTACACCCCGCTGGTTGCGCGCGTTGGCTGACCGCCGCCTCAGCATCGAAAGCACATCGGTGCTCGTCCATGGGGATCTGACTGGCAATACGCTTTTTCAGCCGGGCATACCGCCGGCAATTATCGACTTCAGCCCCTATTTCAGGCCGGTGGAGTACGCGGTCGCTATTGTCGCGGTCGATGCCAAATGCTTCGAGGGAGCCTCCAACCAGGTGAGGGAACTCGTTCGCGGGCCCGACGCTGAGCAAGTGCTCTTACGGGCACTCATGTTTCGCGCTATCACCGATGTCCTCCTCGGAGGCGTGCCGAAGGAGAAGACCTATTCACCCGCCGTGGCCCTGCTATCAGGTGAAGCGGCCCGCTACTTGGAGTGAGTGCATAAACGACCGTTTGAGCACGGCATGGTTTCGCATTCGGACGACCCAAAGAACTGTGGGACGACGGGGCTTCGTTGGTACTGAAGAGACATGATGGACGGGTTCTGCCCCTCTCCTCTGGCTGGCCCGTAGGAGGATCGGCTTGCGGGCCACGCAGCACAATAGGTCGCGATCAGTCTTGTGTCTGTGCTACTGGCCGGTCTCGTCAGTCCAGCGCTTTGGTCCTTGTTCTGCGTTGTCCTGCCAAGAACCAACTGCCCCACCCCATGACCACGGCAACTGGGAGCGCTGCCGCTACAGTCGCGACGTAGTCCGGGTGCGCGGTCCGCACGTTAGAACCGTCCTTCATGATGAACCGACACTCGAAGCCAATTGGGACAGCAGTCGAGGTTCCTGCTGGTAACAGCTCGCCTCCCGGGGTGTAGATCGTTCCTACCGGCAGTTTCTGGCTGAGGCAGATTCCGCCTATGCCTAGGCTGCTGTGAGAGAGCCCGCCGGCATTTAGCCAGGCAAGAACGAAATACCCACAAATCGCGAGAGTGCCCGCAAATAACACAAGGGTCACTTTCTTCATCAAGGCATGCTCTCTCGGTCGGACTGTTGCTCACTCATGCCTCAAGGTACTCCGTAGCTATCTCGGGCCCGTATGCCGATCGTTCTATAAGACACTGTCTTCCTCGTTCGAGTGCTCGCGCGCTCATCTGAGTAGGTGCCATGTCTTCTGCCGCCGCGTCTCGCGTGGTGCACTGAATGATGGGGAAATTACGTCGAAGAACGGTCATCCTTCTGCTCGTCGGAGTCCTGGTGCTGATCGCAGTAGTCGTGTTGCCCAGGCCTTTGGGCTGTGGAGCGTTCCAATTCAAAACGTCCGGCGACTCTACTGCAGTGATGAATACTCGCTCACCCGCCAAGGGCGCGGTTGATGACGCTGAGTTCTGGACTGAAGAGCGCATGCAGAGCGCCCAGCCGGCGCCCATACCAAACGCGTGGTGTTCGTTCTTCTAGTGAGCAGTAAGACTCGGGCGGTCGTATGCAGCCGTCAGGTGCCGTGCGTAGAGCGATGGTTCTCCGTGCACAATCCGACGTAGTTAGCCCATGGGACTATGACGCATAACAGGAGTGCAACGGGTCTTCGTCGCGATCGTGTGCGTCGCGATTCTCCTAATCTTGCTGTTGATCGGTTCACCAGATTCACCCGGCCGGCGAAGCACTGACTTTCAGTCTTCACGGCTGTTTGCGGTATTGCTCACCCACTGACGGAGAAGCAAAACGTCCGCTGACGGATCCTCCAGGACTCCGTCGACCTACTTCTCTGCTTTGTGCGGCTGAGCGCCTTGCTGCTCCGACTCGAGGACTTCGTGAGCGTCAAGGATGCCCCGCTTAACTCCTGAAGCGATCATGTCCCGCAGGAACAGAAGGAAGACAGCAGCGATGGCCGCCAGAACGACGAAACCCCAAATATCCATACCTCAACCTTAGCTAGAGCTACTGAACGACGCCGGTGAACCGGCGACTCGGCGCTAGACGGCCGGTCCGCTTCGAGTCCCGCTGGAGGATCCTCATGTGGGACGGTCAATTAACGGAAGATCGGTCATACTTAAGTTACTCGAATTAGTAGCTATCAGATTCCTTTCGCTGCTTCCGTTCCCCCGACAGCCCAGGAGATTGTGATGTTCGAAATTGGCACGACCGATAACGGTGACCAGTGTGTCTTCGAAGCCGACACGGACATCACACTGATGCTGACCGGAACGGTCAATCGACGGTCGGTACTTGTTTTCTCCATGACTCAGGGTGAGCTTCACTTCACGTTTGAGGCGCCTCGCGAGCACGCCACAGATCCAGGAACTGGTAGGGACTACCACTACTACACCTTCAAAAGATTCGGACGACTTGAGTCAGGCGCATCCGGATCAAAGTCGATTGCACCAGAGCATGAAAGGTTCTGGATGCTGAAGGCGGCTGCAGCGCTAGTCGTTTTCGGATTTCACTATGAAGGTTTATCGAAACCCCCCGAGAATTACCGTGTATTGCTGGATGAGAAATTGTATACACGTCTAGATTTTGGTTTTAGCGAATAGTCTTTTCAGTAAAATGCGTTATGTCTCACCAGCAAGAATCCTGACTCCGTCGTTCTCCGGGCCTAGTTCGCAGCGGGATCCACGACCTGCCCAGGAGCATCGGAGGCGACGGCGGTAGATTACTCAAATGATGTCGAGGAGCAAGGATCACCCCAACTGGGCACCTACCCCCACTGACGGACAACTCCGGACCGGCTTCTGGCTCAGCATCATCGGAGCTTCAGGGTTCTGGGCCCTCTACGCGTGGATACTCCTGGATCGTGGGTTCGGTGAATCGGTTGTAGCCCTAGTCCTTCCGCTCCTTTCCACCTACGGTGCAGTGTCGCTCTACGGCAAACACAGATCTACACTCAGGCGAGGTACAGCCGACAAGGATGGCCGCTAAGCGATCCCTAGACGGGACCACTCGTACACGGAAGCAAGCTTAAGTAAGGAACAAAAATGGAGTTACTCGGAATCGCTATATATGGCGGGGCTTTGAGTCTGATTGCCTTGATGATCTCCTCTGTCTACTGGCTTGCTTCAGACGTGTCCGAGGGCCCCCCTGTGTCCACCAGGAGGGCCCTTGCTCTAATCTTTATGATTCTTTCTACATCTTTTCTCATCTTCCTTATAGTAGCGTATTTCTTTACTTGACGGACATCAGGGTTTAGAAAGGCGGCACTGGTTCGTAGGCAGCGCACCGACCTGAGTTGAAGCAAAGATTCTCTCGGAAGCCGAGCCAATTCGTATATGCACCTGCCAAATAAGCTGGGCGTCCGATGACTGGTTCATTCACAATGAACGCATTGGTGGTGAGGGTTCGGAAGATCATGGTGTCGGTTTCTCGGCGAGTGAAGTCGAAATAAATACTTGAGCCTTCACCATCTATGTGACTTGGCATTGAGTCGTAGCGGAAATGCAATGCGTCCCATCGATCTCCCGGTCCTAAATATCGGTCGATGTTGAAATCGGCCATCCGTACGGTGAAGTCCTGCCCAAAAACGGTCAGTGGGAGCACCTCACCTACGATAGGGAAATGAGCGGGCGCGCCGGTGACAGGGAAGTTGCAATTGAAGCACTGCCGTAGCATGTCGTAAATTGTTTCTACAGGAAATAGATCGCTAAAGGGCTTGTCTTTAGTAATGAAACCCAAATCATATTCGAAACGGTAGGACCAAGTCCAAGCTGCTGCGATAGCGTTCATTTCCGATGCGTCCGTCGTATCTACCGTCTGTGTAAGTGTCTCGCCGTTCCAACTCAACTCGCTCCTTACTTTCGACCCGTCTGCAGTCGACGCCCATGAAGGACTGATAATGCCGAGTACGCCCTCCTTCTCATTGAAAAGACGTATAGCACCTAAATCATCTTCCACAGCCAACGTCCCCGCGGGAACCTCAAATTTGTACTCACTCTCCACGAGACCTTGCGGCGTCGTGTAGGTCGAGGCCATACGGTGACCATTCTCCAAGGGCTGAGATATATAACCCATGGATTCATCTGTTGACGAAAAGACGCCGATGTCTGCTGGCGTTTCGATCGCCTCGACCGAAGCCGGCAAACTAATTTTGATGCGAGAATCGGATGGGACTACGTTCTCAACTAGTGCTGGAAGTGGCTGCGCCACGGTTTCATCGATCACCTCTGCGTTGACGTTTGAGTGGGCCGTCTGTTCCAGGAGCGCTGGATTGACGGCAGTTACTACGGCAAGCGGATCAGGGGCCTCATTCTCATCGGCTAGTGCCGGTGTGGTGCTTGAGATAAGTACTGCACCAAGTAACAGTGCTATTGTTCGTTTTGTCCAAAACTTCTTCAAGGTTCCCCCATGAATTCAATCAGTTGTCGGCGTGATGTTGAAAGTCTCGCCTTGTGACTACGGTTGTGGCTATAGGGGAGAATGAGTGTGCTGTTTTCGTGATGCGATCGTTACAGAAACATTCGTTCGGCTCAGAAGGTTGCACGTCACGTCGATCTTCAAACCTCTCGGTTATGTGACACCCGGACCTGTGTCAGTAGCCCTGTCCAGAAGTGAGTGTGCGGTTACCGACACCACTGAACGATTAGGCGCGGTGGGTCAGGATGGTCGGCACAAGTGGAGCCCGTGACAGATCGCAGTGGGGCTTGTGATGGAGCAGATTCAGGCGCTCGATGCTTTGAGGAGCGATCCGACGAATGCAGAGAGGACACCAAGGTCGTTTGAGCGCAGTGCCTCGAGGGCATCCAGCATTCGGCGCTAAAAGCTGGGGATGACGGGAGCCGGCAGGCGAGGGCGGGTGCCTGCCGGTTCCCGAGATTAGCGGCGGCCAATCCGGACGGCGAGTCCAAGGCCGGCGAGGATGATCAGCACGACGACCATCTGAGTGACGCGCTCTGCCGGCCGCCGACGACTCACCGCAGCATTTGACCAGATCAGTTCGAACGGCAACGAGTAGGGGTTCTCGTCAACATGAGTTGACATAACCTATGTTATCGGCTATCCATTTCGGCCGGGGAATCTCGACGTTGGTCTGCCCGATTGCTATGGACTGAAGAGCACGCCCCAGCTCGCCTTCCAGTAGTTCTCGCCGAAGAAGTAGTCTCATGGAGGGAGATAGATCTACTTCAAAGTGTTGTCTTATAAATTCCTCCGTGTCGTTGGCCAACTGAGAACCAACAACGCTACGACTTCTGGCGATGAGCCAGTGAGTCAATTCTAAATATTCCTCCGCTTGCTGCGGTGCGTGTAGTTGTAATAAGTCAAGTTGCTCGATCCGACTCTCCAACATTCGAAGAAGTTTGGCATTATTTCGCACTTTAGTTATACCTCGCTCCTCGATGGGCCGAGCGAGATTTTGGCCATGCAGTGTTCGCGGCCAGCATGAGCCGACGCCGGTCCAGGCGGTCGGCGAGTGCACCGGCCGTCAGCGCGAACAGGAGCCACGGCAGGGTCGCGGCGATGGACAGCCCGGCGATCAGCGTGGGGGACTGCGTGTACTGGATGGCGAGGAGCGGCAGCGCGATCTTGAAGACGCCGTCGGCCAGGTTGGAGAGCCCGGAGGACGTCCACAGACGCCAGTAGGCAGGACCGAGGGGCCCTCGGTCCTGCCCGTTCGCTACTGGTGCGTCCTGACCCATGGACCGACCCTGACACGGGCGGCCCCGTCAACCCGCTATTTGCCGAAGTTCCGCAGTCTCAGCGAGTTGGCGACCACGAGCACGGAACTCGCTGCCATCGCCGCTCCCGCGAGCATCGGGTTCAGCAGGCCGAACGCGGCGACGGGGATGCCCACCGCGTTGTAGAAGAAGGCCCAGAACAGATTGCCCTTGATGGTCCCGAGGGTCCGCCGGGAGAGTTCGATGGCCTGCGCCACCTGCTCCAGGCTGTTGCCCATGACGGTGAGGTCGGCCGCCTCGATCGCCACGTCCGTGCCGGATCCCATCGCGATACCGAGATCGGCCTGGGCCAGCGCGGCGGCGTCGTTCACGCCGTCGCCGGCCATCGCGACCGTGGCACCCGTCGCCTGCAGGTCCCGGATCACGTCCACCTTGCCCTGGGGGGTCACCCCGGCGTGCACGTCCTCCGCAGCGATGCCCACGGCGGCGGCGACCTGCAGGGCCACGGCCCGGTTGTCCCCGGTCAGCAGCACGGGCCTCAGCCCGACTGTCCGCAGCCGGCCGATCGCGGCGGCGGAGCCGTCCTTGACGGTGTCGGAGAGCGTCACGAAGCCGGCTACGGCGCCATCCACGGCGACCCACACCGCCGTCGTCCCGGCGTCCTCGGCCGCGGTGAAGGCGGCCGAGTGCCCGGGGGTGGGCCGGATGCCGTTGTCCTCCAGCCAGGTGCCGCGCCCGGCGATGACGACGGCGCCGTCCACGATGCCACGGACGCCTCCTCCCGGGGCGCTCGCGAAGTCCGCGACCGCGGGGAGGCGGCCCGCCTCGGCGGCGTGCCGGGCGATCGCCTGGGCGATGGGGTGCTCACTGCCCGACTCCACCGCACCGACGAGGCGCAGCAGATCGTCGGCGGGCACGTCGCCGAGGGCGACGACGTCGTCCACCGCCATGATGCCGCTGGTGACCGTGCCCGTCTTGTCCAGCACGATCGTGTCCACGGTGCGGGTGTCCTCGAGGACCTGCGGTCCGCGGATGAGGATGCCCAGCTGCGCGCCACGGCCCGTGCCGGTGAGGAGCGCCGTGGGCGTCGCGAGCCCGAGGGCACAGGGGCAGGCGATGACGAGGACGGTCACCGAGGCGGTGAACGCGGCATCGAGGTCGCCGGTGAGGGCGAGCCACAGCACGAAGGTCACGACGGCGATGACGAGCACCACGGGCACGAACACCGCGCTGATGCGGTCCGCGAGCCGGGCGATCGTCGCCTTGCCGCTTTGCGCCTGGCTGACCAGACGCCCCATGTGGGCGAGCACGGTGTCCGAGCCGACGCGCGTCGCCCGGACCACGAGCCTGCCGGAGGTGTTGATGGTGGCGCCGGTGACGGTATCGCCGGTGCCGACCTCCACGGGGATGCTCTCACCGGTCAGCAGGGCGGTGTCCACGGCGCTCGAGCCCTCCGTGATCACGCCGTCGGTGGCGATCTTCTCGCCCGGGCGGACCACGAACTCGTCCCCGGGGATCATGGCGTTCGCCGGGAGGGTCACCTCGGTGCGCTCGCCGTCGACGGTGCGGAGCACGTGCGCCTCCTTGGCGCCGAGGCTGAGCAGCGACTTCAGGGCATTGCCGGCCCGCTGCTTCGCACGCGCCTCCAGGAAGCGGCCGAGCAGCAGGAACGTGACCACGACGGCGGCCACCTCGAAGTAGAGGGAGTGCTCCGTCATGTCCATGCCCGCCATCCCGGCGTGCTGCGTCATGGTCGGGTCCGCCACGAGCTGCCACGCCGAGAAGAGGAACGCCGCGGTGACCCCGATGGAGACGAGCGTGTCCATGGTGGAGGAGAAGTGGCGGGCGTTGATCGCGGCGGCGCGGTGGAACGGCCAGGCCGACCACGTGACCACCGGGAGGGACAGCGCGAGCACCACCCAGCCCCAGTTCGCGAACTGCAGCGCGGTGACCATCGAGATCAGCAGCACCGGCACGGAGAGTACGGCCGCGAGGGTCAGCCGCGCGCCGAGGAGCGACGGCGTGTGGCCGTGCTCATCATGTCCGTCGTGTCCGCCGTCGTGCTGGGGCCGCACCACGTGCGCGCCGTACCCGGTGGCGACCACCGTGTCGATGAGGTCCTGATCCGTCACGGAGGCGGGCACCCGCACCACGGCGGTCTCGAGCGGCAGGTTCACGCTCGCCTCGACGCCGTCGAGCTTGCCGAGCTTCCGCTCGACGCGGCCCACGCAGGAGGCGCAGGTCATGCCCTGGATGGAGAGTTCGACCACGCGCGGCGCGGCCGCGTCGGCGTCCGCCCCGTGTGCCGGGAGCTGGTTCTGCAGAGCCGTCATGTCAGGCTCCGGCGGGCACCACGGTGTAGCCGGCTTCGGCCACGGCGCCCTCGAGGGACGCGGCATCCAGTGGTGCGGAGGAGGAGATGGTGGCGGTGGAGGTGCCGCCGTTGACGAGGTCGACGTCGACGGTCTCGACGCCCGGGAGCTCCGAGAGCTCGCTCTTCACGGCGCTGACGCAGTGGCCGCAGGTCATGCCGGTGATGCCGATGGTGGTGGTGCTCATGGTGTGTCTCCTGGATTCGGTCGGTCGGTCGGTTATTTCGGTTCGGTCGGTGTGTGCAGGGGGATCAGCGGAGCAGCCGGCCGATGGCGGCCGTGGCTTCCTGGACCTTCTCCTGGACGGCGTCGGTGGAGCCGGACACCTGTGATTCCTGGGCGGCACCCACCACGCAGTGCGCGATGTGCTCCTCGAGGAGGCCCATCGAGACGGCGTGCAGCGCCTTGGTCACGGCCGACACCTGCGTGAGGATGTCTATGCAGTACTTGTCCTCGTCGACCATCCGGGCGATCCCGCGCACCTGGCCCTCGATGCGTCGCAGGCGCTTGAGGTAGGCGTCCTTGTCCGCGGTGTAGCCGTGGGGCGCGGTCGGCTCGGCGGATCGGGGTGCGGCACCGGTCTCCACGATCGTGTCGACGATCGTGTCGGTGCCCCTCTCGGTGGTCATGATGTGGCTCCCTGCATGGATGAAACGATACCCTCGGGGGGTATAGCAGTCGAACCGCTATGGGTATTCCCGGCTCGGCCACCTTCTTTGAGGGAACGCCCAGCGGTGTGCCGTACGGTGGCTCTGCGGCAGATCCCCGACCCTAGGACGTTCATGACCCTCTCGCTCGCCCGGTGGCAGAAACTCGTGCTCCTGATCCTCTGCGGGGTCATGGTGCTCGGGCTCTTCGCCCTCGCCTTCACGGCGGGCCGCGTCTCGGCCGGTCCCACCTACCCGGACTCCACGAGCGCCGACGCGGGTTTCGCCCGCGACATGCAGGTGCACCACACGCAGGCGGTCGAGATGTCGATGATCGTCCGAGACAAGGTCGACGACGAGACCCTCCGGGCCGTGGCGTACGACATCGTGACGACACAGCAGGGCCAGGCGGGCCAGATGTATGCCTGGCTCGAGGAATGGGGGCTTCCCCAGAGCACCTCCGAGCCGCAGATGGCGTGGATGGCGGAGGCCTCGGGCGAGCACGGCGGCATGGACATGGACATGTCCGGAAGCTCCTCGGGCGACGCCGCGTCCATGCTCACGCCGGAGGGGTTGATGCCGGGCATGGCCACCCAGGCGCAACTCGACGAACTGCGCGCCGCCCAGGGTGAGGACGCCGAGCGTCTGTACCTCAACCTGATGATCAGTCACCACGAGGCGGGCGTCGACATGGCTGCGGCGGGCGCCGAACTCGCCGAGACCGAGCAGGTGCGCTCCCTCGCCACGAAGATCCAGTCGGGGCAGCAGTCGGAGATCGACCTCATGCAGACCATGCTCGCCGATCTGTAATCCCCCCGGCCCCTGAGGTCCGGGCACCCGCACACGGGTGCCGGTTCAGGGGCCGGGCCCACCCGCCGGTACATTTGATCCCGGCGCTACCGATCCGCGGCGAACGCCGCAGCCGTACCAGTACCGAAGGGCACTCGCGTTGAACAAGAAGCGATCGCAGGAGAACCAGGACCGTCAGGCCCGTCTGGCCGCCATCCAGGCGGAGCAGCGAGCGGGCGAACGGAAGCGCAATGCCCTCATCTTCGGGGGGATCGGCGCCGTGGTCCTGGCGATCATCATCGCGGTGACCATCGTCATCGTCGGCCAGATCCAGGACAACCGCGTCCGTGAAGCAGCGGCCTCGCAGGACATCTCTGGCGTGGAGACCTTCCCGGACGTCACGTTCAACCACGTCGAGGGCCCGGTGGAGTACGAGCAGTCCCCTCCGGTCGGCGGCGACCACAGCCCCATCTGGACCAATTGTGGCGTCTATTCCGAACCCGTGCCCAACGAGAACTCCGTGCACTCCCTCGAGCACGGCGCTGTGTGGATCGCCTACAACCCCGACATCGGGCAGGAGGGGATCGACCGGCTGACCGAGATCGTGGGCTCGCGCTCCTACGTACTGCTCAGCCCGTACCCGGATCTCGACACGCCCGTCGCCGCCAGCGCCTGGGGTCTTCAGCTGAAGGTCGACTCCGCGGACGACCCGCGCCTCGTCACGTTCCTCGACAAGTACATCCAGGGCGAGCAGACCCGCGAGCCGGGCGCCGCCTGCTCAGGCGGCGTGACCCCTCCGGGGCTCGCCTCTTAGCAGGTGAGGGAGCACCTCGGACACCGGCTCACCGCCTGTCCGGGGTGCTGGCAACGTGAGCGCACGGCTGCAAGAAGGTCTCCGCCCGGCGGGCGGCACTTGGTAACGTGGCATCACACGCCGCTCCCCGCGGCCTTCGCCCTTTCCGGAAGGTGCAGTGGCATGGTCGACAATCGCGTCCTCGATGAGGTCTCCCTCCCGGGCATGCTGCAGGACATGGTCCTCGAGAGCGCCGACATCAATGAGTTCCTGGGCGGTCTTGCGAAGTTGGCAGCTGACTCCTTCGGGTCCGAACACCGAGAAGTACTCTGCGGGATCACGCTTCTCCGACCGCGCGCCAAGATCACCGTGGCCAGCAGTTCGGACCGTGCGCAACTCATGGACGAGGTGCAGTACCGGTTCGACGACGGACCGTGTCTGCGTGCCGCGCGCGAGGGACAGGTCTACACCGTGTCCGACTTCCGCACGGAGACCCGGTTCGGTGAGTACACGCGAGCCATTGCCGAACACGGTCTGCGATCGGCGGTGGGTCTTCCCATACCGCTCGACGGGATGGCCGCCTCCGGGCTGAACCTGTACTCGCCCGAGCCGAACGCCTTCAGCGAGAAGGACATCGCTGTGGCGTCGGACCTCGCTCGCGAGGCATCGCGCGCCCTGCGCATGGCCGTGCGCCTGGCGCATCTCAACAGCACCGCCGAGAACCTCGAATCCGCCATGCAGTCGCGCACCATCATCGACGTCGCGGCCGGCATCATCATGGGCCAGAACCGCTGCAGCCACGAGACCGCCATGACCATCCTCAAGGCAGCCGCCAGCGGCCGGAACAGGAAGCTGGCGGACGTGGCGGCATCGGTGGTCGCATCCCTCGGTCAGCAGGCACCGGACACGCACTTCGAGTCCTGACGCCCGCCTGTCCCACCCTGTACCGGAGTGCCTACACTGTCCGTCCGTAGCGGCCGTCAGGGTTGTGGGGAGGATGCCACGGTGGTTCGAGCAGCTCACAGGGTGGTGACCGTCGTCGCGCCGGGTGGCGCGCTCCTGCTCACCGGATGCGGGGACGCGGCCGCGCCCGAGGTTCCAAACGCTCCGGACCAGGGCAGCATCGTCGACGCAGCGGACGTCCTCACGGACTCCGAGGAGCAGGAGCTCGACGCGCGGATCGACGCCCTCAACGCCCGCACGGACGCCGCGCGCGTAGCCGTCCTCACCGTCGACGGCCTGGCTGGTTCCATCGAGGACATCGCCCGGACCGCCGCGACGGAATGGCGTGTGGGTGACGACGGCGCGGACAACGGCGTCCTGATCGTCGCGGACACCGGTGAGCGGGAGCTGCGGATCGAGACCGCGGACGGCGTGCGCGATGCCTTCAGCGACGACGACGCCGAGGAGGTCGTGGAGGATCTGCTCGAGCCGGCGTCCGCCGACGAACAGTACGCCCGGGGCCTCGGGGACGCCGTCGAGGAGGTCTACCTGTACGCGGAGGGCGGCGCTCCTGCCGAGGAGCCGTTCGACTGGGCGCTGCTGGCCCTCGTGCTCGGCGGGACTGCCGTCGTCGTCGGAGCCGCGATCGCCTCGATCATGGCCGACCACCGGACGCGGCGCCGGGAGATTGACGCCGAGCTCAGGGCCGTCGAGGACGCCGATCCCGAGCTCGGACTCACCGACGAACAGCGCGAGGCCTACCGGACGTACCGCTACTACCACCGCGGCAAGGATGACATCAGCAGCCCGGCCGCCTGGCTGCCGCTCTACATCGCGAATCCGGCTCCGTACTCGGGCGGCTCGGGATCCTCGGGCTCGTTCGTGAACGGCGGCGGAGGTTTCAGCGGCGGCGGGGCGTCCGGGAGCTACTGACTGCCGCTCGCACAGGGCCCGATCCCATCGGTCAGAGGTCGACGGCTGCGCCGATCGCTTCGAGGACGACCTCGGGGTAGTCCTTCCGGAAGTGCCCCACCTTCCACTTGTCCCCGAAGACCGCGACGATCTCGCCGTCGGACCGGTACAGGATCTCCCCGCCGCGGAACGTCTCCGGGACGCCCTCACTGCCGGGTGCCACGCTCATGGCCAGGGAGTAGGAGAGGTTGTCGAGGGACGTCGGGGCGTTGAACTCGGTGCCGAGCCGCTCGGCGGCGACCTCGAATTGAAGGGCCCCGACGGCGGCCAGCACGGGTGCCTGGTCACCGCGCAGGTTGGAGCGCAGCACCTGGACCACGCCCTCGTGCTCGAGCTGCTCGATGCCCCGGCGGAACTGCTTGTAGCGCCCCGGGTCCTTGGCGCGGGCGACGGCGAACAGCTCCGGCGAGAAGCGCGGGATGTCCGGGAACTGCACGGGCCGCTCGGAGAAGAGGCTGTCACCCACGCGGAGGCTGGTGGCGTTCACGAGCCCAACGACGTCGCCCGGCCACGCGGTGTCCACCACTTCGCGGCTGCGGCCGAGCACGCGATGCGCGTACTTGGTGGCGAAGGGCTTGCCGGTGCGCTGGTTCGTGATGACCATGCCGCGCTCGAACGTCCCCGAGCAGATGCGCAGGTATGCGATGTGGTCGCGGTGCGCGCTGTCCTGTCCGGCCTGCACCTTGAACACGAAACCGGACAGCGGGGCGTCGATGGGGCGTGGCTCGTCCTCCTTCGACGGGCGGGGCGAGGGTGAGGGCGCCACGTCCACGAGGATGTCGAGCAGCTGCGAGACGCCGAAGTTCTTCGCCGCGGCGGCGAAGAGGACCGGCGTCTGGCGTGCCGCCTCGAACTCCTCGCGGTCGAAGGAGCCGTTCGAGGACTCCACGAGCCCGGACTCCTCGCGGGCGTCGAGCCAGGCGCCGGCGTCGCGCGGGTCGAGGGCGTCGATGTCAACGTCCGTCTCCTCGGCCGCCTGCGCCCCGGCCTGAACCGCCTCGAGCGCGAGGGTACGGCCCGCCTGCAGGTCGATCAGGCCCTGGAAGTGCCCGGCGATGCCGACGGGCCACGTGAGGGGTACGGGCGTCATGCCGGTGCGCTCGCCGATGTCGTCGATGAGCCCGAGCGCGTCCAGACCCGGCCGGTCCCACTTGTTGATGACGGTGATGATGGGGATGTTCCGTGCCTTGCACACCGCGAGGAGCTTCACGGTCTGCGGTTCGAAGCCCTTGGCTGCGTCGATGAGCATGACGGCGGAGTCCACGGCGGCGAGCACCCGGTAGGTGTCCTCCGAGAAGTCCGCGTGGCCGGGGGTGTCGACGACATTGAGGATGGTGTCGCGATAGGTCAGCTGCAGGGCGGCGGAGCTGATCGAGATGCCGCGCTCCTGTTCGATGCCCATCCAGTCGGACACCGTGGCGTGCCGGCTGGACTTGCCGTGGGTGACGCCGGCGTCCTGGATGGCGCGGGACAGCAGGGCGAGGGCCTCGGTGAGCGTCGACTTGCCGGCGTCCGGGTGGGAGATGACGGCGAAGGTGCGGCGCCGACCGGCCTCACGGCGGACGGCATCGGCGTCGAGGACGGGGGGATCGGTCAGGACAGTCACCTCCCCATTGTCCCCGATCCCGGCCGGGCGGTCCTCCGCCTTCATGCGTCCGCCGCACGCCCGCCGGACGGGCTGGGGGAGCGGGCCGCTAGTCTGGACCCAGATCACAACACACGGCGACAGGGTGGAGGCGCGGGAATGACCGATCAAGCCTCGGTTCAGCGGTCGCCGCACGTGCCCGCCCACGCCGATCTGATCTCGAGGTACGGCCTCCAGGTGGCACTCGGTGCGGTGGCGCCCGCAGGATCTGCACCGCAGCAGGCCGCCGAGTCGCAGGCTCCGGCGTCCCTCCAGAACCTCGTGAACCTCGCTATCCAGCTCTGCAACGCCAGCTACGGTGCCATCAACGTCATCACCGAGGACGAGTTCCATCAGATCGCGACACAGGGCCTCGAGCCACTGATGTGCGCGCGGGAGGACTCCCTGTGCGGACAGGTGCTGAAGTACGGACACACGGTCGTCTCGGCGGACTGCTCCGCGGACCCGCGCTTCGCCACCAATCCCTTCGTGGACGGACGTTTCGGTGCCGTGCGGTTCTACGCCACCACACCCCTGCTGACCAAGGAGGGTGTGCCGCTCGGCACGCTCTGCATCTTCGACGAGGTGCCGGGGGATCTCACGGAGAAGCAGGCCGCCGGGCTCGAGACGCTGGCCACGCAGGTGATCGACGTCCTGGACCTGCAGCTGCGCACCCGTCAGCTCGACGCGACGGTGCAGGAGCTGCAGCGCAGCAACGAGCTGCTCGGCGAGTTCGCGGGGCGCATCAGCCATGACCTGCGCGGCCCCATCACCAGCGTGGTGGGCCTCGTCGAGCTCGCCGAGGAGGAACCGCACCTCCAGGACGGGCCGGCCGGTACCTATTTCCGCCGGATCGGGGCGAGCGCCCTCCGGATGTCCTCGATGGTGGACAACCTGCTGGGGTACTCGAAGATCGGCGGGACGGCGAACCTCGAGGCGGTGTCCCTCGCCGACGTGGTGCAGGCGGCAGCGGCGGATCTCGGCCACCACCTGGACGGCGTGCAGATCACCTGGGACGATTTCCGGGGCCGGGCGGACCCTGCGCAACTCCGGGTCCTCGTGCAGAACCTCCTGGCGAACGCCGCGTCCTACGTCCGCCCCACGTCGACTCCCGAGGTCCACGTCTCAGGCACGGGCACTCCCGAGGTGTGGCGCCTGGATGTCGCCGACAACGGCAAGGGGATCGAGCCGGAGGACTACGACCGCGTGCTCGAGCCGCTGGTGCGGCTCGAACGGGACGGCGACCCCGCGGGGACCGGCATCGGGCTGGCCACCTGCGTGAGGATCGCCCAGGTGCACGGGGGCAAACTCGCTCTGGACAGGACGCCCGGTGGCGGGCTGACGGTCCGCGTCTGGTTCGGCTCCGGCCCCGCCTGAGGTACTCGGACGTCGGCTCGGGCCCCGCCTGAGCTACTCGAACGCGGGGTTGTCCTCGCGGGGCTCCTCGTGGCCCACGGACTTTTCCTCGAGGAACTGGCACAGGGACGCGGCGACCAGCAGCTCCGCGGCCAGGGCGTGCAGCTCCGGGGCGCTGAGTTGGGCCGCGAGGTTCCGTGGCTCCAGTGTGATTCCCCAGGTCGACTGCTCGGGGTCGAGGGGCTGCAGGTAGAGCTCGAGAGAATCGTTGCGCAGCGGCACCACGACGAGTCCTGTGTCGCCGCCGTCGGCGCCGTCCTGCAGGAGCACCCGGATCATGGATCCTCCCTCGCGGGTGGTCCTGAACTCCTCCAGCCAGGCTTCGAGCGTGCGCTTGCTCCGGAACGGCATCCTTGGTCCTCTTCCTGTACCCGGCCATCGAGTCCGTTCCGCGGGCGGCGCGGGCGGCGGCACCCCAGAAGCGCCTTGATCAGCCTACTCAACGTCACCGACGGGCGCGCCCACCGCCGGGCCGGGCTATGCGCGGTGCCGATCGGTGGGCGCAGTCAGCCCGAGCCGCGCGGTGTCACGCGGGGCCGGCGTCGGGTCAGCGCGCCGCCGCCGGGCTGCGGAGGCTCCAGGCCGCGAGGACGGCCGCGCCGACCATGAGGAGCGCCGCGATCCCGGCGGTGAGGGTGACCCCGCCGTCGAAGGCGTGGAACGCCGACTCGCGCAGGAGCGCAGCGGCACCGCCGTCGAGCTGTCCGGCGACCTCCACCGCGCCACCGAGGGTCTCGCCCGCGGCATCGGACTGCCCCGGGGTGAGCCCTGCAGGGAGCACCAGGTGGCGCTGGTAGGACGACAGGAGGATGCTCCCGAGCACCGCCGTCCCCAGCACCGAGCCCACCTCGTAGGCGGTCTCGGACACGGCGGATGCGGCGCCGGCCTTCGCGGCCGGGACGGTGGAGAGGATGAGGTCGTTGGACACGGTCTCCGAGGCACCCACGCCGATCCCGAGGATCACGAACGCCGTCATGAGCACGTGCGCGCTCCCGCCGTCACCGAGCAGCGCGATCATCGCGTAGGCAAGGGCGGAGAACAGGAGCGAGACCGGGACGACGACGTGCGCCGGCACGCGGCGGGCCAGGGGCACGACGGCGAGACCCGCCGCGATGGTCATGAGGAGCCCCGGCAGGAGGACGAGCCCGGCATCGAGCGGCGAGTACCCGAGCACGAGCTGCAGGTGCTGCGACACGAAGAACAAGAACCCGACCAGGGAGAAGATGGCCAGCAGGTTGACCAGCACGGCGCCGGTGAAGGCCCGCACGGTGAACAGCCGGACGTCGAGCATGGGGCGGCGGCGCTGGAGCTGGCGTGCCACGAAGGCGATCCCGGCGGCGATCCCGATCACGGCGGCGGTCACCGTGATGAGCAGGGGCCCGCCCTTGGCGAGGTTCTTGATGGCGTACACCACGGGGAGCATGGTCGAGATGGACAGCACGATGCTCGCGATGTCCACGGGCCCCGGATCGCCGTCACGTGATTCGGGGACGACGGCGGGCGTGAGGACCAGCATGAGCACGAGGACCGGCACGGCGAGGAGGAACACCGAGCCCCACCAGAAGCGCTCGAGGAGGAGGCCGCCGAGCAGCGGGCCGAGGGCGGCGCCGGCGGAGAAGCCGGCGGCCCACACGGCGATGGCCACGCGGCGCTGGTTGCGGTCCGTGAAGATGTTGCGGATCAGGGAGAGCGTGGAGGGCATGAGCATGGCGCCGAAGACGCCGAGCCCTACGCGGGCGGCGACGAGGAAGGCGGCGGTCGGCGCGAACGCGGCGATCACGGAGAAGACGGCGAACCCGGCCGCGCCGATCATGAGCAGGCGTCGGCGGCCGAAGCGGTCACCGAAGCTGCCCATCGCGACGAGCAGGCCGGCGAGGACGAGGGGGTAGACGTCGACGATCCAGAGCAGGGTGGTGCCCGTCGTCGCGAAGTGTCGCGAGATCTCCGGCAGGGCGAAGCTCAGGACGGTGTTGTCCACCGAGACCAGCAGCACCGGGAGCATCAGCACGGCGAGGGCGAACCACTCGCGGCGGCCGGCCCGGACGGGGAGGGGGGTGTGGGCGGCACGCGAGGTCACCTCGGACACGCGTGCAGAAGGCGAAGGTGTTGTTGTCATGCTTCTAAGCTATACCGTCCAGCCGGTACAGTACAACAAACGTGACCGGTATCATCACGGGGTGTCCAGTTCCCGCGAGCGCATCCTCGACAGCTTCGAAACCGCCCTGATCCGCGACGGCGAACGGGCCGCGACCATGGAGACCGTGGCCGCCGCCGCCGACGTCTCCAAGGGTGGTCTGCTGTACCACTTCCCGTCCAAGGAGGCCCTCGTCGAGGGGCTGGCCGTCCGCCTGGACGCGCTCGCCGAGAAGGACCGCGCGGGCATGACCGCCGCCGCCGACGGCGCGGCCCGGTACTACGTCAGGACGTCCGTGTTCGAGGACAGCCCGCTGGACCGCGCACTCGTCTCCATGGCGCGGCTGGCCCAGCAGGGGCACCCGATAGCGAAGGCCTCCCTCTCGGACATCCAGGAGCGCTGGCTCGACGCCCTCGAACAGCAACTCGGGGACCGCACCACCGCGCGGGCCGTGAAGCTGCTCGGTGACGGCCTCTACTACGACGCCGCGTTCTTCGCCTCCGCCGGCTCGGGCCGCACCACGCCGGGGGACATCGACGAGCTGCTGGCCGTCGTCGACCTCATCGTCGCCGGACGCGGCTCAGAGGCCGACGGCGGTTCCTGAGCCGCCGTCCCCTCCGCCGGCCCAAGGCTGATTCACACGTCGGCAACGCCGGCAAGGACCTCCTGGCTGGCTACCTCCTCGCTGCAGCTGTCAGCGGGCGGTCCATCAGCCAGGTTCATTCGTGGCTCTCGCACGCCGAGGAAACGGATGCGTCCGTCCTGTTGCTCGGGGCCGGCTGGTTGGAGGAAGCCGATTCGATCGGCAGCACCATGGCACTGCCGGATAAGCAGCGCGAGGGCGTCTACGGCACCGCCCGGCAGATGGCTACCTGCCTGAAGAACGAGAAGATCGCCGCATGGGTGAACCCCAGCGGCCCCGATGATCCTCGACCGCAGTTCACACCCGAGGACTTCATCAAGGGTCAGAACACCCTGTACGCGCTGTCCAAGGAGGGCGCCGGCACTGCCGGTCCCTTGGTGACGTCGCTGACGGTGGCCACGGCCACCGCGGCCGAGGAGTACGCCGCCACCCAGCCCGGCGGCAGACTCGCCGTGCCGATGCTGTGCGTCCTCGATGGAGCCGCGAACGTGTGCCGGTGGGGGGGAACCTCCCGAACCTGTACAGCCACTACGGTTCCCGCGGCATCGTGGTTTCTACATTCCTACAATCCTGGTCCCAGGGCGTCGACGTCTGGGGCGAGTCCGGTATGAAGAAACTGTTCTCCACGGCCAACGTCTTCACCTACGGCGGCAACGTGAAGGAGGAGGGCTTCCTGAAGATGCTCTCCGAGCTGATCGGTCAGTACCGGTACACCTCGGTGTCGACCTCGAGGCGGAAGGACTCCCGGTCCACGAGCCGCAGGACTCCACCGACGACATTCTCTCCGTCGCGGATCTCGCGGCTATGCCCAAGGGTCGGGCGATCATGCTCGGCTCCGGCTCGCGCGCGGTCCTGCTCCGCACAGCCGCGATCGGTGACCGCCCGTACGCGGCGAAGATCGCCGCGTTCGAGGCCGCGCGCTTGAACCCGCCAGCCCCGGCACCGGTGCTGCGTCCGGGATCTGAACCGGTCGTCGAACCGGTCAGGGAGTCAGTGGCACAGCCGGTGGCGACGACCGGCGGCGGGAACCGCTGGTCGAGCATGGTGAAGGAGTAGCCGGTCGACGTGCAGTCACCCTTTGATGCTGGCAATGAGTTCGACCAGCTCATCCAGGCACCATCCGCCGACGAACCCGACACCGATGAGCCACGCGAGCCGGAGGCTGCAAGCGCTGAGCCGTCGACGTACTTCCCAAACCTCGAGGTGTTCGTCACGGAGTACCTCGTGCACCACTACCCGCGTCCCGTGTACCCGGGACTGATTCGAACGGGTCAGTTGGTAGGCGGGGGAGGGCGTAGCTGTGCGTCGAGGCCTTCGAGCAGGATCGTGATGCCCTGGTCGAGCTCGGCTTTGCCGTCGTAGCTGAGCAGGAGCGCTGCCAGATCGCGCAGGTGCGGGAAGTCCTTTTTGGGGAGTCGATGTAATCCCATCCGTAGCCCGGTCTCGTCCTCGTCCGGGTTGACCACGACCTCTTCAAGTTCGTTGAGGACGTGCCCTAAGAGGTATCCGTAGTAGGCGCGGTAAGCATGAAGGGCTCCAGCAGGATCGAAACCTGCCGCACGAAGGATGGTGAGAATGCCTTCGAGCGGTCGCAGGGCCCCGAGGGGGCGCAGTCCAAGGGGGGTCGACAGGGGGCGCGTGACCAGCAGCGGTACGAGGTTGGGATGCTGCAGGGTCAGCTTACGGAATTCGTGTGCCGCCAGACGGAGTTGGTCCTGCCAGGTGTTGGTCTTCGTATCGGGTGCGGGAATCGTCCATCGATCCAGCAGTAGTTCGGTCAGCCCGTCCAGAAGGGCGTCCCGGTTGGCTGCGTACCGGTAGAGAGCCATGGGATCCCGTCCGAGTCTGGCACCCAGGCGTCGCATCGACAGTGCGTCGAGCCCGTTCTCGTCCACGAGGTCCAGAGCGGCTTGTAGGACCGCGTCACGACTGAGCGATCGCCGCTCACTGCCTCGTCGTGTCGTGTTCGCTGCTTGGCTCGCCGCCTTGTGTGATGGGGCGTCATCGGGTCGATCGTTCCGGTCTCTGACGATCCTGGACACCACTCTCGGTCGGGCGTTGGTAAGCCTGCTTGCCATCGCTGCCTCTACACCGTAGAGTCTACAGCGTAGAGCGATCGTGGAGCACACCGCGACCTTCCCGCTCACAGGTATGAAGTAGCTCGGAACGGGCCTTCACCCGCCGACTCTCGGCCCCACATCTTTCAGGAGAAAACCCTTGGCTAACAGCACCACGCACAACAACGCCCACACTGACCACAACGACCACAGCGATCACGCAAGTGCCGGCAACCGGGTTGAGACCCGACGCTCCACCGAGACGAAGGCATCGACGAAAACCACCGAGTTCTTCGCCTACGTCGCCATGGTCATCGCCACCGTCGTTACCGCGCTGGTTGTCGGGGACGGCGACGGCGAGGACGGAATCGACATGTTCAACGCCCACCAGGGCATGGAACTGATCACCTTCCTCACCATCGGTTACATGGTGGCTCGAGGCCTGGCGAAATCCGGTAGCCGCGAGTACTACAACGTCTAACAGCACCTCACATCCCTGTACCGGAGCCGCTGGCTTCGGTACGGGGATGACCTGTACCCAGCAAATCCAGCAGACGCAGCCCGGCTGGAACTCTTCAGATCAGCATTTCCTACCGACCGCCAAGGGACACTCATGAACGATCTCACTACCTCGACCCTCTCTGCTGCAGTCCCTTCGGTCGCGTCCGGCCCTGCTGCTGCTGGTGCTGGTGCTGGTGCTGCTGTTGTCCCGGTGGAGGCAGCGTCATCGACCCCCCGCACCGTCCGCATCTCGCGGCCGAACGACGTCGTCGCCTCCTACTCCGTGCTGCTGAAGCAGGTGCGCAAGGAAGGCCTCCTCACCCGCCGACGCCGGTTCTACGTCTCGGTGTTCGCCCTCCTCACGCTCGCGATGGGCGCCGCATGGACGGGCTTCGCCCTCCTCGGTGACACCTGGTTCCAGCTGCTCATCGCCGCCGGGCTCGGCGTGGTCCTCACGCAGGTCGCCTTCCTCGCGCACGAGGCCTCGCACCGCCAGATCTTCACGACACGCGGCGCGAACGACTGGTCCGGGCGCATCCTCGCCGCCGGCGTCGTGGGCATCAGCTACGCGTGGTGGATGGACAAGCACACCCGCCACCACAACGACCCGAACACCGTGGGCAAGGACCCGGACATCGAGGTGGACACCATCTCCTTCCTCGAGGAGGACGCCGCGAAGGCCAAGGGCTTCCACGCCTGGATCACCCGCCGCCAGGGCTACCTGTTCTTCCCGCTGCTCACCATGGAAGGCATCAACCTCCACGCCCGCTCCATCAGCACCCTCTTCGCCCGCCGCACCATCAAGGGCCGCTGGGTGGAACTCGCGCTCCTCGGCGCCCGCTTCGGCGCGTACCTCGGCATCCTGTTCTGGTTCCTGCCCGTCGGCATGGCGTTCGCGTTCCTCGGTGTGCAGCTCGCCGTGTTCGGCGTGTACATGGGCGCCAGCTTCGCCCCGAACCACAAGGGCATGCCCGTTGTGCCCAAGGACAGTACACTCGACTTCTTCCAGAAGCAGGTCCTCACCTCGCGCAACATCCGCGGTGGCTCCTTCGTGAACAACGCCTTCGGCGGACTGAACTTCCAGATCGAGCACCACCTCTTCCCCGACATGCCCCGCCCGCACCTGCGCCGCGCGGCCGTGATCGTGAAGGAGCACTGCGAGCGCCTGCGCGTGCCCTACACCGAGGTCGGCGTCGCGGCGTCCTACGGCGCCGTGGTCTCCTACCTGAACCGCGTGGGCCTCGCGGCGCGTGACCCCTTCGACTGCCCCATGGTCAACCGCTACCGCCGCACCTGAAACCGGCCCAGCCCCATCCGGCACCCTAAGCCGGCACCATCAGCCGGCATCTCGAGCTGGCGACCACAGACAGTAAGAGGCCATGAAGACGACACAGAACTCCGAATCAGTACCAAGTTCGGAGACCGCGGCGAGAACAACCACGATCGAGATCGAGGTTGAGGACGCGCGTGCGCGCCTTTCCTGCCGCGTGCATCTGACCCGCCGAGCACCGGACCATGGGTTTGCCCGGCCAGTGTTCGTGCTTGTACACGGGATCGGAATGTCCCACCGCTACTTCGACGCACTGCAGGCCGTCCTCATCGAGCACGGCGACACCCTGATCCTCGATCTGCCCGGATTCGGTGGCACCGCACGCCCTGGCCACCAGATGAGTGTCCCGGAGTACGCGGACGTGATCGCCCGGGTCCTCGACGGACAAGGGGTGAGCGGTGCTGTGGTGATCGGGCACTCGATGGGCGCGCAGTTCGTGACCGAACTCGCGATCAGCAGACCCGATCTCGTGTCCCACCTGACATTGATCGGGCCCGTGACCGACGTCGTCCATCGCTCGGCGACCAAACACACGCTGATGCTCGCAGTGGACTCCCTGATCGAGAGGCCCGTCACGAACGCGATGGTCAGTCTCGGATACATCGAGTGCGGGATCCGCTGGTACCTGCAGGAACTGCCGGTCATGCTCAGCTACCGCCTTGATGAGCGTCTGCCGTTGGTGAGTCGCCCGGTGCTCGTCCTTCGCGGTACCCGCGACATCATCTCCGGGCACGACTGGTGCGAGAAACTCAGCTGCAACGCCCACGAAGGACAGCTCGTGGAAATACCAGGGCAGCCACACGCGGCCCATCGCGGAGGCGCTTCCACGGTCGCCGCCGCAGTCCTCTCCGACTTGTCGCGGCACCCAAACACTCAGGCAGGTGAGCGGACCGAGCACGAGGCACGACCGACCATGCCGCAGACGGGAAACGTCACCCGTCTTGCACCACGCCCGAAGGTGCTCGAGATGCGGAGCATCACGGTAGGGGACCGGCAATGCAGGTCGCACATCATGCCCCTCAGCCCCGACCGCGATCGTCTTGTCGGGTCAACCGATCGCACGACACGAGCGGCACGCGTGAACGATGGTGGCCGTGCCGCCACCATCCACGCGAGCACTGAGGCGCCCGTACCGGTGTTCGTCCTCATCCATGGGATCGGCATGTCCCACCGATATTTCCGGCGTCTCGGATCGGTCCTCGCCGCATACGGTGACGTACACCTGATCGACCTTCCGGGGTACGGGTGGACGGGAAGACCCGACCACGCGTCGACCAACGAAGCGACGGCCGACTTGATCGGGAAGGTCCTTGATGACGCCCGAGCTTCGTCCTGTGTGGTGATCGGTCATTCGATGGGCGTGCAAAGCGCGACGGAGCTGGCCATCGAACGCCCGGACCTTGTTTCTCACCTGGTTCTGATCGGTGCTGCTGTCGACGTCGATCACCGGACAGTGCGTCAGCAGGCTCTCCGGTTGGCGTTCAACTCGATCTTCGAGAAACCACTGTTGAGCATGGTTCAATTCCTGGACGTTGTGCGGTGCGGACCGCGGTGGTATGCCGCTCAACTGAAGCTCGCTCTGAGGTATCCGCTCGAGGAGCGACTACCCCTGGCGGCACAACCCGTGCTCGTTCTGCGGGGTTCACGCGACGTCGTCGCCGGCGCCGCCTGGTCGGACAAACTTGCCCGCACCGCTCAACACGGCGAATCCGGCACTATCGAGGGAGCACCCCACGCGGCACATCACAGCGCCGCCGCTGCCGTGGCCTCCGCTGTCACCGGCTTCCTCGATCGCCGATAGCCCGAATCGATGAAGAAATCTCTCACAGAAGAAGGCATCATGAACGACACCACCCAGGAGCCGCGCAGGTTCGACGCGATCACGATCATCTTCAACCCGAACAGCACAGGGAACGCCCCGAAGCTCGCGAAAGAGCTGCAGGAGCAATTGGTCACCCTCGTGCCGGGAACCGACGTCAAGCTGACACCGACCGAACGGGCGGGGCACGCGGTGGAACTCGCGCAGGAAGCCGCGTCGGCCGGCAACGCGCTGGTCGTGTCGGTGAGCGGTGACGGCGGGTACAACGAGGTCATCAACGGCGTCATGGCCAGCGGCAGGGACGACGCCGTGTCCGCTGTCCTGGCGGCGGGTAACGCGAACGACCACAGTCGCGTCACCGGGCGCAGACCCCTGGCGGAAGCAATTGTTGACGGTCACGTGCGGCGCATCGACGTGATGCGTCTGAGCCTTCAGGGCGGGCGCTCCGCAGCACAGACCGAGCCGATCTACGCGCATTCCTACATCGGGTTCGGGCTGACGCCGATCATGGCCATCGACATCGAAAAAGGCAGCAAGGGCGCGATCACGGAGATGTTCTCCGTGGCCCGGAGCTTCCGCAAGTACAAGCCCTTCAGGATCCGGCAGAGCGACGGTGAGGACAGGACATTCGACAGCCTCGTCTTCGCGAACATCTCGCAGATGGCGAAGTACGCCACGCTCAGCGAAGCCGAGGACCACCCCGCCGATGGAAAGTTCGAAGTCATCACCTTTCCGCATATGGCCAAGTGGCGGATCCTCCTCACGGCGCTGCGTGCCTCGACCACGGGGCTGGGTAACCAGCCGAGCTACTCCCACTACCGCTTCTCCACGCTGAAGCCCATGCCCTATCAGATCGACGGAGAGATCAAGGACGTCGACGCCAACATGACGATCACCATCGACAGTCTCCACCAGGCCCTGGCCATCGTGAGTTGAGCGGTCCCTGGAATGCGCATCGCTTTGTTGACCGCCCACAGCCTTGGGGTCCGCATCTGGGGCTGTTTTGGTCCTCGCCTTCGAGACGGCAGAGTAGTCAAGCTTCAGATATGAGCTCGAAGCGAGTCGATCCTATAGTTGATGAAGTGATTTTTTGATGGAAATAGCAGTGCGGCCTCAGATGTTTTTGGGGCCGCACTGTTTTCGGCGGTATCAGCTAATCGGTTGAACTAGTCAATCTGTTGGTTGGACGTGTGTTGTTGTGCGCTTGTGGTTGCGTGTGAGTAGCAGTGCCAGCGCAATCATGCCGATGCCCAGGAACAGGTGCAGCCAGTTGTCTGCATCGTTGACGGGGACGACGTTGCCGGCCGATTCGTGGTCAATGACCAGACCGTAGATCCATAGGACCAGGTAGATGATGCCTCCGTAGAGGAGGTAGGAGCGGGCGCCGCTGATGGTGCGGGCCATGGCTGCCCCGGCTACCCCGAAGAGCAGGTGCACGAGGTTATGCAGGACGGATACCTGGAACAGGCCAAGGAGCAGGGCGCCGGATTCGTGTCCGGCGAATTCGAGCTGGTCGTACTGGCTGGCGATGCCGGGGATGAAGCCGAGCAGCCCGACGAGAAGGAACACGGCTCCCACGGCGAGGGCTGCTTTCTGGACGTTCGTACGGGTGCCCGCGCGGGGCGTGTTGGCGGTGGTCATGATTGTTCTCCCAGGGAGGTGTGCGAGTGATGGCCTGCGGTGATGTTGACGGGGCCAAGAACAGCTAGCCCCGGTTGACAGGTGAGACAAGCGAGACAGGTAAGGATGTCTACGCAATTCGCCGGAGGTGGGCCGTTGAATGGCCTATAAGCAGCTTGGTAGGCAGCTTTTCGTGTGACGCAGGCATGGCTCGTGTCACTTGGACGGTGAACAGGTCGAATTACTCAGCGCTGAGCATTTCGTCCGGCGGAGGAGGCCCTGCGGGTATTACCCACAGGCGGCACGGCACGCGTGATGAGCAAGGTCGGCGCCCGTGCTTTCAGGAATGGCAGCCTACCCTGCTCAATGAGCACTGCACTGGTTGCTCTACCGTCGGCATGCGCCCGCGTAGGCAAATTCAAGGATTCGTGCGGGCTACCGCGAGAACCGATATGGGTACCTTCTTGCCGCGTCAGGCCGCGGAAGGAACGCTCACGCTGGACTGTGAAGACGAGCACATAGGCACCCTGAGCGGCATGTCCGTTCCGGGGTGAGACGAGTTTCGCTACTCGAGCCATGTTGCGTTTGGGTACACCCCGCAGGTCCTTGGCCACGTTGATCGGGGAGCGGGCATCGACGGCCAGGTACAGGTCGTCGTTGATGGCGACGCTTGAGCTCAGGCGTAGGGCGAGGGTGAGTGATGTTGCTGTAGTGGTCGCGAAGCTACGGGCGACGGCTCGTCGTTGTGGAGTGGAGACGAAGGGGTCTGCGGCGTAGAAGTTGATGCACGCGCTGCCGGAGTCACGGTCTCGGTCGTGGCGATGTCGACGATGGTGATGATGATGGTGCCAGTCTCCATGGAGGACAGGCACGGGCCGGCCCCGCTGTCGTATTCACGATCGTCCATGATGTCGACGTCGGGACTGCTACTGGCCAGGGTGGTTGTTCTTCTCGCGTCCCGGTAGGTGATGCTGCATTCAACGAGTGCGGGGGACATGATGCGTGTGGAGAGGACAGCGAGCTGATCGAGGAAGTCCTGGACGTTGTCATGGGTGAGAACCAGATCGAACAAGGTCGGTGTGTCGATGGGGTTCGGCGCCTGACTCACATCGCCAGTATTGAACGACCTCAGACCATGACAGGACTCAAAGGATCAATCGACCAAGGAGGTCGGGGGAGTGAGTTTCGTCCGGGCCGGCTGCTTGACACGGACGATGAACCCCATGTCCGCGCAAGCGCCTCGATGTACTCAACGAAAGAACGCGGACACGTCCAGGATCTTCTGTTGCCTCCACCCAGTGTGCGGCCTGCACCCCGTATCGAAACTCCAGACCACGTCTGGTTACCCTCAAGTTCACCTTCAGCAGCGCCGGCCGAGCGCAGCGGCCGAAGACCGAGCTCCATGACGATGATCCGCGCGTCCCTGATCGGCAACGGCATCATCTACGCACCGACCCTTTGCCGCGTCGCGTTCTCTCCGCTCTAAGGGTGTCGACCCGGGCTGGAGGAAGGGATGATGCTCCGGAGGCGCAAGGGTCTGCTGCACGGATAGGTGATATCTGATCTGGCTTGTCGGAAGGCGGGCCTGGAAGGATGTTGCTGTGCCGAAGCCTTACCCAGATGAATTCCGCGACGACCTGGCGCGCGTGGCGAGGAATCGTGAGTCCGGAGTGACGATCGAGCCGGTCGCGAAGGACTTCGGTGTTCACCCGATGACGCTGACGAAATGGATGCGGAGCGCCGGGACCGGTGACGGCATGACGGCTGGTCCGTTTCGCAGCGAGACGGCGGAGAACCGCGGATTGCGGAAACGGGTCCGGCTGCTTGAGCAGGAGAATGAAGTCCTGCGCCGGGCAGCAGCGTATTTGTCGCAGGCGAATCTGCCGGGAAATGGTTCTACCCGCTCGTGAGAGAGTTCGCCGACTCGGGGATCCCCGTGACCGTGACGTGCCGGGTGTTGAAGCTCTCCCGCCAGCCCTACTACCGGTGGCCGGCCGCCCCAGTCACCACGGCGGAAGTCGTTGAGGCGTATCGCGCGAACGCACTGTTCGACGCTCATACCGACGATCCCGAGTTCGGTCACCGGCTCCTGGCGGACGAAGCCCGCGACGCGGGGGGGGGGGGGGGGGGGGGGGGGGGAAGGGAGGAAAGAAACTGAGGGCGGAACTGCACGAGCAAAGGGTGGGGGTCCGAATCTGGGAAAAAAAGCGGGAAAGAA